>NZ_JNXD01000001.1:0-1119494 GCF_000725785.1 Streptomyces flavovariabilis | reverse complement strand
ACCATCTCGCCGACCCACTCACCCATCGCCACATGACGAGTCTGGCCCTGCCGCTGACGCGGCAGGGCCAGAACCCAAGATCTTCATCAGACTTCTAGGCTTTGCGCCCCACGGCCCCGTATCCCGGAATCACCCCGTCGTCCTGCCCGGGCACGGGCTCGCCCAGCTCGGGATGCCAGCGGTGGGGCACCTCGACGCCGGGCTCGACGAGGTCGAGGCCGTCGAAGAAGCGGCTGAACTCCTCGCGGGAGCGCAGGGCCAGGGTGACACCTGCGGCGCGCAGCTTCTCGGTGGCCGCCTTCGACTCCTCCGGGGTGAAGTCGGCGGTCGCGTGGGTCATCACCAGGTAGCTGCCGGAGGGCAGTTCGGCGAGCAGCCGCCGGACCAGGTCGTGGGCGCCGTCCTCGTCGGGGACGAAGTGCAGCAGCGCGACGAGCGACAGCGCGACGGGCCGGGTGAAGTCCAGGACCTTCCTCGCGCCCTCCAGGATGGCGTCCGGGTCGCGCACGTCGGCCTGGAGGTACTCGGTCGCGCCCTCGTCCGTGCCGCGCAGGAGGGCCGCCGCGTGGGCCAGGACGATGGGGTCGTTGTCGCAGTAGACGACCCGGGCGCCGGGCGCGGTCTCCTGGGCGACCTGGTGGAGGTTGGGCTCGGTCGGGATGCCGGTGCCGATGTCCAGGAACTGCCGTACGCCGCTGCGGGCCAGCCAGCGCGTGGCCCGGTGCATGAACGCGCGGTTGACCCGCGCCATCACCGGCACCCGCGGGTCGAGGGTGAGCATCTGCCGGCCCATCGCCTCGTCGACCGGGTAATTGTCCTTGCCGCCGAGGTACCAGTCGTACATCCGCGCGGGATGGGGCCTGGTGGTGTCGATCTGGACGGCCGACGTGGGGTCCTGCCCGGTCATGAGGCACTCCGTAAGGCACAGAGGGTGGTCAATTCAGCACCAGCGATTCATTGTCAGCGTAGGTAGGTCGAGCGACAGCGACGGCAATCGCGTCAGGACAGCAGGAAGTCCGCCTGCCCCGCCTTTGCTCCCTCGATGAAGGCCGTCATCTCGTCGGTGGTGTAGATCAGCGCCGGACCGTCCGGGTCGGTGGACTGCCGGAGGGCGATCCGGCCGTCGGCGAGTTTCAGCGCCTCCAGGCAGTTGCCTCCGTTTCCGCCGCTCCACGGCTTGTGCCAGCCTTCGCTGCCCAAGTCGCGCGCGGGCATGCCGTTGTAGACGTGTTTGCGCGGCTTGATGCGATCCATTCACAGCTCCTTGCGGAGATCCCGGAGGATCTCCTTCGTGCGATGTGCCGTAGCGGCCTGCGCCGCCATGCGGTCCATGACCTCGAGGTGGGTCGCCACCTCGGTGCGCGCGTCGAGATAGACCGCGCCGGTCAGGTACTCGCTGTAGACCATGTCCGGCAGTTCGGGCATGGCGAATCGGAACAGCACGAACGGCCCGTACGTGCCCGGGTGCGGCCCATTGGCGAACGGGGCGATCTGCAGCGTCACGTTGGGGAGCTTCGTGGCGTCGAGCAGTTTGTCGATCTGGGCCCGCATCACCTCCGGGCCGCCGGCCGGACGCCGCAGGGCGGTCTCGTCCATCACGACCCACAGCCGGGGCGCGTCCTCTCGGGTGAGCAGGGCCTGGCGCTGCATGCGCAGGGCGACGTGGCGCTCGATGTCCTCGGGTCTGGTCTGGCCGACGGCGCCCGACCGGAGCACTCCGCGCGCGTAGTCCTCGGTCTGCAGCAGGCCGGGGACGAAATGGGGCTCGTAACTGCGGATGACGCTGGCCGCGCCCTCCAGGCTCACGTACATCGAGAACCAGCCGGGCAGGATGTCGTGGAAACGCTGCCACCAGCCGGGTCTGTTGGCTTCCTCGGCCAGCTGGACGAAGGCTTCGGCCTCGTCGTGGGAGATTCCGTAGGCCTTGAGGAGCAGTTGCAGATACGGGATTTTGAGGGCGACCTCGGCCATCTCCATACGGCGGACCGTGGCGGGGGCGACCCGGAGGATGCGCGCGGCCTCCTCGCGTTTCATCCCGGCGCGTTCCCTCAGGTCCAACAGGCGTCGGCCGAGAACGACCTGACCGACCGTCGGCGCGGACCGCGGTTCACTCACGCTCCACCTCCACGAAGAGTTCTGACGTGCCGGCCACAAAAGAACGCTGACAGCCCGGCGGCGCCATGCGAAGACCCTTTCGAAGAGCCAATCCGAACAAATGTTTCGAACGAAACTTCGACGATCTCAACTGGCGCCGCGTGGGGTGCTGTTGCGAGCAGTGTGCCACGGCCTTCCAGACCGTCACACAGCACTCTGCAATTTTCAGAGTGACACTTGCCAAGTGTTCACGGCGGGGCGATAGTGGCAAGCGTGATTCCGTCCGCGCCCTTAGGAACAGACGTTGCCGCAGGCCCTCTCGGGCTTGGCGCCGCCACGGGAGAGGTCTCCCTCGGGACCGCTGCCGAGCGCCGGTTCCGTTTCGAGCTGGCCGCACATCCGGGTTCCCCCGCCCAGGCCAGACGCCTGACGCGAGCCCGGCTGACCGGCTGGTCGGTGTGTGCGGACACGTGCGACAGCGCGGCCCTGGTGGTGTCCGAGCTGGTCACCAACGCCATCGTGCACACGGCGAGCACCCACATAGTGTGCGAGCTGCACGACGGTGACGACCTGGTGCGGATAGCCGTGCGCGACGAGGGCTGCGCCCCGGGTCAGCCCCACGCCGCCAGCCGGACACGGCCCGAGGAGGAGCACGGGAGGGGACTGCTTCTCGTCGACGCCCTCTGCCATTCCTGGGGTGCCCATGAGAACGGCCCCGGACTGCTGGTCTGGGCCGAGCTGCCGCGCACGGCGGACACCACCCCGCTCGATCCGGCCGAGCCCCAGGGGGACCTGGGCTGGGGCGCCCGCCCCAAGCGCGGCCCGTCCGACGACCCGGACGACGAGGACGGAACCCATCAGGCACGCCACCCGCAGGGCGTCCCCGAGGTTCCCCCGCAGGAGCGCCGCCGACAGCGGGGACACGCATGATCCCCGCGCAGGGAGGCCGCGTGCTGAACCTGGACACACTGGTGCGCGTCCGGCGCGGGCTGCGGACGCCCGGCCCGGCCCTGCGGCTGCCCGTACCCGACGGCATGACCGCCCCGCTCGGCTGCGACGCGGTCGCCGTCCCCGCCCACGTCGGCCCGCTGGTCATGCCGCGGCTGCCTCGCGTGGGCTGCGTCTACGCCGACGAGACGCACTGGTGGTGGCTGGTGCCGTCCGACTCCGACCACGCTCTGGAGTGGCCCGCCCCGGCGCGGTACGTCACCGGCGCGCTCGTCCCGGATCTGCTGGAGATCCCCGGCCTGGTCCATCGCCCGGACGGCACGCTTCCGTACACCCCGCCGATCCCCCTCTACCTGGCGCTGTGCCGCGTGACGGGAACGGCCCCGTCCTGGTCACGCCCGGTCAGCGCGTAGGCCAGGCCCACGACCGGCGCGCTGTGCCGCGTGACGGGAACGGCCCCGTCCTGGTCACGCCCGGTCAGCGCGTAGGCCAGGCCCACGACCGGCGCTCGCACGACCGGTCCCGGCACGACCGCCCGTCGCACGGCAGCCCGTCGCACGGCACTCCCGAGCGCCAGGCCCCGCGCAACCGGCCTCGGCCCGCCCGATCTTCTCGCAAGGTCCCGCGCAACGAACCCGCGCCCGGACCGGCACCCCGCCAACTCGGTTTCCGCACACGCGGCCCCGCACGCCGGGGCCCGACGACCGGCCCGCACATCCGACGCCCGCCCGGCCGGCCTGCCCACCGCCATCCGGGTGCCGCGCCCCCGTCCACACCCCCGGTTCACTCCCCCGGCGCGGCGCCGCGCCGCCCCGCACCTCCCCCGGCCGGGTCATGCGCCCGCGCGCATCCGGCGCCCCGGGCTGCGCCCTGCCCGGGGCGAGGCCCGCCCCGCAATAGTGGGCCGCTCACGGGCGGGGCACGAGGCGGGGGGAGGCGGTCGACGGTGGGGAAGAAGCGGACCGCGCCGGAGGTGTCCGAGTCGGAGCGGCTGCTCTTCGGCGGGCCGCTGCGCTACGACATGGGCTGGAGCCAGCACGCCGACGCGTTCCTGGAGCTGAACTTCCGCGCCATGATCACCCGGCTGCCGTCCCTGCTCGCGTCCAGCCTCCGGCTCGCCCGGCAGGCCGACCGGGCCGCAGCGCGGATCGTGCTGTCCGCGGAGGCGGGCCGGGGCGTGGCGCAGGCGGTGAGCCTGCTCGCGGTGAACAGCGTGCTGGCCCGGCTGATGGGAGGCGGCCCGATCGACGACCGGCTGCGCGGGGCCGTTCCCGCCCTGGTCACGGTGGCCGTCGCGATGTTCCTCGCGGCTCTCCTGCGGGCCGCGAGCACCTACGCCACGGGGCGGCTGGAGCCCAAGGTCGAGCGGGTGGCGACCGAGCGGTACCTGGAGCGGGCCGCGGCCGTGGAACTGGCCGCGATCGAGGACCACGCCTTCCACAAGCTGCTGGACACCGCGCAGTACGGCGCCGCCTCCGCGCGCCGGATGATCTCCTACGGCACCCGCGTGATCAACGCGATGATCTCGCTGGTCGCGGCCGCGGGCGTGCTGACCGTGCTGCACCCGGCCCTGCTGCCGTTGCTGGTCACGATGACCCTGCCGAGCGCCTGGAGCGCGCTGACCGTCGCCCGGCGGCGCTACGAGTCCTTCCACGCCTGGGTGCAGCACGTCCGCGCGGGCCGGCTGCTCGGCAACCTGCTGATCGAGCCCGAGGCGGCCCCCGAGATCCGGGTGCACGGGGTGGGCTCCTTCCTGCTGCGGCACTTCCGCGCGATGTCGGAGACGGCCGAGGCCGAGCAGGCCCGCCTGGCCGGGCTCGCCGCCCGCACGGGCCTGATCGCGGCGGCGTGGACGGGCCTGGCGACGGTGGCGACGTACGCGACGCTGGGCGGGCTGCTGCTGGCGGGCACGATGGCGCTGTCGGTGGCGGGTACGGCCGTGATCGCGATCCGGACCGGCTCGCAGAGCCTCGACACGCTCGTGGTGGAGGTCAACGCGCTGCACGAGGAGGCGCTCTTCGTCGGCGACCTGCAGCGGCTGTACACCGAGGCGGACCAGTGGGCGATCCCCGCGGGCGGCGCGCCGCTGCCGGAGGACCCGCGCGAGATCCGCTTCGAGAACGTCACGTTCCGCTACCCGGGCGACTCGGCCCGCCCCGCTCTGGACGACGTGACGCTCGACCTGCCGCTGGGCCGGATCATCGCTCTGGTGGGTGAGAACGGCTCCGGCAAGACGACCCTGGTCAAGCTGCTCGCCGGGCTCTACATGCCGGAGCGCGGGCGGATCCTGTGGGACGGCGTGGACGCGGCGACCGCGGACCGGCACCGGCTGGCCGAGCGGATCGCGATGGTGGCGCAGGACTTCAAACGGTGGCCTTTCACGGCCCGGGTGAACATCGCCCTGGGGCGCACCTCGGCGCCGGTGTGCGAGGACCGGCTGGCCGCGTCGGTCGCCGAGGCCGGGGCGGAGACGGTGATCGCGGACCTGCCGCGCGGTCTGGACACCCTGCTCGCCCGCGAATTCAGCAACGGGCACGAACTGTCGGGCGGCCAGTGGCAGCGGCTGGGCATCGCCCGGGCGGCCTATCGCAGGGGCAGCATCCTGATCGTGGACGAGCCGACGGCGGCTCTGGACGCCCGGGCCGAGCTGGAGGTCTTCGAGCGGATCCGCGCCCTGGCCGACAGCGGCCAGACGGTCGTACTGATCACGCACCGGCTGGCGTCCGTACGGCACGCGGATCTGGTGCACGTCCTGGACCAGGGCCGGCTCGTGGAGTCCGGGACACCGGACGAGCTGCTGGCGACCGGTGGGCTCTACGCCGAGCTGTACGCGCTCCAGGCGGAGCAGTTCGCCTCGTCACCGGCGCCGGCCATGAAGGTGCCGGCGCCGAAGGCGGGCTGAGGGCACACGTCAGGCTGTGGCGTCGGCCACGTCCCCGCTGCGCACGATCACCAGGAACATGTCCGTGGCGAGGTCCATGACGACCTCGGCAGGCAGGCCCTCGCTACGCCGCGCCTGCGCGAACTCCTCCGCAGGCCAGGAGCCACGCGGCCCACCGGCCGGGAAGCTCTCGAGCACCGTTCGCCCGTTCACCCTGCACCTCCATGTCGCGCTGTACTCGTAGAGTTAAACGCCAACCATGGGGTGAACGGCTCGCGAAGTGACGGTTCTGAGACGTAGTTGACACGCGTTCACCGCCAAGTGTGACCAACCTCTCAGCCTCTTGGCGTATGTGTTCACTTTCCGTATCAGTCGTCGTACTCGTCGTGATATCGGATGCGCTCACTTCCCGCAGGCGCCCCAAAGGCCGACGCGCGCCCCTGGGGCTCCTCCCACTCCTCCTGCCGACCCAGTGCGGTGAGATCCAGCAGGCTGGTGGACGAGCCGAGGCCGTCGAGGCCGCGCTCGTACGTGGAGTAGGTGTGGAAGACCCGGTCGCGGTCCCGCAGGAAGCAGCTGAGGCCGGGCCGCTCGACGAGTTCGCCCTCGCATGCGCGGGTCACCTCGAAGTCACGGTTGAAGTCGCCGCCGTACGACGAATACCAGGGCAGCGCCCAGCCCATCCGCGCCTTGAAGGGCAGGAGTTTCGGGTAGGGCGCGCGGGACACGGCAGCGAACGACGTGTCACGGGCCTTGAGATGGGCGAGATGCCCTATTTGATCCAGGAATCCGGAGCAGCTGCGGCAGCCCGCGTCCCACTCGGGCGCGAACATGAAGTGGTAGACGACCAGCTGGCGCCTGCCCTCGAACAGATCGAGCAGGGTGGCCTTCCCGTCCCCACCCTCGAACACGTACTCCTCGCCGACCTCCACCATGGGCAGTCCGCGCCGCTCGGCGTTGAGCGCGTCCCGCGCGCGAGTGGCGGCCTTCTCCTTGAGCAGCAGTTCCGCGCGCGCCGCGCGCCACTGATCGC
This sequence comes from Streptomyces flavovariabilis, assembly GCF_000725785.1. NCBI lineage: Bacteria > Bacillati > Actinomycetota > Actinomycetes > Kitasatosporales > Streptomycetaceae > Streptomyces > Streptomyces flavovariabilis. The sequence goes on along the minus strand of NZ_JNXD01000001.1, from coordinate 1,112,538 downwards.
GCGAGACGATCTCCGGAAGCGACATGGGCCCTCCTGTGACAACGTTCCGTCCGGGGTGGTGACCGGCATGCGGGGCGGAACTCATCGCTGCCCCGCAGGATTTCCGGCACGTCCTCGCGTGCCGTCAGGTGTCGTACCGCTGGACGCGCCGGCCATGGCCGCGGGCGACGAGCGCGGGCAGCCGCTCCTCCAGCTCCCGTACGACCGCCTGGACGTCGATCGTCAGCAGTTCCCGGTCGCGCATCAGGATCCGCCCGTCGACGATCGTGGTGCGGACGTCGGCGGAGCGTGCGCTGTGCACGAGGGTGGCGGCGAGGTCGTGGACGGGCCGGGTGTGCGGCCCGGTGAGATCGACCAGGACGATGTCGGCCCGCCGGCCGGGGGCGATGCTGCCGGCGCTGTCCCCGAGGCCCACGGCACGGGCGCTCTGCACCGTCGCGTGGTGCAGGGCCTGGCGGGAGGTCAGCCAGCGGGGGTCGCCCTCGGCCGACTTCTGGACCAGAGAGGTGAGGGCCATGGACTCCCACACGTCGAGGGAGTTGTTGGAGGCGGCGCCGTCGGTGGCGAGCCCGACGTCGACGCCGATGTCGCGCAGGGCGCGGACGGGTGTGGTGTCGGGCCAGGCGAACTTGAGATAGCCGCGGGGCGCGGTGGCGACGGCCTTACGACCGTCCGCCCGCTCCAGTACGGGAAGGTCGCTGTCGACGATGCCGGTGCCGTGGGCGAGGAGCAGGTCCGTGTGGAGGATGCCGGTGCGTTCCAGGACCTCGATCGGGGTCGCGCCGTGGCGGGCGAGGCTGGCCTCGGTCTGGTCGCGGTTCTCGGCGGCGTGGAGGTGCACGGGCAGGCCGTGCGTGCGGGCGAGCTCGCCGGTGGCGGCGAGGTCGGTGTCGTCGACCGTGTAGGGGGCGTGCGGCGCGAGCGCGGTGGTGATCCGGCCGCCGGCCGCTCCGCGGTGCCGCAGCGCGAACTCCAGTGACCGCTCCCGGCCTTCGGGGCCCTGCGAGGAGAAGAACGCCTCGCCCAGCAACGCCCGCATGCCGCAGTCCGCGACCACTCCGGCCACCGCGTCCATGGCGAAGTAGTGGTCGGCGAAGCAGGTGACGCCCGCGCGGATCATCTCGGCACAGGCGAGCCGCGCGCCCAGCTCGACGTACTGCGCCGTGAGGTTTGACTCGACCGGCCAGACGACGTCGTTGAACCACTCCTCGGTGGGGAGGTCCTCGGCGAGGCCGCGCAGCGCGACCATCGGGGTGTGCGTGTGACAGTTGATCAGGCCGGGCAGGGCGACCTGGCCGGGGGCGTCGATCCGCTCGGCGGCGGGCAGCCGCGCGGCCTCGACGGTGGTCGTGACCGCCTCGACGACGCCGTTCCGTACGACGATCGCGGCGTCCCGCGCGAACCCGATCCGCTCTTGATCGTCGTGCACGAGGACGGTGCATGCGCTGATGATGAGGTCGGCGGGACCGTCCGCGGCAGAAGGCGTCATCACGCCAACGTACGACGACGGCGTAGGGCGGCATGAGCCGAACCGCGCATCCCGTCACGGCTCTGTCGCGGGGCGGGCCGGGCACACACCCTGGCCCCACCACCCCGTCTGTCGGCTTCTGAAAGGAGCCCGGCATGCTCCTCGGCACCTGGAACCTGGAGAACCTCTACCGGCCCGGCGGCCCGTACGGCCCGGACGACGAGGCCGCCTACGAGGCGAAGCTCGCCGCGCTCGCCGCCGTGATCACGGAACTCGATCCGACCCTGCTCGGCGTGCAGGAGGTCGGTGATCCCGAGGCACTGAAGGACCTGGCCGGGATGCTTGACGACGACTGGCATGTCGCCCTGTCCGAGCACGCGGACAGCCGGGGCATACGGGTCGGGTTCCTGAGCCGTGCACCGCTCACGGTCGTGGCGGACACAACGGCGTTCCCGGCGGAGCTGCGCCCCGTGCAGGCGGACGACCCGGGACTGACGGTGGCGCGGGCGGGGCGGGGCCTGCTGGCCGTGGAGACCGGGGACGGGCCGCTGCGGGTGGCCGTCTGCCACCTGAAGTCGAAGCTGCTGTCGTATCCGAACGGCCGGTTCCAGCCGCGCGACGAGGGCGAACGGGCCCGTTACGGCGCCTATGCCCTGTACCGGCGGGCCGCCGAGGCGACGGCGCTGCGCGCACTCGCGGACGAGTTGCTGGCCGGTGACGGGCGGGCGCGGGACGTCGCCGTGCTGGGTGACCTGAACGACGAGGTGCAGGCGGCGACCACGCAGATCCTGCTCGGCCCGCCCGGCTCGGAGATCGGCACACCGGGCTACGACCGGGCCGACCGGGGCGACGCGACCCGGCTGTGGGACGTGACCCCGCTCATCCCGCCCGGGCAGCGCTGGTCCCGGGTGAACTCCGGGCGGCGCTTAGCTGATCGACCACGTGCTGCTGAGCCACCGGCTGGTACACCGGGCGACGGCGGCGGGCACGGGCCTGCCCGGCGAGGGCCCGCCCGGCCTGCCGTCGGTCGGCCCGGATCCGGCGGAGCGCCGCGGCGAGCCCGGGTCGGACCACGCTCCGGTGTGGGTACGGGTCGGCGGCTGAGCACGCTGCCGGTGCCCGAGCGACCGCTGAGACCAGGGGCGCAGAGGTGGCGGCCCGGCGGCGATGCCGGCGCGCTATCCGGCGAGGGGTGTCCCGGGCGGCCGTAGTCCCACCCGCTCTCCTCGCCCGGCGAGTTCGGTGAGGACGGCCGCGAGGCGTTCCTTGTGGCGAGGGCCGATCCGGCCCGTGTCGTCGAGGTGCACGGCGCAGGCGGTCGTTGTGTCGACGAGACGTTCGAGGAGGTCGGCCACCTCGTCCGCGCCCTCGGTGTGCCGGGCGAGGGCGGGCAGTTCGTGCGCGGAGAGGGAGATGGCCGAGCGGGCCTCGGCCAGGGTGCGGTAGGCCTCGCGGCGCAGGGTCCAGCGGGTGGTGCGGTGGTCGGACGGAGTGCCGGAGCTCCCGATGCGCGGCGCGTCGGCCTCGGCGAGCACGTGCGTGAGGTAGGCGTACGCGGCCTTGCTCGCCGCCGTGAGCCGGGCGCGTACTCCCCCGCCGCGCTGGCCGGGCATCGGCAGGTGCCCGACGATCAGCACGATCGCGCAGGCCAGCAGCGTCTCGCCGATCCGTCCGGCGGAGGCCTGGGGCTCGCCGCCGACCATGACGAGCGCGAGGATCAGGACGGTGGCGACGGCGGTCTGGGCCGCGAAGTGCCGGGTGGCGACGGGGATGAGGGCTCCGCTGAGGGCGACGAGCGCGATGAGCCCTTCCGGGCGGGGCACGACGGCCGCGAGCCCCGCGAAGAGCAGTGCCCCGAAGACGGTCCCGGCGGCCCGGTTCAGCACGCGCGAGGCCAGCGGCCCCAGGTCGGGCTTGACCAGGAACACGGCGGTGGCGGGCAGCCAGTACCAGTGCTCGTGCTGCCCGTACCACTGCGTCCGGTGCAAGGCCTGGGCGACCGCCGAGCTGGCGCCGAAGCAGAGGGCGACGCGGAGCCCGTACTCGCGTCCGGCGCTGCCGAAGGCGGCACGCAGCCGGCCCCCGGCGCTGCGGGGCCGGGTGTGCAGATCGCCGCCCCCGCCCTGGTCGAACACCTCGGCGGCCTGCAGGAGGGCATCGTCGAGGGCGCGCAGGGCGGGCGCCGAACGGGACGGTGCGGGCAGCGGCCCGGTGTGGGAGTTGTCGCGTACGGCGGCGGCGAGCCGCCGGGGGCCCTCGGAGGCCCGCTCGGCGACGGTCTCCTCGGCCCAGGCCAGGGCGGTGGCGGCCTCGGCGAGGGGCAGGGCCGCGGCGTACTGCGCGTGCAGGCGCCGCTCGGTGGAGGAGGAGGCGTACCTCCGCAGGCGGGGCCCGGCGAGGGCGTCCTGGGCGTGGTCGAGGGCGGCGGTCAGGGCGGCCCGGCGGCGGATGGCGTCCGGCCCGCCGACGGCGTCGAGCAGCTCGGCGACGGCCTCGTACACACCGGCCACGGCCTCGCGCTCCCCGTCGAACCGGAAGTCACCGGCGAGGGAGCCGGGCGTGGGCAGGGCGAGCCGCAGCACGAGCAGCCATCCCGCCCCGGCGAGATAGGCGAGCGCCCGTTCCCATCCCGGCTCCGGCAGGGGCATCCCGGCGCCGATCGCCGCGCCGACGAGCAGCTGCGTCCCGACGGCGGACGCGACGGGCCCGACGGCGCTCATCCCCCCGGCGACCAGCCCGACGGCCGTGAGCACCACGGTCAGCACCACCGCCCCCGTCTCCTGCACGGTGTACGTCCCGGCCATGAGCCCCGCCGCACCGCCCAGGGCGGGCACTCCGATCCGCTTGACCGAGACCCGCCGGCTCCCGGGCCGGTCGTTGATCCCGGCGAGCATGGCGGCGACGGCGGCGACGACGCCGAGGGAGGTGAGACCGGTGTGCACGGCCACGAGCAGCAAGGGCCCGGCGGACAGGGCCCCCCGCGTCACCGCGCTCCAGGGCACGGGCCCCCGCTGAGCGCGCAGGGCGTGCGCGAGCCAGGGCGGAAGATGCGGGGCGATGCGGCGGGACACGGGGCTCCTGTCGTCTCGACGAGGGCAGGGGTGAGCCTTCGGGCGACGGCGGCCGGGGCGGGGTGTGGCTGTCCACGGTAGGTGGGGTTCCTGGAGGATAGGTTTCCGGAACGTGTCGGACGGGTCGAAAGCGGCGTTCTTTATGTACGCAATCAGGAGCTGATCCCCGGCAACCTTTCCGGGCCCGGCGGCCACTGTGAGTCGTGAGCGCGCGTTCTCCTGAACCACGCAAGGACCCGAAGGACTCATCCGTGGCATCCGCATCCCACCGCCGTCCCCTCCGCAAGCGGCGCACGGTCCTCTTCTGGGCCGTCGCCGCGGCAGCTGTGGGACTCCTCGTGTCCCTCGTGATCGCCCTGCGCCCCGGCAGCGAACCGGACACGGTACGGGCGGCGGCCGGGGCGGCCACGAGCGCCCGGCCGAGCGCCACGCCGACGGCCCGCAAGCCCACACCGGCTCCGAAGCCCTCCGCGTCCCCGGCCTCCCCGACTCCCACCCCCACTCCGACCACCTCGCCGGCACGGCCCTCGCCCACGCCCACCCGGTCGTCCGCGCCGCGTCCGGCGTCCGGCACCGCGCCCCTGGCAGGACGGATCAAGCCCGCAACGACCTACAACGGCGTCGCCACGCACTACGACGCCGAGGACGGTGACGGTGCCTGCCTGTACGGTCCGAGCCCCGACCTCATGGTCGCGGCGATGAACCACACCGACTACGAGACGTCCCGGGCGTGCGGGGCGTACGTCCTGGTCCGGGCGGCGAGCGGCGCCTCCGTCACCGTCCGGATCACCAACGAGTGCCCGCTGCCGTGCGCGCCCGGGCAACTCGACCTCAGCAAGGAGGCCTTCGCGAAGCTCGCCGGGCTCTCCGCGGGCCGGATACCGATCACGTGGAGCCTGCTGAGCCCCGGCACGTCCGAGACGGTCTCGATCCGCTACAAGACCGGCTCCAGCCGCCACTGGTGCGGCATCCAGGCACTGGGCCACCGCAACCCGCTGGCCCGGCTGGAGGTCAGGGCCGGCAGCGGCTGGAGCCGGCTGACGCGCACCGAGTACAACTACTTCCTCTCCCCCGACGGCACCGGCTGCGGCGGTTCCCTCAGGCTCACCGACATCTACGGCGAACAGCTCGTCGTCGACGGCCTCGCGATCCGCCCGGACACCGTCCAGCCGGCCGGTGTGCAGTTCAGCCGGCGGTGACGGCTCTCACGGCCGCCTCGAGGAGCGTCTCCGCGTCGGCGACGGCCTGGGTGAGCGCGGCCGGGCCGTCCTTGAGGTCGCATAGGACCGCGTCCACCTCCCGCAACCCGGCCCGCGCCACGAGCCCCTTGTCGTTGGTGACCCACTCCCCGCGCGCCGCCAGCACGGCGTGTGCGGTCTGTGTCGCGGCAAGGGCGATCGCGCCGGCGACCTGGGTGGCATCGTTCTTCGGGGCGTGGCCGGCCTTGGCGTAGGCGAGGGTGGCCGCGGCCCTGCCGTGCCAGTGCGCCGGGGCGCCGGCGCGCAGTGCCGGCGGATAGCCGCCCGGACGCGGCAGGTCGCCCCGCAGCACCGTGTTGACGGCGAGTTCGGCGACGAGCAGGTAGGTCGGGATGCCCGCCAGGTGGAACATGAGGGGCTCGACGCGGAAGCGGCCCTGCTCCGCCTCGGCCAGCTCGTGTGCGACGACGGCCAGGTCGCGGTAGTGGACGTCCACCTTCCTGCCCTCGATCGTCAGCCAGGCGCCGCCGTTGAAGACGCCGCCGCCCCAGGCGCCGATCTCGCTGACCTCGCCCTCCCAGCCGACCGCGCGGAGATCGGCCGGGTCGAAGGCGCCGCGGTAGTAGACCGCCAGGTCCCAGTCGCTGTCGGGCCGTTCGGTGCCCTGGGCCCGGGAGCCGCCGAGGGCGACGGCCTCGACGGCGGGCAGGGCGGCGAGGCGGTCGGCGGTGGTGGCGAGGAAGGCGTGGTCCGGGAGGGTGGGCACGGCGGGCTCCTGGGCAGGCGGGGGGTCCAGGGCAGCGTAGGGGGACGGCCCGGCCGCCGGAAACCGAAATACGGGTGCGTGCCCGTGCCTGGGCCCTCATGATCGGTGGGTTGTCCTGTCGCCGCCCGCAGATCGGAGACCCTCACGTGATCCGCCGCGTCACCGTCCCGAGCCTCTTCCCGCCACCCGCCTACTCCCACGTGTCCGTGGTCGAGGCCGGCACGCGGCTGGCCTTCCTCGCCGGGTCCGTACCGCTGGGCCCCGACGGCACGCTCGTCGGGCCCGGAGATCCGGTGCGGCAGGCCGAGCAGGTCATCGGCAATCTGCGGGAGCAACTGGCCGCCGTCGGCAGCGATCTGGCGCACGTCGTGGCGACCGAGGTGTACGTGGTGAGCGGTGAGCCGGCCGTGCTGTCCGCCGTCTGGAGTGTGGTGGAGGCGTCCGGCCTCAGTGCGGGTCCGCACTCGTCGACGCTGATCGGCGTGGCGTGTCTCGGGTACACGGGACAGCTGGTGGAGATTACGGCGACAGCCGTCGTACCCGAGGGGTCGTCCACCTGAGGAGAGTCCCATGTTGATCGAGCACCGCGGGCGGCGTCCCGTCGTCCCCGAGTCCGCGTACGTCGCGCCGACGGCCGTGCTGTGCGGGGCCGTCGTCCTGGGTGAGCGCAGCCGGGTGCTGCACGGGGCCGTACTCACCGCGGAGGACGGGGAGGTGCGGGTCGGTTCCGACGTCGTCGTCATGGAGAACGCGCTGGTGCGGGGGCGGTCCGCGCATCCGGCCGTGATCGGTGACGCGGTACTCGTCGGCCCGCACGCCCATGTCAACGGGGCGACCCTTCAGGACGAGGTCTTCGTGGCCACCGGCGCCTGCGTCTTCCCGGGGGCCGTCGCGGGCGCCGGTGCGGAGCTGCGGATCCACAGCGTGCTGCACGTCAACTCCGTGCTGCCGCCCGGCACCGTCCTGCCCATCGGCTGGATCGCGGCGGGCGCGCCCCGGGCCCGGCTCTTCGCCCCCGGGGAGCACGACGAACTCTGGCAGATCCAGGAGGCGCTGGACTTCCCCGGCACGGTGTACGGCATCCCGCGCGGCACTTCCATGCGGGAGGTCATGGCCCTGCAGGCGGAGTTCTACGGGGCTCACCGGGACGACGTTCCCCTCGACGGACCGGCCTGAGCTACTGCTCCGCGGGCCTCCCCCACGCCCTCCGTTTCGGCAGCGGCTCGGCGTAGCTCCCCCCTCGGCTGGTCGTCAGCCCCAGCGCCACCAGCGACTCCGCCAGTTTGACCGCCGCGGCGACCCCGTCCACGACCGGCAGGCCCAGCTTCTCCCCGACGACCCGTTGCAGCCCCGTCATGCCGGCGCAGCCCAGTACGAGCACCTCCGCCCCGGCCGCGCAGGCACGTTCGGCGGCGGCCAGGAACGCCGTCTCGGTGCGTTCGTCGTCGCCTAGGCCGAGCACGTTCAGGCCCGTTCCGACGATCGCCGCGCAGTTGCGCGCCACGCCCGCCGTCTCCAGGCTGTCCTCGATCTGGCCGCACGAGCGCTCCAGCGTGGTGACGACGCCGTAGCGGCGGCCCAGCAGGCAGGCGAGATGTGCGGCGGCCTCGGTGATGTCGACGACCGGTACGCCCACCAGTTCCCGGACGCCCTCCCGCCCGTGCTCCCCGAATCCGGCCATGACCACGGCGTCGTAGGGCGGTCCGTCGTAGGTCCGCAGGGTGTCCAGGACGGCCGCGGCGGACAGGTAGCTGTCGAGCCAGCCCTCGGCGGACTCGGGCCCCCAGGTGGGGGTGAGTCCGGTCACGGTGGTGCCCGGGCCGGCGGCGGTCCGGGCACCTCGCACGATCTCCTCGGTCATCTCCTGCGTGGTGTTGCAGTTGGTGACGACGATCCGCACGTTGCTCAGACCTCCGCGGTGGCGCGCTCGGGACGGCACAGGGCCGCGTACAGGCCGGCGGCGAGGGCCGTGCCGATGAACCAGGAGTACGGGGCCACGTCGCTGAAGGTCTTCACCAGCGCGAGCACCGCCGCGACACCGGCCGCCGGCAGGAACGCCCACAGCGCCTTGGGGTTGACGCCCTTGCGGTAGTGGTAGCGGGCTCCGGGAGAGGCGTCGAACAGCTCGTCCACGTTCACGCGGCCGCGCTTGACCCAGTAGTAGTCGACCATGATCACGCCGAACAGCGGGCCGAGGAAGGCGCCGAGGCCGCCGAGGAAGTAGTTCACGACGGTCGGGTTGGAGAAGAGGTTCCACGGGGTGACGAGCAGCGCGGCGACCGTGCTGATCATGCCGCCGACCTTGAAGGTGATCTTCTGCGGCCACACGTTGGCCAGGTCGTACGCCGGTGAGACGAAGTTGGCGACGATGTTGACGCCCATGGTGGCGATGGCAAAGGTCAGCGCGCCCACCACGAGCACCCAGGTGTTGCCGATCTCGGCGACGAGGTAGGCCGGGTCGGTGATCTCCTTGCCGAAGACCTCGAAGGCGCCCGCGGTGACGATGACCGACACGATCACGAAGGCGGTGGAGTTGACGGGCAGGCCCCAGAAGTTGCCGCGCCTGACCGACTTGTAGTCGGGGGCGAAGCGGGAGAAGTCGCAGAAGTTGAGCATCAGCGTGCCGTAGGTGGCGAGGACCAGGCCGATCGCGCCGAACCACTGGCGCCACTGCTCGCCGACGGAGACCGGGTGCGGGGTCGAGGTGAGCGAGATCGTCCAGCCGGCCTTGGCGAGGATCCACACGGCCAGTGCGATCATCACGAGCCAGATCGCCGGGCCGCAGAAGTCCTGGAACTTGCGGACCGATTCCATGCCCCGGCTGATGATCGCCGCCTGCACCAGCCACAGCGCGATGAAGGAGACCCAGCCGAGCGCGTCCAGGCCCAGGAAGGAGTTGTGCGTCCACGACTCCAGGCCCGGCCAGGCCGCGAGCAGCATCACGTTGACGGCGACGGAGGCCAGGTAGGTCTGGATGCCGTACCACATGATGGCGATCACGGCCCTGATCAGCGCCGGGATGTTGGCGCCCCAGATGCCGAACGCGATCCGGCTGACCACCGGGAAGGGCACGCCGTGGCGCTGGCCGATCTTCCCCATCCAGTTCATGCCGATGTAGATGATCACGAACCCGACGAGCAGGGACGTGAAGATCTGCCAGACGTTCATGCCCAGGAAGAGCAGCCCGGCCGCGAAGGTGTAGTTGCCGAGGTTGTGGACGTCGGACATCCACATGGCGAAGAGGTCGAAGACCTTCCAGTTGCGCTTCTTGGCGGGCGCGAGGTCTTCGTTGGTGAGCCGGGGGTCTGGGACGAACGCTGGGGTGCCGGTGGTCGCGGCACGGTCGGCGAGGGACACGGGGGCCTCCAGAGCAAGGGGACGACGGAGGACTGCTCAGCAGGACTGCGGACGGCCGCCCTGCGAGGTGTTTGGTATACCAAACTGCGTCATGGTCCCGCCGTCAACCGTTCTGACCGATGTCGCTCTCGTTAACGCCCCGTAAAAGAGACCTCGCGTCGACGAGGATGGACCGCATGACGAAGATCGAACCTCTCGGAGCGGTACGCGAACGCGTCACGGCCGATCTGCGCCAGGAGATCATCGCGGGCAGCCTCCGCCCTGGAGACCGCCTGGTCGAACGCGAACTGGCGGAGCGTTTCGGTGTCTCGCGCGTGCCCGTCCGGGAGGCGATCAGGGCACTCGTCGCCGAGGGCTTCGTCCACTTCGAGACACCCCGCCGCACAGTGGTACGCCGCCTCACCCCGACCGACGTCAAGGAACTGTTCGAACTGCGAGAAGCCCTGGAGGTCTACGCCGCCGGACTCGCCGCATCGCGCGCGACACGGGAGGACCTCGCCGAGGTCCGGGAGCTCATCGACCGCGCGGCCGCCGCCACCGAGGCCGCGGACGCCGAGGTGATCACCGACCTCAACAGCCGTCTGCACGACCGCATCATGGCGATGGCCGGCAACAGCCTGCTGACCGAGGCCCTGGAACCGGTCGCCGGCCGGCTGCGCTGGATGACCCGGCGCAACGAGGAATGGCCCCAGCTCCTCGTGGAGCACCGAGAGCTGTACGAGGCCATCGCCTCGGGCGACCCGGACCGGGCCCGCGCGCACGCGCTGACGCACGTCCGGACCAACTACCGCTCCACGGTCCGCCACCTGTTCGGCGAGCAGGCTCCCTAGCCGCTTCGGATCGGCAGCTCCGCCGCCCGCCCGGCCGCCCGCAGGACATCGCGCAGCATGGTGGGGGTGAGCCGGCCCGTGAAGGTGTTGCGCTGGCTGACGTGGAAGCAGCCGAAGAGCTCCAGGCCGTCGAGGCGGAACCGGGCGCCGTGGGAGAAGGCGGGGCGCGGCCGGGGCACGGGCCAGCCGGCCTCGGCGAACGCCGGCAGCGCGGCCTGCCACCCGAAGGCCCCGAGTACGACCACGGCCCGCAGCGTCGGGCGCAGCAGCCGCAGTTCCTGCACGAGCCAGGGGCGGCAGGTGTCCCGCTCCTCGGGGGTGGGCTTGTTCGCGGGCGGGGCGCAGTGCACGGGCGAGGTGACGCGTACGCCGTACAGCTCCAGACCGTCATGGGCGTGCACGGCGGTCGGCTGGGAGGCGAGGCCGACGTCGTACAGGGCCTCGAAGAGGACGTCCCCGGAGCGGTCGCCCGTGAACATCCGGCCGGTGCGGTTGCCGCCGTGGGCGGCGGGAGCGAGCCCTACGATCAGCAGCCGGGCATCGGCCGGCCCGAAACCGGACACCGGCCGGCCCCAGTACGTCCAGTCCGCGAAGGCCGCCCGCTTGGCACGGGCCACCTCCTCGCGCCAGGAGACCAGCCGCGGACAGGCCCGGCAGTCGGCGATGCGCCGGTCGAGGAGGGGAAGGCCGCTGGCATCCATCACTCCACCGTAGGCGCAGACGGGGTCGCGGTCGTCACGGGGGCGAGATCCGCGCCGACCGGTGCGGGCTCGCCCTCCGCCGGACTCACACGCCGGTGACCCGCACGGCCTGTGCGTCGCTCCGGCGCAGCCAGAGCAGCGCCCCGGCCAGCAATACGGCACCCGTCAGCAGCCAGGGCACAGGGCCCGGGGGCAACACCCCGATGGCCAGGCCGCTGAGCGCGCCGACCAGTTGCCGGGCGAGGGACTGGACGGACAGGGCGGTGGCGCGGCCCGCGTCGGCGACCCGGCGGTGCAGCAGGTCGTTCTCGTTCGGGGCCGCCGCGCCGAGACCGAAGTAGACCAGTGCGAAGCCGACGGCCGCGACGGTCGTGGCCACCGGGTGGGCGGAGGACGCGGTGGCCCCGAGCAGCAGCAGACCGCCCGCACCGGCCGCGAGACCCACCAGCACGGCCCGTTCGCCACTGCCCGCGAGCCGGGCGGTGAGCGGCGCGAGGTGGCTGCCGGCACCGGAGCAGACGAAGCCCGCACAGGACAGTGCCGCGTAGACCATCGCTCCGGAGCCGGTCGCGCCGGTCAGTGCGGTCACCCGCCCCGGTACGAGCAGTTCGATGGCCGCCAGGGCGCTTCCGGTGGCCGCGGCACCGAGCAGGATCCTGCGGACCAGCGCGTCCCGTCCACCCAGCCGCAGCCCGTCCCGCACTGTGACGGGAACGCCGCGCAGCACGGAACGCAGGGTGGCCGGCGGTCGCGGGGGTTCCCGCAGGGCGGTCAGCACGTAGGCGACGAAGGCGACCCTCAGCACTGCTCCCAGCAGCAGGGGAACGGACAGGGACAGCACCGTCCCGGACGTCGCCTCGCTCAGCCGGGCACCCACGTCGGGTCCCAGGCCGAGCAGCCAGGGCAGGGCACCGCCGAGCAGCATGCCGGCCGCGAGCGCGGCGGAGGCCGCGGAGCCGCCCCGGGCCAGGCCTGTGCGCAGTTCGGCGTCCGGGCCGGAACACGCCTGGACGGTGTCGACGTACCAGGCTTCGGCGGTACCGCTGGCCAGGGCCCGGGCCGCGCCCATGAGCACCATGCCGGCCGTGAGCAGCCAGGCGGTGGTGCCGAGCCCGACCAGCGCGAAGGCCACCACGTTCAGTGCGCCGGCCGCGGCCAGGACCGGCCGGCGCCCGAGGACGTCGGAGAGCCCTCCAGTGGGCAGCTCCAGCGCGGCCACGGTCAGCGAGTGCGCGGCGAACAGCCCCGCGACCGCGGTGAGGGACATGCCGCGCTCGCTGAACAGCAGGACCATCGTGGCCATGCCCAGACCCGGCGGCAGCCAGAGGAGCACACAGACGGTGACGTACCGGCGCAGGGCGGCCCGTTCCCCGGACGGCTCGGTCTTGAGCCGCGTCACGGGGCGTCTTCGCTGTCGGGGTTCCCGGGGTGGGACTCCTTGAGGTCTTCGGGCTCGATGACGGGGCCGGTGCCCGCGTGTTCGTGCGCGGCGAGCGGCAGTCCGGCGGCGAGGAACACGACGTGCGCGGCGCGTGGATCGTCCGCGTCCCGGGCGGTCAGCTCCGCCAGCTTCCCGGCGACGGTGTCGAAGAGTTCGGTGAGCGACTCGGCCGTCAGCCGGGGCATGAGGTCGCTGATCCCGGACGGCTCCACCCATTCCTGGCCGAGCCGCCCGGCGGCCATGTCCGCCTCGTGCCGGGCGAGGGATCTCTCCAGGTGCTCGATCTGCCGCCGCCGTGCCAGGCTGACGAAGGCCCGCCCCGCCGCGGTGGACTCCATCGTCTCGTTGCTCCAGGACGTGACGGTGTGCAGTGCCCGCCAGCGCCGCTCCCGCCCGTCGCGGTGCTCGGCCTCGGCGATGAACGCGTACTTCGCCAGCACCCGCAGGTGATAGCTGGCCGACGCCGACGACTCGCCCGTCCGCGCGGCCAGCTCACTCGCCGTGGCGGGCCCGTCCTGCCGCAGCAGCCCGAGCAGTTGGATACGCAGGGGGTGGGTGAGCGCCTTCAGGGCGGCGGTGTCGTGCTCGGGATCGAGTACGCGCTTGCGCTCGTCGCTGTCCATGCCGCGAGGTTAGGCCGCCGGACACCTTCAGCAAAATAGTTTTTGCAAAACTTGTTTGGCATAGTTGGCTCAGGGGCGATATTCCGCCCGGCAGCACGACACGGAGGACTAAGGTCGGGGACATGGCTTCTCAAGGTGCGCGGTACGACAGGGCGGACGGGACCGACGCAGCGGCGCCCGAGCCCGTCGGCGCCTCCGCGGGAGGCGGTGCCCAGCCCGTGGACCCGAAGGTCGCCGCGGCGATCGCCTCGGCGGAGGCCGCGGGCCCGCAGGGCGGTACTACCGTCCGCGTCGACAGCTGGATCTGGTCCGTACGCCTGGTCAAGACCCGTTCCATGGGAGCCACCGCCTGCCGGGGCGGCCACGTGCGGGTCAACGGCGAGCGCGTGAAGCCCGCACACGGCGTCCGCGTCGGTGACGAAGTACGTCTCCGGCACGAGGGCCGCGAACGGGTCGTCGTCGTCACGCGGCTGATCCGCAAGCGGGTCGGGCCCCCCGTCGCCACCCAGTGCTACGTCGACAACTCCCCGCCGCCCCCGCCCCGCGAGGCGGTCGCCCCCGCCGGCATCCGCGACCGCGGCGCGGGCCGCCCGACGAAGCGCGACCGCCGCGAATTGGAACGCCTGCGCGGCCTGGGCGCCCCCGGCCCGGCCCCCGGTCCTGGCCCCGGCCCCGGCGGACCGAAGCCCTGAGCCGGAGCGGCATGCCGGTGTCCGGGACGAGCCTCTCGGCCTCCCGGACACGGCCTCAGTCGCACGTGACACCGTCAGGCCTGTCGCTTCAGCAGGCGCACCAGGTCGGTGTTGTGCTCCCGCCTCGCCCAGGCGATCAGGGCGACCGGCACGATCAGGATGAGCGGCGTCGCCGCGTACTGCCCGTCGAAGACGGTGACCTGGACGACGAACGCGCCCGCCATCAGCGCGCCCAGCGCCATCGCCGCCACCGACTGGAGCACCGGGATCAACAGCGCGATTCCACCGGCCAGTTCGAGCACACCGATCGTGTACATCCCGGCACTGCCCCAGCCCAGCTCCTCGAAGGACTCGACGGCCGACGCGTGCGCGATGAGCTTGGGCAGGGCGCTCGCGATCACGTAGAAGAGGGCCAGCAGCACCTGGAGACCGCGCAGCGCGATCCGGGCACGCCGCCCGCGTGCGGTCGCGGACTCGGCGACGACGCCGGCCGGGACGGAGGCGGTGGGGACGGCGGCGGGAGCGGTGGTCTCTGACATCGAGGTCTCCTGGGGCACGTGGTCCGTGATGCTGTCGCAGGGGTAGACCGGACCACGGCGCCGAACTCATCGCCTCCCAGCCGATTTCGCACGGTTCGTTGCCGCCGCCGTCCCTCACGGGCTGAGCTGCCGGAGTCTCTCCGCCGGATACGAGGTCTTCCTGCTCTCCCTCTGGAGTGCGCGGTAGAAGTTCGTCATCACAGCCGCGACCGGCGCGTGCCGAGCCAGGATCTTCGTGGTCCCGGATGGCGCCCCGGTGGGCCGCCGGCCTTGGGCCCACGCCCGTATCCGCGCCTCACGCGCATCCCCGTCGTCCGCGTACAGGGCGGTGACCAGCCAGTTCACCAGCCAGCTGGCCGTGTAGCAACGGTCGTAGGCGCTGTGCCGGTGGAAGAAGTCGGCCTCGGCGCGCGTCAGGTCGAAACGGGTCGACAGGGCGAGGCCGTAATCGGCGAAGTACAGGCGCCGGCCGTCGGTCAGGATGTTCTCGAAGTGAGCATCGAAGTGGAGCAGCCCGCGACTGTTCATGAAGGCTGTGCCGGCCGCCAGCTCCTTCTCCACCAGGGAGCACGCCCGGTCGAGAGCCTCGCCACCGGCTCGCACCCGGTCGGTGAGCCACGCGTGCAGAGTCCGGGGGATGTACTCCAGGAACAGCGCGACGCTTGCCGAGGACCGGTGCAGCGCCTCGACGCGCCGGCGCACCTCCACGCTCCCGTCCCAGTAGGCCACCATCCGTTCCACGTCCGCGAGTTCCTCCGACAACGTGGGCGCCTCGCCCGGCAGCACCCGCCAGTGGTACATCAGAGGGAAGCCCTGATGCTGCCCGGAGAGCACCCAGTTCGTGGTCATGGTGTGGACGGCGACCTCCCGCCACGTCCCGAACCCGGGCCCTCCGATGCCGTACTGGCAGATGGTCGGCAGTTTGAACAGGTTGGCCGTGGACCGCAGGTGTTCCGGCTGCCGCTCCAGGTCCGTCAGCGGCACCTGCTTCACGAAGACCGGTGTGCCGGACACGTCCAGCCGGGCCGACCTCCCTCCGATGCCCGTGCCCAGCGGCACGGCGGTGTCCAGCAGTTCCCGCAGTTCGGCGTCCCCGCACAATGCGAGGTGCGTCGAGACGGATTCGTAGGCGGTCAGACGTCCTCGCCCGGTCATCCCCACCCCTTCGCCCCGGCTAGTCCCTCGGCACCGCCCTCACCCACGTACGATCAGGCGTCAGATACCGGTCCACCTTCAGGCCCGCCTCCTCCAGCGCCTCCTCGAACTGCTCCTGGGTCAGCGGTCGCGCGCGGAACGTCTGGGTCCAGACCGCGTCCGGGAACTCGTACTCCGCACGCACGGAGTTGACCCCGTCGCCGACCGGCTCCGACGACGCGATCCGCACGGTGAGACCGCTGGGGTCCTTGCGCTCGCGCGGCACGTTGTCGTGGTAGTCCTCGCCCTCCCGCTGGATCAGTACGCAGCCGGCCTCCGAGACATGGCGTGCGCAGGCGCGCAGTATGCCCCGCCGCACCTCGACGTCTCCCGCGTGCACGAGGAACGACGCGAGCAGCACCACGTCGAACCTCTCGCCCAGGTCCAGCTCCTCGATCGGGCGGCATATCGTCCGCGCGCCGCGCACGCGCTCCAGCATCGGGGCGGACTCGTCCACCGCCGTGACCGTGAAGCCGCGCTCCAGCAGTGCGTGGGTCATGCGTCCGACTCCGCTGCCGAGCTCCAGGATGCGCGCGCCCTCGGGGGCCGCGGCGGCGATGACATCCGGTTCGTCCCCTACGGGCAGCCGTGAGTAGAGCTCCACCGCGCAGCCGTCCGGGGTGATGGCCCCCGGTCCCGTCCCCTCGTACCCCTCACGCATTTTCATCTCCATGCCCGTCCAACGGGCCGCGTCCGCACACCCGTTCCCGCAACGGCAGTCTTCACCCGACCGAGTGAACGGGGCGGCGAGCGCCAGGCGCTGAGGACCACGGACGCCTACAGGTGGAGACCAGGCGTGCCCGAGCTCCTCGACGCACTCCGCCAGGAGACTCATGGCCCGGCGTCCGCGGCGCGTGTCCGCCGCAGGGCGGCCCGGTCGTCGATGTCCTCGTGCGGCACCGCCAGGTCGAGCAGGATCTCGGGCGGTGTGTAGCCGTCCGGCGGCATGCGGGGCTCCCCCTGTCGACCTTGGTGAACCCTCGCCACGAGGAGTACGTTGCAAGCAGGAGTGGTGATCGAAGGATGCGCACAGGCAGTGAACCCCGGACCGCGCGCAGTGCCCTGCGGGCGCGCTTCTGGCTGAGCGTGTGGGGGCTGGTCTGGGCGCTCTTCGGGACGGTCGCGTTCGGGCTCGCCGGGCGGACCGGGTGGGCCATCGCCTGTGGTGTGCTGCTGCTGATCGTCACGATCGACCTGGCCGTCGTCCTGCGGCACATCCGTCAGGGTCCGCACTACCAGCCGGGCCCCGACATCCCGCCCTACCGGCCGCCGGACCGACGCCCCTGAAGCAGACGGGGCGGCCGGTCACGAGTCGAAGCGCGCCGCCTTCAGGAACTCCGGATTCGGGTCGAGCGCGGCCGCCAGACGGAAGTGGCGTTTCGCCTGGTCGGGGCGGCCCTGGCGCTCGAAGGTACGGGCGAGCGCGAAGTGCGCGAACGCGTTGTCCGGCTCCCGCTCCAGGACGATCTGGAACTCCAGCTCCGCCGGCCTCAGCTGCGCCGCCGCGAAGAAGGCACGCGCCCGGAGCAGCCGCGCCGCGGTGTTCTCCGGGTGCGTGGCGATGACCCCGTCGAGCAGCTTCACCGCGCCCCGCGGGTCCCGCGCCGCGAGCAGCTGCTCGGCGGCACGGAAGTCGATGACATGTGTCTCCGGGGTAGGTCCGGTCGAACCGCTGGTCTCGGGCACGGCAGAGTCCTTCCCTCACTCGACGGGTTCAACGCCCCCACGGGGTGCCGCTATTCCTCTGGAGACGGCCGGGGCGCCTGCGCCCTGCGCACCAGGTCGGCCCACACGTCCTTCACCCGCTGCTCCAGCTCCTCCAGCGGGACGTCGTTGTCGATCACGATGTCCGCGATCTCCCGGCGCTGCTCGCGCGTCGCCTGGGCGGCCATCCGCGCACGGGCGTCCTCCTCGGTCATGCCGCGCAGCCGGACGAGCCGGTCGAGCTGGGTCTCGGGAGCCGCGTCGACGACGATCACGAGGTCGTACAGCGGTGCCAGGCCGTTCTCCGTGAGGAGCGGGACGTCGTGGATCACGACCGCGTCCCCGGCGGCGGCCTCCTCGAGCTCGCGGGAGCGGGTGCCCACCAGGGGGTGCACGATCGAGTTGAGGGTCGCGAGTCTGTCCGCGTCGGCGAAGACGATGCCGCCGAGGCGGGGCCGGTCCAGGCTGCCGTCGGCGCCGAGGATCTCCTCCCCGAAGGCCTCGACGACCGAGGCGAGCCCCGGAGTCCCCGGTGCGACGACCTCCCGCGCGATGCGGTCCGCGTCGATCAGCACGGCCCCGCGCGCGACGAGCAGCCGTGACACCTCACTCTTGCCGGCACCGATGCCGCCGGTCAGGCCCACCTTCAGCATGTCCCGCAGCTTAGGCCCTGCCGCTGACAGAGCCCTCGCCCAGGTCCACCGGGATCAGTTGTCGCCTTCTCGTTCCGCCAGGAACTTCTCGAACTCCTGGCCGATCTCGTCCGCCGACGGGATGTCCACCGGCTCGGCGAGCATGTTGCCCCGGGTCTCGGCACCCGCGACGGCGTCGTACTGGTGCTCCAGGCCCTCGATGAGCGCGGTGAGGTCCTCGTCGCCCTCGCGGATCTGCCGGTCGATCTCCGTCTGGGTGCGGTGGGCGTCCGAGCGCAGGGCGTGGGCGATGCCGGGCAGGACCAGTCCGGTCGCCGCCGTGATGGCCTCCAGGACCGTCAGGGCCGCGTCCGGGTACGGGGAGCGGGCGATGTAGTGCGGGACGTGCGCCGCGACGCCGAGGACGTCGTGTCCGGCCTGGAGCAGGCGGTACTCGACGAGGGACTCGGCGCTGCCGGGCACCTGCGCCTCCTCGAACGGACTGGGGTGGCCCGGGACGAGGTCGGTGCGGTTGCCGTGCGGGGTGAGGCCCACGGGCCGGGTGTGCGGGACGCCCATGGGGATGCCGTGGAAGTTCACGGAGAGACGGACGCCGAGCCGTTCGACAATCTGCTTCACGGCGGCGGCGAAGCGTTCCCACTCCACATCCGGCTCGGGGCCGGACAGCAGCAGGAAGGGCGCGCCGGTGGCGTCCTGCACGAGCCGCACCTCGAGCGCGGGCTCCTCGTAGTCACTCCAGCGGTCGCGCTTGAACGTCAGCAGCGGGCGGCGGGCGCGGTAGTCGACGAGCCGGTCGTGGTCGAAGCGGGCGACGACCTGGTGGGGCAGAGAGTCGAGCACCCGGTCGACGATCTGGTCGCCCGTCTCGCCCGCGTCGATGTATCCGTCGAAGTGGTAGAGCATGACAAGTCCGGCCGACTCCTGGGCGAGCGCCATGTCGACGACGGCCAGCCCCTTCGGCTCCCAGGCGTACAAATCCTGCGGATCAAGCACAGTGACCGCTCCTCCTCGTGTTCACACTCCACAACGCCGTTGCGGGCGTGGGCATTCCCCGGAGGGCGGGAACATTGATCTTGGCGGCTGGGGCAACGCTCCTCAAGGGGCGCGGGAACCTGCGCGACAAGCCCCCCGGCCGGCCCCCGGCCGAACGACGGGCCCTGAAAACACACTGAAGGCCCGCACCTCGAAAGGTGCGGGCCTTCAGTCAGGAGCTACAGCTCAGTGGGCGTTCAGCTCTGCCCACCGGCCAGCTTCTCGCGAAGCGCGGCAAGCGCCTCGTCCGAGGCCAGCGCGCCGGAGTTGTCCGGGCCCTCGGAGGAGTACGAACCGCCGCCACCGCCGGACGCGGCCGGAGCGGCAGCCTCGCCACCCTCGGCAGCGGCCTTCTCGTCCGCCTCGCGGGACTTGATGACCTGCGCCTGGTGCTGCTCGAAGCGCTGCTGCGCCTCGGCGTACTGGGTCTCCCACGCCTCGCGCTGGGTCTCGTAGCCCTCGAGCCAGTCGTTGGTCTCGGGGTCGAAGCCCTCGGGGTAGATGTAGTTGCCCTGGTCGTCGTAGGACGCGGCCATGCCGTACAGGGTCGGGTCGAACTCGACCGAGGCCGGGTCCGAACCGAAGGACTCGTTGGCCTGCTTCAGCGAGAGGCTGATGCGACGGCGCTCGAGGTCGATGTCGATGACCTTGACGAAGATCTCGTCGTTGACCTGGACGACCTGCTCCGGGATCTCGACGTGGCGCTCGGCCAGCTCGGAGATGTGGACCAGACCCTCGATGCCCTCGTCCACGCGGACGAACGCACCGAACGGAACCAGCTTCGTGACCTTGCCGGGCACGACCTGGCCGATCTGGTGGGTCCGGGCGAACTGCTGCCACGGGTCTTCCTGGGTCGCCTTCAGCGACAGGGAGACACGCTCGCGGTCCATGTCGACGTCGAGGACCTCGACGGTGACTTCCTGGCCGACCTCGACAACCTCGGAGGGGTGGTCGATGTGCTTCCAGGAGAGCTCCGAGACGTGCACCAGGCCGTCGACGCCACCCAGGTCCACGAAGGCACCGAAGTTGACGATCGAGGAGACGACGCCGGAACGGACCTGACCCTTCTGGAGGGTCGTGAGGAACGTCTGGCGGACCTCGGACTGGGTCTGCTCCAGCCAGGCACGGCGGGACAGGACCACGTTGTTGCGGTTCTTGTCCAGCTCGATGATCTTGGCCTCGAGCTCCTTGCCCACGTAGGGCTGGAGGTCGCGGACACGGCGCATCTCGACGAGGGAAGCCGGCAGGAAGCCACGGAGGCCGATGTCGAGGATGAGACCACCCTTGACGACCTCGATGACGGTACCGGTGACGATGCCGTCCTCTTCCTTGATCTTCTCGATGGTGCCCCAGGCGCGCTCGTACTGGGCGCGCTTCTTCGAGAGGATCAGGCGGCCTTCCTTGTCCTCCTTCTGGAGAACAAGGGCTTCGATCTCGTCACCGACGGCGACGACCTCGTTGGGGTCGACGTCGTGCTTGATCGAGAGCTCGCGGCTCGGGATGACACCTTCGGTCTTGTAACCGATGTCGAGCAGGACCTCGTCCCGGTCGACCTTCACGATGACGCCGTCGACGATGTCGCCGTCGTTGAAGTACTTGATCGTCTCGTCGATCGCGGCGAGGAAGGCTTCCTCGTTACCGATGTCGTTGACCGCTACCTGCGGAGTGGTAGAGGTGGTCTCGGTGCTGCTCGTCATGTGGGAAAGGGCTCCGGTACGGACAGTGAGTCGTAGGTACTGCTTACGCCGGGAGCCCGTTTCGCTCTGAAGAAGCCGGACAGCCAAGGAAGCGCCACACAAAACCACTGGTGGCGCCTCGACAACCGAGGGGACATACAACAGATGCGAGCGCGACCTGCTACGTCTGAGGTGCGCAGGCCCGCAGCGCAACTTGTAGCATACGGGGGCAGCCGGGCAGGGTCAATGCGCGAAGCCGCCCACGCGGGGCGGATCACCGCATACCCGGCACAAGTCCTGTCGTCCGAGGCCACGCAGGCCGCACGACGCCCCCTTTGTGACACCGCCGGGACCGGCTGGACGGAAGAGTACGACGAGGGAGCCGATCATCCAAGAGTCCGAAGCGTCCGAACCCGAGGCCACCCGGCGTGACGCCGGTACCACGGAGAGCTCCCGCGCCAATCGTGGCTGGTGGGACCGCAACGCGGACGAGTACCAGATCGAGCACGGCACGTTCCTCGGCGACGACCGCTTCGTGTGGGGCCCCGAGGGTCTGGACGAGGTGGAGGCCGAACTGCTCGGCCCGCCGGAGGAGCTGAAGGGCCGGGACGTCCTGGAGATCGGCGCCGGCGCCGCGCAGTGCTCCCGCTGGCTGACCGCCCAGGGCGCGCGTCCGGTCGCCCTGGACATCTCGCACCGGCAGTTGCAGCACGCGCTGCGCATCGGCGGTTCCTTCCCACTGGTGTGCGCCGACGCCGGTGCGCTCCCCTTCGCGGACGGCTCGTTCGACCTGGCCTGCTCGGCGTACGGGGCGCTGCCCTTCGTCGCCGACCCGCGTCAGGTTTTGCGCGAGGTGCGCCGGGTGCTGCGTCCGGGGGGCCGGCTCGTCTTCTCGGTGACGCATCCGATCCGCTGGGCCTTCCCGGACGAGCCGGGGCCGGAGGGGCTCTCGGTGTCGGCCTCGTACTTCGACCGCACTCCCTATGTCGAGCAGGACGACGAAGGACAGGCGGTCTACGTGGAGCATCACCGCACGCTCGGCGACCGCGTCCGGGACGTCGTGGCGTCGGGCCTGCGTCTGGTCGACCTGGTGGAGCCGGAGTGGCCCGTCTGGAACACCTCCGAGTGGGGCGGCTGGTCGCCGTTGCGCGGGAACCTGATTCCGGGGACGGCGATCTTCGTGTGCGAGCGGGGCTGAGGCAGGCGCGCGTGGGAGCGGCCCTCCCGGGCGTACGACACTGATGGCGTGATCCGTTACGACGCTCTGGACGCCCTGCCCGTACGCGGCGCCCTGCCCGCCCTGGCTGAAGCCCTGGAGGGGCACGGCACCGCCGTCCTCGTGGCGCCGCCCGGCACCGGCAAGACGACCCTGGTGCCGCCGGCGCTGGCGGGACTGCTCGGACAGGGGCCCGAGCGGCGGGTGATCGTGGCCGAGCCGCGGCGGATCGCGGCCCGGGCCGCGGCGCGGCGGATGGCGTGGCTGCTGGGCGAGAAGCCAGGCGAGAGCGTCGGCTACACCGTGCGTGGGGAACGGGTCGTCGGGCGGCACACGCGCGTGGAGGTCGTCACGACCGGGGTGCTCGTCCAGCGTCTGCAACGGGACCAGGAGCTGGCCGGTGCCGACGTGGTGATGCTCGACGAGTGCCACGAGCGGCACCTGGACGCCGACACGGCGGCGGCCTTCCTCTGGGACGTGCGTCAGACGCTGCGGCCGGAGCTGCGGCTGGTGGCCGCCTCGGCGACGACCGACGCGCAGGGCTGGGCGCAGCTGCTGGGCGGGGCGCCGGTGGTCGAGGCGCAGGGGACGGCGTATCCGGTGGAGGCAGTGTGGGCGCCGCCGGTGCGGCCCGTGCGTCCGCCGCACGGCATGCGGGTGGATCCGGCGCTGCTGGCGCATGTGGCGTCCGTGGTGCGGCGGGCGCTGGCCGAGCGGGACGGGGACGTGCTGTGTTTCCTGCCGGGCGTGGGCGAGATCGCCCGGGTCGCCGGTCAGCTCGGGGGGCTGGGTGACGTCGACGTGCTCCAGGTGCACGGGCGGGCACCGGCGGCGGTGCAGGACGCGGTACTGATGCCCGGGGAGCGGCGGCGGGTCGTGCTTGCCACGTCGGTCGCGGAGTCGTCCTTGACGGTGCCCGGGGTGCGAGTGGTCGTGGATTCGGGGCTGGCGCGCGAGCCGCGGGTGGACCACGCGCGCGGGTTGAGCGCGCTGACGACGGTACGGGCGTCGCAGGCTGCGGGGCGGCAGCGGGCGGGCCGGGCCGGGCGGGAGGCACCGGGGGCGGTGTACCGCTGCTGGGCGGAGGCCGAGGACGCCCGCCTGCCGCGGTATCCGTCGCCGGAGATCAAGGTGGCCGACCTGACGGCGTTCGCGCTGCAGGTGGCCTGCTGGGGGGATCCGGACGCGTCCGGGCTCGCGCTGCTGGACGGGCCGCCGAGCGGGGCGATGGCGGCGGCGCGGAATGTCCTGGCGGCGGTGGGGGCGGTGGACTCCGCCGGGCGGGCCACCGAGCGGGGAGTCCGGCTGAACCGGCTGGGTCTGCATCCCCGGCTGGGGCGGGCCCTGCTGGACGGGTCCGGCTCGGTCGGGGCGGAGCGGGCCGCTGAGGTCATCGCGCTGCTCAGCGAGGAGGCTCCGCGGGAGTACGGGGATGATCTGGCCGGTGCGTTGCGTCGTGCTCGGCATGGAGGCGACGCCTATGCCGGACGGTGGCGGGCGGAGGTTCGGCGGCTGCGGGCCGTCGTCACCGGGCTTCCCCGCGCGGCGGGGGCAGAAGCCGAGGGGCCGGAGAGTCTCTCCGGAGAACAGCAGGTCGGGCTCGTCGCCGCTCTGGCCTTTCCCGAGCGCGTCGCCAAGGCCGACGGCGGGTCGTACCTCATGGCGTCGGGAACCCGTGCCGAGGCCGGCGACGCGAGCGTGTTGCGCGGTTCCCCCTGGATCGCCGTCGCGATGGCCGACCGGCCGGTCGGCAAGGGGCACGCGCGCGTGCGGCTCGGGGCTGTCGTCGATGAGGAGACGGCCCGGCTCGCGGCCGGCGCACTGCTGGAGGAGCGGGACGAGGTCGGGTGGGACGACGGGGACGTCGTGGCGCGGAGGGTGGAGCGGCTGGGGGCCGTGGAGCTGTCGGTGCGGGCGCTGAGGGACGCCGGTCCCGGGCTCGTGCGCGACGCGTTGCTCGACGGGTTGCGGCGGGAGGGGTTCGGGCTGCTGCGGTGGTCGGCCGAGGCCGATGCCCTGCGGCAGCGACTCGCGTTCCTGCGGCTGCATCTCGGTGCGCCCTGGCCGGACGTGTCCGACGACGCGCTGCACGCGCGCGTGGAGGAGTGGCTGGAGCCCGAGCTCGGCCGGGCTCGGCGGCGGGCCGATCTGGCACGGATCGATGCCGGGGAGGCGCTCGCCCGGCTGCTGCCCTGGGCCTCGGGAGTGGCGGGGCGGCTCGACGAGCTGGCCCCGGAGCGGATGACCGTGCCGAGCGGGTCGAGGATCCGGATCGACTACTCCCGGCCCGAGCAGCCCGTGCTGGCGGTGAAGTTGCAGGAGATGTTCGGACTCCACGAGTCGCCGCGGGTCGCCGGGGTGCCGCTGCTCGTGCATCTGCTGTCCCCGGCGGGCCGGCCGGCCGCCGTCACCGCCGATCTCGCCTCGTTCTGGCGGGACGGCTACCGGGGCGTCCGGGCGGAGCTGCGGGGGCGGTATCCGAAGCATCCGTGGCCCGAGGACCCGGCGGGCGCCGAGCCGACCCGGCACACCAACGCGCGGCTCAGGCGGTGACCGACGACGGTTCCCCGGCCGCCGTGGGTGCCGGGCCCGAGGGGCGGCGGCTGCGGGCCTCCAGGTACAGCGCGAGAGCCAGCAGGAGGACGCCGAGGGTCAGAAAGCCCCACGGCAGCCAGGACGTCATCAGCAGGATGAGCAGACGCTGGGACTTCACCAGGTCGACCGTGTGCGTGATGTAGTCCTCGCGCATCTTCACGTGGCCGGCGAACGCGGTCACCTTGTCGCGGTCCCCGAGGAGGGCGCCGCCGCGCAGTTCCTCCCGGTGGATCTCTTCTCCGTACACGGGGGCGCCGGTGAGGGGTTCGACCCAGAACTTGCGGACCGTGGTGTACCAGCGGGTCGTGCCGGTCCGGGCCACCGCCTCGGCGGTGAGGCCCTTCACGGGCAGGGTCTTCGGGATCTTCACCTTGGTCCAGGGGATGGTCTGCTCGAAGTAGTAGACCTCCAGGCCGCGGAAGTCCTGGGTGCCCTTGTACGCGATGGGCGCGGTGACGCGGGCCTGGGCGTCGAAGTACTCGTAGTCCCGTTTCTCCGTCAGGAAGGGCCACTTGAACTCGATGCCCTGGCGGCGCACCGGGTCGCCGTCGACCGTCTCGCCGGTGGCGTGGACGGGTTCCTGGGTGTGGGCGTCGAAAATGTAGCGCTCGGGGATCTTGGAGACCATCTTGCCGTCGGGGCCGACGACGTAGGACAGGCCGTCCCAGACGACGACGTCCCGGCCGGCCGACTCCTCGATCCGCTCGGAGGCCTCCACATTGCCCTTGAGGGTCTGGACGATGGTGACCTTGGAGACCTTCTTCGCCCGCATCGTGCCGTAGTCGAGGAGGGTGGCGTCCTTCGCCTCCAGGACCATGTCCTGGTACTGGTGCGCGGGGACCTTGGCGAGGCGCGGGAAGGCGTACCAGCGCAGCAGCGGTGACAGGGCCGCGAAGAACACGGCGAGGGCGAGCAGGACCAGGCCGGCCTTGCGGCGCATCTCGGCCTCCCTCCCGGACGGGCGGTCAGGGGTGTGCGGGCACCGTCGTCAGCAGCGGCTTCGGGGACGTCTCCCCCGAGGGGGAGCCGAGGGCGGTCAGCGTCAGGACCACGGCGAACGCGACGGCGAGACCGGTGGCGGCGGCGGCAAGGGCGCGCACAGGAGCCTCCCCACGGGTCGTGACGGGCAGAACTGATACACCGTCAGGTTTCTCGGCACCGTAGCAACGCGCGGCGGAGATGAGAACACGTTGCACACACAACGACGCCCCTCCTTCACAGGAGGGGCGTCGTCTGTCGTACCGGAGAGCTACGCGCTCGGACTGGCCGACGGGCTCGGCGAGGACGTCTCGGCCGCCGCCACGGTCAGTTCGACGGTGAGCGTCGCTCCGCCGGCCGTGGTGACGCGGAGCAGGAACGTGCCGGTCGTGTCGTCCGCGTACAGCTTGGGCAGCTTCAGCAGACCCTTCGCATCCGTCTTCAGGCCCGTCAGGGTGCGGACGGTCTTGCCGTCGGCGTCCTTGAAGTAGGGGCCCTTGTCGTTGGCGGCCGGGTCGTCCGCCGACTCGACCAGCGTGGCGGTGGCCGCGACACCGTCGGCGACGGCGCCCTTGTACGTGGCCTTCACCTCGACCGGGTTGGCGAACTCGCCACCCGGGGTGCAGGTCAGTGCGGCGTCACCGGTGCGAGCGAGGGCGTCGGCGGCCCGCTCGGTGACGGTGGCCTTGTAGTCGAGGCCCGGGACGGCACGGCCCACCACGGTGGCGCGGACGGTGACGGTGCCGGTCTTCTCCCCCGCCTGCAGGGCGGGTGCGACGGCCACGCCGGAGCTGTTGGTGGCGACCGTGGCCACGCTCTCACCGCCGGTGAAGGTGGTGTCCGTGTCGCCGACGATCGTGAAACGGACCCTGACCTTGGCGACGGCCTTGCCGGCCTCCGTCTCGGCGCGCGTACTGATCCGCCGGCTGAACGCGTCCCCGGCCATCGCGGTGAGCTTGGCGGTTCCGGCGTCCTCCAGGTGGTCCACCGTGTCGGTGGGGGTGGGGGGCGTCGTGGGCGGCCTGGTCGGCGCACCGGGCGGGGTGGCGGGCGGGGTCGTCGGCGGAGTCGTGGGCGGTTTCGGGGTGGTCGGACCACCGCCGGGCTTCTCGGGCTTGGGGCCGGGCTTCGGCGTCGAGCTGCCCGGAACGGTCGCGCCCGGTGTGGTGGGCGATGCGCCGGCGCCGTCGTCGCTGCGGTTGTCGGGCAGCGTGCCGGTGCCGTCGGGGACCTCGTGCGTGCCCTTGCGGTAGTACTCCAGCCACCTCATGACGAGGTTCAGGTACTCCCGCGAGTTGTTGTAGCTGAGGATCGCCCGGTCGAGGTCGCGCTGGTCGGACAGGTCCCAGTTGTTGCGGCACAGGTAGTGGCCGGCGGCGAGCGCGGCGTCGTAGATGTTGTTGGGGTCCTTCTTGCCGTCGTCGTTGCCGTCGCGGCCGGCCCAGGCCCAGGTGGAGGGGATGAACTGCATGGGGCCGACGGCCTGGTCGTACGTGCTGTTGCCGTCGTACGCGCCGTCGTCGGTGTCCTTGATGAGGGCGAAGCCGTTGCCGTCGAGCTGGGGACCCAGGATCGGCTTGATGGTGGTGCCGTCGGCCCTGACCTGGCCGCCGCGGGCCTGCCCCGACTCCACCCGGCCGATGGCCGCGAGGAGTTGCCAGGGCAGGTTGCAGCCGGGCTTGGTCTCGCGCAGCGCGCTCTCGGCCTTCTTGTAGGCGTCGAGGACGGTGGCGGGGATGCCGGCTTCCGTGGTGCCCGTGCCGCCCGGGCCGGGGCCGGTGGACGGTGACGGGTTCGGGCTCTTGAGCGGGGGCAGGTCCGTGTAGTACGGCGAGTTGCCGGTGGCGCTGCCGTCGGAGGCACTCGCTTCGGGTGAGGGGGTGGCGTCGGCAGCGGCCTGTCTGCCGTGGTCGTTCACGCCCGGAGCCTGGGAGGCGGACAGGGCCGCGACCGCTACCGCGGCCACGGCGGTGGTCGCCGCCCCCTTGCACAGCCTCCTGCCGAATTGCGCCGCCATAGAGTGAACCCCTCCCGTGGACGCCCGAGCGTCCGGTCTACGTCTGCAGTGTTCGCCCTGTTGTGACGATCCAACCGCCCGAGGGGTTGCCCTCCGACGGCCACAACTCTGTTCTCTTGTGTGCTCTGCTCTTTACCGCGTTCACATGGTCGACGCACTCCCCGCGCGGCGACTCTGGCGACCCTACGACAACTTCCTTTGCTCGGGCACCCGTTCGTGACCGTTTTTCACCAGTTGGTCATGTGTGCTCATGACGTCGTCGACGCAGCCGCATCCCGCATACTGGGCCACTGACCGCCGGGCATCCCGGCCTGCTGCAACGACCGTCACGAGGAGCCGAGTTGCCGTTCACGCTGAGCCATGCGGCAGCCGTACTGCCCGCCGTACGCACCGACGGCACCGGCCGGGGCCCGCTGGTGCCCGCTGTGCTCGTGGCGGGTTCCTTCGCGCCCGACATGACCTACTACGCGGCGAGTGTGCTGTCCGGGGCGATGGAGTTCGGTGACGTCACGCACGCGTTCCCGGGCGTCTTCACGGTCGATGTGCTCATCGCCTGGGCACTGGTGGGACTGTGGCTGCTGGTGCGTGAGCCGCTCGTGGCGTTGCTGCCGCGGGCCCGGCAGGGGCGGGTGGCGTTCCTGCTGCGGTGTGGGGCGCCGCGCGCGCGGGTGCGGCCGTCGCTGGTGGCACGGTGGTACGTGTCCGCGGTGGTCGGTGCGTCGACCCATGTGGTGTGGGACGCGTTCACGCATCTCGACCGGTGGGGGATGCGGCTGTTTCCGGCGCTGGGCCGGGAGGTGGCGGGCTCCCCGCTCTACTGGTACTTGCAGTACGGCGGTTCGGCGGTGGCCGCGGTCGTGATCGGCGTCTTCGTGGCGCACGCGCTGCGGCGGGCTCCCGCGCGCGAGCCGGTGGGGGTCCCCGTGCTCGCCGTACGGGACCGGTGGGTGGCCGCTGCCGTGATCTGCGGCTTCGCGCTGGCGGGGGCGGTGCAGCGGGCCTCGCGGTGGTGGGCGTACTGGGGCTCGGCGGCGAAGCCGTGGGAGATCATTCCGACGGTGTGCTTCGGCGCGGGCGCCGGACTCGTCCCGGCGCTGCTGCTCTACGCCGTGGGAATCAGGGTGTGGCGTCCGGTTCCGGTCCCCACCGGTCCTGGCCCTGCCGCCGCTGCGGAGCCGAGCCGCCAGGCCGCTCACTGAGGACGCTGTCCGTCGTCGTGATGTACACGGTGATGGTGGTGTGCGCGGGGTGGGGGCGCGGGAGCAGGGTGCGGACGAGGGTCAGGTAGCCGCGGGCCAGTCGGGCCCAGGGGCGGGAGGGTCTGCCCGGGATTCCGGAGGTGCCGGAGGGCCGGACCCCGGTGGGTACGTGGCCGGTGACGACGTGCGGACCGGTGCCGGTCGGCGTGGTGCCGGCGCCGATGAGGCCGGTGAGGGCAGCCGGCACCTCGGTACCGGCGAGGGCAGGAGCCGCGGCCAGGTCGCCGGCGCCGCCGCCGGGGAGCGCCGCAGCGGGTGTCGGGTCGCCGGTGCCGGCGGAGGCGGGCCGTCGTACGCGGGCGGTCAGGCGCTGCCGGAGGTCCGCCGTCGCGTGGCGCAGGGCCGTGCAGAAGGTGACGGGGACGCGGACCGTACTCGCGGCGGCCTCGCATGCCGGGAACGGCGGCGGTGCCACTCCTGGTGCCGTGCGGCTGAGGAACGTGCGTATACCCATGCCCCGCATCTTTGCGACCAGCGGGAGCGCAGGCGCCTTCTCGGGGGCCACGAGAGTGACGGTTTCCGCAGGGGCCGGGGCGGCCGGGCACCCCGGAGCCCGGCTCGGGCGGACGCCCGGTGTCCCGGCTCGGGCAGGTCCCTCGGCTCGGGCCGACGCCCGGTGTCCCGGCTCGGGCGGACGCCCGGTGTCCCGGCTCGGGCAGGTCCCTCGGCCCGGGCCGACGCCCGGTGTCCCGGCTCGGGCGGAACGGGCTGGGTGAGTGCTCTCCGGCCGGCCCGGCCCCACCACGCCCGAGCTCCGGCCGAGGCGGAACCGCAGTGCCCCGGCTCGAGCAGGCCACGGTCGGCGCCCGTCGGACCTCGACCCGGCCGGGCCCCCTGCGCGCTTCAGCCGGGACGGGACTGCGGTGGCCCGGCCGAAGCGTGGGGGCCGGGCTGCGCGGGTACTCCCCCGCCCCGCCCGCCGGGCCTCGTCCGCGCCGCCGCGCAGCGGGCTAGTGGGCCGCCGACTCCCAGTCCGGGCCCGCGCCCACCGAGACGCCCAGCGGTACGCGGAGGTGTACGGCGTTCGCCATCTCCCGGCGGACCAGTTCCTCGGCGGCGGCCCGCTCCCCGGGGGCGATCTCCAGCACGATTTCGTCATGGACCTGGAGCAGCATGCGGGAGGCGAGGCCGGCGTCCTTCAGGGCGTCGTCGACCTTGAGCATGGCGATCTTGACGATGTCGGCCGCCGTGCCCTGGATGGGCGCGTTCAGGGCCATCCGCTCGGCGGCCTCGCGGCGCTGGCGGTTGTCGCTGTTGAGGTCGGGGAGGTAGCGGCGGCGCCCGAAGAGCGTCGCCGTGTAGCCCGTCGCCCGGGCCTCGTCGACGGCCCGGCGCAGATAGTCCCGTACGCCGCCGAACCGCTCGAAGTACGCGTCCATCAGGGCGCGGGCCTCCGCCGCCTCGATGTTCAGCTGCTGGGACAGGCCGAAGGCCGAGAGCCCGTAGGCCAGGCCGTACGACATGGCCTTGATCTTGCGGCGCATCTCGGCGTCGACCGCGGTGGGCTCTACCGCGAAGACCTGGGAGGCGGCCGTGGTGTGCAGGTCCTCGCCGGAGGTGAACGCCTCGATCAGGCCCTCGTCCTCGGAGAGGTGCGCCATCACGCGCAGCTCGATCTGGCTGTAGTCGGCCGTCATCAGCGATTCGAAGCCCTCGCCGACGACGAATCCGCGGCGGATGGCGCGGCCCTCGTCGGTGCGGACCGGGATGTTCTGCAGGTTCGGGTCGGTCGACGACAGGCGGCCCGTCGCGGCGACGGTCTGGTTGAACGTCGTGTGGATCCGGCCGTCCGTGGCGATCGTCTTGATCAGGCCTTCGACGGTCACGCGGAGCTTGGCCTGCTCGCGGTGCCGGAGCATGATCACCGGAAGCTCGTTGTCCGTCTGGCCGGCGAGCCAGGCGAGGGCGTCGGCGTCCGTGGTGTAGCCGGTCTTGGTCCGCTTGGTCTTGGGCAGGGCCAGCTCGCCGAAGAGAACTTCCTGGAGCTGCTTGGGGGAGCCCAGGTTGAACTCGTGCCCGGCCGCCGCGTGGGCCTCCTTGACCGCCTGCTGGACGGCACCGGCGAACATCTGCTCCATGGCCTCCAGGTGGGGCCGGTCGGCCGCGATGCCGTGCCGCTCCATGCGGGCGAGCAGCGCGGACGTGGGCAGCTCCATGTCGCGCAGCAGGTCGGCGGCGCCGACCTCCTCCAGGCGGCTCTCGAAGACCTGGCCCAGGTCGAGGACGGCCCGGGCCTGGATCATCAGGGCCTCGGCCTCGGCGCCCTCGTCCGCGCCGAAGGCGAGCTGGCCGTCGGCCGCGGCGGCCGGGGTCAGCTCGCGGTGCAGGTACTCCATGGACAGCGCGTCCAGGTCGAAGGAGCGGCGGCCCGGCTTGACCAGGTAGGCGGCGAGGGCGGTGTCCATGCGCACACCCTCGACGCTCCAGCCGTGCTCGGCGAAGACGCGCATGGCGCCCTTGGCGTTGTGGAAGACCTTGGGCCGGCCGGCGTCGGCGAGCCAGGCCGCGAAGGCCTTCTCGTCGGCCTCGTCCAGCTCGGAGGGGTCGAACCAGGCGGCGGGGCCTTCGGGCGCGGCGAGGGCGACCTCGGCGACCGAGCCGGCGCCGAGCGCCCAGGTGTCGACCGTGGCGATGCCGAGGGGCTGTGTGCCGTGCTCGGTGAGCCAGGCGGGCAGCTCGCCGGTGGAGAGCACAGCGCCGTCCAGCTGCACGCCCTCGGTGCTGACCGGGGTGGTCTCGGCCTCCTCGGCGCCGGGGTCGACGGCGAAGAGCCGCTCGCGCAGCGAGGGGTTCCTGATCTCCAGGGTGTCCAGGATCATCGCGACGGCCTTGCGGTCGTAGGCCGCGCGCTCCAGCTCGGTGACGCCCTTGGAGAGCTCGACCCGGCGCTCCAGCTCGGTGAGCCGGCGGTTGAGCTTGACGGATTCCAGGTGGTCGCGGAGGTTCTGGCCGGCTTTGCCCTTGACCTCTTCGACGCGCTCGACGAGTTCGGCGAAGGAACCGAACTGGTTGATCCACTTGGCTGCGGTCTTCTCACCGACGCCGGGGATGCCGGGGAGGTTGTCGGAGGGGTCGCCGCGCAGGGCCGCGAAGTCGGGGTACTGCGCGGGCGTCAACCCGTACTTCTCGAATACCTTCTCCGGGGTGAAGCGGGTCAGCTCGGAGACGCCCTTGGTCGGGTACAGCACCGTGGTGTGCTCGCTGACCAGCTGGAACGAGTCACGGTCGCCGGTGACGATCAGCACGTCGAAGCCCTCGGCCTCGGCCTGGGTGGCGAGCGTGGCGATGACGTCGTCCGCCTCGAACCCGTCGACGGCGAAGCGGACGGCGCCCATGGCGTCCAGGAGTTCGCCGATCAGCTCGACCTGGCCCTTGAACTCGTCCGGGGTCTTGGAGCGGTTCGCCTTGTACTCCGTGAACTCCTGGGAGCGCCAGGTCTTGCGGGAGACGTCGAAGGCGACCGCGAAGTGCGTGGGCGCCTCGTCGCGCAGCGTGTTGGCCAGCATCGACGCGAAGCCGTAGATCGCGTTCGTCGGCTGGCCCGTCGCGGTGGTGAAGTTCTCCGCGGGCAGCGCGAAGAACGCACGGTAGGCCAGCGAGTGCCCGTCCATGAGCATCAGTCGCGGCCGGCTGCCGCCGGAGGTCTGGTCGGTCGTCTTCGATGCTGTCTCTGCCACGCCCCCGATCCTGCCACGCCCCACTGACACTCGGCCCCGGCCCCGCGGGGGTGCCGGGTCGGGCGGACCCCGCGGGGCACCGCACGGGCCCTTGCCTCCCCGGCCCGCCCCCGACTGCTGTCACCGCCCCGTGCGAGGATCGGAGACGTACCTCACAGCGCAGCCGAAGGGGAGTGTGCGATGGCGTCGAAGCCGCCCAAGAGCGATCCGGTTCAGGACGCGCCGCAGGTCGCCGAGCCGAAGCACGCGGCCGCGGGGCTCCCGGCGATCGGGCACACGCTGCGGATGGCCCAGCAGCAGATGGGTGTGAAGCGCACCGCGCTGACGCTGCTGAGCGTGAACCAGAAGGACGGCTTCGACTGCCCGGGCTGCGCCTGGCCTGAGCCGGAGCACCGGCACAGGGCGGAGTTCTGCGAGAACGGCGCGAAGGCCGTGGCCGAGGAGGCCACCCTGCGCCGGGTCACGCCCGAGTTCTTCGCCGCGCACCCGGTCGCCGACCTGACGGGCCGCAGCGGCTACTGGCTGGGCCAGCAGGGCCGGCTCACCCACCCCGTGTACCTGCCCGAGGGGGGCACGCACTACGAGCCGGTCACCTGGGAGCGAGCCTTCGACATCATCGGCGAGGAGATCGCCGCGCTCGCCTCCCCGGACGAGGCCGTCTTCTACACCTCCGGCCGCACCAGCAACGAGGCCGCGTTCCTCTACCAGCTGTTCGCCCGCGAGTTCGGCACGAACAACCTCCCCGACTGCTCGAACATGTGCCACGAGTCGTCCGGTTCGGCCCTGTCGGAGACGATCGGCATCGGCAAGGGCAGCGTCCTGCTGGAGGACCTCTACAAGGCCGACCTGATCATCGTCGCCGGGCAGAACCCCGGCACGAACCACCCGCGGATGCTGTCCGCCCTGGAGAAGGCCAAGGCGGGTGGCGCGCGGGTCATCAGCGTCAACCCGCTGCCCGAGGCGGGCCTGGAGCGGTTCAAGAACCCGCAGACACCGCAGGGCATGGTCAGGGGCGCCGCGCTCACCGATCTGTTCCTGCAGATCCGCATCGGCGGCGACCAGGCCCTGTTCCGCCTCCTGAACAAGCTGATCCTCGAGACGGACGGCGCGGTCGACGAGGCGTTCGTGCGGGAGCACACGCACGGCTACGAGGAGTTCGCGGAGACCGCCCGCGCCGCCGACTGGGACGACACGCTCACCGCGACCGGCCTGAGCCGGGAGGACATCGAGAAGGCCCTCCGTATGGTCCTCGACTCCAAGCGCACCATCGTGTGCTGGGCGATGGGCCTCACCCAGCACAAGCACTCCGTCCCCACGATCAGGGAAGTCGTCAACTTCCTCCTGCTGCGCGGCAACATCGGCCGCCCGGGCGCGGGCGTGTGCCCGGTGCGCGGGCATTCGAACGTGCAGGGCGACCGCACGATGGGCATCTTCGAGCGGCCCGCCCCGGCGTTCCTGGACGCCCTGGAGAAGGAGTTCGGCTTCGCGCCCCCGCGTGAGCACGGCTATGACGTCGTGCGCGCCATCCGCGCCCTGCGCGACGGCGAGGCGAAGGTCTTCTTCGCGATGGGCGGCAACTTCGTCTCGGCGTCGCCCGACACGGAGGTCACCGAGGCGGCCATGCGCCGGGCCCGGCTGACCGTGCACGTGTCGACGAAGCTGAACCGCTCGCACGCGGTCACGGGCGCGCGGGCCCTGATCCTGCCGACGCTCGGCCGCACCGAGCGCGATCTGCAGGGCAGCGGCGAGCAGTTCGTGACGGTCGAGGACTCGATGGGCATGGTGCACGCCTCCCGTGGCCGCCTGGAGCCCGCGAGCCGGCACCTGCTGTCGGAGCCGGCCATCGTCAGCCGTCTGGCCCGCCGCGTGCTCGGCGAGAACAGCCGCACGCCGTGGGAGGAGTTCGAGAAGGACTACGCGACGATCCGGGACCGTATCGCACGCGTGATCCCGGGCTTCGAGGACTTCAACGCGCGCGTGGCACGCCCCGGCGGCTTCGCACTCCCCCACGCGCCGCGCGACGAGCGCCGTTTCCCCACGGCCACCGGCAAGGCCAACTTCACGGCCGCGCCCGTGGAGCACCCGGAACTGCCCGAGGGCCGTCTGCTGCTGCAGACGCTGCGCTCGCACGACCAGTACAACACCACGATCTACGGCCTCGACGACCGCTACCGGGGCATCAGGAACGGCCGTCGGGTGGTGCTGGTCAACCCCGAGGACGCGCGGTCCCTGAAGCTGGCGGACGGCGTCTACGTCGACCTGGTCAGCGAGTGGAGGGACGGGGTGGAGCGCCGGGCGCCCGGTTTCCGCGTCGTGCACTACCCGACGGCCCGGGGCTGCGCGGCCGCGTACTACCCGGAGACCAATGTGCTGGTGCCGCTGGACGCCACGGCGGACACCAGCAACACCCCGGCCAGCAAGTCCGTGGTGGTGCGTCTGGAACAATCGGCGACCGACTGAGCGTTCGCTCAGTGACAGAGGCAGCCGAGTGACGAGGACGAACGGAGCCGGGCCCGATGGGTGAGCAGCAGCATGTGAAGTTCCCGCAAGAGGTCATCGACGAGTACGCCGCGCTCGGCGTGGACCTCCTGGCCCTGTTCTCCGCGGGCCACCTCGGGAACCGGATGGGTGTCCAGATCTCCGAGGCGTCGGCGGACCGGGTCGTCGGGACGATGCCGGTGGAGGGCAACACCCAGCCCTACGGACTGCTGCACGGCGGGGCCTCAGCGGTGCTGGCCGAGACTCTCGGCTCGATCGGGTCGATGCTGCACGGCGGCAGCTCCAAGATCGCCGTGGGCGTCGACCTGAACTGCACCCATCACCGCGGGGTGCGTTCCGGGCTGGTCACCGGTGTGGCCACGCCCGTGCACCGGGGGCGGTCGACCGCCACGTACGAAATCGTCATCACGGACGAAAACGATAAAAGGGTGTGCACGGCCCGGCTGACCTGCCTCCTGCGCGACGTGAATCCGGGCGAGGAGGAACTCATCCGCGCCGCGAACTGAACGACGCGGAGAACCCCGGGGCGGCGGGCGCACTCTCGTCGCGACCGCCTCCCGAGCGGCGCCGTCCGTGAAGCCGCCGCACCCCGTACCGACGCCACCCCCGCCGGCCGCACGGCACGGTCCACCACCCCGCCGCAACGCGCACCCCACTAAGCGGCGGGGCAACACCCCCGTTCAGACTGGCCAACTCAACGGACAACAAACGGAGTTGGACGTGGCGGGCGCCGAACCGCCGCGCGCCCCCGACCGCCGCACCGACCGCCGCACCGACCGGCTCACCGATCGCCGGGGCGAGCTGCCGCCCGGGCGAAGAAGGGTCGCCGGCGCGGCGCACTCAGCGGCTGGGATCACTGTCGCGGCCGCCGCAACAGCAGCCCTTCCGCAGGCCCACCCGACCGGCAGCTCCCGCGTCGCACTCACCGCCCGCGTCGGCCGGCACCTCCCGCGGAACACCGCGAAAATCGCCGATTCCGATGGCTCGGCACCGCCCCCGCACACCGGCCATCCACTTTCTCGGCGTAACGCTCCGTAACGCGCGCGCAATACAACGCCATAGTCTCATCTCCGGCCGCGCCCCCGCCCGGGACCTTTCCGATCCCTTCCGCGCCACATGCGGACCGACCACCGCATGATCTCAGCCACGGCCAACCGGAAGTGCGAGTTCTCAGAATGCGGACCTCGGCGAAAATCCACCAAACCCGTCGAGAGGGTCCGCCGTCGAGACCGGGCATCCACCACGTCATAACAAGAAAGTCACAAGCCAGCCCGCGCCGCTGACCCTGCCCTTACCCCGGGCTTAGAGTCACGGCCAGTCACCGCCTCCATCGGGAGTTCGGTACCAGCGCGGCACTCACCCCCCGACCAGGGCGGGGCCTGCCTGTGAAAGGACTGATTGTGCGACAGCGTTCCTTGGTGATTCTTACCTCCGTGCTCACGACCGGAGCTCTGACTCTCACCGCCTGCGGCTCCCGAGACGACAGCGGTGACAAGGGCGGAGACAACGGGAGCGGCACCACGCTGACCATCGGCGTCGACGCCCCCCTCTCCGGTGAGAACTCCACCACCGGCCTCGGTATCCAGTACGGCGCCCAGATAGCCGTCGACGACGCCAACAAGAACAACTGGGTCCCGGGCGTGAAGTTCAAGCTCAAGGCCCTGGACGACAAGGCACAGCCCGCCAGCGGCCAGTCCAACGCCACCAGCATCGTCGGCGACAAGACCGCCGTCGGCGCGGTCGGCCCGCTGAACTCCGGCGTCGCCCAGACGATGCAGCAGGTCTTCGCCTCCGCCAACATGGTCCAGATCTCCCCGGCGAACACAGCCCCCGAGCTGACCCAGGGCAAGAACTGGCAGACGGACAAGAAGCGTCCGTTCAAGACGTACTTCCGCACCGCCACCACCGACGAACTCCAGGGCAGCTTCGCGGCCGGCTACGCCTACAACGGCCTCAAGAAGAAGAAGGCCTTCGTCGTCGACGACAAGCAGACCTACGGCGCAGGCCTCGCGAAAATCTTCAACGAGCAGTACAAGAAGCTCGGCGGCAAGGTCGTCGGCACCGACCACGTCAACACCGGCGACAAGGACTTCGGCTCCCTCGTCACCAAAATCAAGAACTCCGGTGCCGACCTGCTCTACTACGGCGGCCAGTACGACGAGTCCGCACTGATCACCAAGCAGCTCAAGGACGCCGGCGTCAAGATCCCGCTGTTCGGCGGCGACGGCATGTTCGCCACCACCTACATCGAGGCCGCCGGCAAGTCCTCCGAAGGCGACCTCGCCACCGCCATCGGCGTCCCCGCCGACACCCTGCCCGCCGCCAAGACCTTCATCCAGACGTACAAGGACAAGGGTTACAAGGGCGACTACGGCGCCTACGGTGCCTACGCCTACGACGCCACCACCGCCATCATCAAGGCCGTCAAGGCCGCAGCCGACGCCAACGGCGGCAAGGTGCCCACCGACATCAACGACCTCCGCTCCAAGGTCGTCGACGGTGTCCAGAAGTCCGACTTCGAAGGCCTCACCGGGAAGATCTCCTTCGACCAGTACGGCGACACCACCAACAAGCAGCTGACGGTCTACCAGGTCGAGAAGGGTGCCTGGAACGACGTGGAGACCGGCACCGCCGACCTGCAGTAACACGGCCCGCCACAACGCCGCACCACGGGCCGCGCGGAAGGGGACCCCAACCGCGCGGCCCGTTTCCACACCCCCACACAGCACGCGACCACGCACACATCCAGTGCACACGACCACCAGCGACATGGAGGCCATGCGGTGAACACCCTGCCGCAGCAGCTGGCCAACGGGCTGCTTCTAGGCTCGATGTACGGGCTGATCGCCATCGGCTACACGATGGTGTACGGCATCGTCCAGCTCATCAACTTCGCGCACGGCGAGATCTTCATGACCGGGGCCTTCGGCGCCCTCACGGTCTACTTCTACATCCTCCCCGACGGCACCTCGATGGCCCTCGCCGTACCCCTCATGCTCCTCGGCGGAGCCATCGTCGCCATCCTCATAGCCGTCGGAGCGGAACGATTCGCCTACCGACCACTGCGCGGAGCACCACGCCTGGCACCCCTCATCACCGCCATCGGCCTCTCCCTGGCCCTCCAGGAGGTCGTACGCAACTTCTACCCCGGCGCCGACCGCCCCCGCGCCTTCCCCGGCCTCGACGCCACCCACGACATCGGCTCCGTCACCATCAAGGACGCCGACATCTTCCTCATCCTCGCCGCCATCGGCTGCATGGCCGCCCTCGCCTTCTTCGTACGCCGCAGCCGCACCGGCCGCGCCATGCAGGCCACCGCACAGGACCCCGACACCGCACAGCTCATGGGCATCGACACCAACCGCATCATCGTCATCGCCTTCGCCATCGGCGGCTTCTTCGCCGCCGTCGCCGCCGTCGCCTACGGACTCAAGTACGGCAACGTCGACTACCGCATGGGCTTCCTCATGGGCCTCAAGGCCTTCACCGCGGCCGTCCTCGGCGGCATCGGCAACATCTACGGCGCCATGCTCGGCGGCGTCGTCCTCGGCGTCGCCGAAACCCTCGCCTCCGCCTACATCGACGAAATCCCCGGCATGCAGCAGCTCGGCGGCCAGAGCTGGGCCAACGTCTGGGCCTTCGGCCTCCTCATCCTCGTGCTCCTCTTCAGGCCACAAGGCCTGCTCGGCGAGCGCGTCGCGGACAGGGCGTGATCACATGACCGAGACGACCAAGACCGAAGTGCCGGACGCCGTCCCCACCCCGACGCCCGCACAGCGCGGCCTCGTCCCGCTGCCCGTCGCAGCCGCCCGCGGCCTGCTGCTCGCCGGCGGCATCGCCACCGCCGCCTCCGCGTTCCTCGCCTGGACCTGGACCGCCGAATTCCCCGGCGACCTCACCATCAACGGCTACCCCGGCGGCCTGCAATGGCTGACCTTCACCGCCGGCATCCTCACCGCACTGTTCGCACTCGCCTCCTACGGCATCCGCGGCCTCGGCTGGCTCCTGCCCGCCCGCAACAACGCACCCCTCGCCCTCACCGCCCTCGGCGGCTTCGCCGTCACCTGGTTCACCGTCATCGCCATCAGCACCAAACTCGGCGGCGTCGTCAACCTCGAACCCGGCGGCTGGATCGCGGCCGTAGCCTCCCTGCTGCCCGTCCTCGGCGCCTTCGCCCTCCCCCAGGAGCACACCGGCGACGGCACCAAGGCAGCCCTCAAGGCCTACATCGCCAAACCCGACCGCATCCCCGCCACCCAGGCCATCGCGCCCTGGATCCAGCGGGCCGTCATCACCGTCGTGACGATCATCGGCCTCGGCGTCTTCACCTACGGCATCGACACCGAGTACGGCGAACTCTTCGTCGGCTACCTCTTCGTCGTCGTCTTCGCCATGTGGGCGCTGCACACCGCCGGCCTCCTCGACCGCTTCTCCGCGCTCGTCGCCCGCAACCGCAGCTTCACCCTCGCCATGGGCTTCGCCGCGGCCATCGCCTTCCCCTTCACCCAGACCGACGACCACTACGCCAACATCGGCGTCAACATCCTCATCTTCGGAACCGTCGCCCTCGGCCTCAACATCGTCGTCGGCCTCGCCGGACTCCTCGACCTCGGATACGTCGCCTTCCTCGGCGTCGGCGCCTACACCGCCGCCCTCGTCTCCGGCTCCGAGTTCTCCACCATCTCCGGCGTCCACCTGCCCTTCTGGGCCTCCGCCCTGGCCGGCGCCGCCGCATCCCTCGTCTTCGGCGTCCTCATCGGCGCCCCCACCCTGCGACTGCGCGGCGACTACCTCGCCATCGTCACCCTCGGCTTCGGAGAGATCTTCCGCATCGCCGTCAACAACATGGACGGCCAGTCCGGACCCGACGTCACCAACGGCCCCAACGGCATCCCCTCCATCCCCGACCTGAACCTCCTCGGATTCAACTTCGGGCAGGCCCACGACATCGGCGGATTCACCCTCGGCCGCTTCGCCAACTACTACCTGCTGATGGTCCTCATCATGGCCATCGTCGTCCTCGTCTACACGCGTGCAGCGGACTCCCGCATCGGCCGCTCCTGGATCGCCATCCGCGAAGACGAGACCGCCGCCACCGCCATGGGCATCAACGGCTTCCGCGTCAAACTCATCGCCTTCGCCCTCGGCGCCGCCCTTGCCGGCCTCGCCGGCACCGTCAGCGCCCACGTCACCTACAGCGTGGTCCCCACGCCGTACCAGTTCGCCGGCTCCACCCCGCCCAACTCCGCGTTCCTCCTGGCCGCGGTCGTCCTCGGCGGCATGGGCACCGTCGCAGGCCCCCTCCTCGGCGCCGCCCTGCTCTACCTCCTCCCCGAGAAGCTCGTCTTCCTCCAGGAGAAGTCCCTCCTCGCCTTCGGTATCGCGCTCATCCTCCTGATGCGCTTCCGCCCCGAAGGCATCATCGCCAACCGCCGACGCCAACTCGAATTCCACGAGACCGGCCAACTCGACGTACCCAAACAGACCACGCTGACCGACGAACCGGCCGTCACCAAGGCGGGGGCGTAAGAACATGACGACACCTGTACTCGAAGCACGCGGCGTCACGATGCGCTTCGGCGGCCTCACCGCCGTACGCTCCGTCGACTTCACGGTCAACGCCGGCGAGATCGTCGGCCTCATCGGCCCCAACGGCGCCGGCAAGACCACCTTCTTCAACTGCCTCACCGGCCTCTACGTCCCCACCGAGGGCACCGTCTCCTACAAGGGCACCGTCCTCCCCCCGAAGCCCCACCTGGTCACCCAGGCCGGCATCGCCCGCACCTTCCAGAACATCCGCCTGTTCGCCAACATGACGGTCCTCGAGAACGTCCTCGTCGGCCGCCACACGCGGACCAAGGAAGGACTGTGGTCGGCCCTCCTGCGCGGCCCCGGCTTCAAGAAGGCCGAACGCGCCAGCGAGGAACGCGCCATGGAACTCCTCGAGTTCATCGGCCTCGCCCACAAGCGCGACCACCTGTCCCGCAACCTCCCCTACGGCGAACAGCGCAAGCTCGAGATCGCACGCGCCATGGCCTCCGAGCCCGGCCTGCTCCTGCTCGACGAGCCCACCGCCGGCATGAACCCCCAGGAGACCAGGGCCGCCGAGGAACTCGTCTTCGCCATCCGCGACAAGGGCATCGCCGTCCTCCTCATCGAGCACGACATGCGCTTCGTCTTCAACCTCAGCGACCGCGTCGCCGTCCTCGTCCAGGGCGAAAAGCTCGTCGAAGGCACCCCCCAGGTCGTCCAGGCCGACGAACGTGTCGTCGCCGCGTACCTCGGCGAACCCTTCGAAGGCGACCCCGGCGCAGCCGAAGCCGCCGAGGTCGAGGCCGCCGCAGCCGCCGCCGACGCGACCAGCACCACCAGCAGCACCAAGGGAGAAGCCAAGTGACCGCACTCCTCGAGGTCGAAGACCTCCGGGTCTCCTACGGCAAGATCGAAGCCGTCAAAGGCATCTCCTTCAGCGTCGAATCAGGCCAGGTCGTCACCCTCATCGGCACCAACGGCGCCGGCAAGACGACCACCCTGCGCACCCTCTCCGGCCTGCTGAAGCCCACCTCCGGGAAGATCCTCTTCGACGGCAAGCCCCTCAACGGCATCGCCGCCCACAAGATCGTCGCCCTCGGCCTCGCCCACTCCCCCGAAGGCCGGCACATCTTCCCCCGCCTCACCATCGCGGAGAACCTCCAGCTCGGAGCGTTCCTCCGCAAGGACAAAGAAGGCATCGAGAAGGACATCCAGCGCGCCTACGACCTCTTCCCCATCCTCGGGGAACGCCGTAAGCAGGCCGCCGGAACCCTCTCCGGCGGCGAACAGCAGATGCTCGCCATGGGCCGGGCCCTGATGTCCCAGCCCAAGCTCCTCATGCTCGACGAGCCCTCCATGGGCCTCTCCCCGATCATGATGCAGAAGATCATGGCGACGATCTCCGAGCTGAAGTCCCAGGGCACGACGATCCTCCTCGTCGAACAGAACGCCCAGGCCGCGCTCTCCCTCGCCGACCAGGGCCACGTCATGGAAGTCGGCAACATCGTCCTCTCCGGCACGGGCCAGGACCTGCTCCACGACGAATCGGTACGCAAGGCATACCTGGGCGAGGACTGACGTCCCACCCGGAACGCCGAGAGGCCCGCTCCCCTTCCGTCCGGAAAGGGAGCGGGCCTCTCGCGTGGTCTCAGCCCTTACCGGCCTTCTTCTCATCGGCGTCCTGAATGACCGCCTCCGCGACCTGCTGCATCGACATCCGACGATCCATCGACGTCTTCTGAATCCACCGGAAAGCAGCCGGCTCCGACAACCCGTACTCCGTCTGCAGAATCGACTTCGCCCGGTCCACCAGCTTGCGCGTCTCCAACCGGAGCGTGAGGTCCGCGACCTCCTTCTCCAGCTCCTTCAACTCCGTGAACCGCGACACGGCCATCTCGATCGCCGGCACGACATCCGTCTTGCTGAACGGCTTCACCAGATACGCCATGGCCCCGGCATCCCGAGCCCGCTCCACCAGATCCCGCTGCGAGAACGCGGTCAGCATCAGCACCGGCGCGATGCTCTCCTCCGCGATCTTCTCCGCCGCCGAGATACCGTCCATCTTCGGCATCTTCACGTCGAGGATGACGAGGTCGGGCCGATGCTCACGAGCCAGCTCCACCGCCTGCTCACCGTCCCCGGCCTCACCGACGACCGTGTACCCCTCCTCTTCCAGCATCTCTTTGAGATCGAGCCGGATCAGCGCCTCGTCCTCGGCGATGACGACCCGCGTCGTCATCGGAGGCACGTGCGACTTGTCGTCTTCAGGCACGTCAACAGGCTGGGGCGACTCGGGGGCACTCACGTGGGCTCCTTGGTAGGGGCAGGCCGGTACTGCTCCCAAGCAGCGTACCTAGCAGCAAGGGCCCACAGTGAACCGGTACACTGCTCATCGGTCCCCTGACTTGCCCGGTTGGAGGAACTGGTCAGACTCGCGGCACTCAAAATGCCGTGCCCTTTGGGCATGTGGGTTCGAATCCCACACCGGGCACCACAAGATCAGAAGCGGAGGATCACGTTCGCGTGGTTCTCCGCTTTTTGCTGCTCATCGTCACCGTCAGTGACCCACAGTGGTCGCATGAACTTCCATGGCACTGATGTGCGACAGAAAGCTCTCACACTGCTGCGCGGCGGCGCGAGGAACGCGGACGTGGCCCGCAGCCTCAATGTACCGCTGGGGACGGTCAGCTATTGGAAACACCTGGACCGGGCGAAGCGCGGCGAGTGTCCCGGCCGCCACGACCCGAAGTGCCCGCGGTGCGACGGACGGGACTTGGACGAGCCCGCCTATGCGTATCTGCTCGGCCTATATCTCGGGGATGGACATATCAGCCACTACTCCGAGCACCGCGTACCCAACCTCATGATCACCTGCACGGAGTCATGGCCAGGACTCATGGACGACTGCGAACAGGCCATGCGTGCGGTCTTCCCCGACAATTCCGTCTGCCGGGTCCGTAAGACAGGCTGCCGCAACGTGAAGGTCTACTCGAAGCACCTGCACTGCCTCTTTCCACAGCACGGCCCCGGCAAGAAGCATGAGCGGTGCATTGTCCTCGAACCCTGGCAGCAGGGCATCGTGGACGCCCATCCCTGGGAATTCATCCGCGGGCTCATCCACTCCGACGGGTGCCGGATCACGAACTGGACCACCCGGATGGTGGCGGGCGAGCGCAAGCGCTACGAATATCCGCGATACCTCTTCGCCAACAAATCGGACGACATCCGGAGGCTTTTCACGGAGGCCCTCGACGAGGTGGGCGTCGAGTGGACCACATTGGCCCGCGGGAGCGACCCGTTCAACATCTCTGTCGCCCGCAAAGCCTCAGTCGCTCTCATGGACGCCCACGTCGGTCCCAAGTACTGACCTGGTTACTCCGCGATGTGGTGGACCCGGACCAGGTTCGTCGAGCCGGAGACGCCGGGCGGGGAGCCGGCCGTGATGACGACCGTGTCACCGGGGCGGCAGCGGCCGTAGCGGAGCAGTAGTTCGTCGACCTGGTCGACCATCGCGTCC
Organism: Streptomyces flavovariabilis; assembly: GCF_000725785.1. Lineage (NCBI taxonomy): Bacteria > Bacillati > Actinomycetota > Actinomycetes > Kitasatosporales > Streptomycetaceae > Streptomyces > Streptomyces flavovariabilis. The sequence continues at coordinate 1,068,302 of NZ_JNXD01000001.1, read as the reverse complement.
GTGGAGTCGACGCTCGGGCCGAGGAATGTCTCGACGCCCCAGGTGAGGCTGAGCTGGGAGCGGGTCGCCTGGTCGGGGGTGAAGGCGAGGAGGGGGATCGGGGAGCGGTACCGGGAGAGGCGGCGGGCGGTGTCGCCGGACTGGGTGAAGGCGACGAGGAAGCGTGCGCCGAGGAAGTCGCCGATCTCTGCTGCCGCTCGGGCGACGGCGCCGCCTTGGGTGCGGGGTTTGTTGCGTTCGGTCAGAGGCGGGAGGCCCTTCGCGAGGATGTCTTCCTCCGCCGCTTCGACGATGCGGGCCATCGTGCGGACCGTCTCGATCGGGTGCTTGCCGACGCTGGTCTCGCCGGACAGCATCACCGCGTCGGTGCCGTCGATGACCGCGTTGGCGACGTCGGAGGCTTCGGCTCGGGTGGGGCGGGCGTTGTCGATCATGGAGTCGAGCATCTGGGTGGCGACGATGACCGGTTTGGCGTTGCGTTTGGCGAGTTTGACGGCGCGCTTTTGGACGATGGGGACTTGTTCGAGGGGCATTTCGACGCCGAGGTCTCCGCGGGCGACCATGATGCCGTCGAAGGCGGCGATGATGTCGTCGATGTTCTCGACGGCCTGGGGTTTTTCGATTTTGGCGATGACGGGGAGGCGGCGGGCTTCTTCGTCCATGATGCGGTGGACGTCCTGGATGTCGCGGCCGGTGCGGACGAAGGAGAGGGCGATGACGTCGAAGCCGGTGCGCAGGGCCCAGCGGAGGTCGTCTTCGCCTTTCTTGGAGAGGGCGGGGACGGAGACGGCGGCGCCGGGGAGGTTGAGGCCCTTGTGGTCGGAGATCACGCCGCCTTCGAGGACGGTGGTGTGGACTCGGGGGCCGTCGACGGAGGTCACCTCGAGGCAGACCTTGCCGTCGTCGATGAGGATGCGTTCGCCGGTGGTGACGTCGGTGGCGAGGCCGGGGTAGGTGGTGCCGCACATCCGGCCGTCGCCTTCGACGCCGTCTTCAACGGTGATGGTGAAGGTGTCGCCGCGTTCGAGGAGTACGGGGCCTTCGGTGAAGCGGCCGAGCCTGATCTTCGGGCCTTGAAGGTCGGCGAGGAGGCCGACGCTGCGGCCGGTCTCGTCGGCGGCCTTGCGGACCCGGTGGTAGCGCTCCTCGTGTTCGGCGTGGCCGCCGTGGCTGAGGTTGAAGCGGGCTACGTCCATTCCGGCGTCGACCAGGTTCTTGATCTGGTCGTACGAGTCGGTGGCGGGTCCAAGGGTGCAGACGATTTTGGCTCGGCGCATGGGGCGAGCCTATGAGTTACCGACTGGTAGAGAATTGGTCGGGCGTGACTACTCAACAGACTTTGCGTGAAGCGTTATTGACAAGTGTTGAATTGTGCGGTGGGACGCTCCGATGAGCAGTCGTTGAATTCGGTCGGGTTTTCGGAGCGGGTACGCGGGAGCGTTTACAGCTGCGGCGGCACCATCGTGAAGCGGGCGTTGATCTGGGCGTGGACGCGCTGGCGCTGGGGTTCGAGGTCGAGGGGGGCCGGGGTGTCCTCGGCGGCGCCGGCGAAGGCGGCGGAGCGCATGCGGCCGGGGGCCTGGGGGTAGGCCGGTGGGGCGCTTTCGGCGCCGATGTCGGCGAGTTCGACGAGGGCGGAGAGGCTGGTGCCGAGGGCTTCGGCGTATTCGCGGGCGCGTTGGACGGCTTCGTGTACGGCTTTCTTGCGGGCTTCGCGGTGGGCGGGTGAGTCGGGGCGCAGGGCCCACCAGGGGCCGTCGACGCGGGTGAGTTCGAGGTCGGCGAGGCGGGTGGTGAGTTCGCCGAGGGCGGTGAAGTCGGTGAGTTCGGCGGTGACGCGGACGCTGCCGTGGTAGGTGCGGACGCGTTCGCCGCGGCCGTGTTTGGTGAGTTCGGGCGTGATGGAGAAGGCGCCGGTCTCCAGGCGTTCGACGGCGTCGCCGTAGGACTTGACGAGGTCGAGGACGCCGGCGTTGCGGCGGGTGAGGTCGTCGAGGGCGGAGCGGCGGTCGCGGCCGCGGGCGGCGACGGTGATGCCGATGCGGGCGATCTCGGGGTCGACTTCGAGGCGGGCCTCGCCGCGGACGGCGATGCGGGGGGCCTCGGGTGTGCCGTAGGGGACGGCGGGCTGGGAGGCGTCTGCCGTGGGCGCGGTCATACGCCCCACTCTGTCATGTCTTGGCTGGCCAGAGGGGCGGGATGCGGGGACCGAGTCATCAGATCGCAACCTGGCGGGTCTGTTGCGGCCGGTCGCGGGCGGGTCAGAATCTACGCGCGTTATCTACGCGCGTCGTTCACAGATTCCGCGAGGAGCCAGACATGCCGTTGAACCGCCGGAAGTTCCTGGAGAAGTCCGCCGTGACCGGGGCGGGGGTGGCGCTGGCCGGTGCGGTCGCGGCGCCGGGTGCGCAGGCGGCCGAGGCGAAGCGCGGCGCCAGGCGGTACGCGTTCACCGTGCTGGGCACGACGGACCTGCACGGCAACGTCTTCAACTGGGACTACTTCACGGACAAGGAGTTCGACGACAAGGACCACAACGACGTCGGCCTGGCGAAGGTCTCGACGCTGGTCAACCGGATCCGTGAGGAGAAGGGCCGTCGCAACACGCTGCTGATCGACGCGGGCGACACGATCCAGGGCACGCAGCTGTCGTACTACTACGCCAAGGTGGACCCGATCACGGCCGAGGGCGGCCCGGTGCACCCGATGGCGCAGGCGATGAACGCCATGGGCTACGACGCGGCGGCGCTCGGGAACCACGAGTTCAACTACGGCATTCCGGTGCTGCGGAAGTTCGAGCAGCAGTGCCGTTTCCCGCTGTTGGGTGCGAACGCGCTGGACGCGAAGACGCTGCGGCCGGCGTTCGCGCCGTACAGCATGCACCGGTTGCGCACGCCGCACGGGCGGGACGTGAAGGTGGCGGTGCTGGGGCTGACCAACCCCGGGATCGCGATCTGGGACAAGGCGAACGTGCAGGGGAAGATGACGTTCCCGGGTCTGGAGGAGCAGGCGGCGAAGTGGGTGCCGAAGCTGCGCTCGATGGGCGCGGACGTCGTCATCGTGTCGGCGCACAGCGGTTCGTCGGGGACGTCGTCCTACGGTGATCAGCTGCCGTACATCGAGAACGCGGCGGCTCTGGTGGCCGAGCAGGTGCCGGGGATCGACGCGATCCTGGTCGGGCACGCGCACACGGAGATCCCCGAGTACTTCGTCGCCAACAAGAAGACGGGCAAGCAGGTCGTGCTGTCGGAGCCGCTGAAGTGGGGGCAGCGGCTGACGCTGTTCGACTTCGAGCTGGTCTGGGAGAAGGGCTGCTGGAAGGTCGAGAAGGTGGGCGCGAAGGTCCTCAACTCCAACACGGTGGAGGAGGACCCGAAGATCACGAAGCTGCTCACGGACGAGCACGAGAAGGTCGTGGCGTACGTCAACCAGGTCATCGGCACGAACGCGGCGGAGATGACGTCGGCCGAGGCGCCGTACAAGGACGTGCCGATCATCGATCTGATCAACCACATCCAGGCGGACACGGTGAAGCAGGCGCTGGCGGGCACGGAGCACGCCGCGCTGCCGGTGCTGTCGCAGGCGGCGTGCTTTTCGCGGTCCGCCCGGATCCCGGCGGGCGAGGTGACGATCCGGGACGTGGCGGGTCTGTACGTCTTCGAGAACACCCTGGAGGCGCGTCTGATGACGGGTGCGCAGATGAAGGCGTACCTGGAGTTCTCGGCGAACTACTTCGTGCAGACGGCACCGGACGCCGCGGTGGACCCGGCGAAGCTGACGAACGCCAACGGCACGCCGGATTACAACTACGACGTGGTGAGCGGTCTGTCGCACGAGATCGACATCGCGAAGCCGGCCGGGTCGCGGGTGACGGACGTGCGGTTCGAGGGGCAGCCGCTCGCGGACGACGCGAAGTTCGTGTTCGCAGTGAACAACTACCGGGCCAACGGCGGCGGCAACTTCCCGCATGTCGCCGCGGCCCAGCTGCTGTGGTCGAACTCGGAGGAGATCCGCAACACCATGATCGCCTGGGTGAAGGCGAAGGGGGCGATCGACCCGGCCGGGTTCGCGGCGGTGGACTGGAAGCTGACGCGCAATGGCACGCCCGTCTTCTGACCCGCTCGGCTTCGTCACCTTCGGTCGTCGACGAGCGGGGTCAGGGCCGGTGCCTCGCGGGGCGGCGGCACGTGCCGGCGCTGGGTGAGGCCGAAGGTGGTGAAGGCGGTGCGGGCAGGGAGTGCGTAGGCCTCGCCGCCCGTCAGGGAGTTGAGGATGAGGGCGCTGCGCCAGGGGGCGAGGCCGAGGTCGGGGGCGCCGACGCCGTGGGTGTGGGTTTCGGCGTTCTGGACGTACACGGTGCCGGTGACGGACGGGTCGAGGACGAGTCGGTGGTCCTCGTCGATGCGGGGGCGTTCCTGGTTGTCGCGGCGCATGTAGGGGTCGAGGCCGGCGAGGATCCGGTCGAGGGGGCGTTCGCGGTAGCCGGTGGCGAGGACGACGGCGTCGGTGGTGAGGCGGGAGCGGCTGTCCTGCCGGCCGTGTTCGAGGTGCAGCTCGATCTTGGTGGTGGCGACGCGGCCGGCGGTGCGGACACGGACGCCGGGGGTGAGGACGGCGTCGGGCCAGCCACCGTGCAGGGTGCGGCGGTAGAGCTCGTCGTGGACGGCGGCGATGGTGGCGGCGTCGATGCCTTTGTGCAGCTGCCACTGGCCGTCGACGATCCGGTCGCGGGTGGGCTCGGGCAGGGCGTGGAAGTAGCGGGTGTGGTCGGGGGTGAATTGTTCCAGGCCGAGCTTGGAGTACTCCATGGGTGTGAAGGCCTCGGTGCGGCCCAGCCAGTGCAGTTTTTCGCGTCCGGCCGGTTTGTTGCGGAGCAGGTCGAGGAAGATCTCGGCGCCGGACTGTCCGATGCCGACGACGGTGACGTGCTCGGCGGCGAGGAGGGCGGCGCGGTGGTCGAGGTAGTCGGCGGCGTGCAGGACGGGCACGCCGGGGGCTTCGACGAGGGGCTTGAGGGGGTCGGGGACGTAGGGTTCGGTGCCGATGCCGAGGACGACGTTGCGGGTGTGGGTCCGGCCGAGGGCCTCGGCTTCTCCGTCGGTGTCGAGCTGGGTGAAGTCGACTTCGAAGAGGTCGCGTTCGGGGTTCCAGCGGACGGCGTCGACCTGGTGGCCGAAGTGCAGGCCGGGGAGGTTGTCGCAGACCCAGCGGCAGTAGGCGTCGTACTCGGCGCGCTGGATGTGGAAGCGTTCGGCGAAGTAGAAGGGGAACAGCCGTTCGCGGGACCTGAGGTAGTTGAGGAAGGTCCAGGGGCTGGTGGGGTCGGTGAGGGAGACCAGGTCGGCGAGGAACGGGACCTGGAGGGTGGCGCCGTCGATGAGCAGGCCGGGGTGCCAGCCGAAGGTGGGGCGCTGGTCGTAGAAGACGGTGTCGAGGCCGCCGAGCGGGTCGGCGAGTGCGGCGAGGGAGAGGTTGGCGGGGCCGATGCCGATGCCGACGAGGTCGCGGGGGGCGTCGGGGTCGGGGCTCTGGGCGGGGTTCATCGGGAGGTGTGTCCTTCCACGAGTGTCGCTCGGCTCGCTGCCGCGAGGTGCAGCAGGGCGGCCAGGTCGTCGGGCCCGGTGGCGGGGTTGAGGAGGGTGGCCTTGAGCCAGAGCCGGCCGTCGAGGCGGGCCCGGCCTAGGACGGCGCGGCCGTCGGTGAGCAGTGCGCGGCGTACGGCGGCCACGGTGGTGTCGGTGGCGTCCGTGGGCCGGAACAGTACGGTGCTGATGACGGGCGGGGCGTGCAGTTCGAAGCCGGGGTGCGCGTCGACGAGGTCGGCGAAGTGCCGGGCGTGGGCGCAGACCTGGTCGACGAGCGTGCCGAGGCCGCTGCGTCCGAGGGTTTTGAGGGTGACGGCGAGTTTGAGGACGTCGGGTCGGCGGGTGGTGCGCAGGGACCGGCCGAGCAGGTCGGGCAGTCCGGCCTCGGTGTCGTCGTCGGCGTTGAGGTAGTCGGCGTGCTGCCGCAGGGCGGCGAGATCGTGGGCGTCCCGGACGGCGAGGAGGCCGGCGGCGACCGGCTGCCAGCCGAGTTTGTGCAGGTCGAGGGTGACGGTGTCGGCGGTGTCGAGGCCGGTGAGCATGTTCCGGTGCCGGTCGCTGAAGAGGAGGCTTCCGCCGTAGGCGGCGTCCACGTGGAGCCGGGCGCCGTGGGTGGTGCAGCGGGCGGCGATGTCGTGCAGCGGGTCGATGTATCCGGCGTCGGTGGTGCCGGCGGTGGCGGCGACGAGCAGCGGTCCGGTCAGGCCGGTGAGGGCCTGGTCGAGCGCGTCGGGGTCGAGCGTGCCGCGGGGGGCGGGTACGGCGACGGGTTCGGGCAGCCCGAGCAGCCAGGCGGCGCGGGGCAGCGAGTGGTGGGCGTTGGTCCCGTACACGAGCCGGACGGATCCGCCGTGGGCCTCCCGGGCGAGGAGCAGGGCGAGCTGGTTGGCTTCGGTGCCGCCGGTGGTGATGAGGGAGTCGGGTTTTCCGGGCCCGCCGCTCCCGTGGATCTCGCGGGCCAGTGTTGCCGTGAGGAGCCTCTCCAGTTCCGAGGCTCCCGGTGCCTGGTCCCAGGAGTCCAGGGAGGGGTTGAGGGCGGAGGCGGCGAGGTCGGCTGCCGTGGCGACGGCGAGCGGGGGGCAGTGGAGGTGGGCGGCGCACAGGGGGTGGGCCGGGTCGGCGGCGGTCTCGGCGAAGGCGTGGACCAGGGTGCGGAGGGCGTGCGGGTCGCCCTGGTCGGGGAGGACGTCGCCAACCGCCGCTCGCGTGCGGGCCGCGACCGCCTCCGGGCCACCTGCCGGCAGCGGTCCGCCCCGTGCCCGGGCTCCGGTGTCCAGCGCTTCGAGGACGGTGTCGAGCAGCGGCCGCAGGGCGTGGGGGCCTTCGGGTCCTGAGGCGAAAGGCGGCGTGCTCATGGGACTGACCTCCGGGGCGCGGGGCGGCGCGCCCGAAGAGCCCAACGATCCAACCCGGGTGGAGGTACCTCCGTACGGGAAAACCGGTCGGAGCCGGGTGGCCCACGGAGCCGGTCCCCGAAGTCGGCGCGCGGCCCACGCTGGGGTTCCCGAAGACGGTCACGCGGCCCACGGAGCCGGTCCCCAAGAACGGGCAAGCGGCCCGCGGATTCGGTCCCCGAAAACCGGCACGCGCCCGACGAAGTCGCCCCCGAAAACCGGCACGCGGCCCGCGGTGCCGGTCCCCGAAGTGGGCCGTGTGGTCCGCGGCCCGGGCGGAAGGGGCTGGGCCATGTGGCGCGCCCCGGTGACGCGGGCGGCCGTCAGGGTGCCGGGGGTGCGGCGCCGGCCGCCTGGACGGACGCCACGGACGCCCTCGAACGGCGCGGCCGGCCCGCCGCATCGGCGAAAGGGGGCCGGCGGCCCGCAGGTGCGCTGCGCGTGGGCGGTCCTAGTCCTTCCCGGTGCCCTGGACCCGCAATGCCCGTGCCAGGTCGTCCAGTTGGTCGACGAGTTTGCGGCGCAGCGCCGGGATCGGGTCGGCGTCGCGCAGGCAGGCCTCGCCCAGGCGGAGGGTGTCCGTGTCGACGGCGTGCGCGGGGAAGGCCCAGCGGCCTGCCGCGTCGGCGATGGCGGGGCCGCGGCGGTCGGCGACGGCGACCGCGTCGGCGTAGTAGCGCGCCACGTACTCGCGTACCAGGTCGGCCTGTTCGGGCTGCCAGAAGCCGCGGGCGGTGGCGGTGAAGAGGTAGTTGGACAGGTCGTCGGAGCCGAACATGGCTTCCCAGGCGTGGGCCTTGGCCTGCGGGTCGGGCAGGGCGGCCCGGCAGCGGGCGGCGCCTTCGCGGCCGGTGGCGCTCGGGTCGCGTTCCAGTTCGGCGGCGATGGCGGCCTCGTCGGTCGCGCCGAGGACGGCGAGCCGGGCGAGCACGCGCCAGCGCAGTTCGGGGTCGAGTTCCGGGCCGCCGGGGACGGTGCCGTCGGCGAGCCAGGCGGCGATGGTGTCGGGGTGGGCGGCCACGTCGATGCGGTGGCGTACGGCGATCAGCCGCAGGCCGGGGTTGTCGCCGTCTTCTGTGCGGCGGATGAGGTCGCGGCACAGTTCGGAGAGGGTGGCGAGTGCGGCGGGCCGTTCCTCGGGCGTGAGGTAGCGGTCGGCGATGTAGGTGGAGGCGAAGGCGAGGACGCCTTGGACGATGGCGAGGTCCGTCTCCAGGGGGAGGTGGGCGCGGGCGGTCTCCAGGTAGGCGGCGGGGGCGAGTTCGCCGTCGCGGACGGCGTCCCTCAGGGCGTTCCAGACGACCGCGCGGGTGAGCGGTCGGGGCAGGCCGGACAGTTCCTTGCGGACGGTTTCGAAGGACTCGGGGTCGAAGCGGACCTTGGCGTAGGTGAGGTCGCCGTCGTTGAGGAGGAGCAGGGCCGGCCGCTTGCCGATGGGGTGGGCGTCGGTCTGCGGGAGGTCCAGGTGGAGGCGTTCGCGCAGGACGAGCTGCCCGCCGTCGGTGCCGAGGTCGCGGTCGTAGAGGCCGGCGGCGATGTGGTGGGGGCGGCTGCCGGCGCGGTCGACGGTGAGGGCGCAGGTGCCGTGCTCGCCGGGGGTGATCCGCGGGGTGAGGGTGTCGACGCCGGTGGTGCGCAGCCAGGCGTCGGCCCAGGCGTGGACGTCGCGGTCGGTGGCTCCGGCGAGGTTGTCGATGAAGTCGGCGAGGGTGGCGTTGGCGAACTTGTGCCGGGCGAAGTGGGTGTTGATGCCGGCGAGGAAGTCCTTCTCGCCGAGCCAGGCGACCAGTTGCCGTAGGGCGCTGGCGCCCTTGGCGTAGGAGATGCCGTCGAAGTTGAGCAGTGCGGAGGCGGTGTCGTCGACGGCCTCGGGGGCGACGGGGTGGGTGGAGGGGCGCTGGTCGGCGTCGTATCCCCAGGACTTGCGGGTGATGCCGAAGTCGGTCCAGGTGTCGGTGCCCCACTTCCTGGGGGTTCCTTCGGACCCGGCGAGGGTCGCTTCGGTGAGGGTCTGGTAGCCCATGTATTCGGCGAAGGACTCGTTGAGCCAGATGTCGTCCCACCACTTGAGGGTGACGAGGTCGCCGAACCACATGTGGGCCATTTCGTGGGCGATGACCATGGCGCGGGTCTGGCGTTCGGTGTCGGTGACGGCGGAGCGGTAGACGAACTCGTCGCGGAAGGTGACCAGGCCCGGGTTCTCCATGGCGCCGGCGTTGAACTCGGGGACGAAGGCCTGGTCGTAGGAGTCGAAGGGGTAGGGCTCGTCGAACTTCTCGTGGTAGCGGTCGAAGCAGGCGCGGGTGACGTCGAGGAGTTCGTCGGTGTCGGCGTCCAGGTAGGGGGCGAGGGAGCGGCGGCAGTGCAGACCGAAGGGCAGGCCGCGGTGCTCGGTGCGTACGGAGTGCCAGGGGCCGGCGGCGACGGCGACGAGGTAGGTGGAGATCAGCGGTGTGGGGGCGGCCTTCCACACGCCGTCGGCCCTGTGGGTGATGCCGTTGGCGAGGACGGTCCAGTGCTGCGGGGCGGTCACCGACAGTTCGAAGACGGCCTTGAGGTCGGGCTGGTCGAAGGCGGCGAAGACGCGTTGGACGTCGTCCATGAACAGCTGGGTGTAGACGTAGGTCTCGCCGTCGGTGGGGTCGGTGAAGCGGTGCATGCCCTCGCCGGTGCGGGAGTAGCGCATCCGGGTGTCCACGCGCAGTTCGTGCTCGCCGGCGGTGAGGTTCGGCAGGGGGAGCCGGTTGCCGTTCAGGGTTTCCGGGTCCAGGGGGTGTCCGTCGAGGGTGACGGAGCGCAGCTCGGCGGGCTTGAGCTCGACGAAGGTGTCCCCGTCCACGCGGGTGCCGAACCTGATCAGGGTGCGGGAGTCGAAGGTGTCGTCTCCGCTGGTCAGGTCGAGTTCGATGGTGTAGCGGTGGACGTCGAGGAGCTCTGCTCGGGTCTGCGCTTCGTCGCGCGTCAGTACGGACATGCGTGACATGCTGCCTGATGGCGTCGGCACGGCACAGAGGCGGATCGGTACGTGCCCAATGTCCGGTCTAGGTGCGGTCCTTTTCGAGCTCCCCGGCGTGCGCCCCCATGGGTCGTTGCGCCGGTACGCGCGCGTCGGGATGTGGTAGGCCGGGGCGAGGGTGTGTGGCGGTTTCGGTGTGCTCCCCGGTGAGGGCGCGCAGGCGGTGCACCTCCTGTTCCAGGGCGAGCTGGCGCCGGTGGGTGTCGTAGAGGTAGCGGACCTTGGTGCGCAGGGCCCAGGGGTCCACGGGTTTCAGGACGAGGTCGGCGACGCCGAGTCCGAAGGCGGTGGTGGTCAGTTCGTGGTCGGCGCCGAAGCCGGTGAGGAGGATGACGGGGATGTGCTGGGTCTGTTCCACGCGCCGCATGTAGCGCACGACCTCCAGCCCGCTGACGCCGGGCATGCGTACGTCGAGCAGCAGCAGGCCGACCTGGCCGCGCAGGACCTGCTTGAGTGCCTCGTCGCCGCTGGTGGCCCGGCCGAGCCGGTAGCCCAGCGGGGCCAGGGCGCTTTCCAGCGCGTACAGCGTGTCCTCGTGGTCGTCGACGATGAGGATCCTGGTATCCGACGGCATGGCCCGACGCCCCTCCCTCGTGGAGGACCAGAGTAGTCCGGGACACTGACGCGCAGTGCTCGTCAGCTGACATGCTGTGTACAGCGCAGCATGCCCCCGGCGGGCCGCCGTGTCACTCCCCCGGGGCGCGCGTGGGGTCAGTTGGCGCCGGTGGTGGAGCCGTTGAGCGCCTCGTCCGCGATGCGCTCGTGGTGGCGGATGACCTCGGCGACGATGAAGTTCAGGAACTTCTCGGCGAAGGCCGGGTCGAGTTTGGCGCTCTCGGCGAGTGCGCGCAGGCGGGCGATCTGGCGGGCCTCGCGGGCGGGGTCGGCGGGCGGCAGCTGGTGCTGGGCTTTGAGGTGGCCGACCTGCTGGGTGCACTTGAAGCGCTCGGCGAGCATGTGGACGACGGCCGCGTCGATGTTGTCGATGCTGTCGCGCAGCCGGGCGAGCTCTTCGCGGACGGCGGGGTCGGCGTCGCGGGAACCGGTGTTGCTGGTGGTCATGGGGCGTCAGCCTACGGGGATCATGCCGGGTGGCCGTCGGCTGTCTCATTCTTCGGCGGTGTGAGGCGCTTGTGGAAGCAGACGTCCTCGTGGCCGCCGGGGACGCCTTCGAGCCGGCCGCGTTCCCGGTAGCCGAGCCGTGGGTAGAAGCCGGGCGCCTGGAAGCTGTACGTGGAGACGATCATGTCGGTGCAGCCGCGCCGGGCGGCCTCGGTCTCCGCGGCGCGCATCAGCCGGCCGCCCCAGCCGGAGTGCCGTTGGTCTTCGCGCACCCAGAGCATGTCCACCGAGCACAGGGTGCCCCAGGTCCAGGCGGTGAGCCCGCCGACCAGGCCGCCGGTCTCGTCGGTGGCGCGGACGGAGAGGGGCTCGGTGACGGCGCCGTCGGCGGCGGCGGTGTTGAAGGCGGTCAGTTCCTCGTCGAGCCGCTTTTCGAGGTCGTCGTCCTGGCCGCCCACCCGGAGTGGGGCGGCCACGGTGTGCTGTTCGCTGGTCACGGCCCGGATTCTGCCGGAGGTGCGCCACGGCGACGACCGGTTTTCGCCGTGGCAGGGCCCGTCCCCCGCGGGTCGCGTCCTCGTACAGTGGAACCGGGTTCAGGGGCGTCTTGGGGGTGAGGCGTGGCGAACGACGGGCCGGTCGAGCACGGCTACCCGCATCTGGAGACGATGCGGGCCGCCATCACGGCGCTGTACAGGCGGCTGTCGTACGACACCGTCCAGACGTTCGCGACCAGCGTGGTCCCCGCCGACGTGGCGTTCTGCGACACCGACGACCTGTATGCGGGGGTGCAGCGGGTGGCGCACGAGCTGGTGCGGCACTACCGGCTGCCGGATGCCCGGCTGATCGTGAGCTTCCGGGAGATGCGGCACGCGGCGAACGTGGAGCTCGCGGCCGGGCCGGAGTACTTCGTCGAGTTGAACGACCGGTTCCGTTCGCATCGGCGGGACATCGGGGCGGCTCTCGCGCACGAGGTGATGCACGTGTACCTGCATCGTCTCGACCTGTCCTTCCCGGGCGTCCGGGACAACGAGATCCTCACGGACACGGCGACGACGTATCTGGGCGCGGGGTGGCTGCTGCTGGACGCGTACCGGGAGGACGGGGCGTCGTCGCAGAAGCTGGGCTATCTCACGCCGGAGGAGTTCGGGTACGTGCTGGCCAAGCGGGCGCTGGTGTTCGGGGAGGACCCGTCGGTGTGGTTCACCAGTGCGCAGGCGTACACGGCGTATGTGAAGGGGATGGAGCTGGCCCGCCGTGACGAGCGGCAGCCGCCGTTGACCGCGGCGGGGTGGGCGGGGCGGCGGCGGTACGCGCGGGACCGGCGGCACGGGTCGTCGGATCCGCCGCAGCCGGGGGTGCGGTACGCGTTCTCCCCCGATGGGGGCGGGCGGTTGCGGGTGTCGTTCCCCTGCCCCACGTGTCACCAGCGGATCAGGGTGCCGGTGCGGGGGCGGGTCCGGGCGCGGTGCGCGCTGTGCCGGAGCGTGCTGGAGTGCGACACATAGGGCGTGTGGGCGGGGGTGCGCCCCTGCCGTGCGGGCCGGAGCGGGGGACGTGGGCAGATCTTGCGCCCCTGTCATCCGGCCCGGAGCGGCGGACGTGGGATGTGCTGGAGCCCGCCCCCAGGCCCCCGGCTTACGCCCGACTCGCAGGCGCTCCGGTCGCCGGCGCCGGCGCGTGCGAGGTGGGGGCGTGTCCTCCTAAGCGCCGTAGACGGCCCCGGGCACCCCGGCCTCCGCCAGCAGTTTCCGTGCCTGTTCCCCCGCCTCGGCCGGGCTCCACCGCCGTTTCCTGTCCGCGCTCGGGCCGGGCCTCCACCCCTCCATCACGGTGATCCGGCCGCCCTCCGTCTCGAAGACCCGGCCTGTCACGCCGGTGCTCGCCGCCGAGCCCAGCCAGACGACCAGGGGCGAGACGTTCTCCGGGGCCATCGCGTCGAAGCCGGAACCGGGGGCCGTCATGGTGTCCGCGAAGGTGCGTTCCGTCATCCGGGTCCGGGCGGCGGGGGCGATGGCGTTGACCTGGACGCCGTAGCGGTGCAGTTCGGCCGCCGCGACCAGGGTCAGGGCGACGATTCCGGCCTTGGCGGCGCTGTAGTTGCCCTGCCCGAGCGAGCCCAGCAGTCCGGCTCCGCTGCTGGTGTTGATGATCCGGGCCTGTGGCGGGCGGCCCGCTTTGGCTTCGGAGCGCCAGTGCGCGGCCGCGTGCCGCAGGGGCAGGAAGTGGCCCTTGAGGTGGACGCGTACGACAGCGTCGAAGTCGTCCTCGTCGAGGTTGACGAGCATCCGGTCGCGCAGGAAGCCCGCGTTGTTGACGAGGGTGTCGAGCCTGCCGTACGTCTCCAGGGCCGTGCGGATCAGTGAGGCGGCGCCGTCGGTCGTGGCGATGTCGCCGCCGTGCGCCACCGCCTCGCCGCCCGCCGCGCGGATCTCCTGCACGACGCGGGCGGCCGGGCTGTCGGGCCCGGGCGTGCCGTCGAGGCCCACCCCGAGGTCGTTGACGACCAGCCGTGCCCCCTCGGCCGCGAAGGCGAGCGCGTGGGCCCGGCCGAGCCCCCGTCCCGCGCCCGTGACGACGACGACCCGGCCCGCGCAGATTCCGCTCATGTCAGTTCTCCTTGTCCGCGGCGGGCCGGTGGCCGGCGCCGGCCGCGTCCAGGAACGCCGGCCGCTCCCCGCCCCCGTGCACCAGCAGGCTCGCCCCGCTGATGTAGGCGGCGGCGTCGGACGCCAGGAAGACGGCCGCGGCGCCCACGTCGGACGGCTCGGCGAGACGCCCCAGCGGGACCGTGCGGGCGACCGCGGCGATGCCGTCCTGGTCGCCGTAGTGAAGGTGGGACCGTTCGGTGCGGACCATGCCCACGACGAGGGTGTTGACCCGGATGCCGGGCGCCCACTCCGCGGCCATGGAGCGGGCGAGGCTCTCCAGGCCCGCCTTGGCGGCACCGTAGGCGGCGGTCCCGGGCGAGGGGCGGCCGCCGCTGACACTGCCGATCATGACGATCGAGCCCCTCGTCCGCCGGAGGTGCTCGTACGCGGCGAGGGACACGGTCATGGGCGCGAGCAGGTTGAGCTCCACCACGCGCGCGTGCCGGTCCGCCCCGGCCTCGGTGAGCAGCCGGTGGGGTGCGCCGCCCGCGTTGTTGACGAGGACGTCCAGCCGGGGCAGAGCGGCGAACAGGCGCCCGACGGCGTCGGCGTCCCGGACGTCCAGCGCCGCGAACGAGGTGCCGGGGAGGGGGACTTCCGGTGGCCGGCGAGCGCAGACCACGACCTCGGCACCCGCCCGTACCAAGGCACGCGCGATGCCGGCGCCGACGCCACGGGTACCGCCCGTGACGACGGCGACCTTCCCGTCCAGCTCCATGCGCTGCTACCTTTCCACCTAACAAACGTTTGGTGGAAAGGTAGCTGATGCGGCCATGGGTGTCTCCACCTCGTGCAGGGAAAAGGGCATCGCCGTCGTCACGGTCGACTTCCCACCGGTGAACGCCCTGCCGGTGGCGGGCTGGTTCGCCCTGGCCGGCGCGGTGCGCGCGGCCGGACGCGACCCGGAGGTCCGGTGCGTGCTGCTGGCCGCCGAGGGGCGTGGGTTCAACGCGGGTGTGGACATCAAGGAGTTGCAGGCCGACGACCGGGAGCACCGTGCGCTGCGAGGCGCGAACAGCGGCTGCGCGGAGGCCTTCGCGGCGGTCTACGAGTGCGAGGTGCCGGTCGTGGCGGCCGTGCAGGGCTTCTGCCTGGGCGGCGGCATCGGCCTGGTGGGGAACGCGGACGCGATCGTGGCCAGCGAGGACGCGGTGTTCGGGCTGCCCGAGCTGGACCGCGGCGCCCTGGGCGCGGCCACGCACCTGGCCCGGCTGGTTCCCCAGCATCTGATGCGGGCGCTGTACTACACGGCGCGCACGGTGAGCGCGGCCGACCTGCACGCGCACGGGTCGGTGTGGCGGGTGGTGCCGCGTGGCGGACTGCACGCCGCCGCCCTCGAACTGGCCCGGGAGATCGCCGCCAAGGACGGCCGGCTGCTCCGCCTGGCCAAGGCCGCGCTCAACGGCATCGACCCGGTGGACGTGCGCCGCAGCTACCGCTTCGAGCAGGGCTTCACCTTCGAGGCGGGCCTCAGCGGGGTGGGCGCGCGGGTGCGCGACACCTTCGGCGGCCCCGGCAGCCCGGGGACATCCGGTCAGGAGGGAGCGCGATGAGGGACAAGACGATGTCAGCGGACGAGGCCGTGTCCCGGCTGTCCAGCGGCATGACCCTCGGCATCGGCGGCTGGGGCTCGCGCCGCAAGCCGATGGCCCTGGTGAGAGCACTGCTCAGGTCGGAGATCACCGACCTGACGGTCGTCTCGTACGGCGGCCCGGATGTGGGCATGCTGGCCGCGGCCGGGCGGATCCGCAGACTGGTCACGGCGTTCGTCACCCTCGACTCGATCCCCCTGGAGCCGCACTACCGGGCGGCCCGTGAGCGGGGTGCCTTCGCACTGACGGAGATCGACGAGGCGATGTTCCTGTGGGGCCTGCGGGCGGCGGCGAACCGGCTGCCGTTCCTGCCGGTGCGGGCCGGGTTCGGTTCGGACGTGATGCGGGTCAACCCCGGTCTGAAGACGGTCACTTCGCCGTACGAGGACGGGGAGACGTTCGTCGCCGTGCCCGCCCTGCGGATGGACGCGGCCCTGGTGCACGTCAACCGCGCGGACCGGTCGGGCAACGGGCAGTACCTGGGCCCGGACCCGTACTTCGACGACCTGTTCTGCGCGGCGGCCGACACGGCGTACGTGAGCTGTGAGCGGATCGTCGACACGGCCGAGCTGACGAAAGAGGGCCCGCCGCAGACTCTGCTGGTCAAGCGCCACACGGTCACCGGTGTGGTCGAGACCCCGAACGGGGCGCACTTCACGTCCTGCGCGCCCGACTACGGGCGGGACGAGGCCTTCCAGCAGACGTATGCGACCACGCCCTGGCCCGATTTCGAGGCCGGGTACCTCGGCGGGGACGAGCAGGCGTACCAGGCGGCCGTGCGGGAGGGGACATGACCGGGCCCAGTCGCGCCGAGTACTGCGTGATCGCCTGCGCAGAGGCCTGGCGGGACGACGGCGAGGTGCTGGCGAGCCCCATGGGGCTGATCCCCTCGATCGGCGCCCGGCTGGCCCGGCTCACCTTCGCGCCGGACCTGCTGCTGACCGACGGCGAGGCGCTGCTCGTCCGCCCGGACGGGACGCCCGAGGGCTGGCTGCCCTACCGCGAGCATCTGGCCTGGGTCACGGGCGGGCGGCGGCACGTGATGATGGGCGCGAGCCAGATCGACCGGTTCGGCAACCAGAACATCGCGTGCATCGGCGACTGGGAGCGCCCGAGGCGGCAGCTGCTGGGGGTGCGTGGCGCGCCGGTCAACACCCTCAACAACCCGACCAGTTACTGGATCCCGAGGCACTCCCGGCGGGTCTTCGTCGAGCGGGTCGACATGGTCTGCGGAGTCGGCTACGACCGTGCGGCCGGCGCGCGCTACCACCGGATTCCGCGGGTCGTCTCCGACCTGGGCGTCTTCGACTTCGCCACCTCGGACCGCTCGATGCGGCTGGCCTCGCTGCACCCGGGGGTCTCGGTCGAGCAGGTCACGGAGGCGACGGGTTTCGAGCTGACCGTGCCGGACGAGGTGCCGCCGACCCGGGAACCGACCGGCGAGGAGCTCCGGCTGATCCGCGAGGTCGTCGACCCGTCCGGGGCCCGGGCCGGGGAGGTCGCGTCGTGATGGAGACGGCACTGACCCGGCTGGCCGGCGTCCGCCATCCGGTCGTGCAGACCGGGATGGGCTGGGTGGCCGGCCCCCGTCTGGTCTCCGCCACGGCGAACGCGGGTGCCCTCGGCATCCTGGCCTCCGCCACGATGACCCCGGGCCGGCTGCGCGAGGCCGTACGGGAGGTGAAGGCCCGGACCGACGCGCCGTTCGGGGTGAACCTGCGTGCCGACGCCGCCGACGCGGGCGACCGCGTGCGGATCCTGATCGAGGAGGGCGTCCGGGTGGCCTCCTTCGCCCTCGCCCCCTCCCGGGAGCTGATCGGCGAGCTCAAGGAGGCCGGTGTGGTCGTCATGCCGACCGTGGGGGCGCGGCGGCACGCCGAGAAGGTCGCGGCGTGGGGCGCGGACGCGGTGCTGGTGCAGGGCTCGGAGGGCGGCGGGCACACCGGCGAGGTGGCCACGACCGTGCTGCTGCCGCAGGTGGTGGACGCGGTGCCGGTACCGGTCGTCGCGGCGGGCGGGTTCTTCGACGGGCGCGGGCTGGCCGCGGCCCTCGCCTACGGGGCGGCGGGCGTGGCGATGGGCACGCGGTTCCTGCTGACCTCGGACTCGACCGTGCCGGACGCGGTGAAGGCGCGGTACCTCGCGGCGACCGTGCGGGACGTGACGGTGACCCGGGCGGTGGACGGGCTGCCGCACCGCATGCTGCGTACGGAACTGGTGGCCGCCCTGGAGGAGGCCGGCCGGGCCGGGGCGCTGGTGCGGGCCGTGCGCGCTGCGGCCGGCTTCCGGAGGCTGTCCGGGCTGACCTGGCGGCAGCTGGCCCGCGACGGGCTGGCCCTCAAGCACGGCAAGGACCTGTCCTGGAGCCAGGTGCTGCTCGCCGCGAACACGCCGATGCTGCTGAAGTCGGCGATGGTGGACGGCTGTACGGACCTGGGCGTGATGGCGTCCGGGCAGGTCGCCGGGGTGATCGACGACCTGCCCTCGTGCGCGGAGCTGGTGGAGCGGATCATGGAGGAGGCCGCGGAGACGCTGAGGCGGCTCACAGCCGTTCGATGACCGTCACGTTGGCCTGGCCGCCGCCCTCGCACATGGTCTGCAGGCCGAACCGGCCGCCGGTGCGTTCCAGTTCGTGCAGCAGGGTCGTCATGAGTTTGACGCCGGTCGCGCCGAGGGGGTGCCCCAGGGCGATCGCGCCGCCGTTGACGTTGACCCGCTCCGGGTCTGCGCCGGTCTCCTTCAGCCAGGCCAGGACGACCGGGGCGAAGGCCTCGTTGATCTCGACGAGGTCGATGTCGTCGATGGTCAGGCCCGTCTTCTTCAGGGCGTGCGCGGTGGCCGGGATGGGGGCGGTGAGCATCCGGATCGGGTCCTCGCCGCGCACGGAGAGGTGGTGCACGCGCGCGCGTGCGGTGAGCCCGTGGTCGCGCACGGCCCGCTCCGAGGCCAGCAGCATTGCCGCCGCCCCGTCGGAGACCTGCGAGGAGCAGGCGGCGGTGACGGTGCCGCCGTCGAGGACCGGCTTGAGGCCGGCCATCTTCTCCAGGGAGGTGTCCCGGCGCGGCCCCTCGTCGGCGGCGACCTCCCCGTAGGGCACGGTCTCGCGGCCGAAGCGGCCCTCGTCGACGGCCCGTACCGCCCGCTGATGGGAGCGCAGGGCGAACTCCTCCTGGTCCTGCCGGCTGATCCCCCACTTCGCGGCGATCATCTCGGCGCCCACGAACTGGTTGACGGGCCGGTCCCCGTACCGTGCCCGCCAGCCGGCGCTGCCCGCGAAGGGGCCCTGCGTCAGCCCGAGCGGCTCGGCGGCCTGCCGGGTGGCGAAGGCGATGGGGATCATCGACATGTTCTGCACCCCGCCGGCGACCACCAGGTCCTGGGTACCGGACAGCACGGCCTGCGCCGCGAAGTGCACGGCCTGCTGCGAGGAACCGCACTGCCGGTCGACGGTCACGCCCGGCACCTCCTCGGGCAGCCCGGCCGCCAGCCAGCAGGTCCGCGCGATGTCCCCGGCCTGCGGCCCGACCGCGTCCAGACAGCCGAGGACGACGTCCTCCACGGCGGCCGGGTCGGCGCCCGAGCGGTCCATCAGCTCCTTCAGGACGTGCGCGCCGAGGTCGGCCGGGTGGACCGCGCTCAGCCCTCCCCCGCGCCGCCCGACGGGCGTGCGGACCGCTTCGACGATGTAGGCCTCGGCCATGACGACTCCCTCGCACCTAGGGTTGTTCGCGTACGGCGATCCCGTCCAGCACCATCGACAGGTACTGCCGGGCGATCTCGTCCGGGCTGTGCTGTCCGCCCGGCCGGTACCAGGACGCGGCGACCCACACCGTGTCGCGCACGAACCGGTAGGTGAGCCGGACGTCGAGGTCGGCCCGGAAGGCCCGCTCGGCGACGCCGCGCTCCAGCGTGGACAGCCAGGCCTTCTCGAACCTGCGCTGCGACTCGGCGAGGAACGCGAACCGCTCCTGCGCCACGAGCTGCCTGCTCTCCTTCTGGTAGATCGCGACGGCCGCGCGATGCCGGTCGATCTCCCTGAACGACTCGGTGACCAGGGCCTGAAGCGTCTCGCGCGGGCCGAGCCCGGCGCCCAGCACGGCGTCGTAGCCGTCCCACAGCTCATCGAGGAAGGTGCGCAGGATCTCCTCCAGCATCGACTCCTTGGAGTCGAAGTGGTAGTAGAGGCTGCCGGCGAGCATCCCCGCGTGGTCCGCGATCTTGCGGACGGTGGTGGCGTTGTAGCCCTGCTCGGCGAAGACCTCGGCGGCGGTGCCGAGGAGTTCGCCGCGACGGTCGCGAGCAGCGGCGGCTGGGGGCTCGGTGGCGGTCACCTGGGGATTCTTCTTCGTAGGAGGCACGGGTCCATTGTCGTCCTAGGGGTGCCGGCTGCTGACGGACACCACTTCTCCCGTCATGTACGAGGAGTAGCCGGACGCCAGGAACACGATGACGTTGGCGATCTCCCAGGGCTCGGCGTGCCGCCCGAAGGCCTCTTGGGCGGTCAGCTCGGCGAGCAGCTCGGGTGTGGTCACCTTCACCAGGTGGGGGTGCATGGCGAGGCTGGGCGCCACGGCGTTGACCCGCACCCCGTAGCCGGCCGCCTCGACCGCCGCACATCGGGTCAGCGCCATCACGCCCGCTTTTGCGGCGGCGTAGTGGGCCTGCCCGGCCTGGGCGCGCCAGCCGACGACGGAGGCGTTGTTGACGATCACCCCGCCGCCGGTGTCCTTCATGTGCCGGAGCGCGGCCCGCACGCACCGGAACGTGCCGTTCAACGTCACGTCCAGGACGCGGGACCACTGGTCGTCGGTCATGTCGACCAGTTCCGCCGTGCCGCCGAGCCCGGCGTTGTTGACCACGACGTCGAGGCGCCCGTGCTCCGCCGCGGCCGTCTCGAAGAGCACGCGTACCTGCGTCTCGTCGGTGACGTCGCAGGGCACCGCGGCGACCGACTTCCCGCCGAACTCACCGGCCAGCCGCGTCTCGTACTCCTTGAGGCGGCGCGCGTGCGCGTCGCTGATCAGCACGCGCGCGCCCTCCTCCAGGAAGCGCCGCGCCGTGGCCCCGCCGATGCCCGCGCCGGCCGCCGCGGTGACGACGGCGGTCCGCCCCTTCAGCAGGCCGTGGCCGGGCACGTACGACGGACTCTCGACGTCTGTCATGGGCTCACGCTAACCTACCAAACACTTGTTAGGGAAGAAGGGAGCGGCCGTGGACCTGGCGTTCTCCCCCGCGGACGAGGAGTTCCGCGCGGAGGTGCGGGAGTGGCTGTACGCGCACGTGCCGCGTGCTCCCCTGCCTTCCCTGGAGACCGAGGAGGGCTTCGCCGCGCACCGTTCCTGGGAGGCGGAGCTCGCCGCGGACCGCTGGTCGGTCGTCAACTGGCCGTCGCGGTACGGCGGCCGGGACTCCGGGCTCCTGCGGTGGCTGCTCTTCGAGGAGGAGTACTGGGCGGCGGGCGCACCGGGCCGCGTCGGTCAGAACGGCATCCAGCTGCTCGCCCCGACCCTCCTCGATCACGGCACCGAGGAGCAGCGGACCCGAGTCCTGCCCCCGATGGCCTCCGGCGAGGTGGTCTGGGCGCAGGCCTGGTCGGAGCCCGAGGCCGGTTCGGACCTGGCGTCCCTGCGGGCGAAGGCCGTGCGCACGGACGGCGGCTGGCTGCTGAGCGGCCAGAAGACCTGGTCCTCCCGGGCCGCGTTCGCCGACCGCGCCTTCGGCCTGTTCCGCAGCGACCCGGAAGCGGCGAGGCCTCACCAGGGCCTGACGTACCTGATGTTCGGCCTGCGCGCCCCCGGTGTCACGGTCCGCCCGATCGCCCGCCTGGACGGCAAGCCGGCCTTCGCGGAGCTGTTCCTCGACGAGGTGTTCGTGCCCGACGAGGACGTGATCGGCGAGCCGGGCCGGGGCTGGCGGATCGCGATGTCGACGGCGGGCAGCGAACGCGGCCTGATGCTCCGCTCCCCCGGCCGCTTCCTCGCCGCCGCGCACCGGCTGGAGGAGCTGTGGCGGGAGCGGGGCAGCCCGCGGTCGGCGCGGGACCGGGTGGCCGACGCGCTGATCGGCGCCCGCGCCTACCAGCTCTTCACGTACGCGGCGGCCTCCCGCCTCCTGGAGGGCGAGGCCGCCGGCCCGGAGTCGAGCCTCAACAAGCTCTTCTGGTCCGAACTGGACATCGCGCTGCACGAGACGGCCCTCGACCTGCTCGGCCCCGACGGCGAGAGGGCGGACACCGACTGGGCGGAGCGGTACGTCTTCGCCCTCGCCGGACCGCTCTACGCGGGCACGAACGAGATCCAGCGCGACATCATCGCCGAGCGCCTGCTCGGCCTGCCGAAGGGACGCCGCTGATGCCGGGGACTCTGTCCGAGGAGCACCTCTGATGCCGGGGCCCCTGCTGGAGGAGCACCTCTGATGCGCTTCCTCCTCGATCCCGAGCAGCGGGCCTTCGCCGCGTCCCTGGACGCCCTGCTCACGGCGGCGGACACACCGGCGGTGATACGGGCCTGGAGCCGGGGCGACCATACGGGCGGGCGGGCGCTGTGGTCCCGCGTGGCCGGAGCGGGCGTGTTCGCGCTGGCGGTGCCGGAGGCCTGCGAGGGGCTGGGCCCGCGGCCTGTCGAACTGGCCGTGGCCTTCGTGGAGCTGGGCCGCCACGCGGTGCCGGGACCGCTGGTGGAGACGGTCACGGCGGCGGTGCTCCTCACGGGGGCCGGCCCCGGGGCCGCCAAGCGGCTGCTGCCGGCACTGGCGTCCGGCGAGACGATGGCGACGGTGGCCCCCGAGGGTGCGTACGCCCTGGACGGCGACGCGGCCACCCTCCGGCTCTCCTGGGAGCCCGACGGCATCCGGCTCTCCCCCGGCCACGGCCCCGTCCTGCCCTCCCTCGACCCGGCCCGCCGGCTCACCCCCCTCACCCCCGGGGGTGAGCTCCTCGGTCCCCCTCCGGAAGAGGCCCTCACCTGGGCCCGCCTCGCCACCGCCGCACAAGCCCTCGGCGTGGGCCTCGCACTGCTCGACAGAACCGTCGGATACGTCACGCAGCGCACCCAGTTCGGCGTCCCCGTCGGATCGTTCCAGGCGGTCAAG
Organism: Streptomyces flavovariabilis; assembly: GCF_000725785.1. Classification (NCBI taxonomy): domain Bacteria; kingdom Bacillati; phylum Actinomycetota; class Actinomycetes; order Kitasatosporales; family Streptomycetaceae; genus Streptomyces; species Streptomyces flavovariabilis. The sequence continues at coordinate 1,045,913 of NZ_JNXD01000001.1, read as the reverse complement.
CACCGGCTGGCCGACGCGAAGACGGCCCTGGAGTTCGCGCGCCCGCTGCTCTTCGGTGCCGCGCTCACGATGCGTCCGGCCGACGTCGCCGCCGCCAAGGCCGCCGCGTGCGAGGCGGCGTACGCCACCGCCCGTACCGCGCTGCAACTGCACGGGGCGATCGGCTACACCGCGGAGTACGGCCTGTCGCTGTGGCTGACCAAGGCCCGGGCCCTGCGCACGGCCTGGGGCGGCCCCGAGGCATGCCGGGGCCTGGTCGTCAGTGCCGGTGATCGCCGCTGGTGATCTCCCGGTACTCCTCCACCGTCGGCTTCTCGATCCGCGCGTCGGGCCCGAACATGGCCTTCGCCAGCCGGGCACGCAGCCGCTCGGACCGCTTGACCCTGCGGCGGACACCCCCCGCGTCGACCTCGCGCCCGACCTCGTACGGCGGGTGCTGCTCGTGCTGGGTGAGCGTGAACAGGTCGGCCCGCGTGAGGGGCTCGTGAACCTCGATGTACTCGCCGGTCGGCAGCCGCTTGATCGTGCCGCTCTCCCGGCCGTGCAGCACCGCGGCACGGTCGCGGCGCTGCAGGCCCATGCAGATCTTCTTCGTGACGACGAAGGCGGCGACCGGCAGCACGAAGGCGCCGATCCGCACGAACCAGGTGATCGCGTTGATGGACAGATGCAGGTGGGTGGCGACGATGTCGTTGCCGCCGCCGATCAGCAGTACTGCGTACAGGGTCAGCCAGGCCACGCCGAGGCCGGTGCGCACGGGCGCGTTGCGCGGCCGGTCCAGGATGTGGTGCTCGCGCTTGTCGCCGGTGATCCACGCTTCGATGAAGGGGTAGACGCCGAGGGCGAGCAGGATCAGCGGGAAGAGCGAGAAGGGGATGAACACGCCGAGGACGAGCGTGTGCCCCCAGAGGTTGATCTCCCATCCCGGCATCACCCGGATCAGGCCCTCGGAGAAGCCGAGGTACCAGTCGGGCTGGGCGCCGGTGGTGACCAGGTCGGGGCGGTAGGGACCGAACGCCCACACGGGGTTGATCTGGGCGATCGCGCCCATCACCGTCAGGACGCCGAAGACGAGGAAGAAGAACCCCCCGGCCTTGGCCATGTAGACCGGCAGGAAGGGCATCCCGACGACCGAGCGCTCCTTGCGTCCCGGGCCCGGGAACTGGGTGTGCTTGTGGTAGAAGACCAGGATCAGATGGGCGGTCACCAGCCCCAGCATGATCCCGGGCAGCAGCAGGACGTGGACGGGGTACAGCCGCGAGATGATGTCCTCGCCCGGGAACTCCCCGCCGAACAGGAAGAACGCCACGTACGTCCCGACGATCGGGATCGACAGGATGGCGCCGTGCGCGAAACGCAGGCCGGTGCCGGACAGCAGGTCGTCGGGGAGGGAGTAGCCGGTCAGGCCGGTGATGATGCCGAGCATCAGCAGGGTCCAGCCGAACACCCAGTTCAGCTCGCGCGGCTTGCGGAAGGCGCCCGTGAAGAACACCCGCATCATGTGCACCAGCATGCCGGTGATGAAGACCAGCGCCGCCCAGTGGTGGATCTGCCGGATCAGCAGCCCGCCGCGCACATCGAAACTGATGTCCAGGGTGGACTCGAACGCCCTGGACATGAGGACGCCGTTGAGCTCCGTGTAGGAGCCGTCGTAGACGACCTCCTGCATGCTCGGCTCGAAGAACAGGGTGAGGTAGACACCGGTGAGGATCAGCACGACGAAGCTGTAGAGCGTGACCTCGCCCAGCATGAAGGACCAGTGGTCCGGGAAGACCTTGCGCATGTTGGCCTTGGCCAGGGCGTAGAGCCCGAGCCGCCCGTCTGCCCAGTCGGCGAGCTTCTCGCCCTGGCCGGCGGGAGGTCTCCTGCGGGCGGAAGCCGTCCCGTACACCCGTCGTGCGCCGTCGTCGCCCATACGTCGTCGCCTCCCGGTCGGATCCTTCCCAGCGTGGCACGGCGTCGCGGCCGTGCAAACGGGGCGTACGGACGGTTGGGCCAAGGGGCGGAGCGGCTGGGCCAGGGGGGGCGAGCGGGCGGCTCAGCGACTGCCGGGATCCTTCACGATCCCCTGCGCCCGCGCGGCCACGAGCCACTTCGGGAACTCGCCCACCAGCCGGTCGTACAGCTCGGCGTCCGGGACCTGCCGCGGATCCTGCCCCGCGTGGAAGAACCCGGCGTTGTCGACCACCCGCTTGCCCGGCACGGCCAGCTCGTCGAGCTTGCGCAGGAAGTCGAACTGCTTGCTGCCCGGGTCGCCGAACCCGACGAACTGCCAGAACAGCGGAAGCCCGGCAGCCTTGCAGAGGTACCGCTCGGCGGCGAGCTTGTTGATGGGCCCGCCGTCGGTCTGGAACACGACCAGGGCGGGCTCGGCCGCCCCGCTGTCGAGGTAGTGGTCGATCACGGTGTCCATCGCCAGGTGATAGCTGGTCTTCCCCATGTGCCCGAGCCCGGCCACGATCCGCTCGACCCTTCCCCGGTGGTCGGCGAGCGCGATCTCGGTGACGGCGTCGACGTCGGTGGAGAAGAACACCACGGGCACGCTGCCGTCGTCGTCAAGATGCGCCGACAGCCCGAGCACCCGGTCGGCCAGCGCCTGCACACTGCCGTCCTTGTAGTACGGCTTCATCGAGCCGGAGTAGTCGACCACGAGATAGACCGCGGCCCGCAGCCCGCCGATGCCGTGCTTGGCGAGGGAGACGCCGGCGCTCTTGTAGAGGTCCACCAGGGCGGGGGCGGTCTCTTCGACCTTGGTGAGACTGATCGCGGCCATATGAGGTCCCCCTTACCACCCGGCTCTCGATCACCGGGACTGGGCCAGAGAGTACGGCAAACGGCAGCTCGGAAGATGTCTGCTCTGCGATGATTGCCTACTCGTCACACAAGGGGGACGCGTGGGATCGGGGCGGGCAGAGGCCACTGGAGCAGGCACGCGGCGGGCGTTGGTCGTGGGGGTCGCGCGGACGGCCGCGCTGGAGAGGGACGAGCATCTCGCCCAGCGGTTTCCCCCTCTCGAGTCCGCCTTCGAGGACGTCGAACTCGTCAGCCGGGCGTTGCGTCAGTCGCACTACGAAGTACGGCAGGAGCGCAACCCGGGCGGCTCCGAACTGCTGGGCGCCCTCCAGGAGTTCTTCGACACGTGCGCACCCGGTGACACAGCGTTTCTCTACCTGTCCTGTCACGGCACGACCGTGGGCAAGCGGGACCACCTCCTGCCCGCCGACGCGCAACCGGGCCGCTCCGACCCGGCCGGGGGCCGGTCGTTGCTCGACCGCACCCTCATACCCGCCGACCCCGAGGGACTGCTCGACGGGCTGCCCGACGGTGTGACGACGGTCGTCTGTCTGGACACCTGCCGCGCCGAGGAGCCCACCCCCCAGGCCGAGCAGAGCAGGAAGACCGTGCTCTCGGCTGTCGAGGACGTGTACTGGCTGTACAGCTGCAGCCGGGGCGAACGCTCCTACGCCGACCCCCAGGAAGGCAGCTGGTTCGGCCGTGCCCTGGCCAAGGCTCTCGCACCGACGACCCAGCCGACCACGTTCGCCGACCTCGTCCGGTACACCCGAACGACGGTACGCAGGAACGCTTCGGACGCGGGCGTCAGACCACCCACCGTCGAGCGGTACTTCCCTCACGGCCTGAACGCGGACGGCCCGGGGCCGGTGCTGTGCGAGGGCGCGCAGGAGGCGTACCGGTGGACCACCATGATCGAGCAGTCGGTCCTGTGGCAGTACACCTCGGGCACCGGCATCGTCCACGAGAAGGTCAAGAAGCGGCTCGGCGCGCTCGTGGAGCACATCGTGGACTCCCTCTCCACCGAGGGCGCGCACCACGACGACCCATGGACCGACCCGACGTATCCGGTCCGGGTGGTCGATCAGCTGGAGGGCCTCGTGACGCGGGCCCGTCTGGAGGGCCGTGACCTTCTGTCGCCCGCCGAGACGGCAGCGCTGCTCGCCGCGCCCGTCGTGCAGGAGGGCGTCGCCGCGATCGCGCTCGAGGACCTGCGCAGGGCGATGCCCGAGGGCATGGACGTCAAGGGCCCGGACGACACACCCGAAGAACACGACCGCCTGGTCCGGGGCGCCGCCCACGACGTGGCCCGTGCGCACTCCCAGGTCCGGCGCACGGTCGCGACCCTGCGCCGCCGTGGTCTCAAGGAACAGACAGCGGCCGCGGACCATTGGCTGCGGCACCGCTTCATCACCGACTGGGACCTGCTCTGGGAACGCACGGGCGACTACACGGCCGTGGACACGATCCTGGACCTGCTGGTGAGCGCGATCCTGGACGCGGCCGCGGCCCCGTCGGCCGCACCGGTCCGCGACACGACCCGACTCACCATCGACGGCCAGGTGCGCCAGGTCCTCGGCCATCTCACGGTGCACCCGAGTTCCAGTCCGCGCATCAACGACGTGCGCAGCGGCGATGACTGGAACACCTACCCTCCGGTGCCCGGCAACCAGTGGCGCGCCTCGGACCTCGCCCGCCTGCTGTGGACGGCCGGTCTCCAGGCGGCCGACCCGCGCCGGATGTCGAGCGTCCTCGTCGACCACCTCGGCGCGCACGACCCGCTGGACCCCGACGACGTGGTGGCCGCCCTGTCCGCCGACTTCGGCTACGACGTGACGCCCCTGGGTGACCGGGACGACCGCTCCTATGAACTCACCGTGCGGTTCGCCTGCCCCCATCCGGCGCTGCATGTGGCCGTCGAGGAACTCGCCGCGCGGACGAACGCGACCGTGAGCCTGCTGCACCAGGAGTGTCAGAAGGCCCGGACGACCCCGCCGGCCCTGCTGCGCGGATTCCCCGAGCGGGTCACGTGTGAGCAGCTCGTCCCGCTGGACGACGGGTACAAGCAGCCCTTGGAGCGCTTCCGTCTGGCCGAGGACGAGATCCGCCCCCTGCTGATGGGCACGCAGCTCTACGGCGACCCGATGCTGGCGGTGCGGGAGCTGTACCAGAACGCTCTGGACGCCTGCCGCTACCGCGACATGCGTCGCCAGTACGGCGCGACTCAGGGGAGGCCGGGGCCCGACTGGCATCCGAAGATCACGTTCACGCAGGGCTGGGACACCGAGGGCAGGCCGTACATCGAGTGCACGGACAACGGTTCCGGCATGAACCGCGCCAAGCTGACCTCAATGTTCGCCCGTGCCGGCAAGCGGTACGAGCAGGACCCCGAGTTCGTCCAGGAACGCCGCAACTGGCGCCGCGCCGAGCTCGGCGAGATGCCCCTCAACTCCCGTTTCGGCATCGGCGTGTTCAGCTATTTCATGCTGGCGGAGGAGGTCGTGGTCTGGACGAGTCCCGTGGACCACTACGGACGTGCCTTGCAACTGGAACCATTGCGCGCGGAAATTCAGTCGGGCTCGGGGCTGCTGCGGATCGGTGAGGATCCCCGTCTGGCACTGGACGGGGGGACCCGGGTGCGGCTGTACCTGGGCGAGGACCTGGCTCAGCGGTCTTCGTTGATCAAGACCCTCGAGTCCTTTCTGTGGGTGGCGGACTTCGAGGTCGAGGCCCGGGAGTACGCGAGGCAGGACGCCGCATCGCCCGTGGAGCAGTGCCGTTGGGAACCGGGCATGCTCACGCCGCCGGCTCCGAAGCCCTGGCGCCACAAGGCCGCTCAGGGCATGCGGGACATCTGGCTGGTGCAGGGAAGGGGCCAATGGCTGCTGGACGGGGTGGTGATCAAGGATGCGCCGGAGGTTTTCGGCCGGATCGTCAACCTGCGTGAACGGCACCGTCCGGAACCGAGCGTGGACCGCAACAACCTCATCTCCTGCGACTGGCGGGCGGTGACCGCCGAGCTCCTCGAGGCCACCGAACGAGCCGTGACCCAGTGGACCGAGGTCTCGCTCTCGTGGCTGTGGGAGCTCGCCGCCCAGTCGCCTCAGCTGGCCGTCAAGGTGCTCGACTCGCTGCCTCGTGACATGACCGCGGTCATCGATCCGTCGAGGACGGCCCGCCGCAAGCACCTGCCTCGGGCGGTCAACCTGTCGACCGCGGGGTGCCTGCCCGTCGACGGTGACGTCTCCGCGACCGGTTCCCCCTGGCGTTCGGTCATGGGGGAGCATGAGGCCACCCTCGTGCGGAGATGGCAGGACACGCGGCTGTGTGTGCCGGACGCGGGGCCGCCGTTCCTGCCCCCCGGGTATCCGGAGCCACGCAGCCTGGACGCCGTCCTCTTCCCCAAGAACTCCGAGCCACGCGGGTGGGAGACCGCCCTGCACGCGGCCCGAGTCGCCGTGGTTCCGGTAGGCGACACGCTGAGAGCACTGCGCCGCTACGCGATAGCCGGTCTCGACGTTCCCGCGGCCGGGAATGTGCGCGCCCTGCGCTCCGTGTGGCCGTCCAGGGCACTGGTCGACCTGTGCGCCGCATACGGATCCGCGCTCCGTGGGAACGGCATGAACGCGGCGCGCAAACCGGCCTTGCACGCGCCGCTGCTGCTGATCGCCGCGCGGCACCACATGCCGCTGGGCCGGGCCGTCGCGCTCCTGGAACAGCTCCGGGCCTGGCAGCCCGACCTGCCGGCGCCTCCCAGCCTCGACGAGGAACTGGAAGCGGTGACTCCCGCGACGCTCGACGCGGCGCTGCTGGTGAACGAGGAGCTGGACCCGGACGCAAGGATGTGGCCCGGCGAGCTGGGCGTCATCGATCTCCTCACGCGAGGCGACGCGAATGTCTCACTCGCTGACTTGATGGCACGCATCCGGCGCTTCGAACCGCTCGGCTTCTCGCTGCGCGCGCAGCCGTCCGGGGCAGCACTGGATCACGGCCCTCTCAAACCCTCGGAGCGGGCTCTGTTCGTCCGCCTCGGCGGACCCGTCATGAGGCAGTCGTATCGCGGCGACGATCTGTCCCTCGTCGACCTGCTGTTACTCGCCGCCGAATTGGGGCTGCCGCCGAATGAGCTCGCGACGCGTGTGAACGCTCTCACGCCGGTGACGGGCATCAGGGCCGCGCTGCCGCCGCACGATCTGGCCGACTGGATTCCGTCACGCCTGGCCTCGGAGGCACTCCGAGCAGTCCGTCGCAACCCCCACAAGCGCCTGTCTCCCTGGGACTTCGTCAGGGCCACCGTGGGGCCGGGGGCTCCGTCCGCATTCGAGCGATTCGGCTCCGGGGTTGATCTCCAGGAGGCCGAGGAGGTACTGCACCGTCTCGAGAAGGCCGGTCTGCTCACCGACGATTTCGAGGGAAAGATCGACCAAACGCTTCGCCAGCTGGAGTCCACGGGCCATCCTCTGGTGCGGGTCTTCCCGTCCCGGGGGGTCACGCGGCAGCCCGGGTTCCGCGTCGAGGCGCCCGCCCTGATCCAACTCAGTGTCAGCGAGCGGCGCCCCATCGGGGACGTGGTGGAGAGGCTCACCGGTGAGCAACTGCACCTGCCGCTGTCCGTCGCCCGGCCCGCTCGCGACGTCCTCGCTCTGCAGGCGACCTCCGAGGACACCAACGTTCTCTTCACCATAGGGGGGTTCATCACAGAGCTCACGATCCAGGCACTGCTGCGCCATGCCAGGAGCACGCGCCGCACGGTCGCCGCTTCCATCGAGCACCTCGGCCGTTTCACCGCTCTGGGCGCTCCACCGACCCTGTGCGACCTCGCCGCCCCTGAGGCGGCCGCCCTGCACGACTTCACACCGCACCTGTTCGACCTGGCCGCGTTCGATCACGGCCTGCTCGGCCCCGGCCTCCTCGGTCCCCTCGAGCTGGTCCGCACGGCAGGCCGCTTCGACTGGACGCTCGGCAAGACCTACGCCCGCTACGCCCCCTTCGCCTGCCTCGGACTCGACGTCACCGTCCGCAGACCAGAAGGGCAGGTGGCCGACCGCGTACCCGACTGGCAGGACCTGATCCTCCTCACCGAGCAGCTCACCGGCCGGTCGCCCGCCTTGACCGGCGCGGTCGGCCCGGAGCACATCACCCTCTGCGCGGAGGAGACGGAATTGTCCGAGACAAAGGTGCGCGAGCGTCTGGCGCGGTATGCGGACCTGTTCTCCCTCGAACTCCCGGCCGACGGCCCTCACCTGGAAGGCACCACCGAGTGACGCCCCCGATCGAGTACGATCCCGACGCCGTCCACCCTGCCCTCCTCACCTTCCGCTGGATCGTGCGCAGGAACGGCGACGACGCCTCGTACGAAGCATCCGGGACCTGTCCGGTCTGCACCTGTCCGATGACGAGGAGATGGACCTTCGGACAGCCTCCGGTGGCCAAGGGCGGCTTCTTCGGCCGACGCGAGGAGCCGGGGCCGGAGCCGTACTACACCGTGTGCCAGTGCCGCACGCTGCATATGAACCGTCCCCCGAGTGAGCCCCTGGGCTGTGGTGCCCTGCTGGCCATCGCGCCCCCGCCCGCCCCCGGATCGTCCGCCGGAGCGACGCCATGACCTTCACGCCCACCCCCCAGCAGATCCGCGACGCGGACCGCCGGGGCCGCGAGACGGCCTCTCCGGAACGGCAGTTGCAGGCGGCGACACAGCAGGCGGAGGGATACCGGAACTTCCTGGCCTCGCTCACCGGTCTGCTCACGGCCGTCTTCGTGCTCAAGGGCCAGGAGGACCTGAGCAAGCTGGCCGACACGCCGCGCTGGTGGGTGATCGGACTGCTGATCACCGGCTTCCTCGCCCTCGTCGTCGCCTCCTGGCTGGGCGTCATCGCCGCGCACGGGCGGCCCGGTGAGGAGATCCTGCTGGAGGCGGGCAGGCTCTTGCGGTACGAGAAGGAGCGGGCGAGGACGATCTGGCTGCTGGTGGAGTGCGCCCGCTGGCTGGCCTTGGCCGGCGTCTTGTGCGTGGCCGCCGCCGTCATCGTCACCTGGGTCACCCCAGGGACGTAGGCGGACGTGCGACAGCGCCCGCCCTGTCGTCCGGTCGGGGACTGCTGGGCGGGCGCTGTCAGTGTTCCGCACGCCGTTGTGCGGGACGTCTTTCCGGGGTGTGGTCAGACCATCAGGGCCCGGTCCGTCGGGCGGATCGGTGCCGGCAGCTCGCTCGCACCCGTGAGGGCGCGGTCCACCCCGCGCGCCGCCGAGCGGCCCTCCGCGATGGCCCAGACGATGAGCGACTGGCCGCGGCCGGCGTCACCGGCGACGAACACGCCCGGCACGTTGGTCTGGTAGTCGTCGTCGCGGGCGATGTTGCCGCGCTCGTCGAGCTCCAGGCCGAACTGCTCGACCAGGCCGTTCTCGCGGTCGGTGCCGGTGAAGCCCATGGCGAGGGTGACCAGCTGGGCGGGGATCTTGCGTTCCGTGCCCGGCTTCGGGGTCAGCTTGCCGTCGATGAACTCCACCTCGGTGAGGTGCAGCCACTGGACGTTGCCGTCCTCGTCGCCCTCGAAGTGGGTCGTCGAGACCGAGTAGACCCGCTCGCCGCCCTCCTCGTGGGCCGAGGTGACCTTGTACAGCATGGGGAAGGTCGGCCAGGGCTGGCTGGTCGGGTGCCGCTCGTCGCCCGGACGGGGCATGATCTCCAGCTGGGTGACGGAGGCCGCGCCCTGACGGTGGGCGGTGCCCACGCAGTCCGCGCCGGTGTCGCCGCCGCCGATGACCACGACGTGCTTGCCCTCGGCCGAGATGGGGGGCGCCACGAAGTCGCCCTCCTGGACCTTGTTGGCCAGCGGCAGGTACTCCATGGCCTGGTAGACGCCCTTGAGCTCACGGCCCGGCACCGGCAGGTCTCGGGCCATGGTCGCGCCGACGGCCAGGACGACCGCGTCGTAGCGCTTCTTCAGGTCCGTGGCCTTCAGGTCGCGGCCGATCTCGATGCCCGTGCGGAAGCGGGTGCCCTCCGCGCGCATCTGCTCGATACGGCGGTTGATGTGCCGCTTCTCCATCTTGAACTCGGGGATGCCGTAGCGGAGGAGGCCTCCGATGCGGTCCGCGCGCTCGTAGACGGCGACGGTGTGGCCGGCGCGGGTCAGCTGCTGGGCGGCGGCCAGGCCCGCGGGGCCGGAGCCGATGACGGCGACGGTCTTGCCGGACAGGCGTTCCGGGATCTGCGGGGCGACGTCCCCGGTCTCCCACGCCTTGTCGATGATCGAGACCTCGACGTTCTTGATGGTGACCGGCGGCTGGTTGATGCCGAGCACACACGCCGACTCGCACGGAGCCGGGCACAGGCGGCCGGTGAACTCCGGGAAGTTGTTGGTGGCGTGCAGGCGCTCCTGCGCGGCCGCCCAGTCCTCGCGGTAGGCGTAGTCGTTCCACTCGGGGATGAGGTTCCCCAGCGGGCAGCCGTTGTGGCAGAACGGGATGCCGCAGTCCATGCAGCGACTGGCCTGCTTGCTGATGATCGGCAGCAGCGAGCCGGGGACGTAGACCTCGTTCCAGTCCCGGACGCGCTCCTCGACGGGGCGGGACTTGGCGAGCTCGCGCCCGTGGTTCAGGAAGCCCTTCGGGTCAGCCATTGATCGCCGCCTCCATCATCTTCTCGTGGGTCTCGGTCTCGGAGAGACCGGCTCGCTCGGCGGCTTCCTTGGCGGCGAGCACTGCCTTGTACGTGCTGGGGATGATCCTGCTGAAGCGCTCGACAGCGGTGTCCCACTCGGCCAGGAGCTTCTCGGCGACGGTGGAGCCCGTCTCCTCCTGGTGGCGGCGGACCACGTCGTGCAGCCACTGCTTGTCGGTGTCGTCCAGCGCCTCGACGGCGTCCAGGTTGCCGACGTTGACGTTGTCGCGGTCCAGGTCGATCACGTAGGCGATGCCGCCGGACATGCCGGCCGCGAAGTTGCGGCCCGTCTCACCGAGCACCACCGCGTGGCCGCCGGTCATGTACTCGCAGCCGTGGTCGCCCACGCCCTCGGAGACGACCGTCGCGCCGGAGTTGCGGACGCAGAACCGCTCGCCGACCTTGCCGCGCAGGAACATCTCGCCGCCGGTGGCGCCGTAGCCGATGGTGTTGCCGGCGATGACGCTGTACTCGGCGAGGTGGTCGGCCGCGCGGTCCGGGCGGACGACGATCCGGCCACCGGACAGGCCCTTGCCGACGTAGTCGTTGGCGTCGCCCTCCAGGCGGAGGGTGACACCGCGCGGCACGAAGGCGCCGAAGGACTGGCCGGCGGAGCCGGTGAAGGTGATGTCGATGGTGTCGTCGGGCAGGCCCGCGCCACCGAACTTCTTCGTCACCTCGTGGCCGAGCATGGTGCCGACCGTGCGGTTGATGTTGCGGATCTGCACCTGGGCGCGCACCGGCTGGGCGTCGGTGGCACCGGACGCGGCGAGCGCGTCGGCGGCCAGCTTGATCAGCTGGTTGTCGAGCGCCTTCTCCAGGCCGTGGTCCTGCGCGATGAGCTGGTGGCGCGCCGCGCCCTCGGGCAGCTCGGGCACGTGGAACAGCGGTGCGAGGTCCAGGCCCTGCGCCTTCCAGTGGTCGACGGCCCGCGTGACGTCGAGGGTCTCGGCGTGGCCGACGGCCTCCTCGATGGAGCGGAAGCCCAGCTCGGCGAGGATTTCGCGGACCTCTTCGGCGATGTACTTGAAGAAGTTCACGACGTACTCGGCCTTGCCGTTGTACCGCTCGCGCAGGACCGGGTTCTGCGTGGCGATGCCGACCGGGCAGGTGTCCAGGTGGCAGACGCGCATCATGACGCAGCCGGAGACGACGAGCGGCGCGGTCGCGAAACCGAACTCCTCGGCGCCGAGCAGCGCGGCGATGACCACGTCGCGGCCGGTCTTCAGCTGGCCGTCGGTCTGGACGACGATGCGGTCGCGCAGGCCGTTGAGCAGCAGCGTCTGCTGGGTCTCGGCGAGGCCGAGCTCCCAGGGACCGCCGGCGTGCTTGAGCGAGGTGAGCGGCGAGGCGCCCGTACCGCCGTCGTGACCGGAGATCAGGACGACGTCCGCGTGTGCCTTGGAGACACCCGCGGCGACCGTGCCGACGCCGACCTCGGAGACCAGCTTCACGTGAATCCGCGCCTGCGGGTTCGCGTTCTTCAGGTCGTGGATCAGCTGGGCCAGGTCCTCGATGGAGTAGATGTCGTGGTGCGGGGGCGGCGAGATGAGGCCGACGCCCGGCGTCGAGTGACGCGTCTTGGCGACCCACGGGTAGACCTTGTGGCCGGGCAGCTGGCCGCCCTCGCCGGGCTTGGCGCCCTGGGCCATCTTGATCTGGATGTCGTCGGAGTTGACCAGGTACTCGGAGGTCACACCGAAGCGGCCGGAGGCGACCTGCTTGATGGACGACCTGCGGGCCGGGTCGTACAGGCGCTCCGGGTCCTCGCCGCCCTCACCGGTGTTGGACTTGCCGCCCAGCTGGTTCATGGCGATGGCGAGGGTTTCGTGCGCCTCCTGGGAGATGGAGCCGTACGACATGGCGCCCGTGGAGAAACGCTTGACGATCTCGGAGACCGGCTCGACCTCGTCGACGGAGATCGGCTGCCGGCCGGACTTGAAGCCGAAGAGACCGCGCAGCGTCATCAGCCGCTCGGACTGCTCGTTCACGCGCTCGGTGTACTTCTTGAAGATGTCGTAGCGGCCGGAGCGCGTGGAGTGCTGGAGGCGGAAGACCGTCTCCGGGTCGAACAGGTGCGGCTCGCCCTCGCGGCGCCACTGGTACTCGCCGCCTATGTCCAGCGCGCGGTGCGCCGGGGCGATGCCGGAGGCCGGGTAGGCCTTGGCGTGGCGGGCGGCGACCTCCTTGGCGACGACGTCGATGCCGACACCGCCGATCTTGGTGGCGGTGCCGTTGAAGTACTTCGCGACGAAGGCCTCGTCGAGGCCGACGGCCTCGAAGACCTGGGCGCCGCGGTAGGAGGCGACGGTCGAGATGCCCATCTTGGACATGACCTTCAGCACGCCCTTGCCGAGGGCGTAGATGAGGTTGCGGATGGCCTGCTCGGCCTCGATGCCGGGCAGGAAGGTGCCAGCGCGGACCAGGTCCTCGACGGTCTCCATCGCCAGGTACGGGTTGACGGCGGCGGCGCCGTAGCCGATGAGCAGGGCGACGTGGTGGACCTCGCGGACGTCACCGGCCTCGACCAGCAGGCCCACCTGGGTGCGCTGCTTGGTGCGGATGAGGTGGTGGTGGACGGCCGCGGTGAGCAGCAGCGACGGGATCGGCGCGTGCTCGGCGTCCGAGTGGCGGTCCGACAGGACGATCAGGCGGGCGCCGTTCTCGATGGCGGCGTCGGCCTCGGTGCAGATCTCCTCGATGCGCGCGGCCAGCGCGTCACCGCCGCCGTGCACCCGGTACAGGCCGGAGAGCGTCGCGGCCTTGAAGCCGGGCATGTCGCCGTCGGCGTTGATGTGGATGAGCTTGGCCAGCTCGTCGTTGTCGATCACCGGGAAGGGCAGCAGGACGCTGCGGCAGGAGGCCGCGCTCGGCTCGAGCAGGTTGCCCTGCGGGCCGAGCGACGAGCGCAGGGAGGTGACCAGTTCCTCGCGGATCGCGTCCAGCGGCGGGTTGGTGACCTGCGCGAACAGCTGGGTGAAGTAGTCGAAGAGCAGCCGCGGGCGGTCCGACAGGGCGGCGATCGGCGAGTCGGTGCCCATCGAGCCGATCGGCTCGGCGCCGGCCTTGGCCATCGGCGCGAGGATGACGCGCAGCTCCTCCTCGGTGTAGCCGAAGGTCTGCTGGCGGCGGGTGACCGAGGCGTGCGTGTGCACGATGTGCTCGCGCTCGGGCAGGTCGGACAGTTCGATCTCGCCGGCCTCGACCCACTCCGCGTACGGGTTCTCGGCGGCGAGTTCGGCCTTGATCTCGTCGTCCTCGATGATGCGGTGCTCGGCGGTGTCGACGAGGAACATGCGGCCGGGCTGCAGGCGGCCCTTGCGGACGACCCTGGCCGGGTCGATGTCCAGGACGCCGACCTCGGAGCCGAGGACGACGAGGCCGTCGTCGGTGACCCAGTAGCGGCCGGGGCGCAGGCCGTTGCGGTCGAGGACCGCGCCGACCTGGGTGCCGTCGGTGAAGGTGACGCAGGCCGGGCCGTCCCAGGGCTCCATCATCGTGGAGTGGAACTGGTAGAAGGCGCGCCGGGCCGGGTCCATGGAGTCGTGGTTCTCCCACGCCTCCGGAATCATCATCAGCACGGAGTGCGGCAGGGAACGGCCGCCCAGGTGCAGGAGTTCGAGGACCTCGTCGAAGGAGGCGGAGTCGGAGGCGTCCGGCGTACAGACCGGGAAGATCCGGTCGATGGCCTTGTCGTCGGAACCGAACAGGTCCGAGACGAGCTGCGACTCGCGGGCCACCATCCAGTTGCGGTTGCCCTTGACGGTGTTGATCTCACCGTTGTGCGCGACGAAGCGGTAGGGGTGGGCCAGCGGCCACGAGGGGAACGTGTTCGTCGAGAACCGGGAGTGCACGAGCGCGATCGCGGAGGCGAAGCGGCGGTCGGACAGGTCCGGGAAGAAGGGCTCCAGCTGGCCGGTGGTCAGCATGCCCTTGTAGACGATCGTCCGCGAGGACAGCGACGGGAAGTACACGCCGGCCTCGCGCTCGGCGCGCTTGCGCAGCACGAAGGCCTTGCGGTCGAGGGCGATGCCCGTGGCGGGCGCGGCCGTGCCGTCGCTGACGAAGATCTGGCGGAAGGCCGGCATGGTCGACCGGGCGGTGGCACCGAGCAGCTGGGGAGCGACCGGCACCTCGCGCCAGCCGAGGACGGTCAGGCCCTCGTCGGAGGCGATCGTCTCGATCTGCGAGACGGCCTCGTCGGTGAAGTCCTCCGGCAGGAAGGCGATACCGACGGCGTAGGCACCGGCGTCGGGCAGGTCGAATCCGGCCACGTCGCGGAAGAAGGCGTCCGGGACCTGCGACAGGATGCCGGCGCCGTCGCCGGAGTCGGGCTCGGAGCCGGTGGCGCCGCGGTGTTCGAGGTTGCGCAGGACGGTCAGAGCCTGCTCGACCAGGGTGTGGGACGCCTCGCCGGTGAGGGTGGCGACGAAGCCGACGCCGCAGGCGTCGTGCTCGTTGCGGGGGTCGTACATACCCTGCGCAGCAGGGCGAGCATCCATGAAGGACCAGTTCTGGCCATTCGCGGAATGCTGGGACGGCTGGCGCGGCGTACGCATCGGCTCTCCCGTCGTCGTCATGTGGCATATGCAAGTGCCGAGGGACGACGTTGGCCCTCGCGTGATCGCAAAATTTCGTGCAGGTTACATGATGGAGCGGTTCTCGGGAAGCGGGATAATCCGTTCCAGCATGCGGACACTGCGGGTTCGCGGCGGGGGTACCGCGCCAGCAGTGGAAGCTATGGAGGGACCGCACGGAACGATCGGGTCAGATCGATTTCCGCCGGCCCGGGGAGCGGGGCGGGCGTCTTCGCCCACCCAGCTGAGGGTGCGCGGCGAGCGTCGTTGCCCGCAGCGCTTACGGCTCATGCCCGGTGGTCGCACATTCGAAACCAGCGAGTAACGGCTACTTATGCGGCCTCACGCATAGATCCGAGCCGCACTATCCTACGGCCGTTCCGAACAAGGTGCCCAGGGCGTACGTCACACCGGCCGCCGCGCCTCCCAGGAGCAGCTGCCGCAGCCCGCTGTACCACCAGGTGCGTGCCGTCACCTTGGCCACCACCGCACCGCACAGGAAGAGCCCGAGCAGCGCCAGCAGCACGGCCGGCCACATACTGCTCGCCCCCAGCAGATAGGGCAGGACGGGAATCAGCGCACCCAGCGCGAAGGAGCCGAAGCTCGACACGGCGGCCACGGTCGGCGAGGGCAGATCACCGGGGTCGATGCCCAGCTCCTCCCGGGCGTGGATCTCCAGCGCCTGCTCGGGATCCTTCGACAGCTGCCGGGCCACCTCGCGGGCCAGTGGCGGCTCGACGCCCCTCGACTCGTAGAGCGCGGCGAGCTCGGCCTCCTCGTCCTTGGGGTGCTTGCGCAGCTGGCGCCGCTCCACCTCGAGCTCGGCCTCGACGAGCTCTCGCTGCGCGGCGACGGAGGTGTACTCGCCGGCGGCCATGGAGAAGGCGCCGGCGGCCAGACCCGCGAGCCCGCTGAGGACGACGGTGTGCTGGCCGACCGCCCCGCCGGCGACACCGGTCATCAGGGCGAGGTTGGAGACGAGGCCGTCCATCGCACCGAACACCGCGGGACGCAGCCAGCCGCCGTTCACGTCCCGGTGCGTGTGGTTGTCCCGATGCGCCTCGTGCAGCGCCGCCTCGGTCTCGATGATGGCCATGGAAGATCCTCACTCCCCGTTCTTTGGACACGTTCCAGAGTTTTACAACGACAAAACTACGCCCCGAATTCCATCGCCGCCAGCAAGGAAAGGCTGCGCTAACCTGCGGTTTTACCGTTTCGCGCTCACCTGATCATGGCCGCGCGCAGATGTCGACCGGGTGATGCTGGGGCTCGTGAGGCTCGGCGGAGTCACGGAGTGGGACACATGCCGTATGGCATCCATCGCCTGCATCCCCTCCCTCCCGGCGCCCGGGGACGCCGCCGGGCTTCGCGAACGGGCCCGCGGCGCGCTGCTGGGCCTGGCCGTCGGCGACGCCCTCGGGGCGCCGGCCGAGAACATGAAGCCCTCCGAGATCCGCGCCCGGTGGGGACGGATCACGGGGTACGTCGCCGAGAAGCCGGCGGGCACCGACGACACCGAGTACGCGATCTTCTCCGGCCTCCTGCTGGCCCGGCACGGCTCCGCACTCACCCCGGCCCATGTGGAAGCGGCCTGGCACGAGTGGATCGCCGACCGCGACGAGGGCCCCTTCCGGGGCGCCGGTTTCAGCGAACGCGGCACGCTGGAGAACCTGCGCCGGGGCCTGGCCGCCCCGATCTCCGCCCAGCACCGGCACGCCTGGAGCGACGGTCTGGCCATGCGCGCGGCCCCCTTCGGGGTGTTCGCGGCGGGCCGCCCCGCGGAGGCGGCCCGGCTGGTCGCGATCGACGGTTCGGTGAGCCACGACGGCGAGGGCATCTACGGCGGCCAGGCGGTGGCGGCGGGCGTCGCGGCGGCGATGGCGGGCGCCCCGTCGATCGCGGTCGTGGCCGCGGCCCTCGCGGTCGTACCCGACGACTCCTGGACGGCCCGCAGCCTGCGCCGCGCGGTGGCCGTCGCCCACCGCGGCGAACGCGCGGTCCGCTCCGCGGTCGTCATCGGCGGCTACCCCTGGACGGATCTGGCCCCCGAGGCGGTCGCCCTCGCCTTCGGCGCGTACGCGGCGGCCGACGGCGACTTCGAGCAGTCCGTCCTGACCGCGGTGAACATGGGCCGCGACGCGGACACGACGGCGGCGGTGGCGGGCGCGCTGGCGGGTGCGAGCCGGGGTGTCTCCGCCATTCCGCCGGCCTGGGCCACGGCCATCACCCCGGCCCGCGGGTCATGCCTCCCGGCGATGGCGGGCTACCACGTCCTGGACGTGGCGGACCTGCTGACACCGGCGGAGGTTCTCTCGTGACGACGTACGAAGTGGAGGCCGCCGACGGCGAGATCGCCCCACGGGAGACCAGGGCCCCTCGGGTGACAGTCACGGGCGGTGCGCGGGCGGGAGACAAACGGGCCGAAGGCGAAACCGAGGCCACGAGAAGGCTCGAAGGCCTCCTGCTCGGCCTGGCCGCCGGAGACGCCGCCGGCTGGCCCGCCGCCCGCCACAGAGCCGCCCGCATGCCCGACTGGACCCGCCGCCTCACCCGCGAACTGGACACCTTCGCCGAACACAACGCGACAACGACCCTCCCCGTGCCCATCGCCCTGAACCAGCCTCCGGAGCCCCTCCGGCTGGGCCCCTCCGACGACGCCGAGTGGGCGGCCTTCGCCGCTGAAGCCCTCCTGCGCGCCGGCGACGACACCGTCCTGAACGACCTCAGCCGAGAGCGCCGCACCCGCGCCGCCATCGACCTCACCTGGAACGCCCTCGCCAGTGAGGTCGCCGCGGCAGCACAACGCGCCCCCGAGATCGAGTCCGCCGTCCTCCCCCTGCGTGCCCGCATCTCCGTCCGCGCCGGCCTCGGCAACCTCGCCACCGGCCTGCGCCCGCCCGCCACCGGCCACGACAACCCGCACTACTTCGACGACGCCGCCTGCGTACGCGCCTGCGTCCTGGCCGTGGCCCACCCCGGCGATCCGGGACGCGCCGCCGGCCTCGCCGAGTTCGACGCCCGCTACACCCAGGACGGCGACGGTGTCCACGGCGCCCGCGCCATGGCGGCGGCGCTCGCCCTCGCCCTGGCCGGCGCGGACGTCGACGCCTGCGTCACGGCGGCCCTGGCCGAACTCCCCGCTGAGACGGAGATCGGCCGCAACGCCCGGCACGCCCTGAAGCTCGCCGCCGCCGCGGACAGCGCCTTCGCCCTGGTCCCGCCCCTGGAGCACCAGATCGTCGACCACGTCTACAGCTACGGCATCGCCGCCGCCGAGACGGTCCCGGTCGCCCTCGCCCTGGCCACCGCCGCCCGCGGCCGCATCGCCGAGGCGGTCCCCGCGGCGGCCTGCCTGTCCCGCGTCGCGGACTCCGCCCCGGCCCTGGCGGGCGCCCTGACCGGCGCCCTGGGCGGCGGCGCGTCGATCCCCGCCTCCTGGCGGGAGACCTGCCGCACCCTCTCCGGCTGCGCCCTGCCCCGTCTCACCGGCACGGACCTCGTGGAACTCGCCGACCTCCTGGAAGCCGTACAACCGGCCCGCCCGGGTGGATGATGCGGCCATGCAGCCCAAACCACATCAAAACACCCTCCTGGACGAGCGGATCACCGGCGCCCTGGTCGGGGCCGCGGTCGGCGACGCTCTCGGCGGTCCCGTCGAGGGCTACGCGCCCGAGCAGATCCTCGAACGCCACCGCGGCCGCGTCCACGGCATCGTCGGCCCCTGGCACGGCGACGACTGGCGCACGGCCCGCCCCCTCGCCCCGTACCACAAGGGCGACGGCCACGTCACCGACGACACCTTGATGACCCACGCCCTGATCCGCGTCTACACCCGGGTCCGCGACCACCTCGACGCCTACGCTATCGCCGACCACCTGGTCCCGGACCTGATGACCGAGCCGCGCTGGATCCCGGAACTGGAGTCCGAGGCCCTCCCCCTCCAGCGGATCTTCCTGGCGGAGAAGTGGCTGGTGACGAGGATCCACTACGGCCACACCGACCCCCGCGAGGCCGGCACCGGCAACATCGTCAACTGCGGGGCGGCGATGTACATGGCCCCGGTCGGCCTGGTCAACGCGGCCGATCCGCGTGCGGCCTACGCCGAAGCCCTCGACATCGCCGGCGCTCACCAGTCGTCGTACGGCCGTGAGGCGGCGGGCGTCCTGGCCGCTGCCGTGGCGGCGGCGTGCACCCCCGGCGCGACCCCGGACTCGGTCGTCTCGACGTGTCTCTCCCTCGCGAAGGACGGCACCCGGGCCGCGATCGAGCGGGTCTGCGAAGAGGCCCGTCGTCACACGGACTTCGAGTCGGCACTGCGCCCGCTGCGCGAGGCGGTGGCCCCCTACGACACGGTGGGCCCCGACTACCGTGCCCCGTCGCTCGGCGCCCGTCGCCCGTCCCGCCTCCATTCGATCGAGGAACTCCCCATCGCGCTGGGCATGTTGCTCGTGGCGCGGGGCGACTACCGCCACGCGGTCCTCGGGGCGGTGAACTACGGCCGCGACTGCGACTCCATCGCCACGATGGCCGGCGCGCTGGCAGGCGCCCTGGGCTCACCGGTCCCGGAGGAGTGGGCCAAGACGGTCGCGGAGGCGAGCCGCCTGGACCTCTGGGAACCGGCGGCCGCCCTCACCGCGGTGACCCGCGAGATCTTCGCCCGGGACGTGACCCGCCGCCGCACCCACGAGCAGGCCTTCGCGTCCCTCGGAGGCCAGGAATGCTCCGACTGACCTGGGTCCAGCCGGAGGACCTGATCGGCCACGAACTCCGCCAGGCGGCCCAGGACGGCCGGGAGCCGAAAGGTATCGCAGCCCGCTGGCGAGCGGCGGGCGGCCCGGAGGCTCCGGCCACCGCGGGCGCGTCCCCCACCCCGGCGTCCCGATACCTCCGCCAACTGGCTGAGGACCTCCTGGACGAACTGGCCGACCTCCCGAGCGCGTTGGCGGACGACGAACCAACGGAGCTGGAGAAGATCAGGTCCGCCTGCCCCGACTGGCCGGAGCCCGTGGGCACCCCGGCCACCACCCAGCACCGCCTCGAAGCCGCCTGGCTCGGCCGCGCCACCGGCTGCCTCCTGGGCAAACCGGTCGAGAAGCTCCCCCTCGACGCCATCCGCCGACTCGCCCGGTCCACCGGCAACTGGCCCCTCACCACCTACTTCACCGCCCGGGGCGTCCCCGAGGACCTCCTGAGGCAGCACCCCTGGAACCGCCGCTCGGCGAGCACCTCCCTCGCCGAGAACATCGACGGCATGCCCGAGGACGACGACCTCAACTACCCCCTCCTCAACCTCGTCCTCCTCCGACACCACGGCAAGGCCTTCACCACCACGGACGCAGCCCGCGTCTGGCTCGACGAACTCCCCGCCGGCCGCACCTTCACCGCCGAACGCATCGCCTACCGCAACCTCCTCACCGGCCTGGAACCCCCGCACACCGCCCGCCACCGCAACCCGTTCCGCGAGTGGATCGGCGCACTGATCCGCGCCGACGTCCACGGCTGGACCAACCCCGGCCACCCGGCCGCGGCAGCCGAACAGGCCCACCGCGACGCCGTCCTCACCCACACCGCCAACGGCGTCTACGCGGCGATGTTCACGGCGGCCGCCATCGCCGCGGCGGCGAGCGGCGGACACGACATCCACACCTGCCTGCGCACCGGCCTCGCCGTCGTCCCCCCACGCTCCCGCCTGGCCCGGGCGGTCCGCCAAGCCGTCCAACTGGCCCACGAGCGCGAAGACTTCGACACGGTCGTCGACGCACTCCACGCCCTCCACGCCCGCACCCACCACTGGGTGCACGCCGTCCCCAACACCGCCCTGACCGCCGCCGCCCTCACCCACGCGAACGGCGACTTCGCCGGCTCCATCTGCCGCGCCGTGAGCGGCGGCTGGGACACCGACTCCAACGGCGCCATGGCCGGCTCCATCGCCGGGCTGCTGGCCGGACACCCCGCGGCGCTTCCCCACCGCTGGACGGCACCCCTGAAGAACCGGCTGTCGACGTCCGTCGGCGACTTCAACGGCATCGGTTTCGACACCCTCGCCCACCTCACGCACCGGGAGACCCACCGCCCATGACCGCGCCCACGACCGCGCCCCTCACCGGCCTGCGCGTCCTCGACCTCGCCACCCTCTTCGCCGGCCCGATGGCCGCCACCCTGCTCGGCGACTTCGGCGCCGAGGTCGTCAAGATCGAGCACCCGAGGAAGCCGGACCCCTCCCGCGGCCACGGCCCGTCGAAGGACGGCGTGGGCCTGTGGTGGAAGATGCTCGGCCGCAACAAGCGCACCATGACCCTCGACCTGTCGAAGCCCGGCGGCCGCGCCACCCTCCTGCGGATGGCCGCCACCACCGACGTGATCATCGAGAACTTCCGCCCCGGCACCCTGGAGAAGTGGGACCTGGGCTGGCCGGAGCTGTCGGCCGTCAACCCCCGGCTCGTCCTGGCCCGCGTCACCGGCTTCGGCCAGTTCGGCCCCTACGCGCACCGCCCCGGCTTCGGCACCCTGGCCGAGGCGATGAGCGGCTTCGCCGCGATCACCGGCGAACCGGACGCGCCCCCGACACTCCCGCCGTTCGGCCTGGCCGACTCCATCGCGGGCCTGACGACGGCGTACGCGGTGATGACGGCGCTGGCCGCCCGCGAGCGCACCGGCGAGGGCCAGGTCGTCGACATGGCCCTGATCGAACCGATCCTGGCCGCCCTCGGCCCCCAGCCCCTCTGGTACGACCAGCTCGGGCACGTCCAGCCCCGCACCGGCAACCGCTCCCCCAACAACGCACCGCGCGGCGTCTACCGCACCGCGGACGGCACCTGGGTGGCCGTCTCCACCTCCGCCCAGTCGGTCGCGGAGCGCGTGATGCACCTGGTCGGCCGCCCGGAACTGATCGACGAGCCCTGGTTCGCCTCGGGCGCCGACCGCGCCCGGCACGCCGACGTCCTGGACGAGGCGGTCGGCGGCTGGATCGCCGCGCGCACCCGCGCCGACGTCATGGCCGCCTTCGAGAAGGCCGAGGCGGCGGTGGCCCCGGTCCAGGACGTCCGGGACGTGATGGCGGACCCGCAGTACCAGGCCCTGAACACCATCACCACCGTCGACGACCCCGAACTCGGCCCGCTGCGCATGCAGAACGTCCTCTTCCGGCTCTCCGCCACCCCCGGCGCGATCCGCTGGGCCGGCCGCCCGCACGGCGCCGACACCGACGAGGTCCTGACCGAGCTGGGCCTGTCGCCGGACGACGTCACGGCGCTGCGTGCGGAGGGCGCCCTGTGACGGCGTACCCGCTCACCTGGCTCTACGCCCCGGGCGACCGCCCCGACGTGGTGGCGAAGGCCCTCGCCTGCGGAGCCGACGTGGTCGTCGTCGACCTGGAGGACGCGGTCGCCCCCGACCGCAAGGCCTACGCCCGCGCCGCCACCGCCGACCTGCTCGAAGACGTGCCACCCGTCCCGGTCCATGTCCGCGTCAACGCCCTGGACAGCCCCTGGGGCGAGCAGGACATCGCGGCCCTGACCCCGGCTCCCGGGCTCTCCGGCCTCCGCCTCCCCAAGATCACCTCACCCGCCGGGATCACCCACGTCGCGCACCGGGCCGCTCGGGCCGATCTGTACGCGCTACTGGAGACGGCCCTCGCCGTGGAGCAGGCGTACGCCATCGCCTGCGCCCATCCGAACCTGCGCGGCATCGCACTCGGCGAGGCAGACCTGCTGGCCGACCTCGGCGTACGCGACGACACGGGCCTCGACTGGCCCCGCTCCAGGGTGGTCGTGGCGGCCCGGGCCGCCGGTCTGCCCCCGCCGCCCCAGTCCGTCCACCCGGACACCCGCGACCTGGACGGGCTCGCCGCCTCCTGCGCCCGTGGCCGGGCCCTGGGTTTCCTCGGCCGCGCCGCGATCCACCCCCGCCAGCTCCCGGTGATCGAACGCGCCTACCTGCCCACCGGGGCGGAGATCGAGCGGGCGGAGACGGTCCTCAAGGCAGCCGCCACGGAGCGGGGCGCCCAGGCGCTCCCGGACGGCCGCTTCATCGACGCGGCGGTGGTGACGGCGGCCCAGCGCACCCTGTCCCTGGCCCGCCGCCGCTGACATACAGAGAGCGCCCGGGATCCTTCCCCGGGCGCTCTCCGCATGTCACAGGAGGCAGACCGTCAGGTCTTCTTGCCCGACCCGGCCTCGTTCCTGGCCGCGTCAGCCTCGGAGTCGTCCGCGACCTCGTCGTCCTTGCCGGCGTTCTCGGGCTTCTCACCGCTGTCGGCGTCGTCTCCGGAGGCCGCGGCACCCGGTTCGACAACATCCTCGCGTCCGGGCCGCTTCTTCGACGACACCACCAGGTACGTCACCGCGAGCAGGAACACGAAGATCGCGGTCCAGACGTTCAGCCGGAGGCCCAGGATGTGGTGGGCGTCGTCGACCCGCATGTACTCGATCCACGCCCGGCCCGTGCAGTACGCGGCGACGTACAGCGCGAACGCCCGGCCGTGTCCGAGCCGGAAGCGGCGGTCCGCCCAGATGACCAGGAACGCCACGCCGACGCACCACAGCGACTCGTACAGGAACGTCGGGTGGTACGTGCCCGGCACCCGCCCGTCCGACGAGGAGGTGATCTCCAGGGCCCACGGCAGATCGGTGGGCTTGCCGTACAGCTCCTGGTTGAACCAGTTGCCCCAGCGGCCGATCGCCTGGGCGAAGGCGATGCCGGGTGCGATGGCGTCGGCGTACGCGGGCAGCGGGATGCCACGGCGGCGGCAGCCGATCCACGCGCCCACCGCGCCGAGCGCGATGGCGCCCCAGATGCCGAGGCCGCCCTCCCAGATCTTGAAGGCGTCCACCCAGTCGCGGCCCTCGCTGAAGTACAGCTCGTAGTCCGTGATCACGTGGTAGAGCCGGCCGCCGACGAGGCCGAAGGGCACGGCCCAGACAGCGATGTCGGCCACCGTGCCGGCCCGCCCGCCCCGGGCGATCCAGCGTTTGTTGCCGAGCCAGACCGCGACGAAGACGCCGATGATGATGCAGAACGCGTAGCCGCGCAGCGGAATGGGGCCGAGGTACAGCACCCCGCGCGACGGGCTGGGAATGAAGGCAAGTTCCATGGCAAGGTCGACGCTACCGTGCCGGGCCGGGCCCGGGGCGGGCGGCCCGGCTACGGGTCCATAACAGGGGCGGGTGAACGTCCCTCAGCCCTGGTTCGCCTCCTGCACCATCTTCTTCAGCTTGGCCGGGGTCATCGTCCGGTCCTGGTAGATGTTCTCGCCGTCGAACAGCACGGTGGGCGTACCCGAGAAGTTGCCCTTGTTGAAGGCCTGGTGGGACTTGGCGACCCAGGCGTTGTGCGTGCCGTCCTCGACGCAACGGCGGAAGGCCGGGGTGTCCAGGCCGTCGACCTTGCCGGCCAGCTCGATCAGCTTGCCGTTGTCCGCGTAGGCGTCGTCGACCTCCGGGGGCTGGTTGTCGAAGAGCACGTCGTGGTAGGCGGGGAACTTCCCGGCGTCCTGGGCGCAGGCCGCGGCGTTGGCGGCGTTGCGGGAGCCGGTGCCGCGCATGTTGCCGTCGATGAGGGTGACCAGGTGGTACTCGGTCTTCAGCTGGCCGGCGTTCGTCAGCTCGTGGATCACCGGCCGGTACGCCGTCTCGAAGGATTTGCAGGCGGGGCAGCGGAAGTCCTCCCACACCGTGAGCGTGGACTTGGCGCTGTCCTTGCCGACCGGGATCGCGAGACCGTCCTTGCCCTGCGCTCCCGAGGGGGCCACGACGGGGCCCGAGGCCTCGCTGCCGTCGTCCTTGCCGGCGTTGGCCGCGACGACGCCGATCACCGCCGCGAGTCCCAGGACGGCGACGACGGCCCCGCCCACGACCAGCGCGCGCCGGCGCTTGTCCGCGGACTTCTGCTTCTCGCGCTCGACCGCCAGCTTCTCCCGGGCGGTGCGCTTACCCTCACGGTTCTTGTCGCTCACACCCCGGAAACGACCCGGGGAGGCGCACCGCGCCTCCCCGGACCCAGGTCCACCCTTACGAGGGACCTGTATGACTTCCTGCCTTCTTACGCCTGTCCGCGCACGCCCTTGGCGAGATCGCCCGCGAGCCCGCGTACGGCTTCAAGACCGGCGGCGTCGTCCGGGGCGTCCAGCATCGCCTTGACGAAGGCCGAGCCGACGATCACGCCGTCGGCGAAGCCGGCGACCTCGGCGGCCTGGGCGGGGTTGGAGACGCCGAGCCCGACGCAGACGGGCAGGTCGGCGCGCGTGGCCCGAGTGCGTTCCACCAGGCCCTGGGCCTGTGAGCTGACGCTGGCGCGGGTGCCGGTGACGCCCATGAGGGAGGCGGCGTAGACGAAGCCGCTGCCCGCCGCGGTGATCTGCGCGAGCCGCTCGTCCTTGCTGCTGGGCGCGACGACGAAGACGGTGGCGAGACCGTGCTTCTCGGCGTGCTCCCTCCACAGTGCCGACTCCTGCACGGGCAGGTCGGGCAGGATGCACCCGGCGCCGCCCGCCTCGGCGAGCTCGGCGGTGAACCGCTCGACGCCGTAGCGGTCGATGGGGTTCCAGTACGTCATGACGAGGATGGGCTTGCCGGTGGCGGCATGGGCCTCACGGACCGTGCGCATCACGTCGGCGATCTTGACGCCGCCGCGCAGGGCGATGTCGTCGGCGGTCTGGATGACGGGGCCGTCGAGGACGGGGTCGCTGTGCGGCAGTCCCACCTCGACGACGTCGGCGCCGCCGTCGATGACGGCCTTGATCGCCTCGATGCCGCCGTCCACGGTCGGGAACCCGGCCGGGAGGTAGGCGATGAGCGCGGCGCGCCCTTCGGACTTCGCCGCGGCGAGGGTGTCGCTCAACAGCTGCAGGTTGCCGCTCACTTGGCGTCCCCCTCGATCTCGGCGGTGCCGGAGGCGTCCTCGGCGACCTCGGCGTCGGTGTCGTACAGGCCGAAGTAGCGGGCGGCGGTGTCCATGTCCTTGTCGCCCCGGCCGGACAGGTTGACCACGATCAGCCCGTCCTTGCCCAGCTCCTTGCCGACCTCCAGGGCGCCGGCCAGCGCGTGGGCGCTCTCGATGGCCGGGATGATGCCCTCGCTGCGCGACAGCAGGCGCAGGGCCTGCATGGCGGCGTCGTCGGTGACCGCGCGGTACTCGCCGCGGCCGGAGTCCTTCAGGTAGGAGTGCTCGGGGCCGATG
Organism: Streptomyces flavovariabilis; assembly: GCF_000725785.1. Lineage (NCBI taxonomy): Bacteria > Bacillati > Actinomycetota > Actinomycetes > Kitasatosporales > Streptomycetaceae > Streptomyces > Streptomyces flavovariabilis. Next base: position 1,019,705 of record NZ_JNXD01000001.1, on the reverse strand, counting down.
CCCGGGTAGTCCAGACCGGCCGAGATCGAATACGGCTCGGTGATCTGGCCCTCCTCGTCCTGGAGGACGTAGGAGCGCGAGCCGTGCAGGATGCCGGGCTCGCCGGCGGTGAGGGTCGCCGCGTGCTCGCCGGTCTCGACGCCGTGCCCGGCCGGCTCGCAGCCGATGAGGCGGACGTCCGCGTCCGGGATGAAGGCGTGGAAGAGGCCGATGGCGTTGGATCCGCCGCCGACGCAGGCGACGGCCGCGTCGGGGAGGCGTCCGGCCCGCTCCAGGAGCTGGCGGCGGGCCTCGACGCCGATGACCCGGTGGAAGTCGCGGACCATCGCCGGGAAGGGGTGCGGTCCGGCGACGGTGCCGAAGAGGTAGTGGGTGTGGTCGACGTTGGCGACCCAGTCGCGGAAGGCCTCGTTGATGGCGTCCTTCAGCGTGCGGCTGCCGGACTTCACGGCGATGACCTCGGCGCCGAGCATGCGCATGCGGGCCACGTTGAGGGCCTGGCGCCGGGTGTCGATCTCGCCCATGTAGATCGTGCACTCGAGGCCGAACAGCGCACAGGCGGTGGCCGTGGCCACGCCGTGCTGGCCGGCGCCCGTCTCGGCGATGACCCGGGTCTTGCCCATGCGCTTGGTGAGCAGGGCCTGGCCGAGGACGTTGTTGATCTTGTGGGAGCCGGTGTGGTTGAGGTCTTCCCGCTTCAGGAAGATCCGTGCGCCGCCGGCGTGTTCGGCGAACCTCGTCACCTCGGTGAGGGAGCTGGGGCGGCCGGTGTAGTGGACCAGGAGGTCGTCGAGTTCCCTGGCGAACTCCGGGTCGTGCTTGGCCTTGTCGTACTCGACGGCCACCTCGTCGACGGCTGCGACGAGGGCCTCCGGGATGAACTTGCCGCCGAACGCCCCGAAGTAGCCTTCGGGGCTGGGGGTTTGACCCTCGGGGTCAGGGATGAAGAACTGGCTGGGCATGCGAATACCTCACGGTGAGTGTGTGTGGAATGCACTGGTCGCCGTGGGGGCGGGAAACGATGGTCGGCCGCGGGCCGTCAGTGGCTTGTCGCGCAGTTCCCCGCGCCCCTTACGGGGCGCTGCTGCCATCGCATGCCGTTGACCTGCCCGGGTTCGTCACCGATGACGTACCTCACCCGGCGGCCGTGTACGCGGCGCGCGGGCGCGCGGCAGCCGCGGGGGCGGCAGCCGCGCGCGAGGCGGGCGTACCGGTCCACGGTCGTCAGGGTGGCTGTCATCGGGGCAAGCCTAGCGGGTGATCAGCCCCGGCCGTGCCGGAGTGCGGGGTGCTCGCCGGCCGCCACCAGGTCCGAGACCGCCGTCCTCGGGTCCTTGCCGGTGACGAGGGACTCGCCGACCAGGACCGCGTCGGCGCCGGCGTTGGCGTAGGCGATGAGGTCGTGCGGGCCGCGGACGCCGGATTCGGCGATCTTGATGATGTGGTCGGGGATCTCGGGAGCCACCCGCTCGAAGGTGCCGCGGTCGACCTCGAGGGTCTTGAGGTTGCGCGCGTTGACACCGATCACGCGGGCGCCGGCGTCGACAGCGCGCTCGACCTCGTCCTCGTCGTGCACCTCGACGAGCGGCGTGAGACCGATGGACTCGGCACGCTCGATGAGGGACTCCAGCGCGGGCTGGTCGAGCGCGGCGACGATCAGCAGCACGACGTCGGCACCGTAGGCGCGGGCCTCCCACAGCTGGTACGACGTGACGATGAAGTCCTTGCGGAGGACCGGGATGTCCACGCGGGCGCGGACCGCCTCCAGGTCGGCGAGCGAGCCGCCGAAGCGGCGCTCCTCGGTGAGGACGGAGATGACGGCCGCGCCGCCCGCCTCGTAGTCCGCGGCGAGTCCGGCCGGGTCGGCGATCGCGGCCAGCGCGCCCTTGGACGGGCTGGAGCGCTTGACCTCGCAGACGACCTTCACACCGTCGCCGCGCAGTGCGGCAGCGCCGTCCTTGGCCGCGGGAGCCTTCGCCGCGCGCTCCTTGAGCTCGTCGAGGCTGACGCGCGCCTGCCGCTCCGCGAGGTCGGCACGGACTCCGTCGATGATCTCGTCGAGCACACTCACGCGAGCGGCCCCCTTCCAGACTCTTGACAGTTCCAGCGACCGATCGGAAAACCGATGGTCACTGCGATGGTATCCGCAGCGGGGCGTAGGCCTCACATCCGGTTGACGCCGGTCCCACTACCTGGACGTCCGCCCGTTGATCAAGGATGGAGCCAGCCACCGAAGGGCAGGTTCCGGACAACCGTGAAGACCAGCAGCAACGCCCCGAGGCTCCACACCAGCCCCGGGCGGGGATCGATCCGCAGCGGGCGCTCGCGAGCCGCGTGCACCACCCATACGGTCCACAGCACGGCGAATCCCAGATAGCCGAGGGTCGCGAGCGCGTTGGCGTGCAGCGCCGCCGGCACGTCCCCGTGCACGAAGGCGTGCGCGCTGCGCAGTCCGCCGCAGCCGGGGCAGTACAGGCCGGTGTGGCGCAGCAGCGGGCAGACGGGGTAGTGGCCGGGTTCGTTGGGGTCCACGGTGCCCACGTAGGCGAAGGCGGCGGCGACGGCCGCGAGCACCCCGGCGGGGACGGCCAGGCGGCTCGGGACGCTCCGCGTCACCCTTCGGCTCTCGGCGTTCACGGTATGCATTGTGCCCCGCACGTGCGTGAGGGGCGTCCCGGCACCCGTGTGCCGGCCGCCCCTCGTGCGACTGCGCGGTGTTCCGCCGGGTCAGCCCTCGGCGCGCGCCGGCTCGCGGTCGCCGGTCATCTCGTGCGGCCGGTGCAGCTCCTTGGGCTGGCCGAGGCCCATCATCCGCATGATGCCGCCGACGACACCGCCGAGGAGCACGACCACCATGCCCGCCCAGAAGCCCACCGGCTGGTCCATCACCATGAACGCGCCCGAGACGCAGAAACCGATGAAGGCGATCGTGACACCGGTCCAGGCGGCCGGGGTGTGACCGTGGCTGCTGCCCGCCATTGCTTGCTCCTCGTTGCTGTGTGCGTGTCTGAGCAGGACGCTCGGGGCCATTGTCCCGCACGCGCGCCCGCCGGGTGAGCGGGGGTACTCCCCCGGGTCCCCCGGGTGGGCTCAGGCCCCGGTCGGGTCCTCACCGCGGTCGAGTGCCTTCCACAGGTCCTCGGGCCGGTCGGGGTCGACGGCGGGGGCCTTGCGGCGCGGCTGGGGCGCGCCGCCGCGCTCGTAGCGGCCGGACATGGCGGGCCACAGCCGGCCGTAGCGCAGGGCGAGCAGTCCGGCCAGGAGGATCAGGACGCCGCCGGCGACCGCGACGTAGGGCCAGGCGGTGTGGCTGAGGGCGTCGACGGAGGCCGAGGTGTCGCCGGAGGCCTGGGCGGCCTGCTCGTCGAGCGCGGAGCTGTCGGAGGCGCCGAGCAGGGCCGCGGCGATGATGCCGGCGCCGGAGAGCGCCAGCAGCGCGGCGACGGCGAAGCGGCCGGTGCGGCGGACGGCGAAGACGGCGACGAGCGCGGCGAGGCCCACTATGGCGAGCGCCGCGGGAACGCCCGTGACGTCGCTGCCCTTGGCGGTCAGGGGGAAGGCGCCACCGGCCACCGTCGCGGTGCCCTGCGACCATTGCTGGCGGGTGGCGAGCAACGCCACGGCCGCACCGAGCGCGCCGCTCAGCAGCGCGACGGCGAGGCTCAGGCGGCCGGCCCGGGCGGATCCGGGGGCTTCGGAAGGGGGGTGAGGTACAGCAGTCACTACCCCACTATCACCCGGACCCCGGGCGAACCGTCACCCGGGGTTCGTCTCAGGCCGTTCCGAGCCGGTTCGCCGTGTGGACGGCCCGCAGCACCGCGGCCGCCTTGTTGCGGCACTCGGTGTCCTCGGCGACCGGGTCGGAGTCGGCGACGATGCCCGCTCCGGCCTGGACGTAGGCGGTGCCGTCGCGCAGGAGGGCGGTGCGGATGGCGATGGCGGTGTCGGAGTCGCCGGCGAAGTCGAGGTAGCCCACGCAGCCGCCGTACAGCCCGCGCCTGGACGGTTCGAGTTCGTCGATGATCTGCATGGCGCGGGGCTTGGGGGCGCCGGAGAGGGTGCCGGCCGGGAAGCAGGCGGTGAGGACGTCGAAGGCCGTGCGGCCCGGGGCGACACGGCCCGTCACGGTCGAGACGATGTGCATGACGTGCGAGTACCGCTCGACGGACATGAAGTCGACGACCTCGACCGAGCCGGGCTCGCAGACCCGTCCCAGGTCGTTGCGGCCCAGGTCGACGAGCATCAAATGCTCGGCGCGCTCCTTGGGGTCGGCGAGCAGCTCGTCGGCGAGGGCCTGGTCCTCCTGCGGTGTGGCGCCGCGCCAGCGGGTGCCGGCGATGGGGTGGACCATGGCCCGGCCGTCCTCCACCTTGACCAGGGCCTCGGGGGACGAGCCGACGACGTCGAACCCGTCGAAGCGGAACAGGTACATGTACGGGGACGGGTTGGTGGCCCGCAGGACCCGGTAGACGTCCAGCGCGCTCGCCGTGCACGGCGTCTCGAAGCGCTGGGAGGGGACCACCTGGAAAGCCTCGCCCGCCCGGATGCGCTCCTTGATGTCCTCGACGGCCACCTGGAAGTCGGGGCCGCCCCACAGCGCGGTGTACTCGGGCAGCTCGGAGGGCGGGAGGACGGCCGGGGGCTGGGCGACCGGGCGGGAGAGGTCGGCCTCCATGGCGTCGAGCCGGGCGACGGCGTCGGCGTGGGCCTCGTCGACGCCGGTCTCCAGGTCGTTGTGGTTGATCGCGTTGGCGATCAGCAGGACCGAGCCCTCCCAGTGGTCCATGACGGCCAGGTCGCTGGTGAGGAGCATGGTCAGCTCGGGCAGCTTCAGGTCGTCGCGCTCGCCGGGGCCGATCTTCTCCAGGCGGCGGACGATGTCGTAGCCGAGGTAGCCGACCATGCCGCCGGTGAAGGGCGGCATGCCCTCCTGGTGGGGCGTGTGCAGGGCTTCGATGGTGGCGCGCAGGGCGGCGAGGGGGTCGCCGTCGGTGGGGACGCCGACGGGCGGGGCACCGAGCCAGTGGGCCTGCCCGTCGCGTGCGGTGAGGGTGGCGTCGCTGCGGACGCCGACGAACGAGTACCTAGACCAGGAGCGGCCGTTCTCCGCGGACTCCAGCAGGAAGGTGCCGGGGCGCTCGGCGGCGAGCTTGCGGTAGAGCGCGACCGGTGTGTCGCCGTCGGCGAGGAGCTTGCGGGTGACGGGGATGACCCGCCGGTCGGTGGCGAGCTTGCGGAACGTCTCGAGGTCCATGGCGGCTGACCTTACTGATCCGTGGCGGAGCCGTCGGGACCGCCGTCCTCGAGCAGCACGTCGGTGTCGAAACACGTGCGCGCGCCGGTGTGGCAGGCGGCGCCGACCTGGTCGACCTTGACGAGCACGGTGTCGGCGTCGCAGTCCAGGGCGACGGACTTCACCCACTGGAAGTGGCCGGAGGTGTCACCCTTGACCCAGTACTCCCGGCGGCTGCGCGACCAGTAGGTGCACCGGCCGGTGGTCAGGGTGCGATACAGCGCCTCGTCGTCCATCCAGCCGAGCATGAGCACCTCGCCGGTGTCGTACTGCTGGGCGATGGCGGGCAGGAGGCCGTCGGGGCTGCGCTTGAGGCGCGCGGCGATCTCCGGGTCGAGGTGACTGGACATGCTGGTCATGGTGACCATTGTGCCGCGCGCCACCGACGGGCCCGATGGAGTGTCCACTGGGCGGACCGGGGGGCCGGCCGTAGGCTGGGGCGCATGTCGACCCATGCCAAGCGTGAACGACTTCTCCTCGCCGACCTGTTGGAGACCGCGGGCCCGGACGCGCCCACCCTGTGCGAGGGGTGGACGACCCGGGACCTCGCGGCGCACGTGGTGGTGCGCGAGCGCCGCCCGGACGCCGCCGGCGGGATACTGATCAAGCAGCTCGCGCCGCGCCTGGACAAGGTGATGGCGGAGTACACCGACAAGCCGTACGAGGAGCTGATCCAGCTGATCCGTACTGGCCCCCCGCGTTTCTCGCCCTTCTCCCTGAAGCCGCTCGACGAGGCGTCGAACATCATCGAGTTCTACGTCCACACCGAGGATGTCCGCCGCGCCCAGCCCGACTGGTCGCCGCGCGACCTCGACCCGGTCTTCCAGGATGCCCTGTGGTCCCGCCTGGAGCGCACCGCCCGCCTGATGGGCCGCGGCGTCCCGACGGGCCTGGTGCTGCGCCGCCCCGACGGCCAGACGGCGGTCGCCCACCGCGGTACCCCGGTGGTCACGGTGACCGGCGAGCCGTCGGAACTGGTCCTGTTCTGCTACGGCCGCCAGAGCGCTGCCAAGGTCGACCTGGACGGTGACGAGAACGCGATCGCGAAGCTCCACGAGACGAAGCAGCTCGGGATCTGAGAAAGCCCCGGCCGCTCGGGGCGGCCGGGGCTTCCGCAAGGCAGGGGGGCGTCACCGCACCGGGTGGCCCGCCTCCCTGAGCGTCTGCTTGACCTGGCCGATCCGCAGGTCGCCGAAGTGGAAGACCGATGCCGCCAGGACCGCGTCCGCGCCCGCCTCGACGGCCGGGGGGAAGTCGGTGAGCGTGCCGGCGCCGCCCGAGGCGATGACCGGGACCGTGACGTGCTTGCGGACGGCCCGGATCATCTCCAGGTCGTAGCCGTCCTTGGTGCCGTCCGCGTCCATCGAGTTGAGCAGGATCTCGCCCGCGCCGAGTTCCGCGGCCTGGTGGGCCCACTCGACGGCGTCGATCCCGGTGCCTTTGCGGCCGCCGTGGGTGGTCACCTCGAAGGAGCCCGACTCCGTGCGGCGCGCGTCCACCGACAGGACCAGGACCTGGCGGCCGAAGCGCTCGGCGATCTCACGGATCAGCTCCGGGCGGGCGATGGCGGCGGTGTTGACGCCGACCTTGTCCGCGCCCGCGCGCAGCAGCTTGTCCACGTCCTCGGCCGTGCGGACACCGCCGCCGACCGTGAGCGGGATGAACACCTGCTCGGCCGTGCGGCGCACCACGTCGTACGTGGTCTCGCGGTTGCCCGACGAGGCGGTGATGTCCAGGAACGTCAGCTCGTCGGCGCCCTCGGCGTCGTACACCTTGGCCATCTCGACGGGGTCGCCCGCGTCGCGCAGGTTCTGGAAGTTGACGCCCTTGACGACCCGGCCGTTGTCCACGTCCAGGCAGGGGATGACTCGGACCGCCAGGGTCATGAATCCTGCTCCTCTAGTGTCCCTCTGAATGCTTCCACTTCCACCGACACCAGGACCCGGGAGTCGATGAAGCCCTGCACGACCAGCAGGGTCGTGACGGGGCGTACGGCGTCGAACAGTTCCTTGTGGGCCCGGCCCACCGCGTCGACGTCCCGGGCGTGTGCCAGGTACACACGGGTGCGGATCACGGACTCGACTCCGAGCCCGAACTCGCCGATCGCCTCCAGGGCGGTGGCGAAGGCCACCTTGGCCTGCTCGTACGGGTCACCGTCGCCGTAGACGACGTCACCCTTGAAGGAGGTCGTACCCGCGACCAGCACCCGGTCGCCCACCGCGACGGCTCGTGCAAAACCGAAGGACTCTTCCCAGGGACTTCCGCTCTGCACACGCCGTACGGTCATGACGACACAGCCTCCAAGGCTTCTTCCAGGGTGAACGCCTTCGCGTACAGCGCCTTCCCGACGATGGCGCCCTCGACACCGAGCGGGACGAGGTCGGCGATGGCCCGCAGGTCGTCGAGCGAGGAGACCCCGCCGGAGGCCACGACCGGGCGGTCGGTTGCGGCGCACACGTTGCGCAGCAGTTCCAGGTTCGGGCCCTGGAGTGTGCCGTCCTTGGCGATGTCGGTGACGACGTACCGCGCGCAGCCCTCCTTGTCGAGGCGCTCCAGCGTCTCGTAGAGGTCGCCGCCGTCTCGGGTCCAGCCGCGGCCGCGCAGGGTCGTGCCGCGGACGTCGAGACCCACCGCGATCTTGTCGCCGTGCTCGGCGATGACCTTGGCGACCCACTCCGGGGCCTCCAGCGCGGCCGTGCCCAGGTTGACGCGCTTGCAGCCGGTGGCGAGGGCGGCGGCGAGGGTGTCGTCGTCGCGGATGCCGCCGGACAGCTCCACCTTGATGTCCATCGCCCGGGCGACCTCGGCGATCAGCTCGCGGTTGTTCCCGGTGCCGAACGCGGCGTCCAGGTCGACCAGGTGCAGCCACTCGGCGCCGGAGCGCTGCCAGGCGAGGGCGGCCTCCAGCGGGGAGCCGTAGGAGGTCTCCGTGCCGGACTCGCCGTGCACCAGGCGGACGGCCTGGCCGTCGCGGACGTCGACGGCGGGGAGGAGTTCGAGCTTCGAGGCCATCAGAGGGTTCCGATCCAGTTGTTCAGCAGCTGGGCTCCGGCGTCGCCGGACTTCTCGGGGTGGAACTGCGTGGCCCACAGGGCGCCGTTCTCGACGGCCGCGACGAACGGCTTGCCGTGCGTGGACCAGGTGACCTTGGGGGCCTCCATCGCCGGGTTGTGCGTCTCCAGCGACCAGTCGTGGACGGCGTAGGAGTGCACGAAGTAGAAGCGGGCGTCCGCGTCCAGACCCGCGAACAGCTGCGAACCGGGCGCCGCCTCGACGGTGTTCCAGCCCATGTGGGGCACGATCTCGGCCTGGAGCGGCTCGACGGAGCCTGGCCACTCGTCGAGGCCCTCGCTCTCCACGCCGTGCTCGATGCCGCGGGCGAAGAGGATCTGCATGCCGACGCAGATACCCATGACCGGGCGGCCGCCGGACAGCCGGCGGTCGACGATCCAGTCGCCGCGGGCCTCGCGCAGGCCCGTCATGCAGGAGGCGAAGGCGCCGACGCCGGGCACCAGCAGGCCGTCGGCGTTCAGGGCCTTGTCGTAGTCACGCGTGATCTCGACGTCGGCTCCCGCGCGCGCGAGAGCACGCTCGGCGGAACGGACGTTGCCGAAGCCGTAGTCGAAGACCACGACCTTCTTCCGCGTCTTCAGGGGGGTGCTCAATTCCACACCTCCAGCCTCACGACACCGGCCGCCAGGCACATCGCGGCGCCGATGGAGAGCAGCACGATCAGGCCCTTGGGCATCTTCTGCTTGATGAAGGAGTAGATCCCGCCGAGGAGGAAGAGGCCGACGACGATCAGCAGGGTCGAGGTGCCGTTCACAGGGCGCCCTTCGTGGACGGGAGGATGCCGACCGCACGCGGGTCGCGTTCGGACGCGTAGCGCAGGGCCCGGGCGAGCGCCTTGAACTGGCACTCCACGATGTGGTGCGCGTTGCGCCCGTAGGGCACGTGCACGTGCAGCGCGATCTGCGCCTGGGCCACGAAGGACTCCAGGATGTGCCGGGTCATGGTGGTGTCGTACTCGCCGATCATCGGCGCCATCTTCTCGGGCTCGGTGTGCACGAGGTAGGGGCGGCCGGACAGGTCGACGGTGACCTGGGCGAGGGACTCGTCCAGCGGGACCGTGCAGTTGCCGAAGCGGTAGATGCCGACCTTGTCGCCGAGGGCCTGCTTGAAGGCGGCGCCGAGAGCGAGGGCGGTGTCCTCGATGGTGTGGTGCGAGTCGATGTGCAGATCGCCCTCGGTCTTCACGGTCAGGTCGAACAGACCGTGCCGGCCGAGCTGGTCGAGCATGTGGTCGTAGAAGCCGACGCCGGTGGAGATCTCCGTCTTGCCGGTGCCGTCGAGGTCGATCTCGACGAGGACCGAGGTCTCCTTGGTCGTCCGCTCCACGCGTCCGGTGCGGCTCATGAACTCTGCTCCTTCTTCAGTGCACGTACCGCGTCGAGGAACGCGTCGTTCTCTTCGGGGGTCCCGGCGGTGACCCGGAGCCAGCCGGGCACGCCGTTGTCCCGGACCAGGACGCCCCGGTCGAGGATCTTCTGCCAGGTCTCGTGGGAGTCCTCGAACCGGCCGAACTGCACGAAGTTCGCGTCCGACGCGGTCACCTCGTACCCGATCGCGAGCAGTTCGGTGACCAGGCGGTCCCGTTCGGTCTTGAGCTGTTCGACGTAGCCCAGCAGCGTTCCGGTGTGCTCCAGGGCGGCCAGGGCGGTCGCCTGCGTCACGGCCGACAGGTGGTAGGGCAGCCGGACCAGCTGGACGGCGTCGACGACGGCGGGGTGCGCCGCGAGGTAGCCCAGGCGCAGGCCCGCCGCGCCGAACGCCTTCGACATCGTGCGGGAGACGACGAGGTTCGGGCGGCCCTCCAGCAGCGGCAGCAGCGAGTCGCCGTGGCTGAACTCGATGTACGCCTCGTCGACGACCACCATCGAGGGCTTCGCCGCCTGCGCGGCCTCGTACAGCGCCAGGACCGTCTCGGGCGGGACGGCGGTGCCCGTGGGGTTGTTGGGGGTGGTGACGAAGACGACGTCCGGCTGGTTCTCGGCGATGGCCTTCCGGGCGGCGGCGAGGTCGATCGTGAAGTCCTCGTGGCGCGGGCCGGAGATCCAGCCCGTGCCTGTGCCGCGTGCGATGAGGCCGTGCATCGAGTACGACGGTTCGAAGCCGATGGCCGTGCGGCCCGGCCCGCCGAAGGTCTGCAGCAGCTGCTGGATGACCTCGTTGGAGCCGTTGGCCGCCCAGACGTTGGCCACGCCGACCTCGTGGCCGGAGGTGTCGGTGAGGTACTTCGCCAGCTGCGTGCGCAGCTCGACCGCGTCCCGGTCCGGGTAGCGGTTGAGGTTCCGGGCCGCCTCACGGACCCGCTCGGCGATCCGCTCGACCAGCGGCTCGGGCAGCGGGTAGGGGTTCTCGTTGGTGTTCAGCCGTACGGGGACGTCCAGCTGGGGCGCGCCGTAGGGGGACTTGCCGCGCAGCTCGTCCCGTACGGGGAGATCGTCGATACGTACGTCGTTCACTTGCCCTGCGGAACCTTCCAGTCGAACCTCGCCTTGATCGCCGCGCCGTGTGCCGGCAGGTCCTCCGCCTCCGCCAGCGTCACCACGTGGTGTGCGACCTCGGCCAGCGCGTCCCGCGTGTAGTCGACGATGTGGATGCCGCGCAGGAAGGACTGGACGGACAGGCCCGAGGAGTGGCAGGCGCAGCCGCCGGTGGGCAGGACGTGGTTGGAGCCGGCCGCGTAGTCGCCGAGGGAGACCGGGGCCCAGGGGCCGATGAAGACAGCGCCGGCGTTGCGGACCCGGTCGGCCACGGCCGCCGCGTCGGCCGTCTGGATCTCCAGGTGCTCGGCCCCGTACGCGTCGACCACCCTCAGGCCCTCGTCGATACCGTCGACCAGCACGATGGCGGACTGCCTGCCGGACAGGGCCGGGACGATCCGGTCGTCGACGTGCTTGGTGGCCGCGACCTGCGGGTCCAGCTCCTTCTCGACCGCGTCCGCGAGGTCGGCGGAGTCGGTGACGAGGACGGCGGCGGCCAGCGGGTCGTGCTCGGCCTGGCTGATCAGGTCGGAGGCCACGTGCACCGGGTCGGCCGTGTCGTCGGCGAGGACCGCGATCTCGGTCGGGCCGGCCTCGGCGTCGATGCCGATCTTGCCGGTGAAGTAGCGCTTGGCTGCGGCGACCCAGATGTTGCCGGGGCCGGTGACCATGTTCGCGGGGGCGCAGGACTCGGTGCCGTAGGCGAACATCGCGACGGCGGTGGCCCCGCCGGCCGCGTACACCTCGTCGACGCCGAGCAGCGCGCAGGCGGCGAGGATGGTCGGGTGCGGCAGGCCGCCGAAGTCGGCCTGGGCGGGAGAGGCGAGCGCGACGGACCCGACGCCGGCCTCCTGCGCGGGCACCACATTCATGATCACGGAGGACGGGTACACGGACCGGCCGCCGGGCGCGTAGAGCCCGACGCGCTCGACCGGCACCCACTTCTCGGTCACGGTGCCGCCGGGCACGACCTGGGTGGTGTGCGTCTCCCGGCGCTGCGCGCGGTGGACGATCCGTGCGCGGCGGATGGACTCCTCCAGGGCCGCGCGCACGGCCGGGTCGAGCTCCTGAAGCGCGCGCGTGAGCGCGGCGGCCGGCACCCGTACCTGATCCAGCCTGACGCCGTCGAACCGCTCGGCGGAATCGATCAGCGCCGCGTCGCCCCGATGATGCACGTCCTCGCAGATCGGACGCACCTTCTCGAGGGCGGCCGCTACGTCGAAGTCGGCTCGGGGCAGCAGGTCACGCAGAGCGGGGCCCTCGGGGAGGGCATCGCCGCGCAGATCGATTCGGGAGATCACGTGCTCAATTCTCTCAGACCCGGGTGAGGGACCGTCCGCGCGTATCAATGGCTGATACAGAACGCCGCAGGAAGACGGAAGATCCACCTCACTTTGTGTGTTCGGTGTGTCACACAGCGGGCATGAACTGGTGTACGAGGGAAGTGACCCGCGAGTACCTGGGGAGGAAGGAAGAGCTGTGACCGAGGGGGCCGGCGTCCGTGCCGGGGATGTGCCCGACGACCTGACCGCGGCCGAGGCCGGCATGTGGCAGGCCTTCCGCAACGGCACCGTGTACGACCTGAGCGGCGGCGACGCCCTGGTGGACGATCCGCACGGCGGCCACCCCTGGGGGGCGGAGCGGACCGTGAGGGCCCGGATCGTGTGCTGGCTGCTCCTCGACGGCCCGCCCGCCCTGGCCGGGCGCGTGTCGTCGCTGAAGCTGATCGGTGTGCGGGTCAGCGGCTCACTGGACCTCGCCGGCGGCACGGTGGGGCCGTACGTCGAGATGCGCCGGTGCCGGTTCGAACAGGACGTGCTGCTGCCGGAGGCCCGCTTCACGACGCTGCGGATGGTGGACTGCTCGGTGCCGCGGCTGGAGGCGGCGCGGGTGCACACGGAGGGCGATCTGCATCTGCCGCGCTGCCGCTTCCACCACGGCATCCGGCTCACGGACGCGCAGATCGGCACGGACCTGATGCTCAACCAGACGATCGTGCACCGGGACCGTAGCGGCCGGTCGATCGCGGCGGACGGCCTGACCGTGGGCCAGGACTTACAAGCCGAGCTGCTGGAGTCGCACGGCGAGCTGAGCCTGCGCGCCGCCACCATCGGTGTCTCCCTGAGCCTGCGCGGCGCGCGCCTGTCCAACCCCTTCGAGCGGCTCGCGCTCAACGCCCCGCAGCTGACCGTCGAGCGCAGCCTGTATCTGACGCCTGCGGGGGTCGGCGCCCAGGCGATGAGCGGGATGACCCCGGCGCAGGGGACGCGGATCCAGCGCTTCGCGTGCGAGGGCGGGATCCGGCTGGACGACGGCCGGTTCGGCGACGCCGTCGACTTCGAGCGGGCCCGGTTCACCCTCGGCGACGACCAGGAGCTGTCGCTGCGCCGGGTGCAGACGCCGGAGCTGCGGTTCCTCGGCGAGCAGCCGGTGCGCGGCCGGGTGGTGCTGTCCGGGGCGAAGGTCATCAACCTGATGGACCGGGCGGACGCCTGGCCGGGCCCGGGGCGGCTGCACATGGGCGGCTTCGCCTACGAGAACCTGGTGCCGCGCGGGCCGTTCCCGCTGGCCGAGCGGCTGGACTGGGTGGCGGCGGCGACCGCCGAGTACAACCCGGAGCCGTACGAGCGGCTCGCGGCCGTACTGCGGGCCGGCGGGGAGGACGAGGACGCCCGCGAGGTGCTGCTCGCCAAGCAGCGCCGGCATCGCGAGAGCCTGCCGATGGCCGCCAAGCTGTGGGGCTATGCGCAGGACTGGACGGTCGCCTACGGGTACCGGCCGGGCCGGGCCGCGGTGTGGATGGCGGTGCTGTGGGCGGCGGGCTCCCTTGCCTTCGCGCAGGCCGGGCATCCCCCGATGAAACGGGGTGAGCATCCGGAGTGGAACCCCGCGCTGTTCACCCTCGATCTGCTGCTGCCGGTCATCGACCTGGGACAGGTGGGTTTCTGGCAGCTGCGCGGCGGCTGGCAGTGGCTGGCGGCGGCGATGATCCTGCTGGGCTGGATCCTGGCGACGACGGTGGCGGCGGGGGCGACGCGGTTGCTCCGACGCAACTGATGGTGCTGGTGTGACCATAATTATTGAACCGTCACAGCTTTACCTTCTCTTGACCGTCGGATGTACAACTTTCCGCAGGTTCCATGAACAGTCTGGCGCCGTCACGACCAGCCGACTTTCAATGGTCGGCACGATGGCAATGCAGCTCCCGTTCATCCGCGCGAGCCGGATGACAAGGACCGCCCCCCACCTCGTCGGCGAGCCGCGCGCCGACGACGAGGTGCTGCTCGACGCGCCCGATGCCCGGCTGAGTCCGGCCCTGGTCGCCGCCGCCCGTGGCGACCACGGGCCGGCCGCCACGCTGCTCCTGGCCACGCGCGCGGCCGGCGAGTGGGAGCGGCGCGACCGGTACGTCACCCGGCTGGCCGCCTTCGCGCGCTCGCGGCCCGAGTGGCTGGACGTCTGGCTCGCCACCGCCCCACAGGACCCCGACGCGCTGCTGGTCGGGGCCCAGCTGGCGGTGGACCGCGCCTGGCGGTCACCGGCCCGGGCCGAGCTGCTGCGCGAGGTGAGCCCGCTGATCACGGCCGCGGCCCGGGGCGACCAGCGGGACCCGGTGCCGTGGCGGCTCGCGCTCGACCACGCCCGGGGCGCACAGGCCGGGCACACGTACTTCGAGGAACTGTGGGCGGCGGCCGTCCGCCGTGCCCCGCACCACTACGGCTGCCATGTGGCCGCTCTGCGCTACCTGGCCACCTACTGGCACGGGTCGCACCACGAGTGCTTCGACTTCGCCGACCGGGCCGCGCAGGACGCTCCGGCCGGCGCGCTCGTCCAGGCCCTGCCGCTGCGGGCCGCCTTCGGCTACCTCACCGACGACTGCGGGCCCGAGGTGCCGCGCGAGCGGCTCGACGCGGCCGCCGACCGGGCGATCGCACTGTCCCCGCGACTGCCGGCGGCCGACCCCTGGCCGGCCCGGATGCGCAACCTGCTGATCTTCGTCCTGGTGTGCCTGGAGCGCTGGCCGGACGCCGCCGAACAGCTGCGCCTGAACGGCCCGTACGCCACCTCCTTCCCCTGGGACCAGGTGTCGGACGACCCGCTCGGCCACTTCCTGCGGGTACGCGACGAGGTCCGGGCCGCGGCGGCCGGAGACCCCTCCGGGCATCCACGGAGTGAACGGGGCGGACGAGTCCGTCCCGGCGACCATTAGGCTTTTGCGTCGTGACCACCGTCCGGCTCCCCCTCTTCCCCCTGAACTCGGTGTTGTTCCCGGGGCTCGTGCTCCCGCTCAACGTCTTCGAGGAGCGGTATCGCGCCATGATGCGCGAGCTGCTGAAGACACCTGAGGACGAGCCGCGCCGGTTCGCCGTCGTGGCGATCCGCGACGGCCACGAGGTGGCCCCGACCGCACCGGGCATGCCCGACCCGACAGCCCTGCCCCAGCGGGGACCGACGGCCGGCTTCGGCACGGACCCGGTCAAGGCGTTCCACAAAGTCGGCTGTATCGCGGACGCCGCGACGATCCGGGAGCGCACCGACGGCTCCTTCGAGGTGCTGGCGACGGGCACGACCCGGGTGAAGCTGCTCTCGGTCGAGGCCTCCGGGCCCTTCCTCACGGCCGAACTGGAGCCGCTGGAGGAGGAACCGGGCGACGAGGCCGCCCCGTTGGCCGAGGGGGTGCTGCGGTCCTTCCGCCAGTACCAGAAGCGGCTGGCCGGCGCCCGGGAACGGTCCCTGGCGACGGGGGCCGACCTGCCGGACGAGCCCGGCGTGGTGTCGTACCTCGTGGCGGCCGCGATGATGCTGGACACCCCGGCCAAGCAGCGCCTGCTCCAGGCCCCCGACACCGCGTCCCGGCTGCGCGACGAGCTGAAACTCCTTCGCTCCGAGACGGCGATCATCCGTAATCTGCCGTCGTTGCCGGCGTCGGAACTGACGCGCGGCCCGATGAGCCTCAACTGAGCGGATCCGCATGGCGAAGAAGTCGAAGAAGCAGCACCAGCCCGGCGGCACCCCCGCGACGGTGGCCCTCACCGCCGCGGGCACGGCGTACACGGTCCACTCCTACGACCACGATCCCGCGCACCCCTCCTACGGCGAGGAGGCGGCCGAGGCCACGGGCGTCTCCCCGGACCGCGTCTTCAAGACCCTGGTCGCGGACGTCGACGGCACCCTGACGGTCGCGGTGGTCCCGGTGGCGGGCCAGCTGGACCTGAAGGCCCTGGCGGCGGCCGTGGGCGGCAAGCGCGCGGCGATGGCCGACCCCGCGCTGGCGGAACGCACGACGGGCTACGTCCGGGGCGGCATCTCGCCCCTGGGCCAGCGCAGGAAACTGCCGACGGTCCTCGACGCCTCGGCCTCGGCACACGCGACGATCTGCGTGTCGGCGGGCAGGAGAGGCCTGGAGGTGGAGCTCGCCCCGGCGGACCTCCAGAAGCTGACCGAGGCGGTCCTGGCGCCTATCGGCCGTTAGCGGCAGCGGACCCCGGGTACGGCCCGGCCGCGAACTCCGGCTCCGGGTCCCGGGGTCCGAACAGCGCCATGAGCCCGAGATGCAGCACCAGCGCGGCAAGCGGCCACGCCAGCAACGCCCCCTTGGCACCCAGCTTCAACGGCGCGTCGAACGTCACGCCCCGCCCGACTTCCCGGGCATGCGCGATCACGTCCTCGGCGGGCCCGAGCCACACCCCGACCCGCCAGGCGAGCAATGATCCGAGCAGCCCTCCGAGGGCCAGTCCGACCACCAGCGGCACACCTCCGCGCCGCCGCAGCAGGAAGACGACCAGCGCACTGACGGCACCGAAGCCCAGACCGAGCAGCGTGAACGTACCGTCGACACCGATGGCCTGCTCCCCCTCGGTGTCCTTGAGGTAGACGACCCAGTTCTTCTCCACCACGTCGCCGACCAGCGGCACGTGCGGCGCGAGCCACCACCACAGCACTCCGAGCAGTACCCCGCCGAGCGCCACGGCCACCGTGATCACGGCGGCCTCCCGCAGTTCGGTCTTCATCCCGGGGCCGTCCTGTCCGTACCAGCCGTGCCCGGCGTACTCGGCATATTCGGCGTGCTGGGACCCGGGAGCCGCAGGCCCGGCGGCCGGCGGCTGCCACGAACCCTGTGCGGAGTGTTCGTGCGGCGGCGGTGGCGGAGTCAGTGGTGCGGTCACCCTGCCATCGTGCCAGTCCCGCTTGTGTGCCGCGTCACCGGACGACCGCTCCGTGCTCAACGGACGGCCGCCCGGCGGTACGCCCAGGTCGCCACGGCCAGCGAGACGACGCCCACGGCCCCGCACACGGCGAGGTCACCGAGCACGAAGGCCCAGTCGGGACGCGGTCCGAACGTCCGCGCGAACGCCTCCACGCCGTACGTCGACGGCAGCAGGTCCCGCGTGAAGCGCACGGCCTCCGGCATCCGGTCCGCCGGCAGCACGCCCAGCAGCAGCGCCGCCGACATGCCCAGCTGCCCGAGCAGTGTGGCCAGTTCCGGCCGGGGCGCGAGCAGCCCCAGCGCCGCACCGAGCCCGGCGAGCGCGGCGCCCGCGAGCGGGATCACGGCCATGAGGATCCACAGATGGGCCATCGGCAGCCCGAACAGCACACAGCCGAACACCGCGGTCACGACGGTCCCGGGCACGGTGAACGACGCGTACGCGCCCGCCGCGCCCAGCACCACGGCCGCCGGCGGCACCGGCAGCGTCGCGTAGTGGTCGAGCCCGCCGCTGGCCCGCAGCTGCCCGAAGTACTGCGCGAGCAGGTTCAGTGCGACGAAGGCCACCACCAGGACCGACGACCCGGCGACGACGGCCTGCGCCTCCGCCCCGTCGTCCACGACCCCGCGCATCAGGATCATGATCCCGATCGACTGGAAGGTCGCCACGAACAGCAGCGGGATCCGCGCCACCCTCGCCCGGGACAGCTGGGCCCGGTACACGGCCGCCAGCGACGGCCACAGCCGTGCCCGGGGTCCGAGCTCGGCCGCGCACGCGGCGGGCTCCTCCAGGGCCAGGGCACTGCCCGGCAGGACATCGGCGGGTACGACACTCACGTCGTGCTGCTCCCCTTCGCTCGGGTCCACTGCGGCAGTCGCCTGTTCGGTACGGATACGGAGGCCGGTGTGCTCACGGCCCGCGCGCCCTGCGCCGTCGTGCTCACACCTTCACCAGCCCCTGCTGCGCGGCACCGCCGAGGGCCAGGTACACGTCCTCCAGGCTCGGCGTGGCCAGGGTGAAGTCGTCCAGGGCGGCGAAGGCGGCCCCGCCGGTGACGGTCGCGACGACCGCCCGGGCCTCCTCGGGCCCCAGCCGGAGCGTCCAGCGGCGGCCCGACTCCACGACGCGGTCCTTCAGCGCGGCCACCTCGGGCACGTGCAGCGGAGCCGCGTCCCGCCACACCAGGTCGACGCGGACCTCACCGGCGACCTGCTCCTTGAGCCCGGCGGGGGTGTCGCAGGCGATCACCCGCCCCCGGTCCAGGACGGCCACCCGGTCCAGCACCGTCTCGGCCTCGATGACGTTGTGGGTGACGAGCAGCACGGTCGTCCCGCGGTCGGCCCGGCGCCGGTCGACGGCGGACCACACAGCCCGCCGCGCCACCGGGTCCATGCCGGTGGTCGGCTCGTCGAGCACGAGCAGCGGCCGCTCCCCCACCAGGGCCGCGGCGAAGCACGCCAGGCGGCGCTGGCCCCCGGAGAGCTTCTTCAGCGGCCGCCCGGCGAGCGCCGTGAGCCCCAGCTCGTCGAGGACGGCATCCCGCTCGCCCCGCGCCTGCCGTACGTCCAGGCCGCGCAGCCGCCCGGTGGTCTCGACGGCGAGCGACACGGTCAGCTCGTCGAGGGCGGTCGACTCCTGCCCGAGGTAGGCGAGGATCCGCGCGGCCCGCTCGGGGTGGCGCACGATGTCGTGCCCGAGAATCTCCACGCTGCCGCGGTCGGGCCGCATGAGCCCGGTGAGCTGGCGTACGAGGGTGGACTTTCCGGCGCCGTTCGGACCGAGCAGGCCGAAGATCTCGCCGCGGCGGATGTCCAGCGTCACGTCGTCCGTGGCCCGGACCTCGGGTGTTCCGGGTGCGCCGCGTCGGCCCCGGACCGCCGGATAGGTCTTGGTCAGCTCGCGCACCGCGCACACGACGCCACCATCGTGCCGAAATGCCTGTGCCGCGTGCTTACTCACAAGGGACGAGACTACGGGGTCGGCGGCCCCGGTCCGCTCTCGGGTCGGCCGATACCGGTAAAACCGCCGGTGGAGAACTCAGTCGTCGAGGGGTGGGTGCTCCACGCCCGTGCGCACGCTGATCTCCCGCCAGAAGCCGGCCCGGATGGCGTACCGGTCCCGCTCGTCGATCTGGTCGTCCTTGTGGGCGAGCAGGCCGAAACGGGCGGCGTAGCGCAGCAGCTCCCCGTCGACACGGTGCGGGACGCGCGGGTACATCCCTGACAGTTTCTGCAGGTGGCTCTGGTCGCCGAGGCGCTCGACCCAGCGCCGGGCGAAGACCTGCCCCACCTCGAAGGGGTCACCGCCGACGGTGGTGATGTCCTCCTCGCGGTCGGCCCACCGCTGCTCGGCGGTGGTCAGCTGGGCGAGCGTCGGCATCGAGGCGGCCTCGGGGGGCTCGGCCGTGGGCCGGTCGACCCACCCTTTGTCGGAGGACCACCGGAGGGTGGCGGAGGCGGGGTGCCGGTCGGGCTGGGTGCCGGGGGCGCGCAGGGCGGCCAGGTCTTTGGGGGTGGGGACCCCTTTGGCGGCCGGCACCCGCTCCTCGGTGCCGTTCTGCCCGGGGCCGGCCGCCGGGTGCCGGGGCTGCGGGTCGGGCCGTTCGGTCGGGGTGCCGAGCGCGGACTCCGGCAGCGGCGCGGAGAGGATCGCGGCGATCTCGGGCCGGGGCGCGGGCTGCGGCGCGCACACCCCGGTGTGGTCCTTGGCGCGGACGGCCTTGGTGATCCACGTGCGGTCCAGGACCCGCCGCTCGTCGGCCTCGGCGACCAGGTCCTCGGACTGGTTGTAGTCGCCGTCGGCGGCCTGGACGGCCCACAGGTGGACGGCGACGCCGTGCTCCTTGGCGGCCATCATGCCGGGCAGCAGATCGCCGTCGCCGGTGACGAGGACGACGTCGGAGCAGGCGCGGTTGCGGGCCAGTTCGGTGAGCTCGGCGTGCATCGCGGCGTCCACGCCCTTCTGCGCCCAGCGGCCGTCGCTGCGGGTCAGGGCGCCGAGCCGGACGGTGACCCGGGGCATCACGCGCAGCCTGCGGTGCTCGGGTTGCGGGACGCGGTCGGGCGCGCCGTCGAACCAGTAGATGCGCAGCAAGGGCTGCTGCGTGTCGGACTCGGCACGTTCTCGCAGGCCCTGGATGAGGGCGGTGTGGTCGACGGTGATGCGGGACCGCGAGGGCTCCCCGGCGAGGAGACTCGCCGCGGCTCCCAGCAGATACCCAGCGTCCACCAGGACGATGCAGCGGTCCACGCGACTCACCCTCTTCCCAGGAGGTTTGCTTCGGGCTTGCTTCGAGTCTGCCCGACGGCGCGGAGGTTAACGGCCGGAACTCGATCTTCGGCGTGGCGTTTCGGGATGTGCCGCTCCGACCAGCCCTGTCACGCACGGTAATTGTCCGACATGCGATCGTTGTCGGCCTGTGTGAATCTGGTCCCGGCCCTGGCCCCTAGTCCCCTACAGGAGGCATCACCATGGCCAAGAACAAGAACCGTGACCGTAAGCAGCAGCGTCCGACCGAGCGTGGTCAGCGGGCGGACCGCAGCCCCGCCTCGCAGACGGAGCCCCAGCCCGAGGTCGAGGTGACCCCCGGCGAGATGACGTCGAGCAAGCGAAAGCGCAGCTTCGGCCACAACTGACGTCCGTGTGACGGGTTGTTGGGCCCGCGCACCTGCATGAGGGGCGTACCCGCTGCCGGGTACGCCCCTCGAGCGCATCAAGAGCCCCGCGTCACCCGGCCAGGCAGGACGGTCCGAGCAGCACCTTCAGGTCACCGAAGAGCGCCGGGTCCGGCTTCACCCGGTGCCGGTCCAGTCGCAGCACGGTCGTCTTGGTCGGCCCCTGGAGCCTGATCCGGACCTCGCTGTCGCCCTTGTGGTGGCTGAGGACCTCGCCGAGGCGGCTGACCAGCGGCGGGGTGACCCGGGTGGCCGGGATGGTGAGGACCACGGGCGCGTTGGTACCCGCGTTCGACAGGTCCGGCACCATCAGCTCCATCGCGACGAGCCGCGGGATGTCCTCACGCTTGTCGAGGCGGCCCTTGACGAACACCACGGCGTCCTCGACGAGTTGCGTCGAGACGAGCTGGTAGGTCGCGGGGAAGAACATGCACTCGATCGAGCCGGCGAGGTCCTCGACGGTCGCGATGGCCCAGGCGTTGCCCTGCTTGGTCATCTTGCGCTGCAGACCCGAGATGATGCCGCCGATGGTCACCACGGAGCCGTCGGAATAGTCACCCCCGGTCAGCTGGGAGATACCCGCGTCTGCCTTGTCGGACAGGATGTGCTCCAGGCCGAACAGCGGGTGGTCGGAGACGTACAGACCGAGCATCTCCCGCTCCTGGGCGAGCAGGTAGGTCTTGTCCCACTCGTCGGGTGAGAACTCCACGTCGAGCCCGAAGCCCGGCTCGCTGGTCTCGGCCTCGCCCATGCCGCCGAAGAGGTCGAACTGCCCCTCGGCCTCCTTGCGCTTGACCGCGACCACGTTGTCGATCATCGGCTCGTAGTGCGCGGTGAGGCCCTTGCGGGTGTGGCCCATGGCGTCGAAGGCGCCGGCCTTGATCAGCGATTCGGTGGTGCGCTTGTTGCAGACCACCGCCTCCACCTTGTCGAGATAGTCCGGGAAGGAGACGTACTTCCCCTTGGCCTTGCGGCACCTGATGATCGACTCGACCACGTTCGTGCCGACGTTGCGGACGGCGGAGAGGCCGAAGAGGATCACCTCGTCGCCCTGGGCCGCGAAGTTGGACATCGACTCGTTGACGTCCGGCGGGAGCACCTTGATGCCCATGCGGCGGCACTCGTTGAGGTAGACGGCCGACTTGTCCTTGTCGTCCTTCACGGAGGTGAGCAGCGCGGCCATGTACTCGGCGGGGTGGTTCGCCTTGAGGTACGCCGTCCAGTACGAGACGAGTCCGTACGCGGCGGAGTGCGCCTTGTTGAACGCGTAGCCGGCGAAGGGGACCAGCACGTCCCACAGGGCCTGGATGGCCTCGTCGCTGAAGCCCTTCTTGCGGGCGCCCTCCTGGAAGAGGACGAAGTTCTTCGCCAGTTCCTCGGGCTTCTTCTTGCCCATCACGCGGCGGAGGATGTCGGCCTCGCCGAGCGAGTAGCCGGCGATGATCTGGGCGGCCTTCTGCACCTGCTCCTGGTAGACGATCAGGCCGTGGGTGACGTCCAGGACCTCCC
The DNA here is from genome assembly GCF_000725785.1 of Streptomyces flavovariabilis. Taxonomy (NCBI): domain Bacteria; kingdom Bacillati; phylum Actinomycetota; class Actinomycetes; order Kitasatosporales; family Streptomycetaceae; genus Streptomyces; species Streptomyces flavovariabilis. The sequence continues at coordinate 997,474 of NZ_JNXD01000001.1, read as the reverse complement.
TGAGCGGCTCCTCCAGCTCGGGGTGGATGGGCGTGATCTCCTGCTGGCCGTTCTTGCGCAGCGCGTAGTTCGTGTGGGAGTTCATGCCCATGGGGCCCGGGCGGTACAGGGCCGACACGGCGGAGATGTCTTCGAAGTTGTCCGGCTTCATCAGCCGGAGCAGGGAGCGCATGGGGCCGCCGTCGAACTGGAAGACGCCGAGGGTGTCGCCGCGCTGGAGCAGTTCGAAGGTCGTGGGGTCGTCGAGCGGGAGGCTCAGGAGGTCGATGTCGACGCCCTTGTTGGACTTCACCATCTTGACGGCGTCGTCCATGATCGTCAGGTTGCGCAGGCCCAGGAAGTCCATCTTCAGCAGGCCGAGCGACTCGCAGCTCGGATAGTCCCACTGCGTGATGGTGACCTTGTCCGTGTGCCTGACCCAGACGGGCACGTGGTCGGTGATGGTCTCGCTGGACATGATCACGCCGGCGGCGTGCACGCCCATCTGCCGGACCAGGCCCTCGACGCCCTTGGCGGTGTCGATGACCTTTTTCACGTCCGGCTCGTTCTCGTACATCGCCCGGATCTCGCCCGCCTCCGAGTAGCGGGGGTGCTCGGGGTTGGTGATGCCGTCCAGGTTGATGCCCTTGCCGAGGACGTCGGCGGGCATGGCCTTGGTGAGGCGGTCGCCCATCGCGTACGGGTAGCCCAGCACGCGCGCGGAGTCCTTGATCGCGTTCTTGGCCTTGATGGTGCCGTACGTGCCGATCATGGCGACCTTGTCGGCGCCGTACTTCTCCGTCACGTAGCGGATCACCTCGACGCGCCGGCGCTCGTCGAAGTCGATGTCGACATCGGGCATGGAGATGCGCTCGGGGTTGAGGAAGCGCTCGAAGATCAGGCCGTGCGGGATGGGGTCGAGGTCGGTGATGCCGAGGGCGTAGGCGACGATCGAGCCGGCCGCGGAGCCTCGGCCGGGGCCGACCGCGATGCCCTGCTTCTTGGCCCACATGATGAAGTCGGCGACCACGAGGAAGTAGCCCGGGAAGCCCATCGAGATGATGGTGTCCATCTCGTACTCGACCTGCTTCATGCGGTCGTCGGGGATGCCGTCCGGGAAGCGGCGGTTCATGCCGCGCATGGTTTCCTCACGGAACCAGCTGACCTCGGTGTAGCCGTCGGGGATGTCGAACTTCGGCATGAGGTCGCGCTTCTCGAACATGCCGGTGGTGTCGACCATCTCCGCGATCAGGCGGGTGTTGGCGCAGCCCTCCTGCCAGGCGTCCGAGGAGTCGATGGCGTACATCTCGTCGGTGGACTTCAGGTAGTAGCCGGTGCCGTCGAACCGGAAGCGGTCCGGGTCGGAGAGGTTCTTGCCGGTCTGGATGCACAGCAGGGCGTCGTGGGCGACCGACTCGTGCGCGTACGTGTAGTGCGAGTCGTTGGTGACCAGCGGGGGGATGCCGAGCTTCTTGCCGATCTCCAGGAGGCCGTCGCGGACCCGGTGCTCGATCTCGATGCCGTGGTCCATCAGCTCCAGGAAGTAGCGGTCCTTGCCGAAGATGTCCTGGTAGTCGGCGGCGGCCTTCAGGGCCTCGTCGAAGTGGCCGAGGCGCAGCCGGGTCTGGACCTCGCCGGAGGGGCAGCCGGTGGAGGCGACGATCCCCTCGGACCACTTGGCGATGGTCTCCTTGTCCATCCGGGGCCACTTCTGCAGCCAGCCCTCGGCGTACGCGTCGGAGGACAGCCGGAAGAGGTTGTGCAGACCGGTCGAGTTCACCGCCCACATCGTCTTGTGGGTGTACCCACCGGAACCGGAGACGTCGTCCCGCTTCTGGTGCGGCTGGCCCCACTGGATCTTGCGCTTGTTGCGCCGGGACTCGGGCGCGACATAGGCCTCGATCCCGATGATCGGGGTGACTCCGGCCTTCTGGGCGGTGTGGAAGAAGTCGTAGGCGCCGTGGAGGTTGCCGTGGTCGGACATGGCGATGTGCGTCATGCCCATCTCGTTGCACGCGTTGAACATGTCCTTCAGCCGCGCGGCACCGTCCAGCAGCGAGTACTGGGTGTGGACGTGCAGGTGCGTGAACGGCGGCTTCGACACGGCTGCGGCCTCCAGGGGAAACGGGGTCGGATGGGGTCCGACAGGCTGCGGGCAGTCTGGGGGACAGCGTCGAAGTCTATGCCTCGGCAGTGACACCCGGAGGGCTGACCCGCGTACCTTCGTGCGAGGCTTCGCGGGCACTCCCGCGGGCCGCCGCACGTTAGGCAGAGGGCGGACCTGCCGCCCCGAAATGTACGCACCAGGAGGCACCCAGCGATGTCGTTCCCGCCGCTCGACGACGAGCACCGCGGTGAGGAGATCCTCGCCGTCTTCGACACCGCCTTCGGGCAGCTGCTGGCCGCCGACCCGGCCGCGTTCCGGGTGAAGTTCCGCAAGATGGCGGCCTCGGCCTTCGCCTTCTACCGGGGCACGGCCGGCCTCTTTTACCACGACCTCGACGAGGAGAAGCGGGGCGGCCCGTACCTGGACGAGCGCACCTCCCGCGTGTGGATCCACGGCGACCTGCACGCGGAGAACTTCGGCACGTACATGGACGCCAACGGCCGCCTGATCTTCAACGTCAACGACTTCGACGAGGCCTATGTCGGCCCCTTCACCTGGGACCTGAAGCGCCTCGCCGCCTCCATCGCCCTCATCGGGTACGCGAAGGCGCTCGGCGACGAGCAGATCTCCGAGCTGGTGACGATCTACGCGGTCGCCTACCGCGAGCGGATCCACGCCCTGGCGACGGGCGCGAAGAGCGACGAGGTGCCGCCGTTCACGCTGGACACCGCGCAGGGCCCGCTGCTGGACGCGCTGCGTGACGCCCGCTCGCTGACCCGCTTCGGCCTGCTGGACTCGATGACGGAGATCCGCGACTTCGAGCGCCGCTTCGCGCCGGGCGGCGGCTCGGTCGAGCTGGACGCGGCCACCCGCTACAAGGTCCTCGCCGCCTTCGACGGCTATCTGGAGACGCTCCCGGACAGCTCGCTGACCCGCCCGGACTCCTACCGCGTGAAGGACGTCGTCGGCCGGCGCGGCATCGGCATCGGCTCGGCGGGTCTGCCGTCGTACAACATCCTGCTGGAGGGGCACAGCGACGCCCTGGAGAACGATGTCGTGATCTACATCAAGCAGGCCCAGACCCCGGCCGTCTCCCGGCACATCACGGACCAGGCGATCCGCGGGTACTTCCAGCACGAGGGGCACCGCACGGTCATCTCCCAGCGCGCTCTCCAGGCGCACGCCGACCCGTGGCTGGGCTGGACCGAGCTGGACGGCGCGGGCCAGCTGGTCGCCGAGGTCTCGCCGTACGCGGTGGACCTCGACTGGGGCGACATCGACGAGGCGGAGGAGATCGCCCAGGTGGTGGCCGACCTCGGCCGGGCGACGGCCACGATGCACGCGGCGGCGGACGACCAGTCCGGCGAGTCCCTGGTGCCGTTCTCCACGGAGCGGGCCATCGACGCGGCGATCGCGGCCGACGAGGAGGGCTTCGCCCCCCTGCTGGTCGACTTCGCGCACCGCTACGGCGCCCGCGCGCGTGCCGACCACCAGACCTTCGTGGACCTGTTCCGCAACGGACGGATTCCGGGTCTGTAACCGGCTTTGGCCATCCGCTCACTCACAGGCACCCTTTAGGGGTCCCCTACAGGCCCCCATGACAGACTCTCCTTTCGCTATGGACATATCCGGGATCCAGCTCAGAGCCGTGCGCGCGGCGCTGTTCACGGCCGTGGTCGTGACGCTCAGCACCGCGTCGCACGTGTTGCTGTCCCGGGCCCCGCTGCCGTTGAACACGGTGGCCCTGCTCACGGCCGCCGTGTTCGCCCTCGCGTACGCCCTGGCCGGACGTGAGCGGACCTACGGCCGGATCGCCGCCCTGCTGATCCCGCTGGAGCTGGCCGCCGACACGATCCTCACCACCGGCCAGCACGTCTGCTACGGCAAGGCGGGCGGGCCGGTCGCCGGCCCGCTGGCCTCGGTCGGCTGGGACGTGCTGTGCGGCGACGGGACCCCGGTGGGAACCCCGCTGGCGCAGGTCGTCGGCGCCGACCCCGGCAGGCTCGGCGGCCTCCTGGCCCACGCCGGCCCGGGCGCGGCCTGGCTCCTGCTCGGCGCGCACGTCGGCGTCGGCCTCATCGCCGCTGCCTGGCTGCGCCGCGGTGAGCGGGCGCTGGCCCAGTTGCTGCGGGCGGTGGCGGCGACCACCTTCCGTCCGCTGCTGCTGGCGGTCGCCGCGGTGGCCGTGCGCCGGACCGCTCCGGTCCGCCGCCTGCCCCGCCCCGCCCACCGTACGACCTCCGCCCTCAGCCTCCTCTTCGTGCACTCCCTGGGACAGCGTGGACCGCCGTGCTCGCCCGCCTTCGCCTGCGCGTGAACAGCACTGAGCACCACAGACCACCCATACGAATCCCGCACACACAGGTGTGCGCGTCCCCATGGAGATCCTCGACATGAGCAAGCGGAACAGCCAGGCGGCGAAGACGGCGGCCCGGGAGCGACTGCGCGTGGAGCGCGAGCGCGAGGCGAAGCGGGCGAAGGCGAGGCGGCAGATCATCGTCGCCCTGTCGATCGTCGGCGTCCTGGCGGCGGCGGGCGGCGTGGGCTACGCCATCGTCCAGGCCAACAAGCCCGACAGCTGGGAGGCCGCGAAGGACGGCAAGCTCGTCGAGCCGGCCAACACCTCGGGCAAGGACGGCACCACTGTCGTCATAGGCAAGGACAGCGCCAAGAAGACCCTCGTCATGTACGAGGACCCGCGCTGCCCGGCCTGCGCCCAGTTCGAGCAGACCATCGGCTCGACCGTCGACAAGGACGTCGAGGACGGCAAGTACAAGATCCAGTTCGTCGGCGCGACGTTCATCGACAACAACGTCCCCGGTGAGGGCTCCAAGAACGCCCTGAGCGCGATGGGTGCCGCCCTGAACGTGAGCCCCGAGGCGTTCCTGGACTACAAGACGGCCCTCTACTCGGCGAAGTACCACCCCGAGGAGACGGACGACAAGTTCAAGGACGACGACTACTTGATCAAGGTCGCGAACACGGTCGACGGCCTGAAGGACAACAAGGCGTTCCAGAAGGCCGTGAAGGACGGCACCTACGACAAGTGGGCACTGCTGATGGCCGAGAAGTTCGACGCGGACGGCAAGAAGTACGACTTCAGCGGCACGCCGACTCTGGTCATGGACGGCAAGAAGGTCACCGGAAGCGACGGCCAGAGCGCTCCCGGAAACACCGCCGAGTACACGAAGGCGATCGACGCAGCCCTCAAGGGCTAGCCGCTTCGCCACGGGTGCCGAACAGGCCACGCCGGCGAACCGGCGCCCGGGTCTGACCGTCGAAGAGCGGGTGAACTTCCGGAGTTCGCCCGCTCCGGCGCGTACCGCTCAGTAACCTGATCGGCTGTGACCAGTCGATACAGATCATCGAATACGTCGGAGGGCCTCAACTCCCTCACCCCGCGCCGCCGTACGGTCGTCAAGGCCGCGGCGGCGACCGCTGTCCTGGCCGGACCGCTGGCGGCGACCCTGCCCGCGCGCGCCGTCGACCAGGCCCCCGCGTTCCTGCACGGCGTCGCCTCCGGTGACCCGCTGCCGGACGGCATCCTGCTGTGGACCCGCGTCACCCCGGTGCCGGAGGCGATACCCGGCTCCGGGGTCGGCCCGGACACCGAGGTGAACTGGGTCGTCGCCAGGGACAAGGCGTTCGCGACCGTCGTCGCCAAGGGCTCCACCACCGCGACGGCCGCCTCCGACCACACCGTGAAGGCCGACATCCGCGGCCTGGAGCCGGGCACCGACTACTGGTTCCGCTTCTCCGCCGGCGGCACCGACTCCCCCGCCGCCCGCACCCGCACCGCCCCGGCGAACGACGCGGCCGTCGCGGGCCTCCGCTTCGGCGTGGTCTCCTGCGCCAACTGGGAGGCCGGCTACTTCTCCCCGTACCGTCATCTCGCGGCCCGCGGCGACCTGGACGCCTGGCTGCACCTGGGCGACTACATCTACGAGTACGGCACCGGCGAGTACGGCACCCGCGACAAGGTCGTCCGCACGCACGCCCCGGCCCACGAGATCGTCACGCTCGCCGACTACCGCGTGCGGCACGCGCGGTACAAGACCGACCCGGACCTCCAGGCGCTGCACGCCGCGGCCCCCGTCGTCGCGATCTGGGACGACCACGAGTTCGCCAACGACGCCTGGCGGGGCGGCGCGGAGAACCACACGGAGGGCGCGGAGGGCGCCTGGTCCGCCCGGCAGGCAGCCGCCAAGCAGGCCTACTTCGAGTGGATGCCGGTGCGCCCCGCGATCTCGGGCACCACCTACCGCCGGCTGCGGTTCGGCAAGCTGGCCGACCTGTCGCTGCTGGACCTGCGCTCCTTCCGCTCGCAGCAGGTCGAGGTCGGCGACGGCGAGGTCGACGACCCGGACCGCACGCTCACCGGCCGCGCCCAGCTCGACTGGCTCAAGGCGGGGCTGAAGTCGTCCGACACCACCTGGCGGCTGGTCGGCAACTCGGTGATGATCTCGCCGTTCGCCATCGGCTCGCTCTCCGCCGACCTGCTCAAGCCCCTCGCCAAGCTGCTGGGCCTGCCGCAGGAGGGCCTCGCCCTCAACACCGACCAGTGGGACGGCTACACCGACGACCGCCGCGAGATCCTTGCGCACCTGCGGACGAACGCGATCCGCAACACGGTCTTCCTCACCGGCGACATCCACATGGCCTGGGCCAACGACGTGCCGGTGGACGCCGGTACGTATCCGCTGTCCCCCTCGGCCGCCACGGAGTTCGTCGTCACGTCGGTCACCTCCGACAACCTCGACGACATCGTCAAGGTCCCGGAGGGCACGGTCTCCGCGGTGGCCTCGCCGGTCATCCGCGCCGCCAACCGGCATGTCCACTGGGTCGACACCGACCGGCACGGCTTCGGCGTCCTGGACATCACGGCCGAGCGCGCGCAGATGGACTACTACGTCATCTCCGACCGCGCGAAGCGCGACGCGACGGCCAAGTGGACGCGCTCGTACCGCACCCGCAGCGGAACGCAGAAGGCCGAGCGCTCCTACGACCCGGTGTAGCCGCCGCTACAGGGTCTCGAGAAAGCCGAGTGCCACCCGCCAGGTGGCCTCGGCGGCCTCGGCGTCGTAGTCCGGCAGGTCGGGGTCGGTGTAGAGGTGGCCGGCCCCGGCGTACCGGTACACCTCCACGTCGGCGCCGGTGCGGCCCATCTGGAGGTACCAGGCGCTGAGCCAGTCGTCCGTCTCGAAGGGGTCCGGCTCCGCCACGTGCAGCTGGACCGGCAGGTCCTCCGCCGTGACGTCCGGCGCGATGTCCGAGGTGCCGTGCAGGAGCAGCAGGCCGCGCGCCTTGTCGTCGCCGAGGGCGAGGGTCTGGGCGATGGAGGCGCCGAGCGAGAACCCGGCGTACACCAGCCCGCGCTCGGAGTAGGGAGCGGCGGCCAGCACGGCCCGCTTCAGCAGCTCCTCCTTGCCGATCTTCTCCTTGTGCTCCATGCCCTCCTCGACCGACTCGAACGTGCGCCCCTCGAAGAGGTCGGGCGTCCACACCTCGTGTCCGGCCGAACGCAGCCGGTCAGCGGCCTGGAGCACCGCGGGCCGCAGTCCATGGGTCGAGTGAAAGAGCATGATGTTCATGAGGCCATGGTGCCAGCCGGGTGTGACCTGCCGGGATCCCGGCACTACCCCCGACGCAACGGAAGTCACATGTTCATGCCCCCGGGAGCCGGTTAGGTTCGGTGGCATGGAGAACCTGCTACGACCGCTGATCGTGGTCGGTGGCTCGGTCGTGCTCACGCTGCTGATCGGCTGGGCCACCGACTTCCTGCTGCGCAAGGCCGACGAACGGCACCACGAGACCCCGCTGTGGGATCTGCTCCGCCGTGGCCGTATCCCCTACCAGCTCGTGCTGTGCGCGGCCCTGCTGAGAGGGTCGTACGACGAGGCCCAACTGCTGGAGAGCCGCGACGAGGCCGTCGGCCGGGTGCTGACCCTGGTGCTGATCGGGGCGACCGCCTGGCTGGTGATCCGTATCGCGGCGGCGATAGTCGAGACGTCGTACAGCCGCTACGCCAGCGCCCGGGCCCACCGTGACCCGGCCAGGGTCCGCCGGGTGCGCACCCAGGTGACACTGATCATGCGCGTGGTGTCCGCGATCGTCGGCGTGGTGGCCGCGGCGAGCATGCTGCTGACGTTCCCGGCGTTCCGCGCGGCGGGTGCCTCGCTGCTGGCCTCGGCCGGCATCCTCGGCATCGTCGCCGGTGTCGCCGCCCAGTCCACACTGAGCAACATGTTCGCGGGATTCCAGATCGCCTTCGGCGACATGGTGCGCATCGGGGACACGGTGGTGGTGGACGGCGAGTGGGGCACGGTCGAGGAGATCACCCTGACCTTCCTGACCGTCCGCACCTGGGACGAGCGGAGCATCACCATGCCGGTGTCGTACTTCACGTCCAAGCCGTTCGAGAACTGGTCGCGCGGCACGCCGCAGATGACGGGCATCGTCTTCTGGCACGTCGATCACACCGCCCCCGTGGAGGCGATGCGCGACAAGCTCCGCGACATCCTGCGCGAGTGCCCGGCCTGGGACGGCCGCGCCTACAACCTGTCCGTCACGGACACCACCCCGAACACCATGCAGGTGCGGGCCCTGGTGACGGCCAAGGACGCCGACGACATCTGGACGGTGCGGGTCACGGTGCGCGAGGAGATGATCCGCTGGCTGACCCGCGAGCACCCGTACGCCCTGCCCCGGGTCAACACGGCGGACGCGGTCCTGCCGCCGGCTGCCGGCGGCAACGGCCACCGCCCGGCCACGGAGGCCGTACCGGCACAGCAGCGCCGCTTCCACGGCAACGGCTCGGGCCGGCCGGAGGGGTGACGACGCGGGCCGGCGCCCGCACGGACGACCGGAGGGCTGCCCGCGCCGCGGGCAGCCCTCCTCCGTGCTGTCGGGTCAGTGGCCGCGCTCGGCGCCGCCGTTGATCTGGATGATCTGCGAGGTGATGTGCCCGGCGCCCGGGGAGGCCAGCCAGTGCAGGGTCTCGGCGACGTCCCCCGGGGTTCCGGCCCGGCCGTTCGAGGTCTCACCGATGAGCCGCGCCCGCCGCTCCTCGGCCATCGCGTCCCCGAAGAACTCGGTGTCCTCGATGTACCCGGGCGCGACCACGTTCGCGGTGATGCCACGCGGCCCCAGCTCCCGGGCGAGATCGTGGGCGTACGGGTGCAGCCCCGCCTTGGCCGCCGCGTACGCCCCGCTCCCGGACCCCCGGTAGGCGGCGATGGAGCTGAGGAACAGCACCCGTCCGCCGGGCTCGGCGAGCCGCGGCTTCAGCGCCTCGGTGAGCAGGACGGCGGTCAGCGTATTGAGCCGGAAGTTGACGCTCCAGGTGTGCGCGACGGCCGCGAGCGGATCGTCGCCCGGGGCGTCGGGTTCGAGCAGCCCGCTGCCCCCGGCGCTGTGCACGAGCACGTCCACAGCGCCCAACTCCCGCTCCACGAAGGCGGCGACACCGCGCACGTCCTCCGGCTCGGCGAGATCGGCGGCGTACGTCAGCGCGCCGGGCACCTCGGCCTTCTCCAGTACGTCGGCCCGCCGCCCGAGCAGCAGCACCCGATCCCCGCCCGCGGCGAACAGCCGGGCCGCCGCGAGCCCAATTCCCGTACCTCCGCCACTGATTACCACGTTTCGTGCCATACGGCCGACCCTACGACGTCCGGATCGGCCCCGGTCAAACCGGCGACCGCAGCGCAGGGCGCCGACTCACCGCAGGCTGCGGACGTCGAGATGCCGCAGCACCCGGTCCACCACCTCGGGATCCGAGCCCGGCTCACTGCGCGCCGCCAGCACCTCGTGCCGCGCCGCGCTCAGCATCTCCTGCTGGATGCGCCGCAACCGCTTCACCCGCCGGGCGCCCTCCCGGTACGCCTCCCGCCGCTCGTCCTCCGCGAGTTCGGGACTGATCCGCACCCCGATGTCGTAGGCCCGCCGCAGCATCTGCTCGGACAGTTCCTCCGGCAGCTCCTCGTTGTCCTCGATCTCCCGCAGTCTCTGCTTCGCCGCCTTGGCCGCCCGGATCGCCAGCGCCTTCGCGAACTCCTTCTCCTGGTCCGTGTCGGCCTTCACCCCGAGCCGCCGCACCAGCCACGGCAACGTCAGCCCCTGCAGCACCAGCGTCGCCATGATCACCCCGAACGCGATGAAGATGATCTCGTCCCGGCTGGGGAACGGCGCGCCCGCATCGGTCTCCAGCGGAATCGCCAGCACCAGCGCGACCGAGGCCACCCCCCGCATCCCCGACCACCACATCACCACGGTCTCGCGCCAGCTCACCGGGATGTCCTCGTCGTAGTCCCGCCGCGCGTGCAGCCGTTTGGTCAGCCAGGTCGCCGGCAGCAGCCACAGCAGCCGGGCGAGCACGACGACGACCACCACCACCGCCGCCCACCAGAGCAGCTCGCCCCACCGCCCGGAGGCCGTGCGGATCGCGTTGTGCAGCTCGAGCCCGACCAGTCCGAACGCCACGCCAGTGACGAGCGTGTCGACGATGTTCCAGAACGTGTGCCCGGCCAGCCGCGTCATGACGTCGTCGGCGTCGGAGCCGTACTCCGCGAGGAACAGCGCGGTGGTGAGCACGGCGAGCACCCCGGACCCGTGCAGCTCCTCGGCCATGACGTACGAGGCGTACGGCACCAGCAGGGTCAGCCCGATCTGCAGGGTCGCGTCGCCGAGCACCTCCATCAGCTTGTTCGCGCCCCAGCCCAGCGCGAGGCCCACGGCCACCGCCACCACGGCCGACAGCACCAGGTCGAGCCCGGCCTTCCAGGGCGAGAACGTCCCGCTGACTGCGGCGGCGATCGCCACGTGGTAGAGGACGATGGCCGTCACGTCGTTGAACAGCCCCTCGCCCTCCAGGATCGACACCAGCCGGCGCGGCAGTCCCAGCTGCCCGGCCACGGCGGTCGCCGCGACCGGGTCCGGCGGCGCCACCAGCGCGCCCAGCGCGAACGCCGCGGCGAGCGGCAGCCCCGGCACGATCGCGTCGGCCACGGCGGCCACGCAGGCCATGGTGACGAACACCAGCGCCACGGCCAGCAGGAAGATCGGCCTCTTGTTCGCCGCGAACTGCCGCCAGGACGTGCGCCGCACCGCGGCGTACAGCAGGGGCGGCAGCAGCAGCGGCAGGATCAGGTCCGGCGCGATCTCGACGTTCGGGACGAACGGCAGCAGCGCGAGGACGATTCCCAGGAGCGTCATCAGCACCGGCGCGGGCATCTTGAACCGGTCACCCACGGGGACGCTGATCACGGCCCCGAGCAGCAGCACGAACAGCAGGGCCAACTGATCCACGGTCAGCGCTCCGGGAGGTCAAGTGGTCACACGACTGACTTCAAGCCTGCCACGCAACTCCTATGACAAACCGTTTCAGCACCCGCCACGGAGAACTAGAGCGAACGCCGCATCCCCTGGTGCGGAAGGCCCGCCTCCAGGTACTCGGGCCCGTACGGCTCATAGCCGAGCCGCTCGTAGAAGCCGAGCGCGTGCGTCTGCGCGTGCAGGTCCACGGCCGCGAGCCCCCGCGCGCGTGCCGCCTCCTCGATGGCCCGCACCAGGGCGGCACCGACACCGAGCCGGCGCGCCGAGCCCGTCACGGCGAGCCGGCCGAGGGAGCCCACGGACGGGCCGGCGCCGGTCTGCGCCACGGCCGCCTCCCCGTGCAGCAGCCGCCCGGTCCCGAGCGGCACACCGTCGTCCCGGACCGCCAGCACATGGACCGCGCCGGCGTCGTACGCGTCGTACTCGAGGTCCTCCGGCACGCCCTGCTCGCCGACGAAGACCTCCTTGCGCACCGCGAAGCACGCCTCCCGGTCGGCCGGATCCTCGGCGACCCGCACCACGTACGGGGTGCTCACGCGTACGTCTCCTCGCGGACCTGTTCCAGGGCCTGGTGCAGGTCCTCCGGGTAGTCGCAGGAGAACTCCGCCCACTGCCCGTCCCCGGGGTGCTCGAAGCCGAGCCGCACCGCGTGCAGCCACTGGCGGGTCAGGCCCAGACGCTTGGCGAGCGTCGGGTCGGCGCCATAGGTGAGGTCGCCGACGCAGGGGTGCCGGTGGGCGGCCATGTGGACGCGGATCTGGTGCGTGCGGCCGGTCTCCAGCTTCACGTCGAGCAGCGAGGCCGCGCGGAACGCCTCGATGAGGTCGTAATGCGTGACGGACGGCTTGCCCTCGGCCGTGACCGCCCACTTGTAGTCGTGCTGGGGGTGCCGCCCGATGGGCGCGTCGATGGTGCCGCTGGTCGGGTCGGGGTGGCCCTGGACGAGCGTGTGGTACCGCTTGTCGACCGTGCGCTCCTTGAACTGGCGCTTCAGCGACGTGTACGCGTACTCCGACTTGGCGACCACCATCAGCCCCGACGTACCCACGTCGAGCCGGTGCACGATGCCCTGGCGCTCGGCGGCGCCGGAGGTGGAGATCCGGTACCCGGCGGCGGCCAGGCCCCCGATGACGGTCGGCCCGGTCCAGCCCGGCGACGGGTGCGCGGCCACGCCGACCGGCTTGACGATCACCACCACGTCATCGTCGTCGTGCACGATCTCCATGCCCTCGACCGGCTCGGCCACCACCTGCACCGGCGCGGGCGCCTGCGGCATCTCGACCTCCAGCCAGGCGCCGCCGTGCACGCGCTCCGACTTGCCGACCACCGATCCGTCGACCGTGACCTTCCCCGCGGCGGCGAGCTCGGCCGCCTTGGTACGGGAGAAGCCGAACATGCGGGAGATGGCGGCGTCGACGCGCTCGCCCTCCAGGCCGTCGGGCACGGGCAGGGTACGGATCTCGGGAAGCGTGCTCACCCGTCGAGTATGCCGGACGGCACCGGCAGGGCCGTACGCGCGCTCAGTCCTTGTGGACGGTCCCGTCCGGGTCGAGCCCCTTGAACGACAGCAGCACGATCAGGATGCCGCCGCACACGATCGCCGAGTCGGCCAGGTTGAAGACGGCGAAATGCTTGGGCGCGATGAAGTCCACGACCGCGCCCTCGAAGACGCCCGGCGCCCTGAAGATCCGGTCGGTGAGGTTGCCCAGCGCACCGCCGAGCAGCAGGCCGAGCGCGATAGCCCAGGGCAGGCTGTAGAGCTTGCGGGCGAGGCGGGCGATCACCACGATCACCGCCGCCGCGATCATGGTGAAGATCACGGTGAAGGCCTCGCCGAAGCCGAAGGCCGCACCCGCGTTGCGGATCGCCTCGAACCTCAGCCAGTCCCCGATGATCTCGATGGGCGGGTGGTGCTCCAGCTTGGCCACCACGATCATCTTGCTGATCAGGTCCAGGGCGTACGCGAACGAGGCGACGGCGAACAGCACCGCGATCCGGCGCCGGCCCCGCCCGGACCCGGGCTCGCCGGCCGGGGTGCCCTCGGAGCCGGGCCGCTCCTTGCCGCCCCCGGCCGCGTCCGGTGTGTCCGGCGTACCGATGATGCGCTCCGCCTCTGCCACGTGAGTCCCTCAACCTAGGTGCCTGACTGAGGACGAGGGTACGACACACCCCGTACGTCCCACGTGCTCAGGAGTCATTCAGAGGCCGGTCAGTACCGGCGCTCCTGCTTCTGCTTGCACTCCACGCAGAGCGTCGCCCGGGGGAAGGCCTGCATGCGGGCCTTGCCGATGGGATTGCCGCAGTTCTCGCACAGGCCGTAGGTGCCCGCGTGCAGACGTTCCAGGGCGCGCTCGGTCTGGAGGAGCATCTCCCGCGCGTTGGCCGCCAGGGCCAGCTCGTGCTCGCGGGTGATGTTCTTGGTGCCGGTGTCCGCCTGGTCGTCGCCCGCGCCGTCCCCGGAGTCCCGCATCAGACCGGCGAGCGACCGCTCCGACGAGGAGATCTCTTCGCGCAGCCGGGTCTCCTCGGACGTCAGCTCGGACCGCGCCTCCTCGACCTCCTCCACCGTCCAGGGGTCCTCGCCCGGACGGACCGCGAGCTCACCGGGATCTGCCGCGGCGACGCGTGCCTTCGGCACGGCGGTCTTCGCCGCCGTGGCCGTGCCAGGAGTCTTCTTCGCAACCACCGTCGTCGCTCCCGTCTGCTGCGCGGCCTCGGCCGCACCCGCCTTCTTGGCCGTGCTGCTCGCGGCCGTGTCCTGTGTGACCGCGCCGGTGCGGGCAGTGCCCTTTCCGGCCGCGCTCTTGGTGGTGGTGCTCTTGCCTCCGGCGACCTTCTCGGCCGGGGACTTCTTGGCGGCGGTCTTCCTCACGGCCGCCTTCTTGCCCGCCGTCTTCCCGACGGCGGCCTTGTCGGCCGGGGCGGTCTTCCCGGCCGCCGCCTTCTTCCCTGCCGCCTTCCCGGCCGGTGCCGCCCTCGCCGCCGATGCCTCGGCCGATGCCGTCTCTCCCGGCGCCTCGGCCGATGCCCTCGCCGTCGATGACCTGACCGTCGATGGCCTGGCCGTCGATGGCCTGGACGCCTGTGCCCTCTCCCCCGGTGCCTCGGCCGGGGCCTTGTTGGCCCTTGCCGTTCCAACCGATGCCGCCTTGGTCGCAGCCTTCCTGGCCACGGCCTCCTCGGCCCCGGCCTCCTCGGCCCCGGCCGGCTTGGCCCCGGCCGGCTTGCTCGCGGTCTCCTTGGCCGCGGCCTTCCTGGCCGTCGCCTTCTTCCCGGCCGCCTTCGTCCCCTCGGCCGCCTTCCCCCCGCCCTCCTTCGCCGCCCGCCCCGCCGAACCCCCCTGCGTGGACTTCTTCCCGCCCACGTCCTTGGCCGCACCACCGGAGGCCTCCGAGGACCTGCCGGACGCCGGCTGCTGTACGGCGGTCTTCTTCGCCACCATGGCCGCGGCCCCTTCACATATTGTGATCTTGCTCGCGCATCGTGCTGGGACGATAAATCGACTCGAGTCCCGCGGCAACGGGGCACACCGCCCGATTCGCCCGCCTCGCGCACGCCGCGCGGCGAACCTGCATCCGTTGTGCCCAGCTCCCCGCCCGGTAATCCGCCGGGCGGGACGTCCCAGGATCCGAACACCCATACCACCCCATTCGGGTCACCAAACCCATTTCGCGCCCCACCCGGCACCTCACCCCCGGCAGCCCCGAAAAACCGGTCGGCCGCCATCCGCGCGGCGCCGTACACTGGGCGGAGCGAAAAGCGTGGATGGGGACGAGTAGCGGCGTACGCAGCCCAGAGCGACCCGGGGACGGTGGAAGCCCGGGGGCGAGCGCGACGTGAAGATCACCCCGGAGCCGCCGGAGGAACGCCGGAGCCAGCGAGCGACGGCCAGTAGAACCGGCATCGCGACCCCAATGAGGGGGTTCGCCGGCGCACACCCCGTGCCGGAGGGCCAAGGAGGGTGGTACCGCGGGAGCGCGCCGAAGGCGGCGCAGGCAGACGTAGCTCTCGTCCCTCCGGACGGAAGGCAGCAAGTCCGCCGGAGGAAGCCCGCTGATGACATCGCCGACGTATCGCCAGGTACCCGCCCAGGTCGACCTGCCCGCCCTCGAGCACGCCGTGCTCGACTTCTGGCGCGAGCAGAAGATCTTCGCCAAGAGCCTGGAGCAGTCCGAGGGCCGCCCCGAGTGGGTGTTCTACGAGGGCCCGCCCACCGCCAACGGCATGCCCGGTGCCCACCACATCGAGGCGCGCGTCTTCAAGGACGTCTTCCCCCGCTTCCGCACCATGCGCGGCTACCACGTGGCCCGCAAGGCCGGCTGGGACTGCCACGGCCTCCCGGTGGAGCTCGCCGTCGAGAAGGAGCTCGGCTTCTCCGGCAAGCAGGACATCGAGGCGTACGGCATCGCGGAGTTCAACGCGAAGTGCCGTGAGTCGGTGACCCGGCACACGGACGCCTTCGAAGAGCTCACGACCCGCATGGGCTACTGGACCGACCTGAACGACCCGTACCGCACGATGGACCCCGAGTACATCGAGTCGGTCTGGTGGTCACTGAAGGAGATCTTCAACAAGGGCCTGCTGGTCCAGGACCACCGCGTCGCCCCCTGGTGCCCCCGCTGCGGCACGGGCCTGTCCGACCACGAGCTGGCGCAGGGCTACGAGACGGTCGTCGACCCGTCGGTCTTCGTCCGCTTCCCGCTCACCTCCGGCCCGCTGGCCGGCGAGGCCGCGCTCCTGGTGTGGACGACGACCCCGTGGACCCTGGTGTCCAACACCGCCGTCGCCGCCCACCCCGAGGTCACCTACGTCGTCGCGACGAAGGGCCCAGAAGGTTCGGAGAAGCTGGTCGTCGCCGAGCCGCTCCTCACCAAGGCCCTCGGCGAGGGCTGGGAGACCACCGGGCAGTCCTTCACGGGCGCCGAGATGGAGCGCTGGACGTACCAGCGCCCCTTCGAGCTGGTGGAGTTCCCGGAGCCGGCGCACTTCGTCGTCAACGCCGAGTACGTCACCACCGAGGACGGCACGGGTCTGGTCCACCAGTCCCCCGCCTTCGGTGAGGACGACCTCAAGGTGTGCCGCTCCTACGGCCTCCCCGTCGTGAACCCGGTCCGCCCGGACGGCACCTTCGAGGAGGACGTCCCGCTCGTCGGCGGCGTCTTCTTCAAGAAGGCCGACGAGAAGCTCACCGCCGACCTCGACAGCCGCGGCCTGCTCTTCAAGCACATCCCGTACGAGCACAGCTACCCGCACTGCTGGCGCTGCCACACCGCGCTGCTCTACTACGCACAGCCCTCCTGGTACATCCGCACCACGGAGATCAAGGACCGGCTCCTCACGGAGAACGAGGACACCAACTGGTTCCCGGACACGGTCAAGAACGGCCGCTACGGCGACTGGCTGAACAACAACATCGACTGGGCGCTGTCCCGCAACCGCTACTGGGGCACGCCGCTGCCGATCTGGCGCTGCGAGGACGACCACCTCACCTGCGCCGGCTCCCTCGCCGAGCTGACCGAGCTGACCGGCACGGACCAGTCGGGCCTGGATCCGCACCGCCCGTTCATCGACGACGTCACGTTCGCCTGCCCGCAGGGCGGCTGCGGGAAGACGGCCACGCGCGTGCCCGAGGTGATCGACGCCTGGTACGACTCGGGTTCGATGCCGTTCGCGCAGTGGGGCTACCCGTACAAGAACAAGGAGCTGTTCGAGGCCCGCTACCCGGCGCAGTTCATCTGCGAGGCCATCGACCAGACCCGCGGCTGGTTCTACACGCTGATGGCGGTCGGCACGCTGGTCTTCGACAAGTCCTCGTACGAGAACGTCGTCTGTCTCGGCCACATCCTCGCCGAGGACGGCCGCAAGATGTCCAAGCACCTGGGCAACACCCTGGAGCCGATCCCCCTCATGGACCGGCACGGCGCCGACGCCGTCCGCTGGTTCATGGCGGCCGGCGGCTCCCCGTGGGCGGCCCGCCGCGTCGGCCACGGCACGATCCAGGAGGTCGTCCGCAAGACCCTTCTGACGTACTGGAACACGGTCGCCTTCCAGGCCCTGTACGCCCGTACGTCGAACTGGGCCCCGTCCGGGGCCGACCCGGCCCCGGCCGACCGCCCGGTCCTGGACCGCTGGCTGCTGTCCGAACTGCACGCCCTCACCGACCAGGTCACCCAGGCGCTGGACACCTACGACACCCAGCGCGCCGGCAAGCTGCTGTCCGCGTTCGTCGACGACCTGTCCAACTGGTACGTGCGCCGCTCCCGTCGCCGCTTCTGGCAGGGCGACAAGGCGGCCCTGCGCACGCTGCACGAGGTCGTCGAGACGGTCACGCAGCTGATGTCCCCGCTGACCCCGTTCATCACCGAGCGGGTGTGGCAGGACCTGATCGTCCCGGTCACCCCGGGCGCTGCGGAGTCGGTCCACCTGTCGTCCTGGCCGGAGGCGGACCTCACCGCCATCGACCCGGAGCTGTCGAAGCAGATGGTGCTGGTGCGCCGGCTGGTGGAGCTCGGCCGTGCCACGCGCGCGGAGTCGGGCGTCAAGACGCGTCAGCCGCTGTCCCGCGCCCTGATCGCGGCGACGGGCTTCGAGACGCTGGACTCCGAACTGCGCACGCAGATCACGGAGGAGCTGAACGTCGAGTCCCTCGCGACACTGAGCGAGGTCGGCGGCTCCCTGGTCGACACCACGGCGAAGGCCAACTTCCGTGCGCTGGGCAAGCGGTTCGGCAAGCGCGTCCAGGACGTGGCCAAGGCCGTCGCGAACGCGGACGCGGCCGCCCTGTCCCTGGCCCTGCGCGAGGGCACGGCGTCGGTCGAGGTCGACGGCGAGACCATCACGCTGGCTCCCGACGAGGTCATCATCACGGAGACGCCCCGCGAGGGTTGGTCGGTGGCCTCCGACTCGGGCGCGACGGTCGCGCTGGACCTGGAGATCACCGAGGAGCTTCGCCGTGCGGGCCTGGCCCGTGACGCGATCCGCCTGATCCAGGAGGCCCGCAAGAACAGCGGCCTCGACGTGGCCGACCGGATCGAGCTGCGCTGGACGGCCACGGACCAGGCGACGGTCGAGGCGCTCACCGACCACGCCGGCCTGATCGCCGACGAAGTCCTCGCCACGGCCTTCGTGAATGAGCACAGCGCCCAGGGCGAGGCGGACGGCACCTACGGCGAGCCCTTCACCGACGAGGGCCTGTCCCTGACGTTCCGCCTGCGCAAGGCGTAACCCTCAGGCCGAAGGCCCGGACCCGCCAAAGATCTTGGCGGGTCCGGGCCTTCGGCGTTGCGTACGCACGAACGCGATTGCGTACGCACGAACGCGAGAACGCAGAACCGAACGCGCACGGCAAAAAGGCGAGGCCCCGGGTAGGAACCCGGGGCCTCGCCCTGAACGCTGCCGACGTCTATGCCGTACTACTGGCCATCAGGCCGTCAGTTGTCATCCTCGTCGATCAGGAAGCCCCGCATCGGCGAGGGCGCCTGACCCATCGGGGACGGGCCCTGCGGACGTACCGGCGCCATCGGCTGGGTCATCGCCGGCGACATCTGCTGCTGACCGCCGTACGACGGACCGGACTGCGACGGACCGCCGCCCATCGTCTGGTTGCCGCCGCCATAGGACGGGGCGCTCGCGCCGGCCGGAGCCATGGAAGGCGCCGGGGACGGCGGGAGGGACGCGGTCGCCGGAGTGCGCGGCGGAGCCAGCGAGTCGTCGGCCTGGGTCTCCAGCTGACGCAGCTGCGACTCCAGGTACGACTTCAGGCGCGTGCGGTACTCGCGCTCGAAGCCACGCAGGTCCTCGACCTTGCGCTCCAGCGTGGCGCGGGCGGACTCCAGGGAGCCCATCGCGACGCGGTGCTTCTCCTGCGCGTCCCGCTCCAGGGCGTCGGCCTTGGCACGGGCGTCACGCTCCAGACCCTCGGCACGCGAACGCGCCTCGCCGACGATCTTGTTGGCCTCGGAACGCGCCTCGGCGATCGCCTGGTCGGCGGTCTGCTGGGCCAGCGAGAGGACACGAGCGGCGCTGTCGCCACCGGGACCTCCCTGACCGGGGCCGCCCATCGGACCGCCCATGGGGCCGGGGCCGCCCATCGGGCCGCCCATCTGCTGCTGCATCTGCTGCTGCATCGGGGGCTGGCCCATCGGACCCGGACCCTGGCCCATCGGACCGGGACCCTGGGGTCCACCCTGACCGCCGGGACCGGCGGGCAGCTGCGGGGCACCGCTCGGCAGCTGGGGCGGACCACCCATGGGGCCACCCATCTGCTGCTGCGGCGGGCCCGATATGCCGGCGGGTACGGGACCACCTGGACCGCGCATGCCCTGCTGCTGCTGCTGTTGTTGTTGCTGCTGCTGATCCTGCTCCGGAGGCTTGCGCATGTTCTGCTGGTTCTGCGCAGCAGCGCGCGTGGCCGCGGCCAGTTTGGCGCGCAGGTCCTCGTTCTCACGGAGTAGGCGGGTCAGTTCGGCTTCGACCTCATCGAGGAAGGCATCGACCTCGTCCTCGTCATAGCCTTCTCGGAGGCGGACGGTCGTGAACTGCTTGTTCCGCACGTCCTCGGGGGTCAACGGCATCTCTTCACCTCAACGTAGTCGTCGGCATTCGGCAAGACCGTAGTTCACATCGCTCACAGCCGACTCACGATCGAGATCAGGATGTAAACGATGATCATCAGTACGAAGAAGGACAGGTCGAGCGCCACGCCCCCGAGACGCAGCGGCGGAATGAACCGCCGCAGAAGCTTGAGCGGTGGATCAGTGACAGTGTAGGTGGCCTCCAGAACGACCACCATCGCCTTGCCGGGTTGCCATGAGCGGGCGAACTGGAAGACGTAGTCCATGACCAACCGGAAGATGAGCACGATGAGGAAGCACATCAGCGCGATGTAGACGACATCCAGAACCACGCTCATGATCGCTTGCTTCCCTCTCCCCTGTGCCCTGCTGTGTAGTGCTGTCTACTGCTGTTTCCGGTGGTGCGTCTCAGCTCTGGTTGAAGAACCCGCCCTCTGCGATGCGAGCCTTGTCCTCCGCCGTGACATCGACGTTAGCAGGCGACAACAGGAACACCTTCTGCGTCACCCGCTCGATACTGCCGTGAAGACCAAACACCAAACCGGCCGCAAAGTCGACAAGTCGCTTCGCATCTGTGTCGTCCATCTCAGTCAGATTCATGATCACCGGGGTGCCTTCACGGAAGTGTTCCCCGATGGTACGGGCCTCGTTGTAGGTCCGTGGGTGAAGCGTGGTGATCCGGTAAGGCTCTCGTTCGGACACGACCTTGGGCATGATCACCGGTGCGTTCTTCTCCAGACTTGCGCGTTCTTGTGTGATGGATGCCACGGGCGCGATGCGCGCCGGGCGGCTGGATTCCGCGGGGAGCGAAGCGGAGCGGGCGGCCGGTTCGCGAGGCGCGGGCGGCTGTACGACTCGTACCTCTTCGTCCCTTTGTGACTGATGTGAGACGTGCGACTGGTGGGACGGCTCGTGCCGCCGGTGGTCCCGCTCGGGCTCCGGGTCCAGTTCGGGTTCGAAGTCGTCGTCGGGGTCGAATCCGCGGCCGTCGTACCCATCGTCCTCCACGAGGCCGAGGTAGACCGCCATCTTGCGCATCGCGCCGGCCATGCTCTGAGTCCTCCGCTCTGTGGTGGATCGGCTGACGACTGCCAAGTGCCCGCGATCCACGAGGTCCTTGAATCCGCCTATCGGCGGCAATGACCATATTTTCTGCTGTGGTCCGACTTCTTGGCGACGTTACCCGAGCCTGGGGCGGACTCCGAGTACCGCGCTGCCGACGCGCACATGTGTCGCTCCGGCCGTCACGGCCTGTTCGAGGTCCGTACTCATCCCTGCCGAGACCATGGTGGCAGCCGGATGACTCCGGCGCAGGTCGGTCGACAAATCCATCAACCGCTCGAAGGCCGCCCGTTCGCGTCCTGCGAACTCCCCGGTGAGCGGCGCCACGGTCATCAGCCCGTCGAGCCGGAGCCCCGGGGCCCCGGCCACGAGATCGGCCAACTCCCCGATTCCGCCGGAGCCGATCCCTCCCCGCTCGCCCCGTCCGCTCACCCCGGCGTCGAGTGCGACCTGGAGAAGACAGCCCAGTTCGCGCCCGGCCCGGACGGCCTCCTTCGACAGCGCGGTGACGAGCTTGGACCGGTCGACGGACTGCACGAAATCCGCGTAACCGGCCACGGATCGCACCTTGTTGGTCTGGAGTTGACCGACAAAATGCCAAGTAAGGGGCAGATCCGCGCAAGCCGCGGCTTTCGGTGCCGCGTCCTGGTCGCGGTTCTCGGCGACGTGCCGCACGCCGAGTTCCGCGAGGATCCGCACATCGCTCGCGGGGTAGGTCTTGGTGACCACGATCAGGGTCACCTCTTCGCGCCCCCGTCCCGCGGCCGCACAGGCGTCGGCGATGCGTCGCTCAACTTTCGCCAGATTTGCGGCGAGTTCGTCCTTACGGTCCGTCATGCCCTATCAGTCCAGCCACACATAGCCCGCGAGCCGACCGGTGGTGCGGTCGCGGCGGTACGAGAAGTGATCGCGCGACTCCAGCGTGCACACCGGCGACTGCTCCCGGTCGCGCACCCCGAGCCGTTCCAGCTGAGCGTGGACTCCGGCGCTCACGTCGACCGCCGGTGTGCCCCAACTCGTCTCGGCGTACGCCGCCGGCTCGACGGCGGACACCTCGGCGCGCATCGCCTCGGGCACTTCGTAACACCGGCCGCAGACGGTGGGCCCGGTGCGGGCGACGATCCGGGAGGGCTCGGCGCCCAGTTCCGTCATCGCCCGCAGCGCGGCCGGGACGACTCCGGCGATCATGCCGGGCCGGCCCGCGTGGGCCGCGGCGGCGATCCCGGCGACGGGGTCGGCGAGCAGCACCGGCACGCAGTCGGCGGTGAGTACGGCGAGGGCGAGCCCCCGGCGGACGGTGACGATCGCGTCGACCGACGGGATCCGGGTCGAAGATCCCCAGGGTCCGTCCACCACCGCCACGTCGGCCCCGTGCACCTGGTTCATCCAGACCACCCGGTCCGGCTCGACGCCCAGGGACTTCGCGGCCAGGTCGCGGTTGGTGCGTACGGCGTCGGGGTCGTCGCCGACCGCCCCGCCGAGGTTGAGCTCCTCATACGGAGCGGCGCTCACCCCGCCCCACCGGTCGGTGAAGCCGAAGTGCGCGCCGCTCGCGCTTTCGCGGTGTCCTATCACGACTGAAGGATCACTTGAGGAAGTCCGGTACGTCCAGTTCCTCGGCCGCGCTGTCCGAGTAGGTCCGCGGCGCCGGCGGGACCGGCGGGGCGACCGGGATGTCCTTGACCGGCTCCGGCGCGGGCTCCGGGTCCTCCTTCGGGGTCACGCTGCCGAGCGATCCGAAGGAGGGGCGGCTCTCGGTCTGCCGTACCGGGGCCGGCTCCTCGCGCTTGGCCGAGGACGAGCCGAGGACGTTGTCCCGCTTGGCGGGCGGCTGGCCGCCGTCGAAGCCGGCCGCGATCACGGTGACCCGGACCTCGTCGCCGAGGGCGTCGTCGATCACCGCGCCGAAGATGATGTTGGCCTCGGGGTGAGCGGCCTCGCTGACCAGCTGGGCGGCCTCGTTGATCTCGAACAGACCGAGGTCGGAGCCACCGGAGATGGAGAGCAGCACACCGCGGGCGCCGTCGATGGACGCCTCCAGCAGTGGCGAGGAGATCGCCATCTCGGCGGCGGCCACCGCGCGGTCGTCGCCGCGGGCGGAGCCGATGCCCATCAGGGCCGAGCCGGCCTCGGACATGACCGACTTGACGTCGGCGAAGTCGAGGTTGATGAGGCCCGGGGTGGTGATGAGGTCGGTGATGCCCTGGACACCGGAGAGCAGGACCTGGTCGGCCGACTTGAAGGCGTCCAGCACCGAGACCTGGCGGTCCGAGATGGACAGCAGCCGGTCGTTCGGGATGACGATGAGGGTGTCGACCTCTTCGCGGAGTTCCGCGATGCCGTCCTCGGCCTGGTTCGCGCGGCGCCGTCCCTCGAAGGTGAACGGGCGCGTGACCACGCCGATGGTGAGGGCACCGAGCGAGCGGGCGATGTTGGCCACGACGGGCGCGCCGCCGGTGCCGGTGCCGCCGCCTTCACCGGCTGTCACGAAGACCATGTCGGCCCCCTTGAGGACCTCCTCGATCTCCTCGCGGTGGTCCTCGGCGGCCTTGCGGCCCACGGCCGGGTTGGCTCCGGCGCCGAGTCCGCGGGTGAGTTCACGGCCGACGTCCAGCTTGACGTCGGCGTCGCTCATCAACAGAGCTTGCGCGTCGGTGTTGATGGCGATGAACTCGACGCCCTTGAGACCGACCTCGATCATCCGGTTGATGGCATTGACACCACCGCCGCCGACACCGATGACTTTGATGACTGCGAGGTAGTTCTGCGGTGCTGCCACGTCGAAGGCCTCTCGCCTCGAGTTACGTGTCGCCGAATCAGCGTGACGCCCTGCGCCCCGCGACCCGACGACTGATGCCGAATGGGACGGTCCGTATCGCCGACCCGAACCCTAACCCTGAAGTTTAGGGTTACCAGTGTGTCCGTTCCTTGGAGTCTTCTGAACAGGACACTAAGTCGACAAGTGGCGCACGTTCAACGAACACGCCGAACCTCCCGTTTTTCTTTTCACCCTATGTGATCAGCCGTAGCACTGCCCAACCAGGGTGCTGGCCTGCGCGGATGTGCGTCAACTCCCTGATGACGCGGGCGCGGTGGGGACACTCACGTCGAAGTACCGCGCACCGGGCGAGGCTTTCATCAGAGCGGTGAGTGTGCGAGCCTTCGCGGCCCCCTTCTCGCTGCTCCCCCAGACGACCGTACGGCCGCCCCTCAACTCCAGCGAGATGTCGTCGTAGGAACGGACCTTGACGGTCCGTGTGTCGCGCGCGACGGCGGCCGGAACCGCGCGGGCGACACCGACCGCCTCGCGCACCAGCCGGGACTCGCCGAAACGGCGCAGGCTCGCGGCGGCGGAGCTGGACCGGGAGAGCGTCAATTCCAGTGCGGCGACGCCTTTCGGGGCTTCGGAAACCGTGGCGAAGCGGACACCTTCATCGTCCACTTCGACGAACTTTCCGCCCTTTTGCACAATCAGAACCGGAGTCCGCTCAACCACTTTCAGGTCGATTCCACGGGGCCAGGAACGGACCACGTCAACCGCGTCAATTCGGGGCATTTTCTGGCGCAGTCGCGTCTCGATCGCATCGGTGTCGACGGAAATCAGCGGCTTCCCGAGCGGAACCTCCGCGGCGGCCTCGACCTGAGCGGGCGTCAGGACCCGGGTGCCGGACACGGAGACATGCTCGGCGCGCAGCCAGTCGGAGCCGTAGAACAGCCAGACCGTCGGGATGCCGAGGAAGACCAGGGCGAGGCCCAGGAGGACGATCGCGCGGAGCCGGGCCCGCCTCGACCGCAGGCGGGGCGGCGGGCCGGACGACTCCTGCTGGCGTTCACCGCGCTCGGCGGTGGTCGATCCGGCCACGCTCCCTGCCTTCCGTCATACAGTCCTATCGGTGTGCACGGCTGGCGGCGATCGCCTCGTACACCATGCCGACGAGCAGATCGTCGGCGTCCCGGCGGCCGAACTCGGCGGCGGCGCGGGACATCTGGTACAGCCGGTGCGGGTCGGCGAGCACGGGCAGGACGTGTCGCTGGACCCACTCGGGGGTCAGCTCCGCGTCGTCGACCAGCAGTCCGCCGCCGGCCTTGACCACCGGCTGGGCGTTGAGCCGCTGTTCGCCGTTGCCGATGGGCAGCGGGACGTAGGCGGCCGGGAGCCCGACGGCGGAGAGTTCGGCGACGGTCATCGCGCCCGCGCGGCAGAGCATCATGTCGGCCGCGGCGTACGCGAGGTCCATCCGGTCCAGGTAACTTACCGGGATGTAGGGGGGCATTCCCGGCATCTGGTGGACCTGCGGCAGTTCGTTCTTCGGGCCGACCGCGTGCAGGATCTGGATTCCGGCCTGCTGGAGCCAGGGCGCGACCTGCTGGATGACCTCGTTCAGGCGGCGGGCACCCTGGGAGCCGCCGGTGACCAACAGCGTGGGCAGGTTCGGGTCGAGCCCGAACGCGGCCCGGGCCTCGGGGCGTACGGCGGCCCGGTCGAGCGTGGCGATGGAGCGGCGCAGCGGGATGCCGATGTAGCGGGCGCCCCGCAGCTTGCTGTCGGGCGTGGAGACGGCGACCTGGCTGGCGTACCGCGAACCGATCTTGTTGGCCAGGCCCGGGCGGGCGTTGGCCTCGTGGATCACGATCGGCACGCCCAGGCGCTTGGCCGCGAGGTAGCCGGGCAGGGCGACGTAGCCGCCGAAGCCGACCACGGCGTCCGCCTTGGTGCGCTCCAGGATCTGCTCGGTCGCCTTGATGGTGCCGCGCAGCCGGCCCGGGACGGTGATCAGTTCGGGGGTGGGCTTGCGCGGCAGCGGAACGGCGGGGATCAGCGCGAGTTCGTACCCGCGCTCGGGTACGAGACGGGTCTCGAGGCCGCGCTCCGTGCCCAGGGCCGTGATGCCCACGCTCGGGTCCTGCCTGCGCAGGGCGTCCGCGAGGGCGAGCGCGGGCTCGATGTGGCCCGCGGTTCCTCCGCCGGCGAGTACGACATGCACCGAAATTCACCGCTCTCCGGACGAGCGCGCCGCCGAGGCACGCCGTCGCATCGTGTTCCATCTCCGGGGACTCCGACCGGAACCGGTGCCCCCCGCCCCCCGCTTTCTACCAAAGCGGGGTTGCCGCATCGCAAGCGCCATCCGCGCAGCGGGGTCCTGACGCGCGAAGGCGATCAGCAGCCCGATGGCGAACATGGTCGGCAGCAGGGCGGATCCTCCGTAGGAGAACAGCGGGAGGGGGACGCCGGCGATCGGCAGCAGACCGAGCACCGCACCGATGTTGATCACGGCCTGGGCCGTGATCCAGGTGGTCACGCCTCCCGCGGCATACCTCACGAAGGGGTCCTCCGAGCGTCCGGCCACGCGGATACCCGCATAGCCTAGAGCCGCGAAGAGGGCGAGGACGGACAGCGTCCCCGCCAAACCCAGTTCCTCACCGGTGACGGCGAAGATGAAGTCGGTGTGGGCCTCGGGGAGTTGGCCCCATTTCTCCACACTCGCACCCAGTCCGGAACCAAAGATTCCGCCCGAGGCGAGGGCGTAGATCCCGTGCACGGCCTGCCAGCAGTCGACGGGTCCGGACTGGGGTTCGGTGGCGCCCAGGCACTGCAGGCGGGCCATGCGGTTGGGGCTGGTCTTGATGAGGATCAGGCCGAGGACGGCGGCGATCGACAGCACCCCGGCGAACAGCCGCGTCGGCGCCCCGGCCAGCCAGAGCAGGCCGAACAGGATGGCCGTGAGGATGATCGCCGTGCCCATGTCGCCGCCGATCATGATCAGACCGAGCAGCATGAAGGCGGCCGGCACCAGCGGCACGAGCATGTGCTTCCACTGGTTCAGCAGCCTCTTGTCCTGCTTGCGGGCGAGCAGGTCCGCGCCCCACAGCACGAGGGCGAGCTTGCCGAACTCACTGGGCTGGATCTGGAAGGAGCCGCCGACGGCGATCCAGTTCTGGTTGCCGTTGACCGACACTCCTATCCCCGGGACCTGCACCAGGGCCATGAGGAAGACGGCGCCCGCGAGGATGGGGTAGGCCAGCGCGCGGTGCAGTTTCACCGGCATGCGCGATGCGGCGAGCAGCAGGACGGTGCCGATCCCCGCCGCGAGCAACTGTTTGCGGAAGAAGTACGAACCGGGCAGCGACATCTGCAGCGCGGTGATCTGGGAGGCCGAGTAGACCATCACCAGTCCCAGCACGGTGATCAGCAGACTGCCGCCGAGGATCAGGTAGTAGGCGGTCAGCGGCCGGTCCCAGCCCCTGCGCACGCGGGTGTAGAGGCTCAGGACGGGGTTCTCCCGCGCGAGCCGGGGCGCGAGGGGGCGTTTGGGGGCGCGCGGAGTCGGAGGCCGTCCGGTGCGGCTGGTGGGCATCGCCGCTCACCCTGCCATGCCGGAGGGGAGCGTTGCGCGGTGAACGCCCCCCGGCCGCTCGGGCACCAGCCACATCCGTGTCACGCGTCCCTCCCAGGTACGCCCGGCACCGCCGCCGGGCGAGGCGGACCCGGGTCAGCCGTCGGCGGAGCCGAGTTCACGAACGGCGTCCGCGAAAGCGTCCCCGCGCTTGTTGTAGTTGGCGAACATGTCCATGGAGGCACAGGCCGGGGCCAGTAGCACCGTGTCGCCCGTGTGAGCGAGTTTCCGCGCCTCCTGGACCGCCGCGCGCATCGCCCCAGTGTCGGTCCGGTCGAGGTCGACGACGGGTACCTGCGGGGCGTGTCGCGCGAGGGCTTCCCGGATGAGCGCGCGGTCCGCGCCGATCAGTACGGCGCCCCGCAGCCGCTTGGCCGACTCGCTGACCAGTTCGTCGAAGGTCGCGCCCTTCGCGAGTCCGCCCGCGATCCACACGATCGGCTCGTACGCCGCCAACGAGGCTTGTGCCGCATGCGTGTTGGTGGCCTTGGAGTCGTCGACGTAGGCGACCCCGTCCACGTCCGCCACGTGCGCGATGCGGTGCGCGTCCGGGGTGAAGGCCCGCAGGCCGTCCCGTACGGCTCTGGCGGGCACGCCGTAGGCGCGGGCGAGGGCCGCCGCCGCGAGGGCGTTGGCGATGTTGTGCGGGGCCGGCGGGTCGACGTCGGCGACCTCGGCGAGCTCCTGGGCGTTCTTCTGCCGGTTCTCGACGAAGGCGCGGTCGACCAGGATGCCTTCCACGACGCCGAGTTGGGACGGGCCCGGGGTGCCGAGGGTGAAGCCGACGGCCCGGCAGCCCTCCTCGACGTCGGCCTCGCGGACGAGGTCCTCGGTGGACGGCTTGTCGGTGGCATCCACGTTGTAGACGCAGGCGACGCGGTTGCCCTCGTAGATGCGGCCCTTGTCGGCGGCGTACGCCTCCATGGAGCCGTGCCAGTCGAGGTGGTCGGCGGCGAGGTTCAGCACGGCGGCCGAGTGGGCGCGCAGGGAGGGCGCCCAGTGCAACTGGTAGCTGGAGAGCTCCACGGCCAGGACGTCGTACTGCTCCTCGCCGAGGACCGCGTCCAGCAGCGAGACGCCGATGTTGCCGACGGCGGCGGTGCGCAGGCCCGCCGCCTTCAGGATCGACGCCAGCATCTGGACGGTGGTGGTCTTGCCGTTGGTGCCCGTGACGGCCAGCCAGGGCGCGGCGTCGGGGCCGCGCAGGCGCCAGGCCAGTTCGACGTCGCCCCAGACGGGGACGCCCGCCCGGTCCGCCGCCGTGAACAGCGGCTTGTCCGGCTTCCAGCCGGGCGCGGTGACGATCAGCTCGGTGCCCTCCGGCAGGGTGTCGCCGTCGCCGAGGCGCACGGTGACGCCGAGCGCCTCCAGACCGGCAGCCTGCGCCCGCGCGCGCTCGTCGGCGCCGTCGTTGACGACCGTGACGATCGCGCCGAGGCCGTGCAGCACCTTGGCCGCCGGGACGCCGGAAACGCCGAGTCCGGCGACGGTGACGTGCTTGCCCTGGAAGTCGAAGGGCTCCGAGGAGGTCACTTGTCCGCTGCCCATCCTGCGTAGAAGAGGCCAAGTCCGACGATCACACAAATGCCCTGGATGATCCAGAAACGGACCACGACGAGCACTTCGGACCAGCCCTTGAGTTCGAAGTGGTGCTGGAGTGGCGCCATCCGGAAGACGCGCTTGCCCGTGAGCTTGAAGGAGCCGACCTGGATGACCACCGACATGGTGATCAGGACGAACAGGCCGCCGAGGAGGGCGATCAGCAGCTCGGTGCGGGAGCAGATCGCGAGGCCGGCGAGCACACCGCCGAGCGCGAGCGAACCGGTGTCCCCCATGAAGATCTTGGCCGGCGAGGTGTTCCACCACAGGAACCCGAGGCAGGCGCCCATCAGCGCGGAGGCCACCACCGCGAGGTCGAGGGGGTCTCGCACCTCGAAGCAGGCGCCCGGGTTGGTCAGCGTCTGCGCGTTGGCGCAGGACTCCTGGAACTGCCAGACGCCGATGAAGGTGTAGGCGCCGAAGACGAGCACCGAGGCACCGGTGGCCAGACCGTCCAGACCGTCGGTCAGGTTCACGCCGTTCGACATCGCCAGGATCATGAACAGCGCCCAGACCACGAACAGCACGGGGCCGATCGTCCAGCCGAAGTCGGTGATGAACGACAGCTTCGTGGAGGCCGGGGTGTTGCCGCGGTTGTCGGCGAACTGCAGTGACAGCACCGCGAAGCCGATGCCGACGATCAGCTGGCCGGCCATCTTCGCCTTGGCGCGCAGGCCCAGCGAACGCCGCTTGACGATCTTGATGTAGTCGTCGAGGAAGCCGACCAGGCCCATGCCGACCATCAGGCCGAGCACCAGCAGACCCGAGAAGGTCGGCGCCGCGTCGACGTCCGGGTCCAGATAGCCCGTGATCACCTTGGCCAGGAAGTACGCGGCGACCGTCGCGAAGATGAAGGCGATACCGCCCATGGTCGGCGTACCGCGCTTGCTGGCGTGCTCGCGCGGGCCGTCGTCGCGGATGTACTGGCCGTAGCCCTTGCGCGCGAGCAGCTTGATCAGCAGCGGGGTGCCGACCAGCGTGAGAAAGAGACCAATGACTCCTGCGAACAGGATCTGCTTCATCATCGGGCGGAAACCTCACCCTCGGCACCGGTCTCGATGAGCGCCTGCGCCACGCTCTCGAGGCCGACCGAACGGGACGCCTTCACGAGCACGACGTCCCCCGGGCGCAACTCGCTGCGCAACAGGTCGACCGCCGCCTGTGCGTCGGACACGTGCACCGACTCCTCACCCCACGAACCCTCGTTATATGCGCCCAGTTGCAGCCAGGCGGCTTCCCTGCCACCGACCGCGACGAGCTTGCTGACGTTGAGCCGGACGGCGAGCCGCCCGACCGCGTCGTGCTCGGCGAGAGCCTCGTCCCCGAGCTCGGCCATCTTGCCGAGCACCGCCCACGTACGACGCCCCTTGCCGATCGCCGCGAGCGCGCGCAGAGCGGCTCGCATGGACTCGGGGTTCGCGTTGTAGGCGTCGTTGACGACCGTCACGCCGTCCGGGCGCTCGGTGACCTCCATCCGCCAGCGGGAGAGGGAGCCCGCCTCGGAGAGCGCGACGGCGATCTCGTCAGCGGACATGCCCAACTCGTGGGCGACGGCGGCCGCGGCGAGCGCGTTCGACACGTGGTGCTCACCGTACAGGCGCATGGTCACATCACTTGCACCGGAGGGTGTGTGAAGCCTGAACGAGGGCTGTCCGGTGTCCGTGAGTCGCACGTTCTCGGCTCGAACGTCCGCTTCGCCGGACTCTCCGAAAAAGATCACCTTCGCCTTCGTACGGGAGGCCATGGCCCGTACGTAGGGGTCGTCCGCGTTGAGGATCGCGGTGCCGCCCTCGGCCTCGGACGGCAGGGCCTCGACGAGTTCGCCCTTGGCCTGCGCGATCTGCTCGCGGCCGCCGAACTCCCCGATGTGGGCGCTGCCGACGTTGAGGACGAGACCGACCTTCGGGGGCGTCAGGCCGGTGAGGTAGCGGATGTGCCCGATGCCGCGGGCGCCCATCTCCAGGACGAGGAACCTGGTCTCCTCGGTGGCGCTGAGCGCGGTCAGCGGCAGTCCGATCTCGTTGTTGAGCGAGCCGGGCGTGAACACCGTCGGGGCCTTGCGCCGGAGCACCTGCGCGATGAGGTCCTTGGTGCTGGTCTTGCCCGCCGAGCCGGTGAGGGCGACGAGGGTGGCACCGAGACGCCGTACGACGTGCCGCGCGAGGGCGCCGAGAGCGCTCTGGACGTCGTCCACGACGATCGCGGGCACGCCGACGGGGCGGGTGCCGAGCACGGCCACCGCTCCCGCCTCGACGACCGCCGCGGCGAAGTCGTGTCCGTCCACGCGCTCCCCGGCGAAGGCCACGAACAGGCAGCCCGGTCCCGCCTCCCGGGAGTCCCGGACGACCGGGCCGGTGACCTGGACGGACGGATCCGGTATGTCGTGTGTCTGCCCGCCGACGACTTCTGCGATCTCGGCGAGGGAGAGGGCGATCACAAGTTCATCCCCTGGGTCTTCTGGATTTTCATCCCTGGGTCTTCTGGATGGCTTCGCGGAGCACCTGGCGGTCGTCGAAGGGACGGACCACCCCGGCGATGTCCTGGCCCTGCTCGTGGCCCTTGCCCGCGACCAGCACGGTGTCGCCGGGTTCGGCGCGGGCGACGGCGGCGGCGATCGCGGCGGCCCGGTCCTCGAAGACCTGCACCTCGCCGCGCTCGTGCGCGGGCACGGAGGCCGCGCCCTGGAGCATCGTGGCGAGGATCGCGAGGGGGTCCTCGCCGCGGGGGTTGTCGGAGGTCAGTGTGGCGGTGTCGGCGAGCCGGGCCGCCGCGGCGCCCATCGGCTCGCGCTTGGTCTTGTCGCGGTCGCCGCCGCAGCCGAGGACGATGTGCACCTTGCCCTCGGTGACCTTGCGCAGGGCGCGCAGCACGGACTCGACGGCGTCGGTCTTGTGCGCGTAGTCGACGACGGCGAGGTAGGGCTGACCGGCGTCGACGCGCTCCAGGCGGCCCGGCACGCCGGGGACGGCGGCGACGCCGTCGGCGGCGGCCTGCGGGTCGAGGCCGGCGACGGCGAGGGCGACGATCGCGGCGAGGGTGTTGGCCACGTTGAAGGGCCCCGGCAGCGGCGACGTGGCGGCGATCCGCTCACCCTTGGGCCCGATGACGGTGAACGTCGAGTCCAGCCGGCCGATCTCGACGTCCTCGGCGCGCCAGTCCGCGTCGGGGTGGCCCTCGGCGGAGTAGGTGACGACCGGGACGGTGGCTTCCTTCGCCAGCCTGCGGCCGTACTCGTCGTCGACGTTGACCACGCCGAGCCTGCCGCGCTCCGGCGTGAACAGCTGGGCCTTGGCCTGGAAGTAGTCCTCCATGCCGGAGTGGAACTCCATGTGTTCCGGGCTGAGGTTGGTGAAGACGCCGATGTCGAAGACGCAGCCGTCGACCCGGCCGAGGACCAGGGCGTGGCTGGAGACCTCCATGGCGACCGCGTCGACACCGCGTTCCCGCATGACGGCGAACAGGGCCTGGAGGTCGGTGGCTTCGGGGGTGGTGCGCTCGGACTTGATGCGCTCGTCGCCGATGCGCATCTCGACCGTGCCGATCAGGCCGGTGGACCTGACCGTCTTCAGGCCGCCCTCGACGAGGTAGGCGGTGGTGGTCTTGCCGGAGGTGCCGGTGATGCCGATCTGCAGCAGGTCCCGGCCGGGGTGGCCGTAGATCGTGGCGGCCAGCTCGCCCATCTGCGCGCGCGGATCGTCGACGACCAGGACCGGCAGCCCGGACGCGGCGGCGCGCTCGGCGCCGGTCGGGTCGGTCAGCACGGCCGCGGCGCCGAGGCTCGCGGCCTGCTCGACGAAGTCGGCGCCGTGCAGCCGGGCCCCCGGGAGGGCGGCGTACAGGTCGCCGGGGCGTACGGCGCGTGAGTCGTGGGTGATGCCCGTGACCTCGGCGGCGCTCTCCGGCGTGGAAGCACCCAGCTGATCGGCGAGTTCCGCGAGGGGTGTGGCGGAGACCTGCACCGGCCTGGGCGGCCCGGGGTATGTCACGGGATGGCCCTTCTGGGTGGTTTGGGACTGATCAGCGTGTGGCACGGCGGTGAGCGTACCGGGCGTACCCGCCTCCGGGCGAAGTGAGGGGCTGGGGCTGCGCTGGTTGCCGGGCTCGGGGGTGATCGTTGTCACGGGAGGCGGTCCTGGTGGCTCGGTGGGGCTGAGTGCTGATCGGGGGGTATCCGCCCTGATCACTGCTTGAAGGAGACGGGCAGCTTCGCGGCCTTGGCGCCGGTCGGCGGGACCTGGAGGGACTTCAGTGCGAACTCCATGACCTTCTTGTAGACGGGTCCGCAGATCTGACCGCCGAAGTAGCTGCCCTGGGTGGCGTTCTGGATGGCGCAGTAGACGGTGATGCGCGGCTTGTCGGCAGGCGCGAACCCGGCGAACGACGAGGTGTAGCCGTGGTACTTGCCGGTGGCCGGATCCACCCGGTTGGCGGTGCCCGTCTTGCCCGCGACGCGGTAGCCGGGAATGCGCGCCTTGGTGCCGGTGCCCTCCTCGTCGTCCACGACGGACTCCAGCATCTGGGCGAGGGTCTTCGCCGTCCTGGCGTCGACGACCCGGTTCTTCGCGGGCTTCGGGGCGGGTGTGAAGCGCCCGTCGGGGCCCTTGGTGCCGCGTACGAGGGTGGGCTCGACGCGGACGCCGCCGTTGGCGATCGTCGAGTACACGGAGGCCGCCTGCATGGCGTTCATGGAGACGCCCTGGCCGAAAGGGATCGTGTACTGCTGCGAGGTCGACCACTTGTCGGGCGGGGCGAGGATGCCCTTGGTCTCGCCGGGAAAGCCGAGCCCCGTGTAGCTGCCCAGGCCGAACTTGCGCAGGTAGTCGTAGAGGACCTTGTTGGCCTGGGCCTGGGTCCTGCCGAGCTGTCCGGTGGCGAGGATGGTGCCGATGTTGCTGGACTTGGCGAGGACGCCGTTGAGCGTCAGGTACCAGGTCGGGTGGTCGATGTCGTCCTTGAAGAGCCGGTCGCCGCGGTGCAGCCGGTTGGGCACGACCACGTGGGTCCCCGGTGTGGCGGCCTTCTCCTGGAGGACGGCCGCCATCGACATGACCTTGGCGGTGGAGCCGGGCTCGAAGGCGTCCTGGAGGGCGGCGTTGCCGAGGGCGGCCGGGTCGGCGTCGGACAGGTCGTTCGGGTCGAAGCCGGGCGAGTTGGCCATGGCCAGGATCTGCCCGGTGCGGGTGTCCTGGACGATGACGTAGCCGCGGTCGGCCGCGGACTCCTTCACCTGGTCGCTGATGGCGTTCTGGGCGGCCCACTGGATGTCGCGGTCGATGGTGAGCTCGACGTCGCTGCCGGGGACTGCGGGTGTCTCGGTGGAGCCCGCGGTGGGCACGAGACGGCCGCCGGACTGGGCGTAGCGGATCTTGCCGTCCTTGCCGGCGAGCTGCTTGTCCAGCTGCAGCTCGATGCCGCCGCCGGGCTTGCCCTCGGCGTTGACCCAGCCCAGTATCCCGGCGGCGAGGTCGCCGCCCGGGTACACGCGCTTGCTGGTGGCGACGGAGAAGACACCGGAGAGGACGTTGTGCGTGGACTTGTCCGTCTCCGCCTTCTTGACGAGCGCCGACTTGAGGTCCTTGATCTGCTTCCAGACCTGCGGGGTCTGGCGGGAGGCCAGTTTGACGTAGCGCAGCGCCTTGTTCTTCGGCCGCAGCTTCTTGACCAGGTCTTCCTGCTCCTGGCCCAGGATCGGTGCCAGGAGCGCGGCCGCCTGCTCGGGCCCGTCACCGATCTTCAGCATGTCCGGGGCGAACATCGTGGGGTCGGCGGTGATGTCGTAGGCGTCCTCGCTGGTCGCGAGGGCCACGCCGGACCGGTCGGTGATCTCGCCCCGGTCCGCGGCGAGGATCTGCCCGACGTACCGGTTCTGCTCGGCCTTGGCGGCGTATGTGCTCGCGTCGACGGCCTGTACCTGGAACAGCCGTACGACGAAGGCGGTCAGGACCAGGGTCAGCGCGAGTCCGACCAGGCGCAGGCGGGGGCGGGGGCTGCCGAGCCTCAGCGGTCTGGGCGCCGCCGGGCGGCCCTGCCCCGGCCGCCGGGCCGGACGGGCACCGGGGCCGGGACGGCGCAGGGCGTCGGGGCGGGCGGGCCTGGCCGGGCCGGGCACGCGGCGACGTGGCGGTTCCCTGTCGGACACTTCCGTCACCTGCCGGGGGTCGGAGTAGGGCCGTCGGTCATGGCCTCGGGGGCGAGGACCAGGGGGGTGTGCGCGGAGGACTGTCCGATGCCGGGGGCGGCGCTGGGGACGCCCTTGACGGTGCCGTCGGGACCGAGGAAGGCGGGGTCGCCGCCGGGCACCATGCCGAGCTCGCGGGCGCGGCGCTGCAGGGCGTCGGGAGCGGAGTAGGCGTCGATGTCCCGCTGGAGAGCCTGCTCCTCGTCGGTGAGGTTCTTGGTCTCGCGCTGGAGGTCGTCGAGCTTGAACGCACCTTCGCTGATGGCCGAGTTCAGCACCAGGAGGGCGATGAGACCGCCGCCGAGGAGGAGGACGACCAGGAGGACGAAGGGCGTGCGGGCCGCCTGCCCGGGGCCGGTCGGCAGGAGCCGCGCCAGTCGGGCCGCCCTCCCCTTCAGTTCGGGTTTGCCGCTCACGCACGCTCCCTCGGTCCGGCCTGCACGCGCCTCACTCGACGTCCTCCCTGATGCGCTCGGCCCCGCGCAGCCGCGCCGGCGCCGCTCGCCGGTTCTCGGCGATCTCCTCTTCGGTGGGGAGTTCGGCACCGCGCGTGAGCAGCTTGAGCCGCGGCTGGTAGCGCTCGGGGACGACGGGCAGCCCGGGCGGCGCGGTGGTGGCGGCGCCCGCCGCGAAGACCTGCTTGACCAGCCTGTCCTCCAGCGAGTGGTACGACAGCACGGCGATCCGGCCGCCCACGTCCAGCGTCTTCACGGCGGCGGGGATCGCCCGCTCCAGGACGGAGAGCTCGCCGTTGACCTCGATGCGCAGGGCCTGGAAGGTTCGCTTGGCCGGATTGCCGCCGGTGCGCTTGGCGGCCTGGGGCAGGGCGTCGCGGATCAGCTCGACCAGCCGCGCACTGTTGCTGAACGGCTCCTTCTCGCGCTCGCGCACGATCGCGCTGACGATCCGCTTGGCCTGCTTCTCCTCGCCGTAGGCCCGGAGGATGCGCACGAGTTCGCCCGGCGGGTAGGTGTTGAGGACCTCTGCGGCGCTGACGCCGGTCGTCTGGTCCATGCGCATGTCGAGCGGGGCGTCCTGGGCGTAGGCGAAGCCGCGGTCGGCCTCGTCGAGCTGCATGGAGGACACGCCCAGGTCGAACAGGACGCCCTGCACGCGCGCGATGCCGAGCCTGTGCAGCACCTCGGGGAGTTCGTCGTAGACGGCGTGGACGAGGGTGGCACGCTCGCCGTGGGGCGCGAGGCGCTCGCCGGACAGGCGCAGGGCCTCCTTGTCGCGGTCCAGGGCGACGAGCCGGGCGTCGGGGAACCTCTCGAGGAGTGCCTCGCTGTGCCCGCCGAGGCCGAGGGTGCAGTCGACGACCACGGCCTGCGGGCCCTCCAGGGCCGGTGCCAGCAGATCCAGGCACCGCTGGAGCATCACCGGGACGTGTCGACTCTCGCTCAAGGGGCCCTCTCAGATCCGGCGCGGCAGTACGCACCGCCGGGTCCCCGCCCGCCCCGGCTTCGCTGGGGGACCCCCGGTGAAAGGGAGACCTGCCGGCGCCGGAAGCGTCAGCCCACCGGGAGCGGGAGGAGGCCGAGCCGTACGTACGCGCCGCGCACGCGGGGAGATCTCCGGTCGTCGCCGGAGTCTCCGAAGACATTCAGTCCAGCGGGGAGAGTCTCGCCTCCCGCTTCGCGTCACTTTAGTCCACCCTGTCGCCCGGTCAATCAACCGGCCTGCGCGTCGCCGCCGTTCACACGGAGACCAGGGCACCACCCTTGTGGGTTACCTCACAACCGCCCCTCAACGGCATTCTTTGTCCACTCCCACAGGAGGCCTGGACAGGGTGTGACCAGTAACGTCACACCTATGACGACTTCTGCATCGGTTCCCACAGGTTCGGAGAGCGCCATAACGGCCGGCGGTACGGTCACCGACCGCCTCGTCGAGGCCAACGCCCGGTACGCCGACGCCTTCACCGACCCCGGGATGGACGCCCGGCCCGTGCTGCAGGTCGCCGTCGTGGCCTGCATGGACGCCCGTCTCGACTTGCACGCGGCACTCGGCCTGGAGCTCGGCGACTGCCACACGATCCGTAACGCGGGCGGCGTCGTCACCGACGACGTGATCCGCTCCCTCACCATCAGCCAGCGCAAGCTCGGCACCCGCAGCGTGGTGCTCATCCACCACACCGGCTGCGGCCTGGAGAGCCTCACCGAGGACTTCCGCAACGAGCTGGAGGCCGAGGTCGGCCAGCGCCCGGCGTGGGCCGTGGAGTCCTTCCGGGACGTCGACCAGGACGTACGGCAGTCGATGCAGCGCGTGCGCACCTCGCCGTTCGTGCCGCACACCGACGACGTGCGCGGATTCGTGTTCGACGTGAAGACCGGCCTGCTGCGGGAGGTCGACCCGGCCTCCTGACCCGGTCCGCCGACCTGGGCGCCGTGGGCCGCCCGCCCCGGAAGGCCACCTGTTGTAGCTGTCGAAAGCCTGTCAGTCACGCGTTCGAATGACGGTAAGACCGACATATCGCAGCCAGTTGTCCACAGTCGAGTGACACGAAACGGTAACGGCAGCAAGAATGCGGGAGTGGCGTCGCGCGGAACTTTTCACGCGTGGTGTCCGTGGTTCGGGGTGGGCCGGCCTGCGTCATGCGGCGTCGGCCCGGGAAAATGGGGTATCCCGTGCTCCCTGAGAGCGTGGGAAAGGCCGAGGAGGGCCGGGTGACGACCTATGACGATCGAGCGAGCCTCACTGATCTGACCGCCGTGGTGGAGCGCGTGCGGGAGTCGGTGGAAGGCGTGATCGAGGGCAAGCCCGAGGTCGTACGGCTCTCGCTGACCGTACTGCTCGCCGAGGGACATCTGCTGATCGAGGACGTCCCGGGCGTCGGCAAGACGATGCTGGCCAAGGCACTGGCGCGGTCCATCGACTGCTCGGTGCGGCGCATCCAGTTCACGCCCGACCTGCTGCCGTCGGACATCACCGGTGTGTCCATCTGGGACCAGCAGCGCCGCGACTTCGAGTTCAAGCCGGGTGCGATCTTCGCGCAGGTGGTGATCGGCGACGAGATCAACCGTGCCTCGCCCAAGACGCAGTCCGCGCTCCTGGAGTCGATGGAGGAGCGCCAGGTCACCATCGACGGCAGTACCTACGAGCTGCCCAGCCCCTTCATGGTGGTGGCCACGCAGAACCCGGTGGAGATGGAGGGCACCTACCCGCTGCCGGAGGCCCAGCGCGACCGTTTCATGGCCCGGGTGTCGGTCGGCTACCCGAGCGCGGAGGCCGAGCTGCGGATGCTGGACGTGCACGGCGGTGTCTCGCCGCTGGAGGACCTCCAGCCGGTGGCTCACGCGCACGAGATCCTCAAGCTGATCGAGGCGGTGCGCGGGGTGCACGTCGCCGAGCCGGTCAGGCGCTACGCCGTCGACCTGGTCGGCGCCACGCGCACGCACCCCGACCTGAGACTCGGCGCCTCCCCGCGCGCGACGCTGCACCTGCTGCGCGCGGCGAAGGCGTCCGCGGCCCTCAGCGGCAGGGAGTACGCGCTGCCGGACGACGTGCAGGACCTCGCCGCCGCCGTCCTGGCCCACCGGCTGCTGCCCACCGCCCAGGCCCAGCTCAACCGGCGCACCGCCGAGCAGGTCGTCGAGGAGATCCTGCAGCGCACCCCGGTGCCGGCGGCGCCGCAGCAGCAGCCGCAGAGCGGCTTCGCCGGCCTCGGCCGTACGGCGCCGGCGTATCCCCAGCAGCCGCCGCGGAGGCTGTGATGACCACCGCGGGGACGGGGCACGCGGAAGCCGACCGGGGCGAGAAGGGCGGCATCCGCACCGCCCTGGCCGGTCTGACCACCCGCGGACGCTCCTTCCTGGCCGCCGGTGTCGCGGCCGCGATCTGCTCGTACGTGCTCGGGCAGAGCGACCTGCTGCGCGTGGGTCTGCTGCTGGCCGT
The DNA here is from genome assembly GCF_000725785.1 of Streptomyces flavovariabilis. Taxonomy (NCBI): domain Bacteria; kingdom Bacillati; phylum Actinomycetota; class Actinomycetes; order Kitasatosporales; family Streptomycetaceae; genus Streptomyces; species Streptomyces flavovariabilis. The sequence continues at coordinate 958,357 of NZ_JNXD01000001.1, read as the reverse complement.
GCTGCCGCTGGTGTGCGCGGCGGTGCTGTACCGCACGCGCTACCGGGTCGCGGGCAGCCGCCGGCTCTCCCCCGCCCGCGTGCCCGCGGGCAGCGAGGCCCGGGTCCACCTGCGGATGGACAACGTCTCGCGGCTGCCCACGGGCCTGCTGATGCTCCAGGACCGGGTGCCGTACGTGCTCGGCCCCCGGCCCCGCTTCGTGCTCGACCGGGTGGAGGCGGGCGGCCGGCGCGAGGTGTCCTACCGGGTGCGCTCCGACCTGCGCGGCCGCTACCCGCTGGGTCCGCTCCAGCTGCGCCTGACCGACCCGTTCGGCATGTGCGAGCTGACCCGGTCCTTCTCGACGTACGACACCCTCACGGTCATCCCGCGGGTGGAGCCGCTGGCGCCGGTGCGCCTCAGCGGTGAGGCGAAGGGGTACGGCGACGGGCGGCAGCGCTCCCTCGCCCTGGCCGGCGAGGACGACGTGATCCCGCGCGGCTACCGCTACGGCGATGACCTGCGCCGCGTGCACTGGCGCTCCACCGCCCGCTACGGCGAGCTGATGGTGCGCCGCGAGGAGCAGCCGCAGCGCGCCCGCTGCACGGTGCTGCTGGACACCCGGGGCATCGCCTACCAGGGCGCGGGACCGGACTCGGCCTTCGAGTGGGCCGTGTCGGGCGCCGCGTCCGTGCTGGTGCACATGCTCGAACGGGGCTACTCGGTGCGGCTGCTGACGGACACCGGCGACGCGGTGCCCGGCGAGGGCGGTGACGGTTTCGCCGGCGCGAGCCAGGAGACGGCGGACGCGGCCGGGCTGATGATGGACACCCTCGCGGTGATCGACCACTCCGACGGTGCCGGCCTGTCCCGGGCCTACGACGTGCTGCGCGGCGGGAACGAGGGGCTGCTGGTGGCCTTCCTCGGCGACCTGGACGAGGACCAGGCGGCCGTGCTGGGCCGGATGCGGCAGCGCAGCCCGGGCGCGGTCGCGTTCGTGCTGGACAGTGACGCCTGGGTGCGGGAACCGAGCGACGTCCCGGGCCCGTCGGACAGGAGCGGAGACCGGCTGCCCATGCTGCGTGAGGCGGGCTGGACGGCCCTGAACGTGCCGCGGGGCGCCTCCGTGGACGAGGTGTGGCGGCAGGCCGAACGGGAGCGCAGGGGCGTGGCCGCCGCGAGCGGCGGGGAGGGACCGTGGTGAGCGGGCGGATACGACTGACGCTGGGCGCGTGGGCGGCCACGCTGATGGCCGCGTGCGCCCTGCTGCCCCTGGTCAGGCCGGCCACGTGGATCGTGCAGGCGGCCTTCCTGCTGGCCCTGCAGTCGGGGGTGGGTGCGGCTGCCCGCAGGGTGCCGCTGGCCCGGCCGCTGACCGTCGCGGCGCAGGCCGTGGTCACCGTCATGCTGCTGACCTTCGTGTTCGCCCGGGAGCAGGCCCTGGCCGGGCTGATCCCCGGGCCGCGGGCCTTCGACCGCTTCGCGGTCCTGCTCCAGCAGGGCGGCGACGACATCGCCCGGTACGCGATCCCGGCGCCCCTGGAGTCCGACGGCATCCGGCTGATGCTCATCGGCGGGGTTTTGATCATCGGACTGCTGGTGGACACCCTCGCGGTGACCTTCCGCAGCGCCGCCCCGGCCGGGCTGCCCCTGCTCGCGCTGTACTCCGTGGCCGCGGGGCTGTCCGACGGGGGCACCGACTGGCTGTGGTTCCTGGTCGCGGCGGCCGGGTATCTGATGCTGCTCCTGGCCGAGGGGCGGGACCGGCTCTCGCAGTGGGGGCGGGTCTTCGGTGGTGCCCCGCGCACGGCCGGAGGGGAACCGAGCGGCGCCGTCGCCCCGGTCCGCACCGGCCGGCGCATCGGCGTGGTCGCGCTGGGCATCGCCCTGGTGGTGCCGCTGGGCCTGCCCGCGATGAACGGCGGCCTGCTGGACTCGGTGGGGGCGGGCGCGAGCGGCGGCCCCGGCGGCGGGGGCACGATCTCCGCCGTGAACCCGCTGGTGTCGCTGCGGGACAGCCTCAACACGGACGAGGACCAGCAGGTCCTGTCCGTGAAGACCGAGATGGAGGACGTCTCGGACCTGTATCTGCGGATCGTGTCCCTGGACGACTTCGACGGCACCACGTGGAAGCCGTCGAGGCGGTCCATCACCGCCGTGCCCGACGGCCCGTTCCCGGACCCGGTCGGCCTCAGCCCGGACGTCAAGCGCACGGGGGTCGACACCACGATCTCGGCGGCCGACTGGTACGCCCAGGACTGGCTGCCCATGCCGTACCCGCCGAGTGACGTCCGCATCAGCGGCAACTGGCGGTACGAGCCGCAGGGCATGACGCTGGTCGGCGACCACGGGCAGAACACGCGAGGCCTGACGTACCAGGTCAAGAGCCTGGACGTGCGGCCGACGGCGGAGCAGCTGGCCTCGGCGGGGCCGCCGCCCGCGGACATCGAGCGTGAGTTCACCGAGCTGCCCGACTCACTGCCGTCGGTGGTGGGCCGCACCGCCCGGCAGATCACCGCGGGCGCCGCCGACCCCTACGACCAGGCGGTCGAGCTCCAGGACTGGTTCGCCGTGACCGGCGGCTTCGAGTACGACACGCAGGTGCAGGTCGGCAGTGGCTCGCAGGCCATCGCCCGCTTCCTGAAGGACAAGCAGGGCTTCTGCGTGCACTTCTCCTTCGCGATGGCGGCGATGGCCCGCTCCCTGGGCATACCGGCCCGGGTCGCGGTCGGCTTCGCGCCCGGTTCCCCGCAGGCGGACGGCTCGGTGTCGGTGGGGCTGCGGGACGCGCACGCCTGGCCGGAGCTGTACTTCGAGGGCGTGGGCTGGACCCGTTTCGAGCCCACTCCGAACCGCGGCTCGATCCCGTCGTACACCCTGCCGGACAGCCCGGACAGTTCGGTCCCGGACGCGGCGCGTCCGTCCCAGACGGCGTCCACCGCGCCCTCCGCGGCGCCCTCGGCGAGCGAGGCCTGCACGCCGGAGCAGAAGAAGCTGGACGGCGGCTGCGCGAGCGAGTCGCCGCAGGCGGCGCTGCCCACGGACGACGACGGCCCGAAATGGTACGCGTTCCTGGTGTGGGCCCTCGCCGGTCTCGCCGTGCTCGCGCTCCCCCTGGCGCCGATGCTGTGGCGGCAGCGGACGCGCACGGTACGGCTCGGGGCGCACGGCCGCAGCGAGGCGGACGTGGCGCTGCACACGCTGGGCGTCTGGCAGGAGCTGACCGATACCGCGTGGGACTTCGGCATCACGCCGGACGAGTCGCAGACGCCGCGTACGGCGGCCGCCCGTATCGTCCGGCTGGGCGACCTCGACGCGACGGCCGCGGCCTCGGTGCACCGGGTGGCGAACGCGGTGGAGCAGGTCCTGTACGCACCGCACCCGCGCGCGGCGGCGGGCCTCACGGAGGACGTCAGCCGTGCGACGGCGGGTCTCGGCGCGGCGGCCGGCCGCGCGGCCAGAGTCCGCGCGCTGCTGGCCCCCCGCTCCACCGTGCGTGTGGTGTGGGCGGCGTCGGCCTGGTGGACGAGGGTCCGGGAACGCGCCGTGGCGATGCGGCCGACGTGGCGGAAGGCGTCGGGCCAGCAGGGCTGAGGAGGACGCGCGGATCGGGCCGGCCGGCGCGGATGCGCCGGCCGGCCTTGCCGAGTCCGGGGACGGCCGGCCGTTTATGGGTCCGGGTCGGCCGTGTACGGATCCGGGACGGCCGGCCGTGTATGCGTCCGGGGTGGGCCGGCCGATAGGAGAGTCTGGCCCCGGCTGCCGATGCATTGGCTGCCGATGTGTGGCATGCGTCAGGGGGTGACCACCGGATCGGTGGTCACCCCCTGACGTACGTGTTCACGTAGGCCTGGAGAGGCTGCGCGGAGGGCTAATGGCCGCCCTGCTCATCGCGGCGCTTCTGCCAGCGCTGCTCGATGCGGTCCATCACGGAGCGGCGCTGCCGGCCCTGTCCGCGGGCCTGGGGCCCGGCGGCACCGGCCGCCTGTTCGCCCGGCTTGGGAGCCTTGCGCCAGCCGGTCACGGCGAGCACCGCACAGCCCAGCATGACGAGGAAGCCCACGACGCTGAGCCAGACCTGCTTGGCGACCATTCCAGCCATGAGGAGCGCGATACCTACGAGGAAGCCCGCGACCGCCTGGTAGACCCGTCGCCGGGTGTACGTGCGCAGCCCGCTTCCCTCGAGCGCTGTCGCGAACTTGGGATCTTCGGCGTACAGCGCTCGCTCCATCTGCTCGAGCATGCGCTGCTCGTGCTCCGAGAGCGGCACGGAGTCCTCCTCATCGTGCAGTCGCCGGGGCGACCCGGGGGGTCCCTTCAGGATAGGCAGGGAATCGCCCCCGTGAAACCCGCCCCTCTGCGCCAATTGACCAACCGGAACCCGCCATGGGCGTCCCGGCTCGCTGAGGCTTCCATTCCCCGGCGGCCGACCCGTCATGCCGGAACGGTCTCCCTCGATCATACGGCGCGCCGCCCCCGTTCGGGGGGCCTGTGGCGTACTCCATGCGCAGCCAAGGCGCTGATCAGCGGCCGTACCTCACGAAGCGGCTCAGGCCTCGACCGCCCCATCGGCCTCGGCGGCATCAGCTGTCGCACCAGTCCCGCCGGTCTCACCGAGCACATGCAGTTGCGTGGCCACCGAGTGGAATGCGGGGAGCTCGGCCGCGGCCTCCTCCAGCTTCAGCAGCGCTTCCAGGGCGCCGGGCTCGGTGTCCACGAGCACGCCGGGCACGAGGTCGGCGAAGACGCGCACCCCGTGCACGGCGCCGACGCGCAGGCCCGCGGCCTCCACCAGTCCCGTGAGCTGCTCGGCGGTGAAGCGGCGCGGCACGGGGTCACCCGTGCCCCATCGCCCGTTCGGGTCGTCGAGCGCCTGCCGGGCCTCCTTGAAGTGCCCGGCGAGGGCGCGGGCCAGCACGGCACCGCCGAGGCCGGCGGCGAGCAGGCTGAGGACGCCCTCCGCGCGCAGGGCCGCCACCGCGTTGCGGACGCCCTCGGCCGGGTCGTCCACGTACTCCAGGACGCCGTGGCACAGCACGACGTCGTAGCCGCCGCGCTCGGCCACGTCGAAGAGGCCGTGGGCGTCGCCCTGGACGCCCTTGACCCGGTCGGCGACACCGGCCTCGGCGGTGCGGCGCTCCAGGGCGAACAGCGCGTTGGGGCTGGGGTCGACGACGGTGACCCGGTGACCGAGACGGGCGACGGGCACCGCGAAGTTGCCGCTGCCGCCTCCGGTGTCGAGGACGTCCAGCGACTCCCGACCCGTGGCCTTGACCCGGCGGTCCAGGGCGTCCTGGAGGACCTCCCAGACCACGGCGGTACGGAGTGAGGCGCGGGGGCGCATCGGGTCCGACACGGCAGTTGACTCCTCGGCGCGGCACCGCCTCTGGCACGGCGGCGCGAACGGGGTGTCTTCCCCGGCCCCGGCCACGGGGTGGGAAGACTTCAGGCGTCCCCCACCTTATTGCCTCGGCCGTGGCGTCCGGATGACCCGGTGCGGGGATGGCCCGAGGGGTCAGCCGAGCCCGCGCCACCGGGCGGGCCCGGACCACCGCGCAACCGGTCGGCACGGGACCTGGTCAGCCCCGGTCCTGGACCGCCGCTGCCCGGTCACCCCGCGTCCGGCATGCCCCTCCCCGTGCCGGAGCCCTCCGGCTGGTCCTGGTCCGGGCGGGGCTGTGGGAGGACCGGCTGGAGGACCAGCATCCGCTCGACGAGGCGCAGGAACATCGCCACGTCACGTATCAGGTCGTCGGCGTCCCGGCCGGTGGCCGCGCCCTGGATGCCCGCCTCGGCCCGGGCACGGCGCCGGGCGCCGGAGGCGAACAGCGCGCTCCAGTCGGTCAGTTCGGGCGCGATCTCGGGGAGCACTTCCCAGGCGCTCCGGATCTTGGCCCGGGCCCGGGGCGAGGTCTCCGGGCGCCCCCGGGCGGCGAGTACCGCGGCGGCGGTGCGCAGGGCGGCGAGGTGGGCCGTCGCGTAGCGCTCGTTCGGTGTTTCCAGGGCGGTGGCCTCGTCGAGGCTCGCGCGGGCCTGGGCGAGCAGGTCGAGGGCGGCGGGCGGGGCCGTGGCGCGGCGCAGCACCGGGTGCACGTCGCTCGCCGGTCCGGTCAGTGAGGGGGCAGGGCCGGTGGCGCGGCGCCGACGGGCGGCTGCTGCGTGGTAGCTGGCCATGACGAACCTCCTGTCGTCTGTGTGACGGCACGTCCGGTCACGAAGTGCCGTATGTGACCCATCGTGAGGTATGGCACTGACAATCCGTTCTGACCTGCTGTTTTGCTTCGCTCGTAGGTTCGGAGTAATTTTTGCACTGACCAGTCAGTTCAATTGCACGCTCACATGTGGGGGAGCCTCGTGGGGGAACAAGCCGGAGGGGTGCGGATCACCGCCGAGGGCCTCGGGGTCAAGGGGCCGCGGGGGTGGGCGGTCCGGGGGATCTCCGTCGACGCCGAGCCGGGGGAACTCATCGCGGTCGAGGGCCCGTCGGGGTCCGGCCGTACGTGCCTGCTGCTCGCGCTGACGGGGCGGATGAAGGTCTCGGAGGGCACGGCCGCCGTCGGTGACGCGAGGCTGCCGAAGCAGATGGCGGCGGTGCGCGCCCTCAGCGCGCTGGCGCACGTCCCGGGGGTCACCGACCTCGACCCGGCGCTGACCGCCGGCGAGCACCTGCGGGAACGGGCGCTGCTCCAGCGCCGGTACGGCGCCTCGCTGCGCGGCCTCCTGCGACCCCGCGCCGAGCGGGCGGCCGAGGCCCGGCAGCGCGTCGACGCCGCGCTGGAAGCCGCCGGCCTCGACCTGGAGACCCTGCCCAAGGGGCCGCGCACGGCCGTACGGGACCTGGAGCGCCTGGAGGCGCTGCGGCTGTCGGTCGCGCTCGCCCTGGTCGGCGGGCCGCGGCTGCTCGGCATCGACGACACCGACCTCAAGCTCTCGGACGGGGAGCGGGAGGAGGTCTGGGCGCTGCTCAGGTCCCTCGCCGACGCCGGGACGACGGTCGTGGCGGTGTGCAGCGAGGTCCCCGAGGGGGCCGTCCGGGTCTCCACCGCGGAGAGCCCCGAAGAGCCGGCCGCCGAGGCCGACCAGGGAGAGGAGAAGGCCGATGCGCTCGCCGAGACTGGCCGCGCTTGAGCTGCGCCGCTTCGGGCGGGGGAAGCTGCCGCGCGCCGCGCTGGTCGCCCTGCTGGTGCTGCCGCTGCTGTACGGCGCCCTGTACCTGTGGTCGTTCTGGGACCCGTACGGCCGTCTGGACCGGATCCCCGTGGCGCTCGTGAACGACGACAAGGGGGCGACCGCCGACGGGAAGAAGGTCACGGCGGGCGACGACATCACGAAGGGCCTGCGCGACAGCAAGACCTTCGACTGGCAGGAGGTGAGCGCCGCCGAGGCCCGCAGGGGCGTCGAGGACGGCAGCTACTACCTGTCGCTCACCATGCCTGCCGACTTCAGCGAGCGGATCGCCTCCAGCTCCGGGAACACCCCGGAGACCGGCGCCCTCCAGGTGCGCACGAACGACGCGAACAACTACATCGTCGGGCAGATCTCCCGGACGGTCTTCGGCGAGGTGCGGCAGGCGGCGTCCACGAAGACGTCCCGGTCGTTCCTGGACAAGATCTTCGTGTCGTTCTCCGACATCCACGGCAAGACCGTGAAGGCGGCGCAGGGCGCCGACCGGCTCAAGGGAGGTATCGGCAAGGCCGAGAAGGGCTCCAAGGACCTCGCCGACGGCCTGAAGGACGCCAAGGACGGCAGCGGCAAGCTCTCCACGGGCCTGAAGAAGCTCCACACGGGCGCGGGCGACCTGGAGGACGGCTCGAAACGGGTAGCGGAGGGCACGCAGAAGCTCGCCGACCGGGTCAACGGCACCGCCGGCAAGGTCGGTCCCTTCCTGAAGGGCAACGAGAAGACCATCGGCGACACCGCCCAGCTGGTCGCCGACTCCTCCGGGGTGATCCGCAAGCACCTGGACACCCTGGTGAAGACGGCCCCGACCGCCGCCAAGGGCGCCCGCGCGGCGTCCGGCACGCTGAACGACGTGTACGCCCGGCGCTGCGACGATCCCGTCCTGCCCGACGCGGCCTGCTCCGACCTGAAGAAGGCCAAGGACGCGGCCGCCGACGTGACCACCATCGCGGACGACCTCAACACGCTGATCGCGGACCAGGACGGCGACCTGGACAAGCTCGACAAGAACCTCGCCACCCTCCAGAAGCAGTCCCAGGCCCTCGCGAACCGCGCACCGCACCTCTCCGAGGACCTCGCCGACGCCGTCAAGAAGATCAACAAGCTGAACGACGGGGCGGCCGAGGTCGCCGCCGGGGCGAAGAAGCTGCACAAGGGGATCGGCACGGCCAAGACCGGCGCCGTCGACCTGGACAAGGGCGTCGGCAAGCTGAAGACCGGCGCGGACGACCTCAACGGCGGCATCTTCAAGCTCGTCGACGGCTCCGGGAAGCTCGCCGGCGGCCTGCACGACGGGGCGGAGAAGATCCCCGACTACGACGAGCGGGACCGCGACCGGCGCACCGAGGTCATGGCCGATCCCGTGCGGCTCGCCTCCCAGGACCTGCACAAGGCACCCAACTACGGCACCGGGTTCGCCCCGTACTTCATCCCGCTGTCCCTGTGGGTGGGCGCGATGGTGGCGTACATGCTGATCACGCCGATGAACCGGCGGGCGCTCGCCGCGGGCGCCTCGGCATGGCGGATCGCGCTGGCGGGCTGGCTGCCGGTGGTGGCGATCGGGGTGCTGCAGACGGTGGCGCTGATGTCGGTGCTGCACTGGGCGGTCGGCCTGGAGATGGTGCGAGCGGCCGGGACGGTGGGGTTCCTGTTCCTGGTGACGGCGTGCTTCGCTGCGATCGTGCAATGGCTGAACGCGCGCTTCGGGGCGGCGGGCCGGATCCTCGTCCTCGCGCTGCTGATGCTCCAGCTGACCTCGGCCGGCGGCACGTACCCCGTGCAGACCAGCCCCGGGTTCTTCAACGCGCTCCACCCGTTCCTGCCGATGAGCTACGTCGTCGAGGCCCTCAGGCGGCTCATCACCGGCGGCGGACTCGAACCGGTGTGGCACGCGTGCGTGGTGCTGACGGCGTTCACCGCGGGTGCCCTCGCGCTGACCGCCGTGGCGGCCCGCCGGCGCCAGGTGTGGACGCTGGACCGGCTGCACCCGGAGCTCAGCCTGTGAGCCCCGCCGTCACTTCCCCCGGAAAGGTTCCTGTGACAATCAGGGCCATGGAAAGCAGCAGTGCCGCGTCGGGCGGCAGCACACGCCGCGAGGCCACCCGGCAAAAGCTCTACGAGGCGGCCGTCACGCTCATCGCCGAGCAGGGGTTCTCCGCCACGACCGTGGACGAGATCGCCGAACGTGCGGGAGTCGCGAAGGGCACGGTCTACTACAACTTCGCGAGCAAGTCCGTCCTCTTCGAGGAACTGCTGCGGCACGGAGTGGGTCTGCTGACCGCCTCCCTGCGGGAAGCGGCCGAGCGGACCGCGCGGGAGGGCGGCGGCAAGGTCGACGCCCTGGACGCGATGATCCGCGCGGGGCTGGTCTTCATCGACCGCTACCCGGCCTTCACCCAGCTGTACGTGGCCGAGCTGTGGCGCACCAACCGGGCCTGGCAGTCCACGCTGATGGTGGTCCGGCAGCAGGCCGTCGCGGTCGTGGAGGACGTTCTGCGCGACGGCGTGGCGGGCGGCGAGTTCAGCGAGGAGATCGACATCTCCCTGACGGCGTCCGCACTGGTCGGCATGGTCCTGGTGGCAGCCCTCGACTGGAAGTCCTTCCAGCCGGAACGCTCCCTGGACGACGTCCACGCGGCACTGTCCCGGTTGCTCCAGGGCCGGGTGAGCGGCTGCCGCTGACCGAACCCCCGGTGCACAGAGGGAAGCGCCGGTCCGGTGTGGCCGCGTCCCCCGCGGGCCACCTCGAACCGGCGCCTTTCCTGCTCCCCCGTGCGTCCCCCCGCAGGACCCCCGTTCGGTCGTCCCCCGGCACTCCCCCGTGCCTCGCTCCCGCCGACACCGCCGGCGGAAGGAGCGGATCGTGGGCCGGCTCCGTTCCGGCGCCCCGTGTCGCCGGTGCCGGAGCCGTGCCCCTCTCCGTGTCTCCACTCTCTCGTCCGCGCAGGTCGTCCCCCATCCGCGCGCCTACTCAACTCCCCGGCTAGGTACGCGTACTCACGTCTGCGCACCCGGGCCCAGAACGCTCCGCCCCGCCTGGTCACGATCACGCCTGCGCCCGTACTCGGGGGTGGCCGGCGGGGGCTGTCAGTGGCGGCCGATAAAGTCGCCGGCATGGCACGGATTGCGGTGATCGGCGCCGGGATGGGCGCGCTGGCGGCTGCCGCCCGGCTGGCCGTCGCGGGCCACCGGGTGACGGTGTACGAGCGGACGGACACCTACGGCGGAGCGCTGCGGCGCTTCGAGCGCGACGGGTTCTCCTTCGACACGGGCCCCGCCCTGCTGCCGCTGCCCGCCGTCTACCGCGACCTGTTCGTCAAGACCGGCAAGGAGCCGCTGGAGTCCTGCGTCGAGCTGGTTCAGGTCGATCCGTCGTCCCGGCACGTGTTCGCGGACGGCACCGGGGTGTCGCTGCCGAACGCCTCGCGCGCGGGCGTCGTCGCCGCCCTGGACGAGGGGCTCGGCGCGGGCGCCGGGCAGCGCTGGGGCGACTTCCTGGTCCGGGCCCGCGAGGCCTGGGACCGGACCCGTCGGCCCCTGCTGGAGGAGCCGCTGTGGCCGAACTGGCAGGTGCTGGCCGAGCGCGAGCCCTACCCGTCGGTGCCTCACAAGCGGCTGCTGCGCACCCGCCGGGCCGGCACACTCGCCGAGATCGGCGCCTGGGAGCTGCGCGATCCCCGGCTCGCGGCACTCCTGGAGAGCCACGCCCTCGGGTACGGCCTGGACCCCCGGGCCGCCCCGGCGAGCGCTGCCGTACTGCCCTACATGGAGCACGCCTTCGGCGTCTGGTACGTGCGCGGCGGCCTGCGCGAGCTGGCGCGGGCGGTGTACGAGCGGTGTCTGGCCCGCAGGGTCGAGTTCCACTTCGGCGCGGACGTCACCGGCGTGCTGGAGAAGGACGGCCGGGCGTCGGGGGTGGAACTCGCCGACGGGTCGGTCGCGCAGGCGGACTTCGTGGTCGCCGGCGTCGCGCCCGGCGTTCTGGACCGGCTGACGGCGGGAACCGTCGTCCGGGGCGAGGGCGAGGTGCTCCCGCAGCCCGCGGCGGCCGCCCGGCTGACTCTCCTGCTGGCCCTGCGCGGCGCCCGCCCCGGGGACGCGGCGCACCGCACGGTGGTGCACACCCGGGACCGCGAGGCCGAGTTGGACGCCCTGTTCGGCACGGCGGCCGGGAATCCGAGTCCCACGGTCACGGTGCTGCGGCCCGACGACCCGCGCCTGGCCCCGGCCGGCCACGAGGCGGTCACCCTCACGACGGTGGTGCCCGCGCGGCCCGGCCGGCCTCACGGCGACCTCGCCGACCGCATGCTCACCGTCGCCGAACGCGCCGTGCCCGGCCTGCGGGGGCGTCTCCTCTGGCACGAGGTGCGCACCCCGGCCGACATCGCGGACGCGACGGGTGCGGAGGGCGGGGCGGTGCCGGTGCCGGCCCTGGCGGCGCGCGGCGGGCGGCTGCTGCATCCGTCCAACAGCACGCGGGTGCCCGGCCTGTTCACCGTGGGCGGCTGGGCTCATCCCGGCGGCGGACTGCCGCACGCGGGCATGTCGGGGGCGCTGGCCGCGGGACTGATCGTGGAGGGGCCGGAGTTCCGCGGCTCGCAGTGAGCGCGACGCCCCGGCGGGAGCCAGGCTTCAGAAACGGTACTGCTCGTCGAAACCGTTCCCCTGCGGCTGCTGCCCGCCGCCCTGGTACGGGTACGGCTGCTCCGGCGGCAGCTCCTGCCCGTACTCGTCGGTGTTGCGCTGCTGCGGGACCCACACCCCGCCGGGCGGGCTCTCGCCGCCGTAGGTGTCGGCGTACTGGTCCTGGCCGTAGCCCTGCTGGCCGTAGTACTGCTGGTCGCCGTACGTGCCGTCGTACGCGGCCTGGCCGCCGTGGTTCGACGAGCCGATGTACGGGTCGGAGTAGGCGGCGTACTGCTGCTGACCGGTGGCGTCGTAGCCCTGCTGCTGGCCGTAGCCGGAGTAGTCGTAGGCGTAGGACTGGTCGGTGGCCTGCGCGGCGTACTGGTCGTGGGGCTGCTGTTCCCCGGCCTGGTATCCGTTGTCGTACACGCCGTAGGAGCCGGTGTCATCGGGCATGGGCTGCGGATCGTAGACGGCGGTGGTCTCCCCGGCCGTCGGCCGGTGGGCGGGGCGGGCGGGGGTGAAGACGTCGTCGCGGTCGTAGTCGTCGTCCTGGCCGTAGGCGGCGGGGTCGCGGCGGTAGGCGCCGGCTTCGTCGTCGCGGCCGCCCTCGGCCTCCAGGCCGGAGACCTCCAGGGTCGGCTCCTGACGGCCGCGCTCACCGCGGCGGCGCTTGCTGCCGCCCAGCGCGGGCGCGTTCATCGCCCAGCCGGCCGCGAAGCCGCTGCGGAACGACAGGGTGACGTAGGTCTGCCCGACCGCGAAGGCGGCCGCGCCCAGTCCGATCACGACGACCGACGGGATCAGGACACCGACGACGACACCCAGGAACCCGGCGAAGGCCAGCAGCCGCCAGCGCAGCCGCGCCTTGTACTGCAGCAGCACCTCGCCCAGCAGCCACAGTGCGACGATGCCGAACGCGATGTAGAGGACCGCCCAGCCCATGTACGCCCCTCTCCCGGTGACCGCTACGCAGTGTGTCGTAAACCCGTGCGAACGGTCTAGGCCTGCGGTGAGTGGTGCAGGCCCAGGTTCTCGTAGATTTCCAGTGTCGCGGTGGAGTTGTTGAGCGTGATGAAGTGCAAGCCGGGCACGCCCTCGGCGAGCAACTGCGCACAGAACTCCGTGGCGAATTCGATCCCAATGGAGCGTACAGCGGCCGGATCGTCTTTTGCTGTGAGGATCCGCTCTTTCAGGGCGGCCGGGAACGCGGCGTTGGTGAGGGACCCGATCCGCTCCAGCGTCTTCACGCTCGCGATCGGCATGACCTCGGGGATGATCGGGGTGTCGCAGCCGGCGGCCGAGACCCGGTCGCGCAGCCGGAGGTAGTCCTCCGGCTGGAAGAACATCTGCGTGATGGCGTAGTCCGCGCCCGCCCGGCACTTGTCGACGAAGTGGCGGACGTCGGTGTCCCAGTCGGCGGAGCGGGGGTGCATGGCCGGGAAGGCGGCGACGCCCACACAGAAGTCGCCGGACGCCTTGATCAGCTCGACGAGCTCGGCGGCGTAGGCCAGGCCCCGGGGGTGCGGCACCCAGTCGCCCATCGGGTCGCCGGGCGGGTCGCCGCGCAGGGCGAGCATGTTGCGGATCCCGGCGTCGGCGTACTGGCCGATGATGTTGCGCAGGTCGGCCACCGAGTGGTCGACCGCGGTGAGGTGGGCGATCGGGGTGAGGGTGGTGTCGGAGGCGATCGCCTCGGTCGCCTTGACCGTCCCCGCGCGGGTGGAGCCGCCCGCGCCGTAGGTGACGGAGACGAAGTCGGGCGCCACGGCCTCGACCCGGCGCAGCGCGTTCCACAGGTTCCGCTCGCCCTTCGGGGTCTTGGGGGCGTAGAACTCGAACGAGTACGTCGTCTTGCCGGCCGCGAGCATGTCGCGGACGGTGCGAGCGTGGTCCGACCTGATGGATGCGGTGCCGAGGGCCATACCGGCAGGTTAGCCAGGGGCGGTCGGTCCCCCAACCGTGGGCCGACATTTGCCCGAATTGTCCACTTGCTGTCCATCCCTTGGACAAACCGTCCTCCTCACGCCTCCCGCAACCGCTTCGCGAACTCGGCCGCCGCGGCCCCCGGGTCGTCGGCCTCGGTGATCGCCCGTACGACGACGACGCGCCTGGCCCCCGCTTCCAGGACCTGGTCGAGGTTGCCGAGGTCGATGCCGCCGATGGCGAACCAGGGACGGCCGGTGCCGAGGGCGGCGGTGTACCGGACGAGGTCCAGGCCTGGCGCGTGGCGTCCGGGCTTGGTGGGGGTCGGCCAGCACGGGCCGGTGCAGAAGTAGTCCACGCCCTGCTGGACGGCGGCCGCGGCGGCCTCCGAGTCGGCGTGGGTGGAGCGGCCGATCACGACCTCGTCGCCGAGGAGCGCACGGGCCGCGGGGACCGGGAGGTCGCCCTGGCCGAGGTGCAGGACGTCGGCGCCGGCGGCGTGGGCGACGTCCGCCCGGTCGTTGACCGCGAGCAGCTTGCCGTGCCGGGCACAGGCGTCGGCGAAGACGGCCAGGTGCTCCAGCTCCTCACCGGCCTCCATTCCCTTGTCCCGCAGCTGCACGATGTCGACACCGCCGCTCAGCACGGCGTCGAGGAACTCCCCGAGGTCGCCCTGCCGCTTGCGCGCGTCGGTGCAGAGGTAGACCCGGGCGTCGGCGAGCTGGGCCCGTGCGGTGGCGGCGGCGGTGCCGGTCATGCGTGTCCCCCAGGGTGTCGTGGCGTGCGGGCCGGGTGGGCCCGCACATGCGTCGGCAGCGTAGACCTGGCCCATCGGGGGCGTCCAAGGCCCCGGACAGGCGCGAGCCGACCCGGGCCGTGGCCCTTCGGCCACGGCCCCCACATCGGGCGGTTGTTCAGGTCCGGCCCCGCTCACACGGCACCGGACGGTTGTTCCGTCGCGGCCGGGTCAGACCGCGAGCGCCTGGGCGCGGCGCTTCACCTCCGTGCCGCGATTCTCGCTGAGCGCCTGCGCGGGGGTGCCGGGCAGGCTGGGGTCCGGGGTGAAGAGCCACTCCAGCATCTCTTCGTCCGTGAAGCCGTCGTCCCGCAGGAGCGTCAGGGTCCCGGACAGGCCCTTGACGACCTTGTCCCCGTCGATGAAGGCGGCAGGGACGTGCAGCGCGCGGTTCTCACCGCGGCGTACGGCGATGAGCTGGCCGTCCTTGACCAGCTGCCGCACACGCGTCACCTCGACGCCGAACTGTTCGGCGATGTCGGGGAGGGTGAGCCAGGCGGGGACGAGAGCATCGATCTTTGCGTCAATCTCGGTCACGGAAACCAGCCTGCCATCTGCCACTGACAGTCGGAAGTCGGCCCGGCCCACCCGGGCGGACGCGCCGGGCCCGGCAGCACCGTTTCCGGCGCCTCGCAACGGCCCCGGCAGCACCGTCCCCGGCCCCCGCAAGGGCCCCGGCGCCTACGCCGTCGCGGCCTTCATGGGCCTGGCCGGGTCCGCCAGCAGCACCCGGTTCATCGGCGTGCCCGACTCGATCAGTCGGCGGCCCTGCGCCAGGTCCCGGGGCCGGCCCACCGCCAGCAGCGCGACCAGCCGCTCACCGCGCAGCCAGCAGACCGACCAGGCCGGCCCGGCGGGGTCGCCACGCCACAGGGTGGTGTCCGCGGCCGCGTGGTGCCCGGCGTACTGGACGAACCGCCCGAACTGCTCGGACCAGAAGTACGGCACCGGGTCGTACACCGCCGGCGTCTCCCCCGTGGCCCGGCCGACGATGTTCACGGCGACCGTGCGCGGCCCTTGCAGGGCGTTGTCCCAGTGGTGGACCAGCAGGCGCTCGCCGTAGCGCCCCGAGGGGAAGGAGGCGCAGTCGCCGACCGCGTACACGTCCGGCACGGCCGTGCGCAGATGCTCGTCGGCCACGATCTCGCCGTGAGAACCGAACTCGATCCCGGAGCCGGCCAGCCATGCCGTCGCGGGGCGGGCGCCGATACCGACGACGACCGCACCCGCGGGCAGCCGCGTGCCGTCGTCCAGGAGGACCGCGCCCGGCTCGACGCGCGCCACGCGCGCGTGCGTCCGCAGGACCGCGCCCGCGTCGGCGTACCAGGCGGCCATCGGGGCGGCGACCTCGGCGGGCAGCGCCCCGGCGAGCGGCCGTTCGGCGGCCTCCACGACGGTCACCGCACAGCCGGCCTCGCGGGCGGCCGTGGTGAACTCCGCGCCGATCCAGCCCGCGCCGACGACCACGATGTCGTGCCGGCGGGCCAGCACCGGCCGCAGCCGCTCGGCATCGTCCAGGGTGCGCAGCAGATGCACGCCGGGCACGCCCGCCGCGCCGGGCAGCCCGACCGGTTCGGCACCGGTGGCGACGACCAGGACGTCGTAGGGCACGGGCCCGTCCTCGGTGTCCAGCTCGTGATCGGAGGGGCGCAGGCCCAGTACCTCACAGCCGAGCCGCAGTTCGATGCCGAGGGCTTCGAAGTCGACGTCGAAGGCGGAACCCTCGGACTTGCCGAGCAGGACGGCCTTGGACAACGGGGGCCGGTCGTAGGGCTGGTGCGGCTCGGCGCCGATCAGGAGCACGTCACCCGTGAAGCCCTGCTCGCGCAGGGCGACGGCGGTCTGCACGCCGGCCATGCCCGCACCCGCCACGACGACGCGCCGCGGCGCGGACGAACCTGGTTCCTGCGTCTGCTCGATCACCTGATCACCATAGACACCTGACGAAACGTCAGTCAGTGCTCATGCGCCGTGACCTGCTCCACAACGCTCGTGCCGTTGCCCCGCTGGGACTCCCACTCCCAGGTCTCCTCCAGCCGCACCCGCCCGTCGGGCAGCTCCACGACCGTGGACACGCAGTGCCCCGAGGAGGTGGTGCCGTCCCGCTTGAGCTGGACGTACCGGAAGTCCAGCCGGTCATCTTCCCGGGTACCCACGAGATGCCCGCGTACGACGTCGCCGCCCGCGTACTCGGCCCAGATCTCACCCTCCCACTCGTGGTAGGTGAACCGGGTGCGGGTGCCCACCTGGCCCGGTGCCTGGTCGGCGACCGGGGCGAGGACGAGACCGTCGAGAGATCGGGCCATGGACGGAGGCTCCCTTACTGCGGCACACGGCATCGGGCTAGGGTGGCCAACGTAAAGCACTCGCGGGAGCCCGGACGCACCGGGCTGAGAGGGAGGCTGGCGGCCTCCGACCGTACGAACCTGATCCGGGTCATGCCGGCGAAGGGAGGGGCTGGACGCCCATGTCGCCTACGTCCACATCGTCAGACGTCCTCGTCATCGGGGGCGGGATCATCGGCCTGGCCACCGCCTGGCGGGCCGCGCAACGCGGGTTCGCCACCGCCGTCGTGGACCCCGAGCCGGGCGGCGGAGCCGCGCAGGTGGCGGCCGGCATGCTGGCCGCCGTCACGGAACTGCACTACGGCGAGCAGACCCTGCTCGGCCTGAACCTCGCCTCCGCCCGGCGCTATCCGGACTTCGCCGCCGAGCTCACCGAATTGACCGGCCAGGACCTCGGCTACCGCCGCTGCGGCACCCTCGCCGTGGCCCTGGACGCCGACGACCGGGCCCACCTGCGCGAACTGCACGCCCTGCAGCAGCAGTCGGGCCTGGAGTCGCAGTGGCTGTCGGGGCGCGAGTGCCGGCGTCTGGAGCCGATGCTCGCGCCGGGTGTGCGCGGCGGGCTGCGGGTCGACGGCGATCACCAGATCGACCCGCGGCGGCTGGCCGGCGCCCTGGTCACCGCGTGCGAGCGGGTGGGCGTGGTCTTCCACCGGGTGTGGGCGGAACGGCTGACCGTCGTGCGGGACCGGGTCACGGGTGTCGTCCTGGCCGACGGGACCGAGCCGGCCGCCGGCCAGGTGGTGCTCGCCGGGGGCAGCCTCAGCGGGCGGCTCGCGGGCGTCCCGCAGGAAGTGCTGCCTCCCGTGCGACCGGTGAAGGGGCAGGTCGTACGGCTGACCATGCCGCAGCGGCACGGGCCGTTCCTGAGCCGGACCGTGCGCGCGGTGGTGCGCGGCAGCCACGTCTACCTGGTGCCGCGCGCGAGCGGCGAGCTGGTCGTCGGGGCGACCAGCGAGGAGCTGGGCTGGGACACCACCGTGACCGCGGGCGGCGTGTACGAGCTGCTGCGGGACGCGCACGAGCTGGTCCCGGGCATCACCGAGCTGCCGCTCACCGAGACCCGGGCCGGGCTGCGGCCCGGCTCCCCCGACAACGCGCCGCTGCTCGGCCCGACCGGCCTGGAGGGCCTGCTGCTGGCCACCGGGCACTACCGCAACGGCGTCCTGCTCACCCCGGTGACCGGCGACGCCATGGCGCACGTCCTGGCGACGGGTGAACTCCCCGAGGAGGCCCGCCCCTTCAGCCCGAAGCGCTTCAGCCCCGCCACCGCACTCACGGAGCAGCCCGCATGAACATCTCCGTCAACGGCGAGCCCCGGGAGGTCCGGCCCGGCACCGCTCTCGACACCGTCGTGAAGTCGCTCACCGCCTCGCCCTCGGGCGTGGCCGCCGCCCTCAACGAAACCGTCGTCCCGCGCACCCGGTGGCCTTCCACGTCCCTCTCCGAGGGAGACCGCGTGGAAGTGCTCACCGCCGTCCAAGGAGGCTGACCATGGCCGATGATCCGTTTGTCCTCGGCGGTACGCCCTTCTCGTCCCGGCTGATCATGGGCACCGGCGGGGCGCCCAGCCTCGACGTGCTGGAGCGGTCGCTGGTCGCGTCCGGGACGGAGCTGACGACGGTCGCGATGCGCCGGGTGAACGCCTCGGTGCACGGCTCGGTGCTCTCCGTCCTCGACCGGCTCGGCATCCGGGTGCTGCCCAACACGGCGGGCTGCTTCACCGCCGGCGAGGCCGTCCTCACGGCCCGCCTCGCGCGTGAGGCCCTCGGCACGGACCTGGTCAAGCTGGAGGTCATCGCCGACGAGCGCACGCTGCTGCCGGACCCGATCGAGACGCTGGAAGCCGCCGAGACACTGGTCGACGACGGGTTCACGGTGCTGCCGTACACCAACGACGACCCGGTGCTGGCGCGGAAGCTGGAGGACGCGGGCTGTGCGGCGATCATGCCGCTGGGCTCGCCGATCGGTTCCGGGCTGGGCATCCGCAACCCGCACAACTTCCAGCTGATCGTCGAGCACGCGCGCGTGCCGGTGATCCTGGACGCGGGCGCGGGGACGGCCTCGGACGCGGCGCTGGCGATGGAGCTGGGGTGCGCGGCCGTGATGCTCGCCTCGGCGGTGACGCGGGCGCAGGAGCCCGTGCTGATGGCCGACGCCATGCGGCATGCCGTGGAGGCGGGGCGGCTGGCGTACCGGGCCGGGCGTATCCCACGGCGGCATTTCGCGGAGGCCTCCTCACCGACGGAGGGCATGGCCGCGCTGGACCCGGAGAGGCCCGCTTTCCGGTAGGGCGCGGGACACACGTCACAGGTCGGCTGCAGTCCCGCCGCGAAAACAGGCGGGGGGACAGGGCTGTCGGTCGTGGCTCGTACACTCGCCTGCGTGGACACGACCCTTCAGGACCCCTTGGTCGGGCAGGTGCTCGACGGCCGGTATCGCATCGACGCGCGGATCGCGGTCGGCGGGATGGCCACGGTCTACCGGGCCGTGGACACCCGGCTCGACCGGGTCCTCGCGCTGAAGGTGATGCATCCCACGCTCGCGGTCGACGCCTCGTTCGTCGAGCGGTTCATCCGCGAGGCGAAGTCCGTGGCCCGGCTGGCCCACCCGAACGTGGTGCAGGTCTTCGACCAGGGCACCGACGGCCCGTACGTGTACCTGGCGATGGAGTACGTCGCGGGCTGCACCCTGCGCGACGTGCTGCGCGAGCGCGGGGCCCTGCAGCCGCGTGCCGCCCTGGACATCCTGGAGCCGGTACTGGCCGCGCTGGGCGCCGCCCACCGCGCCGGGTTCGTGCACCGCGACATGAAGCCCGAGAACGTCCTCATAGGGGACGACGGCCGGGTCAAGGTCGCCGACTTCGGACTCGTCCGGGCCGTGGACACGGTGACGAACACCACCGGCACCGTCCTCGGCACGGTCTCGTACCTCGCGCCGGAGCAGATAGAGGAGGGCACCGCCGATCCCCGCGTCGACGTGTACGCGTGCGGCGTGATGCTGTACGAGATGCTGACCGGCGACAAGCCGCACGACGGGGACTCCCCCGCGGTGATCCTCTACAAGCACCTGCACGAGGACGTGCCCCCGCCCTCGGCCGCCGTGCCCGGTCTGGCCTACGAACTGGACGAGCTGGTCGCGTCGGCGACCGCACGCAACCCCGATCTGCGCCCGTACGACGCCGTGGCGCTGCTCGCGCAGACCCGCCGGTCGCGCGAGGAGCTCGGCGCGGACCAGCTGGACGCGCTGCCGCCGCAGGCGGTCGTCCTGGAGCACGACAACGCCGATGACCGTACGAGTGTGATCCCGCGCTCGCTGACGGTGCCGCGCCTGCTGCCCGTCGACGAGGACGCCGAGCCGGAGGTGCTCCGCACCAGCCGGCTGGAGACACCGCCTCCCCCACCACCCGGGCGGCGCCTGCCGCGGCGCGGCGTGGTCTCGATCGTCGTCGCCCTGCTGCTGGTCCTCGGCGTCGGCGCGGGCGTCTGGTACATCAACTCCGGACAGTTCACCAAGGTCCCGCCGTTGCTGACGAAGACCGAGGCGCAGGCCAGGGACCAACTGGAGGAGGCCGGGCTCAAGGTCGGCGAGGTCAGCCACGCCCACAGCGACACCGTCAAGCGCGGCACGATCATCGGCAGCAACCCCGGGCCGGGTGCCCGTATCCGCGTCAACGACTCCGTGTCGTTCACCATCTCCGACGGCCCCGAGACCGTGCGGGTGCCCGCCCTGGCGGGCCGGAAGCTGGAGGAGGCGCGGGACCAGCTGAGGCGGGACGGGCTGGAGCCCGGCATGGTCACCCGGGAGTTCAGCGAGGAGGTGCCGCGGGGCTCGGTGATCTCCGCGCGCCCGGCGGACGGCACCCAGGTGCGTGCGGGTACGGCCGTCGCGCTGGTCGTCAGCAAGGGCGCCCGCATCGACATCCCCGACGTCACGGGTGACGACGAGGCCGACGCCCGGGCGGAGCTGGAGGACGCCGGCCTCAAGGTGAAGATCGCCACCGAGCGGGTCAACTCCGCCGAGTACGACAAGGGCCAGGTCGTCCGGCAGACGCCGAAGCCGGGCGGCCGGGCGGCCGAGGGCGACACGGTGACGCTGACGCTGTCGAAGGGCCCCGAGATGATCGAGGTCCCGGACGTGGTCGGCGACAGCGTCGACGACGCCAGGCGGAAGCTGGAGGGCGCCGGGTTCCAGGTCGACGAGGACCGCGGCCTGCTCGGCCTGTTCGGCGACGAGGTCAAGAGCCAGTCCGTCGAGGGCGGCGAGAGTGCGCCCAAGGGCTCGACGGTCACCATCAAGATCAGGTGAACGGGCACGGGCGGAGGCCCGTGGACGGGGCGGGGCCGGACGCATGACACCCTGATCGGGTGAACAGTCAGCTGTCCGGCCCTTCCCGCAACCCCGTGGGCGGCCACGTCCCCGTGGCCGGTGGGCTTCATTCCGTAGGCCTGTCGTACGCCCGTGACCTGCGGGCGGAGGCCGTCCAGGTCTTCGTCGCCAATCCGCGCGGCTGGGCCACGCCGACCGGGAACCCGAAGCAGGACGAGGCGTTCCGCGCGGCGTGCGCGGCCGAGTCGATCCCGGCCTATGTGCACGCCCCCTACCTGATCAACTTCGGTTCGCACACCGAGGCGACCGTGGAGCGGTCGGTGGAGTCGCTGCGGCACTCGCTGCGGCGCGGTCGGCAGATCGGGGCGCTGGGGGTGGTCGTGCACACCGGCAGCGCGACCGGCGGCCGGGAACGGTCCGTGGCGCTGAAGCAGGTACGGGAGCACCTGCTGCCCCTGCTGGACGAGCTGACCCACGACGACGACCCGTTCCTGCTGCTGGAGTCGACGGCCGGCCAGGGCGCCTCCCTGTGCTCGCGGACCTGGGACTTCGGCCCGTACTTCGAGGCGCTGGACGCCCACCCGATGCTCGGCGTGTGCCTGGACACCTGCCACATCTTCGCGGCGGGGCACGACCTGACCGGCCCGAGTGGCATGCACCAGACGCTGGACCTGCTGGTGGACACGGTCGGTGAGGGCCGGCTGAAGCTGATCCACGCCAACGACTCCAAGGACGTGGCAGGCGCCCACAAGGACCGGCACGAGAACATCGGCGTCGGCCACATCGGCGAGGACCCGTTCCGGGCCCTGATGACACACCCCGCGACCGAGGGCGTGCCGCTGATCATCGAGACGCCGGGTGGCAAACAGGGGCACGCGGCCGACGTGGAGCGGCTGAAGAAGCTGCGCGACGGCTGAGGCGTCAGAGGTCGGGACCGTCCCCGGGCTTCTCCTGGTACGAGTAGCGCTGCTCCTGCCATGGGTCGCCGATGTTGTGGTAGCCGCGTTCCTCCCAGAAGCCCCGCCGGTCGGCGGTCATGTACTCCACACCGCGCACCCACTTGGGGCCCTTCCACGCATAGCGGTGGGGCACGATCAGGCGCAGTGGGAAGCCGTGCTCGGCGGTGAGCAGCTCGCCGTCCTTGTGGGTGGCGAACAGGACCCGCTCGTCGGCGAAGTCGGACAACCGGAGGTTGGAGCTGAACCCGTACTCGGCCCACACCATCACATGGGTGACATCGTCCGCGGGCGGGGCGAGGTCGAGGAGCGTGCGCGCGGGGATGCCACCCCACTCCGCGCCGAGCATGCTGAACTTCGTCACGCAGTGCAGATCGGCCACGACGGTGGTGTGGGGCAGGGCCGTGAACTCCTCGTGGGTCCAGCAGTGCTTGCCGCCGCCGGCGGTGGCGCCGAAGACCCGGAACTCCCAGCGCTCGGGCCGGAACTTGGGGACCGGCCCGTAGTGCGTGACCGGCCAGCCGCGTTGCAACCGCTGTCCCGGGGGCAGCTCGGGCTGCGTCGCTCCTGCTGAATCGCGCCCTTCTCCCGATTCGTGTTCCAGCGGCTGACCCATGACTCCATCCTGACAGACCCCGGGTGATGCCCCTGACCGGGGCCACTCCGAACCAGGACAAATTGAACTAAGCATGCCCTTACTTACTAAGTGGAGACTTACTGGACGATCTTCTTCACCAGTGGAATCATGCGGCGCAACCTGTCAGTTCCCCCGCGTGGAAGGAGCCTCTGCGATGCAGGGCGACCCCGAGGTTCTCGAATTTCTGAATGAGCAGTTGACCGGCGAGCTGACGGCGATCAACCAGTACTGGCTGCACTACCGGATCCAGGACAACAAGGGCTGGACCAAGCTCGCCAAGTACACGCGTGAAGAGTCCATCGATGAGATGAAGCACGCGGACAAGATCACCGAGCGCATCCTCATGCTGGACGGCCTGCCCAACTACCAGCGGCTCTTCCACGTACGGGTCGGCCAGACGGTCACCGAGATGTTCCAGGCGGACCGGCAGGTCGAGGTCGAGGCGATCGACCGGCTCAAGCGCGGTATCGAGGTGATGCGCAGCAAGGGCGACATCACGTCCGCGAACCTCTTCGAGTCGATCCTCGAGGACGAGGAGCACCACATCGACTATCTGGACACGCAGCTGGAGCTGATCGAGAAGCTCGGCGAGGCGCTGTACATCGCGCAGCAGATCGAGCAGCCGAGCTGAGTCCCCGCCGTCAGGCGGCGTCTTCCAGTTCGGCGAGCACCGGCTCGCCCCGGTCGGCCAGATCGCGGCGAGGGCACGCTCCCCTGCCCAGAATCGCCTGGATGCGGCGCACACAGGACCCGCAGTCCGTGCCCGCCTTGCAGGCGGAGGCTATCTGGCGGGGGGTACAGGCGCCGCCGTCCGCGTGCTGCTTGACCTGCTGCTCGGTGATCCCGAAGCAACTGCAGACGTACACGCGGTTCACCTCCCGACGGGTCGTTCTCAGGTGTGCCGTCCCCGTTGATCGGTGAGGCTAACCTAACCTTACCCGGCGGGTCCAGGGCGCAAAAGTGGAGAGGGGCGCGGATCGTGTGATCCGCGCCCCAGTCCTTGCCCCGGTAACAGGCGGACCCGTTACTGGTCCCTGTACATCTCGGCCACGAGGAACGCCAGGTCGAGCGACTGGCTGCGGTTGAGCCGCGGGTCGCAGGCCGTCTCGTAGCGCTGGTGCAGATCGTCGACGAAGATCTCGTCGCCGCCGCCCACGCACTCCGTGACGTCGTCGCCCGTGAGCTCCACGTGGATACCGCCCGGGTGGGTGCCGAGGGCCTTGTGGACCTCGAAGAAGCCCTTCACCTCGTCGAGCACGTCGTCGAAGCGGCGGGTCTTGTGACCCGAGGCCGCCTCGTAGGTGTTGCCGTGCATCGGGTCGGTGATCCAGGCCACGGTCGCGCCCGAGGCGGTGACCTTCTCGACCAGCTCGGGGAGCTTGTCGCGGACCTTGTCGGCGCCCATGCGGACGATGAAGGTCAGCCGGCCCGGCTCCCGGTCGGGGTCGAGGCGCTCGATGTACTGCAGCGCGTCCTCGGCGGTGGTCGTCGGGCCCAGCTTGATGCCGATCGGGTTGCGGATCTGCGAGGCGAACTCGATGTGCGCGTGGTCCAGCTGACGGGTGCGCTCACCGATCCACACCATGTGCCCGGAGACGTCGTACAGCTGCCCGGTGCGCGAGTCGACCCTGGTCAGCGCGGACTCGTAGTCGAGCAGCAGCGCCTCGTGCGAGGCGTAGAACTCGACCGTCTTGAACTCCTCCGGGTCGGCCCCGCAGGCGTGCATGAAGTTCAGCGCGTTGTCGATCTCGCGCGCCAGCTGCTCGTAGCGCTGCCCCGACGGGGACGACTTCACGAAGTCCTGGTTCCAGGCGTGCACCTGGCGCAGGTCGGCGTAGCCGCCGGTGGTGAAGGCGCGCACCAGGTTCAGCGTGGAGGCGGACGCGTGGTACATCCGCTTCAGCCGCTCAGGGTCCGGGACGCGGGCCTCTTCGGTGAAGTCGAAGCCGTTGACGGAGTCGCCGCGGTAGGTCGGCAGCGTCACGCCGTCGCGGGTCTCGGTCGGCTTGGAGCGCGGCTTGGAGTACTGCCCGGCGATGCGGCCGACCTTCACGACCGGCACGGACGCGGCGTACGTGAGCACGGCGCCCATCTGGAGCAGCGTCTTCAGCTTGTTGCGGATGTGGTCGGCGGACACCGCGTCGAAGGCCTCGGCGCAGTCGCCGCCCTGGAGCAGGAACGCCTCTCCCTTGGCGACGGCCGCGATCCGGGCGCGCAGCTGGTCGCACTCGCCCGCGAAGACGAGCGGCGGATACGACTCGAGGTCCGCGATCACTGCGCGCAGAGCCTCGGTGTCGGGGTACTCGGGCTGCTGCGCCGCGGGCAGGTCTCGCCAGGTGTTGCCAGCGGAGGCGCTGGTCTTAGCGTTCACGGTCACGACCTCAACATTACGGGGTCGTGTCGGACACCCTGACCCATGCCCAGCAATTGAGACACCGCGAACACCCCTCGGACATGGGGTAGGGTGCGTCGCATGTTCGCGCACTCGACCCAGACCTGGTGGTGGACCGCTCATCCGGCGGCCCGCTGACTGCGCGTACTCAAGACTTCGCGAAGGCCGCCCGAGGGGCGGCCTTCGGCGTTTCCCGGGGTCCGTTCCTCTCTCACCGAGATGGAGCACGGACCCATGAACCTGCTCGGCTTGCTGGACGACCCCCGTCCGTTCGCCCTGCTGCGCCGCCGCACCCCGGGCCACGACCACGATCTGGTCGAGGTCCTGATCGGCCCGGTCGCCCCGCACGACCGCCTCGCCGGCCTCCCCGACCAGAGCCTCGCGCTGGTGCCCTTCCGGCAGATCCGCGAGCGCGGCTTCGACGTCCGCGACGACGGCACGCCCCTGCTGGCACTCACGCCCCAGGAGTCGTACGCCGTCCCGTTGGCCGAAGCCCTGAAGCAGCTCCCGGCGCACCGGGTGCGCGTCGAGGGCGGCGGTTTCGATGTCGCCGACGAGGAGTACGGCGAGATCGTCGGGCGCGTGCTGCGGGAGGAGATCGGGCGGGGCGAGGGCGCGAACTTCGTGATCCGGCGGACGTACGAGGGGGAGATCCCCGGCTTCGGGCGGGCCGACGCCCTGGCGCTGTTCCGGCGCCTGCTGGAGGGCGAGCGGGGGGCGTACTGGACGTTCGTCGTGCACACCGGGGACCGCACGCTGGTCGGGGCCAGTCCCGAGGTGCACGTGCGGATGTCCGGCGGCACGGTCGTCATGAACCCGATCAGCGGCACGTACCGCTACCCCGCCGAGGGCCCCACGTCCGAGCACCTGCTGGACTTCCTCGCCGACGGCAAGGAGATCGAGGAGCTGTCGATGGTCGTCGACGAGGAGCTCAAGATGATGTGCACCGTCGGCGACATGGGCGGGGTCGTGATCGGGCCCCGGCTGAAGGAGATGGCGCACCTCGCGCACACGGAGTACGAGCTGCGCGGGAAGTCCTCGCTGGACGTCCGGGACGTGCTGAGGGAGACCATGTTCGCTGCGACCGTCACCGGCTCCCCCGTGCAGAACGCCTGCCGGGTGATCGAGCGGCACGAACGCGGGGGGCGCGGGTACTACGCCGGGGCGCTGGCCCTGATCGGCCGGGATCCGGGCGGGGCCCAGACCCTCGACTCCCCCATCCTCATCCGCACCGCCGACATCTCCTCCGAGGGGCGCCTGCGGGTTCCGGTCGGCGCCACGCTCGTGCGGGGTTCGGACCCGGCGAGCGAGGTGGCGGAGACCCATGCGAAGGCGGCGGGTGTACTGACGGCCTTGGGCGTACGTCCGTCCCGGCCGCGCGCGCAGGCCGTAGGGCCACGACTGACGGACGACCCGCGGGTCCGGGCGGCGCTGGACGGCCGCCGGGCCTCGCTCGCGCCCTTCTGGCTGCGGATGCAGGAGCGCTCCGAGGAACTGACCGGACACGCCCTGGTCGTCGACGGTGAGGACACCTTCACGGCGATGCTCGCGCACGTGCTGCGCTCCAGCGGCCTGGAGGTGAGCGTGCGGCGGTACGACGAGGACGGGCTGCGGGAGGCGGTGCTCGCGCACGAGGGGCCGGTCGTGCTCGGCCCGGGCCCGGGCGACCCCGGCGACCTCACCGATCCGAAGATGCGGTTCCTGCGCTCGCTGACCGCCGAGGTGATCAGGGGCGGACGGCGGGGCGTGCTGGGGGTCTGCCTCGGGCACGAGCTGATCGCGGCCGAACTGGGACTGGACATCGTCCGGAAGGAAGTGCCGTACCAGGGGGCGCAGACGGAGATCGAGCTGTTCGGGCGGCGGGAGACCGTCGGGTTCTACAACAGCTTCGTGGCGCGCTGCGACGACGAGGCGGCGGCCGAGCTGGGGACGCACGGCGTCGAGGTCTCCCGTGCCACGAACGGGGAGGTGCACGCGCTGCGCGGCCCCGGGTTCGCGGGTGTCCAGTTCCACCCGGAGTCGGTCCTGACGCTGAACGGCGCGGCTGTCGTACGGGAGTTGGTGGGCCGGGTGCGCAACACGACCGTGTAGCCGTCCGGGGGCCGCCGCCCCCGGACGTCCGTTCCCGGTCAGCCGAAGAACACCCCGACCTCCTCGTACAGCGCCGGATCCACCGTCTTCAGGCGGGCCGTGGCGTCCGCGACGGGGACGCGGACGATGTCCGTGCCGCGCAGGGCGACCATCCTGCCGAAGTCGCGGTCGCGGACGCAGTCGATGGCGTGCAGCCCGAACCGGGTGGCGAGCCAGCGGTCGAAGGCGCTGGGGGTGCCGCCGCGCTGCACATGGCCCAGGACCGTCGTGCGGGCCTCCTTGCCCGTGCGTTTCTCGATCTCCTTGGCGAGCCACTCGCCGACCCCGGACAGCCGGACGTGCCCGAAGGAGTCGAGCGACTGGTCCTTGAGGACCATGTCGCCGTCCTTCGGCATCGCCCCCTCGGCGACGACCACGATCGGCGCGTACGACGCCCGGAAGCGGGAGGTCACCCAGGCGCACACCTGCTCGACGTCGAAGCGCTGCTCGGGGATGAGGATGACGTTGGCGCCGCCGGCCAGTCCGGAGTGAAGGGCGATCCAGCCGGCGTGCCGGCCCATCACCTCGCAGACCAGGACCCGCATATGGGACTCGGCGGTGGTGTGGAGCCGGTCGATGGCCTCGGTCGCGATGCCGACGGCGGTGTCGAAGCCGAAGGTGTAGTCCGTGGCGGAGAGGTCGTTGTCTATGGTCTTGGGCACGCCCACGCAGGGCACGCCGTGCTCGTCGGACAGCCGGGCGGCCACGCCCAGGGTGTCCTCGCCGCCGATGACGATGAGCGCCTCGACCTCCAGCCGGGCGAGATTCTCCTTGATCCGGCGGATGCCGCCCGCCACCTTCAGCGGGTTGGTCCGCGAGGAGCCGAGGATGGTGCCGCCGCGGGGCAGGATGCCGCGCACGGCGGGGATGTCGAGACGGACGCTGTCGCCTTCCATGGGACCGCGCCAGCCGTCCCGGAAACCGGTGAAGTCGTAGCCGTACTCCTGCACGCCCTTGCGGACGATCGCCCGGATGACGGCGTTGAGCCCGGGGCAGTCGCCGCCTCCGGTCAGTACTCCGACGCGCATGGAACAGTCCCTTCGCCGCAGGTGCCTGACGAAGGGTCAGTGTGACGTGCGCCTCACTCGTCGTCGAGGCCGCGCTCTATCGCGTACCGGACGAGCTCCACACGGTTGTGCAACTGGAGCTTGCCGAGGGTGTTCTGGACGTGGTTCTGCACCGTGCGGTGGGAGATGACCAGGCGTTCGGCGATCTGCTTGTAGCTCAGGCCCTTGGCGACCAGGCGCAGCACCTCGGTCTCGCGGTCGGTGAGCCGGGGCGCCTTCGGTTCACCGGTGTCCTGCGCGGGGGCCGGCTCGGAGGCCAGGCGGCGGTACTCGCCGAGGACCAGCCCGGCCAGGCCGGGGGTGAAGACCGGGTCGCCGACGGCCGTGCGGCGGACCGCGTCCTGGAGCTCCCCGGTGGAGGCCGACTTCAGCAGATAGCCGGTCGCGCCGGACTTCACCGCCTCCAGGACATCGGCGTGCTCACCGCTCGCGGACAGCACGAGGACCCGCAGCGCGGGGTTCGCGGCGACGACCTCCTTGCAGACCTGGACGCCGGGCTTGCCGGGCAGGTTCAGGTCGAGCACGAGGACGTCGGGTGCGGCGGCCTTGGCCCGGCGTACGGCCTGGTCGCCGTCGCCCGCGGTGGCGACCACCTCGAAGCCGGACTCGGCCAGGTCGCGGGCGACGGCGTCGCGCCACATGGGATGGTCGTCGACGACCATGACCTTGATCGGGTCCTGCCGGTCTCCGGTTGTCTCAGTCATCGCTGCTCCGCCTTCCCCCGTGTGCTCGTCACGGCCTTCGGTACCTTCAGCTCGACCTCGGTGCCCTGACCCGGCACCGAGATCAGCTCCGCGCTGCCGCCGAGGTCACGCAGCCGGCCGCGGATCGACAGGGCGACGCCGAGCCGCCCCTCGCCCTCGGCCTGGACGAGCCGCCCCTCCGGGATGCCGGGTCCGTCGTCCCGCACGGTGACGATCACCTCGTCCGGCTCGTCCTCGACCAGGATCCACGCGCGCGCGTCCTGACCGGCATGCCGGCGGACGTTGTCCAGGGCGGCCCCGACCGCGGCGGCCACCTCCCGGGCGGCGACCGGCGCCAGCGGCACGGGCGCGCCGGGCTCGGCGAGACTGACCCTGGCCCCGGCGTACGGCGCGAGCAGGGCGCGCAGGTCGACGGGGCCGCGCTCGTCCGGCTCCTCGTCGACGGCCCGGACGAGCGCGCCCTCGGCGGCGTCTTCGGAGACCCGGGAGACGGGGACGAGTCCGCCGGAGACCAGGGTGCGCAGCGCGACCTCCTGCTCACCGGCCATCCGGCCCAGCTCCGCTGCCTCTCCCCCGATCACGGCCCCGCGGCGCTGCACCATGGCCAGCACCTGGAGGACGCTGTCGTGGATGTCCCGGGCGAGGCGCTCCCGCTCTCGCGTGGCGGCCTCGATCTCCAGGGCGCGGGCGAGGGTGCGCTCGGAGGCGCGGGCGACCTCGACGACGTAGCCGATGGCGACGGAGGCGATGCAGACCAGGATGACGTTGTGGACGGTGTCGCGGGCCGGGCTGCCGCGTTCGATCAGGTTGGCGACGGCCACGAGGCCGGAGGCGAGGGCCGCCCAGCGCCAGCCGCCCTTGACGGCGAAAGCCAGGACGGCACCGGCGGTCCATATCGACGGCAGGGTCGGACCGCCCGCCTGGACCCGCTCGTGCGCGTCGGCGACGGGCGTGAGCAGGATGCCGGCGACGGCGATGGTGAGGTCGGCGGCGAGGAACCGCTTGGTGCAGCGGGCGGCGTTCGCGACCCGGGGCAGGGTGGCCAGGGTCCAGCCGCACAGCACGGCGTAGTAGGCGACGGCGATCCAGGGGCGGACGAACTCGTCGTGGGCGGTGGCGAACAGGCCGACCGCGTACAGCATCGTGAGCACCCGGTAGGCGGTGAGCGCACGCCACAGCGGCTGCTCGACCGACATCCTCATGACACGCTCGCGCTTGGCCATCTCCCCCGCCCCCCGACCGAAGCCCCGGCTAGGGCTCGGTCCGGTGCTGCTCCGTCTGCTTTTCCTTCTCGGCCTGTTCCTTCTCCGCCCGCGCGAGAGCGGCCCTGGCGGCCTTCTCGGCTTCCTTCTCCGCCTTCGCCGCTTCCGTGAGCTGCCGCTTCATGGCCGTCGCGTACATGTCGACGTACTCCTGGCCGGAGAGGTTCATGATCTCGTACATGACCTCGTCGGTCACGGCGCGCAGCACGAACCGGTCGTGCTCCATGCCCTGGTAGCGGCTGAAGTCCAGGGGCTTGCCGATCCGGATGCCGGGCCGCATCAGCTTCGGCATGACCTTCCCGGGCGGCTGGATCTTCTCCGTGTCGATCATGGCGACGGGGATGACCGGCGCGCCGCTCGCGAGCGCCACGCGCGCGAGGCCGCCCGGCTTGCCCCGGTAGAGCCGTCCGTCGGGCGAGCGCGTGCCCTCCGGGTAGATCCCGAACAGCTCACCGCGCTCCAGCACCTCTATGCCGCTTCTGATGGCGGCCTCACCCGCGCCGCGCGCACCGGAGCGGTCCACGGGAAGCTGCCCGACCCCCTTGAAGAAGGCGGCCGTCAGCCGGCCCTTCACGCCTGGCGTGGTGAAGTACTCCGCCTTCGCGATGAAGGTGACCTTGCGGTCGAGGACGGCGGGCAGGAAGAACGAGTCGGAGAACGACAGGTGATTGCTCGCCAGGATCGCAGCGCCCTCGGCGGGTACGTTCTCCAGGCCCTCCACCCAGGGTCTGAAGGCGAGCTTCAGCGGACCCCCGATGGTGACCTTCATCGCGCCGTACAACAACCGAGTGCCTCCTGTATGTGTCGGTCAGACCTTAACCCGGAGCACTGTCAAAGGCTCCGACGGCCCTGGTCGGTGTCAGTGCGGTCGCGTACGGTGAAGGTCCCGCGAACGCCGTGCGACCCCTTCCATGACGTTCCGTGACATTCCGTGATCGTGCCAGTCCCTTCTCACGACCAGGAGGCCGAAGGTGCCGGTCCTTGCCGGAGCCGAGCCGTTTCACCACGAGGGCGGAGAGGTCGCCGTCCTCCTCTGCCACGGCTTCACCGGATCACCGCAGTCGCTGCGCCCCTGGGCGGAGCACCTCGCCGAGCACGGCCTGACCGTCTCCCTGCCGTTGCTGCCCGGGCACGGCACGCGCTGGGAGGACCTGCGGATCACCGGCTGGCAGGACTGGTACGCGGAGGTGGACCGCGAGCTGCGCCTGCTGTGCGAGCGCCGGGAAACGGTCTTCGTGGCCGGTCTGTCCATGGGCGGCGCACTGGCCCTGCGCCTGGCCGCGAAGCACGGCGACGCCGTCCGCGGTGTCATGGTCGTCAACCCCGCGAACAAGGTGCACGGCCTGGCCGCGCACGCCCTGCCGGTGGTGCGCCACCTCGTCCCCGCGACGAAGGGCATCGCCAGCGACATCGCCAAGCCGGACGGCAGGGAGCTCGGCTACGACCGGGTGCCGCTGCACGCGGCGCACTCGCTGCGCCGGTTCTTCCAGGCCACCGACCGCGAGCTGCCGCAGGTCACCCAGCCGGTGCTGCTGCTGCGCAGCCCGCAGGACCATGTGGTGCCGCCCGCCGACTCGGCCCGGATCCTCAGCCGTATCTCGTCGACGGATGTGAAAGAGGTCATCCTGGAACAGAGCTACCACGTCGCCACGTTGGACCATGACGCGGACCGGATCCACGAGGAGAGCCTCGCGTTCATCGGCCGCATCGCGTCCGGCCTCGGCAAGGAGCCCGGGCTCGGCAAGGAAGGGACGACCGCAGGTGGCTGAGCACGACTCCGACCGCGAGGGCCGGGAGCCGGACGAGAAGGGCGTCCCCTTCGACGAGGAGGCCGCCTGGGCGGCGATCGTCGCCGCGTACGGCGACGAGCCGCCGGACCCGCCGGGCGCCAAGCCGTTCAAGTCGGTCGAGGACCTGGCCCTGCCGGCGGCCGGGACCAACGACGCCCTGACCGACGGCGACCGCGGGGATACGGCCGTGAAGTCCGGGGACGCCGTCAAGCCCGCCGAGCCGCAGGAGGCCGAGGAGCCCGGTGACCAGCCCGTGAAGCCCCTGGGCGGCTCGGTCTCCTTCGCGCCCGGCGTCGGCCCGCGCGACTACTCCGTGTCCGAGCCCGCCGAGGACGACTTCGACGAGAACGACGAGGGCCACTTCGTGCCCCCGGAGCCGCCGCCGCTGCCCACCGCCGATCCGACCGCCAAGTTCGCCTGGATCGGCGTGCTCGGCGGGCCGGTGCTGCTCATGCTGGCCGTGCTGCTCGGCTGGGACATGACCTGGTGGCTGGCCACGCTGGGGATCGGCGGGTTCCTCGGCGGGTTCACGACGCTGGTGATGCGCATGCGTACGGACGACGAGGAGGACGACGACCCGGGGCGGGGCGCGGTCGTCTAGGCAGCGGGGACTCTGAGGGCGGCCAGGACCGGAAGGTGGTCCGTGGCCGCCCTCAGGTCTGCGTCGGACACCCCCGGCTGCCCGACCGGCACGCCGCAGCCCAGCACCTCGATGCCCTCGGTCGCGAAGATCGCGTCGATGCGCTGGTAGGGGTCGGCGGGGGTCCAGGTGTGCTCGCCGCCCCAGGGGGCCGCGGCCCGGCAGTCGGTCAGGCGGTCGGCCAGCCTGCGGAAGGCCGGGCCGTCGGGGTGTTCGTTGAGGTCGCCGCCGGCGATCGCGTGCTCCACACCCATGCCGGCGAGCCGGTCCAGGAGCATGCCGGACTGCTCGTAGCGCTCGTCCTTCTGGAGGGACAGGTGGCAGCTGAGCACGCCGAGGCGGGTGCCGGCGATGCGGACGACCGCGGTGGCGAAACCGCGGCGGTGCAGGCCGGGGGTGGGGGGCAGGAGGATGTCCTCGGTGCGTTCGACGCTCGCCCGGAGCGAGCTCAGGATCGCCGGGCCCGTGGTGGTGGCACCGCCGGTGACGATCACCAGGTCGGAGGCGAGGGCCAGGCGGGCGAGTTTCTTGCGCCAGCGGAAGAAGCGGGGGGCTTCCTGGACGAGGACGAGGTCGGGCTCGCAGGCCTTGATGACGCGGGCCAGGGCGGTGGTGTCGTCGCGCATGGAGCGGATGTTGTAGCTGAGGACCCTGATGACCGCGGAACCATCGGATTCCGTACGGGAGTTGGGGAGCAGCGGCATGTGATCAATTTACGCCCCATCGCTCGGGGTGCGAGGTACGTGCGCGAGTGCCGGCCGTTCGTGGCTTGTCGCGCAGTTCCCCGCGCCCCCAAGAGCGAAAAGCAGGGCGTCACATGATCGGGTCGGGTTCCCTCGCCAGGTCCGCAGCGCCCACCAGGCCCGCCTTGTTGCCCAGTTCCGCCGCGCGGACCTCGGCCACCGGGCGCCAGTTGCCGCCGACCAGCCAGCGCTTGTACGACTTGCGGATCGGGCCCAGGACCAGTTCGCCCTCGTCGGAGAGGCCGCCGCCGACGATGAACGCCGAGGGGTCGAAGAGGGAGGCCAGGTCGGCGAGGCCCGCGCCGACCCAGCGGGCCAGTTCGCGGTAGGAGTCGACGGCGACCCGGTCGCCCTGGCGGGCGGCCATGGAGATGTGCTTGCCCTCGATGCCGTCGGGCGTGCCGTTGCCGAGGCCGAGCAGGACCTCGGCGTTCTCGGGGGTGGCGTTGGCGCGCTGCTTGGCGTACCTCACCAGTGCCCGGCCCGACGCGTACTGCTCCCAGCAGCCCTGCGAGCCGCAGCCGCACAGCAGGCCGTCCGGCACCATGCGGATGTGGCCGAACTCGGCGGCCACGCCGAAGTGCCCGCGGCGCAGCTTGTTGCCGATGATGATGCCGCCGCCCAGGCCGGTGCCCAGCGTGATGCAGATGACGTTGCGGTGGCCCTTGCCCGCGCCGAACTTGTACTCGCCCCAGGCCGCGGCGTTCGCGTCGTTCTCCACGACCACCGGGAGGCCCACGCGGGCCTCGACCTTCTCCTTGAGCGGCTCGTTGCGCCAGTGGATGTTGGGCGCGAAGTAGACCTCGGAGCGCTGCCGGTTCACGTAGCCGGCGGCACCGATGCCCACGCCGACGATGTCGTGCCCGACGCGTGCGCCCTCCACCGCCGAGGCGATGGCGTCCACGATGCCCTCGGGCGTGCCCGGGGTCGGCACCTTGTGGGTCGAGAGGATGTTGCCTTCCTCATCGACCACGCCGGCCGCGATCTTCGTGCCGCCGATGTCGACGCCGATGGTGAGTCCCATGAATCCCTCAGTTTCGGTCGAGCCCCGCTACGGCCAACGGTACCCGAGGCCCTGCCGTCGGTTTCGCTGTCGTCCGCACGGTGGGCACCCCGGGCGGCCGCTCCGGGCCCGCCGCCCGGCCGGGGCCGGGGCCTCAGTCCAGGTCGATGCGCTGCCCGGGGCCGGCGTCGTCGCCGCCGTCCCGGTGTTCGCCCTGGTCACGGGGGTCGTCCCGATCGTCGCGGCCGGTCCAGCGGCGCTCCTGGGCCTGGACGGCGGAGCGGTAGGCGGCGAGCAGCTCGTTCCCGGCCGCTGCCAGGTGGTCGAAGACGTCCGGATTGCGCTCGATGACGGGTTCCACGGCGTCCTTGGCCTGCTGGACGACCTGCCGGACGACCTGCTGCGCGGCGGGCCCCGCGACCGCGCCGAGCAGCGGGGACTGGACGCCGGACAGCTTCTCGGCGACGGTGTCGACGAGCTTCTTCAGCTCTTCGGCGGCGGAGCCCGTGGGCGTGCCGTACTGGGTGCGGCGGCGGGCCTTCTCCGCCTGGAGGTCCTCGGCGCACGCGGTCGCCCAGGCGTCGGTGTCGCTCGCCCGCACCTCGTCCGCGGCCTCGTCGCGGGCGGCGTCGAACGGGGGGAGTTCTTCGCTCATGACGGACTCCTGACTACGGTTCGTCCCTACGACGTTACCCGAACGGGCGCACCGCGTTCACGGGCCGGGCCTGCCGTGTCTCCCCGGTCCGGCGCCCTGCTGTGTCACCGGGCCCGCGGCCACAGCTTCGGGTCGGGTGCGAAGCGGATCCGCAGCTCGCCCTCGCGCAGGGCGGCTCCGTCGACGGTGCAGCGGCGCAGCACGGAGGGCAGTGGGACGATCCGGCGGAACCGCCCCGCCGTGACGACGAGTTCGTCACCGCGCCGGACGAGGTCCAGTTCCTCGCGTATGGCGCCGGGCAGCGGGATCTGCCAGACGAGGACGCCGTCCTCGCCGAGCCGGTCGGTCACGGGCCAGTCGGCCGCGGGGAGCGCCTGTCCGACGCCGGGTACGCCGAGTGCGGTGAGGTCGTCGGTGCCGCGCGGGTCGTGTCCGAGATGGGGGACGGTGCGGACGTCGTACGACTCCCGCCACTCCTCCAGCGTCTTGCGCTGCTGGGCGACCGGGCCGGCGAGCCAGGTGTCCGGCGAGGCCTCGGGCAGGACGCGGCTGGCGACCACGACGTCGGTGCGCAGACCTCGCAGGGCGAGGCCGAGACCGGCGGTGCGCAGCGCGTCGGCGCCGGCCGGACCGGGCTCGGCGACCAGGCGTACGACGGTGTCGCGGTCGGCGAGGACCGCATCGACGGCGGCCAGTTCCAGGCCCCAGCGGGCCGCCGTCTCGTAGAGCCACTCGGCGGGCATGGGGACGCCGGCGAGGCGGCCCAGGACGGGGCGCAGGGCGCGGGCGGCCTGCCGTTCGGGCGGGAGCAGGCGGCGCAGGTAGCGGCGGAGTTCCTCGGGCAGGGCGAGGAGGGCGAGGGCCTGCGGGGCCGGGGGGAGATCGACGACGAGAGTGTCGTACTTCTCCGACAGCGCGGCGTCGCGCAGGGCGCGCAGCAGGGCGAGTTCCTCGGCGCCGGGCAGGGGGGTGAGTTCCTCGGGGTCCAGGCGGGAGGCGCCGAGGAGGTCCAGGGCGGTGGAGGCGCGGTCCTGGAGGGCGGTGAGGTCCCTGCGGAAGTCCTGGGCGGCGTCGGGGCGCCAGGCGGTGAGCCGCGGGGCTGCCCGGATCGGGGCCGGGCCGGTCTGCACCCCCAGGGCCGCACCGAGTGTGTCCGTGCGGTCGGCGCCGAGGACGAGGGTGCGGGTGCCCTCGGCCGCCGCGGCCAGGGCGGTCGCGGCCGCGAGGGTGGTACGACCGCTGCCGCCGGGGCCGGTGATCAGGATGGTGCGCATGGGAAGGAACGGTAACCGAGACGCCCTCAGGGGGCCGGGGCTGAGTTGCACATGCGGCTCCGCCGCGTGGGCACGGCCGGCCGCGACGGGCCCGGACCCGGCACCTTGCGGGCAACCCCTGCGGCGCCGCTTCTACTTGCCCGATTCCACGCGCTTCTTCAGCCCCGCCAGTGCCCTGTCGATGATGACCTTCTCCGCCTTGCGCTTGATCATGCCGAGCATGGGGATCTTGACGTCCACGGTCAGTACGTACGTGACCTCCGTGCCGCCCGCGCCGGACGGCTTGAGGAGGTACGAGCCGTCGAGGGAGCGCAGCATCTGGGACTTCACCAGCGTCCAGGACACCTCGTTCTCGCCGGTCCAGGTGTAGCCGAGGACCTGGTCGTCCTTGATCGCGCCCGCGTCCATGACGAGGCGGACCTGCTCGGCGCGGCCCTGGGCGTCGGTCTTGAGGACCTCCGCCTCCTTCACCTCGCCGGTCCAGTCCGGGTAGCGG
The DNA here is from genome assembly GCF_000725785.1 of Streptomyces flavovariabilis. NCBI lineage: Bacteria > Bacillati > Actinomycetota > Actinomycetes > Kitasatosporales > Streptomycetaceae > Streptomyces > Streptomyces flavovariabilis. The sequence goes on along the minus strand of NZ_JNXD01000001.1, from coordinate 921,428 downwards.
GCGAAGTCGGAGATGACCGCCATGACGTCGGCCGGGGCCGCCTCGATGGTGATGCTCGAGCTGGTGTGTTCCGCCATCGCCGTGGCTCCTCCAGATACGGGCCGAATATGAGGTCGTGCGCACGCGTGTGCAGCGTGAAGGCTACCGCGCACGGGACCCGCGGATCTCACCCGAGCTGGGGCGTCCTCACCATTCCAGCGCCCACGGCGTTCCGGTCGACGCGAAGTGCCCCACGTTCACGCACTCGGTTGCCCCGATCCGCATCCGCTGGGCCAGCGGCTGGTGCACGTGTCCGAAGAGGGAGTACCGGGGCCGGGTGCGGCGGATGGCGTCCAGCAGGGCCCGGCTGCCGCGCTCGAAGCGGCGGGCGACGGTGTCGTAGACCAGCTCGGGGACCTCGGGCGGGATGTGCGTGCAGAGCACGTCGACCTCGCCCACGGCCTCGATCTTCGCCGCGTACTCCTCGTCGCTGATCTCGTACGGCGTCCGCATCGGCGTGCGCAGGCCGCCGCCGACGAAGCCGAAGACCCGGCCGCCGATCTCGACGCGCTCGCCGTCGAGGACGGTCGTGCCGGGGCCCGCGTACTCCCGCCACAGCGTCGGCATGTCGACGTTGCCGTAGGTGGCGTACGTAGGGGAGGGGAACGCGGCGAACAGCTCGGTGTACTGCTTGCGCACCGCTTCCTCGATCACCGTGGCGCGGTCCTCGCCCACCCCGGCCCACAGCCGGGCGCCGAACTCCCGGGCGTCCTGGTAGCGCCGGGCGGTGCGCAGTGCGACGATGCGGTCGGCGTTCTCGACGCCGAACAGGTCGGGGAAGATGCCGCGGGAGTGGTCGGCGTAGTCGAGGAAGAGGACGAGATCGCCCAGGCATATCAGGGCGTCGGCGCCCTCGCCGGCCCTGGCCAGGTCGCGGGCGTTGCCGTGCACGTCGCTGACCACGTGGACGCGCGTCCGGTGGTTTCCGGCTGGTGTGGGTGCCATGACGATCAAGCGTAAGCGTGTGCGGCAAAGGTGAACAGTGGCGGCCGGACCTGCGGTTACTGGCCAGTCAGTTAGTGCGTGGACTACTGTGCGCGAAGGAATACCCCACTGTGTGACGCAGCGAACATCTCGACGGGACCCCCTGTCGGAGAAGCCATACCGGCGGGTAACGTCCGGGCAGTCCAGTCGTGCTCTGCATTTCAACAAGTGAATGCCTGAGTACCTCCCCGAGCCTTGGACCGCACCGTCGCAGCACACACCGTCGTGGCGCCGGCGCCCTATGAGGAGCAGCAGTCTTGCGCGAGTTCAGCCTTCCGGCTTTGTACGAGGTCCCTGCGGACGGAAATCTGACCGACATCGTCCGCAGAAACGCCGCGCAGCATCCGGATGTCGCCGTCATCGCCCGCAAGATCGGCGGCAGCTGGCAGGACGTCACGGCCACCACGTTCCTCGCCGAGGTGCACACGGCGGCGAAGGGGCTGATCGCCGCCGGGGTGCAGCCGGGTGACCGGGTGGGCCTGATGTCGCGCACCCGCTACGAGTGGACGCTGCTGGACTTCGCGATCTGGAGCGCGGGCGCGGTGACCGTGCCGGTGTACGAGACCAGTTCGCCGGAGCAGGTGCAGTGGATCCTGGGCGACTCGGGCGCGACCGCCTGCGTGGTGGAGTCGGACGCCCACTCCGCCGCGATCGAGTCGGTGCGCGACCGGCTGCCGGCGCTCAAGCACGTGTGGCAGATCGACGGCGGGGGCCTCGACGAGCTGGGCCGGCTCGGCCAGGACGTCACGGACCAGACGGTCGAGGAACGCGGCTCGTTCGCCAAGGCCGACGACCCGGCGACCATCGTCTACACCTCGGGCACCACCGGCCGCCCCAAGGGCTGTGTGCTCACCCACCGCAGCTTCTTCGCGGAGTGCGGCAACATCGTGGAGCGGCTGCGTCCGCTGTTCCGCACCGGCGAGTGCTCGGTGCTGCTCTTCCTGCCGCTCGCGCACGTCTTCGGCCGGCTGGTGCAGATCGCGCCCATGATGGCGCCGATCAAGCTCGGCTGCGTCCCGGACATCAAGAACCTCACCGACGAGCTGGCCGCGTTCCGCCCGACGCTGATCCTCGGCGTGCCGCGCGTCTTCGAGAAGGTCTACAACTCGGCGCGCGCCAAAGCCCAGGCCGACGGCAAGGGCAAGATCTTCGACAAGGCCGCCGACACCGCGATCGCCTACAGCAAGGCGCTGGACACCCCCTCGGGCCCGTCCCTCGGTCTGAAGATCAAGTACAAGACGTTCGACAAGCTGGTCTACAGCAAGCTCCGCGCGGTCCTCGGCGGCCGGGGCGAGTTCGCCATCTCCGGCGGCGCCCCGCTCGGCGAGCGCCTCGGCCACTTCTTCCGCGGCATCGGCTTCACGGTCCTGGAGGGCTACGGCCTGACCGAGTCCTGCGCGGCCACCGCGTTCAACCCCTGGGACCGGCAGAAGATCGGCACGGTCGGTCAGCCGCTGCCCGGTTCGGTGGTCCGGATCGCCGACGACGGCGAGGTGTTGCTGCACGGCGAGCACCTGTTCAAGGAGTACTGGCACAACCCCGGCGCGACCGCCGAGGCCCTGGCCGACGGCTGGTTCCACACCGGTGACATCGGCACCCTCGACGAGGACGGCTACCTCAGGATCACCGGCCGCAAGAAGGAGATCATCGTCACCGCGGGCGGCAAGAACGTCGCCCCGGCCGTGATCGAGGACCGCATCCGGGCGCACGCGCTGGTCGCGGAATGCATGGTGGTGGGCGACGGGCGGCCGTTCGTGGGCGCGCTGGTCACCATCGACGAGGAGTTCCTGGGCCGTTGGTGCTCCGAGCACGGCAAGCCGTCGGGTGCCACCGCGGCGTCGCTGCACGAGGACCCGGACCTGCTGGCCGCGATCCAGGCGGCGATCGACGACGGCAACGCCGCGGTGTCGAAAGCGGAATCGGTGCGGAAGTTCCGCATTCTGTCCTCCCAGTTCACGGAGGAGTCGGGCCACCTGACGCCCTCGCTGAAGCTGAAGCGGAACGTGGTGGCGAAGGACTACGCGCACGAGATCGAGGCGATCTACGCGAAGTGACCCACCGGGTCGGGTCGCCTATGGCGCGGTGTCCTCGGCGAGGACCCGCGCCATCGTGCGTTCGGCGAGCGCGGTGATGGTCACGAAGGGGTTCACTCCCAGCGACCCGGGCACGAGCGAGCCGTCGGTGACGTACAGCCTGGGATATCCCTTGACCCTCCCGTAGTCGTCCGTCGCCCTGCCCAGCACGCAGCCGCCCAGCGGGTGGTAGGTGAAGTCGTCGGCGAAGACCTTGTTGCCCGAACCGAACAGGTCGTACCGGTAGATCGTCGCGTTGGCCGCGTTGATCCGGTCGAACAGCTTCTTGGCCATGGCGACGGAGACCGCGGAGTGGGCGGCCGTCCAGCCGAGCCTCAGCCGGCCCGAGCCGGTGTCGTAGGAGAAGGACGCCCGCTCCGGGTTCCTGGTGATCGCCAGGTAGAGGCTCACCCAGTGCTCCAGACCCGTCGGCAGCGGGGCGATCTCGGCGAACACCGGGTTGGCGCTGTTGGCCCAGTCGTCGATGCCCATGACCGGCATGGTCGACTGGTTCGCGCCGACCGTGTCCCACAGGTGGTTGGCCCGGCCCAGCATCACGTTGCCGTTGGTGCCCCAGCCGGCGCCGACACTGGCGTCGAGGCCGGGCAGGGTGCCCGTCTCCCGGGCGCGCAGCAGCAGTTCGGTGGTGCCGAGGCTGCCGCCGCCGAGGAAGAGGTACGTGCAGCCGTACTCCTTGGTCCCGACGACGCGGCCGTTCTCGTCGACGCGGTCGGCGGTCAGGACGTAGGTCCCGTCCGGCGCGCGGCTGATCGCGCGTACCTTCTCCAGGGTGTGGACGGTGACGTTGCCGGTGCCGAGCGCGGCGGCGAGGTAGGTCTTGTCGAGGCTGCGCTTGCCGTGGTTGTTGCCGTAGATGACCTCGCCGGCGAGCGCCGACTTCGGGGCGGTGCCGGCCGCCTCGCGCTGCATGTGGCCGAAGTCGTAGACGCTCGGCACGAAGGTGGTCCGCAGACCGGTCTTCTCCGCGTGCTTGCGGGAGACGCGGGTGAAGCGGTACCACTCCGTCGATTCGAACCAGGCGGGGTCGACGGTGCTGACGCCCAGGGCGGCGCGGGCGCGCGGGAAGTAGGTGCCGTACATCTCGTCGGTGTCGACGGTGGGGAACTGCTCGGCGAAGTACGACCGGGGCGGGGTCACCGCCATGCTTCCGTTGACCAGGGAGCCGCCGCCGACGCCCCGGCCCACGTACACGGACATGTGGTCGAAGTGCACACGGTCCAGGACACCGGGGTAGGGGCTGATGTCCCGGTTGACCACGTCCAGCCACAGGAACGTGGACAGGGGTGCCTCGGTGCGGCTACGGAACCACATGGAACGGTGGTCGGGTGTGCCCGTCGCGCAGAAGACCTTGCCGTCGGGGCCCGGGGTGTTCCAGAGCCGGCCCATTTCCAGGACGAGGGTGCGGATGCCGGCCTGGGCGAGGCGCAGGGCGGCGACTGCGCCGCCGTAGCCCGAGCCGACGACGATGGCGGGCGCGGTGTCGACCGCGTCGGGCTGGGCGGCTCGGGCGCTTTGGAGGCCGATGCGGGTGAAGCCGAGGGTGGCGGCTGTCTGCAGGGCCGCCATGCCCAGAATTTGACGTCTTGTCAGATGACGATGTGTCAGGTTTGCTGTCATGGGCGCAGCATCGGCGGATTTTGGGGTTCCGCCTAGTGGGGGTGCCGCTTGATCCTTGTGGGCGGGTGCGGGCCCCTGGTGGCTTGTCGCGCAGTTCCCCGCGCCCCTCATTTCCCTACAGCAAGCTCTTGAGGTGCTCCGCGAGCAGATCCCAGCGCCACTTCTCCTCGACCCACTCGCGGCCCCGCTCCCCCATCCGGCGGCGCAGCTCGGCGTCTCCCAGGAGCGTGACGATCCGGTCGGCGGCGTCCTGCGGGGAGCCGCCGCGCACCACCCAGCCCGTCTCGCCGTCGAGGACCGCGTCCGGGGCGCCGCCCGAGTCACCGGCCACGACCGGGAGGCCCGTCGCGGAGGCCTCCAGGTAGACGATGCCGAGGCCCTCGACGTCCAGACCGCCGCGGCGGGTGCGGCAGGGCATCGCGAAGACGTCGCCGGCACCGTAGTGGGCGGGCAGTTCGGACCAGGGCACGGCGCCGGTGAAGCGGACGGCGGAGGAGACGCCGGTCTCATGCGCGAGCCGCCGCAGGTCCTTCTCGTACGGGCCGCCCCCGACGATCAGCAGCACGGTGTCCGGCTCGGCGGCGAGGATGCGGGGCATGGCCCGGATCAGGGTGTCCTGGCCCTTGCGCCGGACGAGGCGGGAGACGCAGACCACGACCGGGCGGTCCGTGAGGCCGAGGCGGGCCCGGACCTCGTCGCCGCCCGAGCCGGGGTGGAAGGTCTTCTCGTCGACGCCCGGCGGCAGCTGCACCATGCGCGAGGCGGCCGGGGGCGTCAGCGCGGTCGCGATCCGCGAGCGCGTGTACTCGCCGAGGTAGGTGATCGTGTCCGTGGCGTCGCCGATCCGGCCCAGCAGCTGCCGGGCGGCGGGCAGCTGCGCCCAGCCGGCCTCATGACCGTGCGTGGTGGCGACCAGCCGCTCGGCGCCCGCGCCCCGCAGGGCCGGGGCCATCAGGCCGAGCGGGGCCGCCGCCCCGAACCACACCGAGGTGCACCCGTGCTCCCGCAGCAGACCGACGGCCCGCCGGGTGGCACCCGGCGTCGGCAGCAGCATGGTCGTACGGTCCCGTACGACGGTGAAGGGCTGCTCGGCGTCGAAGGCACGGGTCGCCTCGATGCCCTCCCGGGTCCGCTTCCAGGTCGAGGCGTAGACGACCAGCTGCTGCGGGTCCAGCCGCAGCGCCATGTTGTGCAGGAACGCCTGGATGCCACCGGGCCGGGGCGGGAAGTCGTTGGTCACGATCAGGGTCTTGCGCACGCCGCCGACCCTACCGAACCGCCCCTCCCAGCCGTGCGCGGCGGCAGGTATGGCACGCTCACAGCCGGCGGGCCCATCATGGCCCCATCAGCACGGCACGCGAACGGGCAGGGATCAGGTGAAGACGACGGGCACGAGGCGGTCCCCGGCATGGCTGCCGGTGGTCTGGTGTCTCACGAGGCTGTTGCTGCTGCTGTTCGTGCTGAAGGTGTACGTCTTCCCGGGCCCGGACGTCACGAGCGACGTGCACGTGATCTACCAGGGCTGGTACGACGTCCTGAGCACCGGAACGTTCCCGCTGAACGATGTCACCTGGCAGTACCCGCCCGCCGCCGCGCTGGCGATCCTCTCCCCCGGCCTGCTGCCCTTCCTGGACTACGCGACCGCGTTCTTCGTGCTGGTCTGCGTCACCGACCTGGCCGTGCTGGCCCTGATGACGTACGCGGGACGCCGCCCGGGCCGCTCGCTGCGCGGCGCCTGGGTGTGGGTGATCGGCGTGCCGCTGCTGGGCCCCACGGTGTACGCCCGCTACGACGTGATGGTCACGGCGGTGGCGATGGCCGCGCTGCTCGCGGGCGCCCGGCACCCGAAGGCGATGGGGGCCCTGGCGGCCTTCGGGGCGCTGCTCAAGGTGTGGCCGGCGATGCTGCTCCTGGCCGCCCGGCGCCGCAGCGCCTGGGTGTCGGCGCTGGTGACCGGCATCGTGGTGACGGGTGTGTTCGCGCTGGCCATGCCGGGCGCGTTCGCGTTCCTGACCTTCCAGCGCGACCGGGGCACCGAGGTCGAGTCGCTGGGCGCGCTGGTCTTCCACGTCGCCCGGCACTTCGGCTGGCAGGGCGAGGTGAAACTGAACTACGGCTCGATCGAGTTCCTCGGGCCGTATGTGAGCGAGGTGAGCACGGGCGCGCTGTTCCTGACCGGGGCGGCCTTCGGCTGGCTGGTGCTGTGGCGGCTGCTGGCCCGGCGCTTCGAGGAGCACACGCTCGCCGACGCGGCCTTCGTGGCGGTGCTGATGTTCACCACCACCAGCCGGGTGATCAGCCCGCAGTACATGGTGTGGCTGATCGGGCTGGCGGCGGTGTGCCTGTACTTCCCCCGGAGCCGGATGCGGCTGCCGGTCGTCCTGGTGCTGGCGGCGTGCTTCGTGACGGTGCTGGAGTTCCCGTACTACTTCGCCAACGTCGTGGCGAGCGACGGTCTCGGCCTGACCCTGCTGTTCCTGCGCAACGGCCTCCTGGTGGCCGCCACGCTGATGGCGGCCCGCGCCCTGTGGCGGGCGACCGTACCGCCCGTCGCACCGGCCGCCGCCCGGCCCCGTGTCAGCCCAGCTGATCCCGCAGATATGCCCGCCACTGCTCCGTGAAGGCCTCCGGCGTCGTCCCCAGTACCGTCCGCATCGCGTCCTCCACCGCCCCGGCCCGCTCCCGGTGCTCCCCGACGGCCCGGTAGAACTCCCCCAGCCGGGCCTCGCCCCAGCGGTCGGAGATCAGCCGGCACGCCGTCCAGCCGCTCTCGTAGGAGCGGGCCAGGCGGCTCGCGTCACCGGTGAAGCCGAAGTCCTCGTCGTCCGGGAGTGCGGTGGGGACGCGGCCCTCACCGACCGCCCGGGACAGTTCGGGCGCGGCCTCGGCGGGGGTTCGGCCGCCGGCGCGGTAGCCGACCCAGTCGGCGTACCCCTCGGACAGCCACAGGGGCGTGGCGGCCGTGGTGCGGGCACGGGTGGCGACATGGGTCGTCTCGTGGGTGACGACGACCTGCTCGCCGAGACCGCCGAGGAGCGCGAACGCGTCCGGGTTGACGATGATCCGGTCCGCCGGCGCCCGGTCCCGCGCGCCCGTCGCGCCGGTGGTCACCGCCGCGATCCCACGGTAGGAGGAGGCGGGTGAGCCGAGCAGCCCCGCCATCCCCTCCAGTGACTTCGGCACGAGCACGACGACCCGCCGGCTCCAGTCCGTGCCCCACGCGTCCGACACGGCGGGCACCGCACGGTCGGCCAGGTCCGCGAAGTCCCGCAGCGACCGCCCGGACTGCCCGACGCCGAGCACGAGGCTGTGCCGGCCCCGGACGAGGTGCACCGTCCCCTGGTCCCAGAGCTGCTGGGCGGACTTCTTCGCGGGCCGGTCGGTGTCCACGGACCACTGCCCGTCCGCGTCCCGGCTCAGTCGCAGAGTGCGCCCGGCGGTCACCGGCGCCCGGTCGTACCCGGCGACGCGATAGCGCAGTTCGGCGTCGGCGGTGGCCGTGTCGCCGGTGCGGCGCACCGCTGTCACCCGGTACGACCAGGAGGCCACGGGCAACGCGCGCAGTGTGGCGAAATCCGTCCCCGTGCCCGTCCGTTCGTAGGCGCGCGGGTCTCGGTCGACGACCGCGGCGGCCCGCCGGTCCAGGAGCCGCTGGACGTCGGCCGTGGCACTGTCGGCCGCGGACCGCCCGCCGCACCCGGCCAGGGCGGCGAGCAGCACGACGAGCACGACGAGCGCGGACCCCGACCTTCGACCAGCCACGTTCCCGATCGTACGGGCGCCGGGCCGCCCTGGTCAGACCCTGGTGACCGACGAGACGGGCATCATCCCGACCGGGTCGTAGCGCACGGGCGCGCCGGGGTAGGGCGCGTGGATGACCTGGCCGTTGCCCATGTACATCCCGACATGGCTGGCGTCGCCCCGGTAGACGACCAGGTCACCGGGGCGCGCCTCGGACAGCGGGACCTGCCGGCCGGCGTACCGCTGGGCCTGCGAGGTGCGCGGCAGGGAGACCCCGGCCTGCGCGTACGACCACTGCATCAGGCCCGAACAGTCGAAGCCGGAGGGTCCGTTGGCGCCCCAGACGTAGGGCCTGCCGAGCGCGCTGCGGGCTGCGGCGACCGCGGCGGACCCGCGTCCCGAGGCGGCGGTGGCACTGCCGAGGTCGGGCATGCCGGGGCGGCCGGAGCGGGAGGCACGACCGTAGGCGTCGCGCTCGGCCTCCGGCAGGGAGTTGAGCAGCCGCCGGGCCGCGGCGAGCTTCTGCTCGACGGTCTTCTTGTGGGCGGCGACGGCCTTGCGGCTCCGGTCCAGTTCGCGGAGCTTCCCGGCGGTCTCCTCGCGGTCCTGGGCGAGTTCGCGCAGCGCGATCCGGAGTTCCTTCAGCTCGCCCGCCTGGCGGGCGGTGAGGCGGTCGAGCCGGGACGCGTGGTCGAGGTAGTCGTCCGGGTCGTCGGAGAACAGCAGGGCGAGGGACGGGTCGATGCCGCCCTCGCGGTACTGGGCACCGGCGAGCGAACCGAGGGACTCCCGCATGGAGTTGACGCGCTGCTGCTGGCGGGCGATGCGGTCCCGGGCGATGCCGACGTGATCGCGCAGCCCGTCGGCGCGCTCGTCGGCCTCGTTGTACGCCTCGGTCGCCTTCTCGGCCTGCTCGTAGAGCCGGTCCACCGTGGCCCGGGTGTCGTCGTACGGTGCGGCGACGGCCGGTACCGCGCCCACGGCGGCGGCCGCGACGGACAGGAAGCTGACCGCGGCACCGGCGCCCCGGTCGAACCCGGACGGTGCAAGGCGGCGATGGGACCCCACGGGAAGCCGCTCTCCTTCCGCTGGCGGACTTGGAACGCGGCAGACAGTAGCCCCGCGACGGGGGGCCGCCAACGACCATCCGTGGGTATCCAGCGCGGCGCCCCGCCGCTGACGCAGGTCAATGGCGGGGCGTGGGCTCACTCGGGGTTGTCGTGATTCGCCCGAACGGCGGACACGGTGTCCTGATCTTGAGGACGCCGAGCGGGTTGCGCAGCTCGGATGTCAGACCCGGACGCCGAACATGAAGGGGCCGCCGATGGTGTCCATCGACTCGTAGCGGACGACCGTGCCGGTGCGCGGGGCGTGGATGATCTGCCCGTTGCCGGCGTAGAGGCCCACGTGGTGCAGGTCGTTGAAGAAGAAGACCAGGTCGCCGACCTTGAGCTGGCTGACCGAGTAGATCTTGGTGCCGGCTCCGGTCTGTGCCTCGGAGGTGCGCGGGATCTGCACGCCGGCGGCGGCGTAGGCCCGGGAGGTGAGGCCGGAGCAGTCGAAGGAGCTCATGCCGGTGGCGCCGTAGACGTAGGGCTTGCCGAGCTGGCTCTGCGCGAAGGCGAAGGCGGCGGCGGCGCGGCCCGAGCCGGGCGGGACGTCGGCGGTGAGGGCGTCGCGCTCGCTGGTCCGGCTGGCGCGGTTCTGCTCGGCGGCCAGTTCGGCCTTCTGCGCGGCCGTGAGGCTGTTGAGCAGCTTCTGCGCGGAGGAGAGCTTGCCCTGGACTTCCTTCTTCTTCTTGCCGAGTTCGGTCCGGGTGGAGGCGAGGTCCTTCAGCTTCTCGGAGGCCTCGGCGCGCTCCTGGGCGAGTTCGCGCTGCTTCTCCTGGACCTTCTTCAGCGCCTCGACCTGCTGGCCGCTCAACTGGTCGAGCGTGGAGGCCTTGTCGAGGTAGTCCTCCGGGTTGGCGGAGAGGAACAGCTGCACGGAGGGGTCGATGGAGCCGGTGCGGTACTGCGACGCGGCGGCGAGGCCCAGGCTGTCGCGGAGCTCGTTGAGCTCCTCCTGGCCGCGGGCCACGTTGTCCTGGATGGTGGAGATCTCCTTCTGGAGCTTCTCCTGCTTCTCCTTGGCCCCGTTGTACTTCTCGGTGGCCTGCTCCGCCTCTTCGTAGAGCTTGTCGACCTTGGCCTTGACCTCGTCCTTGCTCGGCTTCTCGCTGGGGGCGGCGTTGGCGGCCTGCGAGCTGAAGGCGACGGCAGCGGCGGCGGCGGTGGTCAGCACGGTCACACGTGCGCGGCTCGGCTGCTTCGGACGACGGTGGGACGCCACGGGTGAAAAGCTCCTTCTGGCCCCTCCGCCGTCTCTCCCGATGAGTGATCACCCGAGCGGAGGTTCGGCCCGACCCTAGTGACCTTCCTGTGATCAGTTCAAATCCTCAGATGAAAATTTGCGTCACGGTAGGCCATCTTTTCATCTGGGCTCACAGGCAGTGAGACCCACTTGACGCAACGTGGCTCACAGGTCCCATCAATCCGGGCATCACGCCCGGACGTTACGCATGGGGCGTACGCCGCCTAGGCCCGCGAAAGGCGCTTGAGGAGCATCGCCGAGGCCACCGGGCGGGCACCGGCCCGGGCCACCCCGTCGGCGACCTCCCGGTCGGTGGAGGCCACGATGACCGGCCTTCCGGGTGGTTCGGCGCGCACGAGTTGACGGATGAGCTCGTCGGCGGTGACGCCCGGCTTCGAGAACAGGACGCGCACACCGCGCGGCGGGGCCAGCAGCACCGGTGCGGCGAGCTCGGCGCCGTCGAAGACGCAGGTCACCTCGGCGCCGCTCTGCGCGGCCAGTTGGGAGAGCTGCCCGAGCAGTCTGAGGCGCTGCTTCTCCAGCGGCATCTGCGGATAGCCGGTCTTGGTGACGTTGTAGCCGTCGACGACCAGATGCGCCTGCGGCAGCGCCAGCAACTGGTCCAAAACCTGCGGATCGTTCTCCGACAGGGCGCGGGCGGCGATGTCCTTCGGGGTCATACGGCCCGGTTCGACGGCGTCGACGGTCTCGGCGGGCCGTACCGACACCGGCGGCAGGGCCAGTTCGCGGCGGAGCCCCTGGGTGGCGTCCAGCAGGGTGTCCAGCAGCAGCCGTACCCGCATGTCCTCGACGCTGCGGCCCTCGCGGGCGGCCCGGCGCGTGGCCTCAAGGGCGGCCTCGGTCTCGCCCAGCCGGGACTTGAGCCGCCGGGTCTCACTCTCGGCGGCGGACACCTGGGCGTGCGCCTCGGCACGGACGGCCTCGATCTCACCGTGCGCCTTGCGCAGAGCGGCCTCGCCGCGCTTGACGTCGCTGAGGGCGGCACGCAGCTTGCGGTGCAGCGACTCGGTTTCCTTCTTGGCCGATTCCAGCTCCGTGCGCAGCCGCTCGGTCTCGGCCCGGGTGTGGTCACGGGCCCGGTCCAGTTCGGCGCGCAGCCGCTCCAGCTCGGCCCGGCTCTCCTCGTCGGCGCGCTCGGCGTCGGCCCGCAGGGCCTCCTCGCCGGCGGCGGTCACCAGCTTCACCCAGCCGGGGGGCCGCAGTACGTAGGCCGCGGCCGCCACGTCGAGCGGGTCCGCGGCCGGGGGCGGGGAGCCTGAGTCGAGGGCGCCGGTCAGCTCCGGCTGGGTCTCTCTGAGCTTCTCCCCGATGCGCTGCCGGAACAGCGGATCGGTCTCCAGCGCGGCCGCCATCGCGTTGCCGGCGAACTTCGCCCGGCGGTTCGGCGCGAACCGGGCGTACTGCCTGAGCTGCGCGGGCAGCTCGGCGACCGTCAGCGAGCCGAAGCCGTCGGAGACGATCTGCACGACCCTGCGGCGCACGCCGTCGGGCAGCGGACGGTCGAGCACCTCGGCGGCGCCGTCGCCCGGCCCCCCGCCCGTGGTCTCCGCCATCCGTCACACCCCAATCCGTGCGGGGCCCTCCCCCACTCTCGACTTCGCTCGAGCGGGGGGACCCCCATCCTCAGGAGCCGGCGCCCGGCCTGTCCACGAGTTCCACCTGGTCCACCGCGTTGCACCAGCGGCAGCGCACCGTCTCGATGGTCTCACTGAGCACCTCGCGCTCCTCGACCTTCGGCTCTCCGGCCAGGTCGAGGTGGACGTACTCGACGACCTTCGACGAGCGGGTCACGTCGAACCTCGTGAGGTTGCCACAGAGGGTGCAGCGCCACCGCGTCTCGGCGGTCGGCAGGGGAACCGTCATCGTGACCTGTTCTCTTTCCTTCTAGTGTCCGTGACGCGACCGGCATCCCCGGCGCGTATGGCTCGTAACCCTACGGCCTGGCAGGTCCTCGCCGCCCGCGCGTCCACGGCGGCGAGGCGGTCTGGGCGGTTGCGTCCGGTTACGTCATGCTCTGTGTTCATGATCCGCAAGTGGAGCGCGTCGATCGTCCGGGCCGGCAGATCGGTCAGGGGGTCGTCAGCGCCGGTGACGTACTCACTGATCGCCCTGTGCTGCCTGGCCTTCCTGGCCGGGCCCGCCTCGGGCCTGAATCCGGCGTACGGCACGGGCGACGAACTGCTCGCCGTGCAGCGGGCCTATTTCCGGCGCTGGGGCGTGATTCCCGCAGAACTGTTCGAAGGGTCCGCGGGATATGCCCTCACCCCCGCGACCGCGCTGTTCGTCCACGGCAGCTGGGTGCACCTGCTCGGCAACATGCTCTTCCTCTACGTCTTCGGGGCGATGACCGAGGAACGGATGGGCCGGGTGCAGTTCACCCTGTTCTACGTCGGCTGCGGCTACCTGGCCCTGTTGGGGTACGCCGTCGCCAACGCGGACTCCGAGCAGTCCCTGGTCGGTGCCTCGGGGGCGATCTCCGCGGTCCTCGGTGCGTTCCTGTACCTGTTCCCCCGTGCCCGGGTGACCAGTCTCCTGCCGTTCCTCTTCTTCCTGCCGGTGCGCTTCCCCGCGTGGGTCGTGCTGCCGTTCTGGGCGGCGCTGCAGTGGCTGGCCGCGGGCCGGGCCCCGGACGGGCCGGGGGTCGCCTACCTCGCCCACCTCATCGGCTTCGGTCTGGGCTTCGGCTATGCGTCGGTCCGCTACGGCCGCCCCACCAGCCCTACTAGAGTGAAGGCCGCCCCTGCTCCGGCCCCCGAGGGAGAGAACCAGCCGTGATCACCGCGATCGTCCTGATCAAGACCAGCGTGGACCGGATCCCCGAGATCGCCGAGTCGATCGCGGCGCTGGACAGCGTCAGCGAGGTCTTCTCCGTCACCGGCACCTACGACCTGATCGCGATGGTCCGGGTCAAGGAGCACGAGGACCTGGCGGAGGTCATCCCGGGCCGGATCAGCAAGATCCCCGGGGTGGAGGGGACCGACACGCACGTGGCGTTCCGTACGTACTCGCAGCACGACCTCGAGGCGGCGTTCTCGATCGGGCTGGACAACTAGGACCGACCGGCCCGCCGGGTGCCGGGTGCCGGGTGCCGGGTGAAGAGTTCTTCATCCGGGCTTCATCCCGCTCCCCGGGTTCCGCCCGCAGGATCGGGCCCATGGTTTTCTCTCGCCGGATGGCGGCCCTGTCCGCCGTCGTGCTGATCCCGCTGGGCATCGCCGCGACCAGCTACGCGCTCGCGGACAGCCCCGAGTCGCCCAAGGTGCCCTCCCAGCAGGTGGAGCTGGACCACGGCTCGCCCACACCCACCTCCACGCTCCGGCCCACCCCGCAGGCCACACCGCCCGGCACCACGCCGGGTGACGAGGTCGTCTCGCGGCCTCCGGTCACCGACAGCTCAGCGAGTGACGATGATGACGACGACCGCGGCCAGGGCACCGGAGACGACGGGCCGGGCGACGACGACGGCCCCGGCTCCGACCACTGAGACCGGCCGCCGGCGGGTCTCCGCCCGGGTCCGGATCCTGCTGTGGCTGCTGCTCGTGATGGCGCTCGCGCTGGCCTCGGTGGCCATGACCACCCGCTCGTTCCTGCTGCGGGACGCCGACCACCGGGTCAACCGCCTGCTCGCCCAGGAGACCGGCGAGTTCGCGAACTTCGAGGAGCGCGGCGGGGATCCGCGCACGGGCCGCCCGTTCACCGACGCGGACCGGCTGCTGACGGTGTTCCTGGAACGGCAGTACCCCGACAGCGACGAGGAGCTGATCGGCCTGGTCGGCCGGGCGGGTGCCGCCCCCCGGCAGATCCGCCAGCCGCACGACCTGCCCATCGCCCTGCCCCTGCACGAGGATCCCGAGGCCCGGCGCCGCATCTTCGGCTCGCCCGAGTCCTCCGGCGTGCTCGACCGGCCGCAGGGCGAGATCCGCTGGGCGAAGGTCACCGTGGCCCAGCCGGGCCGGGCGCCGGACGCCGCGTTCGTCGTGGCGTTCCACCCGGAGCGCGAGCGGGCCCGCGTGAACAGCGTGTTCCGCACGCTGCTCGTCATCTCCGGGGTGGCTCTGCTGCTGACCGTCGGCATCGCCTGGGCGGTCGCCGGGCGGATCCTCAAACCGGTGCGGGTGGTGCGCACCGCGGCGGCACAGCTCACCGAACAGGACCTCACCCGCCGGATCCCGGTGCACGGCCACGACGACATAGCGGCCCTCGCGGAGACGTTCAACGGCATGCTCGACCGGCTGGAGCGTGCCTTCGCCGCGCAGCGCGAGTTCGTCGACGACGCCGGCCACGAGCTGCGCACCCCCATCACCATCGTGCGCGGGCATCTGGAGGTCATGGGCGACGACCCCGCCGAACGCGAGGAGACCGTCCGGCTGGTCACCGACGAGCTGGACCGGATGAGCCGCATCGTCGAGGACCTGCTGCTGCTCGCCAAGGCCGAACGCCCCGACTTCGTCTCCCCCGAGCCGTTCCAGGTCGCCGAACTCACCGCCGACGTCTACGTCAAGGCCCGCACCCTGGGCGACCGCGACTGGCAGCTCGCCGAGGTCGCCGACCTGGAGGCCGAGCTGGATCCGCAGCGGATCACCCAGGCCATGGTGCAGCTCGCCCAGAACGCCGTGCAGCACACCACGCCCGGCCAGGCCGTCCGCATCGGCTCCCGCACGGACGGCACACACCTGGAGCTGTACGTCGCCGACTCGGGGCCCGGAGTGCAGCCGCAGGACGCCGAGGTGATCTTCGAACGCTTCCGGCGCGGCACGGCCCGCCGCGGCGCCCGGGGCTCCGGCGCCGGACTCGGGCTGTCCATCGTCAAGGCGATCGCCGAGGGCCACCGGGGCCGCGTTCGGCTCTACGGCACTCCCGGGGGCGGTGCCACCTTCGCCCTCGTCCTGCACGCGCCCCGGGCACCGGAAGGGGACCCCACGTGAACCGCATCCTCATCGTCGAGGACGAGGAGCGCATCGCCTCCTTCGTGGAGAAGGGCCTGCGCTCCAACGGCTTCACCACGACCGTCGTCACCGACGGCGACGCGGGCTGCGAGTACGCCCTGACCGGCGGCTTCGACCTCGTCGTCCTGGACATCGGGCTGCCCGGCCGGGACGGCTTCACGATCCTGCGGGAGCTGCGCGAGGCGCGCGTGTCGGTGCCGGTGATCGTGCTGACCGCGCGGGACTCCGTGCGGGACACGGTGGCCGGCCTCGAGGGCGGCGCCGACGACTGGATGACCAAGCCGTTCCGCTTCGAGGAGCTGCTCGCCCGGGTGCGGCTGAGACTCCGTACGGCGGCGCGGGCGCCGGAGGTGACGGTCCTCAGGTCGGGCTCCCTCAGCCTGGACCTGCGCACGCGCCGGGCCCGTTCCGGGGAGCGGACGGTCGACCTGACGGCCCGTGAGTTCGTGCTCCTGGAACTGTTCCTTCGGCACCCGGGGCAGGTGCTGTCGAGGGAGCAGATCCTGTCCCATGTGTGGGGGTACGACTTCGACCCGGGGTCCAACATCGTGGACGTGTATGTGCGGACGCTGCGCAGGAAGCTGGGGGCGGAGCGGGTGGAGACGGTGCGGGGGATGGGGTATCGGCTGCCGTAGTGGCGCTTGGGCGCCGTTGCCGGGTGCGGGTCTGTTGTGGCTGGTCGCGCCCACGCGGCGGAGCCCGCACATCGATACAGCCCCGCGCCCCTCGAGGGCGCCGCAGTGAAAGTTCCTTCATGTCGCGCTCATCGATGACTCACCGCCTTCGCCAATCCTCGATGGCGTGCCTCTGAATCCGCGCTCCACCACCGCCCTGTGCGTCGCGCTGTCGTTGTGCGCGCTGCTGGCCGTCCCCGGGAACTTTCCCGGACTCGGCGGCGACGCCCGGTTCACCCTCGCCGTGTTCGCGCTGGCGACCTGTGCCTGGATCGGGACGTCGATCGACGACACGTACATCGCGCTCGGCGCCGGGCTCGCGCTCACGGTGACCGGGGTGATCAGCAGCGACACCCTGTTCGGCACGCTGGGCGATGCCACGGTGTGGCTGCTGATCTGCGCGTTCGTGCTGGCGGCCGCGGTGAGCCGGACCGGGCTCGCCGGCCGGGCGGCGGTGTTCCTGGTCAGCGGGGCGCGCACCGTCCGGCAGCTGGTGCATCTCACCACGGCCGCCCTGGTCGTCACGGCGTTCGCGGTGCCCGCCACCTCCGGCCGGGCCGCGCTCGCGCTGCCGGTGTTCCTCGCCCTCGCGAAGGTCCTGGCCGACCGGAAACGACTGGTGGTGATGCTGGCGCTGCTGTTTCCGACCGTGATCCTTCTGTCGGCGGTGGCGACTCTGATCGGCGCGGGAGCGCATCTGATCACCGTGTCGGTGCTGTGGGAGACGACCGGACAGCACATCGGCTTCACGCAGTGGCTGCTGCTGGGGCTGCCGCTGGCCGTGGCCTCCTCCCACCTGGCCGCGGAGCTGGTCCTGCTGACGACGACCCGGCGCGCGGACCGCCGCGGCCCGGTCCGCATCACCCCCGAGCAGATCCAGCGGCACAGCGAGCAGCCGGTCACCGGCCCCTGGAGCCAGGCCGAGAAGCGCTGCACCCTGCTGCTCGCCACCGTGATCGTCCTGTGGTGCAGTGAGCCGCTGCACCGGGTGCCGCCGGCGCTGGTCGCCCTGATCGGCGCCGTCATCGCCTCCTCGCCCGCCCTCGGCACGGTGCGCCTGAAGGACGCGCTGAAGACCGTCCCCTGGTCGCTGCTGCTGTTCATGGCCGCGACGATGGCGATGGGGGTCGCGCTCGCCGACTCGGGAGCGGCGCGGTGGCTGGTGTCCGGAGTGCCGACGAACGAGTCCCCGGTGCTCTTCCTGACCGTCGTGATCGCGGTCAGCACGGCGGCCCACCTGCTCCTGCAGTCCCGTTCGGCCCGCTCGTCGGTCCTGGTCCCCCTGGTCGTGGCGGCCTCTGCCGGAGCCGGCGTCAATCCGGTGGCCGCGGCCCTCGCCTCGACCGCCGCCGCGGGCTTCTGCCACACCCTGCCCGCCTCGGCCAAGCCGGTCACGCTCTTCTCGCAGATCACCGGGGCTCCCACCTACGCCCCACGCGACCTGCTGCGGCTGTCCGCCGTCCTGGCCCCGCTGACCGCGGCGCTCGTCCTGTTCTTCGCCGTCGCGGTGTGGCCGCTGCTCGGCGTGTCCGTCACCCGTTGAGGAGCTCTCCCATGCTGAACCGTGTCGTCGTAGCCCCCAGCGGCTTCAAGGAGTCCCTGTCCGCGGAGGCCGCCGCCGACGCCATCGCGGCCGGCGTACGCCGGGTCCTGCCCGGCGCCGAGATCGACCTGATCCCGCTGGTGGACGGCGGCGAGGGCACGGCCCTCGCCCTGGCCGCCGCGACCGGGGGCAGGATCGTCACCACGCCGGCCACCGGCCCGGTCGGGGAGACCATCGCCGCGCACTTCGCCCTGCTGGGCGGCGGGGACACCGCCGTGGTGGAGATGGCGGCGGTCGCGGGCCTCTCCCTCGTCCCGCAGGACCTGCGCGACCCGGGCGCCACCACCACGTACGGCGTCGGCGAACTGATCCGCGCCGCCCTGGACTCGGGCGTCCGGCGGATCCTCGTCGGCTGCGGCGACTCGGGCACCTCGGACGGGGGCGCGGGCGCGCTCCAGGCGCTGGGCGCCCGGCTGCTGGACGAGGACGGCCGGGAACTCGCCCGGGGCGGGCGGGAGCTGACCCGCCTGCACCGCGTCGACCCCAGGGGCCTGGACCCCCGCCTGACGGAGGTGGAACTGCTCGTCGCCTGCAACCCGTACAACGTGCTGTGCGGCGAGCGGGGCGTGGCCCGGGTCTTCGGGCCGCAGAAGGGCGCGACGCCCGCGCAGGTGGAGGAGCTGTCGGCGGCCCTGGAGAACTGGGCGTTCGTCCTCACCCGCGATGCCGCCGTGCCGGGCGGCGACCTGCGCTCCGGGCCCGGCACGGGAGCCTCCGGCGGCCTGGGAGCCGGGCTGGCCGCCCTGGGCGCCCGGCTGCTCCCCCGCTTCGACGTGCTGCTGGACCACCTCGACCTGGACGCCCGGCTGGCCCGCGCCGACCTGGTCGTCACCGCCGAGGGCGCCCTGGACCACCAGACGCCGCGTGGCAAGGTCCCCGCCGAGGTGGCCCGCCGAGCCAAGCTCCACGGCCGCCCCGTCCTGGCGCTGGCCGGCACGCTCGGGGAGGGCGCGGGCGATGTGCCGGGGGTGGACGCCTGCCACGGCATCCTGCCCGCCCCGATGGAGCTGGCCGAGGCCCTGCTCCGCGCGAGCGAACTCCTCACGGACGCCACCGAACGGGCCCTGCGGATGATCGTCCTGGGTGCCCGGCTACCGGTTCAGGCGGAGGTGTCCGGCACGCAGCGCCCGTCCTCCGTGCGGTAGTTCCACTTCGCCCCGTCCGTCACGAGCTCCTTCACCGCCCGCACGAACCGCTCCACGTGCTCGTCCGGCGTGCCCGCGCCGAAGCTGACCCGGATGGCGTTGAGCGACTTCTCCCCCGGCGCGGCCTCGGGCGACCCGCACTCCCCCTGCGACTGCGGGTCGCTGCCGAGCAACGTGCGCACCAGCGGGTGGGCGCAGAACAGCCCGTCCCGTACGCCGATGCCGTACTCGGCGGACAGGGCGGCGGCGAAGTGCGAGCTGTTCCAGCCGTCGACGACGAAGGAGAGCACGCCGACGCGCGGCGCGTCGTCCCCGAAGAGGGACAGGAACCGCACCTGGGGAACGTCGGCGAGCCCCTCCCGCACCGCGCGGACCAGGTCCTGCTCACGGGCGACGAGGGTGTCGAAGCCGGCCTCGGTCAGCGCCTTGCAGGCCGAGGCGACGGCGTAGGCGCCGATGACGTTGGGCGAACCGGCCTCGTGGCGGGCGGCGCTGTCGTGCCACTCCACGTCCACTCCCCCGTCCTGGCGCCGGCTGACCTTGCGGCTGGCGCCGCCGCCCGCGAGATACGGCTCGGCCGCGCGCAGCCAGTCGGACCGCCCGGCCAGGACGCCCGTACCGAAGGGCGCGTACAGCTTGTGCCCGGAGAAGGCGACCCAGTCGACGTCGAGGCCGGCGAGGGACACCGGGTGGTGCGGGGCCAGCTGGGCGGCGTCCAGCACAATCCGCGCGCCGTGGGCGTGCGCGGCCGCCGCGAGTTCCCGTACGGGCCACAGCTCGCCGGTGACGTTCGAGGCACCGGTGACGCAGACCAGGGCCGGCCCGTGGCCCCCCTCGATCGGCACAGTGCGGCCGGCGAGGGCGCGCTCCAGAGTCTCGACGGCCTCGCGGGGGCTGCGCGGGGCGTCGAGGAAGGTGACGCGGGCGTTGCGCCACGGCAGCAGGGAGGCGTGGTGCTCGGTCTCGAAGACGAACACCTGGCAGTCGGCGGGGAGCGCTGCGGCGAGGAGGTTGAGGGAGTCGGTGGTCGACCGGGTGAACACGACCTGGTCGCCTTCGCGGCAGTCGAGGAACTCGGCGACGGTCCGGCGGGCGTTCTCGAACAGGTCGGTCGACAGCTGGGAGAGGTACCCGGCACCGCGGTGCACGCTGCCGTAGTACGGCGCGTAGGCGGCGACGTCGTCCCAGACCCGCTGGAGCGCCGGGGCACTGGCGGCGTAGTCGAGCGCGGCGTAGGTGACCTCGCCGCCGGTCACGAGGGGGACGGTGACGTCCCGCCCCAGAACGGGCAGCGGGGCACAAACGGACGGGGCGGTGGCGACGGCGGAAACGGACATGGGTGAACTCCCGTGAAGGCAGGTGGAATCCGCCCGCGAGCACGACGGCTACAAGCGGGGGTGAAGAGAAGGGGGATGCGGAGGCGGGGCTCTGCGGCCCTATCGCATTCGCTGGTTCACGAGAGACTCCTCGTCACGCGCTTGCCACAGACCTCGCTGCCTGCGGCCTGGTCGTCACCCGGGGCACCCCGCCACGGACGGAGGGTTGCCGGACAGTCGGCCGGGGCCTTTTGACTGTCACTCATGACCTGGTCAGGAAAGTACGTGACGTGAGCGCGGTCCCGCAAGTCGAGTCCGCATCGCGGGACCACGCTCACCTCGGTTACGCGTTGCTGGCCGCCACCCAGCGTTCCAGCGTCCGCTTCGCCGCCCCCGAGTCGATCGACTCCGCCGCCTTCGCCATCCCGGCACGGATCTGGTCGGCCAGCGGTGCCGACGTCGGCTCCAGAGCGACCAGCGCCGCCGCCGAGTTCAGCAGGACCGCCTCGCGGACCGGACCGGTCTCACCCTCCAGCAGTCGGCGGGCCACCTCGGCGTTGTAGGAGGCGTCCGCACCGCGCAGCGCCTCCACGGGAACCAGGTCGAGGCCCACGTCACGCGGGTCGAAGGTCTCCTCGGTCACCTCGCCGCCCCGGACGATCCACACCCGGGACGTGGCCGTCGTGGTCAGCTCGTCCAGGCCGTCGTCGCCCCGGAAGACCAGGGACGAGTTGCCGCGCTCGGCGAAGACGCCCGCGACGATCGGCGCCATGCGCGGGTCGGCCACCCCGACGGCCTGGGCACGGACCCGGGCCGGGTTGGTGAGCGGGCCGAGGGCGTTGAACACCGTGCGGATGCCCAGCTGGCCGCGGGCCGCACCCGCGTGCCGCAGCGCCGGGTGGAACTTCACCGCGAAGCAGAAGGTGATCCCGGCCTCCTCGGCGACCTCCGGGACCCGGCGCAGCGGCAGTTCCAGGTTGACCCCGAGCTTCTCCAGCACGTCGGACGCGCCGGACGCCGAGGACGCGGCCCGGTTGCCGTGCTTGACGACCTTCGCGCCGGTGCCGGCGACGACGATCGAGGACATCGTGGAGATGTTGACCGTCTTCGCGCCGTCACCGCCCGTACCGACGATGTCGACCGTCGCGCCGGGCACCTCGATCACGTTGGCGTGTTCGTACATCGTGCGGACGAGGCCGTTGATCTCCTCGACGGTCTCGCCCTTGGCACGCAGGGCCACGACGAACCCGGCGATCTGCGCCTCGGTCGCCTCGCCGCGCATGATCCGGTCCATCGCCCAGGCGGTGTCGTCCGCGCTCAGGTGCCTGCCGTCCAGCAGGCCGTTCAGCAGCAGGGGCCAGGAGCGGCCCGCCGCGGTGTCGCCTCCAGCGGGGGTCACAGCGCTCATAAGCCGCTCCAGGGTCAGGCGTCCCGCACTACGGGACGAGAGTCTCAACGAGGTCCACCCTATCCAGCCCCGGGCAGCGCGAAGGGCCCCGTCCCGAACACCGGACGAGGCCCTTCTGTGGCGTGGCGAAGCAGTCGATCAGTGGTGGCCGTGGCCGCTCGTGATCTCCCGGTGCTCCTCGGCGGTGGGCTTCGGGATCTGGGCACCCTCACCGAAGTAGGCGTCGCTGAGCTTGGCGCGCAGCTTCTCGGAGCCCTTCACCTTGCGCTCGACACCGTTCTCGTCGACCGTCGAGCCGATCTCGGCCGGCTGGTACTGCTCGTGCGCCGTGAGCGTGTACATCTGCTCCTGGCTGAGCGGCTCGTGCACCTCGATGAACTCACCGTGCGGCAGGCGCTTGATGATGCCGGTCTCGCGGCCGTGCAGCACCTTCTCCTTGTCCCGGCGCTGCAGCCCGAGGCAGATGCGCTTGGTGACGATGAAGGCGATGACCGGGCCGACGAAGAACCCGATCCGGACGAACCAGGTGACCGCGTTGATCGACATATGGAAGTGCGTGGCGACGATGTCGTTGCCACCGCCGATCAGCATGATGATGTAGCCGGTGACCCACGCGACACCGACGCCGGTGCGGGTCGGGGCGTTGCGCGGCCGGTCCAGGATGTGGTGCTCGCGCTTGTCCCCGGTGACCCACGACTCGATGAACGGGTAGAGGGCGATGATCCCGAGGAAGACACCGAAGAGCACCAGCGGGATGAACACACCCAGGACGAGGGTGTGGCCCCAGAGGTTGATCTCCCAGCCCGGCATCGCCCGGATGAGACCCTCGGCGAAGCCCATGTACCAGTCGGGCTGGGCACCGGTCGACACCTGGTCGGGCCGGTACGGGCCGAGGACCCAGATCGGGTTGATCGTCGCGATGGCGGAGAGGGCCGAGATGACACCGAAGACCAGGAAGAAGAAGCCTCCGGCCTTGGCCATGTAGACCGGCAGCAGCGGCATGCCGACGACGTTCTTGTTGGTCCGGCCGGGACCCGCGAACTGGGTGTGCTTGTGGTAGAAGACCAGGATCAGGTGGCCGACCACGAGCCCGAGCATGATGCCCGGCAGCAGCAGGATGTGGATCGAGTAGAACCGGGCGACGAAGTCGGTGCCCGGGAACTCCCCGCCGAACAGGAACATCGAGATGTACGTGCCCACGATCGGCACGGACAGGATCGCGCCCTGCGTGAAGCGGACACCGGTGCCGGAGAGCAGGTCGTCCGGGAGCGAGTAGCCGGTGAAGCCGGTGAACATGCCCAGGACGAACAGCAGGAAGCCGAACATCCAGTTGATCTCACGCGGCTTGCGGAACGCGCCGGTGAAGAAGACGCGCATCATGTGCACGAACATGCCGGCGAGGAAGATGATCGCCGCCCAGTGGTGGATCTGCCGGATGAGCAGACCGCCGCGGACGTCGAAGCTGATGTCCAGCGTGGAGGCGAACGCCTCCGACATCAGCTGCCCCTGGAGCGGGACGTAACTGCCGTGGTACTCCACCTCGTTCATCGACGGGTGGAAGAACAGCGTCAGATACACACCCGTGAGGATGATGATGATGAAGCTGTAGAGGCAGATCTCACCGAGCATGAAGGACCAGTGGTCCGGGAAGATCTTGCGCATGTTGGCCTTGGCCAGGGAGTAGATCCCGAGGCGGCCGTCGGCCCAGTCGGCGACCCGCTCACCCGCGGGCGCCTTGCGTCGTTCTTGTGCAGTGCTCATCCGCGCTCCCAGAAAGCAGGGCCGACGGGCTCTTCGAAGTCGCCGAGCGCCTCGAGGTAGCCCTCGTCGTTCACGCCGATGCGGAGCTGCGGCAGGGCGTGACCGGCGGGACCGAAGATCACTCGGGCACCGTCGGAGAGGTCGAAGGTGGACTGGTGGCAGGGGCAGAGCACGTGGTGCGTCTGCTGCTCGTACAGGGAGATCGGGCAACCGACGTGGGTGCAGATCTTCGAGTACGCGACGATGCCCTCGTGCGACCACTCGAGCTCGCGCTTGTCCTTGATGTTGTCCGGCTGAATCCGGACGATCATCAGGGCGGCCTTGGCGATCTCGTTCTGGAACTCGTGGTCGTGCTCCTCCAGGCCCTCGGGCTTGGCGAAGGTCAGCGAACCGACCACGACGTCGGAGGGACGCAGCGGCTCGTTCGTGTTCATGTTGACGAGCAGCTTGCCCTTGGACCACAGCGTGTGGCGGAGCTTGGTGCCGGGCAGCGGACCGAGGTCGCGCAGCAGCACGACGCCGGACAGCGGCACCAGCGTGAGCGCGCCGAACATCGTGTTGCGGATGAGCTTGCGGCGGCCGAGCGCCGACTCCTTGGCGCCTTGCTTGAAGTCCGCGAAGACCTTCTCGCGAACCTCGGGCTCCGCCTCGATCGGGTGCCGCTCGTCGGCGATCTCCACGTCCGACATCAGGGTGCGCGCCCAGTGGACGGCGCCCGCGCCGATGCAGAACAGCGCGATGCCGAGCGTCATGCCCAGCGCGAAGTTCAGGGCGCTGATGTGCCCGAGCGGGAAGATGTAGACCGACTTGTCGACCGGGATCGCCACGAACGAGGCGATGAAGGCGACGGTGGCCAGCATCGACACCGTGAACATCAGGGCGACGGAGCGCTCGGACCGCTTGGCGGCCCGCTCGTCGATGTCCTGGATCCGGTGCTCGTGAGGCGGCAGGCCCGGGTCGGCGAACGGGTGCTTGTCGTCCGCGGGACTCACCGCGCCGTGCCCGTGCTCGTCATGTCCTGCGGACTGCGCGGCAGGCAGGTTCTCTTCTGGAATGTCTTGGCTACTCATGACTTCTTGGCCTTTGCGGTCCGGGCGGCGACCCACACGGCGACGGCGATCAGACCGCCGAGACCGAAGATCCAGCCGAACAGGCCCTCACTGACCGGCCCGAGGCCACCCAGTTCGAGGCCGCCGGGGCTCTCGGTCTTTTCGCTGTTGACCGCGTCGAGGTACGCGATGATGTCCTTCTTGTTCTTCTCCGACAGCGTGGTGTCGGGGAAGGACGGCATGTTCTGCGGGCCGGTCTGCATGGCCTCGTAGATGTGCTTCGGGGAGGCGCCCTCGAGGCTCGGCGCGTACTTGCCGTGCGTCAGCGCGCCGCCCTTGCCGGTGAAGTTGTGGCACTGCGCGCAGTTGGTGCGGAACAGCTCACCGCCCTTGGCGATGTCGGCA
Organism: Streptomyces flavovariabilis; assembly: GCF_000725785.1. Taxonomy (NCBI): domain Bacteria; kingdom Bacillati; phylum Actinomycetota; class Actinomycetes; order Kitasatosporales; family Streptomycetaceae; genus Streptomyces; species Streptomyces flavovariabilis. Next base: position 896,274 of record NZ_JNXD01000001.1, on the reverse strand, counting down.
CCCTCGGGGCCGTACTGCTCCTCCGTCGGGACGGACGGACCGGCGCCCAGCGAGGCGATGTACGCCGCGAGCTGGTCGATCTCGGCCTGCGAGTAGATGTTCTTCTTCTCCGGGACCTGGGGGCCCTGGGAGGTGGCGGCCGGCATCCGGCCGGTGCCCACCTGGAAGTCGACGGCCGCGGCGCCCACACCCACCAGGCTCGGCCCGTCGGAGGTGCCCTGACCGCCGGTGCCGTGGCAACTGGCGCAGCCGACGGCGTAGAGCTTCTTGCCCTCCTCGATGGTGAGGGACTGGGCGGTTTCGTCGGCCTGCGCCTGGTCCGCGGGTGCGAACACGGCGTACAGCCCCCCGGTGCATGCCAGCGCGAGGAGTAGGACGACGAGCGCCGCCAGCGGGTGGCGTCGTCGTGCGGAGAGCTTTTTCACGGATTACCCCGGTGTCAGGATCTTCTGCGTCGATGCTTCTGGGATGCGCGCTTCGTCGAGCACGCGCGGATGCGGGCCCTGCTACTTGATCATGTAGATCGTGGCGAAGAGACCGATCCAGACGACATCGACGAAGTGCCAGTAATAGGACACGACGATCGCGGCCGTCGCCTGCTCGTGGGTGAACCTCCGGGCGGCGTAGGTCCGGCCCAGGACCAGCAGGAAGGCGATGAGACCGCCCGTCACGTGCAGGCCGTGGAAGCCGGTGGTCAGGTAGAACACCGAGCCGTACGGGTCGGAGGACAGGGACAGGCCCGCCTCCTTGACCAGCTCCGTGTACTCGAGGACCTGACCGCCGATGAAGATCGCACCCATCACGAAGGTGACGATGAACCACATCCGCAGCTTCTTCACGTCACCGCGCTCGGCGGCGAAGACGCCGAGCTGGCAGGTGAGCGAGGAGAGCACCAGGATGGTGGTGTTCGCCGCCGAGAACGGGAAGTTGAGATGGCTGGCCATCTCCTTCCAGTGATCGGGACCCGTCACCGATCGCAGGGTGAAGTACATCGCGAAGAGGGCCGCGAAGAACATCAGCTCGGAACTCAGCCAGATGATGGTTCCGACGCTGGTGAGGTTCGGCCGATTGACCGACGGGTGCGCGTGCCCGGTTTCTACTGTCGTTGCTGTCGCCACGACCGACATTATGTCGGTCGCTTATCCCGCCCTCACTCCGGGGGGTGCCGTTCGGAGTGTCTTTGCCGGTCGTACCGGTGTTGACGTGGTGTTCAAGGGAGTAGCATCCGGCCCAACGGGCCTGTCCTTACGACGCTGACGTCACGGAGGAACAATGCAGCCGACCGCCACGGTGCTGGTCTACAGCGACGACTCCAACACCCGCGAGCAGGTGCGGCTCGCCACGGGACGGAGGCCGGCTCCGGACGTTCCCGTGGTGGAGTTCGTGGAGTGCGCCACTCCCGCCGCCGTGCTCACGGAGCTGGACCGGGGCGGGATCGACGTCTGCGTGCTGGACGGTGAGGCCGTGCCCATGGGAGGCATGGGGATGTGCCGGCAGATCAAGGACGAGGTCTTCGACTGTCCGCCGGTGCTGTTGCTGATCGGGCGGCCTCAGGACGCGTGGCTGGCGACCTGGAGTCGTGCGGAGTCTGCCGTGACGTTGCCGGTGGAGCCGGTGGAGTTCGCCTCCGCGCTGGCTTCGCTGTTGCGGGAGAAGGCGGCTTTGCACGCCTGAGGGCTCGGGACCCGCTTGTACGGCGACCTGCGGGTGCGTGGGGGCTGTTCGCGCAGCTCCCCGCGCCCCTGAGGGACGCGTCTCCGAGGGCGTTCAGACGCTCTGTGGGCGCAGGCGGGCCCTGTCGGCCGCTGTGGGGCCGTCCGGGGTGCCGCCGACCAGGGCGCTGCCGGTGCGCCACTTCGGCCAGTCGAGGTTCCAGTCGCCGAAGCCGTTGCCGAAGGGGGCCATCGTGTCGCCGCCGGAGTTTATGACCTTGACGATGTCGCCCTCGCGGACGGTGTCGTAGAACCAGGCGGCGTTCTCGGTGCTCATGCCGGTGCAGCCGTGGCTGACGTTGGCGTAGCCCTGGGAGCCGACGGACCAGGGGGCGGCGTGGACGTACTCGCCGCTGTTGGTGACCCGGACCGAGTGGTGCACGACCAGGTCGTAGAAGTCCGAGGCGCCGATGCTGGCGCTGGTCATGCGGACGGTGCCCTCCTTGGCCAGGACGACCTTGACGCCGTTGCGGGTGTCGTAGCCGGGCATGCCCGTGGTGACGGGGATCTGCCGGACGATCTCGTCGTTCTTGTAGACGGTCATCTGGTGGGCGGAGGCGTCCGTGACGGCTATGAGCTTGTCCGCGGTGGTGATGGTCAGCGGCTTGGCCTTGCCGCCCCACATCCGGTCGCCGATCTTGATGCCCTGCAGGTTGCTGCGGACCTGGACGGTCGCCTGGGCGGGCCAGTAGTCCTGCGGGCGGTAGTGGAGCTTCTTGTCGTCCACCCAGTGCCAGGCGCCGTCCGTGGCGGGCGTGGAGGAGACCTTGAGGGCCCGTTCCACGACGGCACGCTGGGCCTTGTCCTTGACGGGCCGGCTCAGCTCGGCCGTGATGGGCTGGCCGACGCCGTAGGTGCCCGCCCTCGGTCCGAAGGTGACGTCCAGGCGCTTCTTGGTGAGGGGCTTGCCGGTGTCGAAGGTGACGACCTTGCGGCCGGGCGCGCCGTCCTCGTCCTCGGTGCTCACACGGACCGTGTAGCTGGCGTTGGCGGCGAGCGGGGTGGTGCTGTGCCAGCGGCTGCCGTCGGCGGCGAGTTCGCCCGCCACGTAGCGTCCTGAGGCGTCGTGGGCCGTGACGTCCGTGATGCGCCCGTCTGAGTCCTCGACGACTTCCAGGGGCTTGTCCGGGTCGGCCTTCTTGCGGCCCCCGTCAGGGGCGCTGAAGGAGATCTGGTCCGCCGCGTCGTAGGGGCGGGCGGCGAGCGGGTTGCCGTCCGAGCCGCAGGCGGTGACGCCCGCGCAGAGGGCTATCACCAGCAGCGTGCAGCCGACGGCGGTGCGGGGGCGGGAGATCGCTGTGTGGCTCATGACCTCACGCTAGGAAGCCACGTCAACAGCGGCACGCCGAGCGACTCGAACGAGTGATACGCATTACGGCAAACGCAGGGGCCCGGACGCTCCTCTCGGAGTGTCCGGGCCCCTGTGGCGCTCGGCTCGTGTTACTGGGTGCGGTTCTCACCGCGGTAGTACTCGAAGACCCAGCCCCAGACGCCGATCAGGATGATCGGCAGCGAGAAGTACATCAGCCACCAGCCGATCGCGATCGACAGGAAGGCGAGGGCGCCGCCGACGGCCAGGGAGAGCGGCTGCCAGCTGTGCGGGCTGAAGAACCCGACCTCGCCGGCGTCGTCCGCGACATCCGCCTCCTTGTTGTCCTGCGCACCCACGTCGACCCGCTTGGCCGTGAAGCCGAGGTAGAAGCCGATCATGATGCACAGGCCGAAGGCCAGGAAGAGGGCCGTGGTACCGGCCGGCTCCTTCGACCACACGCCATAGACCACGGCCATGGCGAGGACGAAGACGCTCAGCCACATGAACATCTGACCCTGGATCTTCACTTGCCGGCCTCCTTGCCACCAGCGATGGCCTTCTCGCCGTGACCGGCGTTCTCGAGCTGGTCGAGAGCCGCGATCTCCGGGTGGTGCAGGTCGAACGCCGGGGATTCACTGCGGATCCGCGGCATGGTGATGAAGTTGTGCCGCGGCGGCGGGCAGGAGGTCGCCCACTCCAGGGAGCGGCCGTAGCCCCACGGGTCGTCGACGCCGACCGGCTTGCCGTACTTGGCCGTCTTCCACACGTTGTAGAAGAACGGCAGGATCGACATGCCGAGCAGGAACGAGCTGATCGTCGAGATCGTGTTCAGCGCGGTGAAGCCGTCGGCCGCCAGGTAGTCGGCGTACCGGCGCGGCATGCCCTCGGCGCCCAGCCAGTGCTGCACCAGGAACGTGCCGTGGAAGCCGATGAACAGCGTCCAGAAGGTGATCTTGCCGAGGCGCTCGTCCAGCATCTTGCCGGTCCACTTCGGCCACCAGAAGTGGAAGCCGGAGAACATCGCGAACACCACGGTGCCGAAGACGACGTAGTGGAAGTGGGCCACCACGAAGTACGAGTCGGAGACGTGGAAGTCCATCGGCGGCGAGGCCAGGATGACACCGGTCAGACCACCGAAGGTGAAGGTGATCAGGAAGCCGGTCGCCCAGAGCATCGGTGTCTCGAAGGACAGCGAGCCCTTCCACATGGTGCCGATCCAGTTGAAGAACTTCACGCCGGTCGGGACCGCGATGAGGAACGTCATGAAGGAGAAGAACGGCAGCAGCACACCGCCGGTGACGTACATGTGGTGGGCCCACACCGTCACGGACAGGCCCGCGATCGCGATGGTCGCGCTGATCAGACCGAAGTAGCCGAACATCGGCTTGCGGGAGAAGACCGGGATGACCTCGGAGATGATGCCGAAGAACGGCAGCGCGATGATGTACACCTCTGGATGGCCGAAGAACCAGAAGAGGTGTTGCCACAGCAACGCCCCGCCGTTGGCGGAGTCGAAGATGTGCGCGCCGAACTTACGGTCGGCCTCCAGCGCGAACAGGGCCGCGGCCAGCACCGGGAAGGCGAGCAGGACCAGAACACCGGTCAGCAGCACGTTCCACACGAAGATCGGCATGCGGAACATCGTCATGCCCGGGGCGCGCATGCAGATGATCGTGGTGATGAAGTTGACCGAGCCGAGGATGGTGCCGAAGCCGGAGAAGGCCAGGCCCATGATCCACATGTCGGCGCCGATGCCCGGCGAGCGGACCGCGTCCGAGAGCGGGCTGTAGGCGAACCAGCCGAAGTCGGCCGCGCCCTGCGGCGTGAGGAAACCGCCCACCGCGATGAGCGAGCCGAACAGGTACAGCCAGTAGGCGAACATGTTCAGCCGGGGGAAGGCCACGTCCGGCGCGCCGATCTGCAGCGGCATGATCCAGTTCGCGAAGCCGGCGAACAGCGGCGTCGCGAACATCAGCAGCATGATCGTGCCGTGCATCGTGAACGCCTGGTTGAACTGCTCGTTCGACATGATCTGCAGACCAGGCCGGGCGAGCTCGGCGCGCATGAGCAGCGCCATCACACCACCGATGACGAAGAACGCGAACGACGTCACCAGGTACAGCGTGCCGATCGTCTTGTGGTCCGTCGTCGTCAGCCACTTGATCACGACACTGCCGCGGTTCTGGCGCCTGACCGGCAGCTCGTCCTCGTAGTGGGACCCTGCCGCCGCGGCACCCTGAGGTTCGTTGAGGATGCTCACAGGATGTTCGACCTTCGGTTCTTCTCGGGGCCCGCCTGCTCGATACCGGCAGGAACGTAACCGTTCTGCTGCTTGTCCACGAGGTCCTTGAGGTGCTGCTCGTAGCGCTCGGGGGAGACCACCTTCACGTTGAACAGCATCCGAGAGTGGTCGACGCCGCAGAGCTCGGCGCACTTGCCCAGGAAGGTGCCCTCCTTGTTGGGGGTCACCTCGAAGGCGTTGGTGTGGCCCGGGATGACGTCCTGCTTCATCAGGAACGGCACCACCCAGAAGGAGTGGATGACGTCACGCGAGGTCAGCACGAAGCGGACCGTCTTGCCCTTGGGGAGCCAGAGCGTCGGGCCCGGGTTGTTGGTCTGCGGGTTCCGGGTGCCGGGGGTACCGCAGTCGTAGACGCCGCCGGCGTTGGCCGGGAAGTCGTCCTTGAACCGGTCGGGGATCGCGTCCAGCTCGGGGGACTTCTTGGCGTCACCCGTGGAACCGGCGACCGGCTCGATGTAGTTGAAGCACCAGCTCCACTGGAAGCCGACCACGTTGACCGTGACGTCGGGCTTCTTCTTGAGGCTGAGCAGCTCGGACTCGTCGCGGGCGGTGAAGTAGAACAGCACCGAGACGATGATGAGCGGGACCACGGTGTACAGCGCCTCGATGGGCATGTTGTACCGGGTCTGCGGAGGAACCTCGACCTTGGTGCGGCTGCGCCGGTGGAAGAAAGCACTCCACAGGATCAGACCCCACACCAGCACGCCGACGGCGAGCGCAGCCGCCCAGGACCCCTGCCACAGGGAGAGGATCCGCGGAGCCTCTTCCGTGGTCGGGGTGGGCATACCAAGGCGGGGGAAGTCTTCCCAGTTGTACGAGCAACCGGTGGCTGTCGCCAAGACCAGGCCCGCGGTCAGTGCCTGCAGCAGCTTCCGCCGCATCGGGCGCCGCGGCGAGCGGTCGGAGCCGTTGGGACTCACGTAGCGCCTTCCCGAGAGTCTCGCCCGCGCGGATCGGCTGCGGCCTGGCCTTCTCGCTGGTCGGTCGCGGCCCTGCGTCGGGCAGGGGTTTGGATGTTTATGCGGACCAAACCCTAGCCGACGCCCTCCGGGGGTTCTCGGGGAGGGGTGCCCAACGCGCCGCGGGTTACGCCGGGCGCCCACCAGCGCGTGAGTTCCGCGCATCGGCGACCGCTGGTTCGTGGTGGTTGATCACCCGGTTCCCCGCGCCCGTCGGGGCGCTTAGCGTTGAGGTGTGCCCTACTTCGATGCTGCTTCCACCGCTCCCCTCCACCCCGTTGCCCGGCAGGCGCTGCTGGCCTCGCTCGACGAGGGGTGGGCGGATCCCGCACGTCTGTACAGGGAGGGGCGGCGGGCCCGGGTGCTGCTGGACGCGGCGCGGGAGGCCGCCGCCGAGGCGGTGGGGTGCCGGCCGGACGAGCTGACCTTCACCTCGTCCGGAACCCGTGCCGTGCACACGGGCGTTGCCGGGGCGCTGGCCGGACGGAGGCGGGCCGGGCGTCACCTGATCGTGTCAGCGGTCGAACACTCTTCTGTACTGCATTCGGCGGAGCTCCTCGAGGGGGCCGGAGGGACCGTCACCCAGGTCGCGGTGGACCGCACCGGGCTGGTGGACCCGGCGGCCTACGGCGATGCCCTGCGCGAGGACACCGCGCTGGCGTGTCTCCAGTCCGCCAACCACGAGGTGGGGACCGAGCAGCCGGTCGGGGCGGTGGCCGAGGTGTGCCGGGAGGCCGGGGTGCCGTTGCTGGTGGACGCGGCGCAGTCGCTGGGGTGGGGGCCGGTGGACGGGGGCTGGTCGCTGCTGACGGCCAGTGCGCACAAGTGGGGCGGGCCGTCCGGGGTCGGACTGCTCGTGGTCCGCAAGGGTGTGCGGTTCGCGGCGCAAGGGCCGGTGGACGAGCGGGAGTCGGGGCGGGCGCCCGGTTTCGAGAACATCCCGGCGATCGTCGCGGCGGCCGCGTCGCTCAGGGCCGTGCGGGCCGGGGCAGCCGAGGAGGCCGCGCGCCTGCGGGAGCTGACGGGCCGGATCCGGGCCCGGGTACCGGGCCTGGTCTCCGACGTCGAAGTGGTGGGCCATCCGGTGCGCCGGCTGCCCGGCGTCGTCACCTTCTCCTGTCTCTACGTCGACGGGGAGGCGCTGCTGCACGAGCTGGACCGGGAGGGCTTCTCGGTCTCGTCCGGATCGTCCTGCACGAGCAGCACGCTGACGCCCAGCCACGTGCTGCGGGCGATGGGCGTGCTGAGTGAGGGAAATGTGCGGGTCTCGCTGCCTCCGGGGGCGGCAAAGGAGGATGTGGAGAGGTTCCTCGAAGTACTGCCCCGGACTGTGGCGGCGGTGCGGGAGAAGCTGGGCGCGCCGGTCGCCTCGGACGTGGTCCGCGAGCAGGACGTCCTGGTCGTGGACTCCCTCGGCAAGCGCTGCCCGATCCCCGTCATCGAGCTCGCGAAGGTCATCGGTGACGTACCCGTGGGCGGCCTGGTCCGGGTCCTGTCGGACGACGAGGCCGCCCGCCTGGACATCCCGGCGTGGTGCGAGATGAGGCATCAGGAGTACGTGGGCGAAGAGCCGGCGGACAAAGGAACCGCGTACCTGGTCCGCCGGGTGAGCTGAGAAACCCGAGGGGCGCGGGGAACTGCGCGACCAGCCCCCCGCGACCCGCAGCCGAAGGAGTCTCAGCCCAGGTGCGCCTGCACCTGGGCCGCGGCCTCGTCCCCGTACGCCTTCGTGAACCGCTCCATGAAGTGCCCGCGCCGCAGCTGGTACTCCTGCGTCCCCACGGTCTCGATGACGAGAGTCGCCAGCATGCATCCGACCTGCGCGGCACGCTCCAGGGAGACGCCCCACGCCAGACCCGAGAGGAACCCGGCGCGGAAGGCGTCGCCGACGCCCGTGGGGTCGGCCTTGCGCTCCTCGTCGGGCGTGCCGACCTCGATCGGGTCGTCGCCGGCCCGCTCGATGCGTACGCCGCGCGCGCCGAGGGTGGTCACCCGGTGGCCCACGCGGGACAGGATCTCCTCGTCGCTCCAGCCGGTCTTGGTCTCGATGAGGCCCTTCTCGTACTCGTTGGAGAAGAGGTACGTCGCCCCGTCCAGCAGGATGCGGATCTCCTCGCCGTCCATCCGGGCGATCTGCTGGGAGAAGTCGGCGGCGAACGGGATGGACCGGGAGCGGCACTCCTCGGTGTGGCGGAGCATGGCCTCCGGGTCGTCCGCGCCGATGGAGACCAGGTCGAGGCCGCCGACGCGGTCGGCGACGGTCTTCAGCTCGATGAGGCGGGCCTCGCTCATGGCACCGGTGTAGAAGGAGCCGATCTGGTTGTGGTCGGCGTCGGTCGTGCACACGAAGCGGGCGGTGTGCAGCGTGTCGGAGATGCGGACGGAGTCGGTGTCGACGCCGTGCCGCTCCAGCCAGGCCCGGTACTCGTCGAAGTCCGCGCCGGCGGCGCCGACCAGGATCGGCCGGGTGCCGAGCTGCCCCATGCCGAAGGCGATGTTCGCGGCGACACCGCCGCGGCGGACGTCGAGCTTGTCGACCAGGAACGACAGCGAGACCGTGTGCAGCTGGTCCGCTACGAGCTGGTCGGCGAAGCGGCCGGGGAAGGTCATGAGGTGGTCGGTGGCGATGGAGCCGGAGACTGCGATGCGCACGGCGTGGACTCTCCTGAGGGAGGCGGACCTTGACGGTTCACGCTATCGGGTGGGCGGGGCGGCTCTGAAGGCAGCGAAACTACCCCACAGTAGATCTTTCTCCGTGAGCTCGACCGTGCCTACGGTGCCGTTATGACGAACCTCAAGGTCCACGCGCCCGCTCCGGTCGATCTGGAAGGCGAGCTGGCCTCGCTGCCCGGTGACGGGGCGCGGATGGCTCCGCACTGGGCGGCCCCCGACCGGGTCGCCTCGCGGCCGGTCTCCCCGGCCCTGATCCACGGCGTGTCCGTACCCCCGGCATCGGCGCGGCTGCTCGACGCCATGGAGGACTACGGGGACTGACCGGCGCATTCGCGGGAACCGTGTGCTCCCCCGCTGCGTCCCATCGCTGTCCCCCGTAAAGGGGAGGCGGGATACGACCCACCAGCGGGCCCGTATGTGACGGGCCGGGTCCCATGGGACAGCTGTGCAGCCGAAGGAGCGATGCGGTGAACACCGAGCGACCCGACAACGACGACGACGCCAGGGAAGCGGGCGCCGCCGGAACCGCCGACGCCCCGGAGGCCGGGGACCCGGGCGCGGCGGACACCGGGGCGTCGACGAAGGCCGAGGCGTCGCCGCGCACCGCTGAGCCGACCGGGGCCGCGAAGGCGTCCGCCCAGGTGGCGGAGACTCCCACTGATTCCGCGGGCACTTCCGCCCAGGACGCGGGCGCTTCCGCCCAGGACGCGGGCGCTTCCGCCCAGGACGCGGGCGCTTCCGCCCAGGACGCGGGCGCTTCCGCCCAGGACGCAGGGGCTTCCGCCGAGGCCGCAGGGGCTTCCGCCGAGGCCGCGGGGGCTTCCGCGGCATCAGGTGCTGACACGCGTGCTGCCGAGGCGGATGCCGCCGAGGGCGGCCAGGACGACGCTGCCCCGCCCGGCGCAAGGGCCGGCGCGCCCCGAGCCGGGCAGACGGCCGCGCCCGAAGGCCCGCAGGGCGACGGCGAGCGGGCCACGGCGGCCGAGGCTCCGGCCGCCGAGGCCGAACCGGCTCCGGGTCGCGAGGCCGCATCAAGCACAGGTGCCGAAGACGCCGCCTCCGGATCGGGTCCGGCACCGGGCCGCGACACCGCGGCGACCGACACAGACGTCCGGGAAGCCCACTCCGAACCGGCCTCGGACCGTGACACCGCAGGGGCCGACGCAGCCGCCGGGAAAGCCCACTCCGAATCGGCTCCGGACCGCGACGCCGCAGAAGCCGGTGCAGCTGCCGGCGAAGCCCGCCCCGGGCCGGCACCGGTTCCTGCACGGGACCGCGGTCTCGCGGCGGACGGCTCCGGCGACGGCACGGCCCGGTCCGGCTCCACCTCCGCGCCGGGCGGTGATCTCCCCCGCGACCACGAGGTGCTGGTTGGCCACGGCAGTGGCCGCCCCCGTACGCCCGCGATCATCGCCTCCGTCGCCGCAGCCGTGCTGCTGATCGGCGGCGGCGGGGCCTGGCTCGCCTCCAACGCGTCGAGCGGGTCGGGCGGTGGTACGACGTCCGGTGCGCCCGGCGGGGACGGCACTCCCCCGCCGCTCGCCCTCGACGGGTACTCGGACTCCACGGCCGGCGGCAACGGCATCGCGCCCGGCGAGCCCAACCCCTACGGCGCCACCTACCGGGTCGGCGGCCCCCTGCCGGTCGGCCCCGGCAAGGCGCCGGTGTACCGGGCGGCAGGCGAAGTCGCCGAGGAGGACGTGGCCCGGCTGGCGAAGGCCCTCGGAATCGAGGGGACGCCGGTGGCGCAGGGCGAGGCCTGGAAGATCGGGGGCCAGGACGGGTCGGGGCCGAGCCTCCAGGTGAACAAGCAGGCGCCGGGCTCCTGGACGTTCAGCCGCTACGCCCCCGGCACCGACAACTGCAAGGGCACCGACACCTGCACCGCCCCGCAGTCCGGTGGCACGCCGGTGAGCGAGGAGGTGGCCGAGAAGGCCGCCGCGCCCGTGCTGAAGGCGGTGGGTCAGGACGACGCGAAGCGCGACGCGAGCCAGGTCATGGGGGCCCAGCGGGTGGTGAACGCCACTCCCGAGGTCGGCGGGCTGCCCACGCACGGCTGGACGACCGGGATCACGGTCGGCTCGGACGGCGACGTCGTCGGCGGCAGCGGTCAGCTGAAAACGCCGGTGAAGGGCGACACGTACCCCGTGGTCGGCGCCGGGAAGGCGCTGGAGCTGATGAACGGGCAGCCGAAGGACGAGCACCGGATGGGCATCGGCGGCTGCGCCAGTCCCGTGCCGCTGAAGGACCGGCTGGAGCAGCCCTGTGAGCAGCCGGCGAGCGGGGCTCCCGGGCAGGACACGGTCACGGTCGAGAACGCGGTGTTCGGGCTGGCGGCGCACGTCGTGGACGGGCGGCAGGCCTTGGTGCCGTCCTGGCTGTTCGAGGTGACGGCGCCGGGCGCGAAGGACCCGTTCACGGTGACGTACCCGGCGGTGGAGCCGAAGTACCTGGCCTCTCCCGAGCCGAGCGAGCCGGGTGACCAGCCGACGCAGGCTCCCGGTCCGCGCGAGGTGAAGGTGGACGGCTACCGGGCCGAGGGCTCGGAGCTGACGGTGACCTTCACGGGCGGGGTGTGCGCCGACTACGACGTGAAGGCGGGCGAGAAGGGCGACGAGGTGACGGTCACGGTGACGTCGACCCCGTGGCCGGACAAGATCTGCGTCATGATCGCCAAGCAGTTCCAGCAGACGGTGCAGTTGGACGAGCCGCTCGGTGACCGGGCCGTCGTGAACGCGGACGGCAAGGCGGTCCCGCTGGCCAAGGAGGGCGCACGGCTGCCGGCTCCCCCGGCGCGGGAGCGGTAGGAGCGCACAGCGCGAAGGCGGCGGCCCCGTCGGAGGGGGCCGCCGCCTTCGTCGTGTCCGCGGCCGCCGGGTGGCGGCTCGGCAGGCTCAGCTGAAGGAGTCGCCGCAGGCGCAGGAGCCCGTCGCGTTCGGGTTGTCGATCGTGAAGCCCTGCTTCTCGATGGTGTCCACGAAGTCGATCGTGGCACCGCCCAGGTACGGGGCGCTCATGCGGTCGGTGACGACCTTCACACCGTCGAAGTCCTTCTGCACGTCGCCGTCGAGGGCGCGCTCGTCGAAGAAGAGCTGGTAGCGCAGGCCGGAGCAGCCGCCGGGCTGGACGGCGACACGCAGCGCGAGGTCTTCGCGGCCTTCCTGGTCGAGCAGCGCCTTGACCTTGGACGCGGCGGCGTCGGTCAGGATGATGCCGTCGGTGACGGTGCTGGTCTCGTCCGATACGGACATCTACATCTCTCCCGGGTTGTACGGAGACTGCTTGCCGACGGTTCCAACCGGCGGGGCCTCGGATTCATTCCGGGGCCGGTCGCTCGATCTCGGCTCCTTTTCATGCTCGCACACGGACCCGCAACCGGAAAACGGCTCTTTCCGGGTCTTCCCGGGAATGAACGGCGGCTCACCGGGATTCACGTCACACAGACGCTATGGCCATCGTCAAAGTGACGTGAAGCGGTTATGATAGATAGCGTCAAATCGACGAAAAGTCGCAGAAACAGAAAGGGTGCGTGCCGTGACCACCGCCCAGACCCAGGACCTCGACGTACAGCCGTCGCCCCTCGCCCTGCTGCTCCTCGGCCGTGAGGCCGACCCCAGGAGCGAGCGCGGCGTGGAGTGTCCCGGCGACCTGCCCTCGCCGTCCGACCCGGACCTGGTGGAGCGCGCCCGCAAGGCGAAGGAGAAGCTCGGGGACAAGGTCTTCGTGCTCGGCCACCACTACCAGCGCGACGAGGTCATCCAGTTCGCCGACGTGACCGGTGACTCGTTCAAGCTGGCCCGGGACGCGGCCGCCCGCCCGGAGGCCGAGTACATCGTCTTCTGCGGCGTGCACTTCATGGCGGAGTCGGCGGACATCCTGACCTCCGACGACCAGAAGGTCGTGCTGCCCGACCTCGCCGCCGGCTGCTCGATGGCCGACATGGCGACGGCCGAGCAGGTCGCCGAGTGCTGGGACGTGCTGACCGAGGCCGGGATAGCCGAGCAGGTCGTGCCCGTCTCGTACATGAACTCCTCCGCCGACATCAAGGCGTTCACCGGCAAGCACGGCGGCACGATCTGCACCTCCTCGAACGCGAAGCGGGCCCTGGACTGGGCCTTCGAGCAGGGCGAGAAGGTCCTCTTCCTGCCTGACCAGCACCTGGGCCGCAACACCGCCGTGCGCGACATGGGCATGTCCCTGGAGGACTGCGTCCTCTACAACCCGCACAAGCCGAACGGCGGCCTGACCGCCGACGAGCTGCGCGCCGCGAAGATGATCCTGTGGCGCGGCCACTGCTCGGTGCACGGCCGCTTCAGCATGGACTCGGTGAACGACGTCCGCGAGCGCATCCCGGGCGTGAACGTCCTGGTCCACCCCGAGTGCAGGCACGAGGTCGTGGCCGCTGCGGACTACGTCGGCTCGACCGAGTACATCATCAAGGCCCTGGAGGCCGCCCCGGCCGGCTCCAAGTGGGCCATCGGGACGGAGCTGAACCTGGTCCGCCGCCTGGCGAACCGTTTCGCGCCCGAGGGCAAGGAGATCGTCTTCCTCGACAAGACGGTCTGCTTCTGCTCGACCATGAACCGCATCGACCTCCCCCACCTGGTCTGGACCCTGGAGTCCCTGGCCGAGGGCAACCTCGTCAACCGTATCGAGGTGGACAAGGAGACCGAGGCGTTCGCGAAGCTGGCCCTGGAGCGGATGCTGGCACTGCCGTAACCCCCGCCCCGCCCGTCGTCACCCCGAGTGCGGTTTCCGCTCGGGGTGCGCGGGATCGAGGCTGAAGACGGTGCCGCCGGGGGTGGTCGCGACCAGGGCGCCGTCGAGGAGCCGCACCCTGCCGGCGCCCCATTCGGTGTCGTTGCTCTGGGCTCGCGGCAGCGTGTCCCACAGCAGCGTGCCCTTCTTCGCGTCGAGCGCCCCGACGCGGCCGCTGGCACTGGCGAGGTACACGGCCCGGGTCCGCGGGTCGTACGTCGCCTCGCTCGGTTGTTCCAGGCTGGTCGGGGTCTGCCACAGCGGTCGGCCCGTGCGGGCCGACACGGCGGTGACCTGTCCGCTGGAGGTGGCGAACCACAGGGTGCCGTTCGCCAGCGTCACCTGTCCCGCGTACTCCTCGGCCAGCTTCGTCGTGCTGTCCGCACCCGTGGCGGGGTCCACCAACCGGATTCCCGCATACGGCGCCTCCTGCCCGAGGAGTGTGTTTCCGTCCTTGTCCTGGGTCAGGTCCAGGAACAGGAGCCGGCCGTCGAAGGTGCCGAAGTAGATGGCCTTGCCGGGTACGGGCAGCCGGCGTGCCGGGCCGGCGGCCCGGTGCAGTTCCATGACCAGGCTGTTCTGGGGTGCCTCCTCAGGGCTGCAGTGCAGGTACAGCTTCCCGGCGGCCTCCGTGATCACGCAGAAGTGCTTCGCGGGCAGCCGTTCCGTCCAGCGCGAGGCGCCGGTGCGGGGCGAGCGAGCCGTCACCGAGGTGCCGTCGCCCTCCGGGATCACGACGAGGTCGCCGGAGACGAACACATCGGCCCACGCGTTGTTCACCGCGCGGTCCCAGAGCCGGTCGCCGGTCGCGGTGTCGAAGGCGAAGACCCGGGTCGCCCCTTCGCCCGGGGGCTCCTGCTGGACCAGGACCGCGTCGTCCCGGATGCCGATGACCTCGAACCTGGAGGAGTCGTCGCCGGTCACGGATGCCGGCGAGCCGGCACGCCAGACGGTCTCGCCCGTCCTCCCGTCCAGGCGTACGGGCAGGATCCCGTCGCCCGCGCAGTAGACGGCGCCTTGGTCGACCTGACACACCGGCCCGCCCCGCAACCCGTCGGCCTGCGCTTTCGGCGTCGTGCGCACACCGCGCCCGGCCGTCTCGTACACCGTCGTCTGCCAGGGCTTCCAGCCGGAGGGCGGTGCCACCCATCGGGAACTCGCGGAGGTCGAGGAACCGGACCGGTCCGCGCTCTGCGCCCAGCCGGGGCCGAGCGTCAGATAGGCCGTCAGGCCGAGGGCGACCGCGCCGACCGTGCCCGTCGCGGCGAGCAGCGGGCGGACGCGGCGGGGGCGGGTGGGGCCGGGCGGGTCCACCACGGTCACGGAGCGGGTGACCTCGACGGGCGGGAGCCGGTCCGCGCGCAGGGCCAGGGTGGCGGGATCGCCCTCGGCCGACTCGGGCAGGACCGTCGTGAACTCCCGGGCCAGCTCGTCGAGTCCGGGCCGGTCCGCGGGGTCCTTGGCCAGGCAGCGCTCCAGGAGTCCGCGCAGCGTCGGCGCGACCCCGTCCAGCACCGGTGCGTCATGGACCACTCGGTAGGCCGTCAGATACGGGCTGTCCGTGTCGAAGGGGCCCCGGCCGGTGACCGCGTACACCAGCAGGGAGCCGAGGGAGAAGACGTCCGACGCCGGGCCGACCGTACGGGCGTCGACGAGCTGCTCCGGGGACATGAAGGGCGGTGTGCCGATCATCTGGCCGGTCTCGGTCAGCGTCTGGTGGTTCTCCGCCGCACGGGAGATGCCGAAGTCGATGACGCGGGGCCCGTCCTCGGCCAGCAGGACGTTGGCCGGCTTCAGGTCCCGGTGCACCACCCCGGCCCGGTGGATGTCGCGCAGTGCCTCGACCAGGCCCAGGGCCAGCCGGCCCAGTTCGGCGTCGGGGAGGGCGCCCCGGTCGCGGATCCGCCGGGCGAGCGAGGGCCCGGGCACGTACTGGGTCGCCATCCAGGGCCGCGCCGCCTCGGGGTCCGCGTCCAGGACCGGCGCGGTGAAGGCACCGCTGACCTTGCGGACGGCCGCGATCTCCTGCCGGAACCGGGCGCGGAAGACGGCGTCCGCTGCGTACTGGGCGTGGACGACCTTGATGGCGACGTCCCTGCCCGAACGCGCCCTGGCCCGGTAGACGACGCCCATGCCCCCGGCCCCGAGCCGGTCGAGCAGCCTGTAGCCGCCGACCGACTTCGGGTCGTCGCTGTGCAGCGGCACGCCCGAATCCCCTTCCCCCGTGGAGCAGTTCGAGGCCACAGGATACGGAACGCACATGCAGGCGGCCGGGCCCGGCCGTGGAGGTCCGGTGCCCGGCCGCCGCCGGATCAGGCCGTCATACGCCCGCGTGCTCCGGCTCCTGCGCGGTCTTCTCCTGGGCCGGGAGGCCCTTCTTCGCCGCGCGCTTCTTCGCCCGGCGCTCCTTGCGGAGCTCGACCATCGCGTAGAGCGTCGGGACGAGCAGGAGGGTGAGCAGGGTCGACGTGACCAGACCGCCGATCACGACCACGGCCAGCGGCTGGGCGATGAAGCCGCCCTCGCCGGTGATGCCGAGGGCCATCGGGAGCAGGGCGAAGATCGTCGCCAGGGCGGTCATGAGGATCGGGCGCAGCCGGTGCCGGCCGCCCTCGATCACGGCCTCGACGACGCCGTAGCCCTGCTTGCGGTACTGGTTGATCAGGTCGATCAGCACGATCGCGTTCGTCACCACGATGCCGATCAGCATCAGCATGCCGATCATGGCCGGGACGCCCATCGGGGTGCCGGTGGCGATCAGGAGGCCGATCGCGCCGGTGGCCGCGAACGGGATGGAGACGAGCAGGATCAGCGGCTGGATCAGCGACCGGAAGGTACCCACCAGCAGCATGAACACGATCGCGATCGCTGCGAGCATCGCCAGGCCCAGGTTGGCGAACGCCTCGTCCTGGTCCTCGGAGACACCGCCGATCGACGCCGTCGCTCCGTCCGGGAGCTTCAGCGCGTTGATCTCGGACTGGAGCTGGGCGCTGACCGCGCCGGTGTTCTCGCCGGTCGGCTTCGCGCTGATGGTGGCGGCGCGCTGGCCGTCGATGCGGGTCATGGAGACCGGGCCGTCGACCAGCTTGACGGTCGCGATGTCGCCGAGCTTCACCGCGCCGCCCAGCCGCAGGTCCTGAAGCTCCTTCAGGGTCTTGGCGGGCTTCGCCGAACGGATGACGACGTCGCGTTCCGTGTCGTCCAGGACCGCCTTGGCCGCGGTGGTGCCGCGGACGGCCTGGGAGACGGCGGCGCCGAGGGTCTGGTCGTCGAAACCGGCCGCAGCCGCCTTGCCGTTGGCCTTGACCGAGATGCGCGGGACGCTCTGCGACAGGTCGCTGGTGACGTCCGTGACGTCGTCGAGGGAGGCGACCGCCTTGCGGACCTGCTCGGACGCCGTGCGCAGGACGTCGGCGTCGGCGGACTTCACGACCACGCTGAGGTCCTGGGCACCGAAGCCGTCACCGGCGGTGAGGGTGGTCGTGCCGATGCCCTTGAGCCCGGCCAGCCCCTTCTCGATGTCGTCCTGGACGTCCTCGGCCGACGCCGAGTCGTCCAGCATCACCTGGTACGAGGCCTGGTTGGTGTCCGTACCCCCGCCGAAGGCGGCCATGAAGCCGGACGAGCCGATGGTGACCTGGTAGTCCTTCACGCCCTCGGTGCCGGCGAGCAGTCGCTCGACCTTCTTCGCCTGCGCGTCGGTCGCCGCGAGGCTGCTGCCGGGCTTCAGCTCCTGCTTGACGGTGAGAACCTCGACCTCACCCTGGTCGAAGAAGTTCGTCTTCAGCAGCGGCGCCATGCCGAACGTGCCCACCAGGACGACGATCGCGATGGCCACGCTGGTGAGGCGGCGGCGGGTCGCGAAGCGCAGGACCGGGACGTAGATGCGCTGGAGGCGGCTCTTCGCCTCCTTCTCCTCGGCGATCCGGCGGGCCTCGTCCGCGTCCTCGGGAGTGCCCTTCGGGGGCCGCAGGAACCAGTACGACAGGACCGGCACGACCGTCAGGGAAACGAGGAGGGACGCCAGCAGCGCGGCCGTGACGGTCAGGCTGAACGAGCCGAACAGCTCACCCACCATGCCGCCGACCAGGCCGATCGGCAGGAACACCGCGACCGTGGTGAGCGTCGAGGACGTCACCGCGCCCGCGACCTCGCGGACGGCGTTGAGGATCGCCGAGTGGCGCTCCTCGCCGTAGCCGAGGTGGCGCTTGATGTTCTCCAGGACCACGATCGAGTCGTCGACGACCCGGCCGATGGCGATGGTCAGGGCGCCCAGCGTGAGGACGTTCAGCGACAGGTCGCGCGTCCACAGCACGATCAGGGCGAGGACCACGGACAGCGGGATGGACACCGCGGTCACGAGGGTCGAGCGGATCGAGGCCAGGAAGACCAGGATCACCAGGACCGCGAAGAGCAGACCGAGGGCGCCCTCGGTGGTCAGACCCTTGATGGACTTCGAAACGGCCGGGCCCTGGTCGCTGACGACCGTGAGGGTCGCGCCGGAGCCGAGGTCCTCCCGCAGGTCGGGGAGCTTGTCCTGGACGGCGTCGGAGATGGCGACCGCGCTGCCGTCGCGGTCCATCGTCACGGCGACGGAGAGGCTGGGCTTGCCTTCGGTACGGGTGATGGAGTCGGCCGTGGCCTCCTGCTGCTTCACCGTGGCCACGTCGCCGAGGCGCACCGGCTTGCCCTTGCCCGGCTCACCCGTGACCATCAGGTCCCGGATCTGCTCGGTCGAGGTGAATCCGCCGCCGACCTGGACGGTGCGGTTGGCACCGCCCTCGTCGAAGGAGCCGGCCGGGACGGTCGCACCGCCCGCCTGGAGCGCCGCGGAGAGGGACTGCGAGGTCAGACCCGCCTTGGCGAGCTTGGCGTCGTCGGGCGTGACGGTGACCTGGAGGTCGCGCACGCCGTCGACGGTGACCTGGCCGACGCCGTCGATGCTCTTCAGGTCCGGCACGACGGTCTTGTCGAGCTGGTCGGCCAGGGACTGCTGGTCGCGGTCGGAGGTGACGGCGAGGACGACGGTCGGGATGTCGTCCGTGGAGCCGGCGACGACCTGCGGGTCGACGTCGTCCGGGAGCTGGGCGCGGGCCCGGTTGACGGCCTGCTGGACGTCGGCGACCAGTTGCTTGGTGTCGTTGCCGTAGTCGAAGGACGCCATGATCACGGCGTTGCCCTCGCTGGCGGTGGAGGTGACGCCGCTGATGCCGTCGACCGCTTCGAGGGTGTCCTCGATGGGTTCGACGACCTGCTTCTCGACCACGTCCGGTGACGCGCCCTGGTACGGCGCCAGCACGGACACCATGGGCAGTTGGATGGTGGGCAGCAGCTGCTGCTTGAGCTGGGGTATCGCGATCGCCCCGAAGACGAGGGCGATGATCGACATCAGCCCTATCAGGGCCCGTTGCGCGAGGCTGAATCTCGACAGCCAGGACATGGGTGAGGGTCTCTCTTCTGTTTAGCGGCAGAAGCGGCAGCGGGCGCGCAGATGAGCGCCCGCCCCTACACCCTGAGCCATGGCCGGAGGGTGTTTCGTAGGCCCCAGGTCCATTTCCTTATGCGGCGCATACTCCGGCCGCAGTACACCCGGGCAGCACTCACTCCACCCTTGGACGGACCAGTCCGGACTCGTACGCGGTGACCACGAGCTGGGCGCGGTCCCGGGCGCCCAGCTTGGCCATGGCACGGTTGACGTGCGTCTTCACGGTCAGCGGGCTGACTTCGAGGCGTTCGGCGATCTCGTCGTTGGAGTGGCCGCCGGCGACCAGGACCAGCACTTCGCGCTCCCGGACGGTGAGCGAGTCGAGCCGTTCACCGCGGGCCGGGTCGCGGTCGCCGTCGGCCGGGTCCTCCGTGGCGAGGAACCGGGCGATCAGGCCCGTGGTGGCCGCCGGGGAGAGCAGGGCCTGGCCGCCGGCGGCGATGCGGATGGCGCTCAGCAGTTCCTCCGGCTCGGAGCCCTTGCCGAGGAAGCCGGAGGCCCCGGCGCGCAGCGACTGCACGACGTAGTCGTCGACCTCGAACGTCGTCAGGATGACCACCCGGACGTCGGCGAGGCCGGGGTCGGCGCTGATCATGCGGGTCGCGGCGAGACCGTCGGTGCCGGGCATGCGGATGTCCATGAGCACGACGTCGGCGTGCTGCTCCTTCGTCAGCCGGACCGCTTCCGCGCCGTCGGAGGCCTCGCCGACCACCTCCATGTCGGGCTCGGAGTCGACGAGCACGCGAAAGGCGCTGCGCAGCAGGGCCTGGTCGTCGGCGAGCAGGACACGGATGGTCATGCGGGGTCCTCCCCGGTCGGTGTGCGGTTCTTGAGCGGCAGGATCGCATGGACGCGGAAGCCGTCGCCGTAGCGGGGACCGGTGGTGAGGGTGCCGCGCAGGGCGGCGACGCGCTCGCGCATGCCCAGCAGTCCGTGGCCGCCGCCGCTGTCCTGGCTCTCGTGCTCGCCGCTGCCGTCGTCGAGCACGGTGATCTCGATGTTCGGTCCGACGTGTACGACGCTGACCTCCGCCTTGGCGTGGGGCCCGGCGTGCTTCTGCACGTTGGTGAGGGCCTCCTGGATGATCCGGTAGGCGGCCAGGTCGACGGCCGCGGGCAAGGTGGTGCCCTGGTCGGCGCGGGCGACCTCGACGTGCAGTCCGGCGCTGCGGAAGGTGCCGGTGAGTTCGTCGAGACGGTCCAGGCCCGGGGCGGGTTCGGTGGGGGCCTCCGGGTCGCCGGACTGCCGGAGCAGCCCGACCGTGGCGCGCAGTTCGTTGAGCGCGGAGCGGCTGGCCTCGCGGACGTGGGCGAGGGCCTCCTTGGCCTGGTCGGGGCGCTTGTCCATGACGTGGGCGGCGACCCCGGCCTGCACGTTGACCAGGGCGATGTGGTGGGCGACGACGTCGTGCAGGTCCCGGGCGATGCGCAGGCGTTCCTCTGCGACCCGGCGGCGGGCCTCCTCCTCGCGGGTGCGCTCGGCCCGTTCGGCGCGCTCCCGGATCGCCTGGACGAAGGCGCGGCGGCTGCGGACGGCGTCGCCGGCGGTGGCGCCGATGCCGGTCCAGGCGAAGATCGCGAGGTTCTCCTGGGCGTACCAGGGCAGGGCGCCCGCCGACATGGCGGCGCCGGTCAGCACGGTCATGGTGAGCAGTCCGACACGCCACGTGGTGGGGCGGTCGGTGGTGGAGGCGACGGTGTACAGGGCGACGACGGCGGACATGGCGACGGGGGCGCGCGGGTCGCCGGTGACCGACTCGAGCACGGAGACCGTGCCGGTCAGGGCGAGGACCGTCATCGGGGCGCGGCGGCGGAAGACCAGGGCGGCGGCGCCCAGGGCCATGAGGACGAGGCTGAGGACGTCGGGGGTGCGCAGGGCCCAGCTGACGCTGTCACGGTGACGGGGTTCGACGAACGAGCCGGCGACCATGCAGACCAGGACGGCCGCGGCCAGGACGGCGTCCATGGCCAGGGGATGTGCCTTTGCCTGGCATTTGGCCCGCTGGAGGGTGCTCACGGGGGTTCACGGTAGCCGGGGTGGGTGTGCGGGGGTATGGGGGCGGGGTGTGAGGTGCTCGGCGTGCGGGCTGGGGCCGGGTGGGTGCGCAACCCGGCGGTGTGGGGTGCCTCCCCCAAGCTCTCCGAGCAGGGGGTACCCAGCGCCCACCCGTGCCGCCTGGGGGCACCTCCCAGGCCCTTGAGGCACTGGGGGAGGCACGACTGCCCGCAGCTTGGGTCAGCCCGGAATCAAGCCGTCGTCGCTGAGGAGATCCCTGACTTCCTCCAGCGTGGCGTCCGGAGACGGCAGGATCAGTTCCGACGGCTCCAGGGAGTCGTCCGGGAGCGGGTCGCCCAGGTCGCGGACCCTGGCCAGGAGGGCCTGGAGGGTGCGGCGGAAGCCGGGGCCGTCGCCGTTCTCCATTTCCGCCAGGAGTTCGTCGTCCAGCTTGTTCAGCTCGGCGAGGTGGCCGTCGGCCAGGCTCACCTGGCCCTCCCCCATGATCCGTACGATCATGTCGCCCTCCTAGGCGTGGACCCCTACTGCTTGTCGAAGCGCGGGGTGTCCTGCGGCTGCTGCTGGGACTGCTGCCCGTCCGTGCCGCCTTCGAGGGCCTGCTGCCCGCTGCTCGGACCGCCGGCCAGTTCGGCCTTCATGCGCTGCAGTTCCAGCTCTACATCCGTACCACCGGAGAGCCGGTCCAGCTCGGCCTGGATGTCGTCCTTGTGCATGCCGGACTGGTCGTCGAGGGCGCCGGAGGCCAGCAGCTCGTCGATCGCGCCCGCGCGGGCCTGGAGCTGGGCCGTCTTGTCCTCGGCACGCTGGATCGCCAGGCCGACGTCGCCCATCTCCTCGGAGATGCCGGAGAAGGCCTCGCCGATCCGGGTCTGCGCCTGCGCCGCCGTGTACGTGGCCTTGATCGTCTCCTTCTTCGTGCGGAAGGCGTCGACCTTGGCCTGGAGCCGCTGGGCCGCGAGGGTGAGCTTCTCCTCCTCGCCCTGGAGCGTCGCGTGCTGCGTCTCCAGGTCGGTCACCTGCTGCTGGAGCGCGGCCCGGCGGGAGAGCGCCTCGCGGGCCAGGTCCTCACGGCCCAGCGCGAGAGCCTTGCGACCCTGGTCCTCCAGCTTGCCGGACTGCGACTGCAGCTGGTTCAGCTGGAGCTCCAGGCGCTTGCGAGAGGTCGCCACGTCGGCGACGCCGCGGCGGACCTTCTGGAGCAGCTCCAGCTGCTTCTGGTACGAGTAATCGAGGGTTTCGCGCGGGTCCTCGGCCCGGTCAAGGGCCTTGTTCGCCTTCGCGCGGAAGATCATCCCCATACGCTTCATGACACCGCTCATGGGCTTCGCGCGCCCCCTTCTGACCGACTCCGGTTCCAGCTCCAGCGACAGAACCCACAGTACGGGCCCTGCATCCATTACCGCACTGTTCGGGGACGGATGCGCTCATCCCCAAGGACGACTGCGTGCGCTCCCGCTCCGGCGTAGGGAGTAGGTGGTCCCCGGGGTCACCGGAGCCGTACACCCCGGGGAACATCCGGACGCGTACACAACGTCCCCTCTGTCCCCTTACTGACGACTGGTGTTGCCGGATCGTTCCCCACGGGGCTGGGGTCCATGCCCGGAAGCCCTTACCCTTGGGTTTTGTGTTCCGTAGCCGTGCGAAGGATGAGAAGGCCCAGGACGCCGACAAGGCGCCGGTGACCGACTCCAGTCAGCCCCGTCACCCCGAGGCCCCCAAGGGCCGCCCCACGCCCAAGCGCAGCCAGGCCCAGTCCTCGCGCCGCAGCGTGGCCAACACGTCGATGACGCGCAAGGAGGCCTCCAAGCGACAGCGCGACGAGCGCCGTGCCGCGATGGAGCGGCAGCGCCAGGCGCTGGCGAGCGGCGACGAGCGGTATCTGCCCGCGCGTGACAAGGGAGCGGTCCGCCGGTTCGCGCGCGACTTCGTCGACTCCCGGTTCAACATCGCGGAGTTCTTCCTGCCGATGGCCGTGGTCATCCTCGTGCTGAGCATGGTGCGGGTGGGCGCGCTGCAGAACATCGCGCTGCTGCTGTGGCTCGTGGTGATCGTGCTGATCGTGCTCGACTCGTTCGTCACGGCCTTCCGTCTGAAGAAGCAGCTGAACGAGCGCTTCGCGGGTGAGAACAAGCGCGGCGCCGTCGCCTACGCCCTGATGCGCTCCCTCCAGATGCGCCGGCTCCGGCTGCCGAAGCCGCAGGTCAAGCGCGGAGAGCGGCCCTGACCACGACGCCGTTCTCCGGGGGCGCGGCGAATGCCTGGCTGGACGAGCTGGGCGGGCTGCGCGATGTCGTCCGGCAGGAGCTGGTGACCCGCCAGCTGGACGAGCAGATAGTCGGGCGGTTCCCGGTCGGGAAACGGCTGCGGGTGCTCGACGTGGGGATGGGCCAGGGCACGCAGGCGCTGCGGCTGGCCCGGGCCGGGCATCAGGTGACCGGTCTGGAGCAGGACGCGAAGATGGTCGCCGTGGCCCGGGAGTCCCTCGCCGGGGAACCGGAGGGCATCCGGGAGCGGATGCGGATCATCGAGGGCGACGGCCGGGACACCGGCGTGCACTTCCTGCCGGGCAGTTTCGACGTGGTGCTGTGCCATGGGGTCCTGATGTACGTCGAGGAGCCCGACCCGCTGCTGGCGGGCCTGGCCCGGATGCTGGCGCACGGCGGACTGCTGTCGCTGCTCGTGCGCAACGGGGACGCGCTCGCGATCCGGCCGGGCCTGTCCGGTGACTGGTCCGGGGCGCTGGCGGCCTTCGACACCACCGCCTATCTCCCCCATTCTCGAAAAGACTCGAACGGGGGGACCCCCATCCGGCTGGGTCTCGACGTGCGGGCCGACCGGCTGAAGGACCTGACGTCGACGCTCGCGGGGATCGGGGCGCCGTTGCACGCCTGGTACGGGGTGCGGGTGTTCACCGACACGGCGGCGGACGGCACGGAGGTCCCGGCCGACGTGGAGACGCTGCTCGCGGTGGAGGAGAAGGCCGGGCGGACGGATCCGTACCGCGGGGTGGCCGCG
This sequence comes from Streptomyces flavovariabilis, assembly GCF_000725785.1. Taxonomy (NCBI): domain Bacteria; kingdom Bacillati; phylum Actinomycetota; class Actinomycetes; order Kitasatosporales; family Streptomycetaceae; genus Streptomyces; species Streptomyces flavovariabilis. The sequence goes on along the minus strand of NZ_JNXD01000001.1, from coordinate 872,042 downwards.
CTGCTGCACCTGTGCGGCGTGCGCGGCTGACACGCGAAGGGGGGGCGAGGGCCGTCGGCCCCCGCCCCGGGCTCACGCCTCGGCCGCGTCCAGACTCATCGGCCCGTAGATCTCGGTGGCGTCCTCGAACAGCCGCACCTGATCGGCACCGCCCTCCCGCAGGGCCTTCCAGTGCTCCCCGATCCAGGACTCGGCGTCCCCCTGAGTGGGGAACTCCTCCGGCGGCACCGCGGGCTGGACCTCCGCCCCGTCGGTCTTCTCGAACCGCCACGTCCATGCCGACATGTACGCCTCCCATGTGTGTGAGCACACTGCACAGCGAAAAGCCGGATCTTCGTCCGGCTCCCCGTCCAGAGCCTATGCGCTCCGCCGGGTGGGGCGTTACAGGCCTTGCGGGAGTGGGGTGATCGGCCGCGTGCGGGTCGTCGGGGTTGGTCGCGCCCGCGCGGCGGAGCCGCACATCGATACGGCCCGCGCCCCTGTCGGGGCGTCTCCATCACGCATGACTCATGGCGGCGGGTGAGAATCGGGGCGTGGAACTCACTCTGCTCGGCACCGGCGCCCCCGCGGGCCTCCCCCGTCCCGACTGTCCCTGCGCGGCCTGTGCGGCCGCCCTCGGCCCCGACGCGCGGGCGGCCACCGCGCTGCTCCTGGACGGGGCGCTGCTGCTCGACCTGACACCGGGCGCGGTGTTCGCGGCGGCGCGGGCGGGCCGTTCCCTGACCGGTGTACGGCAGGTGCTGCTGTCGCATCCGCACGACGGGCCGGCGGTCGAGGTGCCCGCGGGGCTGCCGCAGCCCGGACGGGTCCCGGACGGGCGGGAGTTGACGCTGCTGACGGGGCATCGCGTGCGGGCGGTGGCGCTGGACGCGCCGGGCACGGGGTACGCGGTGACCGGGCCGGAGGGGCAGCGGCTGCTGTATCTGCCGCCGGGCGGGGCGCCCGCCGGCCTGGAGGAGCCGGCCGAGTCGTACGACATGGTCCTCGCGGACGTCGTGGGGCGGCCGGACGCGCTGGCGAAACTGCGGGCGGTGGGGGCCGCCGGGCCGACGACCGATGTGGTCGCCCTCCACCTGGACCACGACGTGCCGCCGGGCCCGGAGCTGGGGCGGCGGCTCGCGGCGGCCGGGGCGCGGGCCGTGCCGGACGGGGTGACGCTGGTGGTGGGGGCGTACGAGGACGTGCCGGACGTGCCGCGGCGAACGCTGGTGCTGGGCGGGGCGCGGTCGGGCAAGTCGGTGGAGGCCGAGCGGAGGCTGGAGGCCTTCCCGGACGTGCTGTACGTGGCGACGGGCGGGTCGCGCAACGGGGACACGGAGTGGTCCTCGCGGGTGGCGGCGCACCGGGAGCGGCGGCCGGGGTCGTGGCAGACGGTCGAGACCTGCGATCTGGTGCCGTTGCTGGAGGCGGAGGGGCCGCCCCTGCTCATCGACTGTCTGTCGTTGTGGCTGACCGACGCGATGGACTCCGCCGGGGCGTGGGACGACGCGGTGTGGGCGGAGCGGGGGGAGAAGGTGCTGCGGGAGCGGGTGCGGGAGCTGACGGAGGCGGTGCGGGTCACCCGGCGGACCGTGGTGGCCGTGTCGAACGAGGTGGGGTCGGGGATCGTGCCGTCGACGGCGTCGGGGCGGCGCTACCGGGATGAACTCGGGCGGCTGAACGCGGGGTTCGCGCACGAGTGCGAGCACGTGCTGCTGGTGGTGGCGGGGCAGGCCGTGGCGCTGCGGGGCTGACCGGGGCCCCGCGGCACCTTCTCCGCCTCCGGTCTTACGGAGCTTTGCGGGCGATCACCCGGTACGTGTTCGCGAAACGCGTGCGGCGGGTCACCGGGGCGATCACGTGATCGGCCAGTGCCGCCAGGGCCACCAAGGGGACGCCGGCGCGGAGCAGGGCCGTGCGGGTGTGCCGCTGGACGGGGGGCGGGGGGATCGCCCGCCAGGGGGTGTCCGGGGCCGGCAGGGCGTGGGAGAGGGCCAGGGACGTGGCGCCCGCGAGGTCGTGGGGGACGTGGACGGGGCGGTGGTCGAGCGTCAGGATCGTGCAGCCGGCCGACTCCAGTTCCGCGCGGACGTTCTGCGGGGGCAGCAGGTGGAGGTGGCGCGGCTGGTCGTAGGGCAGCCACCAGCGGCCCAGCAGGGCCGCGAAGACGCTGCGGGGGCTCAGGGTCTCGATGAGCAGGTGGCCGCCCGGGCGCAGGACGCAGAGGGCGGCCCGCAGTTCCGCCCGGGGGTCCGGTGTGCCCTCCAGGTGGTGGAGCATGCTGACCACGTCGTAGCGGGCGTGCAGGGGGGCGGCGATCCGGGGGTCCGTCAGGCGGCCGACGTGGGCCTCCTCGACGCGGTCGGCCGTGCGGGCGCGGACCACGCGCGGGGTGGGGTCCAGGCCGTCGAAGGCGGTGTAGGGGAAGAACCGCCGGGCCGTGGCGGGGAAGCGGGCGTGGCCCGTCCCGACGTCGAGCCAGCTCTCCGGTTCACCGCAGCGCAGCATCGCGCGGGCGGCCGAGCGGTGGCGGCGGGGGCTGCCGCGCAGGGCGAGGAGGCCGTCGCTCGCCGGGTCCCTGGGCGCCCCGCGCACGGTCCGGTGGTAGAGAGCCAGGCCCTCCACCGTGAGACGGGGGTTCTGGAAGGTGTGGCCGCAGTCCCGGCACGCGTCGACGGTGAAGCCGCCCGGCTTGTACTGCCGCAGGTCACCGGTGCGCAGCCGGTTCCGCAGCCGGGTGGAGCCGCACCAGGGGCAGTCCTCCCGGCGCGGTTCGTGGACCCGGACGGTCGTCTGGAGGGCGGGGAGTGCTGAGGAGGAGGGCTGTGCGGGCATGGGCGGCTCCCGGGCGCGACGGCGTACGGCGGGGACGTCGCACACAGCACGTACGACAATCCGCTGCAAAACGGAACGTATGGGATGCCGATCTTGGGTGCAACGATGTCGCCGTGACGAGGTGATGACGTGGCGCCGTGCTGTTCGACCGGGGCCGGTACTGTTCGGCGAATGAGCTCGCTTAATCTCGACGACTTCACCGATCTGATCGAGCGTCCGGACGGCGGGGTCCGCCGTGACGCCGAGGCGCGCCGGGAGCGGCAGATCGTGCCGCCAGGATCGCTGGGCCGCCTCGACGAACTGGGTGAGTGGCTGGCGGCGGCGCAGTCCGCCGTGCCGGTCCGGCCGGTCGAGCGGCCGCGGGTGGTGCTCTTCGCCGGTGACCACGGCGTCGCCGAGCTGGGTGTCTCGGCCCGGCCGGCGGGCGGCGCAGGGGAGTTGGTGCGCGAGGTGCTGGAGGGCGGCCGGCCGGTGTCGGTGCTGGCACGGCGTCTTGACGTGCCGGTGCGGATCGTCGACATGTCCCTGGACTGCGACCCGGAGACCCTGTCCGAGGCCGTCGTACGGCACCGGGTGCGGCGCGGCAGCGGGCGGATCGACGTCGAGGACGCGCTGACCCTCGAGGAGGCCGAGGCGGCGTTCCGGGCCGGGGTCGCGGTGGCCGACGAGGAGGCCGACTCGGGCACGGACCTGGTGGTGCTCGGCGATGTGAGCGTCGGCGGGACCACGGCGGCGGGCGTGCTGGTCGCGGCGCTGTGCGGGGTCGACGCGTCGGTCGTCACCGGGCGCGGCGGGCTGGCGATCGACGACCTGGCGTGGATGCGCAAGTGCGCGGCGATCCGGGACGCGCTGCGCCGGGCGCGGCCGGTGCTCGGGGACCAGTTGCAGCTGCTGGCGGCGGTGGGCGGGGCCGACCTCGCCGCGATGACGGGCTTCCTGCTGCAGAGCGCGGTGCGCAAGCTGCCGGTGGTGCTCGACGGGGTCGTGACGGCCGCGTGCGCACTGGTCGGGCAGCGGATCGCGTTCCGGGCGCCGGACTGGTGGCTGGCCGCGCACGACAGCGGGGAGCCCGGGCAGGCCAAGGCGCTGGACCGGATGGCCCTGGAGCCGCTGCTGACCCACGGGGTGACCGTCGGTGAGGGTGCGGGCGGTCTGCTGGCGCTGCCGCTCGTGCAGGCCGCGGCCGCGCTGGCGGCGGAGCTGCCGGAGAAGCCGAAGGAGTCCGAGGAACCGGCCGGGCCGGAGGTCTCCGAGGCGCCCGCCGAGCAATAGCACCCCGAGATCCAGGTCACTCCCGCCTGGCTCAACTTCGTCCCGTTCCGGTCGGTCTTGGCATGTGGTGTCGGTTTGACTGAGTCGCAGACACCCTCAGACATCGCCACGCACGGACGAGGACGACCGCCGGATGACCACGCTCGCCCGCTGGGCCCGCGCCGAATGGGGTGCGCTGTACGCCGCGGTGCGCGGGCCGCTGGCCGAGCGGCGGTGGCGGGCCGTGCCGATGGCGGTCGCGGCCGTGTGCCTCACGGCCGTGCTGCACTTCGCGCATCACCAGGCGTGGGGCCATCAGTTCGTGCAGAGCGTCGGCGGGGTGCGGGCCGCGGACCCGTTGTGGCCGGCGCTGCTGCGGACACCGCTGTCGCTGTTCGTGCCCGCGCTGGATCTGCCGGTGTGGGGCGCGCTCGCGCAGATCCTGCTGGTGTTCGGCATCGCGGAGCTGTGCCTGGGCCGGTGGCGGGCCCTCGCCATCGCCTATGTCGCCACGCTCGCGGGCACGCTGTACGCGCGCCTGGGCATCCGGCTCGGCCCGGACTCCCCGCTGGGTCTGCCGGCCTCGGACCGGTGGGTGGTGGACACCGGGCCGTCGGCGGCGGTGGTGGGGCTGGCCGTGTACCTCGGGTGGCGCTACCGCGCGTACGTCACGGCCTCGGCGGTGATCGTGGCGATGGTGGTCGAAGTGCTGCTGAAGGAGAACCTCGCGGGCAAGGAGCACCTCGCGGCGATCGTGGTGGTGCTGGCGCTGTGCGCGGTCGGCGAGCTGCGTCAGCGGCGTTCGAGGGAACGGGCCGGCTCGGGGTCCGGTGCGCCGCCGATCCAGTCCTGAAAAGTGCGCCGTGGGCCCACCCAGCGGCGGTCGTGATGGTAGGCGCGCAGGCCGGACTTGGCCCGGGCGCGGGGGCGGTTCCGGTAGAACCGCTTGGCCCACGGGGAGGTGGGGCGGGCCAGCCGTACGGCGCCGATCAGGGCGACGAGGGGGACGATCACGCCCAGGACGGCGATGCGGACCTTGCCCTTGAACAGGGCGATGAGGGCGAACGCGAAGTTCACGAGGACATTCGCGAGGACGACGGCGCGGTTCTGCTGCTGGTCCTCGTTGAGGTCGTTGACGCCCAGCGGCGAGAAGCCGATCAGGAGCAGGCCGACGAGGGAGGCGGTGAGGACGACCATCTCCACACTCTTGCGTCCGTCCGGGGTCCAGTAGACGTCGGCGAGGTGCAGGACCAGGGCGAACTCGTCCAGGACGAGGCCCGCGCCGATGCCGAAGATCACTGCGGCCAGCGCCGAGCCGAAGCCGTACTGGCCGCCGGCGACCGCGCCGAAGCCGCCGATGATCGTCAGGATGACGCCGGGGACCACGTGGTGGACGTGGACACCGCCGCTGCCGCTGATGTTACGGAAGGGGCCCTTGCCCGCCCGGATGAGCCGGGTGATGCCCCGGGTGATCAGGAAGGTCAGCACGAAGGAGACGAGAGCGAGAAGCAACGGCAGCTTGCCGGGTTCCATGATGTTCCGCTCGAACCATCCCATATGGGCACTTTATCCTCGGCCGCCGGGCCCGCTCTCCTGACCGGCCGGTAGCCTGCGCCGGTGCCCAGATCCTCGCCCCTCGACGGCCTCCGCTTCGCCTTCGGCACCCTCACGGTGATCCCGGTCCGGGTGACCCGGTGGGACAGAGAGGCCGCACGCGGCGGCATGCTGTGCGCTCCGCTGGCCGGGCTCGCGGTCGGTGCCGCCGCCGCCCTGCTCGGGCTGGTGCTGCTGTTCCTCGGGGCGGGCGCCCCGCTGGCCGCCGTGGCGAGTGTCGCCGTGCCGGCCGTCCTCACGCGGGGACTGCATCTCGACGGGCTCGCGGACACCGCCGACGGGCTGGGCAGCGGCAAGCCCGCCGAGGACGCGCTGCGGATCATGAAGCAGTCGGACATCGGGCCGTTCGGGGTCATCACCCTCGTTCTCACCCTGCTCGCGCAGATCGCCGCGCTCGCCCAGGCGTACGACGCCTCCTGGGCCCGGGGCGCCTGCGCCGCCGTCGTCTCCGCGACCCTCGCCCGGCTGGCACTGACCCTGGCGGCCCGCGCCGGGGTTCCGGCGGCGCGCCCGGAGGGGCTGGGAGCGGCGGTCGCGGGTGTGGTGCCGCCGCGGAGGGCGGTGGCCGCCGCCGTGGCCGTCGCCGTGGCCGCTACGGCGGCCGGTGCCCTCCTCGGGCCGTACGACATGGTCCGCAGCGTGCTCGCGGTCCTCCTCTCCCTGGCCGCCGCCGAGGCGCTGCTGCGTCACTGCACGCGCCGCTTCGGCGGGATCACGGGGGATGTCTTCGGCGGTCTGGCGGAGACGGCGGCCACCACCGCGCTGGTCGTTCTGTCACTGGGCTGAAACGATCTTTTCGTCCCTCTCCCCGCACGGGCCGCTCTCCCGCTAGCTTCCTGCCCCGACACACAAGTGATCGGGGGACGTTCATGCCCAAGCTGCGCCGTGCCATGGCCTGGCTCGTCGATTTCGCGCTGGTGGCGGCGCTGGCCTCGGCGCTCGCCGTGCTCACCTTCCACCGGGTCTCCGCGCTCGTCACCGACGTGCCCGAGCTGGCCGCCCGCGGCGGTTTCGACCTGCTGACCTCGCGCGGTGACGTGCTCGACGCCTCCCAGGACCTGGGTCTGACGCTGTGGGACAAGTCGGTGCTGTACGTCGAGCAGGCCTTCGGGCTGCTGGTGCTGACGGTGTTCCTCTACCAGTGGGCGTGCCTGGCCCTGGCCGGGCGCACGGTCGGCAAGGCGCTGGCCGGGCTGAAGGTCACCCCGAACCTCCCGCGCAGGGTCAGGGCGGCACGGCGGGCCGCGGTCACCACCGCCGCGGACGTCGCCGTGTACGCCGTGGCGTGCGTGCTGCTGGTCGAGGGCCAGGTCGTGCTGTCGGTGCTGGTGTGGGCGGTCGCGGTGGTGCTGTTCCTGCTGAACGCGCTGCCGGTCCTCTCCCCCGGCCGCCGGTCCCTCGCCGACCGGATCGCGGGCACGGCCGTCACCGGGATCGGGCTCAGCAGCCCCGTCGCCACGCCCCTAGTTCGTACTTCTTGAGCAGCGAACTGAGCTTCAGCCGACGGGAGTCGGCGCAGAAGCGGCCGGTGGGGACCTCGTACTCGACGTGGAAGACGGCCTTGCCGGCCTCGACGAACGGCTTGAGGGCCGCGCACTCGCCGTACTGGGCGCACTGCTCGTTGACCGCGAAGTCGAAGTCCCCGACCAGTTCGGGGATCTGGTCCAGGTCGTTCTTCAGGCCGACGGCCAGGCCCCGGTCGTGGGCCAGCCGGGCGATGAGCCGGTTGTAGCGCAACTGGTCGGTGGCCGTGAGCGGGAAGCCCGTGTCGTTGCGGTAGCCGTCCATGTTGTCCGGCTCCACCGCGTCGAAGCCCTTGTCGCGGCACATGTCCATCCGGGCCGCCATGAGCGGCTCCAGGACGTCGGTGCGGCGGATGTCGAGCCAACGCTCGCCCTTCCAGCCGTTGCCGCGGCCCAGCACGGCCTCGGGGAACTTCCGCGCGTCCGGGCGGAACTCCTCCCAGGCGCCGGTGGAGAGGTAGCAGATGACCTTGCGGTCCTCGCGGTGCAGCCGGGCGACCGTGTCCTCGGAGTGGTCGAAGCCGTCGATGTCGTAGACCGGCACGTCGACGGAGGTGTCCAGGCGCCCGCTGAGCTGCCACTGCCAGGCAGTGCCGGGCCGGGGCTGCCAACGGGGGCCGGGCTTGTCGTCGGGGGCCCGGGTGCAGCCCGCGAGCAGCAGGACGAGCAGGGCGGCGAGCAACAGCGGGCGTCTCACGGAAGGTTCTCCAAGGTGTACGGCAGGGTGCCCCAAGGATGATCTCCGGTGCCGGGCACCGCGCAGTACACCGCCGCGCCCCGCGCCCGGGCCAGGCCCTCCGGGTCGGCGCCGGGCGGCACGCCGTGGACGAGGTGGCACAGCCGTACGTCCGGGCCGCCGGGGCGGGGCTGCGGGGGCAGCGCGCGGTACGAGGCCCAGGTGCCCTCGAAGGTGACCAGGACGTCGGCGATGCGGGCGTAGCAGGGATGCGGTGCCGTGCCGTGGTTGAGGACGAGGGTGGCGCAGCCGACGCCCCAGGCCGCGACCGCCAGTCTCTGGTAGTGCTCGAACTCCTCGGGGCCGGACGGGACCTGGTCGAGGAAGGCGCCGTCGGTGCCGTACCAGTCGCGGTGCCGGGTGAGGTCGCGGACGACGTCCGTGGCGGCGCGGCGGCCGTAGTCGGTGTCGGCGTACCCGAGGACCCGCACTCCTGCGGCCCGCAGCCGGGCGGCGACCCCGGCGAACGCCGGGTCGGGGCGGTCGCCGGGGCCGCTGGCCGGGTTGAGGACGACCCCGTAGAGGCGGGGCGCCGCCGCGACGATCGCGTCCCACTCGGCGGGGCGGGCGGACGGGTGCTCGTAGTACGGGACCAGGAGAGTGCTCATCGGTGGGCGGTTGCCCTCCCCAGCAGGGCGCACACCAGGGCGGCCTGAACGGCGGCTGCCGTGCCGTACACGACCACTCCCGCCACGTGCGGATCGGCGGTGCGGGTGACGAGGAGCAGGGTCTGGACGAGGGCCGCGGCGCAGCACACCGCCGTCGCGCCGCTCACCACGCCGAACGACTGGAGCAGCAGGCCCGTCCACAGGACCACGCCCAGCAGGAGCAGCCCGGCCAGCCGGACCCCGCCCGGGACCGGGGCGTGCGGCCACAGCGCGGAGGCGGCGAGACCCAGGGCGAGGAGGGTGGCGAGATAGGCGGACAGGCACTGGAGGACCGTCAGGACCGTGGTCCGCCGGAAGGCCCGGGCGGTGCAACTGGAGCGCAGTCCGGCGAGGCTGTCACTGCGGAAGCGGTACAGCAGCCACTCGGCGGGGCCCATGCTGAGGGTGAGCGCCACGGCGGCGGGCGCGGCGACCGCACCCGCCGCCTCGCCGGCGAGAACGTCGCCGAGCGCCGCGTACAGCACGAGCACACCGGTGGCCAGCCCGAACAGGGCGTACGGCAGGGAGCCCGTGAGCCGTGGTGCGGCGGGGCGGCGGTGAGCGGGGAGGGTGCCGAACGCTCCGAAGGGGAGCAGGGCGACGAGGCCCGCGGTCCAGCCGTGTTCGTCCTTGAGTGCGGGTGCCACCTCGCGCAGGGCGAGCACGGCGACCGCCGCCAGGGAGGCCGGCAGCAGGGCCAGGCTCGCGCTCTCGGGCAGCGGGTCGACGAGGGACAGGACCGCGCCCGTCGCCATCGGTGCGAGGGCGGCCAGCAGGAGCCGTTCGCGGCCCATCACCAGCAGCACGGTCGCCGCGGCCAGATAGCAGGACTGCCCGGCGGCGAAGGCGACCACGGCCGGTGCTGCGCCCCCCGCGCACGACACGGCGACCAGGGAGCCGAGCAGCGCGCCCGCCGGGGCGCCGAGCAACAGGGCGCGCCGGGCGGCCATCCGGTCGCCGAGCCCCAGCCACGCGTACGCCCGGTGGGCGAGGCCCTGGTTCCAGGTCCAGCCGCACAGGGCGCCGGCGAGGAGCGGGACGGTGCCCGCGGGGAGTCCGAGGTCGCCGGGGCCGGTGAACAGGGGGGCGCCGAGGACGTAGGCAAGGCCGGGCAGCGCGAAGACGACGCCGCGCAGCAGGCAGCCGAGGAGGCCGATGCGCCAGGGGTCGGGGGCCGGGCCGTCGGGCTCGGGGTAGCGGCGTTCGACGCGTTCGTAGAGGGTCTCGGCGAGAGCGAAGGAGTTCTTCAGGCCGTACCGCTCGCGTATCTGGTCGTCGGAGAGGCCGTCGGACTCCAGCAGAGCGGCTATCTCGTCCGGGTGGACGGCCGCGGCTATGAAGTCCTCCAGGCGGTCGGCGAGTTCGTCCACCGGGTCGGGCCGGGCCCAGCTGGGGGTGCGCTGCCGGGGGATCCCGGGGAGGGTGTCCGGGCGGGAGCCCGGGGGCAGCCAGACGCTTCCGCTCACCAGCCGGCCCCGTCCGTCGCGACGGACGCGTACCAGGGGTCGCGCAGTTCCAGCGTCCAGTCGGCGACGGTCTCCAGGGTCGGCTCGTACACCTCGTCCTCGCCCGCGAGTTCCTTGTAGACGGTGCGGAAGGCGTCCACCGAGCGGCGCAGGGTGAACCGGTCGATGACCCGCTGGCGGGCCAACTCACCCAGTTCCGCACGCCGTTGAGTGTCCTTCAGCAGGGTCAGCGCGGCGGCGGCCATCTTCTCCGGCTCGCGCGGGGGCACCACCAGGCCGGTGTCGCCGACGGCCTCGCGCACGCCGCCGACATCCGTCGACACCGTCGTACGGCCGCAGGACATGGCCTCGATGATGGAGAACGGGAATCCCTCGGAGACCGACGACAGCATGACGAGGTGCCCGGCCGCGTAGGCGCGCCAGACCTCGGTGATACGGCCCTCGAAGGTCAGGCCGTCGGTGACACCCAGTTCGGCGGCGAGCTTCTCCAGCCGGGTGCGGTAGGCCTCGCCGCCGGGCGGGACCGGGCCGAACAGCCGGAGCCTGGTCTCCGGGAGCTCCGCGCGCACCATGGCGTAGGCGCGGATCAGGGTCTCCAGGTCCTTGATGGGGTCGATCCGGCCGCACCAGGACAGGGTCGGGATCTCGGGTTCGGGGCCGGCGTGCGGGAAGGCGGCCGGGTCGACGCCGTTGTAGACCGTGCGGATCTTGTCGGTGTCGGCGCCGCCGCGCTCCTCCCAGCGGCAGTTGTACTGGTTGCACGGCGTGATCAGGTCGGCGGCCCGGTAGCCGTAGGAGTTCAGCTCGCGGTAGAACCCGAGCATGAACGCCTTCACGGGCCAGCGCTGGGCGCCCTGGCGGTAGCCGAGGTAGCGCTCGCGCAGGTAGATGCCGTGCTCGGTGAGCAGGAACGGCACACCGTCCAGGTGGCGGGCGGCGAGCGCGGGCAGGGTCGCGAGGCCGCTGCTGACGGCGTGTGCCACGGAGTCCTCGGGTATGCGGACGCCCAGCGGGCGCAGCGCGTGCTCCAGCAGGTCGGTCGCGGTCAGCGCGTCGTGCACGGTGGGGCGGGCGGCGGCCGTCGGCAGATGGGGCATGGTCCAGATCCACATCAGCGACCGCAGCGCCGACTCGGTGCGCAGTGCGGCCGACAGTCCTCCGTCCCGGGCGAGTCCGGCCAGCTCGTTCAGGGAATCGCCGAAGTCGGCGTGCGAGCCGGGGTCCAGGAAGGAGAGCAGGAACCGCTCGTAGTTCTCGGTGAAGCGGCGGCGGGCCCTGCCGTAGGGGGGTCTGGTGCGGCCGGGGCGCGGACCCCAGGTGGGGACCGAGGTGTGTGCGTAGACGTTGGGCGGCAGTTCCCAGGTGACGGGTTCGCGGCCGTTGCCGGTGAGCGAGACGATGTGGAAGTCGACCTCGGGCATGCCCTTGACGAGCTGGTCGCACCAGGTGCTGACGCCGCCGTGGACGTGCGGGTAGGTGCCTTCCGTGAGCATGGTGACATGACGGCCTGTTCGCCTCATGCGGTGTTTCCCCCTGTGGTGCGGATGGTGTGCGGGGAACTGCTGCCGGATCCCGAGTGCGGGACCGTCGTGGCTGGTCGCGCAGTTCCCCGCGCCCCTGAAGTACGTACCTCTACGGCAGCTTCAGTGTGAGGGCCGACTGGAGTGCCGCGGGGGTCGTCCAGGCCGAGCGGGCTCCCGCGTACGGGGTGCCGAAGGCGGACGTCCCCAGCAGGAGTTGCTTCTTGGTGCCCTCCGGGGCGGTCACCGGGATCTGCGTGCCCGACGGGGCGGTGACCGTGACCGTGTCGCCGATGCGGTACGCCGTCACCCGGTTGTTCACCAGGGCGGTCTGCCAGGCGGCGCGGCGCTGCACCTCCGTGCCGATGGCGCTCTGCCGGGGGTTCTCCAGCGGGGTGCTGTCGGTGAACAGCGCCCGGTAGTCGGCGAGCACCTTCTCCATGACCGGGTAGAGCAGCCGGTCCTCGGCCAGGTTGGACTGGTGCGCGTAGTGCGGCCGGGGGTCGCCCGCGAGGACGTGCCCGAGGGCGGTGCGCGCCTCCTGCGGGACGATGTGCTCGGCGTAGCCCGTGGCCGGGTCGAGCGGCTCGTCGAGACACGTCGACGTCGGGTTGTCCTCGCAGACGCCGCTGCCGCCGTCGCCGCGTGAGGTGTAGACCCAGTTGTACTCGTCGGCCATCTCGGCCGCCGTGCCCACGTTGTAGTACACGTTCATCGGGTGGCGCGGGACGGTCAGGGCGTTGCCCACCGGGCGCTGCCCGGGCTCGCGGGAGTTGTCCGAGGCGATCCACTTGACGCCGGTGTCGGCGAGGGCGCCGGCCAGGCCGGGGTTGTCGTTCGGCTGCTGCGGCAGGGTCCTCAGGCCCGAGTGCTCACCGGTGACCAGCTCGGTGCGGTCGACGGGCAGGCCCTTGTCGACGGCCCAGTTGTGGTTGTCCCGGATCTGCGCGGCGATCTCGGCGCGGCTCATGTACCTGGTCGAGCCGTCGGCGTTCTTCGCGCAGCTCCACGGCACGGTGGAGGTGTCCTGCACGCAGCCGAGGAAGGGGTGCGTGTAGGTGTGGTTGACCCAGCGGTACTGCGCCTTGTCGGCGAGCAGCCGGTCGGTGAGCGCGTCGGTGCCGCCGTGCTCGGTCTTCCACTCCTCACCGGACCCGGCGTTGTAGACCATGTCCATGGTGAAGCCGTGCTCGCGCTGCCACCCGGCGGCGTAGGCGGCGTCGTCCGCGGTCATGCGGATCGGCGTGGTGCCCTCGCCGTCGCCGCCCGCGCAGTCGAAGTCGCCCGGGGTGCAGTCGCGCTCGGTGTCCCAGCGGCTGTCCGGGGCGAACACGTCGTCGACGTGCACGGCGAAGGAGTTGCGGGTCTGCCCCAGGTGCACGCCCTGGGTGAGCCACTCGACGATGCCGCGGGCCAGCAGCCGGAACTGCTGCTGACTGTTGTTGTAGGCGAAGGTCACCACGAGTTCGCGGCGGCCGTCGTGGGTGTACTCGCCGACGAGGCTGCCGCGGCCGGTGCCGCCGGGTACGGGGATGTCGACGTAGCTGGTGAAGCCGGTACGGGGCCGGGCGGCATAGCCGTAGCTCTCCTGCACGGCCGGGGCGTTGTCCTCGAAGCGGAACGCGCCGTCGAGGTAGCCGAACCAGCCCGCCTTCCCGGCCGCGGTGACGGCTGCCTCGCGCCCGTCGAGCGTGCCCGCCCAGCCACCCTCACTGGTGTAGTCGAGGCCGACCTCCGGGTGCGCCCAGGTGTAGGCGTCGACCTGCGGGATGCCGTACGTCCGCTCGTAGGCCTCCAGCACGGTCTGCTCGGCGGAGCCCGCGCCGAACGGCGCCTCGTTCGGCAGGACGACGCCCTGGTACTTGGCGCGGGGCCGGCCGTTCACGGTGTCGCTCAGGAACGACGCTGTGATCTTCGGCCGGCCGGAGTCGTTCAGGTCGATGGTGGTGTACGGGACGCCCGTGCTCTTCAGCTGGGCGGTGACGGCCTTCACGGGGCTGTCGCCGTTGTCCACCACCAGCACCTTCAGATCGATGCGTGGTTCCTCCGCGGCCGCCGCCCCGGGCGCTGTCACCCCGGCCGTGATCATGCCTGCCGCCGTCATCGCGGCGGCCGTGTTCCTCCATCTGCGCGCACGCTGCGCCATGATTCCTCCCCCAGAAGATCCCAGGAATCCTCTTGCGGTCGAACAGAGGAGGATCCGTGGAAATCATGCAAAGCGGCGAGCAGGACGCTCACCGGATCGCGACGAGTGTGACTCAGTTCACCGACATGAAGGATCAAGAAGTGGCCACTACGCCACGGACAGGTGAACGCCCGCATGAACGAGCGAACCGGACCACGCGCGTAGTCTCGTCGTCGAGTGTTCGCCGCGCCGGGGAAGGCCCCGTGAGATGCGGACCCCGAGGTCGGAATAGGGTCGGCCGACCGGCCCTTGGGGTCGGCTGTCGGGCCCGGTCGACCCACACCGTTCGACCACAGCAACTTCACATCGGAAGCGAGATTTCACCACCGTGACTGCTCTCACTCTCAGCACCGCCGCGGCGCCCGGTCTGCGGGCCGACGCGATCGTGATCGGTGTCGCCAAGGGTGCCAAGGGGCCGGTCGTCGCACCGGGCGCCGAGGCCGTGGACAAGGCGTACGACGGCAGGCTCGCCGGCGTTCTGGAGACCCTCGGCGCCTCCGGCGGCGAGGGCGAGGCGACGAAGCTGCCGGCACCGTCCGGCTTCAAGGCACCGCTCGTCCTGGCGGTCGGCCTGGGCGCGGTCCCGGAGAAGGACGCCGAGTACGGCACCGAGGCCCTGCGCAAGGCCGCCGGTGTCGCCGCCCGCGCCCTGGCCGGGTCCAAGAAGGCCGCCTTCGCACTGCCCCTGAGCGACGCCGCCGACGCCGGCGCGATCGGGGAGGGCGCGCTGCTCGGCGCGTACTCCTTCGACACCTACAAGGACAACGGCACGGACGCCAGGACGAAGAACGGCAAGGCCCCCCTCGCCGAGATCGTCCTGCTCGGCGGCAAGCCCCGCGACAAGGCGTACAAGGCCGCGGTCGAGCGTGCCGCCGCCGTGTCCGAGGAGCTCAACCGCGCCCGCGACCTGGTCAACACCCCGCCGAACGACCTGAACCCCGAGTCGTTCGCCGCGATCGCCCAGGCCGCGGCCAAGGAGCACGGCATCAAGGTGCAGGTGCTCGACGAGAAGGCCCTGGCCAAGGGCGGCTACGGCGGCATCCTCGGCGTCGGCGCCGGCTCGGCGGCGGGACCGCGCCTGGTGAAGCTGTCGTACACCTCCTCGAAGGCGAAGAAGCACCTCGCCTTCGTCGGCAAGGGCATCACCTACGACTCGGGCGGCATCTCGCTGAAGCCGGCCGGTCACAACGAGACGATGAAGTGCGACATGAGCGGCGCGGCCTCGGTGTTCGCCGCGGTCGTCGCCGCCGCGCGCCTCGGCCTGGAGGTCAACGTCACCGGCTGGCTCGCCCTGGCCGAGAACATGCCCTCCGGGTCCGCGACCCGTCCGGGTGACGTGCTGCGGATGTACAGCGGCAAGACGGTGGAGGTGCTCAACACCGACGCCGAGGGCCGGCTGGTGCTGGCGGACGCGCTGTGGGCGGCGTCGCAGGAGAAGCCGGACGCGATCGTGGACGTGGCGACGCTGACCGGGGCGATGGTGATGGCGCTGGGCAACCGGACGTTCGGGATCATGGGCAACGACGACGCGTTCCGCGCCGCGCTGTGCGAGGTCGCCGAGGAGGTCGGGGAGCCGGCGTGGCCGATGCCGCTGCCGGAGCACCTGCGCAAGGGGATGGACTCGGCCACGGCCGACATCGCGAACATGGGTGAGCGGATGGGCGGCGGGCTGGTCGCCGGTCTGTTCCTGCGCGAGTTCGTGGGCGAGGGCGTCACCTGGGCGCACCTGGACATCGCCGGGCCGGCCTTCAACGAGGGCGGGCCGTTCGGCTACACGCCGAAGGGCGGCACGGGCAGCGGTGTGCGGACGCTGGTGCGGCTGGCCGAGCTGACCGCCGCGGGCGACCTCGGCTGAGTTCGCCTCTCGGCCCGGTCTCGCAGGTTGTGTGGCGAGTGCGGGGGCGTGGGGGTTGTTCGCGCAGTTCCCCGCGCCCCTTCGGGCGCGCGCCCCTTCGGGGCGCTCCTTCCGAGGCGGCTCATCTGAACGTGGGGCGTCTCACACCGCAGCCCGGCGTCTCCTTGTGTGCTGACAAGTGCGAAGATGGGGCTCGGCAGGACAGGGCCCCACCGAAGGGCCGAAGAACGAGCGGCCGGACACCAGCCGCCTGCCGGTCATCGAAGACCGGCTCACGGCGCACATGCATGGAGGACGTGACGTGGCGAACGACGCCAGCACCGTTTTCGACCTAGTGATCCTCGGCGGTGGCAGCGGTGGTTACGCCGCGGCCCTGCGCGGGGCGCAGCTGGGCCTGGACGTCGCCCTGATCGAGAAGGACAAGGTCGGCGGCACCTGCCTGCACCGGGGATGCATCCCCACCAAGGCCCTGCTGCACGCGGGCGAGATCGCCGACCAGGCCCGCGAAAGCGAGCAGTTCGGTGTGAAGGCCTCCTTCGAGGGCATCGACATCGCCGGGGTCCACAAGTACAAGGACGGTGTGGTCGCCGGCCTGTACAAGGGCCTGCAGGGCCTGGTCGCCTCCCGGAAGGTGACGTACATCGAGGGTGAGGGCCGGCTGTCCTCCCCCACGTCCGTCGACGTGAACGGCCGCCGCGTCGAGGGCCGCCACATCCTGCTCGCGACCGGCTCCGTGCCGAAGTCGCTGCCCGGCCTGGACATCGACGGCAACCGGATCATCTCCTCCGACCACGCCCTCGTCCTGGACCGTGTGCCCAAGTCCGCGATCATCCTGGGCGGCGGCGTCATCGGCGTCGAGTTCGCCTCCGCGTGGAAGTCCTTCGGCACCGAGGTCACGATCGTCGAGGGCCTGAAGCACCTCGTCCCGGTCGAGGACGAGAACTCCTCCAAGCTCCTGGAGCGCGCGTTCCGCAAGCGCGGCATCAAGTTCAACCTGGGCACCTTCTTCGAGAAGGCCGAGTACACCCAGGACGGCGTCAAGGTCACCCTCGCCGACGGCAAGGAGTTCGAGGCCGAGGTCCTGCTGGTCGCCATCGGCCGCGGCCCGGTCTCCCAGGGCCTGGGCTACGAGGAGCAGGGCGTCGCCATGGACCGCGGCTACGTCCTGGTCGACGAGTACATGCGCACGAACGTGCCGACCGTCTCCGCGGTCGGCGACCTCGTCCCGACCCTCCAGCTCGCGCACGTCGGTTTCGCCGAGGGCATCCTGGTGGCGGAGCGCCTGGCCGGTCTGAAGACCGTCCCGATCGACTACGACGGTGTCCCGCGGGTGACGTACTGCCACCCGGAGGTCGCCTCCGTGGGTATCACCGAGGCCAAGGCCAAGGAGATCTACGGCGCGGACAAGGTCGTCGCTCTGAAGTACAACCTCGCGGGCAACGGCAGGAGCAAGATCCTGAACACCGCGGGCGAGATCAAGCTCGTCCAGGTCAAGGACGGTGCCGTCGTCGGCGTCCACATGGTCGGCGACCGCATGGGCGAGCAGGTCGGCGAAGCCCAGCTGATCTACAACTGGGAGGCGCTGCCCGCCGAGGTCGCGCAGCTCATCCACGCCCACCCGACCCAGAGCGAGGCGCTCGGCGAGGCCCACCTGGCCCTGGCCGGCAAGCCGCTGCACGCGCACGACTGACCCCTCGGTCGACGAACGCGACGACACAGACTTCCGCACTTTCCGTAAGGAGCAACCGAAACCATGGCGGTTTCCGTAACCCTTCCGGCGCTCGGCGAGAGCGTCACCGAGGGCACCGTCACCCGTTGGCTGAAGGCCGAGGGTGAGCGCGTCGAGGCCGACGAGCCGCTGCTCGAGGTCTCGACCGACAAGGTCGACACCGAGATCCCCTCCCCCGCCTCCGGCGTGCTGTCCTCCATCAAGGTCGCCGAGGACGAGACGGTCGAGGTCGGCGCCGAGCTGGCCCTGATCGACGACGGCAGCGGCGCGCCCGCCGCCGAGCAGGCCCCGCAGGCCGAGCAGGTCGCCGAGCCCGCTCCCGAGCCGGCCCCGGCCGCCCCGTCCACCGAGCAGGCCGCCCCGGCGCCCGCTCCCACCGCCGACGCCGCTGCCGGCGGCGGCTCCGCCGAGGGCACGGACGTCGTCCTGCCCGCGCTCGGCGAGTCCGTCACCGAGGGCACCGTCACCCGCTGGCTGAAGTCGGTCGGTGACAGCGTCGAGGCCGACGAGCCGCTGCTCGAGGTCTCCACCGACAAGGTCGACACCGAGATTCCGGCGCCCACTTCGGGCACCCTGCTGGAGATCGTGGTCGGCGAGGACGAGACCGCCGAGGTCGGCGCCAAGCTCGCCGTCATCGGCGAGGCGGGTGCCGCTCCGGCCGCCGCCCCCGCGCAGGAGGCCCCGGCGCAGCCCGAGCCCGCCCCGGCCCCGGCGCCGCAGCAGGCCGCCCCGGCCCAGCAGGCTCCGGCCGCTCCGGCCGCTCCGGCTCCGCAGGCTCCGTCGGCCCCGGCTCCGCAGCAGCAGACCGCCCCGGCTCCCGACCCGGTCCCGGCCGCTCCGGCGCCCGCCCCGGCTCCGGCCCAGGCCCCCGCTGCTCCGGCCGCCGCCAAGCCGGCCGACGACGGCGCCTACGTCACCCCGCTGGTGCGCAAGCTCGCCGCCGAGAACGGCGTCGACCTGGCCGGCGTCAAGGGCACCGGCGTCGGTGGCCGGATCCGCAAGCAGGACGTCGTCGCCGCCGCCGAGGCCGCGAAGACCGCCGCCGCTGCTCCGGCTCCGGCCGCTGCCCCGGCTGCCGCGAAGAAGGCCCCGGCGCTGGAGGCGTCCCCGCTGCGCGGCCAGACCATCAAGATGCCGCGGATCCGCAAGGTCATCGGCGACAACATGGTCAAGGCCCTGCACGAGCAGGCCCAGCTGTCGTCGGTCGTCGAGGTCGACGTCACGCGTCTGATGAAGCTGCGCGCCCGTGCCAAGGACGCGTTCGCGTCGCGTGAGGGCGTCAAGCTCTCCCCGATGCCGTTCTTCGTCAAGGCCGCGGCCCAGGCACTGAAGGCGCACGCGCCGATCAACGCCAAGATCAACGAGGCCGAGGGGACCATCACCTACTTCGACACCGAGAACATCGGTATCGCGGTGGACTCCGAGAAGGGCCTGATGACCCCGGTCATCAAGAACGCCGGTGACCTCAACCTCGCCGGTATCGCCAAGGCCACGGCCGAGCTGGCGGGCAAGGTCCGCGCCAACAAGATCACCCCGGACGAGCTGTCCGGCGCGACCTTCACCATCTCCAACACCGGCTCGCGCGGCGCGCTCTTCGACACGATCATCGTGCCGCCGGGCCAGGTCGCGATCCTCGGCATCGGCGCGACGGTCAAGCGTCCCGCCGTCATCGAGACGGAGGAGGGCACGGCCATCGGCGTCCGCGACATGACGTACCTGACCCTGTCCTACGACCACCGCCTGGTGGACGGCGCCGACGCCGCCCGTTACCTGACGGCGGTCAAGGCCATCCTGGAGGCGGGCGAGTTCGAGGTCGAGCTCGGCCTCTGACCTTCAGGTCCACGGCTGATCGGTGCCCCGTCCGGATCTTCCGGGCGGGGCACCGTCGTACCCCGGGGGCGCGGGGAACTGCGCGATCGAGCACCGGCGGCCCGCGGCCGCCCGCAGACCGTCCGGTCCGAGCTCGCATGCGCCGCAACCACCGTGTGCGCCTCGTCTCACCTGCGCGACAGCGCTCACGTCGGCCCCACCCGCGGCGCGAACCGGCCGTATTGTCTAAACGTCAATCCCGCGTAAGGAGCCCTCATGACCGCGCCCGTCATCCACTCGCTCCGCGAGCAGATCCGCGAGCACATCCTGGAGGGGATCATCAGCGGACGCTGGCAGCCGGGCGAGCGGATCGTGGAGCGCCGGATCGCCACCGAGCTGGAGGTCAGCCAGACCCCGGTCCGCGAGGCCCTGCGCGAGCTGGAGTCCCTGCGCCTGATCGAGTCCGCTCCGAACAAGGGCGTGCGCGTCCGCAACCTCACGGCCGCCGACCTGGAGGAGAGCTACCCGGTCCGGGCCGGCCTGGAGGCCATCGCCGCGGAGCTGGCCGCGCAGGGCCTCTCGGAGGACTGCTCGGCACTGGAACCCCATGTCAGCGCCCTGTACGAGGCCGACCGCGTCTCCGACGGCACGGCCCAGGTCCGCCACACCGTGGCCTTCCACCGCGAACTGGTGCGCGCCGCGGGCAACTCGGTCCTGCTGCACACCTGGGAGGGCCTCGGCATCGAGGTGTTCACGGCCCTGTCGATCCGCTGGCTGGGCACCCAGCAGCAGTCGTACGCGGAGGAGCACGAGGAGCTCGTCGCCGCGTTCAAGCGCCGCGATCCCCGTATCGCCGAACTGGTGAAGGCTCACGTCCTGGGCTGCGCACCCCGGGCGTGACACCCGAGCGCACCCTCGCTCAAACAGCTCCGACCTGCGAAAATCGTTCGAAAGTCGGTCACCGCGTGCCACTGTTGGAGGCACCCCGTGCCTATTTTCTCGTGATCAAGAGGTTTTGCCCCTCAACCCTTTGATCGATCATCGATCAGCGAGTTACAGTCGCCGACGGGCTTTCACCCGAGCCCCGCGCCCTGTCCTGCCAAAGACAAAGGGCACCCCCGATCCCGTATGTGAGGGAACCCCCTTCGACTGAGGAAGGCGGCGACATGACCGACCCCAACGCCATCCAGCCGAGCGAGCTCGACCAGCTCCACGACCGGGACCCGGAGGAGACCGCCGAATGGCAGGCCTCCCTGGACGCGGTCACCCAGGCTGCCGGGCCGCACCGTGCCGCATACCTGATGCGCCGCACGCTGGAGCGCGCAGAGGGCGCCGGCATCGCGCTGCCGAAGCTCCTCGAGACCGACTACGTCAACTCCATCCCCACCGCCGCCGAGCCCGCCGTGCCCGGCGACGAGGCGATGGAGCAGCGGATCACCGCGTGGAACCGCTGGAACGCGGCCGCGATGGTGACCCGGGGCAGCAAATACGGCGTGGGCGGCCACATCGCCACCTTCGCCTCCGCCGCCTGGCTGTACGAGACCGGCTTCAACCACTTCTTCAAGGGCAAAGAGGCCGACGGCTCCGGCGACCAGCTCTACATCCAGGGCCACGCCTCCCCCGGCATCTACGCACGCGCGTTCCTCGACGGCCGTCTGAACGAGGAGCAGCTCGACAACTTCCGCCGCGAGTCGGGCGGCAACGGCCTGCCCTCCTACCCGCACCCGCGCCGCCTGCCCTGGCTGTGGGAGTTCCCGACCGTCTCCATGGGTCTGGGCCCGCTCTCCGCCATCTACCAGGCGCGCTTCAACCGCTATCTCACCAACCGCGGCATCAAGGACACCTCCGCGTCGCACGTGTGGGCGTTCCTCGGCGACGGCGAGATGGACGAGCCCGAGTCGACGGCGGCACTGGCGCTCGCGGCCCGTGAGGAGCTCGACAACCTCACGTTCGTCATCAACTGCAACCTGCAGCGCCTGGACGGCCCGGTCCGCGCCAACTTCAAGATCGTGCAGGAGCTGGAGGCCCAGTTCCGCGGCGCCGGCTGGAACGTGATCAAGACGCTGTGGGGCACGGCCTGGGACGAGCTGTTCCAGCTCGACACCACCGGCGCGCTCGTACGCCGGCTGCGTCAGGTACCGGACGCGCAGATCCAGACGTACCAGACCCGCGACGCGGCCTACATCCGCCAGGACTTCTTCGGCGGCGACCCGGCGCTGGTGGAGATGGCGAAGCTGCTGAGCGACGACAAGATCCTCGAGTGTTTCCACCTCTCGCGCGGTGGTCACGAGGCCCGCAAGGTGTACGCCGCGTACCGGGCGGCCGTCGAGCACCAGGGCGCGCCGACCGTGATCCTGGCGCAGACGGTCAAGGGCCACACCCTCGGTGAGGGCTTCGCGTCGAAGAACGCCAACCACCAGATGAAGAAGCTGACGGTGGACGAGTTCAAGAACATGCGCGACCTGCTCGAGCTGCCGATCAAGGACAGCGACTTCGTCGACGGCGTGGTGCCCTACGGCCACCCGGGCGCCGACTCCCCCGAGGTCCGCTACCTCCAGGAGCGGCGTGCCGCCCTCGGCGGTCCGGCCCCGGCCCGCCGGGCCCACCCGGTCGCGCCGCTGCCCGCCCCGGCGGAGAAGGCGTTCGCGTCCTTCGACAAGGGCTCGGGTTCGCAGAACGTGGCGACGACGATGGCGTTCGTCCGCCTGGTCAAGGACCTGGTCCGCGACAAGGAGACCGGCAAGCGCTGGGTGCCGATCGTCCCGGACGAGGCGCGCACCTTCGGCATGGAGTCGCTGTTCCCCTCGCTCGGCATCTACTCGCCGAAGGGCCAGACGTACGAGCCGGTCGACCGCGACCAGCTGATGTACTACAAGGAAGCCAAGAACGGCCAGATCCTCAACGAGGGGATCACCGAGGCCGGTTCGATGGCCGACTTCATCGCCGCTTCGACGTCGTACGCGACGCACGGCGAGACGATGATCCCGTTCTACATCTTCTACTCGATGTTCGGCTGGCAGCGCACGGCCGACCAGATGTGGCAGCTCGGCGACCAGCTCGGCCGCGGCTTCCTCGTCGGCGCCACGGCCGGCCGTACGACGCTGACCGGCGAGGGCCTGCAGCACGCCGACGGCCACTCCCCCGTGATCGCGGCGACGAACCCGGCGGCGCTCTCGTACGACCCGGCGTTCGCCTACGAGGTCGCGGCCATCGTCAAGGATGGCCTGCGCCGGATGTACGGCGAGGCGGCCCCGGGCGAGGACCAGGACGTCTTCTACTACCTGACCGTCTACAACGAGCCGCTGCCGCAGCCCGCGAAGCCGTCCGTCGCCGGTGTCGACGAGGGCATCGTGAAGGGCCTGTACCGCTTCAACACGGCGGAGTCCGCGGGCATCACGCCCCCGGCCAACGCCCCGCGGATCCAGCTGCTCGGCTCCGGTACGGCGATCCACTGGGCGCTGAAGGCGCAAGCGCTGCTCGCCGAGGAGTGGGGCGTGGCGGCCGACGTGTGGTCGGCGACCTCGTGGAGCGAGCTGCGCCGGGACGCCCTGGAGGCGGACGAGGCGCTGCTGCGCGGCGAGGAGCGGGTGCCGTTCGTGCGGCAGGCGCTCCAGGGCGCCGAGGGCCCGGTGCTGGCGGTCTCCGACTACATGCGCCAGGTCCCGGACCAGATCGCGCAGTGGGTCGAGCAGGACTGGTCCTCGCTGGGCGCCGACGGCTTCGGCCTCTCGGACACCCGTGAGGCGGCCCGCCGCCACTTCGGTGTCGACGCCGAGTCGATCGTGGTCGCGGCCCTGGCCCAGCTCGCCAAGCGCGGCGAGGTCCAGGCGACGGCCGTGAAGGAAGCGCGCGCGAAGTACGGTCTGTGAGCACGGACCGGTGATCGGCGGGCCCTCGCTTCGGCGGGGGCCTGCTGCATGATGTGGGCATGCGTGCTGCCCGGCTGATCAAGATGGTGCTGCTGCTCCAGTCCCGGCCCTCCATGACGGCCGCCGAGCTCGCCCGTGAGCTGGAGGTGTCGGAGCGGACGGTCACACGGGACGCGCAGGCGCTGTCGGAGGCCGGTGTGCCGGTCTACGCGGACCGGGGCCGGGCCGGTGGCTACCGGCTGGTCGGCGGGTACCGGACGCGGCTGACCGGGCTGCACCGCGGCGAGGCCGAGGCGCTGTTCCTGTCCGGGGTGCCGGGGGCGCTGCGCGAGATGGGGTTGGAGGACGCGGCCTCGGCGGCCCGGCTGAAGGTGTCGGCGGCACTGTTGCCGTCCCTGCGGGACGCTTCCAGGACGGCGGCCCAGCGGTTCCACCTGGACGCGCCGAACTGGTTCAAGGAGCCGAAGACGCCCGTGCTGCTGCCGGCTGTCGCGGACGCGGTCTGGGACGACCGGCGGATCAGCGCCCGTTACCGGCGCGGGGAGGACGAGGTCGTCCGGGAGCTGGAGCCGTACGGGCTCGTACTGAAGGCCGGCGTCTGGTACCTGTGCGCGCGGGTGGCCGGGGGCTCCTTCCGGGTGTACCGGATCGACCGGTTCACGGCCGTGGAGCCGGGCGCCGAGCGCTTCGAGCGGGAGCCGGAGTTCGATCTGCCCGCGTTCTGGGAGGAACGGGCGGAGCAGTTCGCGCGGTCCATCCTGCGGGCGCGGGTCGTGGTGCGCCTCTCCCCCGACGGTGTGCGCGGACTGCCGTACGCCGTCGATTCGCCGACCGCCCGGGAGGCGCTGGCGGACGCGGAGGCCCCGGACGGCGACGGCTGGGTGACCGTTGCCCTGCCGGTGGAGTCCGAGGAGGTCGCCCACACGCAGCTGGCGGTCCTGGGCCCGGAGGTGGAGGTGCTGGCGCCGGAGGGCCTGCGTGAGCGGTTCGCCGCGGACGCGGCTCGGCTGGCCCGGCTCTACCGGCCCTGGTGCGGCGCATAACGATCCCGCGCACTCCGGGTGCGCCCCTGTGCCCCAGGGCCGATGCTTGACCCGTGATGGACGAGACGGAGTTCTGGGAGCTGGTGGACGACGCCCGGCAGGCCGCCGAAGGCGACCCGGAGGAGCAGGCCGACCTGCTCGTGGACCGGCTCGCGCGGCTGGACCCGGACTCGGTCCTGGACTTCGCCCGGCACTTCGAGTCCCGCTACAACCGCGCCTACCGCTGGGACCTGTGGGGCGCCGCCTGGGTGCTGCTCGACGGGGCGAGCGACGACGCCTTCGACTTCTTCCGGTGCTGGCTGATCGGCCAGGGCCGCCATGTCTTCGAGGGCGCCGTGCACGACCCGGACTCGCTCGCCGATCTGCTGGACGACTTCGACGAGGAGATCGACGGCGACGGCGAGGAGCTCGGCTACGCGGCGGACGAGGCCTACGAGCAGCTCACCGGCGCGGTCGCCCCCGACCTGGAGATCGCGCCGGCGCCCCCGGAACCGGAGGGCACACCGCTCGACTTCGAGAACGAGGGGCTGCTCGCCGAGCGCTATCCCCGGCTGTGGGAGCGCTTCAGGGGCTGATCAGGCGGCCCGGTGGCGGCTCGCGTCGGACGGGACGTACGCGTGCGCCCGGTCGGCCCGCACCGCGTGGTGCATCGGAGCCGCGTTGGCCCGGTCGAGGGCGGACGCGGTGACCGCGGCCGGGCCCAGGACCACGGTCGCGACCGCGCAGAGCACCGCCCAGGGGCCGCGTCCGCCCCCCGTCCGCACACCGGCGTCTCCCGTGTCTCCCGCGTCACCCGGGGCCTTCGCGCCACGGTTGCTCATGGTCCCCACCCTCCGGTCGGCTGCCTGTGCGGACGACCGTAGGGGGCCGGGATCTCAGGACGCCGCGCGTTCGCTGAGACCTTCCTGTGGACCGTCCGGCCGGCCCTGGAGCCGGGCGGCGAGGTCCCTGATCTCAGGCAGGCGGGCGTGCAGGGCGGCGCCCGGGCAGCTGGTCATGTAGCCGTCGTTGTGGCCCGCGAGGGCGGGCAGACTGGCGGTGGAGCCGGCCGCGTACCGGCTCAGGCCGTTGCTGGAGACCAGGCGGACGTCCGAGCGCGGGTCGGTGCCGGTCAAACCCAGCTTCCACGCGGACAGCGCGGCGATCGCGCGGACCATGGGTCGCGGGACGGGCATGCCCTCGGTGAAGGTGCCGAGGGCGGCGATGCCGGTGGTGCGGTGGTTGAAGCCCTGGGTGTGGGCGCCGGTGACGGCGCGCTCCACGCCCCCGGCGCGGCCTTCGTAGACGGTGCCGCAGCGGTCCACGACGAAGTTGTAGCCGATGTCGTCCCAGTCCCGGGTGCCGGTCTGGCCGGTGTAGAGGTCCCGGATGATGCGGGGCGCGTCGGCGCAGTCGTAGCCGTTGGGCGAGTCGGTGTGGTGAATGAAGACGGCGGCGACCCGGTCGTCGTAGCGGGGGCGGGGCTGCGCGCGGGCGGCGTCGCCCAGCCAGTGCGCTCTCGGCACGATGTGCGGGCGGGGGGCGGCGTAGGGCATGGCGGTGGAGCGGGGCGGGGCGGCGCGGGAGCCGGTCTCGGCGGCGTTCTCGACGCCGTGGGCGCACAGGACCAGCGCCACGACGGCGGCGACCCCCGGCAGGCAGCCGAGCAGTGCCCGGGCCGTGCGCGGCAGGCCGGCTATGCCGGGTGTCCCGTCGGCGGAGTGCCTGCGTGCGCCCCGCCGTCTTCGGAAGACACGCATGGTCCCACTGTCGGCCTGATCCGGTCCGTCCGCGATGTGTGATGTGCCACCCGGTGGAACCATCGTCACGGTCCGCGGCGTTTTTCCGAGTGCACGCCCGCGTGGCCGATTGCGATCATCCCGCGCGCGTGTGACTGATCACCGGGCCCTCCCCCCGCGTATTAAGGGGTTCCGAGAGAAAGGCGGCGTGCGTGGACCTGCTCGACATCCTGCTGTTGCTGGTCGTCCTGGCCTACGCGGCGTCCGGGTACCGGCGCGGGCTGGTGGCCGGCTGTGTGTCGCTTGCGGGCTTCGTGGGTGGCGCGGTCGTCGGCGTGTGGATCCTGCCGTGGGTCATGGACCTGGTGGAGCCGGGGACGACGCGGGCGACGGTGACGGCGGTGTTCACGGTGCTGCTCCCGGCGGCCGTGGGGCACGAGCTGGCGGGCCGCCTCGCGCTGCGGCTGCGGCGGGAGCTGGACCGGGGGCCGCTCAGAGTGGCGGACGGGATCGGCGGGGCCGTGGCCAACGCGGTGGCCGTGCTGATCGTGGCGTGGGTGGCCGCGAGCGTCCTGGGCGCTTCCTCGTCGCCGCTGGTCACCTCGGCGATCCGGGACTCCCGGCTGCTCGGCGCCGTGCAGCGGACGATGCCGGACACGACGCCGGCCTGGTTCTCGGGGGCCACGTCCGCGCTGACGCAGGCGGGTTTCCCGCAGGTCTTCAACCCCTTCGAGAACGAGTCGACGGCCGAGGTCGCCAAGCCCACCGGCGACAGCGTCACGGCCGCCGCCACCGACGCCGCCAAGCGGAGCACGGTGAAGGTCGAGGGCGTCGCGGGCACGCAGGGCCGCGAGGGCAGCGGGTTCGTCTACGCGCGCGAGCACGTGATGACCAACGCCCATGTGGTGGCGGGCATCGACGAGCCGACCGTGCAGATCGGCGGGGTCGGGCGGACGTACGAGGCGCGGGTGGTGCTCTTCGACCCGCAGAAGGACGTGGCCGTGCTGTACGTGCCGGATCTCAAGGCGCCTGTGCTGCGGTTCGACGACGACGCCGACCGCGGCGACTCGGCGGTCGTCGCGGGCTATCCGCAGGACGGCGACCTGGACCTCCAGGCGGCGACGGTCGCGAACCGGGTGCGGGCGACGGGCCAGAACATCTACAACGACGGGACCGCCACCCGGGAGATCTACTCGATCCGCTCCACGGTCCGCCCCGGCAACTCCGGCGGCCCCCTGCTCACCACGGACGGCCGGGTGTTCGGCGTGGTCTTCGCCCGCTCCACCACGGACGCCGAGACGGGCTACGTCCTGACGGCGGACGAGGTGGCCTCCGACGCGAGCAGCGCTGCGGACGCGACAGCGCCGGTGGACACGGGCGAGCTGGCCGCGTCGTAGCCCCGGCTCACAGGAAGCGCCCCATGAACACGTCGTCGACGTACGTCCCGTCGAGCAGGAACTCCTCGGGCAGGATCCCCTCGACCACGAACTCCTCGGCCGCGTAGAGCGCCCGGGCCGGGGTGTTGTGCCCGAGGACCCGCAGGGTGATGCGGCGGGCGCCGCGCCGGCGGGCCTCCTCGACGGCGGCCCGGACCAGTGCCCGCCCGACCCCCCGGCCGCGCGCCCCCTCGGCGACGGCGAGGCCCTGGATCTGGCGGACGTGCCGGTTCGAGTCGAGCGGAGTGGGGAATCCGAGGTGGACGTAGCCCGCGAGACGGCCGTCGAGCTCGGCGACGAGGCAGTCCTCGGGGGTGTGCCGCTCACTGAAGAAGGGAGCGTAGGGCGGCTGGGGCTCGGGCATCACCGCGTGCAGAGGCGACCAGGTGAGCCGGTCGAGCAGGGCCAGCTCACCGTCGTCCTCGGGCCGGGCGGCACGGATGCGCGGTGCGGGGAGCTCGGGCATGGGCGTCACCCTACGGCGAGCGGATCAAGGTCTTGCAAGGGTTTTACGGAGCCGCCCGGCAGGATGGGTTCATGGAGCGTTCAAGAATCGCGGTGGCGGGTGCGTCCGGTCTCATCGGCAGCGCCCTGGTGCGGTCCCTGGCCGCCGAGGGGCACGAGGTGCGCCGCCTGGTGCGCGGCACGCCCGGCTCGGCCGGGGAGATCCGCTGGGACCCCGAGGGCGGGCGGGTGGACGCGGCCGGGCTCGCCGGGTGCCACGCGGTGGTGAACCTGGCGGGGGCCGGAGTCGGCAACCGGCGCTGGACGGACGCCTACAAGCAGCGGATCCGCGACAGCCGCGTGAAGGGCACGGCGGCCCTCGCCGAGGCGGTCGCCTCACTGGACGCGAAGGACCGGCCGCGGGTCTTCGTCAACGGCAGCGCCATCGGCTACTACGGCGAGACCGGGGAGCGGACGGTCGACGAGAGCGCGCCCGCGGGAGAGGGTTTCCTGCCCTCGCTGTGCGTGGAGTGGGAGGGGGCCGCCGAGCCCGCCCGGGAGGCCGGGGCCCGCACCGTGTTCACGCGGACGGGGCTGGTCGTCTCGCGCGAGGGCGGTGCCTGGGGGCGGCTGTTCCCGCTGTTCCGGGCGGGGGCCGGCGGGCGGATGGGGGACGGGCGGCAGTACTGGTCGTTCGTCGCGCTGCACGACGAGGTCGCCGCGATCCGCCATCTGATCGAGACCGACGGTCTGTCCGGGCCGTTCAACGTCACCGCCCCGCACCCCGTGACGAACCGTGAGATGACGGCGGCCATGGGGCGCGTGCTGCACCGCCCGACGCTGTTCCCGGTGCCCGCGACCGTCCTGCGGACCGTGCTCGGCGAGATGGCCGGGGACGTGCTCGGCAGCGCCCGGGTGCTGCCGACGCGTCTGCTGGAGTCGGGCTTCCGGTTCGCCTTCCCGGAGATCGAGGGAGCGATCCGGGCGGCGCTGTGAGGGGCCTCCGATCCGCCGGGACGGGCCTCGACGGCGCACACCGGCCGCCTGTCCGGGATCCGGCCGGCCTTTCCGAGACAGCTTCCCGAGCCGCACACCAGCCCCCTGCGACCACTTCATGCCCACATGACGCCCGTATGCGACCGCTGTGCGACCGTGCCCTGCCGATGCGCGACTCCCGCTGACCGATCGCGGTCCTACCCTCGACCAGAACTCGCGTATCCCTGCGGCCTGTTGAGGGCATGACGTCTCCAGCGCCCGCGCAACCTCGAGGAGGGGCACGTGCTTGAGCCCGCGTACCAGGCGGACGTGGTCGTCGTGGGGGCCGGGGTCGCCGGACTCTCGGCCGCGCACCGGCTGACCAGCGCAGGAGTGACGACCATGGTCCTGGAGGCCGCCCACGGGGTCGGCGGCCGCATGGCGACGGAGAAGGTCGACGGCTTCCGGCTCGACAGGATCGGCCAGTTGCTGTCCACGGCGTATCCCGAACTACGGCTGACACCCGGTCTCGACGGGCTGGTGCTGCGGCCCTTCGCGCCCGGTGTCCTGCTGCACGGCGACGGCCGCCACCACCGCGCGGGCGTCCAGCCGGGCGCAGGGGGCGCACGGGGCGCACTGCACGCGGTTCGCGCGCTGGCGAGTGTTCCCCGGCCGCCGTCCGCACCGAGGCCGCCCAGGAGGCCGGTGGCCGTGCCCGGCCGGCAGGTCTCCGTCCCCCGGAGCCGGTCCGGCGCCCCGCTCGGCACGGCCGTCGACCAGGCCCGGCTGGGTGCCGCCCTGACCCGCCTGGCGGGCACCCCGGCCGAGCGGCTGCTGGCCCGCCCGGAGTCGCCCGCCGGTGAGGCCCTGGCGGCGCGCGGACTGCCTGCCCGTACGATCGACGGCTTCCTGCGTCCGCTGCTCGCGGCGCTGCTGTGCGACCCGGGCCTGACGACGTCCAGCCGGTGCGCGGACCTCGCGCTGCGCGCCTTCGCACGCGGCCGGTTGTGCCTGCCGGAGGGCGGCGCCGACGCCCTGCCGGAACTGCTGGCGCGCACGCTGCCGCCGGGCACGGTGCACACCGGCGTACGCGTCACCTCCGTGTCGACGACGTCGGTGACCACCGCGGAGCACGGTGAGATCCGCTGCCGGGCGGTACTGGTGGCGACGGGTGCGCGGGCCGCCGCGGAGCTGCTGCCGGGGTTGCGGGTGCCGGAGTTCCATCCGGTGACGGTGGTGCACCACACGACGGACGAGCCGCCGGGGACGGGGGCGTCGCTGCTGCTCGACGCGGATCTCGGCGGGCCGGTCGCGCACACGGCGGTGGTCAGCCAGGTCGATCCGTCCCGGGCGCCGGCGGGGCGGGCACTGGTGTCGTCGACGGTTCTCGGGCGGCCTCCCGGGGATGTCGACACCGCCGCGCGCATGCATCTGGCACGGCTGTACGGGGTGTCGACGGCGCGGTGGGAGACGCTGGCCGTGCACCGGACGGTGGAGGCGGTGCCGGCGATGCGGCCGCCGCATGATCTGCGGCGGCCGGTGCGGTTGCTGGCCGGGCTGTATGTGTGCGGGGATCACCGGGACACCAGCACTGTCCAGGGCGCTCTGCACTCCGGGCATCGGGCGTCGGCGGCGATTCTGGCGGACTTGGGGGCGGGGCGGTCGATGCATGTTGCCGATCCGCTGCCGACTGTGCCGCGGGCTGCTTAGGGCGCTTCGTCGGCTGCGGGCGCGTGGGGGGTGTTCGCGCCCACGCGGCGGAGCCGCATAATCGGCACAGCCCCGCGCCCCTAAAGAAGGGCCGCTACCTTGTCGCGGTAACTGCGCACCGGCGCCGCGTCCTTGTACGGCTCCAGCCTTCGCTCGAAGTCCCGCACGTACTCCACCGCCCGCACCGAACGCATCTCCGCCGCCTGGCCTGCCGCTTCCGCGGCGAGCTGGCAGGCCTGGTCGAGTTCGCCGAGGCCCAGGCGGGCGGTGGCCAGGACGATCCGGCAGAAGAGGCGGCTGCGGGCGTAGGAAGGGGCCCGGAGCTGGAGTGAGCGTTCCGCGTGCTGGGCGGCGGCGCGGAACTGCT
Source organism: Streptomyces flavovariabilis (assembly GCF_000725785.1). Taxonomy (NCBI): domain Bacteria; kingdom Bacillati; phylum Actinomycetota; class Actinomycetes; order Kitasatosporales; family Streptomycetaceae; genus Streptomyces; species Streptomyces flavovariabilis. Next base: position 841,331 of record NZ_JNXD01000001.1, on the reverse strand, counting down.
GCAGGTCGCGGTGGCAGTGGCCGAACTCGTCGGCGAGCTGGGCCTCGTCGAAGAACTTCGCCCAGTACGGCACGTCGTCCCCGGGCCGGGCCGTCTCCAGGGCGCGTTCGGCGCGGACCAGGGCCGCGGTGCAGGCCCGGACCTCGCCGAGCACCCCGTGCCCGCGCGCCTCGGAGGCGTGCAGCAGAGCCTGGACGACGGGCGGGCCGGAGGTGCCGGCGCCCTGCTGGGCCACGCGGGCGAGCTGCACCGCCTCCCGCCCGTGCCCGAGGTAGACGGCCTGACGGCTCATGGTGACCAGCACGTACGCCCCGTACGTCCGGTCCCCGGCAGCCTGGGAGAGCCGCAGCGCCTGCACGAAGTAGCGCTGGGCGAGTCCGTGCGCGGCGATGTCGTACGACGTCCAGCCCGCGAGCCGGGTCAGGTCGGCGGCGGCCGCGAAGAGCCGGCGGCCGGTCTGCTCGCCGTAGGTGCCGCGCAGCATGGGCTCGCACTCGTGCTCCAGGTAGCGTACGAGGGCCTGGCGGGCGTGGCCGCCGCCGTAGGCGTCGTCGAGAGTGCGGAACAGTTCGCCGACCGAGCGCAGGGCGGCGATGTCGCCGGCGGTGACCTTCTGGCCGGGCCCGCGTTCGGCCTGGCCGCGCTGGCGGGGCAGGGACGGCACGCCCTGCTCGGGCGTGGCCGTCGGGCGCGGGGCCGGGCGGCCCTGCGCCGGGATACCACGGCCGCCGGCCGGCTCGCCCCGGGCGACCTTCTCGTCGGCCCGGCCGATCAGCCAGTCCCGGCTGGGCACCACGAGCCCGGCCGGGGTGAAGGCGATCTTGCGGAGTTCGGCATGGCTGCCGGAGTCCTTGCGCCACAGCCCGCTGACGATGTCGACGGCCTCCTCGGGGGTGGCGGCGAACTCCAGCCCCGCGTAGACCGGGGCGCAGGCGTCCAGGCCGAGGTCCTGGGCGGTGAGGCGGCGGCCCAGGCGCCGGGTGAAGACCTCGGCGATCAGGGCGGGCGTCGTGCCCCTGGGCTGCTGACCTCGCAGCCACCGGGTGACGGATGTCTTGTCGTATCTCAGATCAAGCCCGTGTTCGAGACCGAGCTGGTCCACGCGACGGGCGAGTCCCGCGTTGGAGAACCCCGCTTCTGCGATGAGCGCGGCGAGCTGTCGGTTGGGGGTGCGCTGCGCGGGTCGTTCCGTCATGGTGCGGTGCGGTCTCCTGCCTTCCGGTGCTGGTGATGTGCCGGATTGCCTGTGAGCAGGCCTTTTGGCTTGCTGAACGGCGCGAATGTAGCGGAGAGTAAGCACCCCATCACACATTTTCCCGGACATTCATCCGATCGTGTGAGGATTGCCTTCGGGGCTGACGTGTCCGGGCCGGACGTACAGTGGCTTGGGCGCGCTACGTGCCTGACACACCCGTCCGAGGGAGGCGCTTGCCGTGAGTGGGTTGCGGTTCGTCCGCATGGGGTTCGGTGACGAGGCCGTCGAGTACCAGGAGGCGTGGGACGAGCAGCGCCGGGTGCACGCGGCGCGCTTCGCCGACGAGGTCCCCGACACCGTTCTGCTCCTGGAGCATCCCCCGGTCTACACGGCCGGACGGCGCACGGCGGACAGCGAGCGGCCCCTCGACGGCACTCCCGTCATCGACGTGGACCGCGGCGGCAAGATCACCTGGCACGGCCCCGGCCAGCTGGTGGGCTACCCGATCCAGAAGCTCCCGCGCCCCGTGGACGTCGTGGCGCACGTGCGCCGCCTCGAGGAGGCCCTGATCCGCACCTGCGCGGAGTTCGGCCTGGAGACGAGCCGGGTCGAGGGCCGCAGCGGCGTGTGGATCCTGGGCGACCCGGTCGAGCAGCGCCCCGCGCTCGGCGGGCTGTCGCTGGACTTCGACCCCCGGCTGCACGACGAGGAGTTCGACCCGCGCATGAACGGCCCGGAGTACGCGCCGTCCAACGCGGGCCAGCGCCGCGAGGACCGCAAGATCGCCGCGATCGGCATCCGCGTGGCCAAGGGCGTCACCATGCACGGCTTCGCGCTCAACGTGAACCCGGACAACAAGTGGTTCGACCGGATCATCCCGTGCGGCATCCGGGACGCGGGCGTCGCCTCACTGGCCGGCGAGCTCGGCCGGGACGTGACGATCGAGGAGGTCCTGCCGGTGGTCGAGCGCCACCTGCGGGAGGTCCTGGAGAACGCGGAGCTGAAACCGCGGGAGATCGAGAAGACCCCGGCGGCATAAGTGCGCGCGTGGAGGGGCTAGCACCCACACAGGCATTCAAATCGACGGGCGTACCCTTGAGGACGCCGAAGAATCAAACGCTAGGGAGCCGGTCGTGTCCGCAGTCGCACCCGACGGACGCAAGATGCTGCGCCTGGAGGTCCGCAACAGCCAGACCCCCATCGAGCGCAAGCCCGAGTGGATCAAGACCCGGGCGAAAATGGGTCCCGAGTACACCGCGATGCAGAAGCTCGTGAAGAGCGAGGGGCTGCACACCGTCTGCCAGGAAGCCGGCTGCCCCAACATCTACGAGTGCTGGGAGGACCGCGAGGCGACCTTCCTCATCGGCGGCGACCAGTGCACGCGGCGCTGTGACTTCTGCCAGATCGACACCGGCAAGCCCGAGGCGCTCGACCGCGACGAGCCCCGCCGCGTCGGCGAGTCCGTCGTCACGATGGACCTGAACTACGCCACGATCACCGGCGTCGCCCGCGACGACCTGGAGGACGGCGGCGCCTGGCTGTACGCCGAGACCGTGCGCCAGATCCACCAGCAGACGGCCGGGCGCGAGGCCGGCCGTACGAAGGTCGAGCTGCTGGCCCCCGACTTCAACGCGGTCCCCGAGCAGCTGGCGGAGGTCTTCTCCTCCCGGCCCGAGGTCTTCGCGCACAACGTCGAGACGGTCCCGCGGATCTTCAAGCGCATCCGCCCCGGCTTCCGCTACGAGCGCTCGCTGAAGGTGATCACCGAGGCGCGCGACTACGGCCTGGTCACCAAGTCGAACCTCATCCTCGGCATGGGCGAGACCCGCGAGGAGGTCAGCGACGCGCTGAAGCAGCTGCACGAGGCAGGCTGCGAGCTGGTCACCATCACGCAGTACCTGCGCCCCTCCGTGCGCCACCACCCGGTGGAGCGCTGGGTGAAGCCCCACGAGTTCGTGGAGCTGAAGGAGGAGGCCGAGCAGATCGGCTTCTCCGGCGTGATGTCCGGGCCGCTGGTGCGTTCCTCGTACCGCGCCGGGCGGCTCTACGGGATGGCCATGGAGAAGCGCGACGGGCACGTCGCGGCGCCGGCCGTCTGACGAACCGTCACCACCCCTGCCCACCCCAGGGCGGACAAGCGTGTGAATTCGCGCACAAGAGACTACTCACCGGTAGCGACCGATTTGACGCGGTCCTGACCGTCCTCGCAGATGAGGGCACATGTCAGGACCGCGTCGGCGTTCCACCGCTCCCCGCCGGGGCTTCATGGGTGTTTGACCGGCCGGTCACGCCCTGGTAACACCAATCAGTGACGCTGAACTCACAGCACGTACACCCATGACCCGAGGGGGACCTCACCCATGCAGGCCGCGCCGCCCGTCCGCGCCACCGCGATTCCGTCCTTCACGACAGCACTGCGCGCCGTCGAGTCGCTGCTGATGAGCAGCGGTCAGCGCACCGCCCGCCGCAACGCATGGACCTCCGTGCTGGAGGACCGCCGTCGCGCCAAGGACCGGGTCGAGACGCAGCGCGTCATCGAGCAGTCCCTGTCCGTCCGCCCCTGACCCACGGCCCTCCCCCAGGGGCCCCGGCGGGCACTGCCGTCGTCGGCGCTTGTGGGGCCACGTAGACTTCGTGGCATGGCGAGGAAGGAACCTGCAGCGGACGCTGCGAACCCCGGGCGACTGAAGCAGATCGCTCTGACCTACAAGATGACCCGCAAGGCCGACAAGAAGATCGGCCTTGTACTCGCGGCAGTCGGAATCGTCACCTTCGGTGTCTTCCTCGCGATCGGTTTCTTGATCGGTCACCCCATCTATCTCGGCATCCTGGGCCTCCTGCTCGCCTTCCTCGCGTCGGCGATCGTGTTCGGGCGCCGGGCCGAGCGGGCCGCCTTCGGGCAGATGGAGGGACAGCCCGGCGCCGCGGCGGCGGTGCTCGACAACATCGGCCGGGGCTGGACGACGACCCCCGCGGTGGCGATGAACCGCAGCCAGGACGTGGTGCACCGGGCGGTCGGCAAGGCCGGCATCGTCCTGATCGCCGAGGGCAACCCGAACCGGGTGAAGACCCTGCTGGCCGCCGAGAAGCGGAAGATGAACCGCATCGTCGCGGACGTCCCGGTGCACGACCTGGTCGTGGGCACGGGCGAGGGCCAGGTCGAGCTGAAGAAGCTGCGGACGACCATGCTGAAGCTCCCGCGCGTGCTGACCGGCCCGCAGGTCACGTCCACCAACGACCGGCTGCGCGCCCTCGGTGACCTGATGAGCAACATGCCGCTGCCGAAGGGGCCGATGCCGAAGGGCATGCGGCTGCCGAAGGGCGGGCCGAAGGCTCGCTGACACCCCGCACACGACATGAACGAGGGGCGCCCGGATCACACCGGGCGCCCCTCGTTCGTGTCACTTGCGGGTCAGATGCGGACCTCGACCGTGCCCGCCAGCCGGTCGTGCAGGCCGCGGCCGTCGCGGTCCCAGATCAGGGCGGGGATCGCGAGGAAGAGCAGGACCGTGCGCAGTACGGCGCGCCACGGGCTGACCCCGCCGGTCTCCAGGGCGAGCACCCGCAGGCCGAGGAGGCGCTTTCCGGGGGTGAAGCCGACCGAACCGACGGTGAGGACCATCAGCGCGAACATGATGAGCGGCGCCCAGATCTGGGCCGCGTCGTTGTAGCTCTGCGTGATGAGGCCGTATGCGATCAGGAGGCACAGGCCCCAGTCGACCGCGAGAGCGCCGAGCCGGCGGCCCGGGCGGGCGATCGAACCGGGTCCCTCCTCGGGCAGACCGAGTTGCTCGCCCCGGTATCCGAAGTCGACACCGGCCTCTTCCGCGGCCGCGCGGGGCCCGGAAAGCCACGATCCGAGTGCTTGCCTGTTGTCCACCCGTCCACGGTACTGCGCCCGTAAATGACCAGGGCACGGCGGGGTGTGTCCGGGCTACGGTGGAGGGTGAGCCGGTTAACTTGTGCGAAACAAATGAGTCACGCCCGAGAAACCACCCGTCCCTAGGGTCGAGGTCAGCGTGTGCCACCCGCACTGGCCGCACGAACGAACTACCACCCCGGCGGGACGGTCGGGAGTAGGAGGAGCTGGATGTTCCAGAACGCCGACGAGGCCAAGAAGTACATCGCGGACGAGGACGTCAAGTTCATCGACGTCCGCTTCTGCGACCTGCCGGGCGTGATGCAGCACTTCACGATCCCTGCCGAGGCCTTCGACCCGGCCGAGGAGCTCGCCTTCGACGGCTCCTCGATCCGCGGCTTCCAGGCCATCCACGAGTCCGACATGGCGCTCCGCGCGGACCTGTCGACTGCCCGGGTCGACCCGTTCCGCCGCGACAAGACCGTCAACATCAACTTCTTCATCCACGACCCGATCACGGGCGAGCAGTACTCCCGTGACCCGCGCAACGTGGCGAAGAAGGCCGAGGCCTACCTCGCGTCGACCGGTATCGCGGACACCGCGTACTTCGGCCCCGAGGCCGAGTTCTACGTCTTCGACTCGGTCCGCTTCTCCACCTCGGCGAACGAGAGCTTCTACCACATCGACTCCGAGGCCGGCGCCTGGAACACCGGTGCGGTCGAGAACAACCGTGGTTACAAGGTCCGCTACAAGGGCGGCTACTTCCCGACCCCGCCGGTCGACCACTTCGCCGACCTGCGTGCCGAGATCTCCCTCCAGCTGGCCGCCTCCGGCCTCCAGGTCGAGCGCCAGCACCACGAGGTGGGCACCGCCGGCCAGGCGGAGATCAACTACAAGTTCAACACGCTGCTCGCCGCGGCCGACGACCTCCAGCTCTTCAAGTACATCGTGAAGAACGTGGCCTGGCAGAACGGCAAGACCGCGACCTTCATGCCGAAGCCGATCTTCGGTGACAACGGCTCGGGCATGCACGTGCACCAGTCGCTGTGGACCGGCGGCCAGCCGCTCTTCTACGACGAGGCCGGCTACGCGGGCCTGTCCGACACCGCCCGCTACTACATCGGCGGCATCCTCAAGCACGCCCCGTCGCTGCTGGCCTTCACCAACCCGACGGTGAACTCCTACCACCGTCTGGTCCCGGGCTTCGAGGCGCCGATCAACCTGGTGTACTCGCAGCGCAACCGCTCCGCGGCCATGCGTATCCCGATCACGGGCTCCAACCCGAAGGCGAAGCGCGTCGAGTTCCGCGCGCCCGACTCCTCCGGCAACCCGTACCTCGCCTTCTCGGCCCTCCTCCTCGCGGGTCTCGACGGCATCAAGAACAAGATCGAGCCGGCCGAGCCGATCGACAAGGACCTCTACGAGCTGGCTCCGGAGGAGCACGCGAGCGTCGCGCAGGTGCCGACCTCCCTCCCGGCCGTCCTCGACCGCCTGGAGGCCGACCACGAGTTCCTGCTCCAGGGCGACGTGTTCACCCCGGACCTGATCGAGACGTGGATCGACTACAAGCGCGCCAACGAGATCGCGCCGCTGCAGCTGCGTCCGCACCCGCACGAGTTCGAGCTCTACTTCGACGTGTGATCGACGCCTGATCGAGGCATGACGCTCGCGCCCCCGCTGTCGTTCCGACAGCGGGGGCGCGAGCGTATGTTCTATTCTTGGGTCAGGATCTCACGGGGGTGGAGCGGACATGCCGGAGCACGAACAGGACGACCAGCAGCGGGAGTTCGACCTCAGATGGGCGGACGGAGCCGAGCACAAGGAGCCCTCGGCCCGGGCCCGTATGCTCGCCGCCCGCTGGAAGGACAACCCGCCCGGTCCCGTGCCGTTCCGCGCCGACCCGGAGTACGTCTCGTCCCGCCGCCGCTCCTCCTGGATCTCGACCGCCGTGGTACTGGGCTGCGTGGCGGCGGTGATCGTGCTGCTGGGGTACATCAACTTCCGGGCGCCCTACTAGACGACGGCGGCTGCTAGCGTCCGGCCCCGTGAACGACAGCGTGCATGTGGGCAACGCGGGCCGGGACGCGGCGCTGGACCGGGGATGGCTCCTCGGGCATTTCAAGGACGCCGGGGATCCGCGCCACAGCGAGGCGGTGGAGATCAAGTGGGGTGTGCACCCGCGGGGCGACGAGCGCTCGCGGTGGGTGAGGGGTGAGGAACGGACAGCGCTCCTGGTCCTGATCAGCGGGCGCTTCCGCGTCGAACTCCCCGGGCGCAGTGTGCTGCTGGAGCGGCAGGGGGACTACGTCGTGTGGGGGCACGGGGTCGATCACTCCTGGTACGCGGAGGAGGAGTCGGTGGTGCTGACCGTGCGGTGGCCGTCCGTGCCCGGCTACGCGGTGACCGCCGACGGCTGACGGCTTTGCCGGCCCTGGGGGCGATCACGACCCCTTCGTGGGCCCGGGTGCGCACGTATCGAGCAGGACATGAGCCGCTGGTTCCCGGTGTGGGGAGCGCCGGGACTGTGAACGCCCCTCGGGGCCGGGGGCCGCGTGAGTGAATGGCCGTATGAGTGAGCTGATCCCCTTCACACACGTCATCGGCGGTGAACGACTCAGCGGGCTGACCACCGGTGGCGGCGAGAGGGCCCGGGCCACGGTCGTCCTGCTGCACGGCGCGGGCAACGGCAGCAAGGAGCGACTGGTGCCGCTGCTGGCGGAGTTCGCCGCCCACGGCTGCCACGCCCTCGCCTTCGACTTCTCGGGACACGGGCAGAGCACGGGCCTGCTGCCCGAACTGAGTCTGCGCCGCCGCTTCGAACAGGCCGTCTCCGTCATCGACGCCCGCGCGCGCGTGGACGGGCCGCTGGTCCTGGTCGGGTTCAGCATGAGCGGCCAGACGGTGGCGGATCTCGTACGGCATTACGGGGACCGGGTGGCGGCCCTGGGGCTGTGCGCGCCGGCGGTGTACGCGGCCGAGGCGTGGGACGTGCCGTTCGGCGCGGGTGACGGGCGGTTCAGCGAGATCATCCGCAGGCCCGGGAGCTGGCACGCGGCTCCCGGACTCGACGCCCTGCGGGCGTTCGAGGGACGGGCGGTGCTCGCGGTGCCGGGCACGGACGAGGTCATCCCGCCCGCGGTGACGGAGGCGTTCTCCCAGGCGCTGGCGCGGCGCGCCCAGTTCACCCACTGGGAGCTCCCCGACGCCGGGCACCGGTTGGGCCTGTGGTTCGGCGGCCACCCCGACGACCGGCGGGAGTTCGTCACCGCCGTCCTGACCGGGCTCGGCGAGCGGGGCTGGACGGCGACCCGCGCGTGGGTGGCCAAGCAGCTCCCCGAGGGCCGTACGGTCGACAAGTCGGCTTTCATGACCGGCGGCTGGAGCGCCCAGATGCGGCGGCTCACCCTCGACGACGGCACCGAGCTGGCGCTGCGGACCTTCGTGAAGCCCTTCTTCCGGCGGCACGCGCCCGGGCTGCTGGCCCGCGAGGCGGAGATCCTCACGCTGCTCGCGGAGCAGGAGGGGGTGCCGGCCGCCGAGCTGGTCGGTGTCGACGCGACCGGCGAGCACTGCGACCATCCGTCCCTGCTGATGTCCGTGCTGCCGGGGCGGGTCCGGGTCGACGAGGAGGAACTCGGCCCGCGGGTGGACCTGCTGGCGGGTCAGCTGGCCCGGATCCACCGGATCGTCCCCCGTCAGCGTCCGCGCCCGTACCAGGCGTGGACGTCGCCGGCGGCGGTTCCCCCGGGGTGGGAGCGGGCCGTGGACGTCATCCGCCGCGATCCCCCGCCCTACGACGGCTGCTTCCTGCACCGGGACTTCCATCCCGGGAACGTCCTCTTCACCGGTTCGGGGGCCGGTCTGCGGGTCAGTGGTGTCGTCGACTGGGTGGAGACCTCGTGGGGTCCTGCCGACCTGGACGTCGCGCACTGCTCCACGGCACTCGCGCTGCTGTACGGACCCGGGTACGGCCTCGGTTTCCGGGAGCGCTACGAGGCCCGGGGCGGTCGCCGCCTGGCCGTCGGCCCGGAACATCTGTACTGGCGGCTGCTCGACGCCCTGGCGTACGTCCCCGACGCGGCGAAGCTGGCGGGGCCGTGGCGGGAGCTGGGGCGGACCGATCTGACGCCGAAGGTGCTGGGTGAGCGGCTGGAGGCGTATGTGACGGGGCTGCTGGAGCGGTACGCCTGAGGCGTTCGGTCACGCGCGCCGGAGCTTACCCTCGCCTCGCACGTACACCCCCGCCCGCGCCGCCGTCACCGCCGCCTCGGCGGCCCGGTCGGCCATGGCCTCGTCGAGCCGGCCGCCGCTGATCAGCAGGTGGTAGTAGAGCGGGGCGGACACCGCGCGGACCACCTCGTGCGCGTCGGTGCCCTCGGGTGCCTCGCCCCGGTCGACGGCCTGCCGGACGCAGGGGGCCCACTCCCGGACGCGGATGTCGTAGAAGCGGTGCAGCGCCGCGGCCGTCTTCGCGTCGCCGGTGGCCGCGGCGATCAGCGCCTTGAACAGCGGCCCCTGCCGGGGGTCCGTCAACGTGCGCTGCACGAGACGGGCGTTGGCCGTCAGGTCGCCGAGCAGTGAGCCGGTCTCGGTGCGCGGCGCGGACTGCTCGGCCATGTCCGCCAGGAGGTCCGCCACCAGACCGGTCACTGTTCCCCAGCGGCGGTAGACGGTCGTCCTGCCCACGTCTGCGCGGCGCGCGATCTCGGCCAGGTCCAGGCCGGTGAGGCCCTGCTCGGTCAGGGCGTCCTCGGCCGCCCGCAGCACCGCCTCCCGCACTCGCGCCGTGCGCCCCCCGGGCCGTACGGTCCCCGGTTCGCCCCCCTCAGCCATAACGGCGCTCCCGTTCCATTAGTGACTCCATCCTGCTACCTTAGTGACTACTAACGGAACAACAGACCCATTAAGAAGGGGTCGTCGCCGAGAGGGGTCCGAGATGGAATACAGGCGATTGGGCGCGTCCGGGCTCATGGTCCCGGCACTGAGCTTCGGAGCCGGCACCTTCGGCGGCCGAGGCCCGCTCTTCGGCGCTTGGGGCACGACCGACGCGCAGGAGGCGCGCCGCCTGGTGGACATCTGCCTGGACGCCGGGATCACGATGTTCGACACCGCCGACGTCTACTCCGCCGGCGCCTCCGAGGAGGTGCTCGGGGAAGCGATCAAGGGCCGCCGCGACCAGGTGATCGTGTCCACCAAGACGAGCCTGCCGATGGGCGACGGGCCGGGCGACGCGGGCTCTTCCCGCTCCCGGCTGATCCGCGCCTGCGAGGACGCCCTGCGCAGGCTCGGCACGGACCACGTCGACCTCTTCCAGCTCCACGCCTTCGACGCCGGGACGCCGGTCGAGGAGGTGCTGGCCGCGCTCGACTCACTGGTCCAGGCGGGCAAGGTGCGCTACACCGGTGTCTCCAACTTCTCCGGCTGGCAGGTGATGAAGTCCCTCGCGGCCGCCGAGCGGCACGGCCGTCCGCGCTATGTGGCGCACCAGGTGTACTACTCGCTGATCGGCCGCGACTACGAGTGGGAGCTGATGCCGCTCGCCCTCGACCAGGGCCTCGGCGCGATCGTCTGGAGCCCGCTCGGCTGGGGGCGCCTCACCGGCAAGGTCCGCCGCGGCACACCGCTCCCGCCCGACAGCCGCCTGCACCGCACCGCCGGCTACGGCCCGCCCGTCTCCGACGAGCACCTCTACGGCGTGGTCGACGCACTGGACGAGATCGCGGAGGAGACGGGCAGGGCGGTGCCGCAGATCGCCCTCAACTGGCTGCTGCGGCGACCGACCGTGTCCTCCGTCCTCATCGGCGCCCGCGACGAGCGGCAGTTGCGCCAGAACCTCGGCGCCGTCGGCTGGAGCCTCACCCCCGAGCAGGTGGCGAAGCTCGACGCGGCGAGCCACCGCCCGGCGCCGTACCCCTATTTCCCCTACGAGCGCCAGGAGGGCTTCGCCCGCCTGAATCCGCCGGTCTTCACGGCGCCCGGCCGGGCGGCATGAGCGAGCGCCGGGCACCCCGTGGCCCGGGGCGCCCGGCGCTCGGACCGGAGCGGCTCAGCGCGCGTACCGCATGAACGCCCGCACCATGTGGCACGTCGTGTCCGACGGCGGGTGGACGCCGATCAGTTCCGCCGTGTCGCGGATCGTCTCGTTGCGGGCCTGGTTCGGCATGAAGATCCCGGAGTCGAGCAGGGCGATGGCGAGGCGCATCGCCTTGAGGCGGCGGTTGTGCGTCACGTACCACTGGCGCGGCCGGCCCGGCGGCAGCGGCCGCTTCTCCACGGGCGCGTACGGCAGGTCGAGCAGGACGGGACGCTTCGCGGTGGACTGGGTGGGCAACGGCTTCGACTTCAGGGCGGCAGCGGGCACAGGCATCCTCCTGTCGCGGTCGGGCGGCTCACCGAAGACGTCGGCATCTCCGGCGCCACCCTCGAACACTGCTTACAGTCTACCGCCCGGCACTGACAACGGGCAGTGTGCAGAGCCCGGCAAACGACCAGGTGAGCCAGGTAATTGACGTCCCGTCACGACAGGTTCGCGAGGTACGGGTGGGGTGTCGGAAAATCGAACAAGACCGTCGGGCGCGTACCGTGTGCACATGGAGATCTGGATCAACCCCGCGTGTTCGAAGTGCCGCAGCGCCCTGACGCTGCTCGACGCCGAGGGTGCCGACTACACCGTCCGCCGCTACCTTCAGGACGTGCCGAGCGAGGACGAGATCCGGGACGTGCTCGAGCGCCTCGGTCTCGAACCGTGGGACATCACCCGCACCCAGGAGGCCGACGCCAAGGAGCTCGGGCTCAAGGAGTGGCCGCGGGACGCCGGTTCGCGCGATCGCTGGATCACGGCACTCGCCGGGCATCCGAAGCTGATCCAGCGCCCGATCATCACCGCGGACGACGGAACGGCGGTGGTCGGCCGCACCGACGAGGCCGTGCGGGACGCCCTGTCGCGCTGACGGCACGCCATCGCGCATGTGGCACAGGTCACTTCAGGGACTCCTGTAAACCGCTGAGTAACCTCGTTCGGTATCTCGTACATAGCGGCGTACGCTCCCCTACCTCTTCAGGAGGCGCGCATGTCGCGCAGGAGAACACTCGGCACGAAGAAGAAGATCGCGCTGCTGGTGAGCGCGGCGACGGTGGCGGGAGGCGGGGCCTTCGTCATGGCGAGCACGTCGAACGCCGCCCAGACCCCCAAGTCGGCGTCGGAGTCGACGGTCTGCCTGGGTCTGGCCACCGCCCTCGGCAACAACCAGAAGTTCATCGCGGACCAGCGGGCCGCCCCGGACGCGCAGTCCGAGGCACGGATCGCCAACCGCGAGGCGGTCGTCGCGGAGATCAAGCGGAAGCAGGAGGCGTCGGGGTGCGCCGTCGGGGAGTCGGCTCAGGACTCCCAGACCGCGCAGCCGTCGCAGCCGGCGCAGCCCTCGGACCCCGCGGAGTCGGCGCAGCCCTCGCAGCCCGCCGCGTCCGCCCCCGCCGCGGACCCCGGCGGCGGTGCCGCGGCCTCCGGGCAGCAGGTGTGCAACGGCTCCACCGTGACGCTCTCCGGCGAGGGCGGTGCGCCTGCCGCGTCCAGCAACCAGTTCCCGGCCGGCACGAAGCTGAAGGTCACCAACCTGGACAACGACAAGTCCACGACGGTGGAGGTCACTTCGGTCTCCGGCAGCTGTGCGCTGCTCAACAACGCGGCCTTCGAACAGGTCCGTGAGCCCGGCAAGTTCCTGATCCGCCGGGCCCTGATCGAGAAGGTGGGGTGAGGCCGCAGGCCGACTGAAGGGATGAGGCGGCGGCCACCCCCTCGGCCGCCCCCTCGTACGTGTCACCGGTCCTGCTGCTCCCGGCCAGGGGCAGCAGGACCGGCGTGTCTGCGGCACAACACCCTCTCGGTGGTGAAGCGCGGCACAGCGGTGCCAGGTAACACGGGGTTCACATACGAGCAATGGCCGGGAAATCGCCTGTTGACAGGCTGCCGGGCAGCTGAGGCGGCGCCCCAGTGCCGCAGCGCCGCAGCACCCGCATCGCGCCTAGACACACCCCCGAAGGATGAGGCCCGTGACCTTCAAGGCTGAGTACATCTGGATCGACGGCACCGAGCCGACGGCCAAGCTGCGTTCCAAGACGAAGATCATCGCGGGCTCTCCCGCCGGTCTCGACGCGCTGCCGATCTGGGGCTTCGACGGGTCCTCCACCAACCAGGCCGAGGGCCACGCCTCGGACTGCGTCCTCAAGCCGGTCTTCACCTGCCCGGACCCGATCCGCGGCGGCGACGACATCCTGGTGCTGTGCGAGGTCCTGAACATCGACCTCACACCGCACGCCACCAACACCCGTGCGGCGCTGGCCGAGGTCGAGGAGAGGTTCGCGGCGCAGGAGCCGATCTTCGGCATCGAGCAGGAGTACACGTTCTTCAAGGACGGCTACCCGCTCGGCTTCCCCAAGGGCGGCTTCCCGGCCCCCCAGGGCGGCTACTACTGCGGTGTCGGCGCCGACGAGATCTTCGGCCGTGACGTCGTCGAGGCGCACCTGGACAACTGCCTGAAGGCCGGTCTCGCCATCTCCGGCATCAACGCCGAGGTCATGCCCGGCCAGTGGGAGTTCCAGGTCGGCCCGGTCTCCCCGCTGGAGGTCTCCGACCACCTGTGGGTGGCCCGCTGGCTGCTCTACCGCACCGCCGAGGACTTCGACGTCGCCGCCACGCTCGACCCGAAGCCGGTCAAGGGCGACTGGAACGGCGCCGGCGCGCACACCAACTTCTCCACCAAGGCGATGCGCGAGTCCTACGACGCGATCATCACCGCGGCCGAGTCGCTCGGTGAGGGCTCCAAGCCGCTCGACCACGTCAAGAACTACGGCGCGGGCATCGACGACCGCCTGACCGGCCTGCACGAGACCGCCCCGTGGAACGAGTACTCCTACGGCGTCTCCAACCGCGGTGCCTCGGTCCGCATCCCGTGGCAGGTCGAGAAGGACGGCAAGGGCTACATCGAGGACCGCCGCCCGAACGCCAACGTCGACCCGTACGTGGTGACCCGGCTGCTCGTCGACACCTGCTGCTCGGCTCTGGAGAAGGCCGGCCAGGTCTGATCCACGCGCCTTCCCGAGAGGGGCGCCTGCCGTCTTGGCGGGCGCCTCTTTTGCGTATCCTGCGCCGTCATGGGGACCGACGGGGTGGGGCGAGTGCATACGTACGGCTCGGCGGGGGACGTGTCCGGGCTGCTGCGCGCGATGGAGTCGACGGACGCGGACGTGCGCGAGGAGGCGATGAACCGGCTGTGGCCCGCGGCCTGGAACGACGACGACCTCGCCGTGGCGACCGCGGGTGCGGTGCCGCGACTGGCCCGGCTCGCCCTGGAGGGGCCCGGCCACCGGGAGGACCTGCTGCGGCTGCTCGGCAGCCTCGCGACCAGACCCGGGTGGCCGAGCGAAGAGGAGCCGGCCCCGCGGGCGGTGGCGGACGAGCTGCCGCCCCTGCTGCCCTTCGCGCACCACGCCGACCCGCGGGTACGGGACGCGATGGTGCTGCTGATCGCCGCGTGCGGCCGGGAGGACTGCCTGCCCCTGTTGCGCCGGCGGCTCGGCCAGGAGACCGACCCGCCGGTGCGTGCCCACCTGGTGACCGCGCTCGGGCTGCTGGATCCCGGCGACGGCGCGCGGCGGAACGCTCTGCTCACCGACCCTGAACCCCGGGTCGCGCTCGCCGCCGCCGAGGACCTGCTGCGCACTGCCGAACTGCCGCTGCCCGAGCCGCTGGTCGACCACTGCGTGCGGGCGTACACGGCCGACCCGCACGAGCCGGACCCCCGCCCTGGGGCCGGACCCGCACAAGCCGTACACCGACCGGCTCCTGGAGGACCCCGAGGCCGCGCTGCGGGCCGTGGCCGGGGGTGTGCCGCTCGCCTTCGACATCACCGCCCGTTGGCGCGACCGCGAGGCCGACGTGTTCCCCTGGGTGCTGCGCGAGACGGAGGGCGAGGCCTGGGAGCTGCACCGGCTGGCACAGCTGACCTGCGCGCTGCCACCGGAGCTGCACCCGCGCGTGCGTGACCACGTGCTGCCCCACCTGACCTCCTCCGTGCCGGACTTCCGGGCGGCTGCGATCACCGTGCTCGCCCGGGCGAAGGTGCCGGAGGCCGTCGAGGAGGCCGTACGCCTCGTGGAAGAGACGCCCGGTTCGTACGGTACGGCCCGCGCCGCCCACGCGGTGGCCGAGGAGTTCGGAGCCGGGGCCCGGGCTGTGGCGCGGGCCGTGGCCCGGCAGCTGGGAAGCGCCCGTCCGGATCTGGTCGAGGTGCTGACGCGGTTCCCCGAGGTGGCGGCCGACGCCGTCGAGGAACTCACCGTGCTGCTCTCCCGCACGGGCACCGGACACCCGCCGGTCGCGGTCGCCGTGCTGGGCCGGATGGGTCCCGCCGCCGGTGAGCGGGCGCAGCGGGCGCTGCTGGCCTGCGTGACCGAGCAGGCCCACCTCTCGGTCTCGGCGGTCGCCGCGGTCGCACACCACCGGGTCAGCGATGACCCCGAGCCGGCCCTGTCCTTCTTCCTTCGACAGGTGGACGAGCGGTACCCGTTTCCGATGATGGACCGGGCGAGTGAACTCGGGCCCGCTGCCGCGCCCCTGCTGCCGTTCATCGAGCCGTCCCTCACCGACGACGGCTCGTCCCTCGCGGCTCTGGCGGTCTGGCGCATCACCGGCCGGACCGAGGACACCGTGCGGCCCCTGGCCCGGCAGGCACTCGAGTGGGAACGGTTCTACGGCGGCAGGCCCCACCCCGTGGTGACGCTCACGGAGATGGGACTCCTGCCCCGCTTCGCCGTGGCCCCGCTGCGACGGGGAGCCGAGGCGCGGCACCGGGTCGTGCACGACTTCATGTCCGGCGACGGCCCGCATCCGGACTACGTCGTCCGGGCGGCCGTCCGCCACCTGCTGGAGACCGCCCGGGTCGTGGACTGAGGCCGGCTTTCCGCCAGGAAACGTCCACGCAGTGAGAGAAGTCTGCTGCCACGGGCGGGGGTCTGCTTCAATGGGCCCATGACCGGCTACCAGAAGCACACCGCGACGGGTCGCCATGACCTCGAGCCCTTCTGGCCGTCCCGCCAGGACCACGACTTCGACCGGGTGTGTTGCCGCGCGACGAACGCGCCGGCCCTCTAAAGCCGTACACCCCGGCCTTCGGCCAGCGCGAACCGCGTACGTCCCTCGGCGAGCCCGACCACGAATCGCGGCCGTCGATCTCCCCGACGAACTCCTCGCGCGAAAGAGCTGACCTCTCATGGCGACCACTCGTTCCCTGTCCACCGCCGCCCCTCTCGACGCCCCCGCACCGCACGGCCCCCGGCATCGGCTGCGTGCCGTCGACCGGGACGAGGTGGTGACGGTCGCGGACCTGCTGCCGGGTGCCACCTGGCTGCCGGCGCCGCAGCACACCCTGCCCGTGCTGCCGGGGCAGCCGCCGATGATCGGCTACCTGGTGCTCGTCCCGGCCGACCAGCAGCCGCCGTTCCCGGTGGCGGTGCCCGACCTGCCGCAGGCCGCCGGCCCGGAGACCGTGGCCGAGCCGGGCGGCGAGCCGCTGATCCGGGTCGACACCGTGCAGCGCACCGCCCGGGTGGCCGGACGGCCGCTCGACCTCACGTACCTGGAGTTCGAGCTGCTGGCGCACCTGGTGGCGCACCCGGGCCGGGTGCACACCCGCGACCAGCTGGTCGGCACGGTGTGGGGCTACGGGCACGTGGGCGACGGCCGCACGGTCGACGTCCACATCGCCCGCCTGCGCCGCAAGCTGGGCGTGGAGCACCGCGACACCATCCGCACCGTGCGCCGCGTGGGCTACACGTACGTACCGCCGACAGCGCACTGAGGCACGTCCCCGCCCGCCCTGTTCCGTCGCGTCGTGTCTGCTGACAGCAGATCCCCGTTCCGTCCCCTCGCCCCACCGGGCAGAGTCACCGGCATGAGGCTTCTGATGCTGGGTGGTACGGAGTTCGTGGGGCGGGCCGTCGTGGAGGCGGCGCTGGGGCGGGGCTGGGAGGTGACCGTCTTCCACCGGGGGCGGCACGACGCACCGCCGGGCGTGCGGTCGCTGCTCGGTGACCGCACGGCGCCCGGCGGCCTGGCAGCCCTCGAGGAGGATCCGGGCGAGTGGGACGTCGTCGTCGACACGTGGTCGGCGGCGCCGCGCGCGGTGCGGGACACGGCGCGGCTGCTGCGGGGCCGCGCCGGCCGGTACGTGTACGTGTCGAGCTGCTCGGTGTACGCGTGGGCCCCGCCCGCCGGGTTCGACGAGGAAGCGCCCCTGGTGGAGGGGGCGTCGGCCGACGCGGAGCAGACCGCGTACCCGCAGGACAAACGGGGCGGCGAGCTGGCCGTGCTGGACGCCTTCGGCGCGGACCGGTCGGTGCTCGTACGGTCCGGGCTGATCCTCGGCCCGTACGAGAACATCGGCCGGCTGCCCTGGTGGCTGGGCCGGACGGCACGCGGGGGGCCGGTGCTGGCGCCGGGCCCGCGTGAACTGCCCCTCCAGTACGTGGACGTGCGCGACCTGGCCGGGTGGATCCTGCACGCGGCCGAGCGGGAGCTGAGCGGGCCGTACAACCTGGTCAGTCCGCAGGGGCACGCCACCATGGGCGCGTTGCTGGAGACCTGCGTGCGGGTCACCGGCGGCGCCGCCGAGCTCCGCTGGACCGAGCCCGGGGTGATCCTGGAGGCGGGCATCGAGCCGTGGACCGAGCTGCCGGTGTGGGTGCCACCGGGCAGCGACCTGCACGACGCCCTGCACAGCGCGGACGTCTCCCGGGCGATCGGGGCCGGGCTGGTCTGCCGGCCCGTCGAGGAGACGGTGGCGGACACCTGGCGGTGGCTCGAGGACCTCGGGGGTGTGGCACCCCAGCGCCCGGACCGGCCACGCTCGGGACTCGACCCGGAGGTGGAGGCGAAGGTGCTCGCGGCCGGCTGAGCCGCACGAGGTGTACGTAGCACCACCCCCGGCCGGGTGTCCCGGCCCCGTGACCCGGCACGCGCGCTCGACGAGACTGACGCCATGACCATGGACACGAAGAACGGCAGCGGGCGGACGACAGGGCGGGGCATCGGGCTCGCCGCGGTGCGGGGGCTGGCGCTCGCCCTCGTCTCCCTGCCGGGGGCGGTGCTGTGCTTCTGCCTTTCCCTGGTCTCGATCGCGCTCATCCCGATCGGGGTCGGGCTCGTCACGACGCCGTACGTGCTGACGGGCGTGCGGGCGTTCGCGAACGGGCGGCGGGTGCTCGCGGCGGAGTGGGGCGGGGTGCGGATCCCTCCGGCGTACCGGCCGCTGCCGAAGGACGCCACCCCCTGGGCACGCACCTTCGCGATGCTGCGCGACCCGGCGACCTGGCGGGACCTGCGGTGGCTGCCGGTCGACATGACCGCGGGGTTCGTCACGGCGCTGCTGCCGGCGGTGCTGTTCCTCTATCCGCTGGAGGGGTTCGCGCTCGCGGTCGGGTTGTGGCGGGTCTTCCCCGACGGGTACTGGTACGGGTTCGTGCCGGTCAGCGGGCAGGCTTCCGCGTTCGGAGCGGCGGCCCTGGGCCTGGTGCTGCTGTTCCTCGCCCACTTCTTCACCCCGCGCCTGCTGAGCGTGCACTTCCGGCTCACCCGGGCCGTGCTCGGCAGCAACCAGAGGGAACTGGCCGAGCGGGTGCGGGTGCTGACCGAGACGCGGCGTGACGCCGTCGACGCCTCCGCCGCCGAACTGCGGCGCATCGAGCGGGACCTGCACGACGGGGCCCAGGCCCGGCTGGTCGCCGTCGGCATGGACCTGGGCACCATCGAGGCGCTCCTCGACAAGGACCCGGCGCAGGCCAAGGAGCTGATCGCGCAGGCCCGCAAGTCCTCGGTGGAGGCGCTGTCCGAGCTGCGCGAGCTGGTGCGCGGCATCCACCCGCCGGTCCTCGCCGAGCGCGGCCTGGGCGACGCGGTACGGGCGCTGGCGCTGCGGCTGCCGGTTCCCACCGAGGTGAGCGTGGACCTGCCCGGGCGGGCTCAGGCGCCCGTGGAGTCGGCCGCGTACTTCGCCGTGAGCGAGGTGCTCACCAACGCCGTGAAGCACTCGGGCGCCGACCGGATCTGGGTCGACCTGCACCAGGCGGACGGCATGCTGCGGGCGAGCGTCACGGACAACGGCAAGGGCGGTGCGGTGATCGGGGCCGGTTCGGGGCTGGCCGGGGTGGAGCGGCGACTGGGTACATTCGACGGCGTCCTGGCCGTCAGCAGCCCCGCGGGCGGTCCCACCATGGTCACCATGGAGATCCCTTGCGCGTAGTCCTGGCCGAAGACCTCTTCCTGCTGCGCGACGGACTCGTCCGGCTGCTGCAGGCGCACGGTTTCGAGATCGCGGCGGCCGTCGAGTCCGGGCCCGAACTGGCCGCCGCGCTGGCCGAACTGGACCCGGACGTCGCCGTGGTCGACGTCCGCCTGCCGCCCACGCACACCGACGAGGGCCTGCAGTGCGCGCTCGACGCCCGCAGGGAGCGGCCCGGACTGCCGGTGCTGGTGCTCTCCCAGCACGTGGAGCAGCTGTACGCGCGCGAGCTGCTCGCCGACGGCAACGGCGGGGTCGGCTATCTGCTGAAGGACCGGGTGTTCGACGCCGAGCAGTTCGTGGACGCCGTCCGGCGGGTCGCGGCCGGTGGTACGGCGATGGACCCGCAGGTCATCCAGCAGCTGCTGGCCCGCCGTTCGGGCGACGACCGGCCGCTGGCACGGCTGACGCCCCGGGAGCGGGAGGTGCTGGAGCTGATGGCGCAGGGCCGGTCCAACGCGGCGATCGCCGGGAAACTGGTCGTGACGGAACGGGCGATCGCCAAGCACACCGCGAACATCTTCGGCAAACTGGGCCTTGAGGTCTCTGACGACGACAACCGCCGCGTGCTGGCGGTTCTCGCGTATCTCGACCACGGCCGGTGAAACCGGACCCGTCTCCTCACCCCCTGTGGATGATCCACAACTCCTGGTACTCCAGGGGCTGTTGAGGGACACAGAGTCCTCACGAATCTCGCATCAATTTCCGGGACCTCTGAACACCCGTGGGACGCCCTGCGTATGGAAGGGAGCCGCTTCACTCCTGTCGGGCGCCTCGATGCCCCCGAAAAAGGAAGTCAGAGGAGTTCCATGGGACGCAACACAAGAAAACGCCGTACGCCGCTGGCCACCAAGGCCATTGCCGCATCGGCGGCCCTAGCGCTCGGTGGGGGCGGGCTGATCTGGGCAAACTTCTATGCCTCGGCGCATGAGGAGAACTCGGCGAACCAGACGAAGGCCGCGGGCGCGCAGATCGCAACGATCCAGTGCCCGGACGTAGGACAGAAGCTGACCGATGTGCCGGACGGTGCCCGCCAGGGGGTGGACAAGGAGCTGGCCAACCTCGACAAGCAGATCAGCGAGGCCTACACCCGGCTCGCCTCCACGCGTCAGGCCCAGGCCGGTGACTCGGGCTTCGTCAACAACGCCATCCTCGGCCCGCTGAAGTCGAAGCGTGTCGCGGCCATCGACCGGATCGGCATCAACATCCGGCGGGTGGGCGGGCAGGCCCCGGGCAACCTCGAGCAGCTGGCCACGTGCCAGGGCATGGCCGCCGACGCCAACACCAACGACGGCCAGGCCGGCGGTGGTCAGAACAACGACGGCCAGAACGACGGCGGCCAGAACGACGGCGGTCAGAACGACGGCGGTCAGGACCAGGGCCAGGACAACGGCGGCCAGGACAACGGGCAGGGGCAGGGCGGCAACGGCGGGCAGGCCGGCAACGGCCCCGCGGCGGGCGACTTCATCAACATCGAGGACGTCCAGCCCAACTCCCGCAACCTGCCGAACGGTCTCGCCGCGAACGGTGACGGCGGTTCCACGGGCTCGTTCACCACGAACTGCGGCACCAACGAGAACGAGAACCGCAACTCGGACAACGTGATCGTGGCGCCGGGTGTCTCCAACGGTGCGCAGCACCAGCACGACTACGTCGGCAACCAGGACAACAGCGCCTTCGCGAGCGACGAGGACCTGGCGAACGCCGACACGTCCTGCCAGAACCAGGGCGACAAGTCGTCCTACTTCTGGCCGGTCATCCGCATCCAGGACGGTACGCAGGACATCGACCAGGGTCAGCCCGGCGGCGGTCAGGACGGCAACGTCGGCAAGATCGTCGAGCCGGCCGAGGCCCAGCTGAAGTTCGTCGGCAACCGCACCAGCGACGTCGTCGCGATGCCGAAGGCCCTGCGCATCATCACCGGTGACGCCAAGTCCCTCACCAACGGCCTGAACAACGCCAACACCTCGTGGAGCTGCACCGGCTTCGAGGACCGGCAGGTGACGGACAAGTACCCGATCTGCCCCGAGGGCAGCAGCGTGGTGCGCACGTCCAACTTCCAGAGCTGCTGGGACGGCCAGAACATCGACAGCGCCAACCACCGCACCCACGTGGACTTCGTAGAGGCGGACGGCAGCTGCTCGAACGGCTTCCAGGCCATCCCCCAGCTCCAGGTCCGGCTGGTCTACGACGTCCAGGCGCCGCAGATCAACAACGGTCAGGTCCAGAACGCCTTCGCGGTGGACTCCTTCCCGGAGCAGCTGCACAAGCCGATCACCGACCACAACGACTTCATCAACTTCTTCGACGAGAACGTGATGAACGAGATGGTCGAGTGCATCAACAACGGCGAGGACTGCCAGTAGTCCTCACCCGGTGAGAAAGCCGGCGGTGGGAATTCCCACCGCCGGCTTTCGCTTGCCCGGATATCCGTGCGGTCAGCCGTGGCTGCCGCCGCCGTGTCCGCCCTTGTTGTGGCTGCCGCCGGGGTTCATGTGCTCGGAGCCCTCTTCCATGGTCCCGCCGAGGGTGCCCTGCAGCGCCGTGACCGTCTTCTGCTGGCCGACGGCGACCCACTTGCGGCCGACGAGGTAGTAGCCGCCGTAGTCCTTGGCGCTGTTCAGCCACTCGCGCTGGCCGCGGTCGGTGGCGAAGGTCGCGAGGACGTACTTCTCCTTGCCCTTCTTGCAGAGGGCCTGGCGGATGGTGTCCGCGTCGGTCTGCATGTTGGGCTTGCAGTCGGCCTCGGCCGCGATGTGCTCCAGGCTGCCGGACACCGCCTCCGGGACGGCCGCTTCGTCCTTGCCGCCGGATCCGCCGCAGCCGGCCAGCGCCAGTATCACCACCGCGCCGCTCAGCGCGAGCATCGGTCGGGTCACCCTCATCTGTTCCTCCGGTCCTTGTCGGCACGGTCCCTGTCACGGCACGATCCGGACGCATGCCGCACGGAGCCCCGGCAAGAGGCTCTCGCCTTCGATACGGCTGCGGCGCCCACCGTGCTCAAAATTCCGCTGCCCCGGTGTGCACTCCTGTGCGAGGGTGGGCCGGTGGATCAGGACTGGGAAGACCGCGTGGCCGCCCTGTGGGACCGTTTCGACGACTACGCGGAGACGGAAGAGGACGAGTCCCGCTTCCGCGCCGACGTCGACGCCCTCGTCGCCGAGCTTCCCGAGGGCAGCCCGCACGGCCCGTTCGAGCAGGCCTGCGCCTGGGACTCCACGGGCCGCTCGGACAAGGCGGTCCCGCTGTACCGGGAGGCACTGGCCCTCGGCCTCGCGGACGACAGCCCCTACAAGGCCCGCCGGACGAAGATCCAGCTGGCCAGCTCGCTGCGGAACACCGGCCGGGCCGAGGAGGGCGTCGCGCTGCTGACGCCCGAGCTGGTCGCCCCGTCCGACGACCTGGACGACCCCGTACGCGCCTTCCTCGCTCTGTGCCTGTCGAGTCTCGGCCGTGACCGGGAAGCCCTGGCGCTGGCCCTGGGCGCCCTGGCCCCGCACCTGCCGTGCTACCAGCGGTCGACGGCGAACTACGCCCGGCTGCTCGTGGAACCGGCCGAGCACCCGGAGGCGTGACGCTCCGCAGCAGGTGACCATCCAATGATTCGCTCGTTCTGCTGAACGTGCAGTCACAGGATGTCGCCCAGCGCCCCGCACCCTCCGCCCATGCCGGACCGGTCGTCGACGTCGAGCAGGCCGAGGCCGCGCTCGTCGAGCACTACCCGCGGCTCGTCCGGCTTGCCTACCTGGTGCTGCCACCCCGGCTGGGCCGCAGCCGCCGCGTCCTGACCGCGCACGCCCTCACCCAGCGGGCCCTCCCCCGGCACCGCACACCGGCCCCGGTGATCCCGGCGCAGTACGGGGGTCCCCCCTGCTCGAGCGGAGCCGAGAGCGTGCGGGACGGCCGGGACGGCGATCCGGGGTACGCCCTGGTCCGTCTCCAGGTGCTGCGCACGGCGCTGGAGGCGGGGCTGCCGCTGAAGGCCAAGGCGTGGCCCAAGAGGTCCCAGCTGCCGCCGCTGCTGCCGCACGTGTGGGGCCTGAAGCTGTTCCCGCGTTCCGGCGGCGCCGACGAACTCGCCCTGGACCAGCGGCTGGCCACCCTGTCGGGCCCGGCCCGGGCCGCCTACGCGCTGCGCGGCCTGGAGCGGCTCACGGACGACGGGGTGTGCAAGGTCCTCGCGGCAGCGGGCGTCGCCGACCCGGAGGGCGCGGTGCTGGAGGCCGACGGGATCCCCGCCCAGTACGGGCTGCTCGACTCCCCCGAGTTCGACCCCTGCTCGCTCCAGGCCCGCCCCACCGACCTGATGCGCCGCCGCCAGCACCTGAAGGCCGCGCTGGTCGCCGGCGCCGCCCTGCTGGTGTGCGGTGCGCTGCTCGGCCTGCCCGGCGAGGGCTGGGGCCCCGAGGGCGCCGCGGCACCCCCGTACGCGCGCAACCCGGCCGCGCAGGCCGCCCTGGACCCGGCGAAGCTGACCCGGGTCCCGCCCGGCGCGTGGCGCAGCACGGCGCGCACCGACTTCTCCGTGTGGCCGGCCCGCGGCGACCGCGCCGGTGACCAGGCCCTGCTGCGCCGCGCCTTGGCCGTGTGGGCCCGCCCCGGCGAGACGGTCCAGGTGTCGGCGACCCCCGGAACCCTCTCCGGCGGCCCGGCCGGACCGCCCCAGCTGCTGTACGCGGGGACGGTCGACGCGGCGCGCGTGGTGATCCTCTACGACGGTCTGCGCATCGCCCGGTACGCCGAGCCGAAGGACGGCACGCAGGGCGCCGCCCTCGACTTCGCCCGGGTCGACGGGGCCGGCCGGGCCGAGGCGGGCGCGGTGGTCCTGGGCCGGTCCGACGGCAACGTCCGTTATCTGACGGCCCCCTGGGTGAAGAAGGCGGGCGAGCGGGACCTGATGAAGCCGGTCTCCGGCGCGATGGACCTCACGCTCACCGACGGTGTCACCGCACCCCTGGCCAGTCCGGCCCTGCGGTCCGGCCCCTGCACCTCGTGGAACGTGCTGCAGGTGGCCGACGGCCCCAGGACCCGGCTGCTGACCGACCTCGGCGAACTGGTCCCGGCCCGGCTCACCGCCGGACGGCCGGGCTCACCCCGTGAGGTGTCCGGTGCCGCGGCGCTGCGCACCTGGCAGCCGTTCGCCTGCTCGCTGGGCACGGTGCGCTCGGCGGGGGTGCGGAGCGTCAACGCCTGGGCGTTCAACACGCAGCCGCTGCCCGACGCGAGCGGCTCTGCGGCGTGGGTGTGCACGCGGGCGGAGACCTGGCGGGGCGGTGGGGCGCGGGTGCTGGCGCAGTTCCACACGCCGGGCGGGGCGTACGGGGCGGTGGCGGCGAAGGCCGAGAACGTCCCGGCGTGCGGGCCGCGGGACCCGCATGTGCTGGCCGGGGTGCTGTGGAAGTCGAAGGCCGGCGACCGGTACCTGCTGGCCGCCGGAAGCCGGAAGACGGCGTCGATCCGGGCGACGGGCGGTGTGGACGGGGCGGCGCAGAGCAGTCTGCTGACCGCGCCGGCCGAGCAGGGAGCACAGGCTCAGCTCAAGGGGACCCTGAAGGACGGGCGTTCGCTCCGCGGGCTGCGCTGACAGGGCGGTTCCCGGGCCCGTCCGGTGAGGCCGGTCGAACCCCGTGATCGATCCGGCCGTTCGAGGCCGGAATCGATCGGTAAGGTGTTCGTATGACTACCGGGGTTCGCCGCAGAATGGGAGTCGAGGAGCGGCGGCAGCAGTTGATCGGCGTCGCCCTCGAACTGTTCAGCCGCCGCTCGCCCGACGAGGTCTCCATCGACGAGATAGCGTCGGCCGCGGGCATTTCACGCCCGTTGGTCTACCACTACTTCCCCGGCAAACTCAGCCTGTACGAGGCCGCGTTGCAGCGCGCCTCGGACGATCTGGCGGCCCGGTTCGTGGAGCCGCACGAGGGTCCGCTGGGGGCGCGGCTGCTGCGCGTCATGCACCGCTACTTCGACTTCGTGGACGAGCACGGGCCCGGTTTCTCCGCCCTGATGCGCGGCGGCCCGGCGGTGGGGTCCTCGACGACCAACGCGCTCGTCGACTCCGTACGGCAGGCCGCGTATGTCCAGATCCTTTCGCACCTGGGCGTGACCGATCCGCCCGCGCGCCTCGAACTGGTCGTCCGTTCCTGGATCTCGCTCGCCGAGTCGACCGCGCTGATCTGGCTGGACGGCCGGCGCATCCCGCGTGAGGAGCTGGAGCCCCAGCTCGTCAACGACTTCGCCGCCCTCGCCGCGGTCAGTGCCGCCTACGACGAGGAGATGGCCGCGCTGCTGCGCGGCATCGTCGAGGACGAGCCGGCCGACGGCCCGTTCTCGCTGCTGGCCGGCCGGCTCATCGCCCTGGCGAGCTGAACCGGCTCAGCTCTCGGACTTCGCGTACGACGGGTCCAGGTCGCGGACCTCGGCGGAGGCGTGCAGCGCGAGCCCCTCGACGGGCTCGAGGTGGGTCCGCAGCAGTTCCAGCGCGGCCTGGGTGAGCCGGGCCTTGGTCTCGTCGGTGCGGCCGGCGAGCAGCGCGATGTGGACGTGCACATGGGCGTGCCCCTCGGTCTCGGGGCCGACCACGATGTCCTCGGTCGGGCGGAACCGGGTCTTGCACGCCGGCGGCTTGGCGGCCGCGATCTCGACCGTCGCCTCGTGCAGCGCCTTCGCGAATCCGGGCCGGTCGAAGCCGTCCGCGAGGTCGGCGGAATAGTCGACGGTGATCTGCGGCATCAGTACTCCTGTTTCTGGGCCAGTGGCCTCACCTTAGAGCCTGTCCGGCACATGGGGGCGGGGCAGCCCGTGGGTCACGGACTGCCCCGCCCCGCGTGGTGCGCTATCCGGCGGCCCGGGTGAAGACGGCGACCGTGCGCCCCGGAACGGCGAACGTGCCCGATTCCGCCGCGTAGGAGGAGGACCTGACGGTGGCGTCCGCCCCCGCCGCCTGGACCGGATGCAGCCGGTATCCGGCCCCGGCGAGTGCGGGGACGCGCTGTTCCTGCCGCTGAGGAGTGGCGTTGAAGACGACGACGAGGTCACCGAGCCGCATGGTGATCACGCCGGGTGTCTCGTCCTTGCCGGACAGCGGGAAGGAGAGCCGGGACTGCACCTGCCCGGCCGTGCCGAGGGAGAAGTCCTTCTCGGTGCTCCGGATCCGCAGCAGGTCGCGGTACGCGGCCGAGGTGCCCTCGATCTGCTCGCAGCCCACCTCGACCTTGGTCAGCAGCGGCTTGGCGTACGGCCACTTGTCCGCGTTGTCGGCCGCCATGGGCAGGCCGCGGCCGAAGCCGTTGCCGTCCTCGCACCTCCAGTGGACGGCGTTGAACCAGTCGCCGCTGTCGTAGGAGTTGCGGTCCAGGGACTTGGAGCGGAGCAGGTCGGTGCCCGCCTGGGAGAGGGCCGGGCCCTGCGAGAGGGTGGCCGTCGCCATGGCGAGGACCTGCATCCGGGCCCGGTCGGCCGGGCTCGTCGAAGCGGGCAGTTTGAAGGCGAGCGCGTCGAACAGGGACTCGTTGTCGTGGGCGTCGGCGTAGGCGAGGGCGTCGCCCGGCGCGTCGGCGTATCCGGCGGGGGCGCCGTTGTAGTCGACCTCGGAGCCCTTGACCTCCTTACCGGCGGTGTCGGTGAACCGGTAGCCGGCCAGGTTCCCGGAGAGGCCGACCTTGATGAGGTCCTGGTAGTGCAGCAGGCGGGCCTTCTGTTCGGCCGGGGTGCCGTTGGTCTTTGAGGAGTTGGGGTCCGTGTACAGACCGGACGCGAAGCCCTGGACGCCGGGGTCCTCGTCGAAGGGGCCGCCGCCGCGCACGGCGTCGCGGGCGCGGTCGGAGAAGGTGGCGATGCCGGTGCCGGCCATGTTCTTCTGCGTGGCCTGGACGAACCGGGCGTCGTCGGCGACCTCGCCGAAGTTCCAGCCCTCCCCGTAGAGGATGATCTTCTTGCCGTCGACGCCGTCCTTCGCGAGGGTCAGCGCGTCGAGGGCCTTCCTGACCGCGAGGATGCCGGCCTTCGGGTGGTGGCCCATGAGGTCGAAGCGGAAGCCGTCGACCTTGTACTCCTTGGCCCAGGTGACGACCGAGTCGACGACGAGTTTGCCCATCATGGCGTTCTCGGTGGCGGTGTTGGCGCAGCAGGTGCTGTCGGCGACCGAGCCGTCGGCGAGGAGCCGCTGGTAGTAGCCGGGCACGATCCGGTCCAGGACGGAGGTGTCCGCCTGGCCGCTCGCGGCGGTGTGGTTGTAGACGACGTCCATGACGACCCGCAGCCCGTCGTCGTTGAGGGCCTTGACCATCCTGCGGAACTCGACCGTGCGGGCGGTGCCGTCCGGATCGGTGGCGTAGGAGCCCTCGGGGACCGTGTAGTGGTACGGGTCGTAGCCCCAGTTGTAGGCGTCCTTCGCGGCGATCTTCCCGACGCACTCCTGCTGCTTGTCGGAGTCGGCCGGGAAGGAGGCCAGGTCGCAGTCGGTCTTCGCCTGGTCGGCCTGCTTCTCCGGGATGGTGGCGATGTCGAAGGCGGGCAGCAGGTGGACGTAGGAGGTGCCCGCCTTCGCCAGTTCACGCAGGTGCTTCGAGCCGTCGCTCGCCTTGTCGGTGAAGGCGAGGTAGGTGCCGGGGTGCTTCGCCGTCCGGTCCGCCACGGAGAAGTCCCGGATGTGCAGCTCCTGGATCTGCGCGTCCCTCAGCGGTACGGCCCTGGGCTTGGCGTACGACGACCAGCCGGAGGGCTTGAGCGCCCTGTCGTCCAGGTCCACGACGAGGCTGCGCTCGGAGTCGGCGGTGAGGGCGAGGGCGTAGGGGTCGGTGACCTTGTTGGTGACGACCTTGCGGACGCTGGGCGCCCAGACCTTCACGACGTACCGGTAGGGCTTGTTCTTCCAGGACTTCGGGCCGGTGACGGACCAGACGCCGGTGGCGGAGTCGCGCTTCATCGGGACGGTGGCGTCACCGATCTCCAGGGCCACCTGCTGTGCGGTCGGCGCCCAGACGGACAGCGTGGGGCGGCCCTCGGAGAACGTGGGGCCCAGGCCGGCCCGGGTCGCGCCGGAGTACAGGTCGTCGAGGACTCCGGCGATCTGGACGCCGGTCGCCGCGAGCACGGCCCCGTTCGCCGTGTGCTGCGTGGCGACGACCTGGCCGCGCAGGGCCTCGCGGACCCGGTCGCGGTCGCGTGGGTCGACGGTCCAGGCGTCGTACTCCCTCAGATGCGGGAACTTCGCCTTCTGGGCGTCGGTCAGCTCGCTCTTCGACAGGCGCAGCCACGTCGCGTCACCGGTCAGGGCGCCGTCCTTCACGGCGATCGAACCGTCGCGGGAGTACAGCAGCTGGGTGGAGGCGGCGGCGTCGGAGCCGTTCCAGGCGAGGGTGTTCCGGTCGATCCAGACCGCCTTGGAGGTGGTCGGGTCGAGGGCGGCCGCGCTGCCCGCGGGCTGCGGGAGCAGGTACTTCTCCTGGCCGTTCACCAGCCACACCTCGTGGCCGTTCGCCTTGAGGTCGAGCGACTGGTCGGTGGGAAGGTCCTTCTCGTCGCCCTTGTGGATGATGTAGCTGAGACTGGTGGCACCCTCGGTGAGCGGCACCTCGAAGACAGCGCCATAGGAGTCAGTCTTCACCGGCTTCAGGGGGTTCGACCAGTCGGTGGGGTTCGCGGCACCGGTCCACACGTGCAGGCCCCAGCCGTCGTGGTTCCCGTCGGCCCGGTGGTAGTGCAGGACGGCCTTGGTCTTGTCGGGCGCCGGTAGATCGGGGCGCTCGGTGGTGACGGTCTCCTTGCCCTGCTCGATCCAGACCTCGCCGGTCCTGGTGACATCGATCGTGCGGTCGGCGGCGACGTCCTTGTCGCCGTCCTTGTCGATGACGAGGAAGTTGACGTGCGAGGCGCCGGGCTTCAGCTTGACCCAGGCGAAGGCGCCGTAGGCGTCGCGGCCGGTGAAGGGGTGGCTGTCCGGCCACTCGGTGGTCTCGCCCTCGGCGAGGTCGCCCCAGGCGTACAGGCCCCAGTCGGCGTAGTCCCCGTCGGCGCGCTGGTAGTGGACGATCGCGTAGTCGCGGGAGGACGCGGTGGGCGGCTCCTCGGCGGGCGGGGTGCCGGTGGTGGAGGCGGCCAGGGCGCTCGCGGTGCGGCCGGCCGAGTCGACCACGACGGCCTTGTAGCGCAGGGCCGTGCCGGGGGCCACGTCCTGGCCGATGGGGTGGGTGACCTTGTACGGGGCGTGGTCGGCGGAGCCGAGGACCTGCCACTTTCCGTTGCCGGTCTGCGCGGCGAAGACGACCCGGTCGAGCTGCCCGCCGTCCACGTCGGCGCTGAGCTCGACGGTGCCGGTGGCGCCGGCCGCGGGGGCCTTCAGGGTGACCGCCGGCGCGGTGGCGGGCTCGGCGAGCCTTCCGGCCGCTTTGAGGACGATCGCCGAGCCGGCCGGGACGGTGACGGTGAGCTTCCTGCCGCTGTCGCTCTTCAGGGTGGCGTCGGTGCCGTGGATGCCCTTGAAGGTCATGCCGGCCGAGCCGGCCGGGAAGGTCGCGGTCTTCTCCTCGCCCGCGTTGTTGAAGGCGACGACGTACTCGGTGCCGTTCTTCGCGTCCGTTCGGGAGAAGGCGTAGACGCCCGGGCCGTCGGCCGCGTACCGCTCCTGCTGGACGCCGTCGGTCAGGGCCGGGTTGGCCTTGCGGAGCTCGGCAAGCGCACTGATCTGCCGGTAGAGGGGCGCCTTCGTGTCGTAGGCGTCCTCGGCGTGGGTGCGGTCGGTGCCGATCCGGTCGTCGTCGAGGTAGTCGGCGGTACGGGAGGCGAACATGGTCTGCCGGGCGTCCTTGTCGCCGCCCGGGCCGGTGAAGCCCTGCTCGTCGCCGTAGTAGACGACCGGGTTGCCGCGGCTGAGGAACATCAGCTCGTTGGCGAGCTTGTCCTTGGCGAGGATCTCGGCGTCGGTGGCCTCGGGGTTGTCCTGCTCGAGGAACGAACCGATGCGGCCCATGTCGTGGTTGCCGAGGAAGGTGACCTGCTCGTAGGCGTTGGCCTTGCCGGTCGTGTACTTGTAGTCGTCGCCGAAGACACCCGCGAGCTTCTGCGCGCTCCCGCTCCGGGAGGCGTACTGGCGGGCCGCCTCCTGGAAGGGGAAGTCGAGCGTGGCGTCGAGCCGGCCCCGGGTGACGTAGGGGGCGGTGACGTTCGTGTCGGCCGAGTAGACCTCGCCGAACATGAAGAAGTCGTCCCGGCCCCGCTTGGCGGCGTACGCGTCGAGGGCGGTGGCCCACTGCGTCCAGAACTCCATGTTGACGTGCTTCACGGTGTCGATCCGGAAGCCGTCGATGTCGAAGTCCCGCACCCAGCGCTGGTAGATCCTCTCCATGCCCCGCACGACCTCGGGCCGCTCGGTCCACAGGTCGTCCAGGCCGGAGAAGTCGCCGTGGGTGGAGCTCTCACCGGCGAAGGTGGAGTCGCCGCGGTTGTGGTACATCGTCGGGTCGTTGAGCCACGACGGGACCTTGTTCTTCCGGGTCACTTCGGGCGTGCGCGGGAAGGAGTCGCGGTCGACCTCCGGGAAGTCCCGCTTCCCGTCCGCGTAGTCGGCGTCGTCGAACGGCTTCCCGTCCTTCGTCAGGTACGGGAAGGCCCCCTTGGAGAGGTAGTCGTAGGACTTCTCCTCGTAGTCGACGACGTCCGCGGTGTGGTTGGTGATGACGTCGAAGAAGACCTTCATGCCCTTGGCGTGGGCCTTGTCGATGAGGGTCTCGAGGTCTTTGTTGGTGCCGAAGTGCGGGTCGACCTGGGTGAAGTCGTTGATCCAGTACCCGTGGTAGCCGGCGGACGCGTCGGAGCCGGTGCCCTGCACGGGCTGGTTCTTGAAGATCGGGGCCATCCAGAGGGCGGTGGTGCCCAGGCCCTTGATGTAGTCGAGCTTCTTGGTCAGGCCCTTGAGGTCGCCGCCCTGGTAGAAGCCCTTGTCGGTGGGGTCGTAGCCGGTGGTGAGGCGGGAGCCGGTCAGGCCGCCCTTGTCGTTGCGCGGGTCGCCGTTGGCGAAACGGTCGGGCAGGACGAAGTAGAACTGCTCACGGGTGGCGTCGTGCCGGGCCGGCTGGGCGGCCAGCGCGGCGTCGGACGGCGGCGCCGGCGGGGTGGCCGCCCCGGCGGCGAGCGGCTGGACGAGTGTGGCGGCCAGCGCGGCGGCGGTGACCGCGGCGACCCGTCCGGCACGGGCGGTTCGGCGCCTGGACGGCACCGGCCATCTCGGTATCACAGATGGGCTCCTAGCGATTGCGGCTCTCTCGGGTCCGACCCCGCGCGACCGTATCGCCGCCGAAACGCTTACAGCAAGAGTCCTGAAAGCATTGGAAAGAACTTTCAACCACCGGAGTTGGTCCCGTCCGGCGGCCCCCTGCCGCACGGGACGTGCCGCGGGGGCCGCTTCGCACCTTGAGGGAGTCCGCCGCTAGCAGCCGGACTTGCCCGCGTAGACGGCCAGGGCGGTGTTCGGGCCCAGGGTGGCCGTGAACTGCCCGCTCGGATTCACCGTCACCGGCGTGTTGTTCTGCACGTTGCAGTACGTGCCCGCCGGCAGCGAGGTCTGGTAGGTCCGGGTCAGGGTGCCCGGCTCGTGGTTGACGGCCACGAAGCCCTTGCCGCCCCGGCCGAAGGCGATGGCGTCGCCGCCGTTGTCCCACCAGTCGGTGACGGCCTGGCCCCGGGTGGCGTTGCGGAAGCCGACCATGGACTTGATCTCGGGCCAGTTGTGCTGGCACTTCCAGCCGTTCTGCCAGCAGGCGTTCACCTGGCCGCCGTTCGGCGGGCCGGCGTCGTGGTCGGTGAACTCGTAGCCGGAGTTGATGTCGGGTGCGCCGTAGGGCCAGGCGAGCATGAAGACGTTGGCCAGGGTGTAGGTGGCGTTGTCCTTGTAGCTGAGGGTGGAGCCGTTGCGCTCGGTGTCGTGGTTGTCGACGAAGACACCGGAGACACCGCTGTTCATATAGCCCCAGCCCTCGCCGTAGTTCTTCAGGTAGGCGAGGTTCTCGTTGTTGAAGACCCGCTTGAGGTCGTAGGCGTAGCGGAACTCCTGGACGTCGCCGTTACTCGTGTATTCAGTGGGCTGGACGGCCTCGCCGGAGCCGTGGATGACCTCCTGCTTCCAGTACACCGACGGGTTGTTGAGCCGGGACTTGATGTTCGCCAGGTCGGCGGCATCCATGTGCTTGGCCGCGTCGATACGGAAGCCGTCGACGCCGAGCGAGAGCAGGTCATTCAGGTACCCGGCGATGGCGCCACGGACGTACGACTCGCTGGTGTCCAGGTCGGCCAGGCCCACCAGTTCACAGTGCTGGACGTTCCAGCGGTCCTGATAGTTGCCGATCCGGCTCGTGCAGTCGTCGAAGTCGGGCGGGGAGTACAGGCCCGGGTAGTCGTACTTGCCGTACGGCGAGCCGCCGGTGCCGGTGCCGTCGCCCGCCGCCATGTGGTTGACGACGGTGTCGACGACGACCTTCACACCGGCCGCGTGGCAGGTGTTCACCATGTTCCGGAACGCCGTGCGGTCGCCGAGCCGACCGGCAATCTTGTAGCTGACCGGCTGGTACGAGGTCCACCACTGCGGGCCCTGTATGTGCTCGGCGGGCGGGGAGACCTGGACGTAGCCGTATCCGACGGGCCCGAGGGTGCTGGTGCACTCACGGGCGACCGAGGCGAAGTTCCATTCGAAGAGGACGGCGGTGACGTCCTTGGTGCCGGGTGGGGAGGCCTGCGCACCAGTCGGGTTCATGACAACCGAAGCCGCGGCGAGCGCCACGGCGGCGGCGAGGTATCTGCGTGCCATGTGGGGTTTCCTTCGTCGTTGAAGGTTCTTGCAGCAAGGTTCAGAAACCTTGCGGTGACGCAGATAGTAGAGGCCCGCCGCCCGAAAGGGCAGCGGGCCGTACCAAATTCAAAGGAAAATCAGGCGGTGATCGCCGTGGTCCACCACACCGTGGTGTCGGCGGGCACCTTCGCCTCGTCGTCGACCTGGACGACCTCCCCGCTGGCGACCAGCACCCGGCCGTACGCCGGCATCGCCACCGACTCGCCGGTGGTGTTCGCCACGCACACGAACTCCCCGCGCCGGAAGGCCAGCACGCCCTCGGGCGCCCGCAGCCACTCCACCGACGTGCCGGCGCCGAGGTCGGGCTGCTCCCGGCGCACCGCGAGCGCGGCCCGGTACAGCTCCAGGGTCGAGCCGGGCTCACCGGTCTGCGCCTCGACGCTCAGCTCGCCCCAGCCCTCCGGCTGCGGCAGCCAGCTGCCGCCGTCACCGAAGCCGTACGACGAACCCGTCCGGGTCCACGGGATCGGCACCCGGCAGCCGTCCCGGAAACCGTCCTGGCCCGCGCCCCGGAAGTACGCCGGGTCCTGGCGCACCTCGTCCGGCAGGTCGACGACGTCGGGCAGTCCGAGCTCCTCGCCCTGGTAGACGTACGCCGAGCCGGGCAGCGCCAGCATCAGCAGGCTCGCGGCCCGGGCCCTGCGCAGCCCCAGCTCGCGGTCTCCGGCCAGGCGGATCTGGGTACCGAGGCCCGGCGGGTTGGCGAAGCGGGTGGCGTGCCGGGTCACGTCGTGGTTGGACAGCACCCAGGTGGCGGGGGCACCGACCGGGCGCATGGCCTCCAGGGTGCGGTCGATGACCTCGCGCATCTCCTCGGCGTCCCAGTGAGTGCTGAGGTACTGGAAGTTGAAGGCCTGGTGCAGCTCGTCGGGGCGGACGTAGTGGGCCGTGCGCTCGATGGTCGGTGTCCAGGCCTCGGCGACGAAGATGCGCTCCCCCGCGAACTCGTCGAGGACGAGCCGCCACTGCCGGTAGATCTCATGCACGCCCTCCTGGTCGAAGAACGGCATGACATCGTTGCCCAGCAGCTTCACCTGGTCGTGGGATCCAAGGTCGGGCAGCCCCTCGGCCTTCACCAGGCCGTGGGCGACGTCGATCCGGAAGCCGTCGACGCCCATGTCCAGCCAGAAGCGCAGGATGGAGCGGAACTCGTCGCCGACCGCCGGATGCTCCCAGTTGAAGTCGGGCTGCTCGGGGGCGAAGAGGTGCAGGTACCACTCGCCGGGCGTGCCGTCGGGTTCGGTGACGCGGGTCCACGCCGGGCCGCCGAAGATCGACTCCCAGTCGTTGGGCGGCAGCTCGCCGTCCTTGCCCTTGCCGGGGCGGAAGTGGTAACGCTCCCGCAGCGCGGAGCCCGGACCTTCGGCGACGGCCCGCTTGAACCACTCGTGCTGGTCGGAGGAGTGGTTCGGGACCAGGTCGACGATGACCCTGAGGTTCAGCCGGTGGGCGTCGCGGATCAGCGCGTCGGCGTCCAGGAGGCTGCCGAACATCGGGTCGACAGCGCGGTAGTCGGCGACGTCGTAGCCGGCGTCGGCCTGCGGCGAGGCGTAGAAGGGGCTGAGCCACACGGCGTCCACGCCGAGGTCGCGCAGGTACGGCAGGCGGGTGCGGACACCTTCCAGGTCGCCCATGCCGTCACCGTTGCTGTCGGCGAAGCTGCGCGGGTACACCTGGTAGATCACCGCGTCCCGCCACCAGTCGCGGCGCTTGGCGACGGCGGCCACGGCGGACGCGGAGGTGGGGGCAGGTGCAGCTGAGTGCTGGCTCATGTCGTCCTTGATGCGTAACGAGGTTGTGGTCATGTGAGGCGTGGGGTGGTGACGAGGCGGCCGCGGCACAGCGGGGTCGGATGGGCGCCGCGGCCGCCTCGGGCTTGTGGAGTGCTGTCGGGCAGCGCCCCGGGGGGCGCGGGGTCACCCCTTGGTGCCACCTGCGGTGAGCCCGGTCACCAGGTTCTTCTGCACGAGGTAGAAGAACAGGGCGGCCGGTATGGCGATCAGCACAGCCGTCGCGGCCATCAGGTTTCGCTGTGCGTCGTGCTCGCTCACGAACGTCTGCAGACCGACGGCGAACGTGTACTTGTCGTCGCTCAGCATGAAGGTGGAAGCGAACGCGACCTCACCGAAGGCCGTGAGGAAGCTGTAGAACGCCGCGACCGCGAGGCCCGGCTTGGCGAGCGGCAGGATGAGCCGCGCGAACGTGCCGAAGGGGGTCAGCCCGTCGACGCGCCCGGCCTCGTCGATCTCGAACGGGATGGTGTCGAAATAGCCCTTCATCAGCCAGGCGCAGTACGGCACGATCGTGGTGCAGTTGACAAGGATGAGACCAAGGTAGCTGTCGATGAGCTGCAGATCCGAGAGGATCTGGTACATCGGCACGATCAGTACCGCGATCGGGAACATCTGGGTGACCAGCAGCACCCACATCAGCTTCCGATAGCCGGGGAACCGCATCCGGGAGACGGCGTAGCCGGTGGACGCGGCGACGACGACGCCGATGACCGTCGTGCCCAGCACCACGACCAGCGTGCTCTTCAGCCAGTCGAAGAAGCCGGTGTCCTGCAGGACGAACGCGTAGTTGTCGAACGTCATCTTGCCCCAGATGCGCCCGGGGTGGAGGTAGTCGTCCTTGTCCGGGCCGAGGGACAGGAAGGCCAGCCAGGCGACCGGGAAGAGCGCGGTCAGGCTCGCGCCGATCAGCACGGCGTGGGAGGCGAGGGCGGCCGCGCGGGTCTGCTCGCCGCGCCGGCGTGTCCTGCCGGGGGCGCCCGCGGGGCGCCGCCCGGCCGCCGGGGCGGGGGTCTCGACGGTGGTCGTACTCATTTCGGACTCCTGCCTCAGATCGCGAGCTGCTGCTCGTTGCGGTTCAGCCAGCGGCGGTAGAAGGAGGTGAAGACGATCAGGATGGACAGGAGCAGGATTCCGTAGGCGGCGGACTGGGCGTAGTCACGCGGCTGCTGCCCGAAGCCCAGGTGATAGGCCCATGTCACGAGGATCTGGGCGTCCGGGGCGGTGTTGCCGAACAACAGGAAGATGATGGCGAACTGGTTGAAGGTCCAGATGACGCCGAGGAGTACGACCGTCGTGCTGACGGACCTCAGACCGGGCAGGGTGACGTAGCGGAACCGCTGCCAGGCGCCGGCGCCGTCCATCTCGGAGGCCTCGTACAGGCTCGCGTCGATCGACTGCAGGCCACCGAGGAGCGAGACCATCATGAACGGCACACCGCACCAGGTGTTGACCATGATCGCGGAGAACCGCTGCCAGAAAGTGTCCTCCAGCCACGAGGGCGTCGGCAGGTGCAGCAGTTCCAGGCCGGAGTTGATGATGCCGCCGTCGGCGAGCATGAACCGCCAGCCGAACACGGTGACGAAGGTCGGCACCGCCCAGGGCAGCACCAGGATCATGCGGTAGAGGGTGCGGCCGCGCAGCTTCTGGTTGAGCAGCAGGGCCAGGCCGAGACCGATGCCGTAGTGCAGGGTGACGCAGGCCGCCGTCCAGAAGATCGTCCAGAGGAAGTGCGACCAGAACCGGTCGTACGCCGTGGGGCCCCACAGGATGTCGGCGTAGTTGTCCAGGCCGATGAACTTGTAGGTGGCGTCGATCTCGTTGACGCCGATCGTGCGGGCGGTGTTGAGGCTGGTGGCGTCGGTGAGCGTCAGGTACAGGCCGTACGCCAGCGGGTACAGCACGAGGACGCCGAGGACGATCGCCACCGGGGCGATCATCGCGTAGGCGTACCAGTGCTTGTTCAGGCCGTTCTTCAGCCGCTGCACCGGTCCGGGCCGTGGTTCCCGCTCACCGCGCCGCTTGCCGGTCGCTCGGTCGATGGCGACTGTCATGGTTCGACACCTTCTGGAGGTTCAAGGAGGTCAGGGGGCTGCCCAGGCGCGGGCCGGTGGCCGCCGGCCCCCTCCCCCATGACGGGGGGATCCGGCGGCCACGCGGCGGTCACTTGGAGAAGTCCGGCACCAGCTTGGCGATGGCGGTCTCGGCGTTGCCGAGGCCCTTGTCCAGGGACTCCTTGCCGCCGGCGATCTTGATCAGCTCGTCGTCGAGCGGACCCCACAGGGAGCTGTACTCGGGCAGCGCCGGGCGCGGCTGGGCGGCGGACAGCACGCCCTGGTAGCCGGCGATGCCCGGGTCGGCCTTGACCTTCGCGGTGTAGGCGTCCTCCCGCGTGGGCAGCGTGGAGTTCTTCAGCGCGATGGTCTCCTGGGCCTTGGCCGAGGTCATGAACTTCACGAACTGCAGCGAGGCCTCCTGGTGGGCCTTGTCCGAGCCCGCGTACACGGAGAGGTTGTGGCCGCCGGTCGGGGCACCCGTCTTGCCGGTGGAGCCGGCCGGGACGGTGGCGATGCCGAGGTTGTTCTTGTCCTTGAAGGCCGAACCCTTGTAGAAGTTCGTGATCTCCCACGGGCCCTGGACGATCGAGGCGACCTTGCCGCTGACGAACGCCTCCTGGATGTGGGCGTAGGCGTCGGCGGTGGTGTCGGCCTTGTGCAGGCCCTTGCCCTTGAACAGGCCCTGCCAGGTGCCGTAGGCCTTCTTGGCCTCGGGCGAGGAGACGGTGATCTTCTTGGCGTCGGCGTCGACGGTGTCGGTGCCCTCGCCGTAGAGGAAGGACTGGGCGTAGTAGGCCTGGGTGGAGCCCCAGTAGCCGTCGACGCCGGTCTTGTCCTTGATCGTGGCGGCGGCCTTCTTCAGGTCGTCCCAGGTCTTGGGGGCCTCGACGCCGGCCTTCTTGAACAGGGCCTTGTTGTAGACGAGGGCGAGGGTGTCCGTGGTGAAGGGGACGCCGTAGGTCTTGCCCTCGTACTTGGCCTGCTCGATCAGGCTGGGCTGGAACTTGTCCTGCTCGGCGAGGGCCTCGGTGCCGTCCAGCGGCGCGAAGAAGCCCTTCTTTGCGAAGGCGGGGGTCCAGCCGACCTCGGAACGCAGCACGTCGGGGGCGCCCTTGGAACCGGCGGCGGTGTCGAACTTGTTCTGCGCCTGGTCGAAGGGGACGTTGACGTAGTCGACCTTGATGTCCTTGTTGGCGGCCTCGAACTCCTTGACGAGGGCCTGGTACGTCGGCGCCTCGTTGGTCGCGTTGGAGGTGTCCCACCAGGTGATGGTGACCGGGCCGCCGGCCTCGTCGCCGCTGTCGCTTCCGCCGCAGGCCGTCGCCGCGAGGGCGAGGGACGCCACCAGCGCGGTGGCCGCTATGCCACGCCGCATGAGTTCTCCTTGAGGGTGAAAGCCCGTTCGTGCTGCCGACTGCGCCGTTGGCGGCCGGGCGTCGGTGAGATTAGCCGCGCTGCAACGAGTTGCGAAAGACCTTGCAGCAAAAAGGTGCAAGAGATGCGGATGGTTATCCCGCTGTGACCTCCCCTCGGCCTCTCCTCGACCCAGGCGCAGCCCGCATATCCAGCTGTTCGGCAGGGAGTCGGACAGCTGTGCAAGACTCTGCAAGCACTTGCCATGCGCGTCCGCCGGGGGAATCATCCGTTGCGGATCGGACGCCGACCACGACTTCGAGGGACCGCGATGACCAAGCCACCCGCAGCGGGCCGTGCGACGGCGCGCATCAGGCGTCCCGTCGGTGTGCAAGGAGAACCCCGGCCGCTACAGTCCAGTGCTGTGACCACACGGCTTGCCGACATCGCTGTGCAGGCGGGGGTGAGTGAAGCGACCGTCAGCCGCGTCCTCAACGGGAAGCCGGGTGTCGCCGCCACCACCCGCCAGTCCGTGCTGGCCGCCCTCGACGTCCTGGGCTACGAACGCCCGGTGCGCCTGCGCCAGCGCAGCGAGGGCCTGGTCGGCCTGATCACCCCGGAACTGGAGAACCCGATCTTCCCGGCCCTGGCGCAGGTCATCGGCCAGGCGCTGACGCGGCAGGGCTACACCCCGGTGCTGGCCACCCAGACCCCGGGCGGCTCGACGGAGGACGAGCTCACGGAGATGCTCGTGGACCGCGGGGTCGCCGGAATCATCTACGTCTCCGGACTGCACGCGGACACCACCGCCGACATGCAGCGCTACGACCGGCTGCGCGCCCAGGGCGTGCCCTACGTACTGGTCGACGGTTTCTCGCCGAAAGTGCAGGCGCCGTTCATCTCCCCCGACGACCGGGCGGCGATGAGCCTCGCGGTCACGCACCTGGTGTCCCTGGGGCACACCCGGATCGGTCTGGCCCTCGGGCCCAAGCGGTTCGTGCCGGTACAGCGCAAGATCGAGGGGTTCGTGCGCACGGTGCAGGACCAGTTGGGCCTGAGCGCCGAGACCGTCGAGTCGGAGCTGGTGCAGCACTCCCTGTACACCCTGGAGGGTGGTCAGGCGGCGACCACGGCGTTGATCGAGCGGAACTGCACGGCCGTGGTGTGCGCCAGCGACATGATGGCGCTGGGCGCGATCCGGGCGGCCCGGCAGCTGGGTCTGGACGTGCCGAAGGACATCTCGGTGGTCGGCTTCGACGACTCCCCGCTGATCGCCTTCACCGACCCGCCCCTGACCACGGTCCGCAAGCCGGTCCCGGCGATGGGTCAGGCGGCGGTGCGCACGCTGCTGGAGGAGATCGGCGGAACGCCCGCGCCGCACAGCGAGTTCGTGTTCATGCCCGAACTGGTGGTGCGCGGTTCGACCGCTTCGGCTCCTGGGGAACGTGGCCGCCCCTGAGCCCTGCGGCCTGATTTCGCCGTAGAACATGCGGCTCGGACAGGGCCGCGGGATGATCGGTGGGGAAGTCCTTTTCTGGCAGACTTTGCACCTATGGGCGAAACGACCGTAACGAAGCCGGAGGGCCTGGAAGCGGCCCTCCCGGACCCCGTTGCGGCCGAAACGGGGCGTGGTCCGCTTCGCCGGCTGCGCACCCCGCGCCGGCCCCGGTTCTGGTTCGAGATCCTGCTGATCGCGATGAGTTACTGGACGTACTCGCTCGTCCGCAACGCCGTACCCGAGCAGAGGGCCGAGGCCCTGCGCAACGCCGACTGGATCTGGCAGGCCGAGCACCATCTGGGCATCGCCGTCGAGGAGTCGGTCAACCACACCGTGAACTCGGTGCATTGGCTCATCGTCGGGATGAACTACTACTACGCGACGCTCCACTTCATCGTCACGCTGGGTGTCCTGGTGTGGCTGTACCGTCGCCATCCCGGCCGCTACACGGCAACCCGCACGGTGCTGTTCGCGACCACCGCCGTCGCCCTGGCCGGTTACTACCTGTATCCGCTGGCACCCCCGCGGCTGATGAACGGCCGCGGCTTCATCGACACGGTCATGGTCCACCAGACCTGGGGTTCGATGGCGTCCGGCGACCTGAAGCACATGTCCAACCAGTACGCCGCGATGCCGTCGATGCACATCGGCTGGTCCGTGTGGTGCGGACTGACGATCTTCGCCCTCGCCGCGGTCCCCTGGGCCCGGGTGCTGGGCCTGCTGTACCCGGCGCTGACGCTGGTGGTCATCGTCGCCACGGCCAACCACTTCTGGCTCGATGCGGTCGGTGGCGTGCTGTGCCTGGCCTTCGGGTTCACGGTCGCGCGGCTCTGGTACGGCAGGCAGCCGTACGCACTGCCGAAGACCGTGCCGGCACCCAGACCGGGCGAGCCCCGGCCCGCGGCGGAGGCGTACAGCACCGGAGGGGCCCCGGGGCGTGCCGGGCGTCGCAGCCGAGCGGGCAGGGAGCTGTCGGACAGGCCCTAGCGCTCGGTGATGCCGTAGAAGAGTTCCTCCACCACACCGCGCGCCCGGCGTGCCGTACGCCGGTACGCGTCGAGCATGTCGCCCGCGTGGCCGGGGCCGTATCCCAGATACCTGCCCACGGCGGCCAGTTCCCGGGGCTCCGTCGGGAAGGTGTCGCCGGCACGGCCGCGTACCAGCATCACCGCGTTGCGGACCCGGGTCGCGAGGACCCAGGCCTCGTCGAGGACCGCCGCGTCCTCGTCGCTGATGAGCCCGGCGGTGCGGGCCGCGGCCAGGGCCTCGCGGGTGCGGGTGGTGCGCAGGCCAGGCTCCGCCGAGCCGTGCCGCAGCTGCATGAGCTGCACGGTCCACTCCACGTCGGACAGGCCGCCCGGCCCGAGCTTGGCGTGCAGCTTGGGGTCGGCGCCGCGCGGCAGCCGCTCGGACTCCATGCGGGCCTTCAGCCGCCGGATGTCGCGGACGGCCTCGTCGGCGAGCCCGTCCGCCGGGTAGCGCAGCGGGTCGATCAGCTCGATGAAGCGGCGGCCCAGCTCCTCGTCGCCGGCGACCGGCTCGGCCCGCAGCAGCGCGTGCGACTCCCACGTCAGCGCCCACCGGCGGTAGTACGCCTCGTACGACGTGAGGGTGCGGACCAGTGGCCCGGACTTGCCCTCCGGGCGGAGGTCGGCGTCGATGAGCAGCGGCGGGTCGGCGCTGGGGATCTGCAGCAGGCGGCGCATCTCGGAGACGACCTTGCCGGCCGCCTGCGAGGCTTCCCGCTCGTCGACGCCGTCGAACGGTTCGTGCACGAACAGCACGTCCGCGTCGGAGCCGTAGCCCAGCTCGTGGCCGCCGAAGCGGCCCATGCCGATGATCGCGAACCGGGTGGGCAGGCCGTCCCCCCAGCCGTCCCGCACGACCGCGCGGAGCGTGCCGGCCAGGGTCGCGGCGGTCAGGTCCGACACCGCGGCACCGACCCGGTCCACCAGGGCGCCCTGATCCGCCTCGGCGGGCTGCTCCTCGGTGCCGTAGGAGCCGACGATGTCGGCGGCGGCCGTACGGAACAGCTCGCGGCGGCGCACACCACGCGCCGCCGTGACGGCCTGGGCTCCGCCGTCGGCGCGCTTCACCGCGGCGACTATCTCCTGCTCCAGATGGGCGCGCGGCCGGGGCGCCAGACCCCCGCCGTCCCCGTCGCCGAGCAGCGCGACCGCCTCCGGGGCGCGCATCAGCAGGTCGGGCGCGAGACGGCCGGCGGACAGCACCCGGGCGAGGTTCTGTGCGGCGGCGCCCTCGTCCCGGAGCAGCCGCAGGTACCAGGGGGTCTTGCCGAGCGCGTCCGAGACCTTGCGGAAGTTGAGCAGACCCGCGTCCGGGTCGGCGGAGTCGGCGAACCAGCCGAGCAGCACGGGCAGCAGGGTGCGCTGGATGGCGGCCTTGCGGGTGACTCCGGAGGCCAGGGCCTCCAGGTGACGCAGGGCGGAGGCGGGGTCGGCGTAGCCGAGGGCGACCATGCGTTCCCGGGCCGCCTCGGTGCTGAGCCGGGCCTCTCCGGTGGCGAGCTGGGCGACCGCGTCGAGCAGCGGCCGGTAGAAGAGCTTCTCGTGCAGCCGGCGTACGACACCTGCGTGCCGCCGCCACTCGCGGTGCAGGTCGGCCACCGGGTCCGCGCGCAGGCCGAGGGAGCGGCCGATGCGGCGCAGCTCGGCCTCGTCCTCGGGGACGAGGTGGGTGCGCCGCAGCCGGAACAGCTGGATGCGATGCTCCAGGGAGCGCAGGAAGCGGTAGGCCTCGTCGAGCTGGGCCGCGTCGGACCGTCCGACGTAACCGCCGGCGGCGAGGGCCTTGAGCGCGTCCAGGGTCGTACCGCTGCGCAGGGAGGTGTCGGCCCGGCCGTGCACCAGCTGGAGCAGCTGCACGGCGAACTCGACGTCCCTGAGGCCGCCCGGGCCCAGCTTCAGCTGGCGGTCGACCTCGGCGACGGGGATGTTCTCCACGACCCGGCGGCGCATCTTCTGCACGTCGGGGACGAAGTTCTCGCGCTCGGCGGCCTTCCACACCAGCGGCTGGACGGCGGCGACGTACTCCTCGCCGAGGTCGAGATCGCCGGCCACCGGGCGGGCCTTGAGCAGCGCCTGGAACTCCCAGGTCTTGGCCCAGCGCTGGTAGTAGGCCAGGTGGCTGGAGAGGGTCCGCACCAGGGGGCCGTTGCGGCCCTCGGGGCGGAGGTTGGCGTCGACGGGCCAGATGGAGCCCTCGACGGTCGTCTCGGAGCAGATCCGCATCATGTGCGAGGCGAGCCGGGTCGCGGCGCGTACGGCCTTGGTCTCGTCCGTCCCCTCGGTGGCCTCCCCGACGAAGATGACGTCCACGTCCGACACGTAGTTCAGCTCGTGGCCGCCGCACTTGCCCATCGCGATGACGGCGAGCCGGCACAGGCCGGCGTCCTCCGGCGCGGCCGCCTCGGCGATACCGAGGGCGGCGCGCAGGGTGGCGGTGGCGAGGTCGGCCAGCTCGGCGGCGGACTCGGCGACGCCGGTGGTGCCGCAGACGTCCCGGGCGGCGATGGACAGCAGGCAGCGCCGGTAGGCGACCCGCAGGGAGACCGGGTCGTCGGCCTCCGCGAGGCCGGCCTCGAACTCCTCCACCCCGGGGTGCAGGTCGTACGCCTCGTACATGACGAGGGCCTGCCAGTCGTCCGGGTGCCGCGTGAGGTGGTCGGCGAGGGCGGTGGAGGCGCCGAGCACGCCGAGGAGGCGGTCGCGCAGGGGCTTGGCCGCGATCAGGGTGTCGAGCAGTTCCCGGCGGGCGCCGGGGCTCTGCTGGGCCTCC
This sequence comes from Streptomyces flavovariabilis, assembly GCF_000725785.1. Lineage (NCBI taxonomy): Bacteria > Bacillati > Actinomycetota > Actinomycetes > Kitasatosporales > Streptomycetaceae > Streptomyces > Streptomyces flavovariabilis. The sequence continues at coordinate 797,611 of NZ_JNXD01000001.1, read as the reverse complement.
AGCAGCCGGACGAGGCCGAGCAGCGCGAGATCGGGGTCGGCGGTGGCGCCCAGCGCCTCCAGCAGCACCGGGTCGTCGCGCAGGGGCGCGAGCTCCAGGCTGTCCAGGAGCCGCTCGGCGGCGGAGGCGTCGGTGAATCCGTGCCGCAGCAGCCGCGTGAAAGTACTGCTCCTGCGCCCCGGCGCCGTCGTCATCCGGGCCTCCCTCGCACTGTTCCTCGGACATGCATCGGATCAAGGTCGTACGGCTTCGAGCCTATCCGCACGGGCCGGGGGAAGCGCCGATGAGTTCGTCAGGCGGGCGGAGTCTGCACTGGTGGGCACCGAGGCCGGGAGGACACCCATGACCACCATGCACCCGCAGACCCGTCTGGACCCGCGCTACAGCAGCGAGACGGCCACAGCCACGGACTGGCAGGAGGCGCAGGCACGGCTCACCGCTGCGGAGCTGTTCTGGATCACGACGGTACGACCGGACGGACGGCCCCACGTCACCCCGCTGCCGTCCGTCTGGTCGGACGGCGCCCTGCACTTCTGCACGGGCCCGGAGGAACGCAAGGCGCTGAACCTCGCGGAGAATCCGCACGTCGTGCTGACCACCGGCACGAACACCTGGAACGAGGGATACGACCTGGTCGTGGAGGGCGAGGCGAGGCGCGTCACCGACGACGCCCGGCTACGCGAACTGGCCGCGGTGTGGGAGGCGAAGTACGGCAGTTTCTGGCACTACGAGGTACGGGAGGGGTATTTCCACCACGGCGCGGGCCGCGCGGCCGTCTACTCGGTGGCGCCGCGCACAGCTTTCGGCTTCGGTAAGGGGGAGCCGTTCAGCCAGACGAGGTGGCGGTTCACCGATGCCTGACAAAGGAGTCACGCCATGGACTTCACCCTCGAAGTCATTCCCCTGCCCGTGACCGACATCGACCGCGCCCGGGACTTCTACCGGGACAAGGTCGGCTTCCACGTGGACATCGACCAGGAGGTCATGCCCGGGATGCGGATCGTCCAGCTCACCCCTCCGGGCTCCGGCTGTTCGATCGCCCTCGGCGAGTCGATCTGGGAGATGACCCCCGGCCCCACGCCTGCGCCCGGCTCCTACCAGGGCCTGCAACTGTGCGTCGCCGACATCAAGGCGGCCCACGCGGAACTCGTCGAACGCGGCCTCGACGTCTCGGAACCGGTCCAGTACTCCCCCGACGACGGCGCCACGTTCATGCACTTCCAGGACCCGGACGGCAACGGATGGGCGGTGCAGGAGTACCGGCGCCGGGCCACCGAGCCGCTGCACCAGCTGCTGGCGGACCTGAAGCGGCAGCAGGCCTGACACACCTGGTCAGGAATCGAGAAGCACGGGTGCAGGAGCGCGATTAGCGTCGTTGTCATGACTTCCATCGCATCCGTCACCCTCGAGGTGGCCGACCTCGCCGCCGCCGACCGCTTCTACTCCACCGCCTTCGGTCTGGACGACCGGCTGCGCCTGCGGGCGTCGGAGGCACCGACCTCCGGCTTCCGCGGGTTCACGCTGTCGCTCGTGGTCTCCCAGCCGGCCGACGTGGACGCCCTCGTCGACGCGGCCGTGCAGGCCGGGGCGACGACGCTGAAGCCCGCCGCCAAGTCGCTCTGGGGCTACGGGGGCGTCGTCCAGGCCCCCGACGGGACGATCTGGCAGATCGCGTCGTCGTCGAAGAAGAACACCGGCCCGGCGACCCGGCAGGTCGACGAGTTCGTCCTGCTGCTCGGCGTCGAGGACGTGAAGGCCGGCAAGCAGTTCTACGTCGATCACGGCCTGGCCGTGGGCAAGAGTTTCGGCAGCAAGTACGTCGAGTTCGCCACCGGGCCGGGCCCCGTCAAGCTGGCGCTGTACAAGCGCCGCGGCCTCGCCAAGGTCGCCGGCGTCTCCCCCGAGGGCACCGGCTCCCACCGCCTCACCATCACCAGCGACGCCGGGCCGTTCACCGACCCGGACGGATTCGCGTGGACGACGGTGTCGGAGGACGCGTCGCTGTGAGCGCGCCGCGGGAGTTCCGCCGGGCCCGGCGGAACTGACCTGCAGTGCCGGAAGGACCTACAGCGCCGGAAGGTTCTTCCGCAGCTCGAACGCCGTGACCTCCGAGCGGTACTCCTCCCACTCCTGCCGCTTGTTGCGCAGGAAGAAGTCGAAGACGTGCTCGCCGAGGGTCTCGGCGACCAGGTCGCTGCGCTCCATGAGGGTCAGCGCCTCGCCCAGGTTCTGGGGAAGCGGCTCGATGCCCATCGCGCGGCGCTCCGCGTCGGAGAGGGCCCAGACGTCGTCCTCGGCGCCCGGCGGGAGCTCGTAGCCCTCCTCGATGCCCTTGAGGCCGGCGGCCAGCAGCAGTGCGTAGGCGAGGTAGGGGTTGGCGCCGGAGTCGATGGACCGGACCTCCACCCGGGCGGAGCCCGTCTTACCGGGCTTGTACATCGGGACGCGGACGAGCGCCGAGCGGTTGTTGTGGCCCCAGCAGATGTACGAGGGGGCCTCGCCACCCGCGCCCGCGGTGCGCTCCGCGCCACCCCAGATGCGCTTGTAGGAGTTGACCCACTGGTTGGTGACCGCGGAGATCTCCGCCGCGTGCCGCAGGAGGCCCGCGATGAAGGAGCGGCCGACCTTGGAGAGCTGGTATTCCGAGCCCGACTCGTAGAAGGCGTTGCGGTCGCCCTCGAAGAGCGACAGGTGGGTGTGCATGCCGCTGCCGGGGTGCTCGGAGAAGGGCTTCGGCATGAACGTGGCGTGCACGCCCTGCTCCAGTGCCACCTGCTTCATGACGAGGCGGAACGTCATGACGTTGTCGGCCGTGGACAGCGCGTCGGCGTAGCGGAGGTCGATCTCCTGCTGGCCCGGCGCGCCCTCGTGGTGGGAGAACTCCACCGAGATGCCCATCGACTCCAGCATGGTGATCGCCTGGCGGCGGAAGTCCATGCCGACGTTGGTCGGGGTGTGGTCGAAGTAACCGGAGTTGTCGGCGGGCGTCGGGCGGCTGCCGTCCAGGGGCCGGTCCTTCAGCAGGAAGAACTCGATCTCCGGGTGGGTGTAGAAGGTGAAGCCCAGGTCGGAGGTGCGGGCGAGGGCGCGCTTGAGCACGTAGCGCGGGTCGGCGAAGGACGGGGAGCCGTCCGGCATGAGGATGTCGCAGAACATGCGGGCCGTGCCCGGGGCCTCCGCGCGCCAGGGCAGGATCTGGAAGGTCGACGGGTCCGGCTTGGCGATCATGTCGGATTCGTAGACCCGGGCGAAGCCCTCGATCGCGGAGCCGTCGAAGCCGATGCCCTCGTCGAAGGCCTGTTCCAGCTCGGCCGGGGCCACGGCGACGGACTTGAGGAAGCCCAGCACGTCCGTGAACCACAGGCGTACGAACCGGATGTCGCGCTCCTCCAACGTCCGGAGCACGAACTCCTGCTGCTTGTCCATCTTCCGCTTCCCCATCCTTGCTGGTCAGGCCGCCTGTCTTCCGTACCACGGGAGGCGGTCGGGCACCTGAGCATCCCACCACACCACCATTTCGTACGCGTTGCGGACCATGATCGCCCGGGCGGCCCGGGGTCGAACGCCTCACGTACGGCGGGTGAACTGCTCTTCCGCCCATAGTGCCTGCTCGCACCGACATCCGTAACGGCCGGTTCCTCTCGCTGCGCCACCCGTTTAATTTGCATCTCATATGCAAGTTTAAATAGCGTGCGCACAGTCGAGCCTTGAGGAGCCCTGATGCTGTCCGAGCAGTCCGCCGCCACCGTCCGCGCCACACTCCCCGCCGTCGGCGCGGCCCTCGGCACGATCACCGAGCGTTTCTACGCCGGCCTGTTCGAGGCCCACCCGGAGCTGCTGCGGGACCTGTTCAACCGGGGGAACCAGGCCTCCGGCACCCAGCGGCAGGCGCTGGCCGGTTCCGTCGCCGCGTTCGCGACGCACCTGCTGGACCGTCCGGGGCAGCGGCCGGACGCGATGCTGGCGCGCATCGCCCACAAGCACGGCTCGCTCGGCGTCACGCAGGAGCAGTACCGCATCGTCCACGAGCACCTGTTCGCCGCCATCGCCGAAGTCCTCGGCGACGCGGTCACGCCGGAGGTCGCCGCCGCCTGGGACGAGGTCTACTGGCTGATGGCGAACGCGCTCGTCGCCGTGGAGCAGCGGCTGCGCGAGGAGCGCGGCGGGCCCGCCTGGCGGGCCTGGGAGGTCGTCGAGCGGGTCACCGAGACGGCCGACGTCGCCACCTTCCGGCTGCGGCCCGCCGACGGCGGCCCCGTGCGGGACTTCCTCGCGGGCCAGTACGTCTCCGTCCGCGTCGCGCTCGCGGACGGCGCCCGGCAGATACGGCAGTACAGCCTGTCCGGGGCGCCCGGCCCGGACCTGCGGCAGATCAGCGTGAAGCGCATGCGCGAGGGCGGGGCCCCCGACGGCGAGGTGTCGAACCACCTGCACGCGCGCGTGCGGGTGGGTGACGTCCTGGAACTGTCGGAGCCGTACGGCGACCTGGTCCTGGACGCCGGTCCCGACGACACGCCCCTGCTGCTGGCCTCGGCGGGCATCGGTGTGACCCCGATGACCGCGATGCTGGCCCACCTCGCCGACTCGGGGCACCGCGCCCCGGTCACCGTCGTGCACGCCGACCGCTCCCCCGCGACGCACGCCCTGCGCACCGACCACGAGGCCTACGCGGCCAAGCTCCCGGACGCGGCCGTCCACCTCTGGTATGAGCAGGACGCCCCGGCGGGCACCCACCCCGGCCTGGCCGACCTCACCGGCGTTCCGCTCGCCCCGGGCACGCGCGCGTACCTGTGCGGTCCGCTCCCGTTCATGCGGGCGGTGCGGACCCAGCTGATCACGAAGGGCGTGGCCCCCGCCGACATCTACTACGAGGTGTTCGGCCCGGACCTGTGGCTGGCGGGGCAGTCGGCCTAGACGTCCCGGGGATCAGCTCCCCGCGAGATCCCCAGCAGCAGGACCCCGGTCGGCTCCGCCACGATGTCCTGCACCGTGACCGGGTCCAGTGAGGCGAAGAACGCCTCCTGGGCCCTGCGCAGGGCTGCGCGCAGGCGGCAGGCGGAGTTGAGGGGGCAGGGGGTGGGGCCCTCGCAGTCCACGACGTCGCCGTCGCCCTCGAAGGCGCGGACCACCGCACCCACCGAGGCCGTGCGGCCCTGCTCGGTGAGGGTGAGCCCGCCGCCGCGGCCGCGGCGGGCCTGAAGCAGTCCCATGTGCTGGAGCTCGGCGACGACCTTCGCCAGGTGGGTGTAGGGCACGTCCATGCCGTCCGCGACGTCCCGGGTCGTCGGGCTGGACCCGCCCGCGACGGCGAGCCGCATCAGGACCCGCAGGGCGAGGTCGGTGGAGCGCAGCAGCCGCATGCAGGCAGCGTAAGTAATGGGAATCTGCGGTTCAAATTATCCGGCGGGCGACCGGCGCCGGGATCGGTGAACCTGTCGTGCAGCTGTCGGTGCCGTATCGATTCGGCCCATTCCGGTGGCAGCCCTACGAGGCGCCCCGCCTCCCCCATTACGATCAGCCCCCCGTCACTTTTCCCACGAAGGACACCTCATGGGCTCCGCCAACAAGGGCAGCACGGCACGCAAGGCGCGAATAGAGGAGATGCGGCGCGCCGAGCAGGCCCGTGAGCGCCGCAACCGGATCCTCACCATCGCGGCCAGCGTGGTGATCGTCACCGGCCTCGTCGTCGGCGGCGTCGTGCTCGTGCGCTCGCAGGACGACAAGGGCAGTGACACCGCGGCGAGCGACTCCTCGGGCAAGGGCAAGTTCGTGACGGGCAAGGACGGCGTGAAGACGTGGGAGGGCAAGCTGTCCCGCAACCACGTCAGCAAGGCCGTGAAGTACGCCTCCGAGCCGCCGGTCGGCGGTGACCACAACCAGGTCTGGATGAACTGCAACGGCGACGTCTACACCGAGCAGCTGGACAACACCAACGCCGTGCACTCGCTGGAGCACGGCGCGGTGTGGGTGACGTACAACGCCGACGCGAAGAAGGCCGACATCGACGTACTCGCGGCGAAGGTGAAGAAGACGCCGTACACGCTGATGAGCCCGATGGACGACCAGAAGGACCCGATCATGCTCTCGGCGTGGGGCCACCAGCGCACGGTGACGGGTGCGAGCGACCCGAACGTGGACAAGTTCTTCGAGAAGTTCGTCCAGGGCGAGCAGACCCCCGAGCCGGGTGCCGCCTGCACGAACGGCCTGTCCAAGTGAGGCACGTCGGGCTGGTCGCCGGGGCCGCGGCGGCGGCGCTCGTCGCGGCCGGGGCGATCACCTACGCCGTCGCCGGGGACGACGGCAACGGCAGGACGCCGACGGCCGAGTCCGCGGACGCCGGCTTCGCCCGGGACATGGCGGTGCACCACCAGCAGGCCGTGGAGATGTCGTACATCGTGCGCGACCGCACCAAGGACGAGGAGGTCCGGCGCCTGGCGTACGACATCGCGCAGACGCAGGCCAACCAGCGCGGCATGATGCTCGGCTGGCTCGACCTGTGGGGCCTGCCCAAGGTGTCCTCCGAGCCGCCGATGACCTGGATGGACATGGGTGGCATGGCCTCCGGCAAGGACGGCGCGCTGATGGCGGGCATGGCGACCAACTCCGAGATGAAGAAGCTCGGCGAGCTCAGCGGCAAGCAGGCGGAGGTCTTCTACCTCCAGCTGATGACGGACCATCACAAGGGCGGCGTCCACATGGCCCAGGGCTGCGTGAACAGGTGCACGGTCGGCGTGGAGAAGCGGCTCGCGCAGGGCATGGTGGACGCGCAGCAGTCGGAGATCTCCCTGATGGCGGACATGCTCAAGGAGCGCGGCGCCGCGCCGCGTCCCTGAGGGGTGTCCGCGGCGTCCCGCGTACCGTGCGCTGCCCGGCACGCCCGGCACGCCCCTAGGGCGTAAGCCCCAAATCGTCCTGCATCAAGGCGCCTTGGGCACTTCTTGGCCTGCGTAGAACGCTTCTTGGGTTTCGCATTCCCCTGACATGAACGGTTCGTCGCGAGAGTGGCGACCGTCGAGTGATCCACTCGCGACGAACCGCACAGGGGGTTCCATGAGATCCAAACGCGCCAAGGTGCGCGCCGGGGTGAGCATGGCAGCGACACTGCCGATGCTCGCCGGCGCGCTGGCGCTCGGCATACCCACGGCGCACGCAGCCGACCACCCGCTTCGCGACCTGCTGTCCGGGACCCGGCCGGCCTGGGCCACGGCCCGAGCGGACAAGGGTGCCGCCTCCGACGGCGCCCGGGTCTCGGCCCGGGTCTACCTGGCCGGCAAGGACGCCGCGGGCCTCGCCGCCTACGCGAGGGCCGTCTCCGACCCGGACTCGGCCTCGTACGGCAAGTACCTGACGGCCAAGCAGGCGCAGGCCCGCTTCGGTGCGACGAAGGCCCAGGTGGCGGCCGTGAAGGCCTGGCTGACCGCGGCCGGTCTGAAGGTCACCGGCGTCACGCGGCACTACGTGTCCGTCAGCGGTGACGTGGCCGCCGCCGAGAAGGCGTTCGGCACCCAGCTGCACAACTTCGCCAAGGGCTCGAAGACCTACCGCGCCCCGGCGAGCGCCGCCTCCGTGCCGCAGGGCCTGGCCGACGCCGTCCTGACCGTGACCGGGCTGGACAACGCGCCGCACATGGCCACGCACGACGACCAACTGCCGCCGCCGGACACCGTGTTCCGCAACGCGGGGCCGTTCTCCTCGTACTACGGCTCGAAGACCGCGAGCACGCTCCCGAGCGCGTACGGCAAGAAGCTCCCGTACGCCGTGAAGGGTTACACGGGCAAGCAGCTGCGGGCCGCCTACGGTGCGGGCACGCGCACCGGCAAGGGCGTCCGGGTCGCCATCACGGACGCCTACGCCTCCCCGACGATCGCCTACGACGCCGGCACCTACGCCAAGCGCAACGGCGACGCGGCGTGGAAGACGGGCCGGCTGCACCAGGTGCTGCCCCAGAAGTACACCGACACCAAGGACTGCTCGGCCTCCGGCTGGTACGGCGAGGAGACCCTGGACGTCGAGGCCGTGCACGCGGTCGCACCGGCCGCGGACGTCACGTACGTGGGCGCCGCCTCCTGCGGGGACGGGGACCTGCTCGACGCTCTCGGCAAGGTCGTGGACAACCACCTGGCCGACATCGTCTCCAACTCCTGGGGCGAGGTCGAGGCCGTGCAGACTCCCGACCTCGCGGCCGCCTACGACCAGGTGTTCCAGCTGGGCGCGGTCGAGGGCATCGGCTTCTACTTCTCCTCCGGCGACGACGGCGACGAGGTCGCGAGCTCCGGGACGAAACAGGTCGACTCCCCTGCCAACTCTGCGTGGGTCACCGCCGTCGGCGGTACCTCGCTGGCCGTCGGCAAGGACGACACGTACCTCTGGGAGACCGGCTGGGGCACCGACAAGGCCGACCTGTCGGCCGACGGCAGGAGCTGGACGGGTTTCCCCGGCGCCTTCACCTCCGGCGCGGGCGGCGGCACCAGCAGGACGGTCGCCGAACCCTCCTACCAGCGGGGTGTCGTGCCGGACGCGCTGGCGAAGGCGGACGGCGCGGACGGCAACCGGGTCGTCCCGGACATCGCGGCGATCGCCGACCCCAACACCGGCTTCCTGGTGGGGCAGACGCAGAGCTCGCCCGACGGGAAGAAGCAGGCCTACAGCGAGTACCGCATCGGCGGCACCTCGCTCGCGGCTCCGACGATCGCGGCCCTCCAGGCCCTGGCCCAGGAGGCCCGCGGCAAGGCGATCGGCTTCGCCAACCCGGCGATCTACGCCAAGGCCGGGTCGAAGGTCTACCACGACGTCACCGACAACCCGACGGGCTCCGGCCTCGCCGTGGCCCGGCTGGACTTCGTGAACGGCTATGACGCCACCGGCGGTCTGTCCACGTCCGTACGCAGTCTCGGCAAGGACAGCTCGCTCACGGCCGTGAAGGGCTACGACGACGTCACCGGCGTGGGCACGCCCGCGAGCGGCTACGTGGAGTCGTACCGGCGGCACTGACCTCCGCAAGGGGACCGGGGTGGTGTGGGATGACCCACACCACCCCATTGTGTCGCATTGACGATTACACTGGGCGGCGTGCCTCAACTACGTCTCGCCCTGAACCAGATCGACGCCGGCGTCGGCGACCTCGCCGGGAACACCGAGTCGATCGTCCGCTGGACCCGGCACTCCGCCGAACAGGGAGCGCATCTCGTGGCGTTCCCGGAGATGGTGCTGACCGGGTATCCCGTCGAGGACCTGGCGCTCAGGTCGTCCTTCGTGGAGGCCTCGCGCGCGGCGCTGCGCTCTCTCGCCGCGCGCCTGGCCGAGGAGGGCTTCGGAGACCTGCCGGTGATCGTCGGCTACCTCGACCGCAGTGCGACCGCCCAGCCGAAGTACGGCCAGCCGGCCGGTGCGCCGCAGAACGCGGGTGCGGTGCTGTACGGCGGTGAGGTGGTCCTGAACTTCGCCAAGCACCACCTGCCGAACTACGGCGTGTTCGACGAGTTCCGCTACTTCGTGCCCGGCGACAGCATGCCGGTGCTGCGGGTGCACGGCGTGGATGTCGCCCTGGCCATCTGCGAGGACCTCTGGCAGGACGGCGGCCGCGTGCCCGCCGCCCGTTCGGCGCAGGCGGGCCTGCTGGTCTCGATCAATGCCTCCCCTTATGAGCGCAACAAGGACGACACGCGCCTGGAGCTGGTCCGCAAGCGGGCCCAGGAGGCCGGCTGCACCACGGCGTACCTGGCGATGATCGGCGGCCAGGACGAGCTCGTGTTCGACGGCGACTCGATCGTCGTCGACAAGGACGGCGAGGTCGTGGCGCGCGCGCCGCAGTTCGCCGAGGGCTGTGTGGTCCTGGACCTGGACCTGCCGACGGCGTCCGCGGACGCCCCGACGGGAGTGGTGGACGACGGCCTGCGCATCGACCGCGTGGTGCTCTCACAGGAGCCGCTGCCCCGGTACGAGCCGGAGCTGACCGGCGGCTACGCGGACCGCCTGGACGACGACGAGGAGGTCTACTCGGCGCTGGTCGTGGGCCTGCGGGCGTATGTCGCGAAGAACGGCTTCACGTCGGTCCTGATCGGCCTGTCGGGCGGCATCGACTCGGCGCTGGTGGCGGCGATCGCGTGCGACGCGGTGGGCGCGCAGAACGTGTACGGCGTGTCGATGCCGTCGAAGTACTCCTCGGACCACTCCAAGGACGACGCGGCCGAACTGGCCCGGCGCACGGGCCTGAACTACCGGACCGTTGCCATCGAGCCGATGTTCGACGCGTACATGGGCTCGCTGGGCCTGACGGGCCTGGCGGAGGAGAACCTCCAGTCGCGTCTGCGCGGCACACTGCTCATGGCGATCTCCAACCAGGAGGGCCACATCGTCCTGGCGCCCGGCAACAAGTCGGAACTGGCGGTCGGCTACTCGACGCTCTACGGCGACTCGGTCGGCGCGTACGGCCCGATCAAGGACGTGTACAAGACGTCGGTCTTCCGCCTGGCCGAGTGGCGTAACCGGGCCGCCCGGGAGCGCGGCCAGACCCCGCCGATCCCGGAGAACTCCGTCACCAAGCCGCCGAGCGCGGAGCTGCGCCCGGGCCAGGTCGACACGGATTCGCTGCCGGACTACCCGGTGCTGGACGCGATTCTGGAGCTGTACGTCGACCGGGACCGGGGCGCGGACGAGATCGTGGCGGCCGGGTTCGACGCGGAGCTGGTGGCGAAGACGCTGCGTATGGTCGACACGGCCGAGTACAAGCGGCGCCAGTACCCGCCGGGCACGAAGATCTCGCCCAAGGGCTTCGGGAAGGACCGGCGGCTGCCGATCACGAACGGGTGGCGGGAGTCGCTCTGACGGGCAGGCCGGGGAGGGACTTGATAGGCAAGTGAACACTTGCCTATCATGGGGCCGTGGCCGACGACCTTTTCAAAGCCCTGGCCGACCCCACCCGTCGCACCATCCTCGACGAGCTCGCGGAGAAGTCCGGGCAGACGCTGTTCGAGATCTGCTCGCGGCTGAGCATGAAGCACCGGCTCGGCATCTCGCGCCAGGCGGTCTCCCAGCATCTCGCGGTGCTGGAGGCCGCCGGGCTCGTCGAGACGAGGCGGGAGGGCCGCTACAAGTTTCACGACCTGAACACGGCCCCGCTCGGGCAGATCACGGAGCGATGGCCGGCGCCCGACCCCTCCGGACCGGAAGAGAGCCCGCCATGAGGATCCATCTGACCAGCGTCTTCGTCGACGACCAGGCCAAAGCCCTCCGCTTCTACACCGAGGTCCTCGGCTTCGTGAAGAAGTACGACGTCCCGGTGGGCGAGACGGACCGATGGCTGACCGTCGTCTCCCCCGAGAACCCCGGCGGCACGGAACTGCTCCTGGAGCCCTCCGGCCACCCGGCCGTCAAGCCCTACCGCGACGCACTCGCCGCGGACGGCATCCCGCTCGCCCAGTTCGCCGTGGACGACGTCCGGGCCGAGTACGAGCGCCTCAGCGGCCTCGGCGTCCACTTCACCCAGGAGCCCCTGGACATGGGGCCCGTCACCACGGCCGTCTTCGACGACACCTGCGGCAACCTGATCCAGATCGCGACCCAGCCGCAGCAGTAGCAGTCGCGGCGCTCCCCCTGCGCACGCGTCGTCACCCCCTTGACCGGTGACCGACGCGTTGACACCATCATCACCAGTTCAAGCGGTGACGCAACCGGTGGACGGGACGCGGGAGAGCACATGGCGGAGATCCGCGACATCGAGGTGGTCGTCTTCGACGTCCTCGGCACCATGGTCGACGAAACGGGCGGACTTCGATCGGCCGTCCAGGAGGCGACACACCGGTCCGACGCGGCGGTCACCGGTGAACTGGTCGCCCTGTGGCAGCTCCACCGCGAGCAGGAACAGGAGCGGATCCGCAGAGGGCTCCGCCGGTACGCCGGCAGCGACATCCTCGACGCCGAGGCCGCCCGGCGCGTGGCCCGGCAGGCCGGCGTCACCGACCCGGGGGCCGTCGCCCGGCTCGCCACCGCGGGGCGGCGCCTTCCCCCGTGGGACGACTCGGTCGCCGAACTGGAGCGGCTCACGCGGCGGTTCCCCGTGATCGGGCTGTCCAACGCCTGCCGCACGACCCTGCTGCACCTCAACGCCCATGCCGGGCTGCGCTGGCACCAGGCCCTGTCCGCCGAGGCCGCCCAGGCCTACAAGCCGGCGCCGGAGGTCTACCGACTCGCCCTCGACAGCGCCGGATGCCCGCCGGAACGCGTGCTGGTGGTGGCCGCGCACGCCTGGGACCTCCGCGGGGCGCAGGCGGTCGGCATGCGGACCGCCTACGTCCGGCGCCCGGTCGGGGACCCGCCCACGGACTCCGACGACTTCGACCGGCGGTTCGGCGGACTCGATCAACTCGTCGATGCGCTGACCGGCGGTCACGTAGCGTGGGGCCGGCGAAAGGGGGGCCGGTCATGAGTGAGCGTGCTGTTCCGGCGCGGGTCGTGGCTGCCGAACGCCTCGCCGCCGAGGCGGGGTTCGAGAAGAGCTGCATCCCGGAAGTCGGCAGGCTGCTGAGGACGGCCGCCGCCGCCAAGCCCGGCGGGGTCGTCGCCGAGAGCGGCACCGGGTCGGGAGTGGGGACGGCCTGGCTGCACAGCGGGCTCGGGGCCGGTGCGCGGCTCGTCACCGTGGAGCGGGACCGGGAGCTGGCCCGTCGCGCGGCCGGGGTCTTCGCCGGCGACAGCCGCGTCAGCGTCCTCACCGGCGACTGGCGGCTGCTCGAACCGCACGCGCCCTTCGACGTGTTCTTCTGCGACGGCGGCGGCAAGCGGGACGATCCCCGCAGGGTCGTCGAACTGCTCGCTCCCGGCGGGATTCTCGTCCTGGACGACTTCACACCGTCGGCCGAGTGGCCGCCCCGGTTCGAGGGCGAGGTGGACGAGCTGCGCCTGTTCTATCTGACCCATCCGCACCTGGACGCGACCGAAGTCCTCACCACGCCCGCCAGTTCGGCGATCGTCGCGGCGCGGCGCCAGACGCCCCGGTAGACGGAACGGCGGCTCGCGGGACCCGGTCCCACGAGCCGCCGCGCACCGGATGCCGTCAGTGATGCACCGCTTCCGCCTCCTGCGGGACATGGCTCGCCACGATCCGCTCGCGCCCGGACACCGGAGCCCGGCGCCGGTCCACCGCGTAGGCCAGCGACGCCACGGCCAGGCCGAGGACGGCCAGGGCCACACCGGCCAGGGCCGGGGAGGTGACGCCGAAGCCCGCGGCCAGGGCGAGGCCGCCGATCCAGGCGCCGCCGGCGTTGGCCAGGTTGAAGGCGGCCTGGTTGGCCGAGGAGGCCAGGGACGGGGCCGAGGAGGCCTTCTCCATGACCATGAGCTGGAGCGGGGAGCCGGTGGCGAAGGCGGCCATGCCGAGCAGGATCACGGCCACGGCGGCCGTGAGCTCCGTGCGCATCAGCAACGGGAACAGCGCCAGGACCGCCACCAGCGAGACGAGGCCGCCGAACAGCGTGCCGCGCAGGGAGTGGTCGGCCAGGCGGCCGCCCAGCAGGTTGCCGGCGGTCGCGCCGACGCCGAACAGCGCCAGCAGCAGGGTGACGCTGGCGTCGGCGTAGCCGGCGGCGTCCGTGAGCATCGGCGTGATGTAGCTGTAGGCCGAGAACAGGGCACCGAAGCCCGCGACGGTCGTGCCGAGCGACAGCCAGACCGGCACGGAGCGCAGGGCGGCGAGTTCGCCGCGCAGGCCCTGGGCGGTGGTGTGCTGGTGGTCGTTCGGGATGAGGAACGCGAGCGCGGCGATCGCCGCCAGGCCGATGGCGCTGACGCCGAGGAAGGTCGCCCTCCAGCCGAGGTGCTGGCCCATGAGGGTCGCGACCGGCACGCCCGCGACGTTCGCGACCGTCAGGCCGAGGAACATCAGCGAGACCGAGCGCGCCTTGCGTTCGGGGGCGACCATGTTCGTCGCGACGACGGCGCCCACGCCGAAGAAGGCGCCGTGCGGCAGACCGCTCAGGAAGCGGGCGGCCAGCAGCCAGCCGTTGTCGGGTGCGAGGGCCGACAGGGCGTTGCCCACGACGAAGAGTCCCATCAGGCCGATCAGGACCGTGCGCCGGGACATCTTCGCGGTGACCGCGGCCAGCAGCGGGGCGCCGATGACGACGCCCAGCGCGTACGCCGACACCAGATGGCCGGCGTCGGGTATCGAGATGTTCAGGTCGTCCGCGACATCGGGCAGCAGCCCCATCATCACGAATTCGGTCGTACCGATGCCGAAGGCGCCCACGGCGAGGGCGAGCAGGGCCAGGGGCATGAAGGAGCCTTTCGAGACTTGCTTGGAGATCCGTACACGTATGTTCAAGTACGGAACAAAGTCTCTCAGGCGCACTATTCCACGCGGTGACGCCCAGGTTGCCGATTTCTGCCGGAACTGCCCTGACCAGCGGTTTTCAGGAGCCGCTTGTGGTGACCCTCACACGGGCCGCGACCGGCAGATGGTCGCTGCCCGTCTGCGGGAGGGTCCACGAGCTCTCCGGCTTCAGCCCCCGGACCATGATCTGGTCGATGCGCGCCATCGGGAACGACGCGGGCCAGCTGAAGCCGAGGCCGTCGCCGGCCGCGCCCTGCGTGGAGCGCATCTGGGAGGTCACCGCGTTGAGCGCGCGGTCGTTCATCGTGCCGTTCAGGTCGCCGAGCAGGACGACGTTCTTCAGCGGCTCGTGGGCGATGGCCTCGCCGAGGTAGTCGGCGCTCCGGTCGCGCTGCCGGGCCGTGAAGCCGGCCTCCATCTTCACGCGTACGGACGGCAGATGGGCGACGTAGACCGCGATCTGCCCGGACGGTGCGGTCACGGTGGCGCGCATCGCGCGCGTCCAGCCCATGTCGAGGTCGACGTCCCGCACGCCTGTCAGCGGGTACTTGCTCCACACGCCGACCGTGCCCTGCACCGAGTGGTAACGGTACGTCGACGCCAGCGCCTTCTCGTACGTCGGGACCTCGTCCGGCGTCAGCTCCTCCAGGGCCAGCACGTCCGCGCCGGAGGCGGCCACGTCACGGGCGGTGCCCGCCGGGTCCGGGTTGTCGGCGTTGACGTTGTGCGTGACCACCGTGAGGTCGCCGCCGGCCGCGGTCTTGTCGCTGAGCTGGCCGCCGAAGAGGTTCAGCCAGACCACGGACGGCAGCACCAGCGCGACCAGCGCGGTCGCGGACCTGCGGACCAGGGCGAGGACGAGCAGCACCGGGACGAGGAGCCCCAGCCAGGGCAGGAACGTCTCGGTGAGGCTGCCCAGGTTGCCGATCGTGTTCGGGATGCGCGAGTGCAGCAGCATCACCAGTGCCAGCAGCACCGCGCAGGCGGCGACGACCAGTCCGCGCCGCCAGATTTTCGGATCGCCCCGCCAGGGGCCCGCCAGCCGGTCGAACAGGCGCCGAAGCCGGGTTCCCTGGCGCTCAGGCCCCGAGCCGCCGTTGTCCGTCTCCGTCATGTACGCCTGCTGCGCCATACCGTCGCCTCACTGCCTGCCGTGCACACCATCGCCCCCGTGTCTTTACGACCCTAGGGGATGATCCGTTCCGTTCCCGCCGTCCTTCGACGGCCGTACGGGGGCGATGACGTTCGAGTCCCCACGGCGAGTTCCGGGCACGCCCGCCGAAAGCGCCGTCTGTGACGAAACGCGCACACTCACCGGGGCCGGTGCGGCTCGGAACCGACAGGGCGCAGGCCTTCGAGCAGGGTGTCGACGATCTGTGCGGCGAGGTCGTCGGGGAGGTCGTCGTCCGGGTGCAGTACGGAACGCAGGAGCATCGGGCCGACGAACAGGTCGTAGAGCAGTTCGAGGTCGACGTCCGTGCGCAGTTCACCGTTGTCCCGGCCGCGGCGCAGGACCTCCATGCCGAGCCGGCGGCGCGGGGCGACGACCGTGGCGTGGTACGCCGCCCACACCTTCGGGCTGCTCTTCATCTGGGCGTGCACGCTGTGCCAGATCGCCGACGAGCGGTTGGCCAGGCCCCGTTGGCGCGCCTGTTCCAGCAGGGCCACGATGTCGTCGCGCATGGACGTGCCGGGGAGCGGGAGAGCGGCGGGCTCGGCGGCGCGCACGACGTCGACGAAGAGTTCCTCCTTGCCGCTCCAGCGGCGGTAGATCGTGGCCTTGCCGACGCCGGCGGTGCGGGCGACGCGCTCGATGGACAGCTCCGCGAGGGGCACGCCGTCCTCCAGGAGCCTCATCACCCCCTCGATGATGGCGCGCTCGACGGCCTCGCTTCTGGGGCGGCCCCTCGGCGGACCGTCGTGCGGGGTGTGCCGTTCGGCGAGGCTCACGCGCTGCGTCCCTTCTCGACCCGGTGTCGCCGCATTCTCCCGCAGGCCTACGAGCCCGTGTGCGACAGCTCCTTCTCCCCCTCCGCCCGCTCGGGCGCCGGCGGCTTCCCCGGCAGGAACAGCGCCACGACGACCGCGCCGATCAGGGCGACGCCCGCACCCCACAGGGCGGTGATGTGCATCGCGTGCAGGAACGCGTCGTGGGCCGGGGTGACGAGGGACTCGCCCTGCGGGCCCAGCCGGTCCGCGATGCCGAGCGTGGCCTCGATGGACTCCCCCGCGGTGTGGCGCAGGGCCGGGGGCAGCGCGCCGAGCTTGTCGTCGATGCCCGTGCGGTACGCCGTGGACAGCACCGAGCCGAGGACGGCGATGCCGAGGGCGCCGCCGACCTGGCGGAAGGTGTTGCTGAGCGCGGAGGCGGAGCCGGCCTTCTCGCGGGGCAGGGCCTGCATGATGACGACGCTGACCGGCGTCATGATGTGCGCCATGCCGGCACCCATGAGGAAGAAGATCACTTCCAGGATCCACAGGGGCGTGCCGGCCTCCAGAGTGGCGAAGGCGGCCAGCATGGCGGCGACGACGAGCAGTCCGGCCGTGGTCGTGGCCTTGTTGCCGAAGCGGTCGACCACCAGCCGGGCGCGCGGCGCGAAGATCATCTGGGCGGCGGCCAGCGGCAGCATCAGCAGACCGGTCTGCAGCGGCGAGTAGCCGCGCACGCTCTGCGTGTAGAAGACGGAGAAGAAGGTCACGCCCATCAGCGCGAAGAACACCAGCGCGATGGCGGTGACGGCGGCCGAGAAGACCTTGTTCTCGAAGTACCTCACGTCGATCGACGGGTGGTCGCTGCGCTTCTCGAACACGACGAAGGCGACGAGCACGGCGAGTCCGCAGCCGATCGTGGCCAGCACGGTGGCGTCGGTGAAGTCGGCGAGCTGGCCGCCCTTGATGATGCCGTAGACGAGCAGCACCAGGCCGACGACGGACAGCACGACGCCGACGGGGTCGACCCGGCCGGGGTTCGGGTCGCGCGAGTCGGGCACCAGCCAGAGCATCAGCGCGAGCGCGAGCAGCACGATCGGCACGTTGATGAGGAAGACCGAGCCCCACCAGAAGTGGGCGAGCAGCACTCCGCCGGTGATCGGGCCGATGGCGATGGCGAGGCCGACGCCGCCCGCCCAGATGCCGATGGCCTTGGGCTGCTCCTCGCGCTCGAAGACGTTCATGAGGACGGCGAGGGTGGCGGGCATGACGAACGCGGCACCCAGGCCCATCACGGCCCGGAAGGTGATCAGCTCACCCGGCGAGCCGGAGAACGCGGCGAACGCGGAGCCGATGCCGAACACCGCCAGACCGCCGATCAGCACCTTCTTGCGGCCCAGCCGGTCGCCGAGCAGCCCGGCGGTGAACAGCAGGCCCGCGAAGACGAGGGTGTAGGCGTTGATCGCCCATTCCAGCTCGCTCTGCGTGGCGCCCAGGCCGGTCGGGGCCGGGGTGGAGATCGTCTTGATGGCGACGTTCAGGATCGAGTTGTCGAGCACGACGATCAGCAGGCTCAGCATCAGAACGCCGAGGATCGCCCAGCGGCGCCGGTGCACCGCTTCCGGTATGCGCGGGCCGGTGGGGGCGGCCGGGGCGGCGGGGGTAGTCATGCCGTCGAGCGTAGAACCATTTCGATACGAGACCGTCTCGTATCGGAATACTCTTACCGGGGTCTTACGCAGCGGCCGTTTCCCGGCCCCGGACGGAACTCACAGGGGCTCCCCTAGCCCTCGATGGCACGAGGTGCCACCATGGACGTGGTCCGGGGACGCCGTCAGGGCGCCTCGAGATGACGTGTTAGGAGCCGTGCAATGACGCAGCTTCCGGCTGCCCAGACTGCTCAGATCAAGACCTCCGACAGCGGCAGGGCGCTGTACGGGGGCAAGGGCACCCGCCGCATCACCGTGCGCGACATCGCCGCCGCCAAGGAGCGCGGCGAGAAGTGGCCGATGCTCACCGCATACGACGCGATGACCGCGTCCGTCTTCGACGAGGCCGGCATCCCGGTGATGCTCGTCGGCGACTCGGCGGGCAACTGCCACCTCGGGTACGAGACGACCGTGCCCGTCACCCTCGACGAGATGACGATGCTGTCGGCGGCGGTCGTACGGGGCACCTCGCGGGCCCTGATCGTCGGCGACCTGCCCTTCGGCTCCTACCAGGAGGGCCCGGTGCAGGCGCTGCGCTCGGCGACCCGGCTGGTGAAGGAGGCGGGCGTGCAGGCCGTGAAGCTGGAGGGAGGCGAGCGGTCGCACGAGCAGATCCGGCTGCTCGTCGAGTCCGGCATCCCGGTCATGGCGCACATCGGCCTGACCCCGCAGTCCGTCAACGCGATGGGCTACCGCGTGCAGGGGCGGGGCGAGGAGGCGGCCCAGCAGCTGCTGCGGGACGCCAAGGCCGTGCAGGACGCGGGCGCCTTCGCGGTGGTCCTGGAGCTGGTTCCCGCGGAGCTGGCCGCCGAGGTGACGCGGGTGCTGCACATCCCGACCGTCGGGATCGGGGCGGGCCCCGAGACCGACGCGCAGGTGCTGGTGTGGACCGACATGCTGGGTCTGACCGGCGGGCGCGTGCCGAAGTTCGTGAAGCAGTACGCCGACCTGCGTGAGGTCATGGGGAACGCGGTGAAGGCGTTCGCCGACGAGGTCGTCGGCGGAACGTTCCCGCAGGAGGAGAACTCCGTCCACTAGAGCCACAGCGGTACCACGGACAGCCCGTCGATCGTCCCCCGTCGACGGGCTGTCCCCTTTCCGGGATCACCGGCGGCTGTCGGTGATCTGTCGGCGGTTTGTCGGTGGCGCCTGAGAGCGTCTGTCCCATGACGCGAATCGACAATCAGACCAGCGGCGCCGCTGTGACCGTGCGGGGGCTGGTGAAGCACTACGGGGAGACCAAGGCTCTGGACGGGGTCGACCTGGAGGTGCGGGAGGGCACCGTGATGGGGGTGCTCGGGCCGAACGGGGCCGGGAAGACCACCCTCGTGCGGATCCTGTCCACGCTGCTCGCCCCCGACTCGGGGCAGGCCACGGTGGCCGGGTACGACGTCGTACGGCAGCCGCGGCACCTGCGGCGGGTGATAGGGCTCACCGGGCAGTACGCCTCCGTCGACGAGAAACTCCCCGGCTGGGAGAACCTGTACATGATCGGCCGGCTGCTCGACCTGCCCCGCAAGGAGGCCCGCGCGCGGGCCGACGCGCTGCTGGAGCGGTTCTCGCTGACCGACGCCGCCAAACGGCCCGCGAGCACCTACTCCGGCGGTATGCGGCGGCGGCTCGACCTGGCCGCCTCGATGATCGGGCGGCCCGCCGTCCTCTTCCTCGACGAACCGACCACCGGCCTCGACCCGCGCACCCGCAACGAAGTGTGGGACGAGGTCAAGGCCATGGTCGGCGACGGCGTGACCGTGCTGCTGACCACGCAGTACATGGAGGAGGCCGAGCAGCTCGCCTCCGAGCTGACGGTCGTGGACAAGGGCAAGGTCGTCGCGGGCGGCGGCATCGAGGAGCTCAAGGCCAAGGTCGGCGGGCGGACCCTGCGGATCCGGCCGGCCGACGCCCTGCACCTGCGGCCGCTCGCCGCGCACCTGGACGACCTCGGCATCACCGGGCTCGCGACCACCACCGTGGACACCGACTCCGGCACCCTCCTCGTCCCGATCCTCAGCGACGAGCAGCTGACCGCCGTCGTGGGCGCCGTCACCTCCCGCGGCATCACACTCGCCGCCGTCACCACCGAACTGCCCAGCCTGGACGAGGTGTTCCTGTCCCTCACCGGCCACCGTGCCAGTGCCCCGCAGGACACCCCGCCCGCCGAGGACCGCGAGGAAGTCACCGTATGAGTGCCAGCACCCTTTCCGCCCCCGCGCCGGCCGACGACGCCCGCATCACGCTGCGCGGCCATCTGCGGCACACCGGTGCCCTCGTCCGCCGCAATCTGCTGTGGATCCGCCAGGACCCGGAGTCGATGGCCGACGCACTGCTGATGCCGGTCATCTTCACCCTGCTGTTCGTGTTCGTGTTCGGCGGCTCGATCGGCCAGGCGCTGGGCGGCGGGCAGGACCAGTACGTGCAGTACGTGATCCCCGGCATGATCGCGATGATGAGCATGACGCTGTCCCAGGGCGTCGGCACCGGCTTCAGCCAGGACTTCAACTCCGGTGTCATGGACCGCTTCCGGTCCCTGCCCATCGGGCGCGGCTCGGTGCTGTTCGCGAAGATCTCCGTGGAACTGCTGCGGATGCTGTTCGCGACCGCCGTGCTGATGATCGTCTCCGTGGCGGTCGGGTTCGAGATCACCAACTGGCCCGGGCTGTTCGCGGCCGTGGCGCTGTCCACGGCGTTCGCCTCGTCGATCATGTGGGTGTTCCTCACCCTGGGCGTGATCATGAAGAGCGCGCAGTCCGTGCAGGCGATGGGCTTCCTGGTGCTGTTCCCGCTCCAGTTCGGCTCGTCGATCTTCGCGCCGACCACGTCGATGCCGGGCTGGCTTCAGGCCTTCACCGACTACAACCCGCTGTCCACGCTCGCGGACGCCGCGCGCGGTCTGATGGTGGGCGGGCCGGTCGCGCACGACCTGTGGGTGACGCTCGGCTGGTCGGTGGCGATCACGGCCGTGATGGCGCCCGTCGCGATCCACAAGTTCCGGACCAAGAGCTGACCGAACGCGCCCGGTCCGCGTCAGAGCAGGGCGGCGGCCTCGTCGGGGGAGAGGCCGCCGCCCTGCGCGTACGCGGTCTCGTACGCCGTGTCGCCGAGCGATGTCCGGGCCGCCCGCTCCGCCCGCTCGCGGGTCGCGCGCTCCTGCAGCTGGGCGGCGTGGCCGGGCGGCAGCAGGGCGTCGAAGGCGCCCAGGCAGCGGGCCGCGTCCAGGGCGCGCCGCCCGCCGTCGAGACCGGCCAGCGCCCAGGCGCCGATGAGCAGGTACCCCGAGCGCATATGGGGCACGATGGCGGTCGACAGCGGATCGGCGGCCCGTTCCAGTGCCTTGCGGATGAGGTCCAGGCACTCCTCGTACCGTCCCTCCGCGGCGTCCAGCCAGGCCTCCGCGCCGAGGATGAACGCGTCGAAGACGATGAAGTGGGCGATACGGAAGTCCTGGCGCAGCCGCCGCAGTTGCTCGCGGGCCTCGGTGGTGCGGTCCGTCATACCGAGCCGGCCGGCCAGGAACAGGCGGGCGGCGGGCATGGCCTCGCTGTGCGAGTCCTCGTGCTGGGCGATCACCTCGCGCAGCAGCCGCTCGCCGCGTTCACTCTCGCCGGCCTCCAGCAGGGCGCTGCCCAGCCGGGCGGCGAGGACGGCTGCCTGGGCGCGGGCGCCGAGGTGTTCGGCGTGGGCGATGGCCGCCTCGTAGTCGACGGCGGCCCGGGCGTGGTCACCCCGGCGTTCGTGGGCCTCGGCGCGGGCGGAGAGGGCCTCGGCGGTGCCCCAGGCGTCACCGAGGCGCCGGTAGATCTCCAGCGACTCGTCGGCGTCCCGGGCGGCGTCGCCCGCCCAGTCGGTGCGGTTGGCCAGGAAGTTGGCCCGCATCTGGAGGCCGGAGGCCAGCTCCCAGTCGAAGCCGGGGGTCCGCCGGCACGTCTGGACGGAGGCGTCGACGATGACGCGCAGCCGGTCCATGTCGCCGGTCAGCATCACGGCGAAGAACCAGAACAGGCCGGGAAGCCGGCAGTTCTGCGGCAGACCGGGCTCGTAGGTTCGGGCGATGGCCCGCAGCTTCTCCTGTGACCGCGGGTTCTGCCAGGAATCCAGCTCGGTGTCCATACAGGCGAGATGGGCGAGGTGGATGCCGCGCCGGGCCTCCACGAGGACCTCGCCGGCCATCGGGGGCGGGGCGTCGGTGCAGCGCTGCCACACCGCGGTGGCGGGGCGGACGGGCTCGGTGAAGGGGTCGGGTCCGAGCGCCATGACCTCGCGGCACCAGTTGCGCGCCTCGATGCGCAGGTCACGCATCTGCCAGTACCAGACGAGGGACAGCGCCAGGCACAGCGCCTCCTGCTCGTCGCGCAGGGCGACGGCGTGCCGCAGCGCCGTGCGCAGGTTCTCGTACTCGCGCTCCAGCCGGCGGATGGCGGCGAGCTGACCCGGGCCGCGCAGCAACGGGTCGGTGGTACGGGCGAGTTCACGGTAGTACGTCAGGTGGGCGCGCTCGGCGTCGGCGCGCTGCCCGGACTCGTCCAGCCGTTCGGCGGCGTACTCGGCGACCGTCTCCAGGAGCCGGTAGCGCATCTCCCCGTCGGCCGACGTGCCGGGCGGGGCCGCCACGACCAGGGAGCGGTCGACGAGGGAGCCGAGCGCCTCCAGGGCGGCCGGTCCGCACACCGCCTCGGCGGCGGGCAGGTCGCAGCCGCCGGCGAACACCGACAGCCGCCGCAGGACGTCGCGCTCGTCCTCGTCGAGCAGGTCCCAGGACCAGTCGACGACGGCTCTGAGGGTCTGCTGGCGGGGCAGGACGGTGCGGCTGCCGGAGGTGAGGAGACGGAAGCGGTCGTCCAGCCGGTCGGCGATCTGGCGGGGGGTGAGCATCCGCAGCCGGGCGGCGGCCAGTTCGATGGCCAGCGGCAGGCCGTCCAGGCGCCGGCAGATCTCCGCGCACGCCTCGGGATCGTCCTCGATCCGGAAGCCTGCCCGGGCCGCCGCTCCCCGGTCGGCGAGCAGGCGCAGCGCGACCGGCTCGGGCAGCGGCTCCACCGGACGCAGCAACTCCCCCGGCACGCCCAGGGGTTCACGGCTGGTGGCCAGGACGGTGAGGTCCGGGCAGCGAGCCAGGAGATCCTCGGTGAGCCGGGCGGCGGCGTCGGCGACGTGCTCGCAGTTGTCGAGGATCAGCAGCATGCGGGGCCGGGAGCAGTGCTCGGCGAGCCGCTCGACGGGGTCGTCGAGCCGGTCGGCGACGGCGGCGCGGATGCCCTCGGCGCCGGCACCGTACAGCACGGTCTCGCGGGCGCCGACGGCGGTGAGTACGGCCTCCGGTACGGCGTCGGGGTCGTCGACGGGGGCGAGTTCGGCCAGCCACACCCCGCCGGGCATGGCCTCGCGCACGGTCTCCGCGGTTTCCTGCGACAGGCGGGTCTTCCCGGCGCCGCCGGGGCCGAGCAGGGTGACCAGCCGGGCCGCCGCGAGATCCCCGCGGATGGTCTCGATGTCGGTTTCCCGGCCGATGAAGGAGGTGAGGCGGGCGCGCAGGTTGCCGGCCGGCCTGTCGGGCTCCCCGGCGGCGGGCGCGGGTACGGGCGTGTCTCCCGGGCTGAGCAACTCCGCATGCAGTGCCCGCAGTTCCGGCCCCGGGTCGGCGCCGAGGCGGTCGGCGAGCAACCGCCGGAGATCCTCGTAGGCGTCCAGCGCCTCCGCCGCACGGCCGGCGTCCCGCAGGGCGCGCAGACGCAGGGTCTGCAGGGGCTCGTCCAGGGGATGGCCGTCGCACAGGGCGGTCAGTTCCGGCAGGGCCTGCTCGGCCTGGCCGAGGGCGAGGGCGGCGGTGTGGCGGGCGCGCAGCACGTCCAGGCGGCGGGTGTCACAGCGGGCCGCTTCGGCGGTGCGGTCGGGCAGGTCGGCGAGGGCCGGGCCCCGCCACAGGGCGAGCCCGTCGTCGAGGACCGCGGCGGCCTTGGCGGAGTCGCCGTCGGCCAGCGCCCGCAGCCCCTCGCCGGCCAGCCGCTCGAACCGGTGCAGGTCGACGTCGTCGGGCAGGGCCGTGAGCCGGTACCCGCCCTCGGCGGAGACGACCGCGTCCGCCCCGAGCGCCCGCCGCAACCGCCCGACCAGCGCCTGCAGCGCCCCCGGCGCGTCGGCGGGCGGCTGCCCGCCCCACACCTCGTCGACGAGCAGTCCCACGGGCACGGTCCGTCCGGCCCGCAGCGCGAGCACGGTCAGTAACGCGCGCAGCCGGGCCCCACCGACCGGAACGACCGTCCCGTCGGTGCGGAGCGCCTGCGTGGTGCCGAGGATGCGGTAGTGCACGGGCTCATTGTCTCCGGTGTACAGGGGCGGGTCACGGCGGTTGCCGGAACGGCGGGGCGTTCAGGGACCGGCGGCGGGACGTCAGGGCCACCGGCAGCGCCGGGCACGGCCGGCTGGAGCCGGTGGACGGGCCCTCTCCGTGCGGCGTCCGGGGCGAGGCCGCTGGGGCCGGCTCACCTCGTCCCCCACCGGGAACGGCGTGCCGCAGCACTCCGTCTGCCAGTCCGCGGAGAACACGTGCCACAGCCCCATGGCCCCACCCTCTCCGGAACCGGCCGCCCGCGCGAGACGTTTTTCACCTGCGCCCAGTACTGTCGGGCCGTCCCACCCCGTGTCCGAAAGTGCAGGGAGCCCCATGACCACCGCCACCACCCGCCACAGCGAGCGGCGGATCAGTCCCGTGTTCGCCGGGATCCTCGCCGTGACGGCGGTCACGGGATGGGCGACCTGGACCGGGTTCGCCGAGCAGCCCGGCGTCGCCGTGTTCCTGTTCGTGACGGCGGCGTGGATCGTCTCGCTGTGTCTGCACGAGTACGCGCACGCGCGCACCGCCCTGCACAGCGGCGACATCTCGGTCGGCGCGAAGGGCTATCTGACCCTGAACCCGCTGAAGTACACGCACGCGCTGCTCAGCATCGTGCTCCCGGTGATCTTCGTGATCATGGGCGGTATCGGGCTCCCCGGCGGCGCGGTGTTCATCGAGCGGGGGCGCATCCGGGGCCGCTGGAAGCACAGCCTGATCTCGGCGGCGGGCCCGCTGACGAACGTGCTGTTCGCCCTCGTGTGCACCGCCCCGTTCTGGCTGGACGCGCTGGACGGCGTCCCGAACGACTTCCGGTTCGCGCTGGCCTTCCTCGCGCTGCTCCAGGTGACGGCCGCGCTGCTGAACTTCCTGCCGGTGCCGGGCCTGGACGGCTACGGCGTGATCGAGCCCTGGCTGTCGTACGGCATCCGGCGCCAGGTGGAGCCGTTCGCGCCGTTCGGCCTGCTCTTCGTGTTCGCGCTGCTGTGGCTGCCGGCGGTGAACGGCGTCTTCTTCGACGTGATCGACACGATCCTGAAGTCCCTCGGGATCAGCGACTTCGAGACGTACTGCGGTCAGGAGCTGTACCGCTTCTGGCAGGGCTCGAACGAGTTCTGCTCGGCGGCCCCCTGACGGGCGCGGGTCAGCCGGTGACCGACTTCCGGTGCTTGGCGCGCTTGACGTAGTACCAGCACATGTTGGACGACAGGCCCGCCAGCAGCACCCACACGATCCCCAGGAAGCTGCCCCGTGTGAAGGAGACGACGGCCGCGGCCACGGAGAGGACGCAGACGATCAGGGCGTAGAGGGCGAGGCGGGGCATGGCGGTCGGCTCCTGTCGGGGGACACTTCTGGCACAGCTGGTACCGCTGATGCCGTCCAGTGTCCCCCATGGCCGTCACCGGCTCACACGTCGGTGACGCGCAGCCCCGCGTGCGCCTTGTACCGGCGGTTCACGGAGATCAGGTTGGCCACCAGCGACTCCACCTGGTGGGCGTTGCGCAGCCGCCCGGCGAAGATCCCGCGCATCCCGGGGATGCGCCCGGCCAGGGCCTGGACGATCTCGACGTCCGCCCGCACCTCGCCGAGCACCATGACGTCGGTGTCGATCTCCTCGATCTGCGGGTCCTGGAGCAGCACGGCCGACAGGTGGTGGAAGGCGGCCGTGACCCGCGAGTCCGGCAGCAGGGCGGCGGCCTGCTCAGCGGCGCTGCCCTCCTCGGGCTTGAGGGCGTAGGCGCCCTTCTTGTCGAAGCCGAGCGGGTTGACGCAGTCGACGACGAGCTTGCCGGCCAGTTCCTCGCGCAGGGACTCCAGGGTCTTGCCGTGGCCGTCCCACGGCACGGCGACGATCACGATGTCGCTGCGGCGCGCGGTCTCGGCGTTGTCGGCGCCCTCGACGCCGTGGCCGAGTTCGTCCGCGGCGGCCCGGGCGCGGCCGGCCGCCCGCGATCCGATGATCACCTTCTGGCCGGCCTTGGCGAGCCGGTAGGCCAGGCCCTTGCCCTGCGGCCCGGTTCCGCCGAGCACCCCGACCACGAGTCCGGAGACGTCGGGCAGGTCCCAGGGGTCCTTGGCGGGCGCCTTCTGGGCGTTGTCGGTGGCAGCACTGTCGGTAGAGGTCATGGCCCCGACTCTACGACCGCGCCACCGCCGCCGAAGTCTCCGGTCTCGTACGTTCGACGGTGGTACGGGTGACCGGTCGGCCTACCCAGGCCGGGCTAACGCGTGGTGAACTCCACGTCACGGGTGACCGTTCGGGGCAGGATGCGGTCCCATGGATGCGGTACGGGTCGCGCTGCTGCGGGAAGTGCTCGCCGGGACGGAGTGGCTGGGCGCCACACGGCGGTTCGCCGGGGCGCTGCGCGGCTCGGTGGTGTCGCACCGGGGCGGTCTGCTGCTCGTCGGCACGCCGGAGTACGAGCCGTGGCATCTCGCCGCACACCTGGTGGACGAGGCCGCCTGGTCGGGCACGCCGGAGCTGGCCCCGACGCTGGTGCGGCACGACGCGCGCCCGTCGGATCCGGCTCATCTGGCGGTCGGCCTGGGCCGGCTGGAGGCGGCCCGGCGGGGCGAGACGCTGCTGGTGGTCGCTCCCCAGGGGCCCGCGGCGCCCCTCCTGGAGCGGGTGTCCGACGCGCGTCGGGCCGGCGTGACGGTCCTGGCCCTCGGCCCCGGACAGGGCGAGCTGCCGTCCCTGGCGCACGAGACCCTGGCCGTGCCCGACGGCTCGGAACTGGACCTCGACACGGTGCAGCACCTGGTCGGCGCGGCGGCCGGGGAGAACGCCCTGCCGGTCCCGCGGGGGCGGCGCCGCTTCCGGGACCGGGTGGCGCGACTGGCGGAGCACCTGACGGCACCGCCGCCGGCCCGCTGGTGACACGGGCCGTCCCGCTGTCCGCCCGGGCATCGGGCACGCCCTGGGCTGCGGTCGCCCAGGGCGTGCGGGGGGCTCAGGTCTCGTCGTCCCGGCTGCCCGCCGGGGCGTCGTGCCACTTGGGGTCGTTCTCCCACTGGAGGTTGCGCTCGCGGGCGGTCGCCATCGCGTGTTCGGCCTCCGTGCGGGTGGCGTACGGCCCGAACCGGTCCTTGTTGGGGCACTCGGGCCCCTCCTCGACCTTCTTGTGCTCCAGGCAGTAGTACCACTCACCCGGCTTGCCGACCGTCCGCTTCTTGAACAGGGCCATGACCAGCTCCTCTCGCCATCGACATGTTCCCCCGTGGCCGCTGGTTAGACTCGCTGGCATGTCTGGCCAGTCGCTGCTCGTTCCAGGGGAGCTGTCCCCCACCCGTCCCGTGCCCGGAAACATCCGTCGCCCCGAGTATGTCGGCAAGCCCGCGCCGACGCCGTACACCGGACCGGAGGTGCAGACGCCCGAGACCGTCGAGGCGATGCGCGTGGCCGGCCGGATCGCGGCCCGGGCGATGGCGGAGGCCGCGAAGCTGATCGCCCCCGGGGTGACCACGGACGAGTTGGACAGGGTCGCGCACGAGTACATGTGCGACCACGGCGCCTACCCCTCGACGCTGGGTTACCGCGGCTTCCCGAAGTCGCTGTGCACGAGCGTCAACGAGGTCATCTGCCACGGCATCCCGGACTCGACGGTGCTGCGCGACGGCGACATCGTCAACCTCGACGTGACGGCGTACATCGGCGGTGTGCACGGCGACAACAACGCCACGTACCTGGTGGGTGACGTCGACGAGCAGTCACGGCTGCTGGTGGAGCGGACCAGGGAGTCCCTGGAGCGGGCGATCAAGGCGGTCAAGCCGGGTCGGCAGATCAACATCATCGGCCGGGTCATCGAGTCGTACGCCAAGCGCTTCGGTTACGGGGTGGTCCGGGACTTCACCGGGCACGGCATCAACTCGTCGTTCCACTCGGGGCTGGTCATCCCGCACTACGACAGCCCGCACGCCACGACGGTCATCCAGCCCGGCATGACGTTCACGATCGAGCCGATGCTGACGCTCGGGACGCACGAGTACGACATGTGGGACGACGGCTGGACGGTCGTCACGAAGGACCGGAAGCGGACGGCCCAGTTCGAGCACACGCTGGTGGTGACGGACTCGGGCGCGGAGATCCTCACGCTGCCGTAGCACCCGCCATCCGCACATCACCGCACGGCCCGCTCTCCCCGGAGGGCGGGCCGTTCTCCGTGGACGTTGCCCACCGGAACCACCGACAGGTTTTTACCGACACGATGTCGGGAAGCTACCGGCCATGGAATCCTTCTCGGCGCTCCTTCGGACCGCCTCCCGCGAGCAGCACGAAGAGGTCAGGGGCTCGACCTTCATCGGCGACCTGCTGGGGCACAGACTCGGAGTCGACGCGTTCGCGCGCTACACGGAACAGCTGTGGTTCGTGTACGGCGCACTGGAGTCCGGCGCCCGGCAGCTCGCCGCGGACCCGGTGGTGGGCCCCTTCGTCCGTCCGGAGCTGTTCCGCATGACAGCGCTGGAGCGGGACCTGGAGTATCTGCGCGGCCCCGGCTGGCGGACGACGGCCGACGCACTGCCGGCCACCCTGGAGTACGCGGAACGGATCACGGCATGCGTCCGCACCTGGCCGGCCGGCTACATCGCCCACCACTACACCCGCTATCTCGGCGACCTCTCCGGCGGCCAGATCATCCGCGACACGGCCGAGAAGACATGGGGTTTCCCGAAGAGGGGCGACGGGGTCCGCTTCTACGTCTTCGAGGGGATCCCCAACCCGGCCGCCTTCAAGCGGACTTACGCGCGGTTGCTGGACGCGGTGCCCGGTGACGAGCTGGAGCGGCAGCGGATCGTGGCCGAGTGCAAGCGGGCCTACGGGCTGAACAACGGGATGTTCGAGGCGCTGGGCAAGGAATTCCCCCTGATGGCGTGAACGGGCGGGGCCCCCTCATGCGGTCAGCGTTCGAGGTGGACGCGGCCGCCGACCTCGGTCCATCCTCCCGGCTGGGGCGCCGTCAGGATCTGGGAACCCGCCCCCTGGATGATATTGAGGGCCCGGCCCAGCCGGTCGGTGAGCAGCAGGGCCGCGGCCCCGGTCGCCTCGTCCTCGTCGATGCCGTCGTCCCGGCCGGGGAAGGCCCGGGCCCGGATCCGCCCGGCGGGTTCGTCCTCCCACGCCCAGGCGTACACCCACTCCCCCGGCGGCGGCACGGCCAGGTCGTCGACCTCGGCGGCACTGCCGTACTGCCGCAGGGTCCGCGGCGGCACCCACTCCGCCCGGGCCTCGATCCAGCAGAACTCCCCGTCCTGCCGGGCGCCGGCCACCCCCGCGGAGGTGACGAGCTCGGGCACGTCGAGCAGCCAGGCCGTGCCCACGCAGGGATGCCCGGCGAAGGGCAGCCGCAGCGTCGGGGTGTAGATGTCGATCACTCCGCGCTCGGGATCGTCGACGAACACGGTCTCGCTGAACCCGACCTTCGCGGCGAACGCCTGCCGCTCACTCCGCTCCGGCATCACGGAACCCTCACGCACGACCCCGAGTTCGTTGCCGTACCCACCGTTCGGCCCGCAGAAGACGCGGAGCACGTCGTAGTCAGTCACGAGGGGCATTCTCCCCGGTCAGGAGCGTGCGCCGGTGAGGCAGGGGGCGGGATGCGACCTTTGACCCTCCCTTGACTCGACCATGGGGGCGATTTTGGGCCACTTAGGTAATCCTTATGCCTGTCTTAGGTGAGCCTCACCTTCTCTCTCCTGGAGCTCTCATGCGACCCGCCCGTCCCGCTTCCGTCGTCATCGCCGCCGCCGCGGCCCTGGCCGCCGTCACCGGCTGCACCGAGAAGAGCGACGCGAAGGACGGCGACCACGTGATCAACGTGACGGCGACGGACGACGAGTGCCGGGTGTCGAAGAAGGAGTTCCCGGCCGGGCACGTCGAGCTGGCCGTCGAGAACAAGGGCTCCAAGGTCACCGAGGTCTACGTCCTCTTCCCCGACGACCGCGTGGTCACCGAGCGGGAGAACATAGGCCCCGGCACCAAGCAGCGGGTCACCGCCGAGGTGAAGGCCGGCGACTACCAGATCGCCTGCAAGCCCGGCATGAAGGGCGACGGCATCCGACAGGCCGTCAAGGCCACCGGCGGCAAGGCCGTACAGCGCGACCCCCGCCTGGACAAGGCCGTCGCGGCCTACCGCGCCTACGTCCAGCAGCAGGCCGACGAGACGCTGCCGAAGGCCGAGGCGTTCGCGAAGGCCGTCGAGGACGGCGACCTCGAAGCCGCGAAGAAGGCCTACGCCCCCTCCCGCATCGGCTGGGAGCGCACCGAGCCGGTCGCCGAGTCGTTCGGCGACATCGACCCCAAGGTCGACGTCCGCGAGGACGGCCTGGAGGACGGCCAGGACCCGGCCACCGACTGGACGGGCTGGCACCGCCTGGAGAAGGCCCTCTGGCAGGACAAGAAGATCGGCACCCGCGAGAAGGACCTCGCCGGCCTGCTGATCAAGGACCTGAAGGACTGGCAGAACCGGGTCGGCAAGGCCGAGATCACCCCCACCTCCATGGCCAACGGCGCCAAGGAACTCCTCGACGAGGTCGCCACCGGCAAGGTCACCGGCGAGGAGGAGCGCTACTCCCACACCGACCTGGTCGACTTCAAGGCCAACGTCGAGGGCGCGCAGAAGTCGTACGACCTGCTGAAGCCGGTCGCTAAGGAGAACGACGCGGCCCTCGTCACCGAACTCGACGAGCAGTTCGCGGCCCTGGACAAGCTGCTGGACAAGTACCGCCCCGACACCACGTCGTACGACTTCACCTCCTACGACAAGGTCGGCAAGGCCGACCGCAAGGAGCTCTCGGACGCGGTCAACGCCCTGGCGGAGCCCCTGTCGAAGCTCGCCGCGGCCGTGGTGAAGTAGCGATGACGGACACCGGCTCCCCCTCCCCCAGCCGCCGTTCCCTGCTCGGCTGGGGCGGCGCGGGCCTGGCACTCGGCGCGGCCGCGGCGGGCGGGGCGGCGGCGATGGCCCGCACCGAGGACGGCACCGAACCGGCCGGCTCGGCGATCGCCTTCCACGGCCCGCACCAGGCGGGCATCGCCACCCCGGTGCAGGACCGCCTGCACTTCGCCGCGTTCGACGTGACGACCGACGACCGGGACGCCTTCGTTCAGCTGCTGAAGGACTGGACGGCGGCCGCCCGCCGCATGACGGCCGGACACACCGTCGGCGAGGGCGCCTACGGCGGCCTGGCCGAGGCGCCCCCGGACGACACCGGCGAGGCCCTCGGCCTGAAGCCCTCCCGCCTGACCCTCACGATCGGCTTCGGCCCGTCCCTGTTCGAGAAGTTCGACCTCACGGACCACCGCCCGGAGGCCCTGGCCGACCTGCCGAAGTTCGCCGGCGACAACCTCGACAAGAACCGCAGCGGCGGCGACCTGTGCGTCCAGGCCTGCGCCGACGACCCCCAGGTCGCGGTCCACGCCGTCCGCAACCTGGCCCGCATCGGCTTCGGCAAGGTCGTCATCCGCTGGTCGCAGCTCGGCTTCGGCAAGACGTCGTCGACGACACCCGAGGCGCAGACGCCACGCAACCTCATGGGCTTCAAGGACGGCACCCGCAACATAGCGGGCACGGAACCGGACCGACTGAAGAAGTTCGTCTGGGTGGACGAGAAGGACGGACCGCGCTGGATGGAGGGCGGCTCCTACCTGGTCGCCCGCCGCATCCGCATGCACATCGAGACCTGGGACCGCACCTCCCTCCAGGAGCAGGAGGACATCTTCGGCCGCGACAAGGGCGAGGGCGCCCCGGTCGGCAAGGCCAAGGAACGCGACGAGCCGTTCCTGAAGGCGATGAAGCCCGACGCGCACGTCCGGCTCGCGCACCCCGACACCAACCACGGGGCGACGATCCTGCGCCGCGGCTACTCCTTCACCGACGGCACGGACGGCCTCGGTCGCCTGGACGCGGGCCTGTTCTTCCTGGCCTACCAGCGCGACGTCCGCAAGGGCTTCATCCCGATCCAGCGCAGCCTGGCCGCGGACGCGCTCAACGAGTACATCCAGCACGTGGGTTCGGCGCTCTTCGCCATCCCGCCGGGCGTCCGCGACCAGGACGACTGGTGGGGCCGGACGCTGTTCTCCGAGGAGGCCTGAGCCCGTGTTCTCCAACTACCTGATCGGCCTGCGCGAGGGCCTGGAGGCGAGCCTCGTCGTCTGCATCCTCATCGCCTACCTGGTCAAGACGGACCGCAGGGACGCCCTGAAGCCGATCTGGACCGGCATAGCCGTCGCGATCGCCCTCGCGCTGGGCTTCGGCTGCGCCCTCGAATTCGGCTCCCAGGAACTGACGTTCCAGGCGCAGGAGGCACTCGGCGGCTCGCTGTCGATCCTCGCGGTGGGCCTGGTGACGTGGATGGTGTTCTGGATGCGCCGCACAGCCCGCCACCTCAAGTCCGAGCTGCACGGCAGGCTGGACGCGGCGCTGGCGATGGGCACAGGCGCGCTGGTCGCGACGGCCTTCCTCGCGGTGGGCCGGGAGGGCCTGGAAACGGCCCTGTTCGTCTGGGCGTCGATCCACGCCGCGAGCGACGGCACGCCGCGCCCCCTGCTCGGCGTCGCCCTGGGCCTCCTGACGGCGGTCCTCCTGGGCTGGCTGTTCTACCGGGGCGCGCTGCGCATCAACCTGGCGAAGTTCTTCACGTGGACCGGCGGCATGCTGGTGGTCGTCGCGGCCGGCGTCCTGGCCTACGGCTTCCACGACCTCCAGGAGGCCGACTTCCTGCCCGGCCTCACCGACAAGGCCTTCGACATCTCCGGCACGATCCCTCCGGACAGCTGGTACGGCACCCTCCTCAAGGGCGTCTTCAACTTCCAGCCCGACCCCACCACGCTCCAAGTGGCGGCCTGGCTCCTGTACTTGATCCCGACCCTGGCCCTGTTCCTGGCCCCGGCCCGGACGGCGACGCCAACTCCGCTGCGCGACAGGGCGTGACAACCCACCGCCCTCGACGCGAATGCCGGGTGGGTGCGCAACCCGGCGGAACGGGGTGCCGCTGCGCCCACCCGTGCCGCCCCAAGCGGCACGCATGCCCGCAGCTAGGGCCGCCGTACGACGCAAGGGGCCGTGCCGGGGGGTGTCCGCCCGCAGCTGGTTGGCGCGTCAACGGACAGTCAGTCGGCGTGAGACCCCATCGCGCCGTTCCGAGGACGGACACCCCCCGGCACGGCCCCGACCCACCACCCGGCGAAAGGCGAAGGCGCGCACCCGCCCCACCCCCACCCCCGGCCCAACCGCCAGAGGCACCCGGTAGGGTTCGCCTCCGGAAAGGGGAAGGTGAAGGTACCCGATGAGCAGGGATCGCGACCCTCGAACGCTCCGCAGGCCCGCCCGGAGCGCCCTCATAGCAACCTCGGCGACCGCTTTGTCGCTGACGGCCAGTGGATGCGTCGTCGTGCACGGCGAACGGGAGATCCTCCCGTCCACGACCCGCGCCGAAGCCGCCAAGGCCCTCCAGGAGTTCACGACCGCGTACAACGAGGCCGACAAGGCCTTCGACGGCACCCTGGACGCCGACCACACCACCGGTGCCCTTGCCGACATCGACTCGGCCCGCCTGAAGGCCGGGAAGGCGAACAACCCGGACGGCAACCCGAACCACACCCCGCTGAAGCTGACGGACGCGAAGTTCACCATCCCCAAGAAGGCCGGCTGGCCCCGCTGGTTCGTCGTCGACGCGGCCGGCAACAAGGGCGGCGCCGCCCGCTGGCTGCTGGTGTTCACCCGCAGCAGCCTGGACGACCCGTTCCAGGTCGCGTACCTGACGCTCGTCGCCCCGGGCAAGGTCCCGCAGTTCAAGAAGGACGCCGACGGCTGGGCCGAGTCCGTCCCCGCCAACTCCACCGACCTGGCCACGGCCCCCGGCGCCCTGAGCCGGACGTACGCGACCTACCTGAAGAGCGGCGGAGAGACCTTCGCGGACGGCGCCCACACCACCCAGTGGCGTGCCCTGCGCCAGAAGAACTCCAAGAAGCCGGGCATGGTCACCCAGTACATCGACGAGCCGCTGACGAACGGCGACTACGCACCGCTGGCCCTGCGCACGGCGGACGGCGGGGCCCTGGTCTTCTTCACCACACGCCACTTCGAGAAGCAGACCGCCTACGCGGGCACGTCCGTCCCCGCCCCCAACAAGGACGTCCTCGCCCTGACGAAGGGCGAGATCAAGCAGTCCCTCACGATGGAGTTCGTCTCCAACGAGGTGGCACTGGATCCCAAGGGCCAGGGCAAGGTGACGATCCTGGGCAGGATCCAGGGCCTGACCTCGGCGGAAGGCTCGTAGACAAGTAGACAATGCTTGCACGGCACAGCCGCCGACAAGCCTCAGTGCCGCGGCGGCCAGCCCGCTCCGGCGGCGTGGTCGGCGTCGTCCGCGCCGACATAGCGCCCGCAGACCTCCGTGAGCACCTCCAGCAGGCTCAGCGGATCCGGCAGCGCGTGCTCCGGCCCGCGCACCCACCGCACCGCCTGGTCCTCACCGGGCAGCCGCGCCGGCGGCACGAGGACGTAGGAACCCCGGCAGTGCCAGCGCAGCCCGGGGTGCTCGTCCGCGGTCTCGGGGTGGCAGTCCAGTTCGCACGGCCACCACTCGTCCTCGTCCTCGGGCGTACCGCGGGTGAGCGTGAAGAAGAGGAGGCGGCCGTCGTCGCTCTCGGCGACCGGTCCGACCTCGACACCGGCGGCGAGCAGCCGCTCCAACGCGTCGCGACCGGCATCGAGGGGCACGTCGAGGACGTCGTGCACCATGCCGGTCGCGGTGATGAAGTTGGCCTGCGGCTGGTGGCGGGCCCAGCGCTCGATCTGGGCGCCGTCGGTGGTGGACTGCGTCTGCCAGGCGAAGGACACCGGGTGCCGGGCGGGAGTGGGGCAGCCGACCCGGTCGCAGGAGCAGCGGTACCCGGCCGGGTGGGCGGCGGGCGCGAGAGGCAGTCCCGCGTCGGCGGCGGCGAGCAGCAGGGCCTCACGGCCGCCGTCCCCGGCGGTCTCCTTGGGCCGGCGCCCGGCGCGCAGCCACTGGGTGAGTTTGCCCTGCAGGCCGGTCCGGCCGCCGAACTCCGCGCTCATCAATCCCCTCGCCTCGCCGTCGTGCGCAACAGCATGCCTCATGGTCCCATCTTCGCGCGCACCGGGGGGCCAGTGCCCACATCCGGGACAGGAAGGACGCAAACGTACACCAGGCGTCTCGACGGGAGAGAAGCGGCGAGCCCCGCTCTGCCCCGTGATCGGGTGTCATTGCCTGCTTTGCCGTGACATGGCGTCCTACCGTGGTCGCCATGGTCACTTGGATCGCGCTGACGGGTCTGGCCTCCGTGGCTTCCGTGGTCTCGCTGACTCTCACGGGGCCCGGCGGCCGCGCCCCGGCCCCGCTGGAGTGGGGGGCGGGGCCGCTGACCGTGGCGGCCCTGCCCCGGATCACGTACGTCGCGCACCGCGGCGGCGCCCGCGAGGTCCCCGAGAACAGCATGGCGGGGCTGGCGGCCGCCTACGAGCGCGGGACGGCGCAGGTGCTGGACTTCGACACGCGACTGCTGCGCGACGGCACGCCGGTGGTGTTCCACGACGAGACCCTGAACCGCACCACGTACCTGGGCGGTGAGGTGCGCGGCCTGGACGCCGGGGAGTGGCAGGGCGTACGGCTGCGCCCGAAGGACAGGCTCCCGGGGAGCTGGCGGTCGGAGCGGCCGCCGACGGTCGCCGAGGTGCTGGATCGTTTCGGCGGGCGGATCGTGCTGATGCTGGAGGCGAAGGACCCGCGGAGCCTGGACCGGCTGGCCGCGCTGATCCGGGCCCGCGGCCTGACCCGCTCGGTGTTCGTGAACTCCAACGACCCCGAGGTGGCCCGGCGCGTCCACCGCCTCGGGCTGCTCGCGCAGTTGTGGCGCTCGGCGGAGCAGCTGCGCACGGACCGCCCGGAGCGCTGGCGGTCGTTCGTGGACCTGCTGGACGTGGACCACCGGGCGCGCGACGCGGATCTGGTGCGGGCGGTGAACTCGGGGATCGCGCGGGTGTGGGCGCACACCGTGGTGACGGACGCGCAGCGGGACCGGGTACTGGCGCTGGGCTGCTCGGGCGTGATCACGGACGCGCCGGGGCGGCTGGCCCGGGCCGCTCAGCGCGGGGCGAGGCCGTGAAGGGCGTAGTCGACGAGGGTGTCGGTGTACTCGTGGGAGATCGGGCCCGTGTGCTGGAGCCAGCGCTGGGCGAGCGGGGAGATGAAGAACTCCAGGGCGATGCGCGGGTCGATCTCGGGCCGCACCTGGCCGGCGTCCTGCGCAGCGCGCAGCCGGCCGATGTAGAGGTCGAGTGAGGGCTGCATCAGCTTGGCCACGAGTTCACGCCCGAGCTGCTCGTTGACGACGCCCTCGGCGGCCAGCGCGCGGGAGGGCGCCTCGAACCTCGGGTCGCGCAGTTCGTCGACGGTGGCCCGCAGGACGGCCTTGAGGTCGGCGGCGAGGTCGCCGGTGTCCGGGAAGGTGTACGGCACCGCCCCGGCCTCCTCCGTGGACTGCTCGGCCAGGTCGAGGAACGCCTCCATCAGAACGTCCGCCTTGGACGACCACCATCGGTAGATCGTCTGCTTGCCGACACCGGCGCGGGCGGCGATGCCCTCGATGGTGGTCTTGGGGTAGCCGACCTCCACGACGAGCGCGAGGGCGGCGTCGTAGATGGCGCGGCGGGACTTCTCGCTGCGCCGGGTGGAGTCGGGGGCGGGCTTGCCGGGGGCGGGCTGGGACTTCTGGACGGCCATGCGTCGAATTTATCAGGTTGACAAGACGGAGCGTCTCGCGGACAGTGGAGCGCACGCACGAGACGAACCGTCTCGTCACGTGGAGAAGACAGGGAAGGAACCCGAGATGACCCGAGGCGGAGCCGGAAACATGCTGGGTGTCGGCGGATCACGCAAGAAGCTCGGCCGCGGGGCGCTGCGCGGCGGCGGCCGGGGCGACCGGATCGGCGGCGGCGTCGACCCGCAGGCCCAGAAGCGCGAACTGCTGCGCAAGCTTCAGGAGAAACGGCAGCAGGGAGCACGGAAGGAGGGCACGGCCGACGAGGCGTCGTGACCCTCCCCCACGCACGGGATCGTCCCGGCCTGTCCGGCGCGGGTCGATCTTGTGCGTAGCCGGCAGAAGCTCAGGAGGGCGGCCAGGTGTCTCCCCAGTCGGCGTCCCGTGCAGCCTTGTAGAGGTCGCCGTGTCGTTTGGTGACGGTGGCGCGGCGCAGGGACGGTTCGCTCTCGCACAGGTCCAGGAGCACCTGGCCCTTGCGGATCTGGGGGCGCCTGACGACGCGGGAGGGCGCCGGCTCGACGGGGAAGCGGGCGGCGGCGACGTAGGCGAACTTCTCGTCCTCGTAGGGGAGGGAGCCACCCTTGACCTGGCGGTGCAGGGAGGAGCGGCTGACCCGGGCGGAGAAGTGGCACCAGTCCGTGCCGGGCGCGATGGGGCAGGCGGCGCTGTGCGGGCAGGGGGCGGCGATCCGGAAACCGGCGGTGATCAGCCGGTCGCGGGCCTCGATGAGACGGCCGTAGCCGTCGGGGGTGCCGGGTTCGACGATCACGACGGCCTGCGCGGCCGCCGCGGCGGCGTCGACCAGGGCGGTGCGGTCGGCGGCGGTCAGCTCGTTGAGGACGTAGGAGACGGTGACGAGATCCGTGCTCTCGAGGGTGAGCGCCGCTCCGATCCGGGAGCGCTGCCAGCGTACGTCCCTCAGCTCCGGGTTGGCCGCGGCGATCTCGCGTCCGAGGGCGAGCGCGGGTTCGGCCCAGTCGAGCACGGTGACGGGCCGCTCCCCGCCCCAGACCGCGCTCACGGCCCAGGCCGCGGCGCCCGTGCCCCCGCCCAGGTCGGTGTGCCCGCCCGGCACCCACTCGGGCGCGGCGTCCGCGAACGCCTCCAGCGCGGAGCGCACGGCCTCGAAGGTCGCGGGCATCCGGTAGGCGGCGTAGGCGGCGACGTCGGCCCGGCCCCGGAGGATGGGAGCGTCGGTCGGGGTGGCCCCCCGGTAGCTGGCGATCAGCCGCTCGACCGCCTGCGAGGCCTGCCGGGGCGGCAGCCCGTCGAGCAGACCGGCGAGGGCGGCGCGGAGGTTTTCGGCCGGGGGTGCGGGGGCGTTCACCCGGTGATTCTACGAGGCGGACCGGGGCAGGCGACGAGCCCGGGACGGACCCCCGCCCGAGACGGGCCAAGGGCGAGCGGCAAGCCCGAGACGGGTCCCGCCCGAGACGGACTCAGGGGCAAGCGGCCAGCCCGAAGCGGGCTCAGGGGCAGGCGGCCAGCCCGAAACGACCCCCGCCCGAAGCGGGCTCAGGGGCAAGCGGCCAGCCCGAAGCGGGCTCAGGGGCAAGCGGCCAGCCCGAGGCGGACCAAGGGCAGGCGGCGAGCCCGGGCAGAGGCCCCGCCCGCGCTAGCCCGCCACAGACCGGCCGGCCCGGCGGCGAGCCAAGCGCCCTTCCCCGGGGCCGGCCGGGCCGCCCGCCCGGCCGTGGTGAGAGGGCGCGACCGCCGATCCACAGCGTCCACCGAGGCTGTGACTGTGACGTCCAGGACGTCACCCTTTGCCCGGGCACCCCCGGCTCACCCCTCACTTCGCCGGAGCCCCCGGCAGAGGTCACCGCACCGCCCGGGCCACTCGCGACGCCGCTGCCGCCCTCGGGGCGTTGTCCGGGCGGCGGCGGCGTGGGTGGACCGCGTTGGTGAGGAGGATCAGGAACGTGTCCGTGGCCGGGTCGAGGACGAGGGACGTGCCCGTGAAGCCCGTGTGGCCCGCCGCGCCGCGACCGGCCAGGTCGCCCATGAACCACGGCTGGTCGAGGGAGAAGCCGAGGCCCGGCGGGGTGAAGAGCAGTTCGACGAAGTCGGGGCCGAGGATGCGGGCGGGGCCGTAGG
Source organism: Streptomyces flavovariabilis (assembly GCF_000725785.1). NCBI lineage: Bacteria > Bacillati > Actinomycetota > Actinomycetes > Kitasatosporales > Streptomycetaceae > Streptomyces > Streptomyces flavovariabilis. The sequence goes on along the minus strand of NZ_JNXD01000001.1, from coordinate 758,441 downwards.
AGCCGCCCGCCAGGAGGGTGCGGCAGAACACCGCGAGGTCCCGGCCGGTGGAGAACAGCCCGGCGTGGCCCGCCACTCCCCCGAGGGCCCAGGCGTTCTCGTCGTGGACCTCGCCCCGCAGCATCCCCCGGTCCGTCTTGGCCCAGGGCCGCCGCTGGTCCTCCGTCGCCGCGGCGCCCGGGCACGGCCCGAAGTCCGTCGCCGTCATGCCCAGCGGCCGGGTGATGCCGTCGTGGACGAGAACGTCGAGGGTGCGGCCGGTGACGCGCTCCAGGACGTACTGGAGGAGCAGCATGTTGAGGTCGGAGTAGCAGTAGGTGCCCGGCGCCCCGACCGGCGCCTCGGCCCGGAGTGCAGCCAGCCGCTGTCCGTCGTCGGCGCAGTCGTACAGCGGCAGTTCGGGCCGCAGCCCGGAGGTGTGGGTGAGCAGCTGCCGTACGGTGATGCCGTGCCGGGCGGCGGCCGTGAAGTCGGGCAGGTACGCGCCGACCCTCGCGTCGATGCCGAGCGTGCCGCGCTCGATCTGCTGCACGGCGGCCACGGACGTGAAGAGTTTGGTCAGGGACGCCAGGTCGAAGGGCGTGGCGACGGTCATCGGGACCCGCTCCTCGGGCGGCAGCTCCACCCCGGCGTCGGCGTCCGGGTCGTAGGCCGCGTAGCGCAGGGCCCAGCCCGCCGCCTCCTCGACCGCGATCACCGGGCCGCGTCCGACGACCAGGACAGCGCCGGGTGCCCAGGGGCGCTGCCCGGTGGTGAGGACGTGGACCTCCCGGACGAGGTGACGCAGTTCCGCGGGGTCGAGTCCGGCCCGCTCCGGCGTGCCGTCGCGCAGTCTGGGTGCGCTCAGCTGACTGCCCCCTCCACGCTCGCGCGGCCGCTCTCCTTCTTCCAGGGTCGGCACATTCCCACGAAGCAGGCCACTGCCACCAGTGCGGCGGCCAGTTGGACGACGGCCATCGGGAGGGCGGTGTCCTCCCCGGCGACGCCGACGAGGGGGGAGGCGATCGCGCCGATGAGGAAGGAGGACGTGCCGAGCAGGGCCGACGCGGAACCGGCCGCGTGCTTGGTGCGCATCAGGGCGAGGGCCTGGGTGTTGGGCAGGGTGATGCCCATCGCGGACATCAGCACGAACAGCGCGGCGGCCACGGGCACCAGACCGACCTCACCGAAGACGCCGAGGGACAGCAGCAGCAGCGCGGTCGCGGCGGTGACGACGATCGCGAGGCCGGTCCCCAGCACCCGGTCGAGGTCGACCCGGCCGACGAGGATCTTGCCGTTGATCTGGCCGACGATGACCAGCCCGACGGAGTTGAGTCCGAACAGCAGGCTGAACGTCTGCGGGGAGGCGCCGTAGATCTCCTGGATGACGAACGGGGACGCCGAGATGTAGGCGAAGAGGGCGGCGAAGGCGAAGCCGCCGGTGAGCATGTAGCCGGTGAAGGAGCGGTCGGCGAGGAGTGTGCGCATCGAACGCAGGGCCTCGCCGACGCCGCCGCTGTGCCGGTCGGCGGGCGCCAGGGTCTCGGGCAGCCGCGCCCAGACCAGGGCCCCGATCAGCACGCCGATGACCGTGAGCACGGCGAACACGCCCCGCCAGTCCGTGACGCGCAGGACCTGCCCGCCGATCAGCGGCGCCACGATCGGGGCGACCCCGGAGATCAGCATGAGGGTGGAGAAGAAGCGGGCCATGGCCATGCCGTCGTAGAGGTCGCGGACGACGGCCCGGGCGATGACGATGGCGGCGGCGCCCGCGAGGCCCTGGGCCAGCCGGAAGGCGACCAGCAGCTCGACGGTCGGCGCGAGTGCGCACAGGACGGTGGCGACGATGAAGACGGCGAGCCCGGCGAGCAGCGGGCGGCGGCGGCCCCACCGGTCGCTCATCGGCCCGACGACGAGCTGCCCGAGCGCCATGCCGGCGAGGCAGGCGGTGAGGGTGAGCTGGACGGTCGCGGCGGGCGCGTGCAGGGAGCGGGTGACCTCCGGCAGGGACGGGAGGTACATGTCCATCGCCAGGGGCGGTACGGCGGTCAGGCTTCCGAGGAGGAAGGTGACCAGGAGTCCGGTGCGGCGGTGCGATGTGAGGTCGGGGGATTTCGTCCCGGTCGCGGCCCCCTGCGCGGTGTTCGATATGGACGCCCCACCCTCGGGCATGAGTCCCTCCCTTTTCGAGTCGATCGCCACCTATGCTCTCAGCTCGTACGGACTGCTCGGGGTCACGAGGTGGAGGCGGAGCGCAATGACGGCGGACACGGTGCGGTGGGGGATCCTGGCGACCGGCGGAATAGCGAGCGCGTTCACCGCGGATCTGATCGACCTGCCGGACGCGGAGGTCGTGGCGGTGGCATCGCGGTCCGAGGCGTCGGCGAAGACGTTCGCGGAGCGGTTCGGGATCCCCCGGGCCTACGGCGACTGGAACGCGCTCGCGCAGGACGAGGACATCGATGTCGTCTACGTCGCCACCCCGCACACGGCGCACCGGACCGCCGCCGGGCTGTGTCTCGCGGCCGGGCGGCACGTGCTGTGCGAGAAGCCCTTCACGCTGAACGTGCGCGAGGCGGAGGAACTCGTCGCGCTGGCGCGCGAGCACGGGCGCTTCCTGATGGAGGCGATGTGGATGTACTGCAACCCGCTGGTACGGCGGCTCAAAGCCCTGGTCGACGACGGGGCGATCGGCGAGGTGCGCAGCGTCCAGGCCGACTTCGGGCTGGCCGGCCCCTTCCCGCCCTCGCACCGACTGCGGAACCCGGAGCTGGGTGGCGGCGCGCTGCTCGATCTCGGCGTGTATCCGGTGTCGTTCGCGCAGCTGCTGCTCGGGGAGCCGTCGGACATCACGGCGCGGGCGGTCCTCTCCGAGGAGGGTGTCGACCTCCAGACGGCGGCGGTGCTCTCCTTCGACAGCGGCGCGCTCGGTTCGGTGCACTGCTCCCTCGTGGGCGGTACGGCGACCTCCGCGTCGGTGACCGGCTCCAAGGGCCGGATCGACATCCCGCACGGGTTCTTCTTCCCGGAGCAGTTCGTCCTGCACCGGGACGGCCGCGACGCCGAGGAGTTCACGGCCGACCCGGCGGACGGCCCCCGCAACAGCCTCCGTCACGAGGCGGCCGAGGTGATGCGGGCCGTGCGCGCCGGTGAGACCGAGTCCCCGCTGGTCCCGCTCGACGGCACGCTCGCCGTGATGCGGACGCTCGACGCGATCCGGGGCCGGGTCGGCGTCCGCTACCCGGGCGAGGACCCGGACGAGGACCTCACGGCGGAGCTCACGCCGGCTTGAGCCCTGGGTCCCGCAGCGTGTGGATGCGGCTCCCGTACGCTGCGGGCCCATGAATGCCAAGGACAATGCAATCGCGGTGGTGACCGGGGCGGGTTCCGGCATCGGCCGGGCGGTCGCCGTGGAACTGCTGCGCGCGGGCTGGTCGGTGGCGCTGGCGGGCCGTCGCGTCGAGACGCTGGAGGAGACGGCGGCCCTGGCGTCCGAGGGCACGCACGAGGGCCCAACCGGAGGCACCAGCGGGGGCGCAGCCGGGGGCGCAACTGGGGGTGCCGCTCTCGCCGTACGGACGGACGTCTCACGCCCCGAGGACGTGGCCGCCCTCTTCGCCGCCACCGTCGAGCGTTTCGGCCGGGTCGACCTGCTGTTCAACAACGCGGGCACGTTCGGCCCCGGCGGGGTGCCGGTCGAGGAACTGCCCTACGAGGCCTGGCGGCACGTGGTGGACACCAACCTCAACGGGGCGTTCCTGTGCGCGCAGGCGGCGTACCGGCAGATGAAGGAGCAGGACCCGCAGGGCGGCCGGATCATCAACAACGGCTCGATCTCCGCACACACGCCCCGCCCGCTGTCGGTGGCCTACACGGCGACCAAGCACGCGCTGACCGGCCTGACCAAGTCGCTGTCGCTGGACGGGCGGCCGTACGGCATCGCGGTGGGGCAGATCGACATCGGCAACGCGGCCACCGACATGACCTCCCGTATGCAGACGGGAGCGCTCCAGGCAAACGGGGAAATCGCCCCGGAACCGGTGATGGACGTCGCGGACGTGGCCCGCACGGTGCGGCACATGGCGGAGCTGCCGCTGGAGGCGAACGTGCAGTTCGCGACGGTGCTGGCCACGGCGATGCCGTACGTCGGACGCGGCTGAGCGCGCGGCGCAGGTCGTCAACTCATCAACTTGCACAACCGGAATAGAAACGTCCGCACCATTGCGGCCGGTAGGGCCCTTATGCTCAACTCTCCTACACCAAAGCTTCACAGTTGGAGCAGAGCGCTCCCGTCAGCCATATCCAGGGGGGAGGCGGCAGTCGTTCCACAGCACCGGGTGGGGGTGGATTCCGCGAGGGACCGCGGAGTACGCACCGGTGGGCGTGGAACGACTGCCGCTCACATCAAAGACCGATGAGGGATCACCGCCCGAGCAGCCGGTCTGCCTCGGCCAGCTGCGCCCCGGTCAGCGCCCCCTTCTCCAGAGCCCCCGCGTTCTCCTCCGCCTGGGCGACCGAGCGGAAACCGGGGATGGGAACCGTCCGCGGGCTGCGCGCCCACAGCCAGGCCAGGGCGCCCTGGGCGAGAGTGCGGCCCTCGCTGGTGAGGACCTCTCTGAGGGCGTCGACACGAGCGAGCCACTCCGGATCGGCGCCGGACCCGTCGCCGAAACCCTGCAACCAGGCCGGGGGCCTGCTGCGGATGTCCCCGGCCTCCAACGGCTGCCGCTCCCGGCGCTTGCCGGTGAGCAGCCCCATGGCGAGCGGACTGCGGTTGACGCTCGCGAGGCCCGCCTCCTCACAGAGCCGGAGCATCGCGGGCGCGTCGTTCAGGACGTTGAGAGCGTGCTGGACGGCGGCGCAGTGCGGCCCCTCGGCGAACACGGCGGCGCGCACGGGATCGTCCGTGCTCCACGCGTAGGCCCGTATCAGTCCCTCGCGGACCAGTTCCTCGCACGCGTCCCGGAGCAGGGCGGCCTGCTCGGGCCCGGCGTCGGAGAGATGGAACTGGTAGAGATCGACGTAGTCGGTGCCGAGCCGGTCCAGGGACGCGGTCAGGGCGCGGCGCAGGTAGGCCGGGGAGGCGTCGCTGCCGGTGAGGGTCCTGGTGTTCTCGTCGAACACGTTGCCCCACTTGGTGGCGACGACGACATCCGCCCTGCGCTTGCCGAGGGCCCGGCCGAGCACGCGTTCACTGTGCCCGGCGCCGTAGGTGTCGGCGGTGTCGAAGAAGGTGACGCCCAGGTCGAGGGCGCGTCGCACCGCCCGTACCGACTCCTCGTCGTCGACCCTGCCCCAGCCGAGCGGCTGCCCGTCGGCGGCCTGCCATTCACCGCCGATCGCCCAGCAGCCGAAGCCGAGTGCGCTCACCTCGATGCCGCTGCGTCCCAGCGGCCGTGTGGTCTCCATGCAGGGAGGCTAGAAGTTGGAGTGCACGCGAGGACAAGCCCCGCGGGGGTCTGGGTTTCAGGCCTGCCCGGTCTCGAAGCGCGTGATCCTGCCGTCGTCGTCCACGGTGAAGCTCCACCGGGTGCGCATCTCGCCCCAGGTGTCGTTGCTGTAGCGGGCGATGAGGGAACGGCCGCCGTTGGACTCGTTGTCGACCTCCATGTGGCCGTGGGAGGAGAAGATCTCCCGGTCCACCCAGTCGTCGAGGTCGCGGTCGGAACCGTCGTCCGTCATGGTCGCGCCCGGCGCGAGGAGCGCCATGAAGCTCTCACGGTCGTGGTTGTTCACGGCGGCCACGAAGGCCCGGACGGCCGGATCGCTCAGGCGCGTGGTCTGAATCGTCATGCGAGCCAGCCTCGTACCGGCCACGCCCGCACGCCACCCGTGCCACCCGAACGGCGTCCCGCGCGGCTCCGCCAGGTGTGGCCCGGGGCCGCGGATGCGACGGTGAAACCGGCGAGAGACGCCCTGCTGTCCCGTTCCTGCTATCCCGTTCCTGCTGTTCCTGCTGTTCCTGCTGTCCGCTCCGGGAGACGACGTGACGCGTAACGACCGACGTGATCTTGGCCTGCTGCTGCTCCGGCTGGGAGCGGGCGGTGCGCTGGCCGCCCACGGCGCGCAGAAGCTGTTCGGCTGGTTCGGCGGGCACGGCATCGAGGGGACCGGCCAGTTCATGGAGTCCGTCGGCTACGTCCCCGGCAAGGCGAGCGCGACGGCGGCGGGCCTCGCGGAGACCGGCGGCGGCACGCTGCTGGCCCTGGGCCTGGCCACCCCGGCCGCGGGCGCGGCGGCGGCCGGCGCGATGGCGGGCGCGGCGGCGGTGCACGCCCCCAACGGCTTCTTCAACCAGGGCGGCGGCTACGAGTACGCGGCGACCCTGGGCCTGACAGCCGCGGGCCTGGCCGTCACCGGCCCGGGCCGCCTCTCCCTGGACCACCTGCTCGGCCACGCGGTGAACCGCGGCTGGATGATCCCGGCGGCGTTCGCGGCGACCGCGGCGGGAACGGCGGTGGTGGTGGGCGCCCGGGCGCGGCGGCTGCGGAAGGCGAAGGAGGGGGAGCAGGAGTCGTTGTTCGAGGAGGAGTACATGGAGTAGGGGACGGCCGGGGCCGGGGCGTTGTCAGTCCCGCATGGCAGGCTGCGCCCCTATGAACGAGCAGACCCCCACCCCTGAACTCTGGTCCACCATCGACGCCTTGTCGGAGTGGCTCGACACCAACCGCCCCGTCGAGGGCCGCGAGGGCGTCCTCCTGCGCATCCTGAAACTGTCCGAGGAGGTCGGGGAGGTCTCCCAGGCGGTGATCGGGGCGACGGGGCAGAACCCGCGCAAGGGCGTCACACACACATGGGAGGACGTGCAGGCGGAGCTGTGCGACGTCGTCATCACGGCGCTGATGGCGCTGCGGATGCTGACGCCGGAGGCGCGGGAGGTGTTCGGGGGGCATCTGGAGCGGGTCGCGCAGCGGTCACTGGGGGCGGTTTCTCCCTCCCTCGCGACATCCCGTCTCCCCGAGAACCGGCAGGCCGGCGGGGGTGAGACATCCCAGCCTCCCACAGGGGCCCTCGGCGGTTGATCGGTCACGCAGCGGTGTGAGAGACCTCTTCGTGGCTCGGCGCGGAAGGACGAAGGCGCTGAGTTCCGATCCGACGAAGGGGGAAACACATGAGCGTGTTCAGCGGGGTGCGCACCAAGGCGGGGGTCGTCTCGGGCGCCGTGCTGCTGGCCGGTCTGGGAATCGGCGCGACGAGCGGCACCGCGGCCGCCGCGTCGGGCGACTGCCCGAAGGGCTGGTTCTGCGTCTGGGCCGGCGAGAACTACACCGGCCGCATGCAGAAGGTCCAGTACGACAACGCGGACCTGTCCTCGCACACCGTCTTCGCCAACGGCTTCCGCTCCGCCTTCAACAACGGCAACAGCTGCGATGTGCAGGTGTACGGCGGTAAGAACTACACCAAGTCCCTCGGCACGCTCAAGCGTGGCCAGAAGGGCAGCTCCGACGAAGTGACGATCAAGGTCCTCTCCAACAGGTGGGTCAACTGCCGCTGACCGACGCACGGTCCGCCGGCGCACCTGGCCTGCCGACGGGCGGCGACTCACTGACCCGAGCCGGTCAGGGGGCGTCGCCGCCCTCGCCCGGCGGGGGGTCCTCGGCGGCGGCGGCGCAGTGGGGCCAGTCGGAGAAGGTCTCGTCCTGAGCCCACAGCCGGTGTGCCGCCCGGATGTTCCAGTCCGGGTCCATGGCCTTCTCCGGGGTGCCCCGCAGATCGCGCAGCCGGGCGTCGGAGATCTGGAAGATGCCCCAGTTCCGGGTGCCGTTGGTGTTGGGTGTGATGTAGAGGGGGTCCAGGAAGGACTGGCAGCGGGCGATCCGCACGGCCGTGTCCGCCTTCTTCCCGAAGACCTCGTGGATACGGTCGGCCACCTGCTTCTTGCTCCAGGTCTTCAGGGACACGTCCTCGTCGTACAGCGCCCGCTTGGTGTCGTCGTCGACGATGCCGTCCACGTTCAGTCCGACCCGCAGCTGGAACGCCTCGACCCGGCGCAGGGTCTCGGGGCCGAAGATGCCGTCGATCCCTATGGTCACTCCGGTTCTGGACAGCAGCAGCTGGACCTCCCGGACACACCTGTCGCTCTGACCGTCGCGGACCGGCTCCTTGCACTCACCGGTGAACAAGGGACGGTTGTCGGCCACGGTCTCGGACGGTTCCTCAGCGCCCTCGTTCCCTATCAGGGCGGCGGCGGCGAGCGCGGCGGCAGAGAGCACGGCGGCAACGGTCCACGGCCACCGGAGCGACCGGGAGTCTCCGGCCCCCACGGCCTCCCGGCCCTCTTCAGCGGGAGTTGCGGCGGGGCTCAAGACCTCGGTTTCGCCGCCGACCGGCCCGTCCTCGACAGGCACCGGCGTCGAGGCCCCGGCGGCAGCGGGTTCCGGCACTGGAGACGGCGTACGCGGCTCGCTCGCCAGCACCCACAGCCGGTGCAGCTCCGTCACCTCGTCCCGGTCAGCCCCGGCCTGCCGGGCTAGCCGCCTGACCACGTCGAAGTCGGCGGGTACGGCCCTGCCCGAGCAGTACCGGTGCAGCGCGGAACGGCTGATGTCCAGCCGGGTGGCGAGCGTCTCGTAACTGTGTGGCGTGCGTTCCTTCAGCGCGAGAAGCGCCTCGGCGAACTCCCTGACACGGGCCTCGGCCCGATCGCCCTGCATCTTCTCGGACCTCCGCAGCATGATCCCCCGGCGCACGCGGTGCCCATGCTACGGAAAAGCGGGCGCTTCGGCATCAACTGTGGCCGCATGCAGACGAGTTCACAGCTGATCCACGGGTTCCACCGTGACGTTGCAGTGCGGCCACGCGCGGAAGTCCTCGTGCCGGGACCACAGCCGGTGGGCGGCCCGGATGTTCCACTCCGGGTCCAGCGCGTCCACGGGGGTTCCGTCCAGCTCCCGCAGGTGGGACTCGGAGAGCTGGAAGACGCCCCAGGTACGGGTGGAATCGGCCTGGGACGTCGTGGCGAGCGGCTCCAGCAGGGACTGGCACTCGGCTGTGCGCACGGCCTGCCCGGCGTCCCGGTCGAAGACCTCGCGGATGCGGTCCGCCACGCGCTCCTCGCTCCAGGTCTGCAGGGAGACGTCCATGTCCTCGTCGTACAGCGCCTGCTTGGTCGCCGTGTCGACGACGCCGTTGTCGTGCAGCCCGGCGAACGTCTGGAAGGCCACGACCAGGCTGCGGGTGTCCCCGATGAAACGCCCGGTGACGTCGAGGTCCCCGCCGGCCTCCACCAGCAGGCGCTGGACCTCCCGGACGCATTCTCCCCTCTCTCCCATGCCGACCGGCCCCTTGCAGGCCTGCGAGAGCAGCAGTCGCTCCTCGTCGGACGCTCCCGCGGTGCCCCGTACGACACCCAGCAGCCCCGCGCCGACGACGACGGCGACCGCGACGCCGACCAGGTTCCTGGACCTCCACCGGGCCCTTGCGGCCACGGTCGGCCGCGCCCGCGGCCGAGGCACCTCCGGCTCGACCGGTTTCGGTGCCCGTCCCGAAGCATCCGGTTCGTCCGGCTCCGCATCCCTCCCCGGGGCATCCGGTTCGGTCGCCCGGACCCACAGCCGGTGCAGCCCGACCAGTTCGTCCCGGTCCGCCCCGCACCGCTTGGCGAAGCGCTCCACGGTCGCGAAGTCGGCCGGAACCGACGTGCCCGAGCAGTAACGGTGCAGCGCGGACCGGCTGATACCGGTCCGCGCCGCCAAGGTCTCGAAACTGTGCGGTGTACGGTCCTTCAACTCCCGCAACGCCGCCGCGAACTCCGTCCCTCCGCAGTGCCCCATCCCGGTCCTCCCCCGATGACACGGTGCGCGTGCAGACGGAGTGATGGTATCGGGACGGGCGCGGGGCAAGGGGGTTCAGCCGCGCCTCACCGTCTCAGGCACCGTTTCGGAGTTCACCGCAGTACCAGAGGTTGCGGTTCTCGTACCAACGCCACTTGAGATTGGTGCGCGACTGCTCGCCGTACTTGCCGTCCTTTCCGATGCCTTCCTTGCCCTGGGCGTACTCGAGCGCCTCCTTGGTGTCCTTGCCGAAGATTCCGTCGACTTCGAGGTTGCGGTCGTAGCACCAGTTCAGGTTCTTCTGCAGCGCCTTGACGGCTTTGCTTTCCGCACCCTGGTTCATGTAGCAGTCGATATCGCCGCCGTGGGCGGGGAGGTACGCCTTGTAGGAGCCGCCGGAAGCGGCCGCCCTCTTCTTGGTCACCTCGGAATTGCAGTAGCCCGCATAGGCGACGGCCGGTGTAGCGGTGGCCAGGCCGATTCCGGCGCAGGACAGCAGGACGGCGGCGGCGGAGATGGCCGACTTGGAGCGCAGTGCTCGGGTCTTGTTCACGTGATTGTCCCCCATGGGCTGGTGAGTGTGCGTGTGCTGCAGACTCGGCGCTCGTCCGAGGGCGCTGAGTTCACGGGTGGATGGTCGTCATGGCCGGGCAGGGGGCGTCAATCAGATGCGGAAGGTGCGGGAGGCAGGGATGTCCCACCCGGCCTGACCTGGTGATTCTCCGCGCGATGGGACGGCCGGCGGGACGGCTGCGAGCAGGGCGATATGCCGCACGGGGGGTGCTGCGCGGGGTCCGGGTGTCTCAAGAGGGTGTGCGAAAAAGCAGGTGTGCCGAAGTGGCGGACCAGTCGGGCGTACGCCGGGGACAACCACCCGATCTGCGAGCGCAGCTCCCTCGCACATCACCCAGGAAGCACGCAGGTCACTCGCCGATAACCCCACCATCGATGCAGAAGTCGAAGGCGATCTGGCCCCATAGGGCGTCGTCCGGGGAGGCCGTAGTCTGAGGATCTGCCAGGTCCAAAACTTCGTCGATCTCGTGCGGCAGAGCGTAGTCGTCCGCGAGTCGTGCAAGGTGCAAGATCAGCGGTAGAGCCAACCCTTCACGGCCCGCGCGGTAGTCCTCACTGAAACGCTGCTGGTGTACGAATGCGGACCATGCCTCGGCGTCATCGCCCGGCTGAAGGCACGCAACGGTCAGCTCAAGGAGGTCCGGGTTCCAGGCATTCACTGTCGGACGGTAGGAGTTGTTACCCGCTGCGTTGGTGTGCGGAGTCAGCTTCGCGTCATCGTTGGTGAGCTTCGTCTGCGTGCCGGACTTGCCGGTCGTGCTGTAGAAGACGCGGTCCGAGTCGCCCCGCGCCCCGGGCCGCCACAGCCCCATCGCGATGCCCCCGCGCTGCTGGCCCTCCAACTCCGGAGAGCGTTCCTCCGCCTCTGCCCAGCACTGGGCCGTCTCGTCCCGACTGCCGTCGGCGACCCGGACGACACGAAGCTGCTTGCCGTACAGACCGATCCGCTGGGTGGGGCCTCCGTCGAGGCCGAGCCTGTCCCGTTCCAAACCGTCGTTCCTCAGCCAAGGCCATCGCTTCCGGACGTCCTGAGCGTGGGCCATGACGAGCGTCGGGGTACTGCGCAGTTGCGCGAGGGTCTTCTTGACGAAGGCCGCCGTGAGGGCCGACTGCTCCGCGCTGTTCTTCCGTCCTTCAACCCGTCCCGTCAAGGTCTTGAGGAGTTCGGGGTACGGCACCCATTCGTGCATGTCGGCCGACTTGCCCAGCACGCACTTCGCGCCCGGCCGGATGAGCACCGCGATCGGCGTGAACTGCTGCTTGCCCGTGGGTCCGTCTAGGCGGCGTTCCACCAGATGGAAGGCCACCTGGTTCAGGTTCGCGGGGATGAGCGTGTCGCCGAGCGTGTGCTGGGGCACCAGCCGCATGCCGGTCTGACGCAGGCCGTCAGACCAGGCTGCGGCTGCACGCAGACCTGCATCGGCGAGAGCCTCGTCCGCCTCCATATCCGGGTCTGGCGGCCGGATGAACTGGGTCACCAGGCCTGCGTCCGCGCAGCCGAGGCGGATGGCGTGCTTGGGGTCGCTCCGTCGCTTGGCATGGCGGAAGGCGTCCTGCCCGTCGAGTTCCACGAAGGCCAGCCGGACCCCGGGGACGGCTTCCCGCAGGGCTGCCATGGCGCGCGCGACACCGGTACGGCGCTCCTCGATGGCCTTGTCGTGCTCCTGCCCCCGGCGCGGCGCACTGTCGTCTCCCAGCGGTGCACCCAAAACCCCCAGGGGCTGAGCGTGCAGCCGAACAGTGAGTTCCTCCGTCTCCCACACCCAGGTGTCGGGACCCTGCGCACGCCGGTGCCCGGCCAGCCCCAGCCCCGTCTCCGCCGCGGCGATCATCTGATCGCGGATGGCGTCGCTCTGGTGGAGCACGACCGCGGTGAGGTCTTCCCCTTCGAGTGCTTCGGCCAGGCGTGCCCGCAGCACCTGAGCGTTGTGGGCCGCGTTCAGCTCACGCTCATCCAGGATGACCGCGAGGTCTTCGGGATCCTTCTTTTCCACGTTCTTGGGAATGGACGGCAGCTTCTTGAGCTGCTTCCTGGGCGGCCGCGCGTACGCACTGCGCTCGAGCTTCGGAACGGGAACGAACTCGGGAGCGATCGCCTGCTCCGCCCACTCGATCAACCGTCGGCGTTCACTGGGCATCAGTCCGGTGCCGATCGTGTGCCTGCCCATGGCGGCCTGGTGCCCGATCGCGATCCGGATGCCATCCCGGCCGTGGATCCAGTGGCCGGCCTCCTTCACCAGCCGGTCCGGGGACGGCAGTGCGTCGAGTGCGCTGATCCGGGCGAGCATTCCTTCAGCTCCGCCCTGACGCCAGTCTGTGGTGCCGTTCTTCCACTCCAGCATGGCGACCGCAAAGCGCTGCGGCTGCGGGCCGTCGTGGACGAGGGAGTCGTCGGGGAGGAGGTACGCGGACACGCCCTTGCCGTACGGCATGTAGACCTTGCCGGTGACGAACCGGCGCACACCGGCGGCTACATGGACGCGCGGGACGGGCGAGAAGGGAACGGTGCGCACGGTGATGCGGAGGGTCGCCGCGTAGTAGGCCGGCTTGGCGTCGCCGCCTCGCCGCCTGGGTACGTATTCGATCACGTTCGACATCAGCTCGGCGCCCCCGCTTCCCTGACCCCGGGCACCCGTGCGGCCGGCGACCTGCCGGAACGACAGCTGCTGCCCGTGGTGTTCGTACGGTCCCTGGCACACGATCCGTTCGGCGAGGATGTCGGGAAGCAACCGGTACACGTGGGACGCGGGCAGAGCGGTTCCCCCGGGCGACAACTCCTGTTCGAGGAGGTCGATCTTGCCGGGCCGCCAGCTGAGAGCCCCGGTGTCGAGATCACGGAAGCAGTTCATCAGCAGGGCCGTGGTCTCGGGATCGTCGGCATCGCGCGGGAGGCTCTTGAGCCAGGTGGCGATGTAGAGGTTCGTCACCGCCATCGGGTACGCGTCCTGGCAGTACAGCCAGGGGGTCTCCGAGCCGAACCGTGCCGTGGAGTCGACCGTGACGATGTCCGGCGCGGTGGCGCGCATCAGCTGGTTGACCGCCGCTGTGGGTACGCGGCGCCATCGCTCGGCCTGCCCCTCGGTCATTCCGCCGTGGTAGAGGCGCAGGAGTGGTTCCTCCCAGTGGGCAGGCAGGGAGAGCGTGTGCATCGGGACGACGAAGGGCCCCTGTGCCGGGTCGGGAAGGTATGCCGCCGGGCGGTTGTACTGGTAGGCCATGGTGCCGTTCTCCTCGGGGCAGGTGTGAAGTGCGCGGACGCGACGCAGTCACGTCGCGGATGCGGTGCGGTGCGGTGTGGTGACGGACGCCGTCAGCTCATGTCCACCAGGGCGCGGTAGAGCGGTTCGTACAGCTCACGGACGAGGGACTTGTCGATCGGGGCGGGGTCCCGCTCCGCCGCGTTCCCGTCCTCGAAGTAGGGGGCGAGCACCTCACGCATGCTCGCCAGCAGGCTGGTGTCGGGGGTGTCCGTGTCCTGGAATCCGGCTTCTCGCGGGGAGAAAGCCGCGTCGACGAAGACCACCCGGGCCGGCACGCCACCGCGCACCAGACGACCGATGACCTGCCACATGACGACGAGCTGGTCCCAGGTGAACGCCGCCTTCTCCTCGTCCCGCAGGCTGGACCAGGCCAGCCGCCGGGTGAGGAAGCGGTTCCACTGACGGCGTGCGCGGCTGCGGAACGCCACGGCCGCCTGGTCGGGGGTGGCGGCGGCGAGCGCGTTCTGCCGGAAGGATCCGCCGGGGTCCCGGAGTTGGCGTACGGCCCAGTCGTTGATGGACTGAATGGCGAGTGAGATGTCGTCGGGCCGAGGGTGGGGGCGTGCCAAGAAGTAGACGGTGCCGATGGCGGCCTTGCCACCGCGCAGGACGATGTTGTGTCCTCGCTCCACGGCGAGCAGCGGCGCGACGAGAATGTCGCCGCCGACCGCAGGGAATGCCTTTACGTCACCGCGGGGCAGGGTCCGTGCGGCGGCATTCTCCGGCAGCCGGGTCCAGGCGGTGTCGGAGTCCGCGTCGTCGGACACGAGCCGGGTGACGCGGCCGTTCCACTCGGGGATCTGGTTGAGGTACTCGGCGGCCCGGCGTGCCTCGTCGTAGCTGCCGACGAGCAACAGGATGCGGCGGCGGTCCGGATCGTCGATCTCCTTCAGCTCGGCGTCCAGCATGCTCTCGGCGTCGGGCAGGCTCCGGTCGGGCACCGCGAGCTGGTGCAGCATGTGGAGAAGGGCCTGCGGCCGTTCTTCGGGGTCGCAGCCGGACAGGCGCAGCGGCTTGGGCCGGGCGTTCCCGGGCCAGTACAGGAACTCCTTGCGGAACTCGCTGCCCAGGACGGCTTCCACTTCCTCATCGTGAGGACGCAGTACAGCCCCGACATCGGCGTGCACGTGGTATCTGCTCGACGTACCTGCCCAGCTCGTCGCGGACATGAGCAGGACGTGCGGGCCCGGGCGGCCGTCCACGGCGCACAGGTCACCGAGCCGCATGAGCAGTTCGCGGCCCACACCGTTGCAGTGGAAGAAGCGGAGTTCACCGCTGCGGTCGCCGTCACGCTCACGGTCGTCGTGGCGGAACTGGAAGCCGAGCACGTTACCCATGGGCGACTCTGGGATGACCGCCTCGTAGTCCTTCGGGGGCCTGCGGGAGAGCACGTTCGAGGCGCTCTCAAGATTGAGGGCGGCCTCGACGCGCGGCCACAGCGTGGTCATGAAGTCGAGACGGCTGTGCAGGGCGGAAAGGAGCAGGGTGAACTCGAAGCGCCGGGCCTGGAGGCCGGCGTCGGCGAGCACCGTGCTGTCGTCTCCGACGATGCCGGTGAGCGTGTCGCGCAGCCTCTCACGCGTCCGTGCTCCCTGGGGCGCGTGCAGGAGTTCCAGGGTGAGGTGGACGAAGGTGTTCACCAAGGGTGTCACTTCATCGTCGTCTCCCGTGCTCTGCTGCTCGTGCAGCGGGTCGTCGCGGAACCGGCCGAGCGCACCGTCCAGCGTCCGGGCCGCCGCAGGTGGGCGTTCGCCCTCCTTCCGCCCCGGGAACCAGCTGTCCAGCAGCAGGTTGTGGAGGGTGAAGGCGCTGAAGTAGTCGACGCTGATCCACCGCCTGAGCTTGTCGTCTTTGACGAGCAGGGCGAAGAGGCGGTCGGTGGCTGCGCTGACCGTGTTGACGGCGTTGGTCCAGTCGTCGACGTCACGGGCGGACAGCTGGAGCCGCCCGTCCCGGGCCATCTGCTGGAACTTGTGGACGGCGACCTCGTCGAACCAGGAGTTCGGGGCCTTGCCGACCAGAGTGCTGGCCGGCGCGAAGGCTGTGTCGAGCTGCATCTGGACCCGGTCCGCCTCGTCGACGATGATCAGGTCGCTGAGCCGGCACGCGAGTTCGAGGTACCGGAGCTGTTCCTGGTGCTGGTGCAGCGGGACGGAGCTGTGCACCAGACCGGCCGGGGTGGCGACCCACACCTGTGCGTCGACCAGATCACGGGCCCCGCGGTGGCGCGGACAGCGGTTCCACAACGGGCACAGTCTCCGCTGTGGCTTCGGGCCTTGTGGGTCGCGCTGCGTGCTGTTCTCGTCGTCGAGGAGGGGATCGCCGTCCGTGGTCTCCTGCTCGGGGACGGTGTACAGCGTGATGCACGGTGCTTCACGGACGCCGAGCGGGCGGCGGGCTTCCAAACCGCGCAGCACGTCGACGGGGCAGGCGCTGCTGAGGTGGGCGAAGCCCGCGTGGTCGTGCCCGAGCATGGTGGCGGCGCCGGCCGTGGCGGTGCGGCGGTGCAGCCGGTTGATGTTGCGCTCCCTGGTGGAGTGCCCGAGGATCGGCGCCGCCCGTACACCGAGCCGGTCGAACTGCTCCACCACGGCGAGCGTCTCGGCCACGTCGCCGACGACGATGGTGACCCGACGGGGTGTTCGGGTCACGAGGTGGTAGGTCAGGATGTCCCGGAGGGTGGACTTGCCGGCTCCCACCATCCCCACGAGGTGCAGCAGCCGGTCGATCCTCAGCCGTCCCTGTTCGGTGAAGCGGCCGAGTTCCGTGTCGCGCACGAGCAGTTTCACTCGCCGGAGCCGCCCGGCCCATCCGCCCCACGCTCCCTGCGGCGCCGTCGCCTCGGCGGCGTCCATCTCGTCGGCGGCCTTTTCGAGCTCTTTCCAGGTGACGTCGACGGGCTCTCCCTGCCCGGCGGGTGGTGCGTCGAGTACGTGGGCGCGCGGCAGGGTGTCCGTCAGCAGTTCCTCGTCGAACACCACCGAGTGGGTACGGTCCTGCACCCGGAAGGTGTGCTCTCCCGCCTCGGCGAACGGAATGGATCGTGTCGCGAACCGCGGAGCGGTGCTGAGCAGTTCTTCGAAGATCTCGAAACGGCGTGTGGCGCGCGACGGCTCGCGACGGCTCGGCACGGAGCCGGTTCCGTCGATGTCGTATCCGCGCAGGTGCTGGGGGACCTTCAGGTAGTCGGCCAGTGCCTCCGACCAGGCGTGCCGTCGCCGCATGTCCCACAGGTAGTGGCGGGCGCGCAGAACGCGCAGCCGCTGTTCGTCGGTGCGGACGTCTCCGAACACCTCGCTGTACGGGTAACCGCCCAGCAGCGGCCAGACATCGGCGGCCGTGCGGGTGGGCGTCACGTCCTGCAGGAGGTACAGGCCCAGTTCGACGTCGAGAAGGTCGCCGGGGCGGAAGCTGCCGAGATTCGCCGGCCACACCTCGGTGAGCTGCTGCGGTGAGCAGCGCCGGTGCCATCCTCTGCGGTCACGCACGGCGTCCTCCTTCGGTCCGCGGGTCCCGCGCCTTGTCGCGCGGGGTGGAGATCTCGTCGGCGACCAGCCGCAGGAAGGCCTGGTCGTCCAGGAGGGTGACCCGGTCGGACAGGTCGTCCGGCAGGTTGCGGCGGAACTGCCGCCCGTACGCCTCGTTGTCGCGGAAGCGGTAGCGGGGCACGACGAGGAACGCCCGGTCGTACGGCGGCTCGTTCCTGAAGGGCGTGAGGGAGCGCGCCAGGAGAACGGGGTTCACCCGGTCCTTGACGTCCACCGCCCAGTGCCGTCGCCCCGGCAGGGGGACGCGAAGGTCGTACGCGTCGTAGTTGGGCCACATCTCGGCGGTGATTCCGAACTTCTTCTCCAGGGCGGCTTGCAGATCGGTCTCCGCGAGCCCGGGGCTGGTGATGAACATCCGCAGGGGGCGGCTGAGCTGGAAGACGCCGCCTTTGTCTGCGCGGAGCGGCGTGCCTTCGTCCGAGGTGCCGTCGCGGCGGCACCGGTCCAGTTCGCATCGGTGGCCGCCGTGCAGCAGCGGCACCATCAGGCAGCGGCAGCGAGCGCACTGCCGGTACGTGCCGCGCCGCAGGTAGGAGGCGGGCACGGGTTCGTAGCAGCGCTTGATCACGTCGTGCAGCAGCATCCCGCAGTCGGGATCGCCGCCGAGCAGCGCCAGCTCGGCGCCGGTCAGCACGGGCCTGGAGGTGAGCAGGGCCCGGAACGCGGTGTACGCCTGCGGAGACTTGGCCGCACGGCACACGGCGAGTGCTTCCCGGATGCGCTCGTTCTCGAAGAGCTCGGCGGCCGGGTCGGCCGCGCTCACCTCCCACTCCAGGCACAGCTGGTGCGGCAGCCGGGTCTCCGGATCGACGAGCAGGGCGGCTCCGGGAAAGTTGTCGGGCGGCAGCTCCAACGGCCACTCGGTCAGAGGCCGTTCACAGGCCCAGCGGACCATCTGCGGCACACTGCCGGGCGGTTCCTCGCCCCGGCGCAGGCAGTGCACGACGAGTCGGTTGTACGCGTTCTGCACCTTCGCCGGGTAGACCGGGTTGGGTACGGTCCTCTGCCGGGACAGGCACGCCAGGGCGCTGGCGATCTGGCGAAGCAGCGCCTCGTCCGTGCCGGCGGCGTCCTCGGGCCGTGCGTTCCTCGTGTCGGTCGTGGTCACGCCGCCCCCTCTCCCGCGACGGTGCCGTCAGGCGCGGCGCTGGGACACCACCGGGACACCGGGCAGGACCGGCAATGCGGTCCGGGGCGGGCGTCCCCTGCCTCGTCCTCCCGCCACGGACCGGCGTACCGCCGCAGTACCGACAGCGCCTTCCGCTGCCGGCCGGGGTCCGTCGGGTCGATCACGTGCGGATCGGAACCGTCCGGCCGGAGGATCTCCACCTCGACGCGCGAGCCGTCCGGATCGCCGTCCAGCGCACCCTGCGCCAGGAGCGTGACCGCCAGGGCGAGTTGGGGATAGGTGTCGAGAAGGTCCTCGTGGTGGCGGCGCCGCTTCCGTGTCGTCTTCAGCTCCCGCCACACCCACGAGCCGTCCTCCTGGTAGAGCAGGTCGGGTTTGGCGATGACGACGGCCTGCGCCGCGGTGTCGTGGACGACTCGGAGGGCTTCGGGCTCGACCCGCTGGATGAGGGCGGCGTCCTGGAAGGGGCAGGCGTCGACGTGGTGAAGCAGCATGTCCCGACCGGTCGCGGCGTCCTCGTCGGAGACCCGCCAGCGTCCCTCCGTCCAGTTCTCGCCCTCCGGGGGCATGTCCCCGGCCGTGCACGGCGGCCAGCCCGGGCGCCGGTGCAGCTCCTCGATCCAGCCGTGCACCGCCTGGCCGAGCCTGGCCGCGCTGCCGTACTCGTCGGACTTGGGCAGGTGCAGGGCACGGAGGAATCCCTGCGCGGGGCAGGATGCGTGATAGCGCAGATCGCTGATCGACACCTTCCTCAGCGGCGCCACTCGCGAGGAGAGTCCGAGGACGCCGGGCCTGCGCGGCACGGCCTCGCAGCCCGTGAACTGCTTGCAGTCGACGCAGGACGAGCCGGGTGCCGGCCTGCCGCCCGTCACGACACGGGCCACGTGCGCGTGCCCGTGCTCGGCGTAGTACGCCTCGGCCTCCTCGGCCGTCCCGTCGAACTGCACGCGTGGCCGTGCGTCGGCGAGCCCGACTTCGACGACACGCACCCGCTCCGGCCGGACACTGGGCCCGTACGGCTGAAACGCGCGCGCCCATTTCCGGGGCCAGGCCGCCTGGCGCCCGTGAACGGCCACGTACACGGCGATGGCGATTTCGCCGGGCTCGGAGTCCTTGGCCTCGCCGTGCCGCAGCCGCCGGTACTCGCGCAGCCGTCCGCCGGCCGACTCGTACCTGCGCCACCAGGCGTACATCTCCCAGAACTTGCCGTTCTCCCGCTGGGCCACCCAGTACGGACGGACCGGCCGCAGCCGCTGCTCACCGTCGCCGGCGCACGCTCCCACGTACGTACGGAGGGCGTGCTCGGCATACGTCAGGTGACCAGGGTGGAGAGCGGGGGTGCGGGAGTGCAGCCCCGCCAGGGCCTGGTCGGGTGTCTCACCGTGGAACTCGACCCGGTCGACGGCGTCCATCACCGGCCCGAGGGTGAACGTCTCGAGCTCCGGCTTCGGCAGCCGGAGACGCCGGGTCGGCAAGAGACCGGGCCGGGCCTTGGCCGCGGCGTGCGAGGGGCAGGTGTGCTCCTCGCTCCCGCCCGTGCCGGGCCCCACGCGCACGAGGCCGTCGTCCCCCGTCAGCCAGTGCGGCTTGTGCCATGCCGTCGTGTCGTGACTCATTGCCTCCCCCTTGTCTCGGAACAGACGGCACCCTTCGGACCAGCCGGGTGCGCCGCCGCATTCGACCGTAGCAGGAATCTTGGAACTCATTGGAAATTATTGGCACAGGTTGGTTCCTGCGCTAAGCTGCCCCGCATGGCGGCATCACTGGAGGAGCTCGAGCAGCGCCTGTCCCACCTGCGCACCGAGCTGCGCGGTGCTGTGCGCGCACGGGACAAGGCCGAAACCGCGCGCATCCGTCGCGCGCTGCGCGAGGCCGAGGCTGCTTGGGAGCAAGCCCTCGAGACCGAGGCGGGACCGGACGGCGAGGCACTCCTGACCGAGCCCCCGGCCCCGCAGGCGTCGGCAACCACAGGCGCACCACGCCGCAAGGAGCGCCCGACGCACGGTTCCATCCCGATCCGCGAACAGGTCCACCAGGCGCTCACCCTGCTGGGCGCCCCGGCCTCCCCGAAACTCATCTCGTCCACGTACGAGGCGTTCTTCACCGAGTCGCTGGTCGCCACCAAACTCGCGTCCCTCCGCCGCGACGAGGAGCGCTCCTTCACAGCACAGGGCTATGCCCGCCCGTACTACATCTGCGCGGCACTGACCCACGACCGCCTCGTCCCCGCACGCGGACTCCTGGCCCTGTCCACCTGGCCCGTGGAACGGCGGATCATCGGCCCGCTCAGCCCGCGCGCCGACTTCCTCACCCACGCGGTGGGGACCGCCGAGCAGATCCAGCGGCTCACCACCGCGGGGCATCCGGCCCCCGACGCGGCTTGGCGGCTGCTGCGCCGTTTCGCCCTCACGATCCCGGGCGCCTACGACGCCGCGGCCCCGGAACCCGAGCCCGTCCGCGTGATCGCGGCCGCGCACGCCGAAGCGGCCGTCCACCAGCAGGAGGACGACCAGCAGCGGCAAGCGGCCGCGCAACGCGCCCGTGCCCAACTCGCGGACGTACAGCAACTGTTCGGTGCGGCGCCGATGCGCGACGCCCTGCGCGACGCGGGTGGCACCCTGTCCTGACGCCCACTTCCCGACGGCGATGACGTCAGACGCCTCGCACGCCGGTGAGTTCCCGAAGACGTACCCGAAGACATTCCCGAAGCAGAGACGATGCCCTCGCAGCAGTCCGAACCTCCCGACGGCCGACTCGCGCGACTGCGTGGACCGCAGCCCCCTCAGCCATACACCGCCCGCAAGATCACCGCCCTGACCGCCAACCCCGCCTGCGCCCGCCGCGCCGTCCTCGACGCCACCGGAGTGGACAAGGCGTTACTCGCCCAGCAGGTCGGATACGAACCGCGCTTCGGCCAGTCACCCTTCGCCCTCGCCCGCGAACAGGCGTTCCACGGCCTCGTGAAGTGGGGTGGCTACGCCGAGCTCATCCGACTGCTGCGCGAGCAGCTCTCCGTCCCCGTGGCGGAGGCCCATGTCACCGACCTCAACGAGGTGGGGGGCAACACGGCCCTGCACGTGCGCGAGCGGGAGACCCGCCGCCTCATCGCGCACGTGGCCTCCGGCCAGGACGTACGGCTCATCCTCGACCGCCCCGTACTCACCCTCGAAGTCGCCGGTCAGACGGCGTACTTGGAGCCGGACGCGCTCACTCACCGCATCGACGGGAAGTTCCACGCCGTCCTGATCCGCTCGTTCGCGGCGATCGACGGCCAGGCCAACCCGACCGCCGTCGCCGAGGCGGCCAAGCAGGCCGCGGTGTACGTCCTCGCCCTGCGCCGCGCCTTCAACACCGCCGGCCTGCCCACCGAGCAGATCTCCCACAAGTTCCTGCTCGTCTGCCCCAAGGACTTCTCCAACCGACCCTACGGCCGCCTGATCGACCTCCGGCAGGAACTCGACGCCCTCCAGTTCCAGCTCTCGCGGCTGCGGCGCGCCGAGGACCTCGCGGCCGGGCTCCCCGAGACGGCGACCCTGGACACGACCCGAAGAGCGGACGAACTCTCCTCCTCCATAGAGGCGTTGGACGCGTCGTACGCGCCCTCCTGCCTGTCCTTCTGCGAGATGGCGCGCTACTGCCGCGACGAGGCCGACGGATGCGCCTCGCCGGCCCGCCTGGGCAGCGGCGTGCGAAACAACCTGCCGGGCATCGACTCCACCCGCACCGCGCTCGACTACCTGGACGGCGTCGCCGCCCCGGGAGAAGCCGAGGCGGAAGCCGCCGACCTGCTGCGCGCAGCCGCCCGGCTGCGCCGACTCCGCCGGGGGGCCGCATGAGCGTCCTGTCCACCGTCGCGGCGCTCACGGCGTCCCGCACCGGCCGTGCCGAACCGCTGACGACCGTCCGCCACCAGCACATGGACGACAAGCCGTTCGTCCTGGTACCGCTCACCCTCGCCGGCGAGGCGTGCGCGCCCCTGGCCGCACTCGCGGGCACGGACCCCGAGCACCCGACCCTCCTCACCGTCCGCCAGCCGCGCAACCGCGCCGAACGCTTCCGGTTCGCCGAGCGCCTCGCCGCACTCCTCCTCGCGTACATCGACGGGTGCCGGACGGAGACGGAGCCCTACACCGTGGGCCGCGGCAAGGAGAAGGAGGAACGCCTGCGCTTCCAGCGGGCCCCGCAGCTCCTCGTGCCGAACGGCGAGGGCATCGCGTACGTGCGCCTGCTCGGCAGACTGACCCGACTGCGCGCCACCGAGGGGCCGTACGCGGTCGACCCGTCCGTGCCCACCCTCGGCAAGTGGCTGACCTGGTGCGCGGAGCTGGCCGAGTTCCCGAACTCCGGTGTGCTGCTCGCGATGACCCGGCTGCTCGCCGCGCACTGGGCCACGGGCCAGAGCCCTTCCGAGGACTCCCACCTCGCGTCCCTGCTCGCCTGGATCGATCCGCCGGAGGGCAACGACGGCGCGCGGGCGGCGCGGGAGGCGGAGGACCCCGCCGTGTGGCCGCCGTCCGGCCCATCCACGGACCCGGTCTTCGACCGGACCCTCCACGAGCTGATGACACGCTACGACGAGGCGTCCGACGAGCGCGGACGCGAGGCGGTCGGCCGCCAGATCGACCGTGAGCTGAGCGGCCAGATGCTGCCCACCTGGCGGCTGATGTGGCGCGGCGTGGAACTGCTCCGCGATCTGCCGGAGGGCGCTCACGTCCCCGATCGCTGGGCCCTCGACCGGCGCTGGTTCTCGGAGTACGCCGAGTACCTGGACGCCGACGGCCGCCCGCAGGCCCGCCGCGACCAGGCCGTCAGAGCCGCCCGCCGCCTGGCCCGGCTGGAGGACGCGGTCGCCCGCTACGAGGCGGAGCGCGCGTACGACGATCCGCTGGTGATGGCGGAGTACGAGCTGACCGGCGAGGCGTTCACGGGGACCGTGACGGCCCGAGACGAGGACCGCTTCGTCCCCGGCGACCGTCCCGGCTCCCAGGTGTGGCGCCCGACGATCACGCTCCGCACCGGCACCGACACCCGCGTCGGCCTCGCGGTCGGCACGGAGGTGAAGTCCCCCGCCCGCCCCGGCCAGGGAGCCCGGATCCTCGAAGTACGGCAGGAGGACGACGGCAGCCACGTCGTGGTGCTCCAGCTCAAAGGCGGCTTCGCGCGGAAGCAGAAGCCGCCCGCACCGGCCGGCACCCTCGCGGAGACCGGCGAGGAACTGACGTACACCACGCTCAACCCCACGGCCATGCCGTCCGCCCTGCCCGACGAGGAGAACACCCCCTGGACCCACGGCGGTCCGCCCCAGCCGTACGAACCCACCGACGAGGACGCAGAGGAGACCTGGGAGTGACCGCCCTCCTTCCCGACACCGGGGAGCCCGAAGCCCTCACCCCCGGCGAACGCGCGGACCGGGCGGTCGCGGGAATCCTGACCAGCCTCGACACCGCGCCCGGCCGGGGCGTCGTCGTGGACTCGCCTCCCGGAGCCGGGAAGTCCACGCTGGTGGTGAAGGCCACCGGGCACCTGACGTCCGCGGGCCACCAGCTCATGATCGTCGCGCAGACCAACGAGCAGGTCGACGACCTGGTGGACCGCATCGCGCGGGAGCATCCCGGCCTGGCGCTCGGCCGCCTCCACGCCGGCGGCCACGTCCTCCCGCCCCGCGTCACCCGGCACCCCAACGTCACCGGGAGCAGCCAGGTGACGGACCTGCGCGACCTGCCCGTCGTGGTGTCCACCGCGAAGAAGTGGTCGTTCGTCACCCCGGAGAAGTGCGCGCCGTGGCGGTGGGCGATCGTCGACGAGGCATACCAGATGCGCTCGGACGGGCTCCTGGCGACGGCCCCGCTGTTCGCCCAGGCCGACTCGCGGGTCCTCTTCGTCGGGGACCCCGGCCAGCTCGACCCCTTCGCCACCGTGGAGACCGACCGCTGGCACGGCCTGACCTGGGACCCCCTGCGCAACGCGGTCGACGTCACGCTCGCCCACAACCCCGACCTCTTACGCCACCAGCTCCCCGTCTCCTGGCGCCTGCCGGAGACGGCGGCACCCCTGGTCGAACAGGCCTTCTACCCCTTCTACCGGTTCGTCCCCGGCACCACGGCACCGGAGCGCGTGCTGTCGTACGCCAGCCTGTCCCACGGCTCCGGCCCGCTGGACGACGTCCTCGCCCGGGCCGCCGACTCCGGCTGGGGCCACCTGGAACTCCCCGCCCGCCACACCCTCGACCAGGACCCGGAGGTGGCGGATGCCCTCGCGGCGACGGCGGCCCGGCTGCTGGAGCGCGGTGCGCTGGTCAACGGGGAGCCCCTGACCGCGGACCGCATCGCCATCGGCACGGCACGCACCGTGCAGGCGGACGCGGTCCGCTCCCGCCTCGCCGCCCGCGGCCTCACCGGTACGACCGGCATCACCGTGGACACCGCCAACCGCCTCCAGGGCCGCGAGTTCGACGTCACCCTCGTCTGGCACCCGCTCTCCGGCCGCCAGGACGCCTCCGACTTCCACCTGGAGACGGGCCGCCTGTGCGTCCTGCTGTCCCGCCACCGGTTCGCCTGCGTCGTGGTGGCCCGCGCCGGCATCCGGGATCTGCTGGACCGGCATCCGCGGACCAGTCCTGTGTACCTGGACGTGCCGCCTAAGTTTCCGGATGGGTGGCGGGCGCATCAGGTGGTTATGGGGTGGTTGGAGCGGGGGGAACACAGAGCACGTGGCTGACGGGCGCGCCCCTTGTCGTGCCGCGTGCGTTACCGCGAATGTACGACAGCTCTCCGCCATCGTCAGTGCTGCGGATGAACGGCGGTATTTCTGGCGGTCGTTCAGCTCTTCGTCACGTCGTCTCAGCCGGTGTCGCTCTCACGGCGCTCGTGGCCAGGTTCACCGGTGCGGCTGATGGACTCAGCTCTCCGTCCACAGTCTTTTCATCAGATGCCGCCTGTCGTCGGGTGCCGAGACTCTCCGAAAGACGCCGGGAGATACCCGGTGAACACAATCGACGCCATACCGGTGCAGCAGCTGAAGTTCCCGCTCGTCGGGCGGATCAGGGAGCAGCACGGCAAGCCGGTCCACAGGACGCGGACTGTGCGGGGCATAGTCCAACAACTGGGAGAGGGCTTCACGCACGTACGCGTGCTCGGTGCGGCTCTTCGCTTCGATCACCTCCACACTGTCAGGCCCCTGTATATAGATGTCACAGAGACCGGCTGGGGAGCGGAAGCGCTCAGCAGCAACGGTGAGCGTGGCGCAGAACTCCATGACCAATGGTTGTTCGTCACGCCTGTAGAGGGTCGTCGTCGCCGCGCGCTCGAAGCTGACGACCGGCGTGTGCTGCTGTTCCAATGCCGCCCGCTGAATCGGGAGCGGATCGCGGGCAGGCGGCTTCTCGACGCCGAGCTGCTCCAGCATCGTCCTGGTGGTTATGCGCAAACCCTCGATGACAGCTCGGGCTTTGTCACCTTCGAGCACCAACTGGCCGGGAAAGCCGTAGTTCTTAGAATATCCGATCAGCTCAGCCAGTTCCTCGTATGGAACCTCAGCTGGGACGAAGTCCCGCAGGCTGTACACGGTATGCCAACTCTTACCTCCGGGCGATGGTGGCCAGAGCGTGTCGGCGACCTCACGGTTGACGAAGATGACGCCGACTTCTCCTACAGCAAGCACCTTCTTCGCCCCGGTGAACAGAGCCACGTCGCCAGTACGAACGCTGGACATGGCCTTGTCATGAGTCGATGTGGCACCCCAGAAGCGGGCCATACCCGCAGGATGTAAGCGGCTGAGCTGCTCAAGCTGTCGAGGCGACAGATACCTCGTCAAGGCCTCCACAGTGAAGGGCACTTCCTGCTCAAGCGTGTCGCGCCAATGTCTACGCGACTCCTTGCTTCCGTATGCCGGACACACGAGCACTCGCGCTTCGAAGTCGACGTCCGGCACGGAGCCCGCCGCGTCCTGGGTGAGGTCAGCCGCACACACGTAGCGATCTTAACCGCAACTCAGCTAATCATACTAACTAGCGTAATCTTTCAGCCTTACTCCTCACTGAGCCAATCCCTCGCGTAGACAGGCGAGTTGTTCATGGCCTTGCACCCAGAGACACTTCGGGCCGCTCGGGGGGAACTGGGCGAGCGGCACGTCGCCAATCATGACTCCACGACTGGGCCATGGTCGACGTGCACGCGGGTGGACCACACCCCTGACGGCGTCTCCCACCTGCCTAACCGCCGCCACCGCTACGGCGGTGAGCTCTCCTTCCACCCCTACCCACCGCCCTGGCCGGTTTAAGGAAAGGGCGTGTAGCAAGTGGAAGGGCAAGGGGGACTTCCAGCCCCAAGGGGCACGTGTGGACTCGACGAAGACCAGACCACCTGCTGGGACTCGTGGATGCGCTGGCTCTTGATCAGGATGCTCGCCGTCACCGCCCTCGCCGTCACCCGGTCCCGCACCGGCGCTCCCGCACTGGCACCCGCCAGTGCCCGAGAACTCCTCCGACTACTGTGGGCCACCGCGCTGCCGCACCACCGCTCACACGTCCGTCAGGTACCCCACGTACCGCGACCACTCCTCGCGGCCGACAGCGAAGTGAGGGCGCGCCGCATCCTTGGAGTCCCGTACGCACACGGCCTGTTCGGTGTTTTGGGAATCATGCTCGGCGGGAGCGGCTCCGCCACCATTACCAAGGTCGCCGAGCGCACGGGGCAACACTGGGGACGGCAGGTTGTCGCCAAGGTGCCAGTCGAGACGTTGCGTCAGATCAACAAGATCCTGGGGGAAGAACTTCGTCACGAAGTTCGGGACCAAGCAGGGAATCATCGTTCTCGGTCGAGTGGCACCGTTCGGTATCGGCGCTGTGATTGGTGGGGGCGCCAACGCTGCCATGGCCACTCTGGCTGTGAGGGCCGGTCGTCGCGCATTTGGCTCGCCCCCGACGTCGTGGCCAGGGCTGACGTGCAGCACACCGCCGACTTCCGAGGAGTCGCCTGACTGACCCTCGGCGACTGAAGGGCGTCGAGCACCCCCACGCCGCGCTCCTGCCGACGGCTCGTTCACCGCCTGCGCGGCCACTGGACGGGCCGGGAGCGTGACTGCAGGTCGTCAGACGGCAACGACGTGCACGTCCGCCGGCGCGAGGACCGTCAGATAGGCGTGGATGTCCCCCGGGTCGGTCGTGAAGATCACCGCGCTGCCGTGCCGGGCCGCTGCCAGTGTCACCCAGGCGTCCACCGCGTCCGGCCTCTTCTTCGCCGGCAGGGCCGCCCGCCCCAGAGCGGTGCCGATGCGCCGCCAGTCCGCGAGGTCCGGGCCCGTCGCACAGGCCAGACACTCCGGACGGCCCGCCTTCGTCTCACGCATGGGCGGCTCGGACGTACGGGCCTGAGGAACCGTGCAGTCCTTCAGGACGCCGGACAGGGCGTGCACCAAGCCCGGCTGGGGGCGCCACACCTGGGCGAGGACGGGTCCGAGCACCAGCGCCCGGTGCGGGACCGTCCGCAGTCCCTCGTGGAGAGCCACTGCCTTCGCCTTGCGGTCGGCGAGTGCGATGAGCATGCCGGTGTCGTAGACCGGCACCCGTGCGCTCACGCGGCATGCCCCGGACGGCGGCCTTGCCGGTCCCGGCCGTGGACGAGGCCCAGGGCCTCCTCGACCTCGCGGCGTTCCTGCTCGGTCAGTTCCGCGGCCGCTTCCGGGGCGGGTTCGGCAGGCAGTCCGTCCGCTGCCCGCTCCGCCCGGACGATGAGTGCGTCCACCTCGGCGAACTGTTCCTCTATGGCATCGCTCTCGGCCATCTGGCGCGTTGCTGCGTGCACCAGGTAGGCCGAGACGTCCATGCCCGCCCGCTCCGCGTGCTGCCTGATGCGTTCGGCCTGGTCCTGCTCCAAGCTGATGGTGATGCGCGCCTTTGCCACGAAGGCATCGTAATACGCGTATGACGACAGTGCGAGTGCGTGCGGTCGGGGTGGGCAACCGGGCACGCCGCCTCTCCCCGGCGTCCGGTGCCGTACCACCCCGCCTACCGACGTCCGCCGCCCGCCCCGCGCGGCGGTCCTGCTGTCCGACGGCGATCCGTCACCGCACCCGGGGCACCAAAGCCTCGATCACCCGCTCGACGTCGTCCCGCCACGCACATAGCTCCGCCTGCGTGGGAGCCAGTTCGTACCCGTGGTAGTGGCAGGCCCGGCTGAGGCAGGCCCAGGTCGCCGACCAGCGGCGGGCCGTGTCGGGGTCGGCGTAGGACTCCAGGCACAGGGCCTGGGCGTGCGGCGGGCAGTGGGCCAGCTGCGGTTTGCGGGTCTGCCAGTAGCGGCGCAGGGTCTCTTCGAGGGCGTGGCGCAGCAGCAGTGCCACGGCGCGCGGCCAGACGCCCGTGGTGGACGTGGTGGCCGTACCGAGCAGCCGGTCGGCGCCCGCGAGCAGTTCCTCGGGGGTCGAGGTGGACGGCGGCGGAGGCGGAAGGGGTGCGAGGAGCCGGGGCGGGTGCGCGGGCGGGACGGGTGTGGCCGGGCGGATCGTGGTCACAGGGATCGCACCGCCTTCGCGAGGTCCGCGGTGCGGCGGATGATCTCCTCCACGTCGTCGACGGGCACGGCTTCGTGGGAGCCCCTGTTGCACCACCGGATGTGGTCGGTGGCCTGCCGACCGTAAGCCCGGGTGAGGTCGGTCATGGTCTCGCCCACTCGGTCGGTCTCCCCGTAGAGGGCGAGGGATGCGAGTTCGGTGAGCTTGTAAGCCTTGGCGATGCGTCGCTCTATCTCGTCGTGGGACAGGCCCGTGCCAAGGAGCCGGCGGCGGGCCGGTTCGAGGAGGGCGGCCTCCAGGGCGGTGCGGCAGAGGCCGGGCAGGACCCGGGCAACGACGTCGCCGGGCAGGTCGCGGGTCCTGGCGAGCGCCTTCGCGTCGTGCAGGGCCTGCTTGACGGGGTCGTCGCCGGAGCGGACGCGTACGGCGGAGCGCTCTCGGCGGTCGACGGTGAGGACGGTGGCGGGCAGCCGCAGGTACTTCAGGGCCTGCGGCAGGCGGGTGTCGTGGGTGAAGACGACGACCTGGCGGTGCTCGGCGAGGAGGGCGAGGACGCGGGCGAGGCCGTCCACCTTGGCGGGGTCCATGGACTGCACCGGGTCGTCGATGACCAGGAACCGGAAGGGGTTCTCCGGGAGGAAGGTGCGCGGGAGGAAGAGGGACAGAGCGAGGGAGTGCAGTTCCCCCTGGCTCATCACGCCGAGCGCGGGGGCGTCGATGTCGTCGACGGTCACGTCGAGGGCGACCTTGCGCTGAGTTGCGGAGCCGCTCAGGCGGACCGGGCCGAGGGCGACGTTGCTCTGCTGGCGCAGGTTGGACCAGATGCGCTGGGCGTCCTCGGCGATGGGCCGCATCCGGTCGGCACGGATCTCGTCGTGGGTGGCCTTGAGCCATTTCTGGGCGGCCTTGACGCGGGCCAGGTGCGGGGCCGCTTGCTCGGCTGCGTGGGCCTTGTCGAGCCAGGCGGCGAGCGCCCGCGCGGCGTCGCGCCAGGTGTCGTCCTGGTCGGCGAGGCGCGCCGCGGCCTCCTGGCGGGTGACCCGTGCGGCGTCGGCGGCGGTCCGTGCGGCGTTCTCGGAGACGGATGCCACCACGGCCGGGTCAAAGACGGTGCGGCACCGCAGCCAGTCGCCCCAGGCGGCGGCGATCTCGGACGGCAGCCAGTCGGGGGGCGGGACGGCCAGGTCGCGGACGGCCTGCGCGGCCGCGTCGAGTTCCCTGCAGGCGGTGAGGATCTGCTCGGCTTCGGACCGCAGCAGGCGTTCCTGCTCGGCGGCGTCCCGTGCCCATTCTTCGTCGAGGCGGGCCGTGCCGCCGCACACCGGGCAGGTGTGGAGGGCGGGGTGGGCGCGGTGGTGGGTGAGTGCACGGGCGAGGAGTTCGGCGCGGCGCAGAGCGTCCTCGGCGGACGTGCCTCGCAGGTCCTCGGCTGCGGCGATGGCTTCGTGCAACCGGCTCACGGCCGCGGCGACCGCCTCGGTGTCGGGGCCGCTCAGGGCGGAGCGGCGGCGCAGGTCGAACAGGAGGGACTCGTCCGCCGCACCGGTCCCGACGGCCAGTTCGGCCGCCTGCGCGAGGTCCGGCCGCCGCCCGCTCAGCGCGGTGTGGGCGGCCCGGGCGCGGGGGTCGTCGGTGCCGTCCAGGAGGGTGAGCAGGGCGGGCAGTTCGGCCTTGGCCGCCTTGGCAGGTGCCTCGTACTCGCGGGCCAGCTCACGCAACCCCTTGTCGGCGGCGGCGAGTTGCTCCAGCCCGAGGATGGAGGCCACGGCGTCGTACATCTCGCTGGGCTTGCCGCCGATCACCTGGCCGAGCTCGGAGTAGGACAGGAAGGGGCGGTAGGTCGCCAGGTCCTCCTGCCAGCCGAGGTTCTGGAGGGGGACGGGGTCATGGCCGGGCCGGTCGAGCTCGGCGGTGGAGTCGGCGACGTCCTCCCCGTGCCAGGTGCGCAGTACGGTGGCCGGCTCGGGATCGCCGTCGATGCGCAACTCCACAGCGACCTGGGGCTCCTGGCCGTGGTGAAGGTTTCGCCAGCTCTTGCGCCAGATGTCGCTGCGGCCGCGCCAGCGGGCGTTGTCGCCGGTCAACGTGATCTCGACGGCCTCCGCGAAGCTCGACTTGCCGGAGCCGTTGCGGCCGGTGACCAGGGTGAGTCCCGGGCCGGGGGTGAGGGGGAGGCGTGCGATGCGGCCGATGCCTCGGAAGCCGCTGACCGTGACGGACTGCAGGTAGGCGCCCGGCATGCGGCCGCGCGCCGGGCCGTCGTCCTGGAAGGCGGTGAGCAGGAGGGCCCGGGTGTCCTCGTCGAGGTCCGAGCCGGCGAGCCGCCCGTCGATGAGGTGGGCGAGGGTGCCGACGGGCGGATCATGGGCGGGCGGGCCCGTGGGAGGCGAGTCCGGTGCGGGATCGGCGGATACGGACATGAAGGGACTCCCGTGGAGGCGACGACTGCGAAGCGAATAGTCGGGCAGACCGGCGGCGACTGAGCGGCAGGGGACACACGGGTGCGGCGGAGTGACACGGGGACCGTGAGCCGTGCGCTGCCGATGACCATAGTCCACAGAAGCCCAACCATGGAATTCATTGGAACTTCATGGAGTTCTTTGGTAGAAGATCGAGGCACAGGGTCCTCGGCCCGCACTCACAAACGCCACTCCTCGGCGAGCATGCCCAGCAGCTCCTCCTGCCTGGCCTTGAGCGACTCGGGGGTCCACTCGGCGTGCTGGAGCACCTGGCTGGTCAGCGCGAAGGGGACCACTCCCCCGCGTCCCGTGAAGTACTTGGCCCTCTTGGCGGCGAAGTCGTAGTTCTGAGCCGCCGAGTTCTTGGCGCGGTTCAGCAGAACGAGGTTTCCCAGGCGGTGCGTCCACTGAGCACGCTGCTCCTCATCGAACAGCTCGACCCACTGCGAGTCGTCATTCGGGCTCTGTGGCAGAACGTGCTCCACGGTGATGAGCGGGTGGTCGTACGTCACGCCCTGCCCCCGGGCCAGCAGCTCGTCGAGGCGCAGCAGTACGTACTTGCGGATCCTGCGGACGAGATAGAGGTCGCCGTCGAGCAAGGTGAGAGTGTCCGCCTTCTCGTCATCCCTCAGTTCGAGGGCCGGGGAGTCCAGGCCCTGGCCTTCGTCGAGCTGCCGGAGTAGCTCGGCATAGCGCGTGACGCGAGGCGTCGTGTAGACGCGTCGGATGAACATGCTGGCCGACAGGCGCTCCAATGCCCGCAGGAACGCGTCGAGCCATGCCGGGTCGCTCTCATGGTGGCGCAGCGCCCAGAGAGCGGCCGGTCGCCAGTCGTAGTTGTCGATCTGGTGGAGCCTCCTGAACCAGGCGTTGACCGCCTCCGCGCCCGAAGCCGACTCATAACGAGCTTCCTTGATCTGAGCGTAGGCCTCGGCATACGGCCGAACGACGTCATGGACGAACGCCTCGGCCCTGCCGGGGAGGTAGTGGCTGAGCACCTGCCCCGGGAACTCCTTGAGCAGCTCCTGCTCCGCCCGCTTCTTGGCGAAGATCAACCGCAGATGGAGGAAGAGTTCCGCGAAGTCGTCGCGCCCCAGCATTTCCTCCGCGTCCTCCCAGGTGGTGGCGCACGCCTCGGAAGCCTCCGCATCGAGATCACCGATGATCTGCGACTTGAAGATGTCGGTGGGCGACAGGTCCAGGCCGCGGGAGTTCATGACGCTGAAGATCCGGTGGGCGCTGTCGAGGTCGGGGGTACTGACGACGACCAGGAACGTCCGCTCGGCCAGCATCTGGGCCAGTTCCAGCCGGCGCTCCTCGGTCTGCGCGGTGAGGCTGCTGTGCAAGACCCGCGCGTTGCGGAGGATGGCCTTCTGCGCGTCGGTCCGCAGGGTGTCCTCCGTGAGCGCCAGCAGCGTGTCAACCGCGCCCTTCGTTTGCACATGCTTCTCGAAGAAGTCCGCGTCGCGGCTTCGCAGGGTGAGCCGTGGCCTTGGAGCGAGGCCACGGATCTTGGCGCCCGGCTCCATCACCAACCGGTCGAGATCACCGCGCAATTCCGCGTCCTCGGTGAGGTCGCGCAAGACCGACAAGAGGATGGTGAGGGTGGTGAGCCGCTGCTGGCCGTCGATAACGTCCGCTTTCGGAGCCCCGCCGTCCTTGACGAGTACAACGGATCCGAGGAAGTACGGCTCGTCCGCACTGCGGTCCAAAGCCTCCTGCAGGTCGGTCAGCAGCTGGGACGCCTGCTCCTCCTGCCAGGCGTACGGGCGCTGGTAGTCGGGGATCTGGAAGTCGTAATCGCTGCTGAACACCTTGTGCAGGGGCATCTCGTGCGCCTCGAGTTTTTGCATGCTCCGATGATGACGGAACAAGACACTCAATCGTCCCAACTTGCCTGTTCTCAGCTGGGTTACGAGGAGGTGGGCCATACCTCGCCCGGAGGCACGCGGCCGTCATCGGCGGCCCGCAGTCCGGCAAGACCGCCCCCCTGCGCGCCCTCTCCCGGGCCCTCACCCACCCCCTGTACGACGTCGCCGTGTACGGCCTCGACCTGTCCGGCGGCGGCCTGTCCGCCCTCGCCGGACTACTGCACGTCGACGGCATCGCCTCCCGCGCCGACCACGAACGAGCCACCCTCACGGTCGCCGAGGGGCGCGTCGCACCTTACGGCGACAAGGAACTCGTCTTCGGCGTCTACAGCCCCCGACGCGGCCTGCGCGGCGTGGTCCCCGAGCCGCGCCCCGGCCCACCTGGCTCGCCGCCGTCGGACACCCCGACCGCCCGCCCTTGCCACCGTCCGCGTGCTCCGCACACCGACGGGAGTCGAGGAGGACATCACCCTCGCGCTCGGCTACAGCAGTGACGGGGCGCCGCCGGATCGATGGCAGTCGGCCACCGGCGTCCACAGCACCCCGGGATCTCACCGAAGGTGAAGTGGTGGCCCCGGACCAGTGCGAAGCCGGGGGTAGCGGCAGACGAGTCGGGCTGTACGCCGGGTTCTGTTCCCCGGTTCCCTCGCGGGAGCCGGGGCGACGGCCATCCATCTAGGGCCGGTGTTGCCACCGGCCTCGTGCGGTCTACCCGCGGACTCGGGCGGGCAGCCCTCGATCGTCCGCGCAGGAGCACCCTTTCTTTCGAAGAGGTGCTCCCTCTTGACCTTGCTCCGGGTGGGGTTTACCTAGCTGCCTGAGTCACCCCAAGCACTGGTGGTCTCTTACACCACCGTTTCACCCTTACCGAGGACCGAGGTCCCCGGCGGTTTGCTTTCTGTGGCACTGTCCCGCGGGTCACCCCGGGTGGCCGTTAGCCACCACCCTGCCCTGTGGAGCCCGGACGTTCCTCGGGAAGCTCCCCGTCAGGGGGACTCCACGCGGCCGTCCGCCCGGCTCGTCTGCCGTGTCGACCATGGTACCCGGCGGACGACACGCTTCGGCGCCGCGGCCGTGGCCAGCACCGAGCCCGCCAGGATCAGGGTGAAGGCGACGCCGATGCCGAGGGTCAGCTCCTCGTTCAGGAAAAGCGCGCCTGCGGCGACCGCTACCGCCGGGTTGACGTAGGTGATCACGCCGGCCCGGGTCGGGCCGACCTCCTTGATCAGCTCCAGGAAGGCCACGAACGCGATCGCGGTGCAGACGACGCCCAGGCCCGCGAGGGCGGCCAGGACCTCGGCCGAGGGCATGGCGGCGGGCCGGGTCAGGTAGGCGGCGGGGGCGTAGACGACGGCGGCCAGCGTGAGGCAGGGGGTGATCAGCTGGAGGGTCGGGACGTCCTTGAGGTGCCGGGCGGCGATCAGCGGGGCGATGGCATAGCCGACGACCGTCACGAGCACCTCGGCCAGGGAGCGGGCGTCGCCGCCGGTGAGGTGCGGCAGGGTGAGGACGGTGACGCCCGCGAGGCCGAGGGTGAGACCCGCGATACGGCGGGCGCCCACGCGTTCCTCCGCGCCGAAGAAGCGGGCCAGGAGTACGGCGACGATCGGCACGCCCGCGATGAGGAGTCCGGCGGTGGAGCTGGACAGGTGGCGTTCGGCGTCGGTCAGGGTCCACCAGGGGCCGATGATCTCGATGACGGCGAAGGCCAGCATCGGCTTCCAGTGCGCTCGGACGGTACGGCCGAGGCCGCCCTGGCGCAGGGCGAAGGGGAGCAGGAGTACGGCGCCGAGGGCGCAGCGTGTGAACACCACCATGGAGGGGGACAGCTCGTCCACCGCCACCTTGATCATCAGGTAGGGGACGCCCCAGATCACTCCCATGAGGGAGAACAGGAACCAGCCGCGTGCAGTCATGCGGCGAGTCTCGGCCGTGTCACCCGGTGGTGTCTTGAACGCTGTTGCGGTATGCCGCCGGGGTCACCCCCAGCACCCGGCGGAACCAGCGGGTGAGGTGCGCCTGGTCGGCGAAGCCGACGAGGCCGGCGACCTCGGCGGGGCGCAGTCCGGCTTCGAGGAGGCTGCGGGCCCTGGCCACCCGGTGCTGGGCGAGCCAGGCGTACGGCGGTACGCCCATCGTCGTGCGGAAGGCGCGCAGGAGCTGGTAGCGGGACAGGCCGAGGTCGGTGGCGAGGGAGGCCAGGGACGGGGGTTCCAGCAGTTCGTCGGCGAGGCGGTCGCGTACGGTCCTCGCGATGCCGTCGGCACCCGGCACGGTGTCGCTCGCCGCCCGGCCCGTGGAGTGGCGGCGGGCCAGGGCCGTGAGCAGCCAGGGCAGCCGGGACTCGGTCTCCAGCGGGTCGGGGCAGGTGCTGATGTCGGTGTGGGCGGCGCGCAGGGCGGTGGCGAGTTCCGGGTCGTGCAGGACGGGGTCGCGGAAGTGCGGGAGGCCGCCGAGGGTGCCGTCGCCGAGCAGGGCCGGGTCGGCGTAGAGGGCCTGGTAGGCGTATCCGTCCGCCGCTGCCGGGCCGCCGGTGTGCATCTCGCCGGGCTCCAGGACGACGATCGAGCCGGGGTAGGAGTGGATGTGCCCGCCCCGGTACGCGATGACCTCCGAGCCGCCGACGGTGACGCCGATGGTGAACTCGGTGTGGGCGTGGGGCGCGTAGACGTGGCTGTCGAAGTGGGCGGTGAGGAGGTCGAGGGGTGGGCCGCAGCGGCCCAGGCGGGCCCTGGTCCAGTGGGCCTGTTCTCGCATCCCCATGTCGTACCCCCGGAGCAAAGAGGACCAGAAGCGACCCGCGTTGTCCAGGCCGGAACGGCAGTGCTTGACCTTGCCGCAGCGTCAACGTCTTCACTGGTGGCATGCGGATCGGAGAACTCGCCGCGGTCGTCGGCGTCACCACACGGACCGTGCGGCATTACCACCAGCTGGGGCTGCTGCCCGAGCCCGTGCGGCGGGCCAACGGGTATCGGGAGTACGGGTTGCGGCATGCCGTCGTGCTGGCGCGGATCAGGCGGCTGACCGAGCTGGGGCTGGGGCTGGCGGAGGTGCGGGACGTGCTCGCGGACGAGGCCGGGAAGGACCTCGTCGAGGTGCTGACCGAGCTGGACGAGGATCTGGCGCGGCAGGAGGAGGCCCTGCGGGGGCGGCGGGCGCGGTTGCGGAGCTTGCTGGAGGCGGAGGGCGGGATGCCCGTCGAGGGGCCGGTGTCGCCCGAGCTGGCCGCGCTGTTCGCGGGGACCGCGCATCTGTCGGACTCGCCCATGGCCGTGAAGGACCGCGAGATCATCGCGTTCCTGGAGACCGCCATGCCGGCCGGGGACCGGGAGCGGCTGGTGTCGTCGGTGGGTGAGGCGCTGGGGAGTCCGGGGGCGGTGGCGCGGGCCGGTGAGGCCTACGCGCTGCTCGACGCGCTCGCCGGCGCCGAGCCGGATGATCCGCGCGTCGGCGAGGCGGCCCGGGCGCTCGCCGCCTGCATCCCTCCGGGGGTGTTCCCGGGGGCCGGGGAGCTCGACCGGGACGACAGTTTCCTGCGCGCGTTCTACGAGGATCTCGCCCCGGCGCAGGCGGAGGCCGTTCGCCGGACGCTGCGGATCCTCGCCGAGGAGCGGTGATGAGGGTCGGGTGGCTGCTGGTGCGGCATGAGGTGTGGTTGCTTGCGAGTCTCGCCCTGTGGGTGGCGCGGCGTACGCACGGGGCGAAGAGTGGGCGGGCCTTCGGGTACGCCTCCGGGCAGGGCGCGATGATGGCCGGGTTCGCGTTCGTGTGCCTGGTCGAGACGGTCGCGCTGTCCGTGCTGTTGCGGGACTGGCCGGCCGTGCACGCGGCGTTCCTCTTCCTGGACGTGTACACGATCGTGTTCGTCGTCGCGCTGCACGCCTCGTCCGTCGTGCGTCCGCATGTGCTGGATGTGGACGGCGGCTCGCTGCGGATACGGCGGTACGTCCATGTCGATCTGTACGTGCCGCTGGAGCGGATCGCCTCCGTGCGGCGTGAGCTGCGGATGACGCACAAGCGGGCCGACGGTGAGCTGAATGTCGAGGTCGGCTCGCAGACCACCGTCACGCTCGAACTGACCGAGCCGGTCACCCACGTCACCTTCCTCGGCCGGCGCCGCCAGGTACGGCTCGTCCGCTTCCACGCCGACGACCCCGACGGCCTGGTCCGTGCCCTCGGCCGGGCGCGCGTCTGAGCTTCCCGTACGCCCCCGTACGCTGTCGGCTGCGGTTCGATCGAAGGAGTACGCGTGCTTGTCCTGCTGCCGCCGTCCGAAGGCAAGGCCTCTTCCGGCCGCGGTGCCCCGCTGAAGCCGGAGTCGCTGTCGCTGCCGGGGCTGACCGCCGCCCGGGAGGCCGTTCTCACCGAGCT
Source organism: Streptomyces flavovariabilis (assembly GCF_000725785.1). Lineage (NCBI taxonomy): Bacteria > Bacillati > Actinomycetota > Actinomycetes > Kitasatosporales > Streptomycetaceae > Streptomyces > Streptomyces flavovariabilis. The sequence continues at coordinate 720,969 of NZ_JNXD01000001.1, read as the reverse complement.
GGTCGAGCTGTGCTGCGCCGACGAGGAGAAGGCCCGTGAGGTGCTGGGGCTGAGCGAGGGGTTGCGGGGCGAGGTCGCGAAGAACGCGGAGTTGCGGACGGCGGGGGCGCGGCCGGCCGGGGAGATCTACACGGGTGTGCTGTACGACGCCCTGGGTCTGGCGTCCCTCGACACGGCCGCCAGGCGGCGGGCCGGGCGGTCGCTGCTCGTGTTCTCGGGGCTGTGGGGTGCCGTGCGGGTGACGGACCGGATTCCGTCCTACCGGTGCTCGATGGGGGTGAAGCTGCCGGGGCTCGGGGCGCTGGGTGCGCACTGGCGTACGCCGATGGCGTCGGTGCTTCCCGAGGTGGCCGGGAGTGGGCTGGTACTGGATCTGCGGTCCGCCGCGTATGCCGCCGCCTGGAAGCCGAAGGGCGAGGTCGCCGGACGCACGGCGTCGGTGCGGGTGCTGCACGCGCCCACGCGGAAGGTGGTCAGCCACTTCAACAAGGCGACCAAGGGGCGGATCGTGCGCAGCCTGCTGACCGACGGGGCCGATCCGAAGGGGCCGGCCGAGTTGGTGGAGGCGCTCCGGGATCTGGGGTACGCCGTGGAGGCGGAGGCGCCCGCGAAGGCCGGGCAGGCGTGGGCGCTGGATGTGCTGGTGGACGAGGTGCACTAGCGGGCACTGCCCTCGCATTGCACTCTGCGCAACGGCCTTTGCGCGCCTTGCAGGCCGACGGCAGGATGACGCCATGGCCTCCGCTCCCCTGCCCTCCTCCCTGCCCGCCTCCGTGCTGGACCTCGCGCCCGTCGTCCCTGTCGTCGTCATCGAGGACGCGAGCGACGCCGTGCCGCTGGCGCGGGCGCTGGTCGCGGGCGGGTTGCCCGCGATCGAGGTGACGTTGCGTACGCCGGCCGCCCTGGAGGCGATCCGAGGGATCGCCCGGGAGGTACCGGAGGCCGTGGTCGGGGCCGGGACGGTGATCCGTCCCGGGCAGGTCGCGGAGGCGGTGGCCGCGGGCTCCCGCTTCCTGGTCAGTCCCGGCTGGACGGACGTGCTGCTGGAGGCGATGCGGGCGTCCGGGGTGCCGTTCCTGCCGGGGGTGTCGACCGCGTCCGAGGTGGTGGCGCTGCTGGAGCGCGGGGTGCGGGAGATGAAGTTCTTCCCGGCGCAGGCCGCGGGCGGCGCGGCGTATCTGAAGTCGCTGTCGGGGCCGCTCCCCCAGGCCCGTTTCTGCCCCACGGGCGGGATCGGCGCGACATCCGCCCCGGACTATCTGGCCCTGCCCAATGTCAGCTGTGTGGGCGGGAGCTGGATGCTGCCGCAGGATGCCGTCGCGGCTCGCGACTGGGACCGCGTCGAGGCGCTGGCCCGGGAGGCGGCGGCGCTCAGCGCAGGTGGGACGTGTCGTTGAGGAGACGGACGCTGGCGTTGCCGTCCGCGTAGTAGGCGACCACCGACAGGGACGCGGCCGACAGTTCCATGCGGAACAGGGACTCCGGTGGGGCGCCCAGGGCGAGCCGGACGAGGGTCTTGATCGGGGTCACATGGGTGACGAGCAGGACCGTTCGGCCCGCGTGGGCCGCGACCAGCCTGTCGCGGGTGGCGGCGAGCCGGGTGGCCGTCGCCGCGAAGCTCTCGCCGCCGCCGGTGGGTTCGGCGTCCGGGGAGGCCAGCCAGGCGTTCAGGTCGTCGGGGTGGCGCTCGCGCACCTCGGCGAAGGTGAGGCCCTCCCAGGCACCGAAGTCCGTCTCGCGCAGCCCGTCGTCGATGCTCACGTCGAGACCGAGCCGGGCGGCGACGATCCCGGCGGTCTCCCGCGTACGGGCGAGCGGCGACGACACGACGGCCTGGATGGTGCCCCGCCGGGCCAGCAGCGCGGCGGCCCGCTCGGCCTGCTCCCGGCCGGTGCCGGAGAGGGACGGGTCGGTGCCGCCGCTCCCGGAGAACCGCTTCTGCGGCGTCAGCGGCGTCTCACCGTGCCGCAGCAGCACGAAGGTCGCCGGGGCTCCCATATCGGCGGGTGCCCAGCCGGGACTTGCGACGGCCTTGGCGGCACGGGCGTCGGTGTCGGCTTTCGTGGTCAAGGGGTCGGTGGCGGCACCGGCGTCGTCGTCAACCTGCACGGCACGGGCTTCGGCGCCGGCCTTCGCGGCACGGGTGTCGGCGTCGGTCTCGCCGCCGCCGGAGGCAGAAGCCCCGTCCGGGACGTCCCGGACGGGTTCCGCCGAGGCCCGCGCGGCGTCCGGGCCCGAGGCGTCCGCCGCGGCCGACGCGCGTCCCTGCGCCAGAGCTCCGCGCACCCGCGCCGCACCCGCCGCCGCGTCACCGGGCGGCCCGGAGGGCGCGACGGCCTCGGCGCGCCCCGCACCCCCGGCTGCCGTGTCCAGCTCGGCCGTGGAGGCCGATTCCGACCACTGCTCGCCCCTGGCCCCCGCGTCCATCGCCTCGTTGGCCAGCCGGTCGGCGTGCTTGTTCTGCGCCCTCGGCATCCACTCGTAGGTGACCCGCCCGGGCGGGAAGATCCGGGCGGCCTGCGCGGCCAGTGGCTTCATGTCGGGGTGCTTGATCTTCCAGCGGCCCGACATCTGCTCGATGACGAGCTTGGAGTCCATCCGGACGTGGACCGTCGCGGCCGGGTCCAGTTCCCGGGCGGCGTGCAGGCCGGCGAGGAGGCCGCGGTACTCGGCGACGTTGTTCGTGGCGACGCCGATGTACTCGGCGGTCTCCCGCAGGGTCTCCCCTGTCGCCGCGTCGCTGACCACGGCCCCGTAGCCGGCGGGCCCGGGGTTGCCCCGCGAGCCGCCGTCGGCCTCGACGATGAACTCCCGCACCGGAAGGGCTCCCTGAAGGCCTAGAGACCGGACTCGGACGTGCGCACCAGGATGCGGCGGCAGTTCTCGCAGCGGATCACCGTGTCGGGCGCCGCCTTGCGGATCTCGGCCAGCTCGGTGATGGCGAGCTCCTGCCGGCAGCCCTGGCAGCTGCGCGCGTACAGCTTCGCCGCGCCGACGCCGCCCTGCTGCCCGCGCAGCTTGTCGTAGAGCTTCAGCAGGTCGGCGGGGATCGAACCGGCGATGACCTCGCGCTCCTTGGTGATCGTGGCGACCTCTCCGTCGATCTGCTCGAAGGCCGCGTCGCGGCGCGCGGTCGTGTCGTCGACCTTCGACTGGACGGAGGTGACGCGCTCGGTCAGCTCGGAGACCCGCTCCTGCGCGGACTCCCGGCGCTCCATGACCTCCAGCACCACGTCCTCCAGATCACCCTGCCGCTTGGCGAGGGAGATGATCTCGCGCTGGAGGTTCTCCAGGTCCTTGGGGGAGGTGACGGCACCGGAGTCGAGGCGCTGCTGGTCGCGGGTGGCGCGCTGGCGCACCTGGTCCACGTCCTGCTCGGCCTTGATCTGCTCGCGGGCGGTGTCGCTCTCCTCGGTCTGCGCGGCCACGAGCAGGTCGCGCAGCTGGGTGTGGTCCTTGGTCAGCGACTCGATCTCGGCGTGCTCGGGCAGCGACCTGCGCTTGTGCGCCAGCTGCTGGAGGCGGACGTCGAGGTCCTGGAGGTCGAGGAGTCGGATCTGGTCGGCGGGCGCGGCGTTCAGTTCGGGGCTCCAAGGGGGTCGGAAGTGGCAGAGGCCGCGTGCGCGGTCCAGGGGTCGGTGACCGTCTTCGAGACGTGGACGCGCAGGTCCCATCCGTGCCGGTCGGAGATTTCGTCGAGCTGGCTCGCGGCCAGCTCGCACCAGGGCCACTCGGTGGCCCAGTGCGCGGCGTCGAGCAGCGCGAGGGGGCTGTGGGCGCGGGCCTCCGACACCGGGTGGTGGCGCAGGTCCGCGGTGAGGAAGGCGTCGGCTCCGGCCGCGCGTACGTGGTCGAAGAGGCTGTCGCCGGAGCCGCCGCTGACGGCGACGGTGCGCACGAGGGCCTCGGGGTCGCCGGCGACGCGGATGCCCTGCGCGGTGGCGGGCAGCCGCTCGGCGGCGCGGGCGGCGAACTCGCGGACGGTGAGCGGGTGGTCCAGCGCGCAGAGCCGGCCGAGGCCGCGGCGGCCCTCGGGGTCGGCGGGGTCCGGCACGAGCGGCCCGGTCACGCGCAGGTCCAGCGCGCCCGCGAGGGCGTCGGAGACACCCGGGTCGGCGGTGTCGGCGTTGGTGTGGGCGACGTGCAGCGCGATGTCGTTCTTGATGAGGGTGTGCACGACACGGCCCTTGAAGTGCGTCGCGGCGACGGTCGTCGTGCCGCGCAGATAGAGCGGGTGATGGGTGATGAGCAGGTCGGCGCCCAGTTTCACCGCCTCGTCGACGATCTCCTGGACCGGGTCGACGGCGAACAGGACCCGCGTGACCTCCTGGTCCGGGTCGCCCGCGACGGTGCCGACCGCGTCCCAGGACTCGGCCCGCTCGGCGGGCCACAGGGTCTCCAGCGCGGCGATGACTTCAGACAGACGGGGCACGGGAGCAAGGCTACCCGCCTGATCTGTGGCGTTGCACCGCCGCCGTCCGCTCCCGGCACCCATGGCCCCGCTCAGCACAGTCGCCCCCTTTTCCTCAGGCGAATCGTTCCTGGAACACCCTTATGTGTGAAGCCTGCGCCCATGGAATTCGCGGCCCGCGTACGAAAACTACGTTCGTCACTGGAGGTGACCGAACGATGACGGTCTGTGCGATCGAGCCTTCGGCGGGACACGAGGACGAGGACGGGACCACGCCGGCAGGCTGCACGCTCACCGCGGACGGTGCCTACGGTGCACGTCTCGCGTCGGCCGGCGACTCCTGGTTCCCGGAGCGCTGGACTCTGGACGGCCCCGAGCCGTACGCGGTGCCCCTGCCCCGCAACCAGCCGGAGGAGCCCGGCACCGAGGTGCAGCCGATGGGCGACGGGCGGGTCCTGATCCACCGGGTGGTGGCCGGGCGGCACGCCTTCTCGCTGCTGTATCCGACCGGGCCCGGCACCGGCGAGCTGCCCCTGGGCGCGGTCGAGTGCCCGGACGAGAGCGCCCGGCTGCGGCTGCTGCCGCCCGCCCCGGGCGGTGAACGGGCCTACGCCCTCGCGGTCGGGCCGCGTACGACGTCGGTGTGGCTGGTGGCGGGCGGCGCCTTCGGGCCCGAGCGGCTCGCCGAGCTGCCCGGCCGCTGCTCGGGCGGGGTCTGGCTGGACGGGACGGGGCGGCTGCTGGCGCTGGACCGGGAGGCGGGCGGCCGCACCAAGACCGTCGTGGTGGACCTGGAGTGCGGTGGCGAGGTGTCACCGCTGCTGCAGATCGCCGCCGACAGCGACGACCGGCTGCTGCTCGCCGACCACGACAGCGGGCTGCTGATCGTCCGCTCGGACGCGCCCTCGCCGGGGCAGGACCGGCTGGGCTGGGGTGTTCTCGGCAGCACCCTGCCGGTGCGGTTTCCTGAGTGCCTGCGGGTGCGGGACTGCTCCGTCACGCCGTTCGCGATCCAGCCGGGGCAGGTGCTGACGCCGGAGAGCTGCGCGGTGGCGCTGCGGGTGGACGGGCCGCGGGGCAGCTGGGTCGGTGTCTGGCGGCCCGCCGAGCGACGGGTGCACCATCTCCGGGCGCCCGAGGGGTGGTTGGCGGGCACGGGCCTGTGGACGCCGGAGGGGGTGCTGCGGCTGCCGTACGCGACGGAGGCCGTGCCGTGCGGGGTGGCGTGGGTGAGCCCGCCGCCGGCCGCCGAGCAGGAGCCGCAGTCGCAGTCGCAGTCACAGTCGCAGTCGGAGCCGCAGTCGGCAGACACGTTTCCGGAACCCCCCGGGGAGCCCGGGGAGCCCGGGGAGCCCGGGGAGCCCGAACCACCCGCCTCTTCAGCGCCGTCCGGCCCGCCTTCGACGCCCTCGGCACCTCGCCCTGTGCCCCTTCAGGAAGCGCCGTTGGGACGCCTTGTAACGAACCAGTGCCGGTTGGCGTGGCTGCCTGGATCCGAGGTCAGGGGTGCCGGTTAGACTCACCCGGCTGTAAAAAAGATCATGTTGACGGGGTGAATTCCACCGATGAACGACGCCAGCACGACCCAGCCGCGTAATGCCGACGTCCAGCAGACCTCCTCCGGCCCCGGCCGGCACCGTGGTGAGGTCTCCACGCAGGACGGCGAGACGGCTCCGCGCGGGCGCCACCGCAAGCCGGTGGCGGAGACCGAGCAGGCCGTGACCGCGGCCTGACGGCACGCCGGTCACCGGACGGCGAACGGCCCTTCCCGCCACAAGCGGGGAGGGCCGTTCCGTGTCACTGACCGTCACTCACCCGCGTTTCAGCCCCAGGACCTCCGCCGCCGCGAAGGTCTCCCCCGCCGGCCGGTCCGCGTAGTACGGCCCGAGGACGGCCTCCAGCTCGTCGTACGTGAAGGTGTCCTGCTTGCTGTCGAACCTGGCGGCGACCCGGGGCCGTTCGACGACGGCGACCATCCCGCCGTGCACCACGAGGACCTGGCCGTTGACGTGAGCGGCGGCGGGCGAGGCCAGATAGCCGACGAGCGGGGCGACGTGCTCGGGGGCGAGCGGGTCGAGGCCGGTGCCGGAGGGCTGCTCGAGGCCCGCGAAGACGTCCTCGGTCATCCGGGTGCGGGCGCGCGGGCAGATGGCGTTGGCCGTCACGCCGTACTTGGCGAGGGCGAGGGCCGTGGAGGTGGTCAGGCCGACGATCCCGCCCTTGGCGGCGGCGTAGTTGGGCTGTCCGGCGGAACCGGCGAGGAACGCCTCCGAGGAGGTGTTCACGATCCGCCCGAACACCGGCTCCCCGGCCCGCTTGGAGCGTTCCCGCCAGTGTGCGGCGGCGAACCGGGTGGTGTTGAAGTGGCCTTTGAGGTGCACGCGGAGGACGGAGTCCCACTCCTCCTCGGCCATCGAGAACACCATGCGGTCGCGCAGGATGCCCGCGTTGTTGACGAGGATGTCGAGCTTGCCGAACGCGTCGACGGCCGCCCCGACGAGGGTGTGGGCCTGTTCGAAGTCGGAGACGTCGCCGGTGTGCGCGACGGCGGTCCCGCCCGTCGCGCGGATCTCGGCGGCGACCTCCTCGGCGGGCCCTGCGGACGCCTCGCCCGTGCCGTCGCGGCCGGGCTGCCCGTAGTCGTTGACGACGACGGCGGCGCCGAGCCGGGCGAGTTCCAGCGCCTCGGCCCGCCCGAGCCCGCGGCCCGCGCCCGTGACGATCGCGGACATTCCCTGGAGCGGCAGCGGCATGGCGTGGGCCCTCACATCTCGATGCACGTACGCAGGGCGGTCCCGGTCCGCATCTGGTCCAGGGCCTCGTTGACGTCGGCGAACGGGACCCGGTGGGTGATCAGGCCGGCCAGGTCGATCCGGCCCGCGCGCCACAGGGCGATGGTGCGTTCGTAGGAGCGCAGCACGTCTCCGCCGCCGTACATGGACGGCAGGATCCGCTTCTCGTCGAAGAACAGCTCGAACATGTTGAGCTGGAGGAAGTCGTCCATGGCGCCGGCGCCGACCACGACGAGGGTGCCGCCGCGCCGGGTGTTCTCGTACGCGGTGCGTGCCGTGGCCGACTTGCCGACGACCTCGAAGACGTGGTCGAAGCCCTCGCCGCCGGTGATCTGCTGTTTGGCGCCGGGCAGTTCGTCCGGGGAGACGGCCCGGGTGGCACCGAAGCGGACGGCTGCCTCCCGGCGCGAGGCCACGGGGTCCACGGCGACGATCTCCGCGGCGCCCTTGAGCCGGGCGCCCTGGATCACGGAGATGCCGACGCCCCCGCAGCCGATGACCGCCACCGACGAACCGGCCTCCAGGTCGGCCGTGTTGAGCGCGGCGCCGAGGCCGGTGGTCACCCCGCAGCCGATGAGGGCGGCGATGTCGAAGGGCACGTCGTCGGGGATCGGCACCGCGCAGCCGGCGTCGACGACGACCTCCTCGGTGAAGGTGCCGGTGCCGGCGAAGCCGAAGACGTCCCCGCCGGGGCGCTTGAAGTTGGGGGTGCCCGCGTTCATGAACCCGGCCAGGCACAGCTCGGTCTGCCCGCGCTTGCAGGCGGGGCAGGCACCGCAGGCGGGCAGCCAGCACACGACGACCCGGTCACCGGGCTGCACGCGGGTGACGCCCTCGCCGACTTCGAGGATCTCGCCCGCCCCCTCGTGCCCGGGCACGAACGGCGCGGGCTGCGGCAGCACCCCGCTCATCGCGGACAGGTCCGAGTGGCACAGTCCCGTGGCGCGCACCCGGATCCTCACCTTGCCGGGCCCGAATCCCACCGCCTCGACGTCGTCGAGGACCTCCAGCTTGTCCTGGCCGATCTCGTGCAGTACGGCTGCGCGCATGGTGCGGGCTCCCCTCGTACGGCGTCTGGGACTCAGGTGTGTTCGACGATGGTGTCGGCGAGGACGGGCGCGTCGTCCCGCTCGACCGCGCTGACGGCGACCCGGGTGGACTCGGGCGTGTGCCACATGCGGATCCGCAGGGTCTCCCCGGGGTACACGACCCCGGCGAACCGGGTGGCGTAGGACCGCACCCGGGTCACGTCCCCGCCGAGCAGCGTGTCGACGACGGCCTTGAGGGTGATGCCGTAGGTGCACAGGCCGTGCAGGATGGGCCGTTCGAATCCGGCGACCTTGGCGAACTCCGGGTCGGCGTGCAGCGGGTTCCAGTCGCCGGAGAGGCGGTAGAGCAGGGCCTGGTCCTCGCGGGTGGGCCGCTCCACGGTCCGGCCGGGTTCGCCGGAGGGGGGCTCCGTGGGGGTCCCCCCGCTCGAGCGAAGCCGAGAGTGGGGGAGGGCCGAGGGGCCGCGGTCGCCGCCCCAGCCGCCCTCGCCGCGGATGAAGATCTGGGCGTCGTTGGTCCACAACGGGCCGTCAGGGTCGGCGACTTCGGTGCGCAGCACGAGGACGGCCGCCTTGCCCTTGTCGTACACGGCGGCGATCCGGTTGGTCGCGGTGGCGGATCCTGTCGCCGGGATGGGCCGGTGGATGACGAGGCTCTGGCCGCCGTGCAGGACGCGGGCCAGGTCGACCTCGATGCCGGGCATGGACAGACCGCCGGTCACGCCGGGTTTTCCGGCGCCCGCGACGGTGGCGAAGCTCGGCAGGACGTGCAGCCGGGACTCCAGGGTGTAGCGCAGTTCGTCGGGGTCGGTGGCGGGGCTGCCCGCGCCGATGCCGAGGTGGTAGAGCTGCACGTCCTTGTGGTCCCAGGAGAGCGCGCCGGTCCGGGGCTCGGCCGCGAGCGCCTTGGCTGCGTCGATGGGCATGGGGCTCCTGATCGCCGGAGGAAGGACCTCGGTACGGCCGTCCGCACCGTCGGCCGCACCGAGGCCGTCTGGGACCGGGCCGGGACGCGAACTGAAACGCGTTCCAGTCCCGCGCCCTCTGTATAGCCGAGGCCCCGGCAGTTGTGAAGGCTCCTGACGCCGTGTCAGATCGATGTGGCGGTGACACGCCTCAGGATGGGGCGGGGCAGCGGCCTGCGGGGGCGGGACGTTTTCGCGGCGGCGCGGACGTGTACGTTGGCCGGTGGTCCGCGCCCCCACACGGCGAGGGCGTCGGCAACGGCTAGGGGAACTGGAGCACATGGGACGCGTCGCCGTCATCACCGCGCCGAACATCGGGTACCGCAACACGGGCATGCTGACCGTGGACTTGGCGTTCGAGTCCCTGCGGCGGCGGATGGACACCGCCGCGTTCGACGCCACCTGGTACACGCTGCACACGCCGGAGACCGTGCCGCTGCGCGACGGCGCGCGCGGTGCCGAGTTCCCGTTCCGCTTCCATCCGCTGGCCGAGCACCTCGACACGCTCCGCGACCATGACGCAGTGGTCTTCTGGGGCGACTTCCTGCACACCCGGCACTACTTGGCGCAGGACGCGACGAACCGTCTGCTCGACTTCGGCTTCGCCGCGGACCGGGACGACGCCCGGGGGCAGCTGAACCGGGCCCTGCTGTTCGCGGACCAGCCGGACGAGGTCCTCGCGCGCACCCTCAGCTACGGCGGGACGATCCTGCACAACACGCAGTCCGACTACGAGGACAAGGAGTACGGCCCGCTGTTCTCCCGTCTGGTGAGGCGCAGCCACCGGATGTGGGTGCGGGATCCGCTCTCGGCGGCGAAGATCGCACATCTGCGCCGGGACCGGACGACCGACCACTTCGGTTCGGACGCGGCGCTGCTGTCCCGCCCCGGCGACCTCGACCACCTCCCGACCACCGAGTGGTCCCGCTCGGTCCCCGACGGCGGCGCGATCGGCGTCTTCCTCGGCGCCCGTACGCCGATCCCCGACTGGCTGCCCGTCTTCTGCCAGGGCCTGTCCGACCGCCTGGGCGCCCCGCTGGAGTGGCTGCCCTGGTTCGACCGGGACGTCCCCGCCGCGGTGAGCCACATCGCGGCCCGTCCGGGAGACCCCACCGTCGGTGATCTGGTCGGGGTGCTGCCCCGCTACCGGCTGGTCATCACGGACACGTACCACCTGGCCGTCAACTCCTGGGGCGCCGGTACCCCGGCGGTGTGTGTCGGCGCGCCCGAGCCGACCCCCAAGACGCACGACGACTACCTGACGCTGAGCGATGTGAAGAAGCACGTCTTCCACATGGCGTACGACGCGACGGACTTCTACCTGACCACCCAGGAGGGGCACGGGCAGGACCTCGACCGGCTCGTCCACCTGCTGGAGGGCGGCGGCGCCGAGGCCGTCGCGGCGCGCATCCGCGACCACGCGGACTACTCGGCGAGGGCGTTCACGCAGACGCTGACCTCACTGCTGGACACCCCCCGCGCCATCCCGGGCCCGTGACCGAACGGCCCTCCGCGCGCTGCTCGCGGAGGGCCCGGGCATGACGCGCGGTGCGCTCGCGCATCCTGACGACCTTCGGCCGCCCCGGCTGCCCGCGTCGCGCGATGGAGGCGGGAGCCACCGGCTCAAGCCTGGGCCGCCCGCCGCGGCAGCCACACCCACATCAGGACGACCCCGGCCGCCAGGACCACGGCCCCCACGCGGAACGCGAGTGCGTAGCCCTCGGTCAGGGCGTGCGGGGTCGTGTGGCCCGCCGACTCGGCCGCCGCCAGGGTGGACAGGACGGCCAGGCCCAGGGAACCGCCCATCGTGCGGGACGTGTTGACGAGTCCGGAGACCAGGCCTGCCTCTTCGGGGGCCGCGCCGGACGTGGCCAGGGAGGCGAGGGGGGTCGCCGCCAGGCCCGCGCCGAGCATCATGAGGACGCCGGGGACGAGGATCGCCGTGGCGTAGGAGCCGTCGGGGGTCATCGTGGACTGCCAGGCGAAGCCGGCCACGGCGACCAGGGTGCCCAGCGCGGCGACGTTGCGCGGGCCGATCGGGCGCATCAGACGGGGTGCGAGCTTGGAGCCGAGGATGACGGCGAGGGAGCTCGGGACCAGGGCGAAGCCGGCCTCGATCGGGGTGTAGCCGAGGACGTTCTGCGCGTAGAGGGTCATGAAGAACCACATGCAGAACATCGCCGAGCCGCACAGGAACATCGAGACGTTCGCGGAGGAGACCGCGCGGACGCGCAGGAGACCGAGCGGCATCAGCGGGCTCGCCGTGCGGGCCTCGACCGCGAGGAACGCCGCGAGCAGGACCAGCCCGGCGAGCAGGGGCAGCAGGGTGGCCGCTGCCGTCCAGCCCGCCGCCTCCGTCTGGGAGATGCCGTAGGCCAGCGTGCCGAGGCCGGCCGTGACGAGCAGCGCGCCCGGCAGGTCGAGGCGCCGCCCGTCCCCGGCCCGGCCCTCGGTGAGGAACCAGGCGGCGGCGCACAGCACCACGGCGCCGATGGGCACGTTGATCAGCAGCACCCAGCGCCAGGAGAGCGTCTCCACCAGCAGCCCGCCGACCAGCCCGCCCGCCGCGCCGCCGCCGGCCCCGACCGCGGTCCAGGTCCCTATCGCCCGGGCTCGCGCGGCCCCTTCCGGCACCGACGCCATGAGGATCGTCAGCGTGGAGGGCGCCAGCACCGCCGCGCCCAGACCCTGCACGGCCCGCGCGAGCAGCAGCTGCCACTCCTCCTGTGCCAGCCCGCCGGCCAGCGAGGCCAGGGTGAACAGGCCGAGCCCGACGAGGAACATCCGCTTGCGGCCGTACAGGTCCCCGGCGCGCCCGCCGAGCAGCATGAACCCGGCGAAGGCGATGGCGTAGGCGTTCACCACCCACTGCAGGCCCTGCTCGCCGAGCCCCAGCCCGGTCCGCATCGACGGCAGCGCCACGTTGACGACGGACACGTCCAGCACGACGAGGAACTGCCCGGCGCAGGTGAGCGCGACGACGAGCCACATCGGCGGCGCCCCGCGCGGACGCAGCCGGGGCAGTCGGGATATGCGGGCGCTGGCGTCATCGGCGGATTCGAGCATGGGTGTCATGCTCTCAACCGCCTTGCACCCTTGCATCGTGATTTCACCGGGCCGGTCCGGTCCCTCGGTGCCGGGACCTATCTGAGGCCGGCCCCGGCTCGGGGGCGGTTGCGGGGGTGGACGGTCATCCGCAGGCTGCGCGGCCGTACGGTGAGCCGGGCGACCTGGCGGATGACCTGGCCCTCGGCGAGTTCCAGCCGTACCGAACGCAGCATCGTCGCGAGCGCCGTGACCATCTCGGTGAGGGCGAGACGGTCCCCCATGCACTTGTGCTTGCCGTCCCCGAAGGGCAGGAACGCGCCCGGCGGGGGCTCCTGCGCGGGGTCGGTCCACCGGTCCGGGTCGAAGGTGAGCGGGTCGGGGAAGCGCTCGGGGTCGCGGTGCAGGGCGTGCTGGCAGTAGGCCAGTTCAGTGCCCGCGGGCAGCGTCCACTCGCCGAGCCGGGTCTCCTGGGTGGTGCGGCGGGTGACCAGCCAGCCCGGGTGGTGCAGCCGCAGGGTCTCGGTGATCACCCGGTTCAGGTACGGCAGCCGGGTCACGTGGTCGAAGGTGACCGGCCGTTCGCCGAGGACCTCGTCCAGCTCGGCCAGGACCCGGGCCTCGACGCCGGGGTGGCGGGCGAGTTCGTACAGGGCCCAGGACATGACCGACGCGGTGGTCTCGGTGCCCGCCACGGCCAGGGTGAGGATCTCGGAGCAGATCTGGTGCCCGGTCAGCGGCTCGCCGGTCTCCTCGTCGACGGCGCGCAGCAGCATGGAGAGCATGTCCCCGGTGTCGTGCCCGGAGGCCTGCAGTTCTTCGACGGCGGCGTTGACGGTGGCGCGCACGCCGGCCTGGGCCCGGTCGAAGCGGCGGTTGAAGGGCAGCGGCAGGCGCTCGGCCCAGTCGGGCAGCATGATGCGCACACCGACGTCGTTCAGCACCACCGACAGGTCGCTGCGCAGCCGGCGGAAGACGGCGTCGTCGAGGCTGCCGGCGAACACCGTCTTGGCCAGCATGTCGAGGCTGAGCCCGACCATCGCCTCGCGTACGTCGAGGGTCCGCCCGGGCTCCCAGCCGGCGACCGTGGCCGTCACCTCGGCGCGCATGATGTCGACGTACCGGCTGATCTCGGTGTGGGCGAACGCCGGTTGCAGTTGGCGGCGTTTGCGTACGTGGTTGCGGCCGATGGCGGTGACGACGCTGTCGCCCAGCAGCTGGCCCAGCTTGTCGTAGAGCCGGCCCTTGTCGAGGGTGGGCCCCAGGGCCTTGAGCATCTGGTGGATCAGGGCCGGGTCCTGGACCACGACGGTGCGCGTCCCGGGTTGCAGGACGATCTCGACGAGTGGTTCCCGTGTCTCGCGCAGCGAGTCGATGAAGCCGAGGTTGTCGCGCATCTTCAGAGCGTGGCCGATGAACGGAAACGATCCTGCGGCTCGGGGTATGGGGGGAGGCGCAGTGGACGTCACGGGTCATCCCTTCAGGGCAATCGTGGGCGCCCCTATGACTTCCCTGAACCTTCGCCGGCGCAATCCCGTCATGAACGTGTCCTGCGCCACGCCCGACGCCGACCGAGGACACAGGTCCCGGGCCCCGGGCCCGCCCACGCAATCCCCCGGCGAGACCAAGAGAAGGTCAAGTTTTCGTTAGGGTGCCAAAGCAACGGAATAGTTGCCTGCACATACGAGGTTCAGATCCCACGTAACCCGACGCACCCCGGCCTGGAGGCCCTCTTCCATGACGCAGACGACGACAGACCGCCCGGCCGGCAGAGCGAGCGGGGCCGTGGTCCCGGTGCTCGCCTTCGCGGGCATCGTTGTCGCGGTGATGCAGACCCTGCTCGTTCCGGTGATCAAGGATCTGCCGCAACTGCTGGACACCACCCCCAGCAACGCGACCTGGGTCCTCACCTCGACCCTGCTCTCGGGTGCGGTGGCCACCCCGATCATGGGCCGCCTCGGCGACCTCTACGGCAAGCGCCGCATGCTGATCCTGAGCCTGGCGGTGATGGTCGTCGGCGCCCTGGTCAGCGCGCTCACCAGCGATCTGCTGCTCATGATCACCGGCCGTACGCTCCAGGGCTTCGCGATGGGCGCGATCCCGCTCGGCATCGGCCTGATGCGCGACATGCTGCCCCGCGAGAAGCTCGGCTCGGCGATGGCCCTGATGAGCTCCTCCATAGGCGTCGGCGGCGGCCTCGCCCTGCCCGCCGCCGCCCTGGTCGCCCAGCACAGCGACTGGCACGCCCTCTACTACGGCGCCGCCGGTCTCGGCCTGCTCGCCATCGGCCTCACCCTCCTCGTCGTACCGGAGTCCCCGATGCGCGCCGAGGGCACCTTCGACCTGCCGGGCGCGCTCGGGCTCTCCGCCGGGCTCGTCCTGTTCCTGCTGCCGATCACCAAGGGCAGCGACTGGGGCTGGGCGTCGGGCACCACGCTCGGCCTGTTCGGCGCCGCCGCGGTCGTCCTGCTCCTGTGGGGCGTGATGGAGCTGCGCCTGAAGGCCCCGCTGGTCGACCTGCGCACCACGGCCCGCCCGGCCGTGCTCTTCACCAACCTCGCCTCGATCATGGTCGGCGTCTCCTTCTACGTCGTCTCCCTGGTCCTGCCCCAGCTGCTCCAGCTGCCGAAGTCCACCGGCTACGGCCTCGGCCAGTCGATGGTCGTCGCGGGTCTGCTGGTCGCGCCGCTCGGCCTGACGATGATGTTCACGGCGCCGGTCTACGCCCGGCTGTCCGCGAAGTACGGCCCCAAGGTCACGCTGATCCTCGGCCTGCTGATCATCGCGATCGGCTACGGCGCCGGCCTCGGCCTCATGAGCGCAGCCTGGCAGAGCCTGATCATCTCGGTCCTCCTGGGCGCCGGCATCGGCCTGGCCTACTCCTCGCTGCCCGCGCTGATCGTGGGCGCGGTCCCGGCGTCGGAGACGGGTGCGGCGAACGGCCTCAACACCCTGATGCGTTCCATCGGCACGTCGGTGTCGAGCGCCGTGATCGGCATGGTGCTGGCGAACACCGCGAACAACGTCGGCGGCGTCGAGATCCCCACCATGCACGGCTTCCGGGTCTCCTTCCTGATCGCCACGGGCGCGGTCGCCGTGGGCCTGCTCCTGGCGCTGTTCCTGCCGGGCCGGCGTCCGTCGAACAGGCCCCAGTTGCGCGCCAGCAGCGAGGAGGACGCGGCGCTGGAGCGCGCCGAGCGGGTCCTGCGCGGCTTCCGCGGCCGGGTGCTGGGCGCCGACGGCTCCCCGGTCGCCCGCGCCAAGGTCACGCTGATCGACCGCCGCGGCCGTCAGGCCGGCGCGACGCTCTCCGCCGAGGACGGCAGCTACGCGCTCACCGTCCCCGCCCAGGGCTCCTACGTCGTGGCCGCCCGGGCCGCGGGCCATGGCCCGCTCGCCTCGTCCGCGACCCACGCGGGCGACGAGCGCCCGGTCGACCTGGACCTGTCCCTGCCGGGCGAGACGGTCCCCGCCTGACCCCGCGTGACATCGCGTGACCCCGCCTACTCACCGGTACCCCCTGTCGTCCCCGCGGCAGGGGGTACGGCACGATGGGCGCGCTGACCGTCGTACGACCGAGAGGAACCCCATGCCCGCGGCCCCGAAGCCCGAGATCCTGGCCGCGTTCGAGGCGGCGAAGGGGTTCATGCCGGTCGGCGAGGGCCTGGCGCTGTACGCGGCGGCCGTGGAGGCCGGGCGGCTCGGGCTGCCGCTGCTGGAGGTCGGCACCTACTGCGGCCGGTCCACGGTCCTGCTCGCCGACGCGGCCCGCCAGGCCGGGGTCAGCGCGCTCACCGTCGACCACCACCGCGGCAGCGAGGAGCAGCAGCCCGGCTGGGAGTACCACGACCCACAGACGGTCGACCCCGAGCTCGGCCTGATGGACACGCTGCCCACGTTCCGCCGCACGCTGCACCGGGCCGGCCTGGAGGAGCACGTGGTGGCGCTGGTCGGGCGTTCCCCGCAGATCGCCGCGTTCTGGCGGACGCCGCTGGGGTTCGTCTTCATCGACGGCGGCCACACCGACAAGCACGCCACCGCCGACTACGAGGGCTGGGCCCCGCACGTCGCCGAGGGCGGGCTGCTGCTCATCCACGACGTCTTCCCCGACCCGCAGGACGAGTTCACCGGCCAGGCCCCGTACCGCGTCTACCTCCGGGCCCTTGAGTCCGGCGCGTTCACCGAGGTCTCCGCGACGGACTCGCTGCGCGTCCTGCGGCGCACGGGCCCGGGCATCTGAGGGAACGGCTGGGCGGGTGAACTGCACACCCCGCACCCCCTCCCGGTCGGCCCACGGGCGGCGTGGCGAGTCGGCGGGCGAGAGCCGCTGCCCAAGGATCCGGGCGCGTGGCACACACCTTCGCAGAGCTCGTGGAGAAGCAGCGCGCGGCGGACGAGGCGTACGCCCGCGTGCGTCACCTCCAGGACGCGTACGGGCCGCCCACCCAGACCAAGTGGAGCGACCGGCAGACCACCACCTGGGAGACGGCCTGGCGCGCCTGGCGCGACCTCGCCCGGGACGTCCAGGCGGCGGTGACCGGGTACGCGAAGCAGGAGGGCACACCGCGCCAGGAGATCGAGGCGCGGGTGAAGGAGGCGGTACGGCACGGGGACGGCGGCGGGAACGGGACGTAGCCGCCACCCGGTCGGGCCGTCCTCGGACCACCGCCCCCGCGCACGGCCGCTAGGGTGGCAGGCGTGTCGTACGCAGGCCCGGACTTCGAACCTCCCCAGCCCCGCCGCCCCCGCCGCGGCCCCCTGACCGTCGCGCTCGCCGCGCTGGTCCCGGGGGCGCTGCTCGGCTGGCTGGTGTACGAGACGGCGGGCGGCTCGGGGAATGACGGGGGGTCGGGACAGGCGACCGTACGGTCCTCCCCGCCCGCCGCGTCGAGCGCGCCCTCCGACGACGCCAAGGAGCCGGGCGCCTCACCGAAGCCCACCGACACGTCCTCGGCCTCCGCGCCGGCCGCCTCCGGTCCGCTCAAGGGCAAGGTCGTCGTCATCGACCCGGGGCACAACCCGGGCAACTTCCGGCACGCCTCCGAGATCAACCGCAAGGTGGACATCGGGACGAACCGTAAGGAGTGCGACACCACGGGCACGTCCACCAACGACGGTTACACCGAGGCGAAGTTCACGCTGGACGTGGCGCACCGGATGCGCACGCTCCTTCAGGAGCAGGGCGCCACCGTGAAACTGACGCAGGACGGCGACCGGCCGTTCGGGCCGTGCGTGGACGAGCGGGCCCGGATCGGCAACGAGGCGAAGGCCGACGCCGTGGTCTCGGTCCACGCGGACGGCTCGGGCGCCGGCAACCGCGGCTTCCACGTGATCCTGCCCGGCGCGGTCAAGGCGGGCGCCGCGGACACCCGGGCGATCGTCGGCCCCTCCCGCGATCTCGGCGAGCGCGTCGCGGGCCGCTTCGTGGCCGTCACCGGCAGCGCGCCCTCCGACTACGTCGGCGACGGCAGCGGTCTCGTCACGCGTAAGGACCTGGGCGGTCTCAATCTGTCAACGGTTCCCAAGGTGTTCATCGAGTGCGGCAACATGCGCGATAGCAAGGACGCGGCGTTGCTCACCAGCGGCGCGTGGCGACAGAAGGCGGCGCAAGGGATCTCCGAGGGAATCGTGAGTTTTCTGCGCGGGTAGTCCCGGACCGGCAGATCCCGGCGGACACCCTGACCGGGCGGACGATAGGGTCCTCCTACGATGAGGGGCCACCCCCGCGCTTCACACCGAGTCCGGACGGCGGCATGGTGACAGCGACGCCTCTACCGACGATGAGACGACCTACGAAGGACCTGAAGTGAATATCCGCTCCCTCACTCGGGGCGACGGCGTGGTGATCGGAGCAGCGGTATTGCTGTTGATCGCGTCGTTCCTCGACCTCTACTCGTTCGACAATGTCCCCGACAGCGTCGACCTCCCCATGCTGTGGGGCAGCGGCCCGGTCGTGTTCAGCGTCGTGCTGGCCGGGATCATCGGCGCCGCGCTCGTCGTCGTCTCCCGGGGCCTGCCGCAGGCCCCGAAGGTCGCGGGAATCGAGCTCGGCCAGTTCGGCGCCGCCTTCACGGTGTTCGCCGCGTGGAGCGCGCTCGGCAACATCTTCGACGCGCCCAGCGGCTTCGACAACATCGGTGAGAACGCGAGCGAGGGCGCTCCGAGCCCCGGCATCGGCCTGATCCTCGCCCTCGTCGCCACGCTGCTGATGGCCGCCGCCGCCCTCGCCACCCCCCTCGTCCCGGCCCTCAAGGGCGCTCTCCTCCCGGCGCCCCGCCCGGCCGCTCCGCAGCCCTACGGCGCCCAGGCTCCCGGTGGTTACGGCTACCCGGGTGCGCAGCAGCCCGGTGGGTACGGCCACCCGCAGCCGGGGCAGCCCGGTCAGCCGTACGGCGGGCAGCCGCAGCCCCCGCAAGCGCAGGCGCAGGCTCCGCAGCCGCCGGCCGGGGACTTCTCCCCGTTCTGGTTCGCGGTGCCGGTGCCGCGGCCGCTGTTCGCGGAGGACGGTTCGCCCACGCCGATCGCCGAACTCGCCCCGGGTACCTGGTACCTGGCCGTCGAGCAGCGCGGCGCGGCCCTGGTCGCCCAGACGCAGGACGGCCGTCGCGGTGTCCTTCAGGACACGTCGGGCATCCAGCGCGGCTGAGCCCCGCGACCTCTCACGGCCCCTCGCCCTTCCGGGCGGGGGGCCGTTGTCGTACAGTCGGCGTCCCGCTCCGAACTGACGGACCGTCAAGGAGTAGAGATGCGGCTCGGTCTCGCGCTCGGCTACTGGGGCCGCGGCCCCTCTCCCGGCCATGTGCCCCTCGCGCAGGAGGCGGAACGGCTCGGCTACGACTCCGTCTGGACGGCGGAGTCCTGGGGCTCGGACGCGTTCACCCCGCTCACCTGGATCGCGGCGCACACCTCCCGCATCCGGCTCGGCACGGCCGTCGCGCAGATGGCGGCCCGGTCACCGGCCACGACCGCCATGCACGCCCTCACCCTGGACCACCTGTCCGGCGGCCGCATGATGCTGGGCCTCGGACTGTCCGGTCCGCAGGTCGTCGAGGGCTGGTACGGCCGCCCGTTCCCCGCCTCCCCGCTCACCGCCACCCGTGAGTACGTCGACGTCGTGCGGCAAGTGCTGCGCCGCGAGGCCCCCGTCGAACTGGCCGGCCGCTTCCACTCCCACCCCTACCGGGGACCGGACGCCACGGGCCTCGGCAAACCCCTCAAGCCGATCACCCACCCGCTCCGCCCCGATCTGCCGATCCTGCTCGGCGCGGAGGGCCCGAAGAACGTCGCCCAGACGGCCCGGATCGCCGACGGCTGGCTTCCGCTGTACTGGTCGCCGACCCGGCCGGAGGTCTACGGCCCGGCCCTGGCCGATCTGCCCGAGGGTTTTCTGGTCGCGCCGATGGCCCGGGCCCGGGTCTGCGACGACGTCACCGAAGGCCTGCTGCCCGTCAAGGCGATGCTCGGCTTCTACATCGGCGGCATGGGCCACGCGGCCCGCAACTTCCACGCCGACCTGATGGCCCGCATGGGCTACGAGGCCGAGGCCCGCCGCATCCAGGAGCTGTTCCTCTGCGGCCGCCGGGAGGAGGCCGTGCTGGCGGTCCCCGACGCCTTCGCCGACGAGATCTCCCTGGTCGGTCCGCGCGAACGGATCGCACAGCGACTGGAGTTGTGGCGCAAGGGCCCGGTGACGGACCTCCTGGTGCTCAGCCCCGACCCGCACACCCTGCGCGTTCTCGCGGAGTTGAACTCCTGAGCGAATCCCCGGGTTTCATCCAGAGTTCAAGGGCAATCCGGAAGGTATGTCCCCTCGATATCGCAACGGTGCGAATCAAGCCGGCACGATCGTGGCGGTCGTGGCCGACATCATGGCCCTGATCCTGGGTCTCTGGATCCTGATGTACCTGCTGGACGCCAACCCCGGCAACTCCTTCGTCCAGTTCATCCACGACGCGGCCCGCTGGCTCGCAGGCTGGTCGCACGACCTGTTCACCTTCGACGAGGCGTGGGCCCGAGTGGTCTGCGGCTACGGCCTGGCAGCGGTGGTGTACCTGTTCATCGGGCACGCCATCGCCAATCGAGTACACCGGCACTGAGAAGTGTCCTGCGGGGCTCGTCCCTCAGGGGCGAGCCCCCGCGTGCGTTCGCGGTGACCCTGCGGTCGGCGAGCACGAACGTGCGAGGGCGTCGCCCGGCCCGCCCGCCACCTCACCGACGGGTCGCTCCTGTGGTCGAGTACGCAGGGCGTGCCGCCCCAGGACAGCTCGGCCGCCGTCCGGACACCGGCCACGTCCGAGCCGGGCTCCGGCTCGGCGGTCGCAATGGCGGTCACCAGGGCGCCGGACGAAGCCCGGCAGCGGCGCCGCTCCTCCATGCCGAGTTTGCCCACCTCGCTGCACATCACGTGGCACTCGGCCGGCGGTTTCCCATTCCGAATAGACGGGTACGACCTCCGCCTCGATTACTCGCGCGCCTGAGTGCGGAAGGCTTCGCGCACATCCTGGAAAATAGTGCATCTCACCGCTCATCCCCCTGCTGCTCTGACCGGTGTGCTCGCCAACGACTCGAACGTAATACGAGTCGAGGTCGGTGTCCAGGGAGGGCGGGCCTTGTCACCCACGCCCCCCGTGTGCCTAGTATTCGACCACCGGGATCTCGGCCGCTTAGGCGGACCGGCGGTCCTGCCTGCCGAACTCATGGGGGAGACTGGCATGGAGTCACCGGGCAACGAACTTTTATTTCCTCGGACGCCGCACGGGCACCGGGTGGTCTTCGGATGCGATGAGATCGTCGCAATTCCGCGAAAGCCCGAGTTATCCGGTGAATGTCCACCAGACCCGAAATGGGCCGCACAACGGGGCGGACAGGACAGCCCGATCACGCCGGCCACCCGGAGCCGGAAGCTGATGCGGGACGGGGAGGCGCACCGTCGGCTGTGCGTTCCGGCCGACCCGGTGTTCACCGCCCGGGCCATCCGTGAGACGACTCCCCGGATGATCTGCCTCGCCCACCGGACCATGGACGAGATGGGCGATGGCCATGACGTCGACCCCATCAGTCCCCGCGGCGGAGGCGGCGTTCCGACCCGGGCCGCTGCGCCGTCACGGAACTCCGGGCCGAGCAGACCCCCTGACACTTCGGACCCGCGGTGCGCCGGGCCGTGTCGCCCCGCGGACCTCGTCAGGCCGTGACCTTCCCGGCGGGCGGCCGACCGTCCCTTTGCCCGCCCATCATCCGGCCCGTCTGACGGTATTCCGACCGAACGCCATTCCCCCGCGTCACCCTCCCCGCCCAGCGCTCGGCGCGGCGCGGGAATGCCGGTGTATACCGTTTCGTGCGCGGAACCGATTTGACGGGCCCTACGAGTGGGGATGTAGCACAAAAACATGAGTACCCACACCATATCTCCCGACATGCTGGACCCGGTCGCCACGAGGGCCGCCGTGGACACCGTCCTCTTTGATTTCCTGGAAAATCAACGAATGAGCTCCGGGCAACGACAGTTATCCCAGTTCGTGGAATTGCTGGAAGAATTCATGGTGGGCGGCAAGCGAATACGGCCGATCCTCACCGTGCTGGGCTGGCAGGCGGCCGGCGGAGAAAATGACTTGACGACCGTGGTACGTGTGGCCGCGTCACTGGAGATGTTTCACGCGTTCACTCTCATCCATGACGACATCATGGACGACAGCGACACCCGGCGCGGTCGTCCGACCATCCACCGGACACTCGCCGGGGAACGCGGCGACGAGCGCACCGAGCGTTTCGGAATCGGCGGCGCTGTGCTGCTGGGCGATCTCGCCTTCGCCTGGTCGGACGACCTGCTGCACACGGCCGATCTCACCCCCGCGCAGTCGGCGGCGGTGCTGCCGGTCGTCACCGAGATGCGCACCGAAGTCATGCTCGGCCAGTACCTGGACCTGCGGGCGACCGGCGAGCTCACCGACGACGTCGATGCCACCCTGACCGTCAACCGCTACAAGACCGCCAAGTACACGGTGGAACGGCCGCTGCACATCGGCGCCGCCCTCGCGGGCGCCGACGCCCCGACCCTGGCAGCCTGCACGGCGTTCGCGCTGCCCCTCGGGGAGGCCTTCCAGCTCCGCGACGATCTGCTGGGCGTGTACGGCGAGGCCCGGGACACCGGCAAGTCACGACTGGACGACCTGCGGGCCGGCAAGAACACCACCCTGGTCGCGCTGGCACTGCGCGCGGGTGACTCGGCACAACGCGCCCGGCTGCGCACGCTGATCGGCGATACCGGCCTGGACGAGACCGGCGCCGAGGAGGTCCGCGCGATCTTCGCGGCCACCGGCGCCCGGGACGCCGTGGAACGCCTGATCGATGACCGTTACCGGCAGGCGCTGGGCGTGCTGGACGCCGCCCCCTTCACCGCCGACGCGGTCACCGCCCTCAAACACCTCGCCGCCACTGCCACCAGGAGGAACTCATGACCGCGGATCTGACCGCACCGGCCCCGGCGGGGACGGCCCGCCACTGGCAGGAGTGCACCGACCGGTTCGCCGCCCTCTTCGACCGGCACCTCGGGTACGAGGCCCAGAAGGTGCCGATGACGGACGCCGAGCTGCGCGAGGTCATCGACGCCTGCAACCGCGCGGTCGCCCCGCTCGGCAAGAGCGTCTCCGACAAGCGCTGGATCTCCTACATGGACGTCGTGCGCTGGTCGCAGAGCGCCCGCCACCTCAAGGACATGGAGGCGTTCAAGGCCGTCTGCGTGCTCAACTGCGTGACCTTCGTGTGGGACGACATGGACCCCGCCTTGCACGACTTCGACCTTTTCCTGCCCCAGCTGCGCGCGGTGTGCGAGCGGTACTACACCCCGCAGGACGCGGAGTTCGCCTACGAGGGCGCCCGCGCCTTCGTCACCAGCGACCACATGTTCCGTGACTCGGAGCTCAAGAGAGTGCTCTGCGGCACCTCGCCCGAGCAGTACTTCCGCTTCCGCGTCACCGATGTCGGCGTGGACTTCTGGATGCGGATGTCGTACCCGATCTACCGCCACCCCGAGCTGACCGAGCACTCCAAGACGGGGCTGGCCGCCCGGATGACCACCCGTGGCCTGGCCATAGTCAACGACTTCTACTCCTACGAACGCGAGCAGGCCCTCGGGCAGATCACCAACTGCTTCCGACTGTGCGACATGTCCGACGAGGCCGACTTCCAGGCGTTCTTCCAGGCCCGCCTCGACGACATGGCCGAGGACATGGAGTGCATCAAGGCGTTCGACCCGCTCACCCGGGACGTGCTGCTCGACCTCATCCAGGGCAACTTCGTCTGGACCACCCGCGACCGGCGCTACCAGGCCGCGGTCAACGACGTCAACTCACGGATCCAGTAGGGGACCCGAGATGCCCCCCGCCCCCAGGTCGCCCTCGGTGGAACGGCCCTGGCAGATCGGCGCCGCTCCCGGCGCCGTGCCGCTGCTCGGACACGTGCCCGCACTGTGGCGCCGCCCGTTGGAGTTCCTGGCCTCGCTTCCCGCCCACGGCGACCTGGTCGAAGTCCGGCTCGGCCCCACCCGCGCCTATCTCGCCGTCCATCCCGAACTGGTCCGGCACGTCCTGCTCAACCCGCGCGTCTTCGACAAGGGCGGCGTCTTCGACAAGGCGCGCCAGCTCCTCGGCAACAGCCTGTCGGTCTCCCGCGGCGAGGAGCATCGCTTCCAGCGGCGGCTGATCCAGCCCGCGTTCCACACCACCAGGATCGCCGCATACACGACGGCGGTGGCCGCGGACACCCGCACCGTCACCGACGGCTGGCGGGCCGGCGAGATCCGGGACATCGGCGACGCCATGCACGCCCTGCTGATGCGGGTCGCCGCCCGCACCCTGTTCTCCACCGGGCTCGACGAGGACACCATCGAGGAGGCCCGGCAGTGCCTGCGGACGGTCTCGCAGGGCATCTACCGGCGGACCGTCGCCCCGCTGGGCATCCTGGAGAAACTGCCCACCCCTGGAAGACGCGCCTACGACCACGCCAACACACGGCTGCGGCAGATCGTGGCGGACATGATCGCGCTGCGCCGCCGGTCTGGCGCCGACCACGGCGACCTGCTGTCCACCCTGCTGCGGGCGGAGTTGCCCGAGACCGGGGAGAAGCTGGACGACGCCCAGGTCCTGGACCAGGTCGTCACCTTCCTGGTCGCCGGCAGCGAGACCACCGCCTCCACCCTGGCGTTCGTCTTCCACCTGATGGGCACGCTTCCCGAGGTGGAGCAGCGGGTGCACGCCGAGGTGGACAGCGCACTGGAGGGCCGGACGCCGGTCTACGACGACCTGCCCGCGCTGCCGTACACCCGCAACGTCATCACCGAGGCGCTCCGGCTGTATCCGCCGTCGTGGATGGCGATGCGGGTCACAGCCGAGGACGTCGAACTCGGCGGCCGGGCCATCCCCGCACGGACGATGATCATGTACAGCGCCTACGCCCTGCACCACAATCCCGAACTCTTCCCGGACCCCGAGACCTTCGACCCGGGGCGCTGGGAGGGTGAGCGGGCGGCCCGGGTACCGCGCGGGGCACTACTGCCGTTCGGCGCGGGCAGCCACAAGTGCATCGGCGACGTCCTCGCGCTCACCGAGACGGCGCTGATCGTCGCGACCGTCGCCGCGCGCTGGCGGCTGCGCCCGGCCCCCGGCAGCCGGCTGCGTCCCGAGCCGAAGGCCACTCTGGAGGCGGGCCCGCTGCCCATGGTTCTGGAACGCCGCTGACCTGTCCTGCCCCTTCTTCTCCCATTCCCTTCTCTCCCTCATCTCCCTTCTCTCCGTTCGTACCGTCTCAGGGGGCGCATCCGGCATGAAGACCCAATCCGACCCGGTCAGGCGCAGGTGGCGGATCGCCAGGGCGCCGGGCCGGCTACCGCTGGCGGGTCACGCGCTGCACCTGGCGCGCCGTCCTCTGGAGTACCTTTCGTCGCTGCCCGCCCTGGGCGACCTGGTCGAACTGCGGCTGGGCACCCGGCTCACCTATCTGCCCTGTCATCCGGAGCTGGTGCAGGACGTGCTGCTGAACGCGCGGGTCTACGACACCGGAGGCCCGGTGAAGGAGAAGGCCCGTCCCATCCTCGGCAACGGGCTGATCACCTCCGACTGGGCCGACCACCGCAGACAGCGGCGGATGGTCCAGCCCGCCTTCCACACCACGCGCATCGCGACGTACGCCGAGGTGATGCGCGAGGAGTGCGCGACGCACGCCGAGACCTGGCGGCCGGGCCGGCCGGTCGACGTCGGTGACGCCATGCAGGCGCTGACCGCACGGGTGACGGCACGCGCGCTGTTCTCGACGGAGATGGCGCCGCAGTCCGTCGCGGAGGTCCAGCGCAGCCTTCCTGTCATGGTGCGCGGCGCGTTCCGCCGGGCGCTCGATCCCACCGGCCTGATCGCCAGGCTGCCGCTGGCCGCCAACCGTGAGTTCGACGCCGCGCTCGACCGGCTGCACACCCTCATCGACGGCATCGTCGGGGACTACCGGCGCTCTGGCGAGGACCGCGGCGACCTGCTGTCGGCACTGCTGGCCGCGCGGGACGACGAGGACGGCGGCGCGCTGACCGACCGGGAGGTCCACGACCAGGTCATGACCCTGCTGCTGGCCGGCGTGGAGACCACCGCGAGCGCCCTGACCTGGGCCTGGCATCTGCTGGCGACCCAACCCGAGGCTGAGGCGCGGCTGCACGCCGAGGTGGACGAGGTGCTGGGCGGTCGTACGCCGACGTACGCCGACGTACCGAAGCTCGCCCACACCCAGCGGATCTTCACCGAGACCCTGCGCCTGTACCCGCCGGCCTGGATGTTCACCAGGATGACCACCCAGCCCACCGAACTCGCCGGTCAGCGGCTGCCGGCCGGGACGGATATCCTGATCAGCCCCTACGTCATCCACCGCATGCCGGAGTTCTTCCCGCGCCCGGAGGCCTTCGACCCGGACCGGTGGGTGCCCGAGCGCGCCGGGGACGTCACCCGCGGCTCGTATCTGCCGTTCGGGGCGGGCAGCCGCAAGTGCATCGGCGACGTCTTCGGGATGACGGAGGCGACGCTCGCGCTGGCCGCCCTCGCCTCCCACTGGCGTCTGCGGCCCGTGCCGGGCACCACTGTCTCGCCCCGGGCCGAGATGAGTCTGACGGCCGGGCCGCTGCCGATGGTGCCCGAACGGCGTTAGCGGAAGGCGACGGGAAGCGAGCGCAGGCCGCGGAGCGCCGGGCTGGGGCGCCACCGCAGGTCGGCGAGATCGGCGTCCGGGGCCGTGGCACCAGGCCGACGGGCATCAACCACGAACCGCGCTCTCAGGCGCAGCACTCCGCCTCGAGCCCCATCGGCAAGTGCTCCCCGCCGAACACCGCACACGTCGCCTCGTGCCCGCCCAGCGCGGCCACGGCCAGCAACAGCGACCCCGCCGTCCACGTGGTCAGTTCCCGGGGCCAGATCGCGCCGTCGTCGAAGACGTACCCGGTCCAGTACAGCCCGCTCTCCGGATCGCGCAGGTGCTGGATCGACTGCAGGATCTCCAGCGCGCGGTCCGACTCCCCCATCACCCACAGGGCGAGCGCGAGTTCGGCGGACTCACCCCCCGTCACCCACGGGTTGGGAACCACGCACCGCACGCCCAGCCCGGGGACGACGAACCGGTCCCAGGCCTCCTCGATACGGTCCTTGGCCTCCGCGCCGGTCAGCGCACCGCCGAGCACCGGGTAGTACCAGTCCATCGAGTACCGGTTCTTGTCGAGGAACCGCTCGGGGTGGTGACGTATGGCGTGCCGCAGCGCACCCGCCGCCAACTCCCAGTCCGGTTGCGGCTCTTCCCGCTGCTCGGCGATGGCCAGTGCGCAGCGCAGCGCGTGGTGGATGGAGGAGCTCCCCGTCAGCAGGGCGTCCGTCGTCTCCGTACCGTCGTCGTCGCGCCGCCAGCCGATCTGGCCGCCCGGCTGCTGGAGGCGGAGCACGAACTCCACTGCCGCGTACACCGCCGGCCACATCCGGTCCAGGAACGCGTCGTCGCCGGTGGAGAGGTGGTGGTGCCAGACGCCGACGGCTATGTAGGCGACGAAGTTGGTCTCGCGGCCCCGGTCGGTGACCGCGTCGGACTCGCCGTCGGTGTAGGCGGCGTACCAGGAGCCGTCCTCGTTCTGATGCCGGGCCAGCCACAGGTAGGCCCGCTCCGCGGCCTCGTGCTCGCCGGCGGTGTCCAGGGCCATGGCCGCCTCGACGTGGTCCCACGGGTCGAGGTGGTGCCCCCGGAACCAGGGGATGGCACCGTCCTCGCGCTGCACGGCGAGGATGCCGGCGACGGTCGCGGCGGCCTCCCCCGCGGTGAGGACCCCGGGCAGGACCAGATGTTCCGTCCGGGGAGTGGTCACTTGGCGTCCGCCCCGGTGTCGGCCAGACGCGGCAGGTGCGGCTTGGTCGCGTACGCCACGAAGCTCTTGCCGATCAGCGGGTTCAACGCCTGCTCGGCGACCCGGGTGGCCAGCGGTTTCTTCATGATGTCCCAGACGAGCAGCTTGTGGTACGCCCGCACCGGCAGGGCCTGGTCGTTGTCGACGCCGAACGCGCACTTGAGCCACCAGTAGGGCGAGTGCAGGGCGTGTGCGTGGTGCGTGCCGTAGGGCTCGAGGCCGGCCTCGCGGATCTTCTCCACCAGTTCGTCCGCCTTGTAGATGCGGATGTGGCCGCCCTCGACCTCGTGGTAGGCGTCGGAGAGGGTCCAGCAGACCTTCTCGGGGCCGTAGCGCGGGACGGTGACGGCGATGCGCCCGCCGGGCTTCAGCACCCGCACCATCTCCGCGAGGACGCCCTTGTCATCCGGGATGTGCTCCATCACCTCGGAGATGATCACGACGTCGAAGGACTCGTCGGGGAAGGGCAGCGCGAGGGCGTCGCCCTCCATGGCCGTGGCGGTGGCGCCCTCGGGTGCCTCCCCGGCCTCCTTCATCGCCGCGAACCACTTCGCGACCTCGCGGATCTCCTCGGCGTTCTGGTCCAGCGCCACGACCTGCGCGCCACGCCGGTAGCACTCGAACGCGTGCCGCCCGGCACCGCAGCCGAGATCCAGCACACGGTCACCCGGTGCCAGCGGGAACCGGGAGAAGTCGACGGTCAGCACGTGGCCCTGCTTTCGGAGTTGACGCCTTCTACATCTGTGGGAGCCGCGGATCCGGCACCCGCCGGGGTCACGTCCCCGGCACCGGCCACAGCCACGGATCCGGCACTCGCCGAGGTGACGGGACCGGCGGCCGTGGACCCGGCATCCACCGAAGCGTCGGACCGGACGGCCGCGGATCCGGCATCCGCCTCAGTGGCAGGCCGGAGGGCCGCAGAACCGGCGTCCGTCTCAGTGGCGGAGCCGGTGCCCGCCGACGCCGGGGAACCCACACCCGCCGCACCTACGGAACCGGCACCCCCTGGAGCTCCCGGCCCGGCCCCCGAAGAGGCCGCGGAGCGGCCCGGAGACCGGGGCACGGAGCGTTCGAAAGCGCCCGACGCGGAACGGCCGGAGACCACCGGCACGGATCCGGTGTCACCCGGCGCGGAGCCGCCGGGAAGTTCCGGCGCGGACCCGGCATCGCCCGACGCCGAACGGCCGGAAATCACCGGCGCGGAGCCGGTGTCCCCCGGTACGGAAGGGCCGGGAATCTTCGGGGCGGAACCGGTCCGCGGTGTTGCGGGGCGGGTGGGAGTCTCGGGGGCGGCGTGCCTGCCGTCATGACCGGCCCGGGCGATCGCCTCGCGGTAGCGGGCCACCGTGCCCTCCGCGGCACTGGCCCAGGTGAAGTGCCGCAGCACCCGTTCACGCCCGGCCGTGCCGAGGCGGGCGCGCAAGTCGGCGTCGGAAAGCAGGCGGCCCAGGCCGGCGGCCAGCGCGTCGGCGTCGCCGGGTGGTACCGCCAGGCACGTCTCCCCGTCGCGGCCGGCGACCTCGGGTATGGCACCACCGGTCGTGGCCAGCAACGGCGTCCCCGTCGCCATGGCCTCCGCGGCCGGCAGCGAGAAGCCCTCGTAGAGCGACGGCACGCACGCGACCTGCGCCGAGCGCACGAGGTCGACGAGTTCCGCGTCGGTGATGCCCTTGACGAACTCGACGGCCCCGGCGAGGCCGTACCGCTCCATCGCCTGGGCGACCGGCCCTTCGGTCGGCCGCTTGCCGACGACGACGAGGTGGGCGTCGGGATGTTCGGTCCGTGCCTTGGCCAGCGCCTCGACGAGATACACCAGGCCCTTCAGCGGCACGTCCGCGCTGGACGTCGTCACGATCCGGCCCGGCACCACCGGCACCGAGGGGTCCGGCGAGAACAGGTCGGTGTCGGCGCCGATGTGGACCACGTGGATGCGGTCCCGCCGGACACCGAGGTGGTCGATGATCTCCTGCTGCGACGTGCCGGACACGGTGAGCACGGACGGCAGCCGGCGCGCGACGCGCTTCTGCATGCGGGTGAAGGCGTACCAGCGCCGCACCGAGAGGCGCCGCCTGCGTCCCTCCGCCGCGTCCAGCTCCAACTGCCGGTCCACGGTGATGGGGTGGTGGATGGTCGTCACCAGGGGCGCGCCGACATCGCCCAGCAGGCCGTAGCCGAGGGTCTGGTTGTCGTGCACGACGTCGAACTCGCCGCGCCGGGCGCGCAGGTGGCGGCGTGCGCGGAGCGAGAAGGTGAGCGGCTCCGGGAAGCCGCCCGTCCACATCGTCGCGACTTCCAGCGCGTCGATCCAGTCGCGGTACTCGCCGCGCCCCGGCGTGCGGAAAGGATCCGGCTGGCGGTACAGGTCGAGGCTGGGCAGCTCGGTGAGGCTCAGCGCGTCGTAGCCCTCGTCGAGGACGGGGTACGGCTGGGCGCCGATGACCTCGACCTGGTGGCCGAGGCGGGCCAGTTCGCGGGAGAGATGCCGGACATAGACGCCCTGTCCGCCGCAGAACGGGTTCCCTTTATAGGTGAGGAGCGCGATGTGGAGCGGTCGCAAGCCGTCGGCGGCGGGGCCCTCCGTAGCCCCGGCCTCCCTGGCCTCAGCGGTCACTCTCGGCCCCCTTCTCCCTGCACTGTCCCGCGAGATTACGCCGGGACGCTAATCTAGAACAAGTTTCAGACTTGATCGTTCGGAGGCTCTGAATCTACCGGCAGGTAGGGGCGCTGTGAGTAGTGGATCAGGTGATTCACGCCACGGCCGGCGCCGTGCCATGCTGTGTGATCACTCGTCCTCACGGACGGTCACGGACGGGATCGACCCATGCCCGCGGAAGCCAAGGTGAGCGCCAAGGTGAACAAGCCGGCCAAGGTGGAAGCCAGAGCGGCAGCCCCCGCCTCCCCGCCCCTCACGGAGCGGCAGGAGGCCCGCCGCCGCCGCATCCTGCACGCGAGTGCGCAGTTGGCCAGCCGGGGCGGCTTCGACGCCGTGCAGATGCGCGAGGTCGCGGAGTCCTCCCAGGTGGCGCTGGGCACGCTGTACCGCTACTTCCCGTCCAAGATCCACCTGCTGGTCGCCACGATGCAGGACCAGTTGGAGCACATGCACGGCACGCTGCGGAAGAAGCCCCCGCAGGGCGAGACGGCGGCCGAGCGGGTCGCGGAGACGCTGATGCGGGCCTTCCGGGCGCTGCAGCGCGAGCCGCATCTGGCCGATGCGATGGTCCGCGCGCTGACGTTCGCCGACCGCAGTGTGAGCCCGGAGGTCGACCAGGTCTCCCGTCAGACGACGGCGATCATCCTGGACGCGATGGGCCAGGAGAACCCGACCCCGGAGCAGCTCTCGGCGGTCCGGGTCATCGAGCACACGTGGCATTCGGCGCTGATCACCTGGCTGTCGGGGCGCGCCTCGATCGCCCAGGTGAAGATCGACATCGAGACGGTGTGCCGTCTGATCGACCTGACCGCGCCGACCACCCCGTAGGCCCACGGACACGACTGGGCCCCCGCACACGACGAGGACCTACGAGACGGGTTCCCTTCGCCGGTATGGTCCGGATCAGGTGATGGGGGTCGCCTTCCGGTCGCCCGGCCTCTCGGCCCTGCGCCCTTCCGGCCTCTCAGCCCTACCGTCGCAGTCGGCACCCGCGGAAGCCGAAACTTCCCGCCGACGTCGGCTACTCCGGTCGGACTCCCTCACTCGCCTCGTAGGCCGACTTCAAGGATATAACGCCCATAAGAGAAAGAAACCCCTCTCTTCATGATTCTTCGGGCGCTACCCCTCCGGCGGGAACACCGCCTCCCCGCCGTCCCCCAGCGTGATCACGATCGCCTCCACAGGACAGCTCTCCGCCGCCTCCAGCACCCTCTCGTTCGCGCCCATGTCCGGGGCGGCCGGGTGGGACTGGCGGGCGGCGTCCAGGCGGAAGCCGTCCGGCGCGTGGTGGAGGCACTGCGCGGAGCCGATGCACAGGGAGCGGTCGACCTCGACGTGCCAGCGGTCGCCCATCGCTACGCCTGTGCCGGGAGGTGGATCATCTTGTGCTCCAGGTACTCGCCGTATCCCTCCGGCCCGAACTCCCGCCCCAGACCGGAGTTCTTGTAGCCGCCGAAGGGGCCCAGCATGTCCAGGCTGAAGGTGTTGACGGAGTACGTGCCGGTACGGACCCGGCGGGCGATGTCGATGCCGTGCTCGACGTCCGCGGTCCAGACGCTGCCGCTGAGCCCGTAGTCGGAGTCGTTCGCGATCTTCACGGCGTCGGACTCGTCGTCGTAGGGCAGCAGACAGATCACCGGGCCGAAGATCTCCTCGCGGGCGATGCGCATGGAGTTGTCGACGTCGCCGAAGAGGGTGGGTTCGACGTACCAGCCGCGGTCGAGGCCGGCCGGGCGGCCGCCGCCGGTGAGGATCTTGGCGCCTTCCTCCTGCCCGATGCGGATGTAGTCGAGGTTGCGCTGCTGCTGCCGCCGGGCCACCAGCGGCCCCACCTGGGTGGCCGGGTCCAGCGGGTCGCCGACGGCCAGGGCGCCCGCCGCGGCGGCTAGGGCGTCGGCGAACTCGTCGTAGCGGGAGCGGGGCAGGAGGATGCGGGTCTGGGCGACGCAGGCCTGCCCGTTGTTCATCCAGGCCGCGGGGGCGATGCCCGCCACGGCCGTCTCGACGTCCGCGTCGGGCAGGACGACGGCAGCCGACTTGCCGCCCAGTTCCAGGGTCACGCGCGTGAGGTTGCGGGCGGCGACCTCCATCACGCGCTTTCCGGCCGCGACGGACCCGGTGAAGGACACCTTGTCGACCCCGGGGTGCCCGACCAGGTACTCGCTCACCTCCCGGTCGGCGGGCAGGATCGACAGCACCCCCTCCGGCAGCCCGGCCTCGCGGGCGATCTCGCCGAGCAGATAGGCGTCGAGCGGCGACTCGGGCGAGGGCTTGAGCACGACCGTGCAGCCGGTGAGGAGCGCCGGGGCGAGTTTGGCGGCGGCGACGAACTGCGGGACGTTCCAGGGGGCGACTGCCGCGACGACCCCGACGGGCTCGCGCCGCACGAGGATCGTGCCGAGCACGCCGTCGCGTCGCTCCTCGTGGGTGAAGTTCCGCGCGACGGTGATCGCGGAGTCCCAGACCATCACCGCCCCGAGCGCCTGGGCGAGGACGCTCCAGGAGTACGGCGAGCCGTTCTGGGCGGAGATCACGCGGGCGATCTCGTCGTGCCGGACGGCGATGGCGTCCTTGATCCGGCTGACGACCTCGATCCGCTCGTCGAGGCTCATCCGCGGCCAGGGCCCCTCGTCGAACGCCCGCCGCGCCGCCGCCACGGCCCGGTCCACATCGGCCGTGGAGGCGTGCGGGACGCGTCCGATGACCTCCTCGGTGTGCGGCGAGATCACCTCGATGACGTCCTGGCCCAGGGGGTCGGTCAACTCCCCGCCGATGAACAGCTGTCCGTGTTCCACGAGCTCGGTCATGGCCGACCGCCTCCCCGGGAGCGTCTTCTGACGGCACATCAGATACGCCCACTGATACCAGCCCCGCCCACAGGAGTCCACGGACCGCGCACTACGGAGAGCCTCCTATTGGAACCCGTTCTAGTTATAGTGACGGGGAGCCGCGGCGACAGGGGAGCCCATGACACAGGTGACCGACCACGGCGGGGGCGTCCGGTCCCTCCGAGTCCCGATCCCGGACAACCCGCTCGGCCACACGCTGGTGTACGTGGTCGACACCGACCGCGGCCCGGTGCTCATCGACACCGGCTGGGACGACCCGGAGTCCTGGGACACCCTCGCGCGGGGCCTCACCGCCTGCGGCACCTCGCCCGCCGAGATCCACGGCGTGGTCATCACCCACCACCACCCCGACCACCACGGCCTGTCCGGCCGGGTCCGGGAGGCGTCGGGCGCGTGGATCGCGATGCACGCGGCGGACACCGCGGTCGTACGACGGACCCGTCAGGCCCGCCCCGAGCGCTGGTTCTCGTACATGGCGGCCAAGCTCACCGCGGCCGGTGCACCCGAGGAGCACATCGCGCCCCTGCGCCGAACCCCGCCCCACGCCCTGCCGGGCCTCTCCCCCGCCCTGCCCGACCGCGACATCGTCCCCGGCGAACTCCTGGAGCTGCCCGGCCGCCGCCTGCGCGCGATCTGGACCCCGGGGCACACACCGGGCCATGTCTGTCTCCACCTGGAGGAGGCCCACCCGGCTCGACTCCCCGGCCGGGGCCGCCTGTTCTCCGGCGACCATCTCCTGCCCGGGATCACCCCGCACATCGGCCTCTACGAGGATCCCGAGGAGACCACTGTCACCGACCCCCTGGGCGACTACCTCGACTCCCTGGAGCGCGTCGGCCGGCTGGCCCCCGCCGAGGTCCTCCCGGCCCACCAGCACCCGTTCCCCGACGCCGCCGCCCGCGTACGCGAGCTGCTCGCCCACCACGAGTCACGCCTGACCGCCCTGCTGGCCCTCCTCGCCGAGCCCCTCACCCCCTGGCAGCTCGCCGAGCGCATGGAGTGGAACCGCCCCTGGGACCAGATCCCGTACGGCTCCCGCACCATCGCCGTCTCGGAGGCCGAGGCGCATCTGCGGCGACTGGTGAAGCTGGGCCGGGCGGAGGCGGTGCCCGGGAGCGACCCGGTGGCGTACACGGCGGCGTGAAGGCGGCCCAAGCAGGGCGCAATGGACCGTCGCCGAGCTGTTCGCGGACCCGTCCCCGCCCGAACGCGCCTGCTCCACACGGCTCTTGGCGACGCCGAGCGCCCCTAGGATGGTCGGACGCAACGCTCGCACCGGGAGAGACGCCCATGGGCACCGAAGAGGCCGCACGCACGACGACCGGCAGCGGGGCCCTGGACGGCGGGTGCGCCGGGCCCATGGTGCCGCGGCTGGCCCTCGGCGCCCGGCTGCGCGGGCTGCGGGTGGAGCGGGGCATCGGCCGGGCGGACGCGGGGCACGTCATCCGCGCCTCCTCCTCCAAGATCAGCCGGATGGAGACCGGCCGCCACGGCTTCAAACTGCGCGACGTCGCCGATCTGCTCACCCTCTACGGCGTCACCGACGAGGCCGAGCGCGCCACCCTGCTGGCGCTGGCCGAGCAGGCCAACACCCCCGCCTGGTGGCGGTCCTACAGCGATGTCGTCCCCGTCTGGAGGCAGACCTATCTAGGGGCCGAGCAGGCGGCGAGTCTCATCCGCTGCTTCCGGGTCCAGCGCGTCCCCGGACTGCTGCAGACCGCCGGCTATGCCCGGGCGGCCGTCAGGCTCGCCCACCCGGACGCCGGTGCGGCGGAGATCGACCGCCGGGTCGCGCTGGGGATGACCCGCCAGCGGATCCTGCACCGGCAGCCGGCGACCCGGCTGTGGGCCGTGATCGACGAGGCGGCGCTGCGCCGCCCGGTGGGCGGTGTCCCTGTGATGCGGGACCAGCTCAGGCATCTCATCGAGATCTGCCGGCTCTCGCACGTCACGGTGCAGATCCTGCCGTTCCTCGCCGGCGGCCACGCCGCCGAGGGCGGTCCGGTCACCATTCTGCGGCTGCCCGGCGGGCAGTTGCCCGACGTGGTCTGTCTGGAGCAGCTCACCACCGCCCTCTACCCCGACCGGCCGGCCGACATCGAGCGCTACTGGGATGCCATGAACCGGCTGGTGGTCGAAGCCGAGTCGCCGGACGAGACTCCGACCATCCTGCACCGCATCCTCCAGGAGACCTGAGCGTCAGCGCTTGAGGGCGACGCCGCCGTACTGGTGGACCTCGGCGGGAAGGCCCAGGGCGGCCGCGTCGGGATGCCAGCGCGAGCAGGAGGCCACGCCCGGTTCGAGCAGCTCCAGACCGTCGAAGTAGCGCGCGATCTGCTCGGGGCTGCGCAGGATGTACGGGATCGAACCGCCGTCGTTGTACTGCTCGATGGCCCTGACGTACTCCTCGCTGGTGTCGGTGGAGTCGTACTGCACGAGGTAGCTGCCGGGAGGCAGGGCGTCGACCAGTTGCCGCACGATCGACCGGGCCTCGTCGTGGTCCTCGATGTGGCCCAGGATGCCCATCAGCATGAGGGCGACGGGCCGGTCGAAGTCGAGGGTCTTCCCGGCTTCCCGGACGATCGCGCCCGGCTCGCGCAGGTCGGCGTCGACGTAGTTGGTGACGCCTTCCGTCGTGCTGGTGAGCAGTGCGCGGGCGTGGGCCAGCACCAGCGGATCGTTGTCGACGTAGACGATCCGGCTCTCCGGGGCCACCCGCTGGGCGATCTGGTGGGTGTTGTCCACGTTGGGCAGACCGGTGCCGATGTCCAGGAACTGGCGGATGCCCTCTTCGGCGGCCAGGTGGCGCACGGCGCGGGCGAGGAAGTAGCGGGCGGCGCGGGCGCCCGTCTCGATGCCGGGGAAGATCTCGCGGAACGCGTCACCGGCCACCCGGTCGACTTCGTAGTTGTCCTTCCCGCCCAGCCAGTAGTTCCAGATCCGGGCCGAGTGCGGCACCGAGGTGTCGATCTTGGGAAACGGCTCCTGCTCGGGGTTCTCCACCTGGTCGGTCATGGACGCTCCTGCGTGTGTGGTCGGAGATCCCCACGTTAGCCGCTCCACGCCCTCAAGAGGATCAACTCGCGTGCCTCACCCAGGAGTTCGACCTCGGCCCGACTCATCGTAGGACTGGCGCCCCGGCGGCGCAGGGCCTCGGTCAGGGCCGGACGCGTGAGCGGAGACGGGCCGGCGAGGAGGGCGGTCAGCATGGTGTCGGCGGGTGCGGAGAGGCTGTCGCCGGCGACGGCGGCCTGCCCGAGGATCACCGCGGTCGCCGCCCAGTCCAGACCCGGGTCGCCTTCCACCGCGTCGGACCAGTCGATGACACAGGGGCCGCCGGGGGTGAGGATCACGTTCTCCGGGTGCAGGTCGAGGTGGAGGATACGGACGGCCGGGTCGCTGGAGTGCAGGGCGGGGACGGTGTGGAGGTCGTGCAGCAGCCGGGCGAGGATCGAGCCCGCCTCCGCCACGTCCAAGGTGCCCGCAAGGCAGGCCTGGAGCATGGTCGGGCCGGAGAGCCGCTCCATCACCAGGTCGGTGCGCGAACCGGACGGGCGGACCCGGGGCACCGGATAGCCGTGGGCGTGCACATGCGCCATCACCGCACCCTCGGCCGCCGCGTCGCCCCCACCGTCGCGCTCGCGGCGCAGCACCCACGCCTCGTCGATCTCATACACATCGGCCCTGCGCCCCGAACCGAGCAGCTTTCCCGGCGGTGTGATCGGCATGAGGCGAATGATCCGGCGAACGGCTGGGCCGCCGCAGGCCTTTCTCGTTCCCGCGGCCCCTGTGCTGCTGCAGGCAGCTTTTCCGCCTCGCCCCATAGGACACCGTCTGAAGACCGGGCGCACGTCCTGGTCGGCAGTGCTCGACGCGGTCCGCTCGGAGCCCGGTGCCGCCGCCTCCGCGGTGACCACGGTGCAGATCCGCGAGGTCGTCGAGCAGCTCGTCGCCGCCGGCCAGTGGAAGCCCGGGCGACCCCGAGGTCCTGGTCGTGCTGGATGCCGGATACGACGCGCCTCGCATCGCTCACCTGTGCAACGACCTGCCCGTCGAGATTTTCGGTCGTCTGCGTTCCGACCGCGTCATGCGCCGGCCGACACCGCCGCGGGTCTACGACCCGCAGGCGGCCGTCCGCCCGAGCATGGCGGCGAGTTCGTCTTCGGTGACCCCACCACCTGGGGCACCGAGCAGGCCGTGACGGTCACCGACACCCGCCTCTACAGGCAGGCCACCGCGCGGGCGTGGGACCGGCTGCACTCACGGCTGACCAGGAGGGCGGCCTGGACCGACACGAGGGACCACTGCCCATCGTCGAGGCCACCGGCGCCACCACCACAGACGGCGACCGCTGCCGGCAGTCATTCCTTCGCCTCGTCGACCTCGAGCACAGGCTCACACGACGGTGCGGTCGTCGTTCCTCGCGAGTGCGGGCCGGCCGCGCAGAGTCAGGGCCGCGAAGCACAGGAGGACCAGGACCACCGCCCAGTTGAGCCAGACGTAGCCCGCCTGGGCGACGACCACACCGGCCACCGCGGTGCCCAGGGCAGCCGCGGAGCTCATCACCAGGTCCGACAGGCCCTGGGCCGCCGCGCGGTCGGCGGCGGGGACGGAGTCGGTGAGCAGGGCGGAGCCCGCCACCAGGCCCGCCGACCAGCCGAGACCCAGGACGAAGAGGGCCGCCATGGACTGCGTGTGACTGGTGCCGGCGGTGGCGGCGAGCAGGGCGGCGACCGCGAGAAGTGCTACCGACAGGCAGATGGCAGTGATGCGGCCGACGTGGTCGGCGAGCCAGCCCATGGCCGGGGAGAACGCGTACATGCCGAGGACATGGGCGCTGACCACCAAGCCGATCAGATTCATGCCGGCGCCGTCGTGGGCCATCTGCAGGGGTGTCATCGACATGACCGAGGCCATGGCGGTGTGCACCACGGCGACGGCGGCCACCGCGAGGCGGCCCCGGGA
The DNA here is from genome assembly GCF_000725785.1 of Streptomyces flavovariabilis. Taxonomy (NCBI): domain Bacteria; kingdom Bacillati; phylum Actinomycetota; class Actinomycetes; order Kitasatosporales; family Streptomycetaceae; genus Streptomyces; species Streptomyces flavovariabilis. The sequence goes on along the minus strand of NZ_JNXD01000001.1, from coordinate 682,831 downwards.
CGTGGCGCGCAGGGCCCGATAACCCGACCACACGGAACCTGAACGGGCAGTCGACGGGGAGTCTGGAGCGAGGATGCGGGCGGTGAGGAGGGGATCCGGGCGCAGTCCGGCCGCGATGATCGCGGCGGCGGCCGCGAACGCGGCGCAGGCCCACGCGAACGGGCCGGCGGCCGCCGGTATGCCCCAGGCGGTGACGCTGTGGGACGCCGGGGCGGCCAGGCTCGGGCCGAGCACCGCGCCGATCGTGGTCGCCCACACCAGCAGGGAGATGGCGCGGGCCCGCCGGTCGGGCGGGGTGAGGTCGGCGGCGGCGAAACGGGCCTGGAAACTGGCGGTGGAGCTGCCGCCGAACGCGGTCAGGCCGAGCAGCAGCAGGGGGTAGTTGGAGACGACGGCAGCGACCACGGTCAGAGCGGCGCCGACCGCGCCGGCCAGATAGGCCAGGGCGAGGCCGGGACGGCGGCCCCGGGCGCTCATCAGTGGGGTGAGCGGCACGGCCAGCAGCGCGGTGCCCACGACGGTCGCGGTCGCCGCGAGGCCGCCCAGCGCGTCGCCGCCGACCCGGGCGCCGACGACGGTCGCGAACGCGATGCCGATGCCGATCCCGATGCCCCCGAGGACCTGGCTGGTGAGCAGCACCGCGGTGGTGCGCCGCCGCAGGGTCGGCGGGGCGAGGGCGGCTGTCTTCATGCAGCGAAGACCTTCCCCGGGTTGAGGATCCCCGCCGGATCCCACACCTGCTTGATGCCCCGGTGCAGGTCCAGGACGGCCGGGCTCAGCTCCCGGGTCAGACCGCGCATCTTCAGCAGGCCCACGCCGTGTTCGCCGGTGACCGTGCCGCCCAGCGCGATCGCCTGATCGACCACTTCCTCGAACACCTCGCGGCCCCGGACCAGTTCCTGATCGTCGCCGCGCGGCACGACCAGCATCGGGTGCAGGTTGCCGTCCCCGGCGTGGGCGAGGCCGGCGATGTGCACGCCGTGCCGCTCGGCGGTGCGCTCCAGGCGGGCGAGCATCTCGGGGACCAGGGTGCGGGGCACGCAGATGTCCTCGCTGAGCACCATGCCCAGACGTTCCAGCGCGGGATAGACCAGACGACGGGCGGCGAACAGGGCGTCCGCCTCGGCCGGGTCGCCGGACCGGGCGCTCCAGGCGGCTCCGGCGGCTTCGAAGCAGGCCAGTACCGTGTCAGCCTCCTCGACGCCGGCCGCTCCGGGCGCGTCGCAGCGGGCCAGCAGCAGGACGTTGCCACCGTCGGTGAGCCCCATGTTCTTCCACTCGTCGACGGCCCGCAGGCAGTAGCGGTCGACGAGTTCGAGGGCGCTGGGCACGACACCGGAGGCCACCACCCGGGCGACGGCCCGGCCGGCGCCCGGCAGGTCGTCGAAGTAACCGACGACGGTGTGCTCCTGGGCCCGCTCGCTCCGCAGCCGCAGAGTGATCTCGGTGACCAGGCCCAAGGTGCCCTCGGAACCCACCAGCAGGCCGGCCAGTTCGAAGCCGGCGGAGCTCTTGGCGGTCTGCCGGCCCAGCCGGACGACCTCGCCGCGGCCGGTGACCGCCTCCAGGCCGAGCACGTAGTCGCGGGTCACGCCGTACTTCACACAGCACACCCCGCCCGCGTTGGTGGCGACGTTCCCACCGATGGTGGACCACGGGGCGCTCGCCGGGTCGGGCGGATACCACAGGCCCTTGTCGGCACACGCGGCCCGCAACACGTCGTTCACGACGCCGGGCTGGACCACCGCCAGGCGTTCGTCCGGGTCGATGCGCAGGATGTGGTCCATCGCGGCGAAGGAGACGACCACGCAGCCGTCGACGGCGTTGGCGCCGCCGGACAGACCGGTGCCGGCCCCCCGGGCAACCACCGGTACACCCCGTTCGGCGCAGTACGCCACCACGGCCGCGACCTCGGCGGTGTCGCGGGGCTGCACCACGGCCGCGGGGAGACCGTAGCGGGCTCCGGCGGCCTCGTCGTGAGCGAAGGACGCGAGCCGGGCCGGGTCGGTGATCACCCGTCCGGCCGGGAGGATCCCTGCGGGATCGAAAGGTGTCGTGGTCACCTCCGTAAGGATCGCCGGGGGCCGGCAGGCGAGCAATTGGCCCTTCGTACATGCGCCCGGCACCCGTGCCACCGGGTGTACCAAGGGTCAATTGCCGGCCTGACCTGCCGTCGGCCAGCCTGTTTGACGCCAGGTCAGGCCGCGAACGGCCATCAGGAGGGTGAGTCAATGACGGCGGTACTCACGGGAATCGGGGGCTTCCTCCCACCCAAAGCGGTCACGAACGACGACCTCTCGCGCACACTGGACACCTCGGACGAGTGGATCCGGACCAGGACCGGTATCCGGGCGCGCCGGATGGTTTCCGACGGCCTGTCGACCGGGAGTCTGGCGGTGGAGGCCGGTGCCCGGGCCATGCGGTCGGCCGGGGTGACCGGGGTGGACGCGGTGGTCGTGGCGACCACCTCGCCCGAGCGGCTCTGCCCGGCGGTGGCGCCGGAGGTCGCCTCCCGGCTGGGACTCGGCACCGTGGCCGCCTTCGATCTGACGTCTGCGTGCAGCGGGTTCCTGTACGGGCTCGCCACCGCGGCCGGTCTGATCGACTCCGGCACCGCCGATACCGTGCTGTTCATCGGCTCGGAGGCGTTCACCACCCTGGTGAACCAGGAGGACCGGGCGACGGCGCCCATCTTCGGCGACGGTGCGGGCGCGGTGGTACTGCGCCGCGGCGAGCCGGACGAGCCCGGTGCTCTCGGCCCGTTCGACCTCGGCAGTGACGGCGCGCTTGCCGACCTGCTGGCCATCCCGGCCGGCGGTTCCAGGCAGCGCTCTGCCGACGCAGGACTCGGTCACGGCACGGTTCCGACAGCGGACTGGTACCTGCGGATGGAGGGCCGCCCGCTGTACACGCAGGCCGTGGAGCGGATGACGCAGTCGGCGCTGGCGGTCCTCAAGCGCGCGGACTGGCCGGTGGCGGACGTCGACTGGTTCGCCGGCCACCAGGCCAACCTGCGCATCGTGCGGGCCGTCGCCGAGGAGCTGGAGCTCTGCGAGGAGCGGGTGGCGGTGAACATCGACCGAGTGGGCAACACCCTGGCGGCGTCGGTGCCGCTGCTCCTGAACGACTACGCCGCCCGCGGCGCGCTCCGGGCGGGCCAGCGGGTGCTGCTGTCCGCCTTCGGCGCCGGCCTGTCCTGGGGCTCGACCGTCCTGGTCTGGCCCGAGATCCAGGCCGAACCCATCAACTGACCTTTGTACCCGACGGTTGCCGACCCGGCACCGCCGTTTGTCCCAGCCCTGCCGATCCAGGAGGAAACCCCCATGAGCTCCATGCACGACTCCGTCGTCGAGGTCTTCGTCGCCCGCTTCGGCCTCGACCGCGAGACGGTGGTGCCCGACGCCAGCTTCGACGACCTCGGCCTCGACTCGCTGTCGCAGATCGAACTGGCCACCGCCCTGAAGAAGCGCCTGGGCATCGTGATCACCGACGAGGAGCTCTCCGAGATCTCCGTCGTCGGCGACATCGTCGCCCTGGCCGAGAAGAAGGGCGCCGTCGTCCGATGACCGGGTTTGCCGCCGCCATCACCGGGATCGGCCTGGTCACTCCCGCCGGTATCGGGGTGAAGGAGAGCTGGGACCGCGTCGTCGAGGGCAGACCGACGGCGGCGCACCACTCCGATCTGGACGCCCTGCCGGTCACCATGGCCTGCAAGGTACCCGACTTCGACCCGGCCGCCCTCGGGCTGCGCGGGGCCTGGCAGTGGGACCGCTACTCGCAGTTCGCCATCGCCGCCGTGCGCGAGGCCCTGGGCCAGGCCGGGCTCACCCCGGGCGCATGGGCGGACAGCGCGCGGGTGGCGGTGATCCTGGGCTCGGGCGCCGGCGGCACCGCGACGTTGGAGGAGCAGCACCGGACGCTGATCGAGGAGGGGCCCTCGGAGGTCTCCCCGATGACGTTGCCGATGGGGCTGCTGAACATGGCGGCGGGCCAGGTGGCGATCGACATCGGCGCCAACGGGCCGTGCATGGCGCCCTGCACGGCATGTGCCGCCGGGGCGAGCGCGATCGGCCTGGGCCGGGACCTGATCCGGTCGGGGCTGGCCGACATTGTCGTAGCCGGCGGCGCCGAGGCGCCCATCACTCCGCTGTACGTGTCCTCGTTCGCCCGGATGCGGGCCCTGTCCCGACGGCTGGACAGCCCCGGGACCGCGTCCCGCCCGTTCGACACGAGCCGCGACGGGTTCGTGCTCGGCGAGGGCGCCGGGGTCGTCGTCATGGAGTCCGAGGAGCATGCACGGGCCCGGGGCGTGGCACCGGTGGCCCGGGTGATCGGCTACGGCGCCTCGGCGGACGCGCACCACGTGACGTCCCCTCACCCCGAGGGCAAGGGCGCCGAGCTGGCGGTGCGGGCGGCCCTCGCGGATGCCGGGCTCACCGGCCGGGACATCGGCTACGTCAACGCCCACGGCACCTCCACACCGCTCAACGACGTCATCGAGGCCGGCGTGATCCACCGGGTCGCCGGGCCGGACGTCCAGGTCAGCTCCACCAAGGGCGTCACCGGGCATCCGCTGGGCGCGGCCGGGTCCATCGAGGCCGCGTTCGCGGCGCTCACCGTGCACCACGGTGTGATCCCGCCGTCGGCGAGCACCACCGAGGTCGACCCGAGGGTGAAGGTGGACGTCGTGCACGGCGCGGCCCGCCGGAGCCGGGTGGACGTGGCCCTGAGCAACTCCTTCGGTTTCGGCGGCCAGAACGCCGCCCTGCTGATCGCCTCCGCCTGACCGCGGCCCACCTTCCGGCCGGCCCCCGCGAACCGAACCGCAGGAAAGGATCCACAGATGACCCCGTCGGCCTCCGCCGACCTGTCCCGGCTGCTCTTCGACGGCAGGTACGAGCAGACGCACCAGGACCTCCACGACCTGCTGCTGGACCCCCTGTTCGACCCCCGCGAAGGGCTCACCATGACCGAGGCCGGGAAGCTGGCCTATGAGCGGTCGCGTGCCGTGCACGCCGGGCTGGAGCGCCCGCGGGAGATCCTGGCCGACCCCTGGCGGCTGTTCGCGCTGGCCGAGTGGCCCTCGCTGGTGGACGTCTCCACGTTCTCGCTGCTGATGGTGCACTACAACCTCGCCTTCGGCACGGTCGTGGAGCACGGCGCCCGGGACGACCTGAAGGACTTGTTCGACGAGCTGGACCGCCTTGACTCGTTCAGCCCGTACATGGCCACCGAGCTGGGCTACGGCAACAACGTGGCAGCCCTGCGCACCGAGGCGGTATATGACGCCGAGACCGGCACGTTCGTGCTGAACACGCCCGACGCGCTCGCGCAGAAGTACATGTCGTACAGCGGGTTCCGGGACGTGCCGAAGCTGGCCGTGGTGATGGCCCGGCTGAAGGCGGACGGCAAGGACCACGGCGTGTTCCCGTTCCTGGTCCGGATCAGCGACGGCAACGGGCTGTGCGAGGGCGTGCACGCGGCGCCGTGCCCGGAGAAGCCGGTGCAGGGCCTGGACAACGGCCTCACCTGGTTCGACCACGTGCGGATCCCGCGCCGCAGCCTGCTCCACGGCGACATGGGCGGCTTCGACGAGAAGGGTGTGTTCCGCCCGGCCTCCGGCAACCAGCGCAAGCGGTTCCTGCGCGCGATGAGCCGGATCCTGCCCGGGCGGCTCTGCGTCTCCAGCGCGGCGACCGGGGCCGGCCGGGCCAGTGTGTACATCGCCCTGCGCTACGCGGCACAACGGCTCACCAACGCGCCGGGCCGCAACGACCTGCCGGTCATCGAGTACCGCAGCCACCAGCTCGCGCTGTTCACCGCGCTGGCGAAGACGTACGCGATGACCCTGCTGCTCAACCACGCCAAGCGGGAATTCACACAAGCCCCGCAGGACGCCGTCCCGGCCGGCCTCAACCATCTGGTGTCGATCACCAAGGCCCTGTCCACCTGGGAGATGACCGAGGTCATCGCGACCTGCCGGGAGCGCTGCGGAGCCCAGGGCATCTTCAGCGTCAACCGGATCGCGGACTACGGGTCGCTGCTCCAGGGCCTGGTCACGGCGGAGGGCGACAACCAGGTGCTGCTGGCCACCACGGCGGGGCAGATCATCGCGCAGGGCGGCGACGACGAGGAGCCGGGCACGGCACCCGACCCGCGGGGCCGCGACCTGAGGGACCCTCGGTTCCTGGTGGAGGCCCTGCGCTACCGGGAACAGGAGCTGTTGCGCGCTGCCCGGGCGTCCATGACGGACGACTCCCAGGACCGGACGTACTTCGAGGCGTGGAACGGCACCATCAACTCCGGTCTGGAGATGGCCCGGCTGCGCGGGGTGCGCACCGCCCTGGAGAGCTTCGCCACCGCGGTGGACGAGGCACGGGACGAGACGGCGCGGGCGGCTCTCGGCCCGCTGGCCGCGCTCTACGGACTGACCGAGGTGGGGCGGGACGCCGGCTGGTTCCTTGCGCGCGGCGCGCTGACGGCCGAGCAGGTGGAACGGCTGCCGGCGGAGGCGGACGCGCTGTGCGCCGAGCTCCAGCCGTACGCCGACACGCTGATCGACGGGTTCAGCCTGTCCCCGGAGCTGCTGCGGGCGCCGATCGCGGCGGACGACTACGTGGCCGCCTTCCAGCAGCGGACCGGCGCCTTCGGCCCGGCCGCCGCCCGCACATCCGAGGGGAGCTGACACGGCGATGGCGCGGCACAGCTATTACTGCCCGATCCGCTGGTCCGACATGGACGTCTACGGGATCGTCAACAACGTCTCCTACCTGCGCTACCTGGAGGAGGCCCGGGTCGACTTCATCTTCCGGATGGCGCCGACCGAGGGCGACGCCTTCTTCCGGGACGGCTCCGTGGTCGTCGAGCACGCCATCCGCTACCGGCGGCAACTGGTGCACCGGCACGAGCCGGTCGAGATCGAGATGTGGGTCTCCGACCTGCAGTCGGCGACGGTGGCCATCGACTACGTGGTCAAGGACGGCGACACTGTGTACGCCACCGCCTCGACCGTGATGGCGCCGTTCGACTACGCGGCGGGCCGGCCCCGGCGGCTCACCGACGAGGAGGTCCGCTTCTTCGAGAAGTACGCCGACGACACCCCGGCGGCAGGCTGACATGCGGCTGCTGCGGATCGGTCAGCCGGGCGAGGAGCGGCCCTGTGCCGTGGGCCCCGGCTCGGTCGTGCGGGATCTGTCGGCGTGGGTGCCCGACTGGACCGGCGCGGCCCTCGACCCGGATGTGCTGCGGGAGCTGGGCGCCCGGCTGGACCGGGAAGCCGGCACGCTGCCCGCGGTCGACCCGGCCGCCGAGCGGGTCGGACCGCCCGTCCGTCCGGGCGGGCATCTGCTGTCGATCGGGCTCAACTACCGCATGCACGCCGCCGAGGCCGGCCTGGCACTGCCCGACGAGCCGATCGTCTCCAGCAAGGCGCCGACCACGCTGGTCGGGCCGTACGACGACCTGCTGCTGCCGCCGGGCGGGGAGAAGACCGACTGGGAGGTCGAGCTGGCCGTGGTGATCGGCCGGCGTGCCCAGTACCTGCCGGACCCCGCCGCCGCGCCGGCCCACGTCGCGGGCTACGCCACCGCCAACGACGTCTCCGAGCGGAGCTGGCTGCTGGAGCGCGGCGGCCAGTGGGTGAAGGGCAAGTCGTTCGAGTCGTTCAGCCCGCTGGGCCCCTGGCTCGTCACCCCGGACGAGGCGGGCGACCCGCAGCGGTTGCGTCTGACCTGCCGGGTCAACGGCCGGCTGATGCAGGACGGCTCCACCGCCGACATGGTCCACGACGTGGACCGCCTGGTCTGGTACCTGAGCCAGTTCATGGTGCTGCACCCCGGCGACGTGGTGCTCACCGGGACGCCGGGCGGGGTCGCCCTTGGCCGTCCCGACCAGCCGTTCCTGCGGGCCGACGACGTGGTGGAGGCGGAGGTGGCCGGACTGGGCGCGCACCGTCAGCTGTGCCGCGCGGCCGTACCGGTGAAGACCCCGCTGTGAGACCGGCCGACGCACCGGCCGGCGTGCCGGCCCCGGAAGGAGATCGAGAGCAGATGACCGTCCAGCGGGAACTCCCCGCCCAGGAGCCGGATACGAGCACCGGGGCGCGGGTGGCCGAACTGCGCGCGGCCAAGGAGCTGGCTCGCCGCGGCCCCAGCGAGCACGCCACCCGCGCGCAGCACGCCAAAGGCAAGTTGACCGCCCGTGAGCGCATCGGCCTGCTGCTGGACGCGGGGTCCTTCACCGAGGTGGAGCAGCTGCGCCGGCACCGGGCGGTCGGTTTCGGGATCGAGGAACGCAAGCCGCACACGGACGGTGTGATCACCGGCTGGGGCACGGTCGAGGGCCGCACCGTGTTCGTCTACGCGCACGACTTCCGGATCTTCGGCGGGGCGCTCGGCGAGGCGCATGCCGAGAAGATCCACAAGATCATGGACATGGCCCTCTCGGCTGGTGCTCCCCTGGTCGCGCTGAACGACGGGGCCGGGGCGCGGATCCAGGAGGGCGTCTCGGCCCTGGCCGGCTACGGCGGGATCTTCAAGCGCAATGTGCGGGCCTCCGGCGTCATTCCGCAGATCTCTGTGATTCTGGGGCCCTGCGCGGGTGGTGCGGCGTACTCGCCCGCGCTGACCGACTTCGTGTTCATGGTGCGCGGCACCTCCCAGATGTTCATCACCGGACCGGACGTGGTGAAGGCCGTCACCGGCGAGGACGTCACGCAGGAACGGCTCGGCGGTGCCGACGCGCACGCCGAACTGTCGGGCGTGGCGCACTTCGTGTACGACGACGAGTGGACCTGTCTGAGCGAGGTCCGATACCTGCTGTCCCTGCTGCCGTCCAACAACCTGCAGATCCCGCCGTTCGCCCCCGGCACGGATCCGGCCGACCGGCGCGGCGAGGCCCTGCTCGGCCTGGTTCCGGCCGAGGGCAGGCTGCCGTACGACATGCGCCGGGTGATCGAGGAAATCGTCGACCACGGCGACTTCCTGGAGGTCCACGAACGCTGGGCTCCCAACATCCTGTGCGGGCTGTCCAGGATCGGTGGCGAGGTGGTCGGCATCGTCGCCAACCAGCCGATCGCGCTGGCGGGCGTGCTCGACATCAGGGCCAGTGAGAAGGCCGCCCGCTTCGTGCGGATGTGTGACGCCTTCAACATCCCGCTGCTCTCCCTGGTCGACGTGCCGGGGTTCCTGCCCGGGGTGGACCAGGAGCACGGCGGCGTGATCCGGCACGGGGCGAAGCTGCTGTACGCGTACTGCGAGGCCACGGTGCCGCGGGTCCAGGTGATCCTGCGCAAGGCGTACGGCGGGGCATACATCGTGATGGACTCCCGCTCGATCGGCACCGACATGTCCTACGCCTGGCCGACCAACGAGATCGCGGTGATGGGTGCCGAGGGCGCCGCGAACGTCATCTTCCGCAAGCAGATCGCGGAGTCCGACGATCCTGACGCCCTACGGGCCCGGATGGTCAAGGACTACCGGTCGGAGCTGATGCATCCCTACTACGCGGCCGAGCGCGGGCTGGTCGACGACGTGATCGACCCCGCCGAGACCCGGTCGGTGCTGGCCCGCACCTTCCAGATGCTGCGGACCAAGCACGCGGAGCAGCCGTCCCGCAAGCACGCCAACTCCCCGCTGTGACCTCGATTCCTGCCTCGGAGCAACCCATGACCATCACCTTCACCACTGAGCCGGCCGTACCGCTGCCCGCCGAGAAGCGGGCTGCCCTGCTTGAGGCGCCCGCCTTCGGCGAGGTGTTCACCGACCACATGATCAGCATCGACTGGGACCGGGATCGAGGCTGGCACGACGCCCGGCTGCACCCCTACGGCCCACTGGTCCTCGACCCGTCGGCCCAGGTGTTCCACTACGGCCAGGAGGTCTTCGAGGGCATGAAGGCGTACCGGCGCCCGGACGGCACGGTGGTGACCTTCCGCCCGTACGCCAACGCGGCCCGGCTCAATCGTTCCTGCGCCCGGATGGCGATGCCGGAACTGCCCGAGGAGACCTTCGTGGAGGCCCTGGAGCTCCTGGTCACCACGGACCGGGACTGGGTTCCGGACCGGCCCGGGCACAGTCTTTACCTGCGGCCGTTCATGATCGCCACTCAGCACACCATCGGCTTCTACGGCCCGTCCGCCGCCTACCGGTTCATGGTGATCGCCTCTCCGGCGGCCTCCTACTTCAAGGCGGGGGCGAAACCGCTCACGGTGTGGCTCTCGCAGGACTACACGCGGGCGGCTCCCGGAGGCACCGGCGAGGCCAAGTGCGGCGGCAACTACGCGGGCACCCTGGTGGCCCAGGCGCAGGCCCGGGAGAAGGGCTGCGACCAGGTGGTGTGGCTGGACTCCGCGGAACGCCGCTGGGTGGACGAGATGGGCACCAGCAACCTGTTCTTCGTCTACGGCGAGCGGCTGGTCACCCCCGAGCTGTCGGGGACGCTGCTGGCCGGTGTCACCCGCGACTCGGTGCTGGCACTGGCGGCCGACCTCGGCTACCAGGCGGAGGAGGGCCGGATCAGCATGGAACAGTGGCGGGCCGACGCCGAATCGGGCGTGCTGACCGAGGTGTTCTCCTGCGGCACCTCGTCGATGGTCACGCCGGTCGGCTTCGTCAGGAGCGTGGACGGCGACTGGACGATCGGCGGCGGGGTGCCCGGTCCGGTCACCTCGCGGCTGCGCGAGGAGCTGTCGGGCATTCAGGCCGGCAGCCGGCCGGACCCGTTCGGCTGGGTTCACAAGATCGCTTGACCGGCGCCGGGCCGGGTCCGGGTTCACCGTGGAGAAAGGGTGAGTGGGAATCATGAGCCGTTCGGTCCTCGTGACGGGAGGCAACCGGGGTATCGGCCTCGCGGTCGCCCAGGCCTTCGCACAGGCAGGCGACAAGGTCGCTCTGACCTACCGCACGGGCGAGCCGCCGCAGGCCGCGACCGGGCTCGGCTGCCTCGCCGTCAGGTGTGACGTCACCGACGCGGCGCAGGTGGAGCAGGCGTACAAGGAGGTGGAGGCGGCGCACGGACCGGTGGAGGTGCTGGTGGCGAACGCCGGCATCACCAGGGACCAGCTGTTGCTGCGGATGCCCGATAAGGACTTCGCGGATGTGCTGGACACCAACGTGACGGGCGTCTTCCGGGTGGTCAGGCAGGCCGCGGGGGAGATGGTCCAGGCGCGGCGGGGGCGGATCGTGCTGATCTCCTCGGTGGTCGGTCTGCTCGGCGCGGCCGGGCAGACCAACTACGCGGCCTCCAAGGCCGGCCTGGTCGGCTTCGCCCGGTCCGTGGCCCGCGAGCTCGGCTCACGGGGTGTCACCTGCAACGTGGTGGCGCCCGGGTTCGTCGAGACGGACATGACCAGAGCGCTGAACGACAAGCAGCGCGCAGCCATGCTGGGACGGGTGCCCCTCGGGCGCAGCGCCCAAGCGGAGGAGGTGGCGGCGGCGGTGCGGTTCCTCGCCTCCGAGGACGCCGCCTACGTCACCGGCGCGATTTTGCCGGTGGACGGCGGTCTGGGCATGGGGCACTGAGACCGCCGTGCCGGGACGGGCGGGTGGAGCCCGGTGCTCAGTGGTGTTCGGAGACGAGTACCGCGTGGGTGCCGGGTTCCAGTGCCTGGAAGACGTGCGGGACGTCGCCCGGGTAGCAGATGTAGTCGCCCGGGTGGAGTTCGACCGGGTCTTCGGTGGTGCCGACCAGTGCCCGGCCCGTGCTCAGCACGACGTGTTCTACGACGCCGGGCATGTGCGGGGCGGAGGAGCGTTGCGGTCCCGGCTCGGCGGTGACGCTGTAGACATCCCGCCGCGCAGCGAGCGGGGAGGCGGCGAGCAGGGTGGCCCGGTAGTGGCTCTGGGTGGATCCGACGGCCGGCCCTTCCCCCGCGCGGATCACCTGTACCTGCGGCCGGGGCGCGGCCAGCAGCCGGGAGAAGGGAATGTCCAGGGCCATACAGAGCGCCCACAGGGTCTCCAGGCTGGGGTTCCCCGCGCCTGTCTCCAGCTGGGAGAGCGTGGATTTGGCGAGCCCGGCCCGGCGGGCGACCTCGGTGAGGGAGAGTCCCGCCCGGACGCGTTCCGCCCGCAGGGAGGCGGCGATCACTTCGATCGGCGGCTTGAGGGCGGAGTCGCTGTCGGTCACTGGGTTCGCTCCAATGGTCAATCGTTCATCTTGACGAACGCTGCGCGAGGTGTTCAGTATAAACATCATGCGTTCGTTTTGGAGAACTCTGGACAGGGCTCTGCTGCGGGACATCGCGCTCGTGTGCCTGGCGGTCGGTGTGATCGGCGTGTCGTACGGCGCCATCGCGGTGACCTCCGGGTTTCCCTGGTGGTTTCCGGTACTGATGGGGGCGCTCGTCCTGGCCGCCTCCTCCGAGTTCCTGTTCGTGGGGATCATCGCCGCCGGAGGCAGTCCGATCGCCGCGCTGCTGGCCGGGCTCCTGGTCAACGCGCGCCACCTGCCGTTCGGTCTGGCGGTACCCGACGTCCTGGGCCGGGGCCGACGCGGCGTACTGGGGACGCACCTGATGAACGACGAGACGGTCGTCTTCGCCCTCGCCCAGGACGAGCCCGAACGCAGACGGGCCGCCTACTGGGCCTGCGGCCTGGGCATCCTGGTCTGCTGGCCCGTCGGTGCCGCGCTGGGCGCGCTGCTCGGCAGTGTTGTCCGGGACACCGACGCCCTCGGTCTGGACGCCATGTTTCCCGCAGTGATCCTCGCGCTGATCCTGCCTGCGATGAAGGAACGCTCCCTGCCACGGAGCGCACTGGCCGGCGCAGCACTGGCCCTGGCCGCCACCCCGTTCCTGCCCGCCGGTCTGCCGGTCCTGGCCGCCCTGGCCGCGCTGCCGCTGTTCAAGGTCCAGGCGAAGAACACCGTCGGGGCGAAGGAAGGAGCCACACGGTGAGCCATGCCGTACCGATGCTGCCCGCACTGGGGGCGATGTTCACCCTGGCGGCCGGGACCTTCCTGCTGCGCCTCTCGGGGCCACTGCTGCGGGCCAAGATCAGCTTCCCGCAGCGCGCCGAGAAGCTGCTGGAGGTCTCGGCGGTCCTGCTGCTCGCCGCCCTTGCCGCCACGTCCGCCCTCACCGAGGGACACTCCTTCGCCGGCCCCGCCCGGCCGATCGGGGTCCTGGTCGGCGGAGTGCTCGCCTGGCGCAGAGCGCCGTTTCTCGTCGTCGTGCTGGCAGCCGCCGGCACGGCGGCACTGCTACGGCTCGCCGGCGTTCCATGACACGAGCCGTTCACTCAGACGCCCGCCGACACCGCTCGGTGGGCGTTTCGCATTCGTACCGGCAATGCAATCCGGCTGCTCCGGCTATTTTTCGCCCGCACCCGTCTCATATGATGGATCCGTCATTGCCTCCGCCAGAACCGGTCGCGTAGCGTCATACCGCAATGACATTGCAAGGGTTGCCGGTTCACGCGCGCGCTGTTTTTAGCCGCGTTCGGGATAACCCGTTCTGCCGATATCTTCGGGGGACTCATCATGAATGAGGGCGTCGCCTCTTTCCCTCTGACCGACCTTCAGCATGCCTATTTCGTGGGGGAGCAGGGTGGAGCAGCTGCTCCGACACCGGCCCTCCTCTACCAGGAGTATCAGTTCGACGCCGGCTTCGCCCCCGATCCAAGGCGGCTCCACGAGGCCCTGGCCAAACTCCGGGAAACCCACCCGGCACTGCGTCTCCGTATTTACCCCGAAGGAATGCAGAATTATTCCACCGTCGGCCGGGAAGAGATTCCGCTGGCATCTGTGATCGACCTCACAAGGCAGTCACCCGAAGATGCTGTGCGGCGCCTCGAAGAATTACGCTCCACGCTTCCCGTCGATATTCCTCCGCATGCCGCAGGATGTCCCTTTCTATTCCGTATCGTGTTGCTTCCCGACGGTACATCTCGGCTTCAGGCAGCACTCCGGCTCACGGTGTTCGACGGCGTCACCACTCCGCTGTTCTTCGCCGAGATCGGGAGATGCTACGCGGACCCCGACTACCGGCCGAGCCCTTCCGCGCATTCCTTCCACGACTTCGTCGGCGAGCGGGAACGGGCCAAGAACTCCGAGGCGTACCAGGCCGCCCTGCGGTACTGGGAGTCGCGGGTGGAGACCCTGCCGCCCGCGTTCGACCTGCCAGGACGCGCCGCCGGTGATCCTGCGGGGGCATCGTCAGTGCCGCTGCGTCGACGGGCCCACCGCCTGGATCCGGACACCTGGCGGGCGTTCCAGCGGAACGCCGCGGCCATGCGGATGTCGCCGAGCGCCGCGCTCTTCGGTCTCTACACCGACTGCCTGCTGCGCTGGTCCGGCGGGCGCGCAGGCACGCTGACCGTGCTCGCCTCCCAGCGGACCCCGGAGCCCGGTGGCGAGCAGTTCTGGGGGTGCGCCGCGAGCACCGTGCTGGTGGGCGTGGAGGCCGGGGAGGGCTCCTTCGCGGAGCGCAGCCGCGCCCGCATGGGTGCTTTCTACACCGACCTCGCGGCGGTCGCTGTCTCCGGCGTGGAGGTGGGCCGGGCGGTGAACCGGCGTACCGGAGGCACCGGCAATCCGGCGCCCGTCGTGTTCAGCTCGGCGCTGGGCCTGGCGGGCGGCTCGGCCAGCGGCTACCTCCTCCCGCTGCCCGGTGCGCGGCTCTTCCGCAGCGCCTTGAGCACCCCCACCGTGCGCCTCGACCACCAGGTGTACGAGGAGGACGGCGGGCTGGTCTGCAACTTCGACCACGACACCGCCGCCTACCCCGACGGTCTCGTCGACGACCTGGCCGAACACCACCACGTCCGGCTGCTGGCACTCGCCGGCGACCTCGACGAGTGGAGCCGGACCGACCCTGCCCCGCTGCCGCAGCCCCAGCTCGCCGACCGCGCACGCGCGAACGACACCGGCCTCGCCCTGCCCCAAGGCGAGTTGCACTCGTTCGTGCAGGAGTCCTTCGCCCGGCGGCACACCGCCCCCGCCGTCCTCACCCGGGAGCGATGTCTGGACTGGCACGAGGTCGACCGGCGCTCCCGGGCGCTTGCCGCGCGACTGCTCCAGGCCGGCGTCGGCCGCGACCGGGAGCGCACCGACCTGGTGGCCGTGCGGCTTGCCAAGTCCCCCGAGCAGGTCATCGCCGTACTCGGCGTACTGCAGGCCGGAGCCGCGTACCTGCCGATGTCGCTGAGCTGGCCCGCGGCGCGGGTCGACACGGTGCTCGAGCAGAGCGGGGCGGTGGCCCTGATCGGATCGGCGGAGGGCTGTGTGACCTCGGTGCCGGTCCTCCCCGTACCCGCGGACACCGAGGAACCGGAGGCCTTCGAAGCAGCCACGCCGGCCGACCCGGACCGTACGGCCTACGTCATCTACACCTCCGGGTCCACGGGCACCCCCAAGGGCGCAGTGCTCTCGCACCGGTCCGCCGTCAACACCCTGCGCGACCTGGCCCAGCGGTTCCGACTCACCCCGCAGGACCGGGTGCTCGCCGTCTCCTCGCTCGCCTTCGACCTCTCCGTCTTCGACATCTTCGGCCTGCTCGGAGTCGGCGGAGGCGTGATCGTGCCCGAGGAGAGCGGCGTACCCGACCCCGAGGCATGGGGGGCGCTGTGCCGGCAGCACGGCGCGACCGTGTGGAACTCGGTGCCCGCGCTGTTCGGCCTCATGCTCGAGTACCTCGGCGACCGCGCCGCGGAGCTGCTCGGCTCGCTGAGGCTGATCATGCTCAGCGGCGACTGGGTGCCGGTGCCGCTGCTGGAGCGGATCGCCCAGGTATGCCCCGGCGCCCGGGTCGTCGCCATGGGCGGTGCCACCGAGGCCGCGATCTGGTCCAACTACTTCTGGACCGAGGAACAGCCGGCGGACTGGAACAGCGTGCCCTACGGGCACCCGCTCGCCAACCAGACCATGCACGTGCTCGACACGGACCTCGCCGACGCGCCCACCTGGGTCCCCGGGGACCTGTACATCGGCGGCACCGGCGTGGCCACCGGCTACCACAACGCCCCTGGCATGACCAAGGGCTCCTTCCTGTGCCACCCCGCCACCGGCGAGCGGCTCTACCGCACCGGTGACCGGGCCCGCTACCGGCCCGGCGGCATCCTGGAGTTCCTCGGCCGCGAGGACGACCAGGTGAAGATCGGCGGGCACCGGATCGAGCTCGGGGAGCTGGAGACCCGGCTGGCGGGCCGGCCCGAGGTTGCCAGGGCGGTGGCACTGGTCGCGGGCACCCGCTCCCAGCCGTATCTGGCCGCCTTCTTGACCCCGGCGCCCGGCACGCGGCCCGACCCGGACCGGCTGCGCAACGCGCTCGCGGCCGAACTGCCCTCCTACATGGTTCCGGCCGCCGTCGTCACGGTGGACACGATCCCGCTGAGCGCCAACGGCAAGGTGGACCGCCGCGCGCTGCTGGAGCGGCTGCCGGACGCACGCTCGCCGCGGACCCTGTCGGAGGAGGCCCCGCCACGCACCGCCACCGAGGCAGCGCTGCTCGGCCTGTGGCGTGAGCTGCTGGGCCGGGACGTCCGGGGGATCACCGACGACTTCTTCGAGCTCGGCGGCAACTCCCTGCTGGCGGTACGGCTGTTCCACCGCATCAGCACCACCTTCGGCACCGCCCTGCCGCTCGGCACGCTGATGCGCGCCAGGACCGTCGCCGACCAGGCGGTGGAACTGGCGGCGGCCACCGCGGACGACGGCCTCGCCGGCTGTGGCTCGGAGCTGGTCGCGCTGCGGGACGGCACGGGCGAGGACCGGCTGGTGCTCGTGCACCCCGTGGGTGGCGAGATCCTGTGCTACCAGGAGCTGCTGCACGCCCTCGACGGGGACCCGCGGTCCTCCCGGGCCCCGGTGTACGGCCTGCGGGCGCTGGGCCTGCTGCCGGGCGAACCGTGCGCCCGCAGCGTCACAGAGATGGCCGCGGGCTACCGGGACCGGCTGCTGCACGAGATGCCGGACGCCCGGATCCACCTGGCGGGCTGGTCGATGGGCGGGACGGTGGCCCTGGAGCTGGCCGAGCTGCTCGAGGCGGCGGGCCGCCCGGTGACGTCCGTGACCACCGTCGACTCCTTCACCGGTGCCCCGGCGGGCGAACCGGCCGCGGAGCGGCAGCGAGTGGCCGGGTTCTTCTCGGACCTGGCGCGGGGCGCCGAGGTCGGCGCGCTGGTGCCCGAGCGGGCGCCGGGGGCGGACCGGGCGTCCTGGCTGTCCGCGGCCCAGCAGGCCCTGTGCGCGGCCGGAGTCCTCGAGCGCCCCGTCGAGAGTGCGGAGCTGGAGCGGATCTACACGGTCTACGCCAACAACTACACCATCCTGTCGGCCCACCGGGCCCGCGGCGGCACCGTCGCCGACCGGCTGACGATGGTCCGGGCCCGCGACACCGGACGGGATGCCTTCCCTGAACTGGTGCCCCTCGAGGAGGCACTGGACGCCGGAGCGGCCGGCGGTGTCGGCAGCGGAGGTGGAGCCACTCGCCGTCAGCTCTGGCTCAACGGTGCGGACCACCACTCCGTGATCACCGGCCAGTCCGCCCGGACACTGGCCGGGCTGCTGGCCGGGACACTGGCCGCCGCGCGCGTCTGACAGCCCGTCCGGCCTGTGCCCCACCCGGCGCCGAAACGTTTCCCCTGCCCGGTTCCCTCTGTCCGTCTCCTGCTCGTTCCCCTCAGTTCCCCCCCGCCGACCAACTCCGCGTCCGCCTTCCGTCTCATGCCCCCGGTCCGGGCCGGACGAGCGCACTCCCCGGCGTGCCACAGGCCAGGACGCGCGCCACGAATGAACCTTCCGACCCCCTGGAGGGCAGCCATGTCCGAAACGCACTTGTCGCCACTGCCCCGCCTCGTCCCCCCGTCCGGGCCGGCCGGCCCGGACCAGCCGTGGTGGAACGCCCAGCGCGGCTCCACCATGCCGTTCCGCCGCTACCGCCGCACTCCGGCGGTACAGGTCCCGGACCGCCGCGACTGGCCCGGCCGTACCGCGGACCGCGCCCCGCTGTGGGCCTCGGTCGACCTCCGCGACGGCAACCAGTCCCTGGCCAACCCCATGGACATCCAGCGCAAGACCATGCTCTTCGACCTGCTGGTGCGGATGGGGTTCAAGGACATCGAAGTCGGATACCCCTCCGCCAGCGAGGCCGACTTCTCCTTCCTGCGCGAGCTGATCACCCGGGACCGGATCCCGGACGACGTCACCGTCAGCGTCTTCACCCCGGCGCGCCCCGAGCTGATCGACCGCACCTTCGAGGCGATCGAAGGCGCGGACCGGGCGATGGTGCACCTGTGCCACGCCACCGCCTGCCTGTGGCGGGAGGTGGTGTTCCAGATGACCACCACCGACGTCGAACGGATGGCGGTCACGGCGGCGGAGCACGTACTGCGCCGCGCCGACGCGGCCGGCCGCACCCGATTCCGCTTCGAGTACTCGCCGGAGACCTTCAACATCACCGAGCCGGAGTACGTCCTCGGCCTGTCGAACACCGTCGCCGCCCTGTGGGACGCCGCCCCGGACAGACCCGTGACCCTCAACCTGCCCACCACGGTGGAGACCGACCACCCGCACGTCTTCGCGGACCAGGTCGAGTGGATGCACCGCAACCTGGAGCGACGCGAGTCGATCATCCTGTCCGTGCATCCGCACAACGACCGTGGCACTGCCGTCGCCTCCGCCGAACTGGCCGTGCTGGCGGGGGCCGACCGGATCGAGGGCACCCTGTTCGGCAACGGCGAGCGCACCGGCAACGTCTGCCTCGCCACCCTCGCGCTCAACCTGTTCAGCCAGGGCGTCGACCCGCAGCTGGACTTCTCCGACATCGACGGCATCCGGCGGACCGTGGAGGCCGCGAACCAGATGCCCGTGCCCGCCCGGCACCCGTACGCCGGCGACCTCGTCTATACCGCCTTCTCCGGCACCCACCAGGACGCGATCTCCAAAGGGCTGCGGGCGATGGCCCGGCGTGCCGAGGAGGCCGACGAGCCGGAGTCCCGGACCGCCTGGCAGGTGCCGTACCTGCCGATCGACCCCAAGGACGTCGGACGCGACTACGAGGCGGTCGTCCGCGTCAACAGCCAGTCCGGCCGGGGCGGGATCGCCCACGTGCTGCGCGGCTCCTACGGCCTCGACCTGCCGCGCGCACTGAGCCGGGAGCTGGCCGAACACGTGCAGCGGGCGGCCGACCGCGACGGAACGGAAGTGAACTCCCGGCGGCTGTGGGAGATCTTCAGTACGGAGTACCTGGAGCCCGCGGACCCGTACCTGACGCTCAAGGACTACGAGGTGTCGCACGGCCCGGCGGGCACCGGCCTGCGGGCCCTGGTCACGGTACGCGGCGGGACCGAACTGGCCCTTCTGGGCAGCGGCGCCGACCCGGCCACCGCGTTCACCCGTGCTCTCACGGCTGCCGGCATCCCCGCCGAACTGCTCACGCTGACCCAGCACCCGCTCACCGGTGCCGAGCGCCCCCGCGCCACGGCGGGACCGGCCTCCCGCACGACGCCGCGCACCGCAGCGTACGGGCAGCTGTCGGCCACCGGGCGGACCTGGTGGGGCGCGGCCATCGCCGACCGGCCGGACGGTGCCGAGCTCCAGGCGGTCGTATCCGCAATCAACCGCGTTCACGCCTGACCCGGCGCCCCGCCCGTCCCGAGCCCCCTTCATGAGGAGAGACCGCATGCCCTTGGCCGGCCTGATCCAGCCGCTGCCCCAAACGCCCCTGGTACACCGCGAGTTCGAGGCACACGCCCGCAGTCGCCCCGACAGCACCGCCCTGACCTGCGGGGCGAGCACCCTCACCTTCGCCGAGCTGAACGCACGCGCCAACCGCTTCGCGCACCGCCTCATCGCCGAGGGCGTCGGGCCCGGTTCACTCGTCGGCGTCTGCCTCGACCGGAGCCCCGAGCTGATGGCCGCCATCCTCGGAGTCCTGAAGTCCGGGGCCGCCTACGTGCCGCTCGACCCCGCCTACCCGGCGGACCGGCTGCGGCTGATGACCGGGCAGCTCGATCAGCTCGGTCATGTCGTGGCGTCCTCGGCCACCGCCGAGCCGGCCGGCCGGGAGGGCGCCAAACTGCTGGTGGCAGAGGAAACCGCCCGGGAGCTGGCCGGTGAGCCGGTGGACCTGCCGTCGGCCGACCCGGACGTGCCACTCACCGGCGACGACCTCTGCTATGTCGTCTACACCTCTGGCTCGACCGGCACACCCAAGGCGACAGCGGTACGTCACGAGGGCTGGTACAACCTGCTGCACTGGCTGCGCACGGCACACGGCCTCGGCACGCGGTCCAGCGGCCTGACCGTCAGCTCGTTCGGCTTCGACATCAGTCAGCGTGCCCTGATGGCACCGTTGTTCACAGGCGCGCCGATCCATCTGCTGCCCAGCCGCGCCTTCGACCCGGCGATGGCGTACCGCCTGATCGCGGAATACGGGGTGAAGACCCTGCACTGCGCGCCGAGCACTCTCTACCTGCTCATCGAGCAGGAGCAAGCGCTCGGCACCGACGCCCTCACCGGCGTCGACCACGTCTTCATCGGCGGCGAGCCGCTGAACGCGGTCCGGGTCCGGGACTGGGCCGAACAAGAGGGCAACACCACCGCCCTGTGGCACCAGTACGGGGTGGCCGAGTGCACCGACGTCGCGACCGCGCACCTACTCACCGACTTCGCTCGCCACGAGGGCGGCCCGGCCCCGGTGGGCACGCCCGTGGACAACACCGTGATCCACATCCTCGACGAGGAGGGGAGGCCGGTGCCGGACGGTGAGACCGGCGAGATCTGCATCTCCGGGCTGGGCGTGGGGGCCGGCTACCTCGGCGGTGACGGGGCCGGCCGGGAGCGGTTCACCGAGCTGGCCACGCCCACCGGCCCGGTGCGTATCTACCGCACCGGCGACCGGGGCCGGCTGACCGCACAGGACGGCCTCGTCGTCGTGGGCCGCACCGACGCCCAGGTGAAGATCCACGGGATGCGGATCGAGCTCGGGGACGTCGAGCACCAACTGCGCGCCGACCCGAGCGTCTCCGACGCGGTCGTCGTGGCGGTCCGGGACGACGACGGGGGGCCCGGCGCGGAGACGGTGCTGGTCGCGTACGTCGTACCCGCAGGACCCGGCCCGTCGGACGAGTTCGACGGACAGGCCCTGCGTGCCGAGCTCTTGCAGGTCATGCCCCGGAACATGGTGCCCCAGCGCCTCGTCCCGGTGGACTCCTTCCCCCTCAACCCGAACGGCAAGACCGACCTCCGGGCGCTCGCCGCGCGGGCGGCCGGCCACCTGCGGACGTACAGCGCTGAAAGGGAACCCTCACATGACTAAGACGAAGATCCGCGACATGTGGAGCAGCGAGCTGCGGCTGGAGGAGTTCTCCGACGACGACGACTTCTTCGTCCTCGGCGGTCACTCACTGGCCATGATGCGCATCCAGCGCGGCATCACCGCCGAACTCGGCGTCGAGGTACCGATAGACCAGCTCTTCCGCGTCCCCACCGTCACCGCGATCGCCGCGTACGTCGAGTCCGTGCTCGCGGCGAAGCCCACGGCATAGCCACGAGGAGCCCTGAAACCGCAATGAGCAGCACAGAGATCCTGAGCCCGCCCGTCTGGGTCCCCCGTCTGGCAACCGACGGACAACTCGCCACCGACCGGCCGGCGGTCCTGACGCACGATGGTGCCTGGGATGCGGCCATAGCCCGGGTGCAGCAGCTGTCCGACCGCGAGCTCGACGTCTTCCGTCTGCTGGCGAAGGGGGCGTCGAACCGGACCATCGCCGCCCGACTTGCCATCACCGAGCGAACCGCGAAGGCCCATGTGGCCCAGATCCTGGCCAAATTACAGGTGGAGTCGCGACTCCAGGCCGGCATCGTCGGGTTCGCCTGGGAGGTCCTCAATGGGTGCGGCCGCGGTGGTTCGGCGCCTTCCCTGTCCGCCCTCCCCTCCCATGGACTCCGGCAGTCCGCCTGACGTCGACGACAGGCCGCTGGGCTGCTTCCGCCGTGCGGGTGCCGTTCGGTGGGGGTCTCGACGGTCGGGGTGACGATGCCGTCTTGGGGAATGCGGGCGGCCCGGCCCAGAAAGGGCCGGGCCGAGTGATCAGTGGATGCGAGGGGCGGCCGTCGCGGCTTCGACGATGGGAGGGTTCGGCCATCGTGGCCGGCGTCGGCTTCTCGGGCGGGGGCTCGTCGGCCGGGGGCTGCTCGTCCTCTTCCGGATGCGCCGGGTCCTCGAGGACGGCCGTCTCACCGGCCGGCTCCTCGGGCTCCGGCCCGGGCTGGGCCTCGGGCGCGGCGTCCTCGGCGGGTGGGCCGGCGGCTCCTCGCGGGTCCGCTCGACGGCCCCGTTGCTGATCGTGGTGAACGGGCGCGGGTGCCGCCGATATGCCTGGTGGAAACCGTGAACGCCCAGCCGCCGTCTTCGGATGCCCGGCGCTCGATGCCGTCGGCGAGAGCAGTGATCGCCTCGTCCGCCACGCCTCGGCGGCCCGGCCGGCGCCCCGGCACCCCCGCCGGCACAAGGCGATACAAGGCCACCCGAGCCGGCCCCCTCGGCCGGTTCTCCACGCCCAGGTACAGTAAGCAGGTCGTCATCACACCGTACGGGGAGAAGCCGGTGCAATTCCGGCGCTGACCCGCAACCGTGAACCGCCCACGCGGCGGTGAGCCGGATCGCTTCGTACGGTTTCGTGACCGGCTCACGTGCCCGGCAGCCCGCCGGTGCACGGCACCGTCGAGGTATACGGAGCCGAGCCGCCCGGGGGTGCCCGTGCTGCCCGGCTCCCCCACAGGGAGAGGCACCCGCCGATCATGAACGTCCGCCGCAGCGCCGCGGTCCTGGCCGCCGTCGCCGTGATCGGCGCCGCCACCCCGGCCGCCGCAGACCCGTCCCCGTCGCCCTCCCAGGCGCTCCCCTCCGCCCTGTACGGCGACAAGGACCCCAAGTTCGACGGCGTCTGGCGCCAGTCGCTCGCGCTGCTCGCGCAGGACACCGTGGGTGTGAAGCCGGCGGCGAAGTCCGTGCAGTGGCTGGTGCGCCAGCAGTGCGCGGACGGCGGCTTCGCCTCCTACCGCCCCGACCCCGCCACCGCGTGCGACGCCAAGACGATGCTGGACACCAACGCCACGTCCGCCGCCGTGCAGGCCCTCACCGCGCTCGGCGGGCACGACGACACCACCGGCAAGGCCGTCGGCTGGCTGAAGTCCGTACAGAACGAGGACGGCGGCTGGGGCTACTCGCCCGGCGGGGCCAGCGACACCAACTCGACGTCGATCGTCATCGGCGCGCTCGCCGCCGCGGGCGAGAAGCCGGACGGGGTCGAGAAGGACGGCAAGTCGCCCTACGACGCGCTGCTGAAGCTCGCCCTGCCCTGCGGCGGGGACGGTGATGGCGCCTTCGCGTTCCAGCCGGACAAGAAGGGGGAGCTCGCCGCCAACGCGGACGCCACGGCGGCGGGTGTGCTGGGCGCGCTGGGCAGGGGCATGGTCGTCAAGCCCGGTGAGCAGTCCGACGCGACCTGCGCGAAGGCGGCAACGCCGCAGCAGGCGGCGGCGAACGGCGCGAGCTACCTCACCTCCGCCCTCGCCGAGGACGACGACCACCTCATGTCCGCCCTGGCCGGTGCCGAGCCCCAGCCCGACTACGGCAACACCGCCGACGCGGTCGTCGCGCTCGCCGCGCGGGGGGACACCGCGCAGGCGGAGAAGTCCGTGCGGTGGCTGGAGAAGAGCTCCGCGTCCTGGGCCGCGCAGAGCGGTCCGGCCGCCTACGCCCAGCTGATCTTCGCCGCCCACGCGACGGGCACGGACCCGCGTGACTTCGGCGGCGCGGACCTCGTCAAGCAGCTCAACGCGACGGGCCCGGCCCCGCAGACAGCCGGGGAGACCAAGGCCTCGGACGAGAAGGAGGACTCCGGCTCGGACTTCTTCGGGCTCTGGTGGTACGTCGGCATCTGCCTCGTCGCCGGAATCGGCATCGGGTTCCTGTTCACCGGCCGCAAGAAGCAGCGGCAGCTGTGATCCGCCGGGCCGTTCTCCTCCTCCTGGCCTCGCTGCTGGGCGCGGGCGCGGGCCAGGCCCAGGCCGCCGGTTACCGGTACTGGTCGTTCTGGGAGCGCGACGCCGGCCACTGGGTCTACGCCACCCAGGGCCCGTCCCTGGCCCGCCCCTCGGACGGCGACGTCCAGGGCTTCCGCTTCGCGGTGAGCGAGGACTCGGCGGACGCGACCCGGCCGCGCGGCAAGGCAGGCTTCGCGACGATCTGCGCGAAGACGCCCGCGCAGGACGGCAGGAAGCGGGTGGCCCTGGTCATCGACTTCGGCACACCGTCGGACGCCCCCGGCGGCGAGACCCCGCCCGCCGCCCGCACGGCCTGCGCACGGGTCTCCCCCGACGCGACGACGGCCGAGGCCCTGGCGGCGGTGGCCAAGCCGCTGCGCTACGACACCAACGCCCTGCTGTGCGCGATCTCGGGCTATCCGGAGAAGGGCTGCGGCGAACAGGTCTCATCGAAGGCGAACCAGAAGCCGGCGGCGGAGAAGAGCACCCCCTCCGACGACGGCCCGTCCCTGGGCCTGCTGGCGGGTGTCGCCGTGGTGGTGCTGCTGGGCGGGGCGGCCATCTGGCAGGTACGACGGCGTGGGTAGCGGCACCGGGCGCCGGCACCGGGCACAACTGCACCCCGGCGCCTGGTGGCTCTGGGCGCTGTCCCTCGGCACGGCGGCCACCCGCACCACCAATCCCCTGCTCCTCGCCCTCCTCATCACGGTCTCCGCGTACGTCGTGGCCACCCGCCGCCCGGACACCCCCTGGTCCCGCTCCTACGGCGCCTTCGTCAAACTCGCCCTCGCCGTGATCCTCATCCGTCTGCTCTTCGCGACCGTCCTCGGTTCCCCCGTCCCCGGCACACACACCCTCCTCACGCTCCCCGAAGTCCCCCTCCCCGCCTGGGCCCAGGGCATCCGCCTCGGCGGCGAGGTGACCGCGGAAGCCCTCACCTTCGCCCTGTACGACGGTCTGCGGCTGGCCACCCTCCTCATCTGCGTGGGCGCCGCGAACGCCCTCGCCAACCCCTCCCGCCTCCTCAAGTCCCTTCCGGGCGCCCTGTACGAGATGGGCGTCGCGGTCGTCGTCGCCCTCACCTTCGCCCCGAGTCTCATCGCCGACGTCCAGCGCCTGCGCGCCGCCCGCCGCCTGCGCGGGCGCCCGGACAAGGGGGTCAGGGGCCTGCTGCAGGTGGGCCTGCCGGTCCTGGAGGGCGCGCTGGAGCGCTCCGTCTCCCTCGCCGCCGCGATGGACGCCCGCGGCTACGGCCGGACCGCGCAGGTCGCGCCCGCCGTCCGCCGTACCACCGCCGCCCTCACCCTCGGCGGTCTGCTCGGCGTCTGCGCGGGAACGTACGGCCTCCTCACGGCCGAAGGCGCCGCGTACGGCATCCCCGTGCTCCTGGCGGGTCTCACCGCCGCCCTCGCGGGCCTCAGACTCGGCGGCCGCCGGTCCCTCCGCACCCGTTACCGGCCGGACCGCTGGGACGTGCGCGCCTGGCTGGTCGTCGCCTCCGGCGTCGCGGTGGCGGCCCTGCTCGCCCTCGCCGCGGCCCGTGACCCCGCGGCCCTGCACCCGGGCGTGGTCCCCCTGGTCGCTCCCACCCTCCCCCTCTGGCCGGCCGCTGCCGTACTCCTCGGCCTGCTGCCCGCGTTCGTCGCCCCCGATCCCAAGGAGCCGTCGTGATCCGCTTCGAGGATGTCTCCGTGACCTACGACGGTGCCGCCGAACCCACCGTCCGGGGCATCGACTTCGAGGTCCCGGAAGGCGAACTCGTGCTGCTGGCGGGCCCGTCCGGGGTCGGCAAGTCCACCGTCCTGGGCGCGGTCAGCGGACTCGTCCCGCACTTCACCGGGGGCACCCTGCGCGGCCGGGTCACGGTCGCCGGCCGCGACACCCGCACCCACAAGCCGCGCGAACTGGCCGACGTCGTGGGCACGGTCGGCCAGGACCCGATCTCCCACTTCGTCACCGACACCGTCGAGGACGAACTCGCCTACGGCATGGAGTCGCTGGGCATCGCCCCGGACGTGATGCGGCGCCGCGTCGAGGAGACACTCGACCTGCTCGGCCTCGCCGACCTCCGCGACCGGCCGATCGCCACGCTCTCCGGCGGCCAGCAGCAGCGCGTCGCGATCGGCTCGGTCCTCACCCCGCACCCGAGCGTCCTCGTCCTGGACGAGCCGACCTCCGCGCTCGACCCGGCGGCCGCCGAGGAGGTCCTGGCCGTCCTCCAGCGGCTCGTGCACGACCTCGGCACGACGGTCCTCATGGCCGAACACCGCCTGGAACGCGTCATCCAGTACGCCGACCAGGTCGTCCTGCTGCCCGGCCCGGGCGCGGCCCCGACCGTGGGCCCCCCGGCCGAGGTGATGGCCGTGTCCCCGGTGTACCCACCGGTGGTGGCCCTGGGCCGCCTGGCGGGCTGGACCCCGCTCCCCCTGACGGTCCGAGACGCCCGCCGCAAGGCAGGACTTCTGAAGCAAGAGCTGGACAACGCCCCTGGTGAGGGGCGCGGGGAACTGCGCGACAAGCCACAGACGACCCGCACCCGCGAACGATCCGCACAACCCACCCCCACAGGCGAAGTACGAGCCCTCTCAGTACTCCGCGGCCGCATCCAGGCCCTGAGCCACATCGACCTCACCATCACCCCCGGCGAGACCATCGCCCTCATGGGCCGCAACGGCGCCGGAAAATCCACCCTGCTCAACACTCTGGTCGGCCTCATCAAGCCCAGCTCCGGAACCGTCCATCTAGGCGAGGCCACACCCCACCGCACCGCACCGAAGGACCTCGTCCGCAAGGTCGGCCTCGTCCCTCAGGAGCCTCGCGACCTGCTCTACGCCGACACCGTCGCCGCCGAGTGCGCGGCGGCCGACCAGGACGCCGGCGCGTCCCCCGGCACCTGCCGGGCCCTGGTCACCGAGCTGCTGCCCGGCGTCACCGACGACACCCATCCCCGCGACCTCTCCGAAGGGCAGCGGCTCGCGCTCGCCCTGGCCGTCGTGCTGACCGCCCGGCCCCCGCTGCTCCTGCTGGACGAGCCGACCCGTGGCCTGGACTACGCGGCGAAGGCCCGGCTGGTCGCGGTGCTGCGCGCGCTGGCCGCCGAGGGGCACGCCATCGTCCTGGCCACGCACGACGTGGAGCTCGCGGCCGAGATCGCCCACCGGGTGGTGCTGCTGGCCGACGGAGAGGTGATCGCGGACGGCCCGACGGCCGACGTCGTGGTCTCCTCGCCGTCCTTCGCCCCGCAGGTCACCAAGATCTTGGCGCCCCGGCAATGGCTCACGGTCACCCAGGTCCGCGCGGCCCTTCAGGAGACCGGCCGATGAGCCCGTGGGCGACCACCCGCGCGTCCACCCAGAGGCAGGCCCGGGCCGTCCGCCTCGGCCCCCGCTCGCTCACCGCCCTGGCCCTGGTCAGCGCGGTGGGAGTCGCCGGGTTCACCTGGCCCTTCCTCGCCCCGCCCACCTCGCGGCTCAGCGCGCACGCGCAGGACGCCCCCTGGCTGTTCGCGGGCCTGCTGGTGCTGCTCGTGGCGGTCGTGGCCGCGGCGATCTCGGAGTCCGGTCTCGGCCCGAAGGCGGTCGCGATGCTGGGCGTGCTGGCCGCCACGGGAGCGGCTCTGCGGCCGATCGGCGCCGGTACCGCCGGTATCGAGCCGATGTTCTTCCTGATGGTGCTGAGCGGCCGGGTGCTGGGCCCGGGGTTCGGGTTCGTCCTCGGTTCGGTGACCATGTTCGCGTCCGCGCTGCTCACCGGCGGGGTCGGGCCGTGGCTGCCGTTCCAGATGCTGGCGATGGGCTGGTTCGCGATGGGTGCGGGCCTGCTGCCCGGGCCGGACCGGCTGCGCGGCCGGGCCGAACTCGCGATGCTCGCCGGCTACGGCTTCCTCGCCGCGTTCGCCTACGGCACGGTGATGAACATGGCGGGCTGGCCGTTCATGAGCGCCCTCGCCTCGAACGTGGCCTTCGACCCGCACGCGCCGGTCGCTGCGAACCTGGCCCGTTTCGTGGCGTACTGCCTGGCCACGTCGCTCGGCTGGGATCTGGGCCGGGCCGTCGTCACGGTCGTCCTGACACTCACCCTCGGCGCGGCGGTGCTCCGGGCGCTGCGCCGGGCCACCCGCCGGGCGGCGTTCGAGACGCCGGTCACGTTCGACGCCGCCGG
The DNA here is from genome assembly GCF_000725785.1 of Streptomyces flavovariabilis. Taxonomy (NCBI): domain Bacteria; kingdom Bacillati; phylum Actinomycetota; class Actinomycetes; order Kitasatosporales; family Streptomycetaceae; genus Streptomyces; species Streptomyces flavovariabilis. The sequence continues at coordinate 654,682 of NZ_JNXD01000001.1, read as the reverse complement.
GAAGTGAGGCTGCCCACGTGACCCGCGGCACATACGAAGCCGGGCCGTATGGCCGAGGGCCCGGTCACAGGCGGCGATCCGGACGGGACCTGCGGCCGGGCCTAGTAAGAGGGGTCGTTGCACGCATCGAGCGCGGCTGTTTCCGTGGAGCCACCCCACAGACCGAAGGCGGCGGCCCCCTGATCCCCGGGGCCGTCGCCTTCGCCATGACCGTCGGCTGTTTCAGCCCGTGCTCACCGGAAGCTCCTTCACCCCGTTGATCCACGCCGACCGCAGCCGGCGCGGCTCACCGACCAGCTTCAGGCCGGGCATGGCGTCGGCGATCGCGTTGAAGATGAGGTTGATCTCCAGTACGGCGAGGGACTTGCCCAGGCAGTAGTGCGGACCGCCGCCGCCGAAACCGAGGTGCGGGTTGGGATCGCGGGTGACGTCGAAGGCGTCCGGGTCGTCGAAGACCTCGGGGTCGTGGTTGGCCGAGGCGTAGAACAACCCGAGCCGGTCGCCCTTGCGGATGCGCTTGCCGCCGAGTTCGGTGTCCTGGGTGGCCGTGCGCTGGAAGGCGGCGACCGGCGTCGCCCAGCGCACGATCTCCTCGGCCGCCGTCTCCGGCCGGTCGCTCTTGTACAGCTCCCACTGTTCGGGGTGGGTGAGGAAGGCGTGCATGCCGTGGGTGATGGCGTTGCGGGTGGTCTCGTTGCCCGCGACGGCCAGCATCAGCACGAAGAAGCCGAACTCGTCGGAGCTGAGGTTGCCCTCGTCCTCCGCCGCGACGAGCTGGGTGACGATGTCGCGGGCCGGGCACTGCTTGCGGTCGGCGGCCATGTTCATCGCGTAGGCGATGATCTCCGTGGCCGACTCGGCGCCGACCTCCTCGGTGATGGCGTACTCGGGATCGTCGTACGCGATCATCTTGTTGGACCAGTCGAAGATCTTGTCCCGGTCCTCCTGCTCCACGCCCATCAGCTCGGCGATCGCCTGGAGGGGCAGTTCGCAGGCGACCTGGGTGACGAAGTCGAACGGCCCGGTGTGCGCGCGGGCGGATTCGACGATGGAGTGGGCCCGCGCCCGCAGCCGGTCCTCCAGCGCCCGGATCGCCCGGGGGGTGAAGCCGCGCTGCACGATCTGCCGGACCCGGGTGTGCTCCGGCGGGTCCATGTTCAGCAGGATCAGCCGCTGCGCGTCGATGGCGTCGCGCTCGATGTGCTCGTTGAAGCGGATGATCGCCGTGTTGAGGGTCGACGAGAACAACTCCGGGTGCGTGGAGACGTACTTGACGTCGGCGTACCGGGTGACCGCCCAGTAGCCCTCGTCCTGGAAGCCGGCGAGACCGGCCGGCTGTGCCACCCAGCACACCGGTTCGGTCCGGCGCAGGTCGGCGAACTCCGGCAGCGGCACGCGGTGGTGCAGCAGGTCGGGGTCGGTGAAGTCGAACCCGTCGGGCAGCGCGGGACAGGGCATGGGCGGCTCCCACCACTCGTACCGACTCTGAGGTCTGACGACCCATCAGCTGTGCGGAGTTGCGGTGACGGTAGTAACGGGTTCTACAAGTAGCAAGAGGCACGGGCCCGCCAATTGCCCGCATGACTATTGCGGTCACCGAGCGGCCCTCAGCACACTACTCACAGAACTAGAACGCGTACTAGTTCCGCTGAGCCTCCCGGAGAGGACCCGCACCCATGGCTGCCGAACCCGTGATCGTCGAAGCCGTACGCACCCCGATCGGCAAGCGCGGCGGCGCGCTCGCCAACCTGCATCCCGCCTACCTCCTGGGCGAGACCTACCGCGAACTCCTCGGCCGCACCGGCATCCCCGCCGACTGCGTCGAGCAGATCGTCGGCGGTACGGTCACCCACGCCGGCGAGCAGTCCATGAATCCCGCGCGCACGGCCTGGCTGACCATGGGGCTCCCCTACGAGACGGCCGCGACGACCGTCGACGCGCAGTGCGGGTCATCGCAGCAGGCCTCACACATGGTGGCCAACATGGTCGCGGCGGGCGTGATCGACGTCGGCATCTCCTGCGGGGTGGAGTCGATGTCCCGGGTGCCGCTGGGATCGGGCTCGAAGCACGGGCCGGGCAAGCCGTTCCCCGACGAGTGGAACGTGGACCTGCCGAACCAGTTCGAGGCGGCCGAGCGCATCGCCCGCCACCGGGGCCTGACCCGCGAGCACGTCGACGCCCTGGGCCTCGCCTCGCAGGAACGGGCCGCCCACGCCTGGGCTGAGGAGCGCTTCAAACGGGAGACGTTCGCGGTCCAGGTCCCCACGACCGAGGAGGAGCAGCACGCCGGACAGGGCATGTGGCGCCTGGTCGACAAGGACGAGGGCCTGCGCGACACGACGGCGGAGGCCCTGGCCTCCCTGAAGCCGATCATGCCGACGGCGGTGCATACGGCCGGCAACTCGTCGCAGATCTCCGACGGGGCGTCGGCCATCATGTGGGCGTCGAAGCGGATGACGCGCGCCCTGAAGCTGAGGCCCCGGGCCCGGATCGTGGCCCAGGCGCTGGTGGGGTCCGACCCCCACTTCCACCTCGACGGCCCGATCGACGCGACCAGGGCGGTACTGGGGAAAGCTGGGATGTCCCTCAGGGACATCGACGTGGTGGAGATCAACGAGGCGTTCGCGTCCGTGGTGCTGAGCTGGACGCGGGTCTTCGACCAGGACCTGTCGAAGGTGAACGTCAACGGCGGCGCCATCGCACTCGGGCACCCGGTGGGAGCCACCGGGGCCCGGCTCATCACGACGGCACTTCATGAACTGGAGCGCACGGACAAGGAGTTCGCGCTGATCACCATGTGCGCGGGGGGCGGGTTGGCCACCGGCACGATCATTCAGCGGCTGTAGACGTCCAGTCGACGAAGGTGGTGAACGCGGCGGGGTCGAGCGTGAGCATCGGTCCCGCCGGGTTCTTGCTGTCGCGTATGGCGACGGTGGCGTGCGGGGTTTCGGCGACTTCGAGGCACTGGCCGCCCTGGTCGCCGCTGTAACTGGACTTACGCCAGTCCAGGGCCCCGATCGGCGCGCATTCGACGCATTCGCCGCCTTGATCGCTGCTGTAGCTGGACTTACGCCACTGAGTCCCCGCCGGTATCGCGTTGCTCGCCATAGCGTTCCTCCATCACTCGCCGGATCAACTCCGCCGAATCCCTGAGGGAGAGCGCGGCGGCCTGAAGATGATCGTAACGGAGCGAGCAGTCCTTGACGGTGTCCGGATTCGCGGTCGGATGCCCGCTGCCGTAGCCCTCGGTGTAGACGATGGCCGGGCCGCTCTCGAAGTGGAAGAGGGTGAATGAGCCTGTCAGTCCCGCGTGCTCTCCGGCCGAGAAGGGCAACACCTGGACGTTGATACGGGGATCAGCGCCGAAGCGCAACAGGTGCTCCAGTTGACCTCGCATGGCCTCAGGGCCGCCGATCTCCTGGTACAGCGCGGCCTCACTCAGGACCATCCAAAGGACCGGAGGCTCGCCCTTCTCGAAAATGCGCTGCCGGGCAAGGCACACGGCGGTGCGGTCGTCGAGTTCGGTCTGATCCAGCGCACCGAGAGTGGCGCGCGCGTACGCATCAGTCTGGAGCAGGCCGTGCACCATGCCCATCTGGAAGGTGCTGATCTCCGTCGCCCGCCCCTCCAGCTCCGCGACCTGCTGGAACCACGCCGGAAGCCGACTCCGTAGCACCAGCTCGACGAGGCGGGAGAACATACCGTCCGTCCCCAGAGCCGCATCCGCCCGTTCACTGAACTCCGGCGTCGGGAGCTTCCTGGCCGTCTCGATCTGGCCCACCAGGGAGCCGGTGTAGTTGAGGATGTCCCCCAACTGCCGTTGGGTCAGCCCGGCCGCCTCCCGGTGGCGTCGCAGCTCGAAGCCGTAGTAGTCGAGCGGGGACGCGCCCGGGTCAAGGGCGTTGATGTGGGTCACGGCAGAAGCCCCTCTCATGCAACTCGGCCCACAACGGGACCGGTTGTATCCGTTCCGTAGCCGAGGGTAGCCATCGCACGTCAGCCTCGTCTCGTGAACGAATACTTTCCCGCCCGGTACTCGATGCGTCTCACCGTGGGTGAGCACGCCCCCCGCCACATCCGCCGCATCGTCCGCTCCTTCCTCGATGAGTGGCGCATGCCCGAGCTGTCCGACGCCGTGGAGCTGGGCGTGACCGAGCTGCTCGCCAATGTCGTGCGGCACGTCCCGGACCGCCGATGCATGCTGCTGTTGCTGCGGCAGCGCACCGGCGTACGGGTGGAGGTGACGGACGGCAGTGATCGACTGCCGTTCCCCTCGGACCGGTTGGACCCGGAGGCGGAGGGCGGCCGGGGGTTGCTCCTGCTCGACGCGATGGCCGACAAGTGGGGCGTGTCGCCGTGGCACGGGGGCGGGAAGACCGTGTGGTTCGAATGCGCGTCGCCTACTGCTCAGGTTTACCCGGACCGTCAACCCTGGGCTGACGACGCGCCGTCCACGCGCTCATAGCGTTTCCTGTCGAGCGGCCTCGACCGAGCCGCAGTTCGGGGGAAACGCACATGGCACGCAGGGCACGGCACACCATCGCGGCCTTGATTTCGACCGTGCCACTGCGGGCGGAGCAGCACCGGCATCGGGCACCGCGGTGCACGCCGAGGAGGAGCCCCCTCCGCAGGCCGGCGAAATAGGCCGAAGTCGGCTCCCATGGACGCTGCTCCTTCGGAGCTCCGTGGGGCGGCAAGTTCCTCTGCGAGAGCAGCGTTCGGTGCCCTGAGAGCGCCGCGCGTCTCCTTCCCCTGCGCCGCGCTGATGGGCGGGGTCTGGATCTACGCGGGTGCGCTGAGCCCGCCCGCCCGCCGGACCGCGGACGAACGACCCGCCGACCTGGATGTGCTGACGTCCCGCGAACTGGAGGTCCTGAAGCTGATCGCACGCGGCCTGTCGAACCCGGAGATCGCCGACCTCCTCTACGTCAGTGAGGCGACCGTCAAGACGCACCTGAACCGCACGATGACCAAACTGGATGTGGGCAGCAGGGCACAGGCGGTCGTGGTGGCGTACGAATCGGGGCTCGTGACCCCGGGCGGACAGCGGTCGCGATGACCGGCCGCGCCCCTCGCACCCCCGTACGCTGGGCCTTCAGACGGAATTCGTCGACCGGCCGGTGCACGCCTTCGCCGCCCGGGACTCCTGCCGGGGATCGGCGGTGGGCGTCCGCGGCCCCGTCAGGACGTACACGAGACCGAATCCCGCCCCGACCACCAGGGCCCCGCCCACCGCGTCCAGCACCCAGTGGTTCGCCGTCGCGACGATCGCGGACGCGGTGCACAGCGGGTGCAGCAGCCCCAGTGCCCTGATCCACCACCGGCGTGCCAGGACGGCGACGACGAGGCCGCACCACAGCGACCAGCCGAAGTGCAGGGACGGCATCGCCGCGTACTGGTTGGTCAGGGCGGTGAGCGTGCCGTAGTCGGGCTGGGAGAAGTCCTGGACGCCGTGGACGGTGTCGATGTAGCCGAGCGTCGGCATCAGCCGGGGCGGGGCCAGCGGGTAGAGCCAGAAGCCGACCAGGGCGAGCAGGGTGGCGATGCCCAGGGCGGAGCGGGCCCAGCGGTAGTCGGCGGGGCGGCGCCAGTAGAGAAGGGCGAGGACGGTCAACGGGGCGATGAAGTGCAGCGACGCGTAGTAGAAGTCGCAGAGGTCCCGCAGCCAGTCGATCGTGACGACGGTGTGGTTGGCCCAGTGCTCGATGTCGATGTGCAGGGCGCGTTCCAGGCCGAGGATCTGGCGGCCGTTCTCCTCGGCCTCGGCGCGGCCGGCCGAGATGGTGCCCCCGGTGGCGGCGAGCCGGACCTGGGAGTAGGCGGCGTAGGTGACCCGGATGAGGAGCAGCTCCAGGAGGAGGTTCGGTCGGGTGAGGACCCGGCCGAGGAAGGGCGCGAGCGGGATGTGCCGGAAGCGGGCCGGGACGGCGGGGGCGTACTCGGTCGGGATCGGTGACTGGTAGTGCGGGGAGGTGCGGGACAGGAACGGCACGGCCGTGGCGGCAGCGAGGGCGGCGACCAGGACGAGGTTGGTGCGCAGCGGGTCCAGCGACGGCATGTCCGGTAGCAGCATCCTGCTCGGCAGGGTCATGACCAGGACGACGGCGACGGGCCATACGTACCGGTCACGGGCACGTCTGCCGACCCGCCCGGCGACGGCGAGCAGCACCCACAGCAGCTGGTGCTGCCAGGCCGTGGGCGAGACGACGATCGCGGCGCAGCCGGTGATCGCGACGGCGAGCAGCAGCCGGCCGTCGCGGAAGCAGCGCACGGCCCGGCGCAGGGCCAGGACGGCGACGGCCGCGCCGAGGATCAGGAAGAGTGCGACCTCCAGGGGGCCGTTCAGGCCGAGCCGGAGCAGGGCGCCGTGCAGGGACTGGTTGGCGAGGTCGTCGGCCGGGCCGCCGAGGCCGGCGCCCGCCATGTGGTGCACCCAGTAGCGGTGGGAGTCGTGCGGCATCGCCGCCCAGGCGAGCCCGGTGCAGGCGGCGAAGGTGACGCCGGTGGCGAGGGCGGCGCGTCTGCGGCCGGTGAACCACAGCAGGGGCGTGAAGAGCAGCAGGGTGGGCTGGAGTGCCGCGGCGACGCCGATGAGCAGGCCGCTCGTCCGCTGGCCGTGGGCGGCGAAGCAGCCGAGCAGGACGAGCAGGACCGGGATGATGCTGGTCTGGCCGAGCCACAGGGTGTTGCGGACCGGCAGGGACAGCATGAGCAGGCTGATGGCGACGGGGGCGGCCAGCAGTGCCGTGCGGCGGCTGACCGGCTGGGGCAGGGCACGGGCGGCGATGAGGCCGAGGGCGACGACGAGCAGCAGTGTGCCGAAGGTCCAGCCCCAGCCGAGGGCCTGTTCGGCCGAACGGGTGAGGGGCTTGAGGACGAGGCCGCCGAAGGGCGTGCCCGTGAAGCGGGTCGAGTCGTACAGCGAGCCCTTCACATGCAGGACGCCGTTCGGCCCGACCCAGGTCTCCAGGTCCGTCAGCCGCTCGCCCCTCGGAGTCCCGAGCACGACGGTCACCTGCCGTGCGGCGAGGGCGGCGACGATCAGCCACAGCGCGAGACAGGCCATGCGCAGCGGCGCGCGGGAGGGTGTGCGGGTACTGCCGACGGCGGTCGCTCCGAAGGCTTCCGCCGGTCGTCCGCTGCGCTCCGCGTTCGCCACGCCCCGTCGACCTTCTACCCGGTATGCCCCCTTCGTCCGGTTGACGATAGTGCGCGAGACCCGTGGTTGCCTCTCGCGACGCGAGAAGGATCACATCAAGATCGCGTGGGAACCGCTCCCAGACGGGCAGACGTGCCTGCGTAGCCGGGATTTAGATGCCCCCTGCAACGAAAGGCGTACGGCCCGTGATCGGGCTTTATCCGCCTATCGTCGCTCTTTCGGCCCGTACGACAGCGCCGCCGCGCGGGACCGCGTCCCTGTCCCCGTCGAAAGGTAGGCGAGCGAGTCTTGTCGACTGCCTCAGTCGTCGCCCCGGCGTCCCTCATGAAGACCCGCACAGCGAAGGCCCCCGACCCCACCGTCACCGACCCCGCGCTCGTCAAGCGCGCCGTGAAGGCGGCCGCGCTGGGCAACGCGATGGAGTGGTTCGACTTCGGCGTCTACAGCTACATCGCGGTCACCCTGGGCAAGGTCTTCTTCCCCTCGGGCAACCCCACCGCCCAGTTGCTGTCCACGTTCGGCGCCTTCGCCGCGGCCTTCCTGGTCCGCCCCCTCGGCGGCATGGTCTTCGGTCCGCTCGGCGACCGCGTCGGCCGCCAGAAGGTCCTCGCCGTCACCATGATCATGATGGCGGCGGGCACCTTCGCGATCGGTCTGATCCCGTCGTACGCGACGATCGGTGTCGGCGCGCCGGTCCTGCTCCTGGCGGCCCGCCTCGTGCAGGGCTTCTCCACCGGCGGCGAGTACGCGGGCGCCTCCACGTTCATCGCCGAGTACGCCCCCGACAAACGGCGCGGCTTCCTCGGCAGCTGGCTGGAATTCGGCACGCTCGCCGGCTACATCGGCGGCGCCGGCCTGGTCACGATCATGACCGCCCTGCTCTCCGCCGACGACCTGACCTCCTGGGGCTGGCGCATCCCGTTCCTGATCGCCGGCCCGATGGGCATCATCGGCCTCTATCTGCGACTGCGCCTGGAGGAGACCCCGGCGTTCGCGGCCGAGGCCGAGAAGGCCGAGAACAACCGCCCGAAGACGCCGCTGCGCGAGATGGTCACCGGCCAGTGGCGCGCGCTGCTGCTCTGCGTCGGCCTGGTGCTGGTCTTCAACGTCACCGACTACATGCTGCTGTCGTACATGCCGAGCTATCTGACCGGTCAGCTCCACTACGACGAGACACACGGCCTGCTGGTCGTCCTCGGCGTGATGGCCGTGATGATGATCGCCCAGCCCTTCGTCGGCGCGCTGACCGATCGCGTCGGCCGCCGCCCGGTGATCGCCACCGGCTGCGCGGGCTTCCTGCTGCTGTCCGTCCCGGCCCTGCTGCTGATCCGTCAGGGCAGCCTCCTCGCGGTCGCGCTCGGCATGGGCGCCCTCGGCATGCTGCTGGTCTGCTTCACGGCGTCGATGCCCTCGGCGCTGCCGGCGCTGTTCCCGACGAAGGTCCGCTACGGCTCGTTGTCGATCGGCTTCAACGTCTCGGTGTCCCTGTTCGGCGGCACCACCCCGCTGGTGGTCACGGCCCTGATCGGTGCCACCGGGAACATGATGATGCCCGCGTACTACATGATGGCCGCGGCCGTGATCGGCGGTTTCGCGGTGTGGCGCATGGCGGAGTCGGCCGGACGCCCGCTGCCCGGCTCGGCCCCCTCGGTGGCGGGCCGACACGCGGAGTGAAATCCCGCTGACAGCGGCCCGCGCACCAACTATCTTCATCAGCGCCAGTAGTTAGGGACGCTAACTATGCTGACGAAAGGTAGAGGTGCATGAGCGAGTCGCACGTCTGGGACGAGGTCGACGCCTACTTCACCGCCCACCTCGCCCCGGACGACGAAGCCCTGGCGGCCGCCCTGCGGGACAGCGACGCCGCCGGGCTTCCGCACATCAACGTCGCCGGGAACCAGGGCAAGCTCCTCCAGCTCCTCGCCCAGATCCAGGGCGCCCGCCACATCCTGGAGATCGGCACCCTCGGCGGCTACAGCACCATCTGGCTGGGCCGCGCCCTGCCCGCCGACGGACGGCTGGTCTCCCTGGAGTACGACCCCCGGCACGCCGAGGTCGCCGTCCGCAACATCGCCCGCGCCGGCCTGGACAAGCTGGTCGAGGTGCGGGTGGGCCCGGCCCTGGAGTCGCTGCCCGAGCTGGCGGACGAGAACCCGCCCCCGTTCGACCTGGTCTTCATCGACGCCGACAAGGCCAACAACCCGCACTACGTGGAGTGGGCGATCAAGCTCACCAGCACCGGCAGCCTGATCGTCCTCGACAACGTCGTACGGGGCGGCCGGGTCGTCGACGCGGACAGCACAGCCCCGGACGTGACGGGCACCCGCACCGCGATCGAGCTGATCGCCGGCCATCCGAGGCTGAGCGGCACGGCGATCCAGACGGTGGGCATGAAGGGCTACGACGGATTCGCGCTGGCCCGCGTGCTGGCGTGAGGCTCCTGGGGGCGACCTCACGCCGACCCGCGTGCGGCCCCTGGGTCAGACCTCATGGTAGAAGCCCACGTTGACGCTGCGCGGCGCGGTGCGGTCCTGGATGATGATCTCGCCGCTGCCGCCTCTGGGCAGCGGGACGGTGCCGCCGTAGGCGAGCGGCCGGGCGTACTCCCCCGCCGTCAGCCGCACTTCGGAGGACGGGTCGGGCTGGGAGCCGCGCAGCCAGGTGACCTGCCAGGTCCCCTCCGGCCCGCACAGGAACTCCAGATGGACACGGGAGACGAACAGCCAGTCGTCCGGCGTGCTCAGCCGGCACACGGACTTGTCGCGGCCCACCCGCAGTACCGCACCCGGCTCGCTGGGCGCTTCGGCCATGAGCATGCCGGCCGTGGCGCCCGCCTCCGCCTCCGCGACGGTGGCCATGGTGAGTTCGAGCACGTGCGCTCCTCCTGAGATGTCCCGGTGAGGCTGCAAGACCCTTGAGCCCGCCGCATGATAAAACGCCCGGCCACGCGGTGTCCGGCACAATGGCCTCATGACCGAGCGAAAGCCACCAGGCGTCGACTTCGAGTCCTGGGTCGACAAGCAGATCCGTGACGCGAAGGCGCGCGGGGAGTTCGATCAGCTGCCCGGAGCGGGCAAACCGCTCCCACCCGACGTCGAGAGCGCCTACGACGAACTATGGTGGGTCAAACGGAAGTTGGCCCGCGAGGGCTTCTCCGTCCTCCCGCCGGCCCTGGCGCTGCGCAAGGAAGCGGAGGACGCGCTGGAGGCCGCGCTCGCGGCCCCCTCGGAGCGGATCGTCCGGAAGATCATCGACGAGATCAATCCCAAGATCCGCGACATGATGTTCAAGCCGCCGCCCGGCCCCCCGCTGGGAAAGAAGCCGTACGACGTCGAGGACGTCGTACGGCAGTGGCGGGAGCGCCGGGCGGACCGGTGACCGGGGGACTCGCCCCGGCTCACACGTGCAGCAGCCGTTCGGCCAGCTCGCGGTAGTCCTTCAGGGCCAGCCGGAGCTGCTCGGTGTCGGCGGACGAGACGGACCTGCCCTCCCCGCCCTCGACGGACTGCCAGGAGTGGCGCAGCGTACGACGGCGCTGCGTCACGGCCTCGGTGAAGCGGGCCGCTATCTCCTCCAGCACGTGGTCGGCCTCCTCGACGGCGGCCCGGGGCCCGTCGACGAACCCGGCGACGGCGTGCTGCAACTGCGAGCCGAGCTCGTCGGACTCGTCGTGGGCGATGAGGTGGGACCGGTTCTTGGCGGAACCGGCCTTGTCGGGTCCGGTGCCGTGGTCGCCGCGGGGGGCTTCGGTGCCGTGCAAGTCCGTGCCGTGCCGGCCGGTGCCGGGCACATCGGTGCCGTGCGCCGCGGCGCGGTCCGCGTCGGTGCCGTGCGGGACTCCGCGGTCCGTGTCCAGGTCGCGGCCTGTGCCGCGGTCGGTTTCCAGACCTCGGGCGGTGTCGTGGTTTGTGCCCGGTGCGGTCGGGCGGCGGCCGGTGCCCAGGGCGCTCTCACCACGGGCGTCCGGGGCGGCCGGCGTGTGGTCGCCGGGCGGTCGGGTCATGTCGGTCATTGCCTCAACTCTCCTTCGCCTGACGTCGGTTGATCGCCCACGGCATGTGCCCGCCGCGGGCCTGAGCCTTGCGGCCGCCGTTCAGTCCGGCACGGTGGTGTCCGTCGTGCCGTCCCTCCTCGTGGCGTCCGCCGGTGTGGCCGCCGTCGTGGCGGGCCGGCCTCACCAGCTCCTCGAACAGGGCGCGGGCCGCCACCATGGCCTCACGCATGTCTTCCGTACCCTGGCCGCCGTCACGGGCGTCCTCCGCGCGCAGATGCGCCGCGCGGTGCACGCGCCGGTAGCCGTCCACGTGGTGGGCGTGGTGCACGGACAGCGCGGCCAGCTGTTCCTCGTACTGCCCGCCGTCCGGGAAGCCCCGGGCACCGGCCAGCTCGGAGAGCAGCCGGTCCGCCTCGGCGACGGCCTCGCGCGGCGAGTCGACGAACCGCTCCTGGGCGGCCGTCCAGCGCGCCTCGTACTGCTCGCGCTGGGCCGGCTCCAGCGACCGCTCGCGCAGGTCGCCGTGGCGCTGCACGCGCTCGGTCAGCTCGCGCTCGGCCGCTTTGGCGTCACCGTCGTGCCGGACGACGGCCCGGTCGTACTCGGGCCCGAAGCGCCGCTTCAGGCTCGGGCCTCGCCGGGGCCCGCGGGCGCGCAGGGTCATGACGGCCGCGATGATGATGACGACCGCCGCGATCACGATCAGAGCAATGATCAGGCCAGTGGACATGAATGCCTTCCGGGTTCTCGGCCCAACCGGCTCTCCTCGCGAGCCGGTTCGCCCGTCGGGTAGCCCCGAAGCCCGTTTCCAAACGGTGTCCGGACGCACGCGGCCCGCGAACCTCTGGCCGGAACTATTCGCTTGCGCGTCCGGTGGGGCGCCTGTGAAGAATGCGGTTCATGAGGTGGACCGTGGCCCCGGAACCGTACGACTCCCCTGTCGCCGCCGCTCTGTGGCGGGCGTACTACACCGAGGTCAGCGACCGCTGGTATCTGCTGCACGAGGGGCGCCGGACCGACCCGGGCGAGCTGGAGCGGGAGATCGCCGCCCAGCCGGGTTCCGATCTCGCGCCGCCGCGGGGACGGCTGCTGGTCGCCCGGTACGGCGGTGAGCCGGCCGGCACCGCGGGCGTACGGCTGCTGGACGCCGCGACCGCCGAGCTCAAGCGGGTGTTCCTGCACGCGTCGATGCGCGGCCGGGGCGGCGCCCCGCTCCTGGTCAGAGCCGCCGAGGGCGCCGCACGCGCGCTCGGCGCCACCCGGATGATCCTCGACACCCGCAGCGACCTCGTCGAGGCCCGCACCCTCTACGCGCGCCTCGGCTACACCGAGACCGAGCCGTACAACGACGACCCGTACGCGGACCACTGGTTCAGCAGGGAACTGGCCTGAACCCTCAGACCCGCTCCTGCGCGGAGCGCGTGCCGTAGGGCCGCTCCCGCCGGGATCCGCACAGTTCGCCGTTCAGCTCCCGCACGAGCCGCACCAGGTCGGTCGGCCGGTCGGGACCCCACCAGTCGCCGAGCAGCTCGGCGAGAGACGCCTCGCGGGCCTCGGCCAGCCGGTCGGCGACCTCGCGCCCCTGGTCGGTCAGCAGCATGTCGACGCCCCGGCGCACGGCCAGGCGGCGCACCTCGGCCTGCCGGGCGGCCTCCATGACCACGGTCAGGGGCACGGGCATGACGTCGGCCAGCACACCCGGCTCCACGGAGCCGTAGCGCCGCATCCGCAGCAGCAGCCAGCTCGTCGCGGGCAGCAGGTCGTAGCCCGCCCGGGCGGTGATCTTCCGGTAGATCTCGCGCCGCCCCGCGCGGGTGCCCAGCACCGACAGGGCGCGGCACACCTCGTCGTACGAGGACCGCTCGACGGGGTTGCTGGCCAGGGTCTCGGTGACGTCGGGCGCGGTGACCGAGCCGCGCAGCCGGTCCTCCTTCAGGAACCAGGCCAGCACGAAGCCGAGGAGCGCGACCGGGGCCGCGTACAGGAAGACGTCCGTGATGGAGACGGCGTAGGCGTGCAGGGCCTGCGGGCGCAGACCGGGCGGCAGGGCGGCGATGCCGCGCGGGTCGGCCTCCAGCGTGCCCACCGAGACACCGGGCGGGAGCTGTGCGCCCCGGAAGGCGTCGGTGAGCTGGTCGCCGAGCCGGCCGGCGAAGACCGTGCCGAAGACGGCGACGCCGAACGAGGCGCCGATGGAGCGGAAGAAGGTCGCGCCGGAGGTGGCCACGCCCAGATCCTCGTAGGGGACGGCGTTCTGCACGATGAGCACGAGGACCTGCATCACCAGGCCGAGACCGAGCCCGAAGACGAAGAAGAAGCCGCTCAGCTCGGCGGTGGAGCTGTGCTCGTCGAGCTGGTGGAGCAGGAGCAGCCCGAGCGTGGTGATGCCGGTGCCGGCGATCGGGAACACCTTCCAGCGGCCGGTGCGGCTGACGATCTGCCCGGAGGCGGTCGAGGCCAGCAGCAGGCCCAGCACCATCGGCAGCATGTGCACACCGGACATGGTCGGGCTGATGCCCTGCACGACCTGGAGGAAGGTCGGCAGATAGGTCATGGCGCCGAACATGGCGAAGCCGACGACGAAACTGATCACGGCGGCGAGCGTGAAGGTCCGCACGCGGAACAGCTTGAGCGGCAGCACGGGTTCGGCGGCCCGCCGCTCGACGGCCACGAAGCCGACGGCGAGGACGGCGCCCAGCACCGCGAGGCCGACGATCTGCCAGGACCCCCACGCCCAGGTCGTGCCGCCGAGCGAGGCGACCAGCACCAGGCAGGTGGCGACGGCGGCGATGAGGAAGGTGCCGAGATAGTCGATGACGTGCCGTTGCGCCTTGCGCGGGAGGTGCAGGACGGTCGCGATCACCGCGAGCGCGACGACGCCGACGGGCAGGTTGACGTAGAACACCCAGCGCCAGCTCAGATGCTGGGTGAACAGCCCGCCGAGCAGCGGTCCGAGCACGCTGGTCGCGCCGAAGACGGCGCCGAACAGCCCCTGGTAGCGGCCGCGTTCACGAGGGGGCACCAGATCGCCGACGATCGCCATCGACAGCACGATCAGCCCGCCGCCGCCGAGGCCCTGCAGGGCCCGGAACGCGATCAGCTGAGCCATGTCCTGCGCGGCGCCGCACAGCGCGGACCCGATCAGGAAGATCACGATCGCCGTCTGGAACAGCCTCTTGCGCCCGTACTGGTCGCCGAGCTTGCCCCACAGGGGGGTGGCGGCGGTCGCGGCCAGCAGATACGCGGTGACCACCCAGGACAGGTGATCCAGACCACCGAGATCACTGACGATCGTGGGCAGCGCGGTCGACACGATGGTCTGGTCGAGCGCGGCGAGCAGCATGCCGAGAAGCAGGGCTCCGATCGAGACCAGGACGTTCCCCGGCACCTGCTCCCCGGGGTCCGTGCCCTGGGGCTTCAGCGTGGTGGCGTTCCCGTCCCCGGCCATAAGACCTCCCGAGTCACCTGTGACATTTTCCATCGTGACCGCTGTGACCTGTTATGGCCCGCCGGGCCCTTTTGGAAGCCGTGGTTCCGGGGGCTCCTCGCCCGCACTGTGGAGAAGATCTGGATAATCTCTGGAGTTCGCGAGGGGAGGGAGGAACGCGTGGAACCGCCGAACGGCCACCCGTGCCCGGAGTGCGGCGCACCCAGACAGCGGGACAACACCCCCGCCTGCGCCTGCACCCACCGAGCCTCCGAGGCCCTCCGCGACGCCCGTACGGCGCAGGTGGCGGCAGCGGAGGATTTCGACCCGCTGCGGATCCGCCCGTACGTGGAGATCGACGCCGGGCCCACCGGGCCGGACACCGGCGAGGGGCAGCCCTCCTCACCGGCCGTGGCGGCGACGCCGCCGCCCCCGGCGCAACCCGTGAAGGCATCCGAGGCCGATCCGGCCACACCGTCACCCTCCGCACCACCGGCCGAGGCCACCCCACCCGTCTTCCCGGCCGCGCACCCGCAGATACGCGACGGCGCCCCCGGACGCCCTGGGGGCGGCGCCCCGGAGCCACCGCGCGCCGAGGCCCCCGGGCCCGCGACCCGAGGCACACCGGACACCAGCGCCATACCCCCGCACCGGAACGCCCCGCACACCCCCGCACCCGCCGCCCGGCAGCCCGGCACCGGCCCCGCCGGGGCCCCGCACGCCCAGGGCCCCGGGAGCGCCGCTCGGCCGCCCTCCCCCGCCGACGCCACCATGCCTCTGCGCCCCGTGGACCCGGACGCGACCACCGTGCTGCCTGCCGCCCCCGCCACCTCGGTGATTCCGACCCCCCTGGCTCCTGCCGCCGCCGAGCCGAGCGTCACCGACCTGCGCCTTTTCGACGGCACGGTGGGGGCGGATCGAGGCACGCCGGAAACGGGCGAGCCCGGCGCGCGGAGGTCCGGGCGACGGCGCCGGACCCTCCTGATCGCCGCCGCCGGAGCCTGTGTCGCCATCGTCGCGGCGGCGGGGTACGCGACCGGACTGTTCTCCTACGAGAGCCCGTCCCGGGACACCGCCCTGCCGGACGACATCCGGGCGAGCGTGCCGGACGCCCCGCCGAGCAGCGCGGCGTCCACACCCCCGCAGGGCAGCGCCTCGGCGGCTCCCCCGGCCCCGGCCGCACCGAGGCCGTCGCCGTCCCGCAGCGGGAGCCCGTCCGCCTCGCCGTCGCCGTCCGCACCGAGCGCCTCGGCGAGCCCGTCGCAGTCGCCCTCCCCGTCGGCATCGCCGCCGTCCGCCACGGCGACCGGCCCCGGGCAGGCGCCTCCGGACAACTCCCGCCAGAACGGCGGCCCCGCCGTCCTGCGCCTCGGCGACCGAGGCCCGGAGGTCGCCGAACTCCAGCTGCGCCTGCGCCAGTTGTACCTCTACGACGACGACGCCGACGGCACCTTCGACGACCGGCTCGAGGAAGCGGTCCGCACCTACCAGTGGTCGCGCGGCATCCAGAGCGACGACCTCGGCGTCTACGACCGGGAGACCCGGACCAGGCTGGAGTCGGAAACCCGGGAGCCATGACCGCCCCGCCCGTCCTACGGTGACGGCGTGACTACTGACGTGATCGTTCTCAACGGCGGTTCGAGCTCGGGGAAGTCCGGGATCGTCCGGTGCCTGCAAGAGGTCCTGCCCGGCCCGTGGATGACCTTCGGTGTCGACTCGTTCGTGGCGGCGCTGCCCGCGAAGCTGCGGGACTCGGACAGCGGCATCACGTTCACGGCCGACGGCGGCGTGAGCGTGGGCGCGGAGTTCCGGGCCCTGGACGCGGCCTGGACCGAGGGCATCGCCGCCATGGCCCGGGCCGGCGCCGGGATCATCGTCGACGAGGTCTTCCTCGGGGGCCCGGCGTCCCGGCAGCGGTGGGAAAGGGCCCTGTCCGGACTCGCCGTGCTGTGGGTCGGCGTCCGGTGTGACGGCGAGGTCGCCGCGGGCCGCGAGATCGCCCGGGGAGACCGCATCCGCGGCATGGCCGCGACACAGGCCCGGATCGTGCACGAGGGCCTGAGCTACGACGTGGAGGTGGACACGACACACACCGAGTCCCTGGAGTGCGCACGCATCATCGCCGCCCAGGCAACACGGACACCCCCACCGCAGACGTGACACCGCGCACCCTCGCCATCCAAGTGACGCGCCCACTCTCGCCGAAGACGTGACACGGTCACCCTCGACGCCCAGGTGACGCGCGCCCCCACGCCGCACACGTAACCGGCGCCGCTCGCCGCCCAAATGGCGCCCGGGCCCCCCGCCGCAGACGTGACACCGCGCGCCGACGCCGCACAAGCGACGCGCTCACTCTCGCCACAGACGTGTCGCGCACACTCTCGCCACCCAAGTGACGCGCGCGCACGCCCCGCAGACGTAGACGGCGCAGCCTCGCCGCCCAAGTGACGCGCGCGCTCACGCCGCAGACGTGACGCGCACACCAACGCCGCTCAAGCGACGCGCTCTCCCGCCGCCGACGTGACGCGCACGTCCTCACCGCAGGCGTGGCACCCGCACCCCCGCCGCCCGGATGAGCCCGCGAGGCCGGGGCTCAGCCGATGTGCAGGTGAATCGTCCCGTCCGCCGCGGCCTCCACGCGGACCTTCGTGAGGTCCTCCACCACCACGTCCGGCTCGTGGGACGCGGCCCGGGGCCCGATCCCGACAACCGTCATCCCGGCGGCGCGTCCGGCCGCTATGCCGGCCCCGGAGTCCTCGAACACCACGCAGTCCGCGGGCGCGATCCCCAGCTCGGCGGCGCCCTTCAGGAAGCCCTCGGGGTCGGGCTTGCTGGCACCGACGGACTCCGCGGTCACCCGCACCTCGGGCTGTTGCAGACCGGCCGCGGCCATCCGCGCCGTCGAGAGCGGCACGTCGGCGGAGGTGACCAGCGCGTGCGGCAGTCCCCGCAGCGAGGCCAGGAACTCCGGTGCCCCGGGAATCGCGACGACCCCGTCCGTGTCGGCCGTCTCCTCGGCGAGCATCCGGGCGTTGTCGGCGTGGTTGTGCTCCATCGGCCGGTCGGGCAGCAACAGCGCCATCGAGGCGTAGCCCTGCCGGCCGTGGACGACCTTCATGACCTCGTCCCCGTCGAGCCCGTGACGCTCGGCCCAGCGCCGCCAGACGCGCTCGACCGAGGCGTCCGAGTTGACGAGGGTGCCGTCCATGTCCAGCAGGAGGGCGCGGGCGGTGAGCACGGCGGTGGCCGTCATCGGCAGCTCCAAGGCTCGGGGCGCGTTCCAGCGCGGGAGAGGGGCGGACGACGGATCGCGACCGGCACGCCCGGGGGGACAAGGCGGCCCCGCCCGCCGGTCAGGGAAAACGGGCGGAGGCCACTTTGTTCCTCCACGGTACAAAACAATCCCCGCTTCGCGCCAGGGGCCCCCGCCGGACGTTCACCCACTGTTCAGCCCGTCCGGCTCACCCGGTCACGGCCTCCCACAGGCTCCACACCCCGAGCGCCAGCATGACCAGCGCCGCGATCTGCGTGATCAGCCGCAGCGGCACCTTCTTCATCAGCGCCTTGCCGCCGACGATGCCGAGCCCGGCCACGGCCCACAGCGCGAGCACCGCACCCAGGCCGACGGAGAGCGGGTCGTCGTAGCGGGCGGCCAGGTTCGCGGTCATGATCTGGGTCAGGTCACCGAACTCGGCGACCAGGATGAGCATGAATCCGGCGCCCGAGACCTTCCAGAAGGACTGGTTCTCCGGCCGGCGGACCTCCTCCTCGTCCTCGCCCTTCTTCAGCAGCAGCACCGCGGCCCCGCCCAGGAAGAGCACGCCCGTGAGGGCCTGCACGATCTGCTGCGGCAGCAGCGTCAGCACACTGCCGGCCGCGACGGCGAGCGCGACGTGCAGCGCGAAGGCGGCGGCGACACCGGCGAAGACGTAGGAGGCGCGGTAGCGGGTGCCGAGGACGAGGCCGGCGAGGGCGGTCTTGTCCGGCAGTTCTGCGAGGAAGACGACGCCGAAGACGACGGCCGTCACGGTCAGGCTGATCAAGGGTTCCTCAATCGGTCGGGGCTGCCCCACCGAGAGTGCTGGACCTTCGCACACGACACCTCGGCACGGCAGCACACTCGGCGCCCGAGCCGGGAGGCACGGGCGTGCACTGCTTTACCGAAGGTCTCGCTGGCAGGTCCGGGAAAGGACCGGCCTCCGGGCGCCGGCTCAGGCGGGCTGAGCAGTATGTCGACGGTCCGGCGAAGAGCTACTCCCCTTCTGCGCCGTCCATGGTACGCGACACCTCTGATGTGAAACTTTCCGCCTGAACCTTGTCATGTCATGCACCCGTCACTAACTTCTCACCGGGCGCACACCTGTGCGCAACACGGCACCGCGAGCATTCCCCTCGCTCGCAAGCCAACACCCCCCTCTGCCCAGGGAGTTCGCATGCCCAGGTTCTACGCGCGTCGACGGCTGAGCATGGCCGCGGCGGCCACCGCCCTCATATCCTCCGTGACCCTCTTCAACGCACCCACGGCCTCCGCCGCCCTGCCCACCCCCGTGAGCGGCGCCACCGCCCGCTCCTACCTCGCCACGCTCACCGTGACGGCCGAGGACCGCACCGGCTACAACCGCGACCTCTTCCCGCACTGGATCACCCAGTCCGGCACCTGCAACACCCGCGAGGTCGTCCTCAAGCGCGACGGCTCAGGCGTCCAGCAGGACTCCTCCTGCGCCGCCACCAGCGGCAGCTGGTACTCCCCCTACGACGGCGCGACCTGGTCGGCCGCCTCCGACGTCGACATCGACCACCTGGTCCCGCTCGCCGAGGCCTGGGACTCCGGCGCCGACTCCTGGACGACGTCCCGCCGCCAGTCCTTCGCCAACGACCTGACCCGCCCGCAGCTCATCGCGGTCACCGACAACGTCAACCAGGCCAAGGGCGACCAGGACCCGGCCACCTGGATGCCGGCGCGGACGGCATACCGCTGCACCTACGTCCGCGCCTGGGTGCAGGTGAAGTACTACTACGACCTCTCGGTCGACTCGGCCGAGAAGTCCGCCCTGACGAACTACCTCGCGAGCTGCTGACACGCTGATTCGTGTCGGGACCTCCCCGCTGACCTCCGTCGTTCCGTACCGTACGGGTCGACGGAGAGGGGAACGACATGAGCGCACTGCGCCTCGGACCGCTGCTGAGGTACACCGACGGCTCGTCCGCGACCGTGTGGGTCGAGACGAGCCGTCCGTGCACCGCCGAGGTGCGCTGCGCCGACGGCGCCGGCGGCACGGCCCACAGCTTCCAGATCGCGGGCCACCACTACGCGCTGATCCCGGTGACCGGCCTCACGGCCGGCACGACCACGACGTACGAGGTGCTCCTCGACGGCACACAGGTGTGGCCGCTGCCCGGCTCCCCCTTCCCGCCCTCGGCGATCCACGCGCCGGGTCCGGAGGGCGACCTCAACGTCGCCTTCGGCTCCTGCCGCTGGGCCTCCCCGCCGGCGGGCGGCGACGATCCCGTCGGCCCGGACGCCCTGGACGCCCTCGCCACCCGCCTCGCGGCCGACCCGGAGGGCGAGCGGCCGCACGTCCTGCTGCTGCTCGGCGACCAGGTCTACGCCGACGAGACCTCCGACGACACCCAGCGCTGGCTGGCGGGCCGCCGCGACCTGAAGGAGGAGCCGGGCAGCGGGGTCGCTGACTACGAGGAGTACACGCACCTCTACTACGAGTCGTGGCTCGACCCGCGCATCCGCTGGCTGCTGTCCACCGTGCCCAGCTTCATGATCTTCGACGACCACGACGTCATCGACGACTGGAACACCTCCGCCGCCTGGCTCGCCGACATGCGCTCCACCGGCTGGTGGCAGGAGCGGCTGCTGAGTGGCCTGATGTCCTACTGGGTCCATCAGCACCTCGGCAACCTCTCCCTCGAAGAGCTGGCGGCCGACCCGGTGTACGAGGCGGTCCGCGAGGTCCCCGACGGGACCGACGTGCTGCGCGCCTTCGCCGCCCGGGCCGACGCCGACGCCGCCACGGTCCGCTGGAGCTACCGGCGCGACTTCGGGCGCGTACGCCTGGTGATGGTGGACAGCCGGGCCGCCCGGGTCCTCGCCGAGGACGAGCGCGCGATGCTCGACCCGGGCGAGGAGGCCTGGCTGCGCGAGCAGGTGCGGGACACACCCGAGTCCTACGACCACCTCCTCATCGGCACCTCACTGCCCTGGCTGCTGCCGCATCTGGTGCACGACGCCGAGGGGTGGAACGCGGCGCTGTGCGGCGGCGAACGGGGCGCTCGCTGGGCGCGGTTCGGGGAGAAGGTGCGGCGCGCCGCCGACCTGGAGCACTGGTCGGCGTTCCCCGAGTCCTTCGCCGGGCTGGCGGAGGTGATCGCCGAGGCGGGCTCGGGGGACCACGCGCCGGCGACGGTGTGCGTGCTGTCCGGCGATGTGCACCACGCCTACATCGCCGAGCCCTCGTGGCCCGGTCCGGACCCGGACGCCCGGGTGGTGCAGCTCGTCTGCTCCCCCGTCCACAACTCGGTCCCGCTGTCGATGCGGCTGGCCTTCCGCATCGGCTGGAGCGCGATGGCACGGGGCATCGGCCGCGGCCTCGCCCGGCACGGCCGTCTCCCGCAGCCGCCGGTCAGCTGGCGCAAGACGGGCGGCCCCTGGTTCGGCAACCAGCTCATGACGCTGACCCTGCGGGGCCGCTCGGCCCGGCTGCGTCTGGAGCACGCCAAGGCCCGCCAGGGCACGGGACCGAGCCTGACCACGCTCCTGGATTCCGAGCTTGCCCCGTAACCCGACCATTCCGACCGTTTGCCGCCGCTGTGCTCCGCGATGCCCCGTGTTGCCAGTGAGGCATCCCACAGCGACCGTCAATGCTTCCCCGCGAGCCCCGGTCACCGCTCCCGGCGACGGCATCATGAGGCGGACCGTCCGCTTCCTGCCCGGCGGACCGCCGACACGCGCCCCCCACGCCCGGGAGTTCCACCCTTGCCTGCGTCGCCCGAGGAAACCGAGGAATCCGTACCGGCCGAGGGTCCCGGACCGGCCGCGAGACCCGCGAGGGTCTCCGTCGCCCTGGTCGGCGCCGGACCGCGCGGCACCAGCGTCCTGGAACGCCTGTGCGCCTCCGCCCCGGAACTCCTTCCGCCCGGCACCCGGCTGACGGTCCATGTGATCGACCCGGACCCGCCCGGCCCCGGCCGCGTCTGGCGCACCGCCCAGTCGCCCGAACTGCTGATGAACACCGTGGCCTGCCAGGTGACCCTGTTCACCGACACCAGCGTGGACTGCTCGGGCCCGATCCGCCCCGGCCCGAGCCTGCACGAGTGGGCGGGCGGCAGACTGGGCCCGGACGAGTATCCGGCCCGCGCCGAGTACGGCCGCTACCTGGAGTGGGTGTTTGCCGAGGTCGTACGGCGAGCACCGCCGGACGTACGGGTCGAGACACACCGGGCCCGCGCGGTACGGCTCGACGACACCCCCGGGGACCGCCAGGCCCTCACCCTCGACGACGGCCGCACCCTGACCGGCCTGTCCGCGGTGGTGCTGGCCCAGGGACACCTGCCGAGGACCCCCGGCCCGGACCTGCTGCGGCCGGCGGCCCATGCCGCACGGCACGGCCTGCGCCACGTCCCGCCCGCCAATCCGGCCGATGTCGACCTGGCCTGCGTACCCCCGGGCGAGCCGGTCCTGCTGCGCGGTCTCGGCCTCAACTTCTTCGACCACACGGCCCTGCTGACGACCGGCCGGGGCGGCCGTTTCGTACGGGACGGCGGGGAGCTGCGCTATCTCCCCTCCGGCCGTGAGCCGCTGCTCTTCGCCGGTTCGCGGCGTGGCGTCCCGTACCAGGCGCGCGGCGACAACGCGAAGGGGCCGTACGGCCGGCACGTCCCGCTCGTCCTCACCCCCGAGGTGATCGCCGGGTTCCGCAAGCGCGCGGACTCCGGGGAGGCACCCGATTTCCTGGCGGAGATATGGCCGTTGGTGGCGAAGGAGGTGGAGACGGTCTACTACGGCGCGCTGATCCGGCGGGCGGCGGACTTTGCCGGGCGGGAGCGGGAGTTCACCGGCCGCTTCCTCGCCGTCCCGCACGGCGACCCCCTGGAGGCGCCACTGCTGGACGGGTTCGGGGTGCCGGAGGCCGAGCGCTGGTGCTGGGAACGGATCTCCCGCCCGTACGCCGGACGGGACTTCGCGCATCCGGGCGAGTGGCGCGACTGGCTGCTGTCGTATCTGCGCGAGGACGCCGCCCAGGCCGCCCTGGGCAATGTGCACGGTCCACTGAAGGCGGCCCTGGACGTGCTGCGCGACCTGCGCAACGAACTCCGGCTGATCGTGGACCACGGTGGTCTCGCCGGCGCCTCCCGCCGGGATCACCTGGACCGCTGGTACACCCCGCTCAACGCGTTCCTGTCCATCGGCCCGCCGCGGCGCCGCATCGAGGAACTCGCGGCCCTGATGGAGGCGGGAGTGGTGCGGGTGCTCGGCCCGCGACTGCGGGTGACGGAGGAGGACGGGGCCTGGTCTGCGCACTCACCGGACGTGCCGGGATCGGCCGTCCGTGTGAGAACTCTCATCGAGGCCCGCCTGCCGGAACCGGACCTGCGGCACACCGCCGACGACCTCCTCGCCGGTCTGCTGCGCAGCGGGAGGTGCCGCCCGCACGATGTCGACGGTTATGAGACAGGCGGGTTGGACGTCACACCCTGCCCTTATTATCTGATGGATCGTCAAGGTATTGCACACACAAGGCGGTTCGCGTTCGGTGTACCGACAGAAGGCGTGCACTGGGTGACCGCCGCGGGGGCTCGCCCAGGGGTGGATTCGGTCACTCTTTCGGACGCGGATGCGGTGGCGAGAGCCGTTCTACGTGCGACTGAGCCGGAAACCGAGCCCCAACGGGAGGCAAAGCCGTGGCCAAATGTTGAACTTGCAAGCATCAATTAGGCGCACCTAACGTGGGCTACTCCGCGGTATCCGTCCCCGACCGGCCTCCCCAGGGCCGGCCAACCGAAGGAGAGACCCCCCACATGACCGCTCGCCTCAACGGCGCACAGCCGTACGCGCTCGGACTCTTCCGGATCGTCACCGGCCTGCTCTTCGCCTGCCACGGCGCCGTCGCGCTCTTCGGCGTCCTCGGAGGCGCGGACGGCAAGGGCGGCACCGCCGCGACCGGTGCCTGGCCGAACTGGTACGCGGCCGTCATCGAACTCGTCGGCGGCACCCTGGTACTGCTGGGCCTGGGCACCCGCATCGCGGCGTTCATCTCCTCCGGCGCGATGGCGTACGCGTACTTCAAGGTCCACCAGCCGCAGGCCCTGTGGCCGATCGAGAACAACGGCGAAGGCGCGGCCATGTACTGCTGGGCCATGTTCCTGCTGATCTTCACGGGCTCCGGCGCCTTCGGCCTGGACCGGCTGCTGGCCAAGCGCACCTCCACGCAGGAGCAGCGCTCCGCGGACCAGACACCGGTGGCCGCCTGAGCCGCCCGGCCTGTCGGACGCGCAGCGGCGCCTTCCCCCCGGGGGGAGGCGCCGCTCTGTCCGTCCCGGCCCGTGATCAGGGCGGACGCGGTGGCACTCGCACATATGCCGACACCTCGGGACGAGCCGCGACGAGGTGAACAGTCCGCACCGAACGTATGAGCCCCCCGTGAACCGCCCGTCACACCCCAGGCGTACGCTCTATGGCTGTCATGGCCACTCCTGCCGCTCCCCCCGCGCCATCGCGGCACGGTCTGGCCCACGGGGGAGTCACGGGGAGTTCCGGTGCTGGAGCAAGTGGGGCTGCCGATGGGCAGCCCGTGGATCTACGCGATGGTGGCCTCGTCCGTCCTGCTCGACGTGTTCCTGCCGGTGCTGCCCAGCGGCGTCCTGGTGATCACGGCGGCCACGGCGGCGGCAGCGGGCACGGCCGCCGACGTGCCCGACATCCTCGCCCTGACCCTCTGCGCGGCCACCGCCTCCGTCCTGGGCGACCTGGTGGCCTACCGCCTCGCCTGGCGCGGCGGCGCCCGCCTGGACCGGGCGATCTCCCGCTCCCGGCGCCTGACCACCGCCCAGGAACGTCTCGGCACGGCCCTCGCCCGTGGCGGCGGCGCCCTCGTCGTCCTCGCCCGGTTCGCTCCCGCCGGCCGCTCGGTGGTCTCCCTCGGCGCGGGCGCCGCCCGCCGCCGCGCCCGCGACTTCCTGCCCTGGTCCGCCCTGGCCGGTCTCACCTGGGCCACGTACAGCGTCGCCCTCGGCTACTTCGGCGCCCACCTGCTGGGCGCGAGCTGGCTGGCGACGGCGGTGTCGGTGGGGGCGCTGTTCGGCGCCGGGGCAGGGGCGGCGTATCTGATGCGGCGAGAGCCGCGGACGTCGTAGACCGGCTCCGGCCCACCACACGACCACCAAGACCTGGAAGCGGCTGAGACATTGACCACCACGGCGTCGCGGAAAGCCTCCCGAATAAAACTGACAGCCCTCGCCGCCAGGCGGCACCCCCGGGCGATGCTGTGGGCCGCGGCAGGCGTGATCACTCTCGGATTCCTCGTCGCGCTCCAGATCGCCGCGCACCACCTCGGCATACCGGGGCCGATCACCACGCAGGCACGCGAGGTGATCCACGCCCCCAAGTCCGGGTTCCTGCTCTACGCCAGCCTGGCGCTGACGATGGTGGTGCTCACCTGGCGGCAACGGCTCATCGCCCTCGGCACCGCGATCGGCATCGACCTCGTCTTCCTGCTGGTGCGGTGGGCGATCGGCGCCCACCCCGGCGAAGGCCACCCGTTCGGCAACGGCGCGCTGTGGGTGATCCTGGGCGTCGCGGTCTTCGCCCTCGCGCGCCGCACGGGTCCTGAACGCGTCCTGATGCTGAAGGGCGTCGGGCTCGGCCTGCTGCTGGTGACCGGCCGCAAGACCGGGGACACCTGGCTGCTGATCACGTCGCAGACCCGCCCGGTCACACTCGACCCGTACGTCGCCATGGCCGATCACGCACTGGGCAACCCGTCGTGGCTGGCGGGCCGGCTCCTGAAGGCGAGCGGCCCGGTCGGCGAGCACGCCCTCGACTACGTCTACGCCCAGCTCGCGGTGGCCGCGGTCTGTGTGGCGCTGTACCAGCTGCGCAACGTGACGGCCGAGCAGCGCTTCCCGCGCCACCACCTGGTACGCACCTTCCTGCTGATCGGCGTGCTCGGACCGGCCGTCTACATGATCTACCCCGTGGTCGGGCCGGTCTTCGCCTACGGCCCCGAGGGCGGACACTGGGCGGCGGCGAACCTGTGGCCGAACACCCTGCCGCCGATCACCACCCCGTACGCCATGCCGTTCGACGAGATCACCCCGCGCAACTGCATGCCCAGCCTGCACACGGCGTGGGCCACCACGATCTTCATCCACTCCCGCAGGGGGCCGCGCGCCCTGCGTCTCGCCGGCACGTTCTGGCTGATCGCCACCCTCGCAGCGACGCTGGGCTTCGGCTGGCACTACGGCGTGGACCTCGTCGCCGGAGTGGTGTTCGCGTACACGGTCGAGGCGGCGCTGCGCACGTACGACCGCGGCTGGGACCGGGCGGGAGTCCGGCTGATCGCCTATGGAACGGTCGTCTTCGCGGTGCTGCTGGCGTCCTACCGCTTCCTGCCGATGGAGATGGCCGCCTACCCGTGGCTCTCCGGCCCCCTCCTGCTGCTGGCGATGGCTTCGGTGGTCCACGGCTACCTGCGGATCACCAGGCTGTGGGAAGCGAAGGCCACTCCCGCGCCGCAACCCGGACCGCAGCCCGAACTGGCGGTCTGAGCCCCGGGGGCCGGCCTAGCCGGCCTTCCGGGCCCCGCGGACCTCCAGGCCCTCCAGCAACTCGGCCGTGGCCTGCGCGACGGCCTCCACGGCGCGGTCGAACACCTCCTGGTTGTGAGCGGCGGGGGCGCGGAATCCCGAAACCTTCCGCACGTACTGCAGGGCGGCAGCGCGCACATCGGCCTCGGTGGCCTCTTCGGGCATCGCGGGCGGACGCAGCGTCTTGATACTCCGGCACATGCCCCCAGTCTCACCCTTCCCGCCCCCGTACGACAGCGACGCTGCCATGATCACTCCGAGGCGGCCACCGTCCCGGAGCCGACCGACGAGAGGAACTCCTCGTGACGAACGAACTCACCGTGGCCGTCCTGGGCCCCGGCGGCGTGGGCGGCCTGCTCGCCGCCCTGCTCTCCCGCGCCGGCCACCGCGTGATCTGCCTGTCCGGCGAGCAGACCGCCGAGGCCCTGCGCACCGACGGCATCCAGGTCCGCAGCGCCCTCTTCGGCGACTTCTCGGCCCGCGTCGAGGCGGACACCGAGCTGCGGGAACCGGTCGACGCGTGCCTGGTCACCGTCAAGGGCACCGCCCTCGACGCCGCCCTCGCGCGCGTCCCCGCCCGGGCGCTGTCCGACGCTCTTCTCGTGCCGTTCCTGAACGGCGTCGAACACCCCGCGGCCCTGCGCGCCCGCTACCGGCCCGACCGCGTGGCCCCCGCCGTGATCCGCGTCGAGTCCACCCGTGTCGCGCCGGGCGTCATCGCCCACGGCAGCCCCTTCGCGGAGATCGACCTGACCGGCACGGACGTGCCCCGGCCGCGCCTCGACGCCCTCGCCGAGGCCTTCGCCGCGGCCGGTCCGGCCACCCGCGTACTGGAGGACGAGACTGCGGCCCTGTGGGCGAAGATGTCGTTCCTGGCCCCCTTCGCCCTGCTGACCACGCGGTACGGCCTCCCCCTCGGCGACATCCGCACCCGGCACCGCGACGAGCTGACCGCCCTGGTGGAGGAGACCGCCGCGATCAGCCACGCCTGCGGCGGCCCGGCGGACCCGGCCCAGGCCCTCGCCCGCTACGACGCCTTCCCGCCATCGACGAAGTCGTCGATGCAGCGCGACGCCGAGGCCGGGCGGCCGGTCGAACTGGACGCCATCGGCGGCGCGTTGCTCCGCGCGGCCGAGCGCCACGGCGTACCGGCTCCGGTGGCGGCCCGGGTGGTGGGCGAGGTACACACGTTCGCATGAACCACAGGAAGGAACTCGCCCACCTAATTCGAACAGGCGTATCATTGGGCCGTGGCTACGACCTATGACTTTCCGAGTGACCTCCTGGCCGGTCAGGAGGAACTCCATCAGGTCCGGGCCGAGCTGTCGGCCCTGCTGAAGCGGCTTCCCTGGTCGGTGGAGCCGCTGGACGGATTCAGTGACGACAACGGCTGGCGCAAGGTGGAACGCCCCGCCTCCCCCGGCTGGACCGCCGACGAACAGGCCGAGGTGGAGAAGCTCCGGCAGCGGGAGCACGAACTCGCGGTGTTCGTCAGCACCCACCGCTACTGGTCCGGACTCGCCGGGCCCGAGCGGGTGGCGGCCCGCTCGGGGCTGAAGCACGCGCACGAGGCTCCGCCGGAGGAGACCGGCGGAACCCCGTGACGCCCGCAGGGGTCAGCTCTTGTCGCCCAGCATCCTCTTCATCTCGCTGATCTCGGCCTTCTGGGCGGTGACGATGTCGTCGGCCATGGCCTTGGCGGGGCCGTAGCGGCCCTTGCTCTGCTCGGTCCGGGCCATCTCCACAGCCCCTTCATGGTGCTCGACCATCAGGGTCAGGAACTGGACGTCGAAGGCCTTGCCCGTCAGCTTCTCCAGCGCGGCCATGTCCTCGTCACCCATCATGCCGGGCATGCCCGCGTGACCCGGGGCGGAGTGGTCCATGCCGTCACCCCCGGCCGCGGGGACGTCCTCGCCCCAGGCCTTCAGCCAGCCGGTCATGGTCCTGATCTCCGGATCCTGCGCCTTCTCGATCCGCGCCGCGAGGTCCTTGACCGCCCCGGTGGAGGCCCGGCCGCCGGCCAGTCGCGCCATCTCAAGCGCCTGCCGGTGATGCGGGATCATGCCCTGCGCGAAGGCGACGTCCTGAGGGTTGTGGGCACCGGTGGGCGACGGGGATCCGGTGGGGCCGTGGCTTCCGGCGTCGCCGTGGCCGGCACCGCCGGCGGCACGGTCGGCACCGTCACCGCCACAGGCCGCGAGGACGACCGCCGCGGCACCCGTCGCCGCCACCAGGGCAGCGCGGCGCGCCAGGGTACGAATGCTGTTGCTCATGCGTGAACTCCTGCTTCTGCAAGGAACTGAGGATTGCGGACACGACGGAGGCACCACGCCGCCACCGGGTCGGTACCGGCCGGCGTGATGCGTGGTGTCTAGATCCGCAGAAGCTGGAGCTCGGCCAGGGAAGGCGGGGCGCGGGCACCATCCGTGTCCACGACCGCGTACGCCCGTACGGCGCTCTCCCCCGCCCCCACGGGGGCCGGGTCGGGAACCAGCGGGGGCACCACCGGCCCACCGCCCACGGCCCCCGACGCACAGGTCGCGTCGGCGTGCTGGACATGCCCGTGACCGCAGTGCCCGGAGGACATGACCTGGGCCTGGGGCGGGTGGACCCGCAGAACGTGCGCCTGCTGCCCATGACTCTGCCGAGGCAGACCGCCACCGGGCGCCAGCCCGTGCATCCCCAGCAACCCCACCAACAGCCCCAGCACGCACAGCACATGCCCCCGCCGCACGGCGGGTCGCGAAGCGCGCTGTCCGGGGCTGTTCACGTGCTCATCGTAGAGACAGGTCCTGAGCCGGCACCGGGCCGGGGTGGACACCCGCGGCCGGGGTGGACACACGCACGGGTCGCCGCCGGATGTGCGACGGGCCGTACCCCCATCAGGTGAACCCGTTCAACCCTCTACAACCACGCGGCTCCCCCGGCGTGTCGTACTCCCGCACCACCCGAATGATCCCGAGGGGGACCCATGAGCCAGCAGTACCCGCAGCAGCCGCACCAGCCCCACCCGCAGCAGCCCGGTTACGGCGCCCCTGCGCCCCAGCCGCCGAAGAAGCGCGGCGTGGGCAAGATCGCGGGCCTCGGCTGCGCGGGCATCCTCGCCCTCCTCGTCATCGCCGCCGTCGCCACGGGCGGCGGAGGCGACGACAGCAGCGACACCTCGGCCAAGGACAAGGCCGTCGCCGCCGACGACAAGCCCGGGCAGGACAGCCCTAAGAAGGCCGGGCCGAACGACGACAAGCCCCAAGCCGAACAGTTCAGGAGCTGCGTCGCCAAGAACGGCACGGACACCGAGCAGGCCGCGGTCGAACACGTCACAAAGGTGACCGGCACGGACAAGCGCAACGACATCCTCGACGCGGCGGAGGTCTTCACCGACTTCAGCGGCGGCCTGATGGGCCCCCACCAAGGCGAGGGCAAACTCATCGCCTCCGCGTTCACCTCCTGCTACGAGTCCAAGAACGGCCTCGTCACGGTGTACGACAAGGACGGCGAACTCCTCGCCAACGCGAACTACTGACTTGCCGCCGGGGTGACAACAGGAGAGGCCCTCCAGGGATGTTCCTGGAGGGCCTCCGGCCCGAAACTCGGTGTTGTGGGCGCGGACGGTTTCGAACCGCCGACATCCTGCTTGTAAGGCAGGCGCTCTACCCCTGAGCTACGCACCCGGCTCCCGGGCCACGCGCCCAGGACGAGTCGACAGCCTACATTGCCCGGGGCGCGGTCCCGCAAACCCGTATCGCGGGACCGTGGCGGGCCCCGTACCTGGGGTTAACCCCACTGTTGATCCGGGAGTGGCCCGGATCCCCCGGCGGGCCCCGGATCCATACGGTCGTAGAGCGCCCCAGAGCGCCCGTCGTCCGTCCAGGGGGAAACCGTCATGACCACACTCACCGCCTCTGCCCGCGCCACCGCACTCGCCGGTGCCGCCGTGGTGCTCGTCGCTGCTCTCAGCGCATGCGGCGCGTCCGCCGGGGACGACACGGACCCCGAGCACCGGTCCTTCGGTCTCCAGGGCCGCACCCTCACCGTCGACTCCGACGACTCGGCCCTCGAGATCGTCGCCTCCGGCACGAACCCGGCGGGCAAGATCGAGGTCACCCGGTGGTTCCGGGGCTCGGTCGTCGTCGGCAAGGAGCCCAAGGTCACCTGGGACATGCGGGACGACCGCCTGGTGTTGCGGCTCAAGTGCTCGGGCATCGTCGTCGACTGCTCGGCCAAGCACCGCATCGAGGTGCCCCGCGGTGTCACCGTGAAGGTCCAGGACGGCGACGGCAGTGTCCGCGCCCGGGGCTTCCGGGACCCCCTGAGCATCCGCACGGGCGACGGCTCCGTCCGGGTCAGCGACACCACCGGCCCCCTGGAGCTGCGCACCGGTGACGGGTCCATCCGCGTCAGCGACACCACCGGTCCGCTGCGGATGCGCACCGGCGACGGGTCCATCCGGGCCGATGTCTCCTCCCGTACCGTCCGCACCCGGACCGGCGACGGCTCGGTCCGCCTCGAACTCGGTGTCGTACCGGACCGCGTGGAGTCCCGCAGCGGTGACGGCTCCGTGAGCATCGCACTGCCCCGAGCCACCTACCGCGTGACCACCGAGACCGGTGACGGCGGCGTCGATGTGTCGGTGCCCCGCGACGAGACCAGCTCCCATATGGTGTCCGCCCACACCGGCGACGGCAAAGTGACAGTGCGAACGGCGAACTGACCGGCCCGTGTGTTCGTCCTTAACCGGTGGGAGAATGACACCGGGCAGGGTGGACCACAGCACGGGAGAGGGATGTGACGGCGACACCAGGACAGCCGGACTCGCCGTCGGTGCCGCGCGCACATCGCCCGCATCGCCTCACCACCCACGCCCCCGGCCCGCTCCGGGACACGCTCACGCTGATCGGGCTCCCCCTGCTGGCCGCGCTGGCCCTGCCCGCGGCCTTCGCGGGCGGAGGCACCCGGCGCTGGTTCGGCGGCCGGGCCGAGAACCAGCGGGCCGAGGCCCAGGCCGCGAAGGACGCCGCCGCGGCCGCCTTCTACGAGCTGGACACCGCCCAGCGCGACCTGCGGATCTCCATCGAGACGATCACCGCCGTCGACGACTCCCCCGCCGCCCGCCGCGCCGTCGACGGCTTCGACGCCCTCGGCAGGCGCATCGACGAAGCCAGCCACCAGTACATCAACGCCGTCGACGCCCACGACCTCGACCGCGACGACCTGGAGGCCTCCGCCGCCACCCGCGCCCGCAGTGAGCTGACCGCCGCCAAGGAGGAACTCGGCCGGGTCAAGCAGGAGCTCGACCGGTTCACCGACGGCCTCGGCCCCCTCCTCGGCAAGGCGGAAACCCAGCTGGCCCGTCTCGCCCCCGCGGTCGAACGCGCCCGTCAGGCCCTGCTCGCCGCCTCCAACGCCCTCGACTCGGCACGGGCGTCAGGTCTCACGGCGGACGACCTCGCCGCCCGGCTCGCCGCCCTCTCCCCGGAGCTCACCAAGCTGAACCAGGGCGCCGGGCAGCACGGCGTGCCGCAGACCCTGGAACGGGCCGAGCGGGTCACGCGCGCGGCCGAGGCGGTCCGTGTGGAGGCCGAGCGGCTGCCGGACCGCGCCGCCGAGATCGACCACCGGCTCGTCTCCCTGCGCACCCGCGCCCAGGCCCTCACCACCCGCTCCGAGCAGGTCGAACCGACCCTGAGTGAACTCCGCCGCCGCTTCACCGCGGCCTGCTGGCAGGATCTGCAGCACGTCCCCGACGCCGCCGCCGAGAACCTCCGCCAGGCCGGGACCAGACTGGCCGAGGCCCACACCGCCCGCGGCGAACAGCGCTGGGCCGACGCGACAGCCCT
Source organism: Streptomyces flavovariabilis (assembly GCF_000725785.1). NCBI lineage: Bacteria > Bacillati > Actinomycetota > Actinomycetes > Kitasatosporales > Streptomycetaceae > Streptomyces > Streptomyces flavovariabilis. The sequence continues at coordinate 622,448 of NZ_JNXD01000001.1, read as the reverse complement.
GCTGTCGACCGTACGGGCCCTCCTGAACAGCACCGACGAGGCCGTCTCGGCCGCCGGGGACCGCCTGCACCGCCTGAACGCCGTGCAGAAGGACCCGCAGCAGGAGATCGACCGCACCCGCTTCGCCATCCGTGACGCCCAGCGTCTCGCCATGGCCGGCCGCAACACCCCCGACCCGCGCCACGCCCGCCCCCTGGACGACGCCGTCTCCCGCCTGGACCGCGCCATCGCCGGCCTCGAGGGCCGCCACCCCGACTACTGGCACTTCCTCACGGAGACGGAAGCGGTCCGCCGCACCGTGGCCCACGTGGTCTCCGAGATCCGCGAGGAACGCGGCGCCGGCCATTGACCGTGCCGGTTAACCTGAGCGCATGCCTCGCTACGAGTACCGCTGCCGGACCTGCGGCGACACCTTCGAACTCAGCCGCCCCATGGCCGAGTCCTCCGACCCCGCGGCCTGCCCCTCGGGACACGACGACACGGTGAAGCTCCTTTCCACGGTCGCGGTCGGCGGCTCGGCCTCCGCCCCGGCTCCGGCGCCCCGCGCGGGCGGCGGCGGCTGCTGCGGTGGCGGCTGCTGCGGCTGACGCCCGTCCTCAGGAATCCTTCAGCTTCGGTTTCCTAGCGTGGCTGCATGACAGCCATCGCAGCGGACGCCGGACCGCAGTGGGTCAACGACCTGATGGACGCGCTGGGCGCGCCGGGTGCCGGGCTCGCCATCGCCCTGGAGAACCTGTTCCCGCCGCTGCCCAGCGAAGTGATCCTGCCTCTCGCCGGGTTCGCCGCGAGCAGCGGCCGGATGAGTCTGCTCGCCGTCCTGCTGTGGACGACGGCCGGCTCGGTGATCGGCGCGCTCGCGCTGTACGGAGTCGGCGCGCTGCTCGGCCGTGACCGGACGGTGGCGATCGCGGCCCGGCTGCCGCTGGTGAAGGTCTCGGACATCGAGAAGACCGAAGCGTGGTTCCTCAAGCACGGCACCAAGGCCGTGTTCTTCGGCCGGATGATCCCGATCTTCCGCAGCCTGATCTCGGTGCCGGCGGGTGTCGAGCGCATGCGCCTGCCGGTGTTCCTGGGGCTGACCACCCTGGGCAGCGCGATCTGGAACACGGTGTTCGTGCTCGCGGGCTACTTCCTCGGCGCGAACTGGCACCAGGTGAGCGACATCGTCTCCACCTACTCGAAGGTGGTCCTGGCCGTGGCCGCCGTGGCGGTGGCGGCGTTCATCGCAGTGCGGCTGCTACGACGCCGCGGAGGGGCGCGCCCCGAGGGGGCGCGGGGAACCGCGCGACGAGCCACCGCGACGCCGCACCCGCACGACGACCAGGACACCCGAGTTCTCAGGCGCCCCGCACTGCCTCCAGGAACTCCCACAGGATCCGCTCCCCGGCGAGGACACCCCGGTCGGGAAGCGCCCTGATCGCGGGAGCCGTCCAGCCCGTGTCGGCCAGCTCCCCGTGGCCCGGGCGCCAGCCCCGGTCGGCCGCGAGGAGCAGGTCCGCGTCGAGCAGGGAGTCACCGGCGGCGAGGGTGAGATCGGCCCCGGTCCGCCGGGCGACCTCGCGCATCGCCGCGCTCTTGGTGAGCGGCTTGGGGACGGCGTAGATCTTGCGGCCCTGGAGGGACACGGTCCAGCCGCGGTTCTCCGCCCACACCGCGAGTTCCTTCACCCAGTCCTCGTGGAGCAGTTCGCGCTCGACGACGAGGTAGGCGAAGAGGTCGTCGGCGACGCGGTGTTTGCGCACCCAGACCGGGTCGGCGACTCTCAGCAGGTGGTCCTGCACCTCGGCGAGGGGCGCGCACTGGTCGGCCAGCCGTGCGGTGACCTGCGCGTGCCAGTCCGGGTCGGAGACGCCGTCCACCAGAAGGTGGCCGCCGTTCGCGCAGATCGCGTACGTGGGCTCGGGGCCCGGCAGATTGATGCGCTGGTACTGCTTGCGTGTCCGGGTCGTGGTCGGCACGAACACGGCCGCGTCGCCCAGTTCGGTGAGGAGCCGGGCCGCCGTCTCCGTCATGTACGACAGCGGCTTGCTCTCGTGCACCTCCACACACAGCAGCCGGGGCGCCCGGGCGTCCGGCATGGTCAGCGCCAGAGCCGCGGCGGAGTAGATCAGGGTGCGGTCGAGGTCGCTCGCGACGAGTGCGGGCATCAGACCGTCACCGCCTTGCCGTCGGCGCCGGTCGCGCCGCGGGTGTACTTGGGGTGGATCAGGCCGACGCAGGTGTAGGGCAGTGCGTCGACCTCCTCGACGGGCACACCGCGCTGCTCGGCGAGCAGGCGTACGTGGTCGAGGTCGCTGCCCGCCCCGGCGCGTGCCAGGACCTTCCAGGGCACGCGGCGCAGCATGACCCGGGTGGTCTCGCCGACGCCGGGCTTGACGAGGTTCACGTCGTGGATGCCGTACTCCTCACTGATGCGCTCGACGGCGGCCCAGCCCTCCCAGGTGGGCGAGCGGTCGGCGGCGAGCAGTTCCTTGGCCTGGGCGCAGGCCGCGTCGGTGACCTCGGGGAAGCGGGCGGCCACGGCGTCCAGGAAGGCCACCGAGACGTCCGTGCCGGCGAGTTCGCGGTAGAACTTCGCGCCGTGGTAGTCGTGCGGCCCGACCAGGTCAGCGCGCAGCACGGTCCGCGAGATCAGGCCGGAGACGGTGGAGTTGAGGCAGGCGGAGGGGATGAGGAAGTCCTCGCGGGTGCCGTAGGTCCGGACGCAGGAGCCCGGGTCGGCCAGGACCGCGATCTCGGGGCTGAAGCCGGTGACGCCGTCGGACTTCTCGAACTCCTCCAGTGCCTGGGCGAGTTCGCGGGTGATGGCGCCCTTGCCGGTCCAGCCGTCGACGAAGACGACGTCCCGGGGGTCGTGGTGCGCGGCGAGCCAGCGCAGCGCGTTGGCGTCGATGCCCCGGCCGCGGACGATCGACACGGCGTAGTGCGGCAGGTCGAGGCCGTGCCGGTGCTGGGCCCAGCGGCGCATGAGGATGCCGACGGGCGTCCCCGCGCGGGCCAGGGAGACCAGCACGGGGCGCGGGGACCGCTCGGCGAGGACCGTCTCGGTGACGACGCCGGCCGCCTGGGCGATACGGGCCGCCGAGTCTTCCAGCGCGGCGTGGAACAGCTCCTGGTACTGCTCGCTGGGCTGGTACTCGACGGGCAGTGACTCCGCGTAGTGCGCGCCGCCGCTCTGGATGGCCTCCTCGCGCTCCTCGGTCGGCGCCTCCAGCGTCACGTCCGAGAGGTCCTGGAGCAGCCAGCCGACCTCCTCGGGCGCGTACGAGGAGAAGACGGGGCCGCGGAGGGGCTCGGGCAGCATGGAGGGCCTTTCGGGGGCGTGCGGGGCCTCGGGGGCGTACGACGGTACGACGGCGAGGAGGACCTCGGGGGTGTGCGCGGCGAGCTGGGCCAGCAGACCGTCGGGCGCGTGCAGCCGGGGGGTGTCCGCGGCGGAGTCGACGACGGCGACGACGGCGTCGAAGCCGGCGCCCGCGACGTTGTAGGCGTAGCGCTCGCCGGGGCCGTCCGCGGGGTCGTCGTGGGCGGGGAAGCGCAGGCGGGTGCGTATCGCGTAGCCGGGGTCGTCGACGGCGAGGACGGGCGAGCGGGTGGTGGTGGAGTAGCGGACGTCGGCGTCCGTCACCCGCTCCAGCTCTTGGCCCAGCCTCAGCGGCGCGTACATCAGCTCCTCGAACCCGAGGACGAGCACGCGGCGGGCATCGGCGGGGAGTGCGTCGGCGAGCCGGGCCGCCATGTCGGGCAGCGCGTCCTCCAGGCGCTTCCGGTGCGCGGGAGTGAAGCCGTGCCGGCCGCCGTCGGGCAGGCCCTCGGGCCAGCGCAGGTCTATGCGGGTGACGTGGGGGTGAGCACGGTTGTCGTCCGGGTGCGGGCCGGTGGGGGCTGTTCGCGCAGTTCCCCGCGCCCCTGGCGAGTCGGCGGCAACGCCCTCAAGGGGCGCGGGGAACTGCGCGACCGGCCACGACGCTGCCGCAGACGACCGATCACCTGTCGCGGCACTCTCTGACTCGTACCGCGCCACCAACTCCTGCCCCTTCGCCAGCACCCCCTCCGGCAGCCGCACCGTGCCCGAAGCCGCTGCCACGAGATCCACGCGCGCGCCGATCTCCCCGGCGAATTCCGCGAGGCGACTCGCGTCGGCCGCCGACCGCATGTCCACCAGCGCCACCACGACGTACCGCCGCCGCGGATACCGCTCATGGAGATCCCGGACGGTGTTCAGCACCGTGTTCCCCGTGGAGAACTCGTCGTCGACCAGGACCAGCGGCCCGTCGCCGGTGAGCAGCGCGGGGTCCTCCGGCAGCAGCAGGTGCGAGGTCGCGTGGGAGTGGGACTCCTCGAAGCCGCCGGCCGGGGCGAGACCGGCGACCGGGCGGCGGGTGGAGTGCAGGTAGGGGGCGAGGCCCAGCCCGTCGGCGACGGAGTGGCCGAGGCCGGTCGCGGTCTCCGCGTAGCCGAGGACGACGGCCTTGCGGGCCTCGTCGTCGCCCAGCAGGTCACGCACCCGGCGGCCGAGCTCGACTCCGTAGCCGTACACGACGGACGGCGACTGCGGCACGTGCTTGCCGAGCACGTTCGACACGAGCAGGTGGGCGCGCTTGGGGTTGCGGCGCAGCGCCAGCCCCAGCAGGCCGGTCAGCCGGTCGTCGCCGACGAGTTCGACACCGAGCCGCTCGGCGACCCAGCTGCCGGACCAGACGCCGTCGGTTGCGTCGGCCGGCCCGGCCGGCGCATCGGCGCGCACCTCGTGGTGCTCCCCCTCGTTCACTGCCTTCTCCGCCTTCTCCGCCTTCTCCATGGATTCCCTGCGTCGTGCGTTCAACCCGGCAGGCCCGCCGCCAGCAGTTCCACGAAGCCGATGTCCTGGTTCGCCACGCCGAAAACCTCGGCACGCAGCAGGGTCCGCTCGGCCCAGGCCCGATGCGGCTTCACCTCGTTCATCTTGTTCGTGTACGCCGATCTCAGCACACCACCGCCGCCGCGCTCCGGGCGCAGGATGTCCTGGGCGTCCGAGAACTCCTCGTGGCTGACGACCGACAGGGCGTGCACGGGCAGCACGTGCGAGGGGTGGATGCAGGTCTTGCCCAGCAGTCCGTTGGCGTGGTCCAGGGAGATCTCCCTCAGCAGGCCGTCCATGGAGTGCTCAATCAGCTTCTCGCGCAGTTCCGCGGCCTGCACCTCCAGGAAGGGGCTCTGCCGCAGCAGCGGCTTGAACATGCGCTCCTGGACCCGGAAGTACTCCCACACCGGCCCGGTCACGGTGAAGCCGGTCCCGTCGGCGCGGCCCAGCATGTTCACCACGTCGGCGATCACGGAGGCGACGATCTGCACGTCGTAGGCCGTCATGTCGGGGCCTCTGCGCAGCCCGTAGGAGGAGCAGAAGTCCGTCACGCCGAGGCGCAGCGCGAGCACGCGGTCGCGGTACTTGTCGATCGCCCGGCTGATGCCCTCGAGGGTCTCCACGCGCGACTCCCGGTAGAGCAGCTCCGGGGACTCCAGCACCGGCATGGCGAAAAGACGACGGCCGCTTTCGGCCTCGGCGGTGGCCAGGGCCTCGAGGAAGGGGATGCCGCGTTCCTCGGTGAACTTGGGCAGCACGAATCCGGACAGCAGCCGGACGGCGGCGCCGAGGCGTCGTACGAGGTCGGGGATCTGCCCGGGGGTGCGCACCCGGATGAACAGCAGCGGCAGGTCGGCGTCCGGGAGGCCGTCGAGGGCCGTGAACTGGCGGACGAGGTTCTCCTCGCCGGGGCCGACGTCCGCGTCGTCGATCGAGTCCTCCAGGCACAGCACCATCGAGACCACGCCCCGCCCGGCCTGTTTGAGGATGTCGTCGGCCAGGTGCGGCCGGGTGGCCGGGCTGTACAGCGTGGCGCCCAGGGCGGCGGCGAGCAGCCGGGCCGGGGAGTCCGCGGTGAACGTGCACGGCTCGCGGTGGAAAAGGCGCTTCCGCCCCTCAGGGGCGACGTGCCCGAAATGACGCATGGAACTCCCCCGTGATGGTGGTGCGGCCTGCGAATCGTCGAAAGCTGGCCGGTAATAGTACGTAGAAGGCCGTGTCATAGGTTCCCGTCAGGCATGAATTTCAGGTAACGCGGGCAAGCACAGCCAGGCCCGGCCATGACGACGGTAGTCCGCGACGGCCGTCGGCGCCGCTCGTGACCGCGGCCCCCGCGTTGTCGTGAGCAGGACCGAGAAGGCAGGATGACCGCATGACGCACGCGATGTTGAAGGGGTCGAACGTCCCGCTGGAAGCCACCACGGTGCGCGCCGTGCTGCGCTGGACACCCGGGCAGGGGGTTCCGGACGTCGACGCCTCCGCGCTGCTCCTCGGCCCCGACGGTCGTGTGCGCTCCGACGAGGACTTCGTCTTCTACAACCAGCCCCGGCACCCGGCCGGGAAGGTGTGGCGGCTCGGCAAGAAGCGGGTCGCCGAGGGCCTGACCGACACGATCCAGACAGAGCTCACCGGTGTCGAGTCGGGAGTCAGCCGGATTCTGCTGGTCGCATCGGCGGACGGCGTGACGTTCGACCGCGTACAGGCGCTGCGCATTCTGCTGTACGACGCGGCGGGCCCGGGTGCCGAAGCGCTGGCGTACTTCGACGTCAAGCCGGAGACGGGCCAGGAGACCGCGCTGATCTGCGGCGAGCTGTACCGGCGCGGGGAGGGCTGGAAGTTCCGGGCGCTGGGCGAGGGCTATTCGAACGGGCTGCAGGGGCTCGCGACCGACTACGGCATCTCGGTGGACGAGTCGGAGGCGGCGGCGGAGCCGACCACGACCGTCCCGGCGCCGCCCACCACGAACACGCCCGCGCAGCCGACGACCGCCGGCCCCGCCCAGCAGTCTTCCGAGGCCTCCCTGCCGCTGCCCCCGGAGCAGCCGACCGCGGTGCCCGCACAGCCCGGGTACGGCTATCCGCCGCCGCAGCAGCCGCCGCCGACGCAGCCGGCGTACGGCTATCCGCAGCCCACCAGCCGGCCCGCGTACGGCTACCCCGCACCGGCCGCGGCGGGCGCCGCGGCCGCGCAGACCGGCTACGGCTACCCGCCGCCGGTCACCGCGGTGCCCGACCCGGACTTCCGGCTGCCCCCGCAGGGCCCGCAGTTCATCGGACGCTAGGCCCTGTCCGCGGACTCGGGGGCGGCGCCGCCGGGTTCCGCGGTCAGCGGTCGACCTTGGTCTTGTAGCCCCGCCCCCACTGCAGCCCCCACCCGTACAGCCGGTCGAGCTCGGCCTGGAAGCCGTAGACGAACTTCGCCTCGCGGCGGACGATGATCTCGTTCTTCACCTTCTCGATCATGACGACGGCGCAGGAGCGTGCCTGTGGCTGGCGCTCGTCGAGGTGGATCTCGATGCGGGGGCCGTTGCTCGGGTAGAGGGTGACGATGGCGTGGGCGCGGTCGAAGGCGGGCGTCTGGTCGTAGATGTAGACGAAGACCAGGAGCCGCTTGATGCTGTCGCGGTGGTCGAGGTTGATGTACATCGTCTCGCCGGACGCGGAGCCGAAGCGGTCGTCGCCGCTGAGCTTGACGTACGGCGCGGCGTTGGTCTCCCCGAGGTAGCCGCCGAGGGGCTGGACGACGCCCTTGCTGCCGTCCTGGAGCTCGTAGAGACAGCCGAGGTCGAGGTCGACGTTGACCATGCTCTGGCTGTGGCCGATGACCTCGGGGGGCTTGAGGGCCCGGAAAGGATGGCGCAGCAGGCTCTCGCGCTGGGAGCCGCCGAAGTCGGAGGTGCGCATCCGCCAGCTCAGGTTGACGCGCAGATGGCCGGTGGCCGCCCCCTGTTTGGTGAGTGATATCTGCGCGCGCCGCTTGGTCAGCTCGATCGCGTTGGTCGACGCGTCGCCCGAGTCGAACTGTGCCTCGCGGCCGCGCCGGAGTCCGTCGAACAGGCCCATTCCGCCCCCCACGTTCACTTGGAGACCGCAGGTCATCGCATTGCCCACGGCCCTTGACGACCGACGGGGCGGCCACCGAGGGTCACCTCGGTGGCCGCCCCGCACAGAGCGTTCCTCACCCGGAGGGGTGTCACACCCCGGACGAGACCTGAGTCTTCTCGTCCGAGCCGGACCCGCCCTCGGCCGCGGCGATGGCGCGGTTGCGGCGCACGGAGGACCAGAAGGAGGCGCCGATCAGGATGACGCCGATGGAGCCGGTGATGAACTCGTTGATCTCGTACTGGATGGTCACCAGGAGGACGGCGGCGAGGGCGCCGATGGCGTAGTGAGCGCCGTGCTCCAGGTAGACGTAGTCGTCCAGGGTGCCCTCGCGGACCAGGTACACGGTCAGGGACCGGACGTACATGGCGCCGATGCCCAGGCCGAGGGCCATCAGGACGATGTCGTTGGTGATGGCGAAGGCGCCGATCACTCCGTCGAAGGAGAAGGACGCGTCCAGGACCTCCAGGTACAGGAACATGAAGAACGCGGCCTTGCCGGCCAGCTTGACCGCCGACTTGGGCTTGCCTTCGCGCTCGGCCTTCTCCTCGGCCTCGTGCTCGCGCTCCTCCTCCTCCTCGAGCTTGTCCTCGAAGTAGCCGGAGAGGCCGCCGACGATCATGTAGGTGATCAGACCGGCGATGCCGGAGAGCAGGACGGTCTCCGCCTTGTCGGCGTGGGTGCCGCCGTGCTGGTGGGCGTTGGCGCCGAAGGTCAGCGCGGAGATCAGCAGGACGATCAGGGCGATGCAGACCGACAGCATGTCGACCTTGCCGAGCTTGGCCAGCGGGCGCTCCAGCCAGCCGAGCCACTTGATGTCCCGGTCCTCGAAGATGAAGTCCAGGAAGATCATCAGCAGGAACATGCCACCGAAGGCGGCGATCGACGGGTGGGCGTCGGTGACGTACTGCTGGTACTGGTCCTTGTCGGTGAGCGCGAGATCGACGGCCTCGATCGGCCCGAGCTGGGCGCTGAGCGCGACGATCACGACGGGGAAGACCAGCCGCATGCCGAAGACGGCGATCAGGATGCCGATCGTGAGGAAGATCTTCTGCCAGAAGGCATTCATCTTCTTCAGGATCCCGGCGTTGACCACCGCATTGTCGAAGGACAGCGAGATCTCGAGGACGGACAGGATCGCAACGACACCGAACGCGGTCCACCCTCCGTACAAGATCGCTGCGACCAGGCCGAGCGCGGTGACCGCGAACGACCACCCGAAGGTTTTCAGAACCACTGGCTACCCAATCGTGTGTGTACGGGGCTCCCCCGCGCCGTACCCGGCTTTACAAAACTTTGAATCGGAAGTCTAGTCGGCATCCTTCCGCGCCCCACGGGGCCCCGGATTTTGCTCATATCGCGTTATGAGACGTTGACCCCGAAGTCCAGCGCGATGCCCCGCAGCCCCGACGCGTACCCCTGCCCGACGGCCCTGAACTTCCATTCGCCCTGGTAGCGATAGAGCTCACCGAAGATCATCGCCGTTTCCGTGGAGGCGTCCTCGCTCAGGTCGTAGCGGGCGAGTTCCTGGCCGTCGGCCTGGTTGACCACCCGGATGAAGGCGTTGCTGACCTGGCCGAAGGTCTGGCCCCGCTCGTCGGCCATGTGGATGGAGACGGGGAACACGATCTTGTCGCACTGCGGCGGGACCTTGGGGAGGTCGATCAGGAGCGACTCGTCGTCGCCGTCGCCCTCGCCGGTGAGGTTGTCACCGGTGTGCTCGACCGAGCCGTCCGGGCTCTTGAGCTGGTTGTAGAAGACGAACCACTCGTCCCCGAGCACGCGCCCGCTGCTGCACATCAGGGCGCTGGCGTCGAGGTCGAAGGGGGCTCCGGTGGTGGAGCGCGCGTCCCAGCCGAGCCCGACCAACACCTGAGTGAGGTCCGGTGCGGCCTTGGACAGGGAGACATTGCCCCCCTTGGCGAGCGTGACGCCCATGATGCTGTCCCTCCCCTTGGGGCCACAGGCCCGGTGGTGTTACTGAGGTGGTCCTGCACGTCCGGCGCCGCACGTAAACCGTGCGGCGCCGGACAAGAAGACCTCCGGGCCCTGTCGCCGGGGCCCTTCAGTGGTTCAGACGTTCACGCCGAAGTCCTGCGCGATGCCGCGCAGGCCCGAGGCGTAGCCCTGGCCGATGGCGCGGAACTTCCACTCCGCGCCGTGCCGGTAGAGCTCACCGAAGACCATGGCGGTCTCGGTGGAGGCGTCCTCGCTCAGGTCGTAGCGGGCGATCTCGGCGCCGCCGGCCTGGTTCACGACGCGGATGAACGCGTTGCGCACCTGGCCGAAGGACTGCTGGCGGGTCTCGGCGTCGTAGATCGAGACCGGGAAGACGATCTTTTCCACGTCGGCCGGGACGGTGGCGAGGTTGACCTTGATCTGCTCGTCGTCGCCCTCGCCCTCACCGGTGAGGTTGTCACCGGTGTGCTCCACGGAGCCGTCCGGGGTCTTGAGGTTGTTGAAGAAGATGAAGTGCTGGTCGTTGCCGACCTTGCCGGAGTTGTTCAGCAGCAGCGCGCTGGCGTCCAGGTCGAAGTCCGTGCCGGTCGTGGTGCGGACGTCCCACCCCAGACCGATGATGACCGCGGTCAGGCCCGGCGCCTCCTTGGTCAGCGATACGTTGCCGCCCTTGCTGAGGCTGACTCCCACGAGTCCTCCATTGGTGTCCAGGGGCGGGGTGCCCCGTTGTGCTCGGATGTCGGATCAACGAGTCGATCCTAGTGACGGGTTCCCGCCCCTCGCAGGCCCTGGAGCCGACAATTCGGCGGGTGTCGAGCGCATGCCGCCCGACCGGCGTCACAGGGAGTCGAGCGCCTTCACGTAGTCGTTCAGGTCGCGCGCGTCCGGCAGGCCGTTGACGACGGTCCACCGCACGACACCCTCCTTGTCGATGACGAAGGTGCCGCGCACGGCGCAGCCCTTGTCCTCGTCGAAGACGCCGTAGGCCCGCGAGACGTTGCCGTGCGGCCAGAAGTCCGACAGCAGCGGGTACTCCAGGCCCTCCTGCTCGGCGAAGACGCGCAGGGTGTGGATGGAGTCGTTGGAGACGGCGAGCAGCTCGGTGTCGCGGTCGGAGAACTGCGGCAGGTTGTCGCGCAGCTCGCACAGCTCACCCGTGCACACGCCGGTGAAGGCGAAGGGGTAGAAGAGCAGCACCACGTTCTTCCGGCCCCGGAAGCCGGACAGCCGCACGGCCCTGCCGTGATTGTCCTTGAGCTCGAAGTCGGGGGCCTTCTCGCCGACCTGGATCGCCATCGCTGAGGGTGTCCCTTCATGGGGTTCTTCGGGGTGGGACCACCCTACGCAGGCACCGGCGCAGGCCGAGGGGCGGGCCGACGGCGTCGGCCCGCCCCGCCGTACGACTAACGCTTGGACTTGGCAGCCTTGGGCGTGGCCAGCCGGCTACCGCTCCAGTCCTTGCCGACGCTGACGCTCTTGGACGCCGTCAGACCCGCCGTGGTGGCGGCTTCCGAGATGTCGCTCGGCTCCACGTACCCCGAACGGCCGGTCTTCGGCGTCAGGAGCAGGATCGCGCCGCCCTCTTCGATGTACGTGGTGGCATCCACCAGCACATCCGTCAGGTCGCCGTCGTCGTCACGGAACCACAGCACAACGGCATCGGCCACGTCGTCATAGTCCTCGTCCACCAGGTCGGCCTCGATGATGCCCTCGATGGCCTTGCGGAGCTCCTGGTCCACGTCGTCGTCGTAGCCGATCTCCTGGACCACCTGCCCGGGCTGGAACCCCAGCCTGGCGGCAGGGTTCGTCCGCTCCTCCGCGTGGTCCGCGGTCGCGCTCACGGGTTGCCTCCTGATCATGTTTTGGGAATAACTCAGCCACGCGCGTGCGCGAAGCATTGGCCGTAGTCCACACGGGCGGGACGGATCGCGCAAGTACCCGGCCGTTCAGACCGCCGAAACGGTGACGATCCTGGCTGTGTCACCGCAACTCCTGGCACACCATCATGGTCCCAGGTGACGCACACCACACCTTTCTGCCCTGTTTGGGCGTTTGGGAATCGTCTGTGGGTACGAGACTCGAAGGTATTCGCCCCATACGTCACGGAGTCGATCTCACGTCTTGGTTACCGCTGGGTAGAGATGACGTTTCCCGGCCCCGAGGTGGACCATGGGAGCGGCGCGCCCCCCAGCGACGACGCCCCGGCGACGACAAGCGAAACAGCGGCCCTCGCAGGCCCTCTGACAGGTAAGGAACAGCGTGGCTTCCGCATCCGATCGCAACCCGATCATCATTGGCGGCCTTCCGAGTCAGGTTCCTGACTTCGATCCCGAAGAGACTCAGGAGTGGCTCGACTCCCTCGACGCCGCCGTCGACGAGCGCGGCCGGGAACGGGCCCGCTACCTGATGCTGCGGCTGATCGAGCGGGCCCGCGAGAAGCGCGTGGCCGTGCCGGAGATGCGCAGCACGGACTACGTCAACACCATCCCCACCAAGAGCGAGCCGTTCTTCCCGGGCAACGAGGAGATCGAGCGCAAGGTCCTGAACGCCACCCGCTGGAACGCGGCGGTGATGGTCTCCCGGGCCCAGCGCCCCGGCATCGGGGTCGGCGGCCACATCGCCACGTTCGCCTCCTCCGCCTCCCTCTACGACGTCGGCTTCAACCACTTCTTCCGCGGCAAGGACGAGGGTGACGGCGGCGACCAGGTCTTCTTCCAGGGCCACGCCTCCCCCGGCATCTACGCCCGCGCGTTCCTGCTGGACCGGCTGGGCGAGGAGCACCTGGACGGCTTCCGCCAGGAGAAGTCGAAGGCGCCGCACGGGCTGTCGTCGTACCCGCATCCGCGGCTGATGCCGGACTTCTGGGAGTTCCCGACGGTGTCGATGGGCCTCGGCCCGATCGGCGCGATCTACCAGGCGCGGATGAACCGCTACATGCACGCGCGCGGGATCGCCGACACCTCCAAGTCGCAGGTGTGGGCGTTCCTCGGCGACGGCGAGATGGACGAGCCGGAGTCGCTGGGCCAGCTGTCCATCGCCGCCCGGGAGGGCCTGGACAACCTGACTTTCGTCGTGAACTGCAACCTCCAGCGGCTCGACGGGCCGGTGCGCGGCAACGGGAAGATCATCCAGGAGCTGGAGTCGATCTTCCGGGGTGCCGGCTGGAACGTGATCAAGCTGGTCTGGGACCGCAGCTGGGACCCGCTGCTCGCCCAGGACCGTGACGGCGTGCTGGTCAACAAGATGAACACCACGCCGGACGGGCAGTTCCAGACGTACGCCACGGAGACCGGCTCGTACATCCGCGACCACTTCTTCGGTGACGACCACCGGCTGCGGGCGATGGTCGAGGGCATGACCGACGACCAGATCCTGCACCTGGGGCGCGGCGGTCACGACCACAAGAAGATCTTCGCGGCCTACAAGGCGGCCGCCGAGCACAAGGGCCAGCCCACGGTCATCCTCGCCAAGACGATCAAGGGCTGGACGCTGGGCCCGAACTTCGAGGGCCGCAACGCCACGCACCAGATGAAGAAGCTGACGGTCGACGACCTCAAGCGCTTCCGCGACCGCCTCCACCTGCCGATCCCGGACAAGGAGCTGGAGTCCGGCGTGCCGCCGTACTACCACCCGGGCCGGGACTCGGAGGAGATCCAGTACATGCACGACCGCCGCAAGTCGCTCGGCGGTTACGTCCCCACGCGCGTGGTCCGGTCCAAGCCGCTGGCGCTGCCCGAGGACAAGACGTACGCGACCGTGAAGAAGGGCTCGGGTCAGCAGTCCATCGCGACGACCATGGCCTTCGTGCGGCTCCTGAAGGACCTCATGCGGGACAAGGAGATCGGCAAGCGGTTCGTGCTGATCGCGCCGGACGAGTACCGCACGTTCGGCATGGACTCGTTCTTCCCGAGTGCGAAGATCTACAACCCGCTCGGCCAGCAGTACGAGTCGGTCGACCGCGATCTGCTGCTCGCCTACAAGGAGTCGCCGAACGGCCAGATGCTGCACGACGGCATCTCGGAGGCGGGCTGCACGGCGTCGCTGATCGCCGCCGGATCGGCCTACGCGACGCACGGCGAGCCGCTCATCCCGGTCTACGTCTTCTACTCGATGTTCGGTTTCCAGCGCACCGGCGACCAGTTCTGGCAGATGTCCGACCAGCTGGCGCGCGGTTTCGTGCTGGGCGCGACCGCCGGACGCACGACCCTGACCGGTGAGGGCCTCCAGCACGCCGACGGCCACTCGCAGCTGCTGGCCTCCACGAATCCGGGCTGCGTGGCGTACGACCCGGCCTTCGGCTTCGAGATCGCGCACATCGTCAAGGACGGCCTGCGCCGGATGTACGGCGGCTCCGAGGAGCACCCGCACGGCGAGGACGTCTTCTACTACCTGACCGTCTACAACGAGCCGATCCAGCACCCGGCCGAGCCGGAGAACGCGGACGTCGACGGCATCCTCAAGGGCCTCCACCGGTTCAGCGAGGGCACGGCCGGCTCGATCCCGGCGCAGATCCTGGCGTCCGGTGTCGCCGTGCCGTGGGCGGTCGAGGCGCAGAAGATCCTGGCCGAGGACTGGAACGTCAAGGCGGACGTCTGGTCGGCGACCTCCTGGAACGAGCTGCGGCGCGAGGCCGTGAGCTGCGAGGAGCACAACCTGCTGCACCCCGAGGAGGAGCAGCGGGTGCCGTACGTGACGCGGAAGCTCGCGGACGCGCAGGGGCCGGTCGTGGCCGTGTCCGACTGGATGCGGTCCGTTCCGGACCAGATCGCGCGCTGGGTGCCGCAGACGTACCAGTCGCTCGGCGCGGACGGCTTCGGCTTCGCCGACACGCGGGGCGCCGCCCGGCGCTTCTTCCACATCGACGCGCAGTCGATCGTGGTGGGGGTGCTGACGGAACTGGCCCGTGAGGGCAAGGTCGACCGCTCCGTGCTCAAGCAGGCCATCGACCGGTACCAGCTGCTCGACGTGTCGGCCGCCGACCCGGGGGCAGCGGGCGGCGACGCCTGACACGTCAAGCCCGGTCAAGGGGTGGTGCGCGTCACGGGTACACCGTGGGCGCACCACCCCTTCACTTTTCCTACGATGCGACGATGCAGCAGCACTCGGCCCAGCTCCGGTGGGAACAGCACACACAACGGCCCCTCTTCGCCCTGGCCCTGGCCTTCGCCGTCGCCTACGCCGTGCCGATCGTCCGGCCGGACGCGGGCCGGGATGTGGTCCGGCTGTGCTCGGCGGTCGAGTGGGTGGTGTGGGCCGCGTTCGCCCTCGACTACGCCGTACGCCTGGTACTCGCGCCGAACCGGCCGGCCTTCGTACGGACGCACTGGCTGGACCTGGGGGCGGTGCTGCTGCCGATGCTTCAGCCGCTGCGCCTGCTGCGGCTGGTGTCGACGCTGCTGCTCGTCGGGCAGCGGGCGCGGATGGCCTCGCAGATCAGGCTGACGACGTATGTCGTGGGTGCCGTGGTCGGGCTGCTGATGTTCGGGTCCCTGGCCGTGCTGTCGGTGGAGCGGGACTCTCCGGACGGGAACATCAGGACGCTGGGTGACGCGGTGTGGTGGTCCTTCACGACGATGACGACCGTGGGGTACGGGGACCACGCGCCGACCACCGGGCTGGGGCGGATGCTGGCGGTCGGGCTGATGCTGTCCGGGATCGCGCTGCTCGGTGTGGTGACGGCGAACATCGCCGCCTGGTTCATCGCACGGTTCGAGAAGGACGACGTCGAGGAGCGGCGGCAGACCGAGGCGATACGGGAGCTGACCGAGGAGGTGCGGGCGCTGCGGGGGGAGGTGGCGGCGCTCAAGGGGACAGCGGTCGAGTAGCGCGGGGCACACAGGTGGGCCCCCGGTACATCGCCGGGGGCCCTTTCCCATGCCGCGCTCGGGTCAGAACATTCCGATGCCCGGTGTGGCCGCTCCGGACAGCCAGATGATGGCCAGGAGCGTGTCGATGGCGCCCAGGACCAGGGCGACCACGGCCGCGGTGGGGCGCGAGCCCGACCACGCGCGGCCCATGGCGAGCCAGCCGCAGACCATCGCGGCGGGACCGAGAACGATCCCCAGCACGAAGAAGCCTGCAACGGCGCAGATGACTCCGATGAGTCCGAGCGTCGCGCGATCCGTCCCGGTCCGTGACCACGTCCGGCCACGTGAGCGGGGGTGCCTGCGCGTACCGTGTCCGAAGCTCGCCATCATCAACTCCCGTAAACCCTCGGTCGGTTGGGTTCTATTCGGGTACGACATGACGAGTACCCCGTACTCGCGCTTCAATCCCGCTGCCTGCGCGCCGCCCCCCTCCGGCAGCGCGCCGCAGCGTTCACCCTCCATGCCCTGCGGAGGACTTGACCCACTGTGACCTGCGGCGCGTGCCGAAGGGGAGGGTTCGGCGGCTGCCTTCACCCTGATAGGCGAACGAGCCGCCGGGGAGCGTCAGATGTGCGCCGCTCCCGCACCGGCCTGCGCGTTCTCACCGCGCTTGGTGAGGAACGCGACGAACACGGCGACGGCCGCCACGCCTGCGGCGGTCAGGGAGGCCAGGCTCATGCCGTCGATGAACGTGGTGTGCGCGACCTCGGTGATCTTCGCGGCGATCTGCTCGGGCGTGCCCTCGGGCACCGGGGCGCTGCCCTGCTGGACGGCCAGCGCGGCCTGCTCGGACTGGGCCGGGGTGAGCGGCGGCAACCCCGCGTCCGCCCAGTTGCCGGCGAGTTCGCTGTCGACCTTGGAGGCCATGACCGCGCCCAGCACGGCCGTACCCAGGCTGCCACCGATCTGCATCGCGGCCTGCTGGAGACCGCCGGCGACACCGGAGAGCTCCATCGGCGCATTGCCCACGATGACTTCCGTGGCCCCGACCATGACGGGTGCGAGGCCGAGGCCCAGCAGGGCGAACCAGACGGACATGACGCCGCTGCCCGTGTGTGCGTCCAGCGTGGACATCCCGTACATGGCGATCGCGGTGAACGCCATGCCGCCGGCCAGCGGGATGCGCGGGCCGAACTTGGTGATCATCACGCCGGCGAGCGGGGAACCGACGATCATCATGCCGGTGAGCGGCAGCAGGTGCAGACCGGCGTCGATCGGGCTCATCCCGTGCACGTTCTGAAGGTAGAACGTCACGAAGAACAGGCCGCCCATGAAGGCGATGGCCATCAGGACCATAAGGACGACACCCGCCGACAGCGGGACGGAGCGGAACAGCCCCAGCGGGATCAGCGGCTCCTTCACCTTCGTCTCCCAGACGGCGAAGAGCCCGAAGCCGACGACCGAGGCGACGATGAACGCCCAGGTCTTCAGATCGCCCCAGCCCCACTCAGGGGCCTTGATCAGGGCCCACACGAGGCAGAACATCGCCGCGGACAGCAGGACGATGCCGAGGATGTCGAAGGAGCGCGGGGCGTTCTCGGCGCGGTGGTCGAGCAGGATCCAGACACCGAGGATGACGGCGAGGATCCCGACCGGCACGTTGATGAAGAACACCGACTGCCAGTTGACGTGCTCGACGAGCACGCCGCCGAGGATCGGGCCGCCCGCGGTGGACGCGCCGATGACCATGCCCCAGATGCCGATGGCCATGTTCAGCTTCTCGGCCGGGAAGGTGGCCCGCAGCAGACCGAGCGCGGCCGGCATCAGCAGGGCGCCGAAGAGCCCCTGGAAGACGCGGAAGACGATGACGGCCGTGATGCCCTTGGACAGCCCGATGGCGGCCGAGGAGGCGGCGAAGCCCGCCACACCGATGAGGAACGTCTGCCGGTGACCGAACCGGTCACCGAGCTTGCCCGCGGTGATCAGGGAGACCGCGAGGGCGAGGAAGTAGGCGTTGGTGATCCACTGGAGATCCGACCATGAGGCCCCCAGGTCCTTGCCTATCGCCGGGTTGGCTATGGCCACGATGGTGCCGTCGAGGGCCACCATCATGACCCCCACAGCGACGGTGATGAGGGTGAGCCAGGGGTGCCCTCGCAGGCCCTTGCCCGGCGCCGCGCCCGACGGCGACGCCGGCACCCTGCCCCCCGACCCCGTCGTGTCGATGGTGGTCTGACTAGTCATACCGCGAGGCTAGTGACAGCCACTGACAAATGACAAACCAATTCACTAGTCGGTAACTGACATGACATCCCCGTATAGCCTGAACTGGGAGAACACGTCAGACGAGAGGCATGTCTTGAACCTGCGCGAACGCAAGAAACGGCGCACCCGGGACGCACTGCTGCGGGCCGCGCTGGAACTGTTCGCCACGCGCGGGTACGAGGAGACGACCGTCGACGACATCGCCGCCGCCGTGGACGTCTCGCAGCGCACCTTCTTCCGCTACTTCGCCGGCAAGGAGGAGACGGCGTTCTTCGTGCCGCGCCTGGCGGAGACACTCGTCGTCGAGGCCCTGCGCACGCGCCCGCCCGGCGAGGCGCCGCTGGAGGCGCTGCGCCGGGCCGTGCTGGAGAGCTGGGACGCGATCAACGAGGCCGTCGAGGAGCTCGTGCCGATCGAGCTCCACCTGCGCGTCTACCGGGTGATCGAGTCGACGCCCGCCCTGCTCGCCGCGCATCTGCGGCGGTCGGCGGAACTGGAGGAGCAGCTCGCGGGCATCATCGCCGAGCGCGAGGGGCTCGACGTGAACGCGGATCCCCGGCCGAGGATCGTCGTGGCCCTCTTCGGCGGGGTGATTCGCGTCACCGAGCGGCTGTGGTCCGCGGGGGACGACCTGAGCCTCGACGGAATGCGCGAACTCACCACCACATACCTGGATCAGGTGGGTCCCGCACTGGCCGGGAACTGGCGTGCGGAGGGGTCCCCTTAGCGCATCCACCGAAACGTGATCCCGGTCACTTGGTTAACGCGAGACCCTCTCGTTCTCCTAGTGTGTCCTTTCAGTGACTTCCTTCGACACCTCCCCGCAACTGAACGTCTGGCGCGCACTGCTCGCTCTGGCCGTCGTGTTCGTGATGCTGGCGACCTCCGGCTGGACGGCCCTGCGCAACCAGCGGGGCGACACACCGCTGCAGGCCTCGCTCTCCGCCTGGGAGCACGGCCGGATCGGCGGTCACCGGCTGCCGGACCCGCAGTCCGAGCCGACGAGGCTGGCCCGCTTCTTCGCCTCCCTCACCGAGCAGGACCGCACGAGCCTGGTCCGCAAGTACTCGCTCGCGGTGGGCAACATGAACGGCGCGCCGGTCGAGCTGCGCTACCGCGCCAACCACCTCGCGCTGACCAAGGCGCGCAAGGTCGAGCGGGAACGCATGCACGACAAGCGCCTCACCCCGGCCGGGAAGCACGAGGCGGGCCGCAGGATGCACCGCTTCGAGGACCTCATGGAGAAGGGCCGTCGCATCCTGGCCTTCGACCCGGAGGGCTCGGGCCGGGTGGCGGAGGTCTTCGGCGACCTGCGCAGGGCGGAACGGGTCTCGGTCGTCGTCCCCGGCGTCGACACCGACCTGCTCACCTTCCAGCGCACCCACCGCAAGTACGCGGCGCCCGTCGGCATGGCCAAGTCCCTGTACGCGGCCGAGCTGCAGGTGAGCCCCTCGACCCGTACGGCCGTGATCGCCTGGGCCGACTACACGGCGCCCAGCGGACTCGGCATCGACTCGGCCACGGCGATGCGCGCCAAGGACGGTGCCGTACGGCTGAACGCGCTGGTGCGGTCGCTGCCGGGCGACTCGCCGGTCTCGCTGTTCTGCCACAGCTACGGCTCCGTGGTGTGCGGCGTCGCCGCGCACGAGCTGCCGGGCCGGGTGTCCGACATCGCGGTGGCCGGCAGCCCCGGCATGCGCGTCGAGAAGGCGGCCCAGCTGCACACCACCGCCCGGGTGTGGGCGATGCGGGACTCCGACGACTGGATCCAGGACGTGCCCTACCTGGAGGTCGGCGGGCTGGGCCACGGAGCCGACCCCGTGTCCGCCGGGTTCGGGGCGCGGGTGCTGTCGGCGGCGGGCGCGAAGGGGCACGCGGGCTACTTCGAGCCCGGGACGGCAAGTCTGTTCAATTTCGCAGAGATCGGCGTTGGCGCATACCGCTCGGTGCACTGCGCGCACGAAGACGGCGTCTGCCGTACCGGTTTGTCCGGCACGGCGGCGGCCTGACGCGCGTAGAGGCGAAGGAATTGCGGTCTGCTCGGGAGGGGGACGGAGGAGCGCGTGCCGCATACGATGAGCCGCATGGGTGACGTACTGGCCGGATTTCATGCCGCCTGGGAGTTCGAGTCCGACTCCGTGCTCATCCGCTACGAACGGGGGATTCGAACACCCAAACTCTTCCAGGCCCTCGGGGAACGTCGTGTGCCCCTGGAGGCGATCGCCGGAGTGACGCTGACCCGCGGCAAGCGCGGCACGGTCGTGCTGCGCGTCGAGCCGCGCCCCGGGGCGGACCCCTTGATGGAGGCGGCCGCCGGACAGCTGAAGGAGAGCGGCGACCCCTACCGGCTGGTGCTGCCCGCCGAGCGGGAGGTCCTCGCGGAGTACTACGCCGACGAACTGCGGACCCTGCTGACGGAGTCCGGGCCGGCGGACCGGTTCCTGGTGGAGCCGCCGAAGGGCCCATTGTCCTTCAAGGCGTACGACGGCAAGGCGACCTTCGACGGACGGACCGTGAACTTCCGGTGGTTCTGGACGGGGGCGTCGTCGGCGAAGTGGAAGGCCGGCGACCAGAGCTTCTCCGTCGGGGAGCTGAACGGGGTGGAGTGGCGGTCGCCGGAGGTGTTCGAGGGCCATATGCGTCTGCTGCGGCGGGACATGGGAGAGGCCGCCGCGCAGGCGGATCAGGATCCGGCCGCGGTGGTGTTCGGGCTGGGGTACGGGCCGGTGCACGAGTCACTGCCGTTCGCCGCGGCGGTGTTGGCGGCGGTGCGCACGTCCGCTCCGGTGGCGGCCGTGTCTGCGGCCGGGCCGCGCCGTGATCCTGCGGACATCGCCGAGCGGATTCGGCATCTCGGGGAACTGCACCAGGCCGGGTTGGTGACGGATGAGGAGTTCTCCGTCAAGAAGGCCCAGTTGCTGTCGGAGCTCTAGCGTCTGCGGGTTACTGCGCGCCGGCGGGTGCGGGTCGTGTGTGGCCGGTCGCGCAGTTCCCCGCGCCCCTAGGGGCGCTTCACTACTCCCGGCCTGCGGAGGTGAAGGTCATGTCCGCGTAGCGGTTGCCCGCCACCTGGGCCGCTATGCCGTCCAGCAGGTCCAGTTGCTCGTCGGTCAGCACGATCCTGGTCGCCGCCGTGTTCTCTTCCACCCTGCCGGGCTTGCGGGTGCCCGGGATCGGGACGACCGGCAGGTCGTGGATCGCCGCCTGCTGCTGGGTCCAGGCCAGGGCTGTCTGACCGAGGGTCGCGTCGTGGGCCTCGGCCACCGAGCGGATCAGCTCCAGCAGGGTCGCGTTCGCCGTGGCGTTCTGTCCCGTGAAACGGGGCTGCTGGCGGCGGAAGTCACCGGCGCTCAGGTCCTGGTCGGCGTTGGTGAAGGAGCCGGTGAGGAAGCCCCGGCCGAGGGGTGAGTACGCGACGAGGGCCACGCCCAGGTCACGGGCCGCGGGAACGACGTGCGTCTCGATGTCGCGGCTGAACAGCGACCACTCCGACTGCACGGCGGCGATGGGGTGGACGGCGTGGGCGGCACGCAGTTCGTCGGCCGTGACCTCGCTCAGGCCGAGGTGCTTGACCTTGCCCTCGCGGACCAGGTCGGCCATGGTGCCGACGCTCTCCTCGATCGGCACGTTCACATCACGCCGGTGCATGTAGTAGAGGTCGATGACATCGACGTCCAGGCGCTTCAGGCTCGCCTCGACGGCCTGGCGGATGTAGGGCGGGTCGTTGCGGATGACCCGGCGCGTCGGGTCGTCCGGGGGGATCGACAGGGCGAACTTGGTCGCGATGACGACCTCGTCGCGGTGGGCCTTGAAGAACGGCGACAGGAACCGCTCGTTCTCGCCGGCGCCGTACGCGTCGGCCGTGTCGTAGAAGGTGACGCCGAGTTCGAGCGCCCGTTCCAGGGTGGCCCGGGAGGCGTCCGCGTCCGAGGGGCCGTAGCCGAAGCTCATGCCCATGCAGCCGAGGCCCTGGACGCTCACCTCGGGGCCGTGGTCGCCGAGCCTCGTCGTCGTGATCTTGCCGTCCGTCATCGGGACCTCTCCGACGCCAGGGCACGCCCGGCGTCCGCGTAGAAACTGATCTTCCGGTCGAGCACGGCGAGCGTGCCCCGGAGTTCGTCGATCCTGGCCAGGACGTCCTCGCGGGTCGTCTTCAGCAGCTCGAAGCGCTCGCCGTAGGTGTGGTCGCCCTCGCGCACCAGTTCCGCGTACCGCACCATGTCCGCGACCGGCATGCCCGTCAGGCGGAGCTTGCCGACCAGGTCGAGCCAGTCGAGGTCGCGGTTGGTGTAGCGGCGCTGACCGGTGTGGGACCGGTCGATGTGCGGCATCAGCCCGATGCGCTCGTACCAGCGCAGGGTGTGTGCCGTCAGGCCGGTGAAGGCGACGACCTCGCTGATCGTGTAGTGGTCGTCGCCGTCCGGGCGCCGGTTCTGCTGCAGTGTCGGGCCGGCGCAGGTATCGGTCCTGGTCCCCGTGGTCTCCATCACCGTCATGGCCCCAACGCTAGAACCCTGGAGTGCACTCCAAGCAAGCGCCGACGGTAAGAAACCGGCAGGACTACTACGTCTCCCCCGGGTTCCGGCCCAGGCCCGACCCCTTGCCGGAGCTCGCACTCCGAGCGCATAGGCTCGCACGCATGTCGCTGAAGAGCCTCGCGCTGATCGAGAACTGGCCGGTTCCCACCGCTGCGGCGGGTGTCGTACGGGCGGACGGCACCGTCCTCGGCACCCACGGCCCGGCCGGGCGGCGGTTCCCGCTCGCCTCGGTGACCAAGCCGCTGGCCGCCTACGCGGTGCTCGTCGCGTACGAGGAGGGGGCCGTCGAGTTCGACGAGCCGGCGGGTCCCACCGGGTCGACGGTCCGGCACCTGCTCGCGCACACCTCGGGCCTCGCCTTCGACGAGCACAGGGTGACGGCCCCGCCCGGGGAGCGGCGGCTGTACTCCAACGCCGGCTTCGAGCAGCTCGGCGACCACGTCGTGAAGGCGACCGACATCCCGTTCGCCGAGTACCTGCGGCAGGCCGTGCTGGAGCCGCTGGGCATGACCTCGACGACCCTGGAGGGTTCTCCGGCCAAGGACGGGGTCTCGACGGTGGAGGACCTGCTGCGGTTCGCGGCCGAGGTGCAGGCGCCAAGGCTGCTGGACCCGCGTACGGTCGCCGAGGCGATGACCGTGCACTACCCGGGCACCAAGGGCGTCCTGCCGGGATACGGCCACCAGAACCCCAACGACTGGGGGCTCGGCTTCGAGATCCGCGACTCCAAGTCGCCGCACTGGACGGGCTCGTCGTCCTCACCGCGCACGTTCGGGCATTTCGGGCAGTCGGGTACGTTCCTGTGGATCGACCCGGACGCGGGCGCGGCCTGCGTGGCGCTGACGGACCGGGCGTTCGGCCCGTGGGCGATCGAGGCGTGGCCGGCGTTCACGGACGCGGTGCGCGCGGAGCTCTAGAAGAGGCCGGGGCCTCTAGGTCATCTCCCAGATCAGCAGCTCCGCCTCGGTCACGCACTCGGTCTCCAGGCCCTCGGCGTCCGTGATCCGGGCCGCGTCACCGGCGCCCAGTTCCTCACCGTCCAGGCGGACGTCACCGCGTACGACATGCACGTACGCGTACGCCCCGTCCGGCACCGCCGTCCGTTCCCCGGGCCCGAGGCGCCGCACGTGCAGCATCGCTCCGGCCTCCGGGACGGCGTAGGGCGTGGAGTCGGCGATGCCGTGGACGACCTCGTAGAAGGGGTCGCCGCCGGGCCGGAGCGGGGCCAGCCACATCTGGACGAAGGTCAGGGGCTCCGGGCCGTCGTTGCGCTCCACGTGCCGCACCCCGCCCGCCGAGCTGAGCCGCTGCACATCGCCGTGCCGTACGACCGACTCGTGCCCGGTGGAGTCCCGGTGGGTCAGCTCGCCCCGCACCACCCAGGTCACGATCTCGGTGTGGCTGTGCCGGTGCTCGTCGAAGCCGGCCCCGGGCGCCAGCCGCTCCTCGTTGCACGCGAGCACCGCGCCGAAGCGGAGGTTGTCCGGGTCGTAGTGGGGGCCGAAGGAGAAGGCGTGCCACGTCTCGATCCCTGCGGCCGAATCCCCTCCGGGGTAGCGCTCGCCCGCGCGCCTCACGTCCATCACGGAGTCCACCGTAGACCCGGCGGCCCACCTTCCCGTCCGGATAAGGCAGTCTTGTCCCGTGCCCGAACCCGAAACCAGTAAGAACGAAGCCGCAGTCCACGACGTCCATCCGCATGCCGCGACGCTGAAGCGGCTGGAGAAGTCGTCCGGATCGCTCGCCGCGCAGGCCATCGCGCGGATGGACGAGACGCTGCCCTGGTACCGGGCCATGCCCCCGGAGAACCGTTCCTGGATCGGTCTGGTCGCGCAGGCGGGCATCGCCGCGTTCACCGAGTGGTTCCGGCGTCCGGAGGCCCCGCAGGCCATCTCCACCGACGTGTTCGGCACGGCGCCGCGCGAGTTGACCCGGGCGATCACACTGCGCCAGACCGTGGAGATGGTGCGCACCACCATCGAGGTCATGGAGAGCGCGATCGACGAGGTGGCGGCGCCCGGTGACGAGCGCCTCCTGCGTGAGGCGCTGCTCGTCTACGCTCGGGAGATCGCCTTCGCAACGGCCCAGGTGTACGCGCAGGCCGCCGAGGCACGCGGCGCCTGGGACGCCCGGCTGGAGTCCCTGGTCGTGAACGCCGTGCTCAGCGGCGAGGCCGACGAGGGGGCCGTGTCGCGGGCCGCCGCCCTCGGCTGGAACTCGCCCGAGCACGTGTGCGTGGTGCTCGGCACGGCCCCCGACGGGGACAGTGAGCTGACCGTCGAGGCCATACGGCGCGCGGCCCGGCATGCCAAGCTCCAGGTGCTCACCGGGGTGCTCGGCGACCGGCTCGTCGTCATCGCGGGCGGCAGCGACAACCCGCTGGCCGTCGCCAAGTCGCTCATCGGCCCGTTCGCGGCCGGGCCGGTCGTGGCGGGCCCGGTGGTGCCGGACCTGCTGGCCGCGACCCGGTCCGCGCAGGCCGCCGCGGCCGGGCTGAAGGCGTGTTCCGCCTGGCAGGACGCCCCGCGCCCGGTCCTGGCGGACGATCTGCTCCCGGAGCGGGCGATGGCCGGGGACCCCTCGGCCCGTGAGCAACTGGTGGAGGAGATCTACAGACCGCTGGAGGAGGCCGGGGCCGCGCTCCTGGAGACCCTCAGTGTCTATCTCGAACAGGCGAGCAGTCTCGAGGGCGCCGCCCGGATGCTGTTCGTCCACCCCAACACCGTCCGCTACCGGCTTCGACGTGTGACTGACGTCACCGGCTGG
The DNA here is from genome assembly GCF_000725785.1 of Streptomyces flavovariabilis. Taxonomy (NCBI): domain Bacteria; kingdom Bacillati; phylum Actinomycetota; class Actinomycetes; order Kitasatosporales; family Streptomycetaceae; genus Streptomyces; species Streptomyces flavovariabilis. The sequence goes on along the minus strand of NZ_JNXD01000001.1, from coordinate 597,169 downwards.
TCACCCTCCGATGTACGCTCTGCGTTCACACTGCGGGTCGCGCTGATCCTGGGGCGTCTGGTCGATGGAGATCTCCAGCCCTAGGGTTTTGTCGGGGCTCGACAAAACCCCCCCGTGTTCTTCGTCCCTGTCCCCACGGGCGGCCGTGCCCGTTCCCAAGAGAGAGTGTGAGAGTGCTCGTACTCGTCGCTCCCGGCCAGGGCGCTCAGACGCCCGGCTTCCTGACCGAATGGCTCGACTTCCCCGGTGTTCGCGGTGCCCTCGAGGCCTGGTCGGACGCCGCGGGGCTCGACCTGATCCGTTACGGCACCGAGGCAGACGCGGAGGAGATCCGCGACACCGCGGTGGCGCAGCCGCTGCTGGTCGCGGCCGGACTGGCGTCGGCGTACACGCTGTTCGACGACCCGGCCGAGCTGCCGCGGAAGGTCGGCGCGGTCGCCGGTCACAGCGTCGGCGAGATCACCGCGGCGTCGCTCGCCGGAGTACTCCCCCACGAGGAGGCCCTCCGCCTGGTCCGCACCCGCGGGCTCGCCATGGCCGAGGCCGCCGCCGTCACCGAGACGGGCATGGCCGCGCTGCTGGGCGGGGACCCCGCCGTGACGGTTCCGCACCTGGAGAAGCTGGGCCTGACCCCGGCGAACATCAACGGCGCGGGCCAGATCGTCGCGGCCGGAACCAAGGAGCAGCTCGCCGCGCTGGAGGCGGACAAGCCCGAGGGCGTGCGCAAGGTCGTCGCGCTGAAGGTCGCCGGCGCGTTCCACACGCCTCACATGGCTCCCGCGGTCGACACGCTGGCGAAGGCCGCCGAGGCCCTGGCACCCGCCGACCCGAAGCTCCCCTATGTCTCCAACAAGGACGGGCAGGTAGTCGCCGGCGGCGCCGAGGTGCTGGAGCGCCTGGTCGGCCAGGTCGCCAACCCCGTCCGCTGGGACCTGTGCATGGAGACCTTCAAGGAGCTCGGCGTCACGGCCGTGATCGAGCTGTGCCCCGGCGGCACTCTCACCGGACTCGCCAGGCGGGCCCTGCCCGGGGTGAAGACGCTGGCTCTGAAGTCCCCCGCCGACCTCGACGCGGCTCGCGAGCTCATCGCCGAGCAGAGTGCCTAGAAGGAGCCCGAGAGCATGGCGAAGATCAAGCCCAGCAAGGGCGCCCCGTACGCGCGCATCCTCGGTGTCGGCGGCTACCGTCCGACCCGGGTCGTGCCGAACGAGGTGATCCTCGAGACGATCGAGTCGTCCGACGAGTGGATCCGCTCGCGCTCCGGCATCGAGACGCGGCACTGGGCCTCCGACGAGGAGACTGTCGCCGCGATGTCGATCGAGGCGTCCGGCAAGGCCATCGCCGACGCCGGCATCTCCGTCGAGCAGATCGGCGGCGTGATCGTCTCCACCGTCTCGCACTTCAAGCAGACTCCGGCCGTCGCCACCGAGATCGCCGACAAGCTGGGCACCGACCGGGCCGCCGCCTTCGACATCTCGGCGGGCTGCGCGGGCTTCGGCTACGGCCTCACGCTCGCCAAGGGCATGATCGTCGAGGGCTCGGCGGAGTACGTCCTGGTGATCGGTGTCGAGCGGCTGAGCGACCTGACGGACCTGGAGGACCGCGCGACGGCCTTCCTGTTCGGCGACGGCGCCGGCGCGGTCGTGGTCGGCCCGGCGAAGGAGCCCGCGATCGGCCCGACCGTGTGGGGCTCCGAGGGCGACAAGTCCGAGACCATCAAGCAGACCGTGCCGTGGACGGACTACCGCGACGGGACGGTCGAGAAGTTCCCCGCGATCACCCAGGAAGGCCAGGCGGTGTTCCGCTGGGCCGTGTTCGAGATGGCGAAGGTCGCCCAGCAGGCGCTGGACGCGGCCGGGATCACCGTGGACGACCTGGACGTCTTCATCCCGCACCAGGCCAACGTGCGGATCATCGACTCGATGGTGAAGACCCTGAAACTGCCGGAGCACGTCACGGTCGCCCGTGACATCCGCACCACCGGCAACACCTCGGCCGCCTCGATCCCGCTCGCGATGGAGCGGCTCCTGGCGACCGGCGAGGCGAAGAGCGGCGACACCGCGCTCGTCATCGGCTTCGGGGCGGGTCTCGTCTACGCCGCGACTGTCGTTACCCTCCCCTAGGCACTCCGTGCCGGATCATGCGATCCGGCACGGAAGGAAACACCTGCCACACCCTCTGAATATCTACGAAGGAGCGCCGACATGGCCGCCACTCAGGAAGAGATCGTCGCCGGTCTCGCCGAGATCGTGAACGAGATCGCCGGCATCCCGGTTGAGGACGTCCAGCTGGACAAGTCCTTCACCGACGACCTGGACGTCGACTCGCTGTCCATGGTCGAGGTCGTCGTCGCCGCCGAAGAGCGCTTCGACGTCAAGATCCCCGACGAGGACGTCAAGAACCTCAAGACCGTCGGTGACGCGACGAACTACATCCTCAAGCACCAGGGCTGATCGGCCGATCAGGCCTTTGGGCTGACTGCCCCGCCACCCGGCGGTGGCGCCGCTTAATCCTCGGATCCGTTGGAGAAAGAATTCCCGTGAGCTCGACCAATCGCACCGTGGTCGTCACCGGTATCGGCGCAACCACACCGCTGGGTGGCGACGCAGCCTCTACCTGGGAGGGCCTGATCGCCGGACGTTCCGGCGTCAAGCCCCTGGAGCAGGAGTGGGCGGCCGACCAGGCCGTCAAGATCGCGGCCCCCGTCGCCGTGGAGCCGACCGAGGTCATCCCGCGGCCGCAGGCCCGCCGACTGGACCGCTCGGCGCAGTTCGCGCTGGTCGCGGCCAAGGAGGCCTGGGCGGACGCCGGCTTCGAAGCGAAGGCCGGCGACGACCCGAACATCGACCCCGACCGGCTCGGCGCGGTCATCGCCTCCGGTATCGGCGGCGTGACGACGCTGCTCGACCAGTACGACGTGCTGAAGGAGAAGGGCGTCCGCCGCGTCTCCCCGCACACCGTGCCCATGCTGATGCCCAACAGCCCGTCGGCCAACGTGGGATTGGCCGTGGGGGCCCGGGCGGGCGTGCACACGCCGGTCTCCGCCTGCGCCTCGGGCGCCGAGGCCATCGGCTACGCCATCGAGATGATCCGCACCGGCCGCGCCGACGTCGTCGTCGCCGGTGGTACGGAGGCGGCGATCCACCCGCTGCCCATCGCCGCGTTCGGCAACATGATGGCGATGTCCAAGAACAACGACGACCCGCAGGGCGCGTCGCGCCCCTACGACACCGCCCGCGACGGCTTCGTCCTCGGTGAGGGCGCCGGTGTCGTGGTCCTGGAGTCCGCCGAGCACGCCGCGAAGCGCGGCGCCCGGGTGTACGCCGAGGCGGTTGGGCAGGGCATCTCCGCCGACAGCCACGACATCGTGCAGCCGGAGCCGGAGGGGCGGGGCATCTCGCACGCCCTGCAGAACCTGCTGGACCGCAACGACCTGGATCCGGCGGAGATCGTGCACGTCAACGCGCACGCGACGTCGACGCCGGCCGGTGACATCGCCGAACTGAAGGCGCTGCGGAAGGTGTTCGGCGACGACGCCGACCACTTCGCGGTGTCCGCGACGAAGTCGATGACCGGGCATCTGCTGGGTGGTGCGGGTGGTGTGGAGACGGTGGCGACCGTACTCGCGCTGTACCACCGGGTGGCTCCGCCGACGATCAATGTGGAGAACCTCGACCCGGAGGCCGAGGCGAATGCCGACGTCGTCCGTGGCGAGGCTCGCAAGCTGCCGGTCGAGGGCCGTATCGCCGCGCTGAACGACTCGTTCGGCTTCGGTGGGCACAACGTGGTGCTGGCGTTCCGGACGATCTGATTCGCTGAACGGTGATGGGCCCGGACCCCCTGAGCGGGGTCCGGGCCCATCACCGTTCTGTGTCGCGTCGTCTGCCGGGTGCGGGCGCGTGGGGGCCGATCCCGCAGTTCCCCGCGCCCCTGAACGACAAAAGCCCTACACCACCTGGTGGAGCCAGCGGACGGGGGCGCCTTCGCCTGCGTAGCGGAAGGGTTCCAGTTCGTCGTCCCAGGGCTTGCCGAGCAGTTTGTTGAGTTCGGCCTCCAGGTCGGTCTCCCCCTGCCGACTGCGCTGGAGGGCCGCTCTGAGCCGGTCCTCGGGGATGAGGATGTCGCCGTGGATGCCGGTGACGGCGTGGTAGATGCCCAGGTCGGGGGTGCAGCTGTAGCGCTCGCCCTCGGCGGTGGCGCAGGGTTCCGCCGTGACCTCGAAGCGGAGGAGGTGCCAGCCGCGCAGCGCCGAGGCCAGCTTGGACGCGGTGCCCGCCTGGCCCTGCCAGGAGAACTCCGAGCGCCAGGTGCCCGGGGCGGCCGGCTGGCGGATCCAGTCCAGGCTGACGCGTGTGCCGAGCACCCCGGCGACGGCCCACTCGACGTGCGGGCACAGCGCGCGCGGCGCGGAGTGCACGTACAGAACTCCACGTGTCGTCACCGGAACCTCCGGGCAGAGCGGGACATGGTGCAAGGGCGGAACGGCTGTGACCGGGCGGGTCACGTTGATGGCGAGGCTACCGTGCGGCGGAGCAAGGAGTGTGACGTACGGTCGGTCCAGGTACCGGGAAACGCCTGCCATTCACCCAGGGGGACGCTTGTACGGGTGTGAGCCGTTGCACCTGACCGGTCGGGAACCCTCGTGCGTTGTTATGGGTTGGGGAGACAGGCACGGCGTGGCGAGGGGATGGACCAGGGATGCGGAAGCGAGGCCGTCGCACACGGGGCGTTCTGGCCATGGTCGCGGCGGCCGTGCTGGGGGTCGCCGGGTGTGATGCCGTGGGGGGCGATTCCGCCGCCCCGCCGGAGACCGCGAGACCGTCGCCGAAGCCCACGCCCCTCTGGGACCGCAGCCCGAGTTCGGTCGCGGCCGTCGGTGACTCCATCACGCGCGCGTTCGACGCCTGTGACGTGCTGTCGGACTGCCCGGAGGCGTCCTGGGCGACCGGTGCGAGCCCCGAGGTCGATTCGCTCGCGGTGCGGCTGCTGGGGAAGGCCGGGGCCGCCCGGCAGAGCTGGAACTACGCCGTGACCGGGGCGCGGATGGCCGATCTGCCCGGTCAGATGGACCGGGCGGTGCGGCGGAAACCGCAGCTGGTGACGGTGATGGTCGGGGCGAACGACGCCTGCCGGGCCACGCCCTCGGCGATGACGCCGGTCTCCGCCTTCCGTGCCGACTTCGAGGACTCCTTGCGTTCCCTGCGCAGGGCCTTGCCCAAGGCGCAGGTGTTCGTGGCGAGCGTGCCGAACCTGAAGCGGCTGTGGTCGCAGGGGCGTACCAGCCCGATGGGCAAACAGGTGTGGCAGCTGGGCATCTGCCCGTCGATGCTGGGTGACCCGGATGCCCTGGACTCGGCGGCGGTGCTGCGGCGGGACACGGTGCAGAAGCGGGTGGAGGACTACAACAAGGTACTGAGGGAGGTCTGCGCCGAGGAAAAACGGTGCCGCTACGACGGGGGCGCGGTGTACGACTACCGGTTCGGCACCGCCCAGTTGAGCCGTTGGGACTACTTCCACCCCAGTGTGAACGGGCAGGCCCGGCTGGCGGAGATCGCGTACCGCACCGTCACCGCGAAGAAGCCCTGACCCGGCCCCTGGCCTAGAGTTCCGCACATGAACGAACTCTTCGGAACACTTTCCGACGGGACCCCGGTGCACCGCTGGACCCTGGAGCGAGCGGGCGTGCGGGTGCGGGTTCTGTCGTACGGCGGGATCGTGCAGTCCGTGGAGGTGCCGGACCGTGAGGGCCGCGCCGGGGACGTGGTGCTGGGGTTCCCGGATCTCGACGGGTATCTCGCCCACCCGGAGCCGTACCTCGGTGCCCTGATCGGGCGGTACGCCAACCGGATCGCCGGAGGCCGGTTCACCCTGGACGGGCGGACGTACGCGCTGGAACCGAACAACGGGCCGAACTCGCTGCACGGCGGGGCGCGCGGCTTCGACAAGCGGGTGTGGGACGCGGCGCCGGTCGAGCACGGGGTGCGGCTGACACGGGTCGGTCCGCACGGCGAGGAGGGGTTCCCGGGGCGGCTGGAGGTGTCGGCGACGTACACGCTCGACGAGGGCGGGGCGCTGCGGATCGCGTACGAGGCGGTGACGGACGCGCCGACCGTGGTGAACCTGACCAACCACAGCTACTTCAACCTGGCCGGTTCCGGTGATGCGGGTGGCCATGAGCTGCGGCTGGCCGCCTCCCGGTACACGCCGGTCGACGCCGACCTGATTCCGGTCGGCGGCCCGGAGGACGTCACCGGCACGCGCTTCGACTTCCGCGAGGCCCGCAAGACCGGCTCCGGCTACGACCACAACTTCGTGCTCGACAAGGGTGTGACGGACACTCCGGTGGAGGTCGCCGAGCTGCACGACCCGGCGTCGGGGCGGGTGCTGACGGTGGCGACCACCGAGCCCGGCCTCCAGCTGTACACCGCCGACCACCTGGCCGGGCCCTTCGCACCCGGCGACGGCATCGCGCTGGAGACCCAGCACTTCCCCGACTCGCCGAACCGGCCGGAGTTCCCGACGACCGTGCTGCGGCCGGGCGAGGTGTTCCGCTCGGAGACGGTGTACGGGTTCGGCACCCGCTGAGGGGGCCCGTGACAGACCACGAGCCCCGGCCCGGAGGTCAGGTCCCGGACCGGGGCTGCTTGGCGGGGAACTCGTCCCGGATCAGACGTTAATCGTCGCGGTGATCCTGCGGTCCGTGATCGAACGTCCGACCTGGATCTCGTACGAACCCTTCACAAACGACCACGATCCGGTCGCCTCGTCCCAGATCTCGAAGGCGCGGCGCGGCAGTTCGACGGTGACCTCGACGCTGTCGCCGGGGGCGGCCTCGACGCCCGTGAAGGCCGCGAGCCAGCGGGCCGGGCGGGTGGGGCCGGGCTCGTCCGGGGCCAGGTAGAGCTGGACGACCTCGCGGCCGGGGCGGTCGCCGGTGTTGCGGAGGCGGACCTTCGCGGTGATCGTCTCGGCGGTCTCCTCCACCTCCACGGAGTCGTAGGTCCAGTCGGTGTAGCCGAGACCGTGGCCGAAGGGGTAGGCGGGGCTGCAGCCGTGCTTCTCCCAGGCGCGGTATCCGATGAAGACGCCCTCTTCGTAGGGGAGTTCGCCGTTCTCGGGGACGACCTGAGTGACCGGGGCGTCGGTGAGGGTGCCCCAGGTGGTGGGCAGACGGCCGCCGGGTTCGTGGGCGCCGGTGAGGACGTCCGCGAGGGCCGCGCCGCCCTCCTGGCCGGGGAACCAGGACAGGAGCACGGCGGCGACGTCGTCGCGCCACGGCAGTTCCACCGGGGAGCCGGAGTTGACGACCACGACGGTGTTGGGGTTGGCGGCGGCGACGGCGCGGACCAGGTCGTCCTGACGGCCGGGCAGGCGCAGGTCGGTGCGGTCGAAGCCCTCGGACTCCACGCGGTCGGTGGTGGCGACCACGACGACGGCCGTGTCGGAGGCCCTGGCGGCCGCGGCGGCCTCGGCGATCAGCTCGTCGGCGTCGCGCTGCGGGTCCTGGTGGGCGAGGGTGAACCCGATGGTCCGCATGGGGTGGTCGCTGGGCGGCGGGACGGTGCAGGTCAGGGAGACCTCGACCGTTTCGCCCGTGGTCAGGTCGGCCCGGGCGTGGGGCACCGGGGATCCGAAGAACGCCGCGAAGGGGTCGCCGTCCTCGGCGGGGCGCTGGACGTCGTCGAAGTACGTGGTGCCGGCGACCGTGAGCCTGAAGGGGCCGAGGCCCTTGATGCCGAAGGTGTGCGTGCCGGTCTCGCGCGGGGTGAAGGTGCCCGTCAGCTCGACGGTCGCGAGGGTGTCGTGGGTGACGCCGTCCGGGAGGTCGTCGCCCATCCACTGGATGTGGCCGCCGGCGGCCGAGCGGGTGCCGATGACGGTGCCCGCGCTGTCGCGGCAGACGGCGCGCAGTTCGAAGCCCTGGCCGGCGACGGGGAGTTCGGTGTTCGGGTCGGCGCCGAGGGCGTAGGTGAGGCTGCCGTCGGGGAGGGCGGCGGTGAGGCCGTCGAGCGGGGAGACGACGCGGGCGGGGAAGACGGTGGCGGAGCCGCCGCCGAGGACGCGGGCGTCGCGGGCGGCGGCGCCGATCAGCGCGACCCGGCCGGGCCGCAGCGGCAGCGCGCCGTTCTCGTTGCGGACCAGGACGAAGGAGCGGCGGGCGATCTCGCGGGCGAGCGCCTCGCCGTCGACGGGTGCGGGCAGGTCGGTGACGGCCGGTTCCGCGCCCTCCAGGATGCCGACGCGGGCGGCCAGGCGCAGGACGCGGCGGACCGCCTCGTCGACCCGGGCCTCGTCGGCCCGGCCGTCCCGTACGGCCTGCGCGAGGGCCTCGCCGTAGACCGTGCCGGGGCCGGGCATGGCGATGTCGAGGCCGCCGGCGAGGGCGCCGGTGGTGGAGCGGGCGGCGGTCCAGTCGGAGACGTTGGCGCCGTCGAAGCCCCACTCGCCGCGCAGGACCTCGTCGACCAGGTGGTGGTGCTCGGTCATGGTCGGGCCGTTGACCGAGTTGTAGGCGGTCATGATGCCCCAGGGGCGGGCGTTGCCGACGATCGCCTCGAAGGGGGCCAGGTACAACTCGCGCAGGGCGCGCTCGCCGACGAGGTTGTTCACGGTGAGGCGGTCGGTCTCGGCGTCGTTGGCGACGAAGTGCTTGACGGTGGTGCCGACGCCGCCGGACTGGACGCCGCGGACGTACTCGGTGCCGATCCTGCCGGTGAGGTACGGGTCCTCGCTGTAGGCCTCGAAGTGGCGGCCGCCCAGCGGGGAACGGTGCAGGTTGACCGTCGGGGCGAGCAGGACGTGGACGCCCTTGCGGCGGGCCTCCTGAGCCAGCAGCACCCCGGCCCGGTGCGCGAGGCCGGGGTCCCAGGTGGCGGCCAGGGCGGTCGGGGAGGGCAGGGCGACGGACGGGTCGTCGGCGCTCCAGTGCACTCCGCGGACCCCGATCGGGCCGTCGGACATGACCAGTGAGGCCAGACCGGCCTCCGGCAGCGCGGGCAGGCTCCACATGTCCCGGCCTGCCAGCAACCGCGTCTTGGCGTCCAGGTCGAGCTTGCCGAGGGCGGCCTCGACCGCCGCCTCGCGCCGTACCTCTGCTGTCTCCGCCACGTCGGCACCTCCACGTCGAAAGCCGCTGGATGTCACCATCGTGCCCGGACTGCCTGTGGTGCGGTAGGTTTCGTTAGCCTCTCGTGATATTCGACGGTCGACATGTCGTACGGTGACGCCATGACGGCCAGGACGAGAAGCGAGCAACGGCGCGCGGAGATCGTGCGGGCCGCTCTGGAGGTGATCGCCGAGCGCGGTTACCGGGGGGCGAGCCTGGCCGCGGTCGCCGAGCGGGTCGGGCTCACCCAGCAGGGACTGCTGCACCACTTCCCGACGAAGGAGGCGCTGCTGGTGGCGGTGCTCCAGGACCGGGACCGCTGGGACGCGATGCCCGCCGGGCGGCTGCGGCTCGACCTGCTGGCCTCGCTGGTCGAGTACAACGCCATGCGGCCCGCCATCGTCCAGACCTTCTCGGCGCTGCTCGGCGAGAGCGTGACGGAGGGGCATCCGGCCCGGGCGTACTTCACTGAGCGCTATGCCGGGGTGCGGGCCGGCATGGCCGAGGTGCTGCGCAACGAGTACGGTGACCGGCTGCCGAGCGGCCTCACCCCCGAGCGGGCCGCACCGCTCGTCGTGGCGATCCTGGACGGCCTGCAGTACCAGTGGCTGCTGGACCCGGAGTCGGTCGACATGGCGTCCGCGTTCCGGGACTTCCTGACCCTGCTCGGCGAGAGCGACGGCTGAACCGGCCCGCTGCTGCGGGTGGCCGGTGAGGGTGCCCCCGAGCCCCACCCATGGCGTGGACCACACCCGTCACGCGATACTGCGGCGGTCCGGCACCGACCCCCCACCGCGACGGAAGGCCCGAACACCCTTGACATCCCTACGCGTTCACCTCGGCGTCCTCGGCCTCGCCCTGCTGACCGGCTTCACCACCCCGACGGCCGCGAGCGCCGCCCCAGAGGCACCCACTCCCACCGTCGAGGAGCAGCGGCTCGACCGAGCGGCGCCCCAGGAGATCCTGCGCCGCTCCGGGTTCGACGCCGTGGCCCCGCGACTGGCGCGGGCCCTCGACGCGGCCCGCTCCTACGGGGCGGCCCGCCGGGCGGTCACGGGCGAGGGCTCACGGCTGTGGCAGCGCGCGGTCGACCGGGCGCAGGGGCGCGGCGGCGCGGGCGGGGACCTCAGCCGGGACGACGACCGGCCGCTGTACTGGGCGCGGCTCGGCATGACGCGCGAGGTGCGCACCTGGGAGCCGGGGTTCGGCCTGACGGAGGGGCAGCGGGCGGCGCTGCTGGACGAGCTGGAGCGCACCTCGCGCGGCCAGAACGCCATCGGCTATCCGCACGGCAAGGGCCTGAAGCGGATCCTGCTCACCGGTTTCGACCCGTTCACCCTCGACCGGGACATCCGCATCTCCAACCCGTCCGGTGCCACCGCGCTGGCGCTCGACGGCACGGTGATCGAGACGGCGGACGGCCCGGCCCGGATCGAGACGGCCGTGTTCCCGGTGCGCTGGCGGGACTTCACTGGGGGCACCTCCCAGGCTTTCGGCACTGGGGGAGGAACGGTGGAACGGACCCTGCGGCCGTACCTGCCGAAGGTCGACCTGTTCACGACGGTGAGCCAGGGCCGGGCCGGGCGGTTCGACATCGAGCGGACCAACGGGGCCTGGCGGGGCGGCTTCGGGGACAACGACAACATCGGCCGCACCGAGACCGTGCCGGTGACCGATCCGGCCTCGCAGCCGCAGTGGACGACGACCACGCTGCCCTACCGGGCGATCGTCGCCGCGGACACCGGCCGCTTCCCCGTGTACGACAACACCGGCGTCACCGAGATACCGGCGGGCGGCACCGAGCCCGTCGTACGCCCCGACGGGCCCACCCCCGGCTCGACCGCTCGGGCGGGCGGCGGCGGGGACTACCTCTCCAACGAGATCGCCTACCGGGCGACGCTGCTCCGGGACCGGCTGGGGCTGCGGGACACGCTGCCGGGCGGGCATGTGCACACGCCGGTGCTGCAGTTCGGGGCCGGGAACACCACCGAGGTCACCGACCCGGAGTTCGTGCGGAACCGGCTGGACATCATCACGCAGGTGAGGACGATCCTGACGGTGGCTGCGGAAGGGTCGTGACGTCCCCGTCGCCCTCCGCAACGCCCTCGCGGATCTCCTCGCCCAGCAGGTCACGCGCCATGAGGGTGGCGCCCGCGACCGCGCCCGGCATCAGGAACACCGCGACGAACGGCACCAGGAAGGCCACGGCGAGCGGCGTGCCGAAGCCCCACACGAGGGTCTTGCGGGAGCGCAGCAGGGTGAGGCGGGTGCGCAGTTCGACGCTGCGGCGCTGGAGGGCGACGGCGGTCAGTTCCTCGGTGAGGAAGAACCCGGTGACGAAGAACCCGATCACCGGGACGGCCGTCTGCCCGACCACCGGGATGAAACCGCAGGCGAACAGCAGCGCACCCCACAGGGCTGCCCGCACCACGATGCGGAGGCTGTCGCGGGCGGAGATCCACAGTTCCTGCCAGAGCGGCAGCCCCGACTCGGGGGCGTGCCCGTCCGGGGACACGTCCCGGTCGACCTTCTCGGAGAGGTTCTCGTAGAAGGGCTGCCCGATCAGCAGGGTCACCGCGGTGAAGGTCACGACGGAGAGGAGCAGGGCGAGGGCGAACAGCACGGCGGTCAGGAAGCCGCGGAAGAGGCCGAGCCAGGGGCTGGACCAGTCGTCGGCGAAGGGCGTCGCCCAGGTCACGGCGTCCTCGCCCCACAGCGCCAGCGCGACGAGCGCCGCCGCGTACAGGACGAGGGTGATCAGGCCCGGGAGCAGGCCGAAGCCGTACTGCTTGCCGTGGCGGGCCACCCACCGCTGGCCCTTCAGGAGGTATCGGAAACCCGCCCCTAGTTCGCGCATGGGGAAACCCTATCGGGGCCGGCCGGACCGCTTCCCGACAGGGCCGTACGGGGCGCCGGTGAGACGAAGGCGCCCTTGTTGCCGTTGAGTCGAACCGGTACACCTCGCCGTACCGATCTCAGGAAGCCCCGGAGGAGGCACGCGTGCGCACCACGAGAAGCGTTCCTGCGAGACCCGCACTGATCGTCACCCTGGCTCTGGCCACGGCGGGTTCACTCCTGCTCGCCCCCGGCGCCGCCGGTGCGGACCCGAAGCCCGTCACCCGTGAGGGCTCCGCCGTGGACGACCGCGCGGCACAGGCTCCCGCGAGCGCGACGCGACGCGCCTTGACCGCGGACGTCGCCGCCCGCACCACCACCCGCGCCTACCCCCGCCGCCAGATGCTCTCCCCCGGCCCGGAGAACCCCGGCGACAAGTCCGTGAAGCTGGGCCTCACGCCGTACCACGCGATCGCGCCGAAGCTGAACGCCCTGCAGCGGCTCGGCGACCGGGTGAGCGTGGAGGTGACGGGCCGCTCGGCCGGCGGCCACCGCCTCTACCTCGTCACCGTCACCGCCCCGGAGACCACCCGGCAGGCCCGCGCCCAGGAGCGGATGCGCGAGCTGATCGGGAACGCGCCGGCCGCGGCGGCCGTGTCCCGTGACATCAAGCGCGACTACAAGACCCCGGTCTTCGTCAACAGCAACATCCACGGCAACGAGTGGGAGGGCACGGACGCCTCCCTGAAGGTCATCGAGCAGCTCGCGACGGCGAAGGACGCCAGGACCAGGGACCTGCTCGCGCACAGCCGTCTGTACTTCAACGTCACGGCCAACCCGGACGGCCGGATCGCCGGGACCCGTGCCAACGCGAACGGCTTCGACCTGAACCGGGACTTCGTCACCGCCTCCCAGCCCGAGACGCGGGCGATGCGGCAGATCGAGCTCGACAAGCAGCCCGCCGTCCTGCTCGACCTGCACGGCTACGTCAACGGCACCCTCATCGAGCCCACCACTCCCCCGCACGGCGAGAACTACGAGTACGACCTCTTCCTGAAGAACACCTACGCCAACGCCCTCGGCATGGAGTCCGCGGTCAACGCTCTCGGCTACACGCCGGCGAAGGACGGCGTGGCGGCGGCCCAGATCCCGTTCCGCGACCAGGAGGAGGGCTGGGACGACTGGCCGCCGATCTTCACCCCGCAGTACGCGGCCTTTCACGGCACGGTGGCCGCCCACACGGTGGAGATCCCCCTGGCGGTGAACAACGAGGAGTACGACGAGCTGCCCGTCCCGGAGCTGCGCCGCCGTTCGGCGGTCAACACGGCGGTGGCGGGCGCGGCGATCCGCGCGACCCTGGACCATGTCCGCGAGCACCGCGGCACCCTGATCACCGACCAGATCGAGGTCTTCCGCCGCGGTGCGACAGGCGCCGCACAGGTGCCGGTGTCCCCGGAGACGGTCCCCGGCGTCCCCGGCATCGGCCCGGAGGACGTCTACACGACCGTGTTCCCGCGCGCCTACGTCATCCCGCCCGGCGACGCCCGCACCCGGCGTCCTGGGCCCGCTGCCGCCCGCCTGGTCGATCACCTGCTGGCCAACGACGTCCGTGTCACCCGCGCCACCCGCCCCTTCCGGCTCGCCGGACGGACATACCCCCGGGGCTCGTACGTCGTCGACATGCACCAGCCCAAACGCGGCATGGCGAACGTGCTGCTCGCCGACGGCCGGGACATCAGCGGCAACGTCTCGGTGATGTACGACATCTCCGGCTGGAGCCTGGGCAGTCTGTGGGGCGCCACGGTCGAGCGGGTGCCGTCGGGCAGCCTGCGGGGCGCGCCCCTGCGTGCGATCAGCGAGGCCGCACCGGTCGCCCACGTGCCCGCGCACGGCGGCCTCCGGCTGCGGCTGACCGATCCGCGCGAGGTCGCCGCCCTCAACTCCCTGCTGCGGCAGGGCGTGCCGGTCCGGCGGGCGGCGGACGGCAGCGCGATCGTCCCCGGGGCGGCCCGCCGTGCGGCGCGCACGGCCGCCCGCGACCACGACGTCGCCTTCACGGCCACGCGGCAGACCGGCACGGCACCGCTGAGCCGCCTCCGCGTCGCCGCCGCCGTCACGCCGGGCGAGCTGTTCGCCCTGCGGGAGATGGGCTTCGCCGTCACGCCGGTCTCGACGGCCGTCCTGAACGCCGGCTTCGACTGGTCGGGCACGGATGTGCTGTTCGTGTCCGCCGGCCTGGACCACGCGGCGTTGAGCGCCTCCGCCCGGCGGGCCCTGGACACCTTCCTGGACGGGCACGGACTGGTCGGCCGGGGCGCGACGGGAGCGGCCCTGAACGCGGCGGCGGGCCGGCTGGCCGTCAAGCCGGTGGAGGGCAACGCGGACGCGAACGGCGTGGTGCGGGTGAGGAACTCGGGCGGCATCACGCGCGATGCCCCGGGCCACGGCTTCGTCTACGCCCCGCTCTGGTTCACCGACCGGGGCCCGGGCGTCCGCGTGGAGCAGTCGTACGCGACCGGGAACCCGCTGGTCTCCGGGCACTGGCGGCCGCTGCCCGGCGGCACCGGCGGTCCCGCGGCCGCCGCCGGTCAGGCCTCGGTCGTCAGCGGAGGCCAGACCGTTCTGTTCGGCACCGAACCGCTTTTCCGGGACCATCCCAAGGGGGAATTCCCGCAGGTGGCAAGGGCATTGTTCACAGTGGCACACAGCGCTTCAGTTGAGGAGAGCGGATGACGCAAGAGATCCACGGCACCGTGGCGGACGGCTTCGAGGCGGTGCGCGAGGAGTTCGCCGCGTTCGTCGCCGGGGAGCGAGCCGACTACGAGGGGCAGCTGTGCGCCTACGTCCACGGCCGGAAGGTCGTCGACCTGTGGGCGGGGACCGGCGCCGACGCCCTCTACGGTGTGTTCTCGTCCACCAAGGGCGCCGCCTGCCTGGTCGTGGCTCTGCTCGTCCAGGACGGCACACTCGAACTGGACCGCAAGGTGACGTACTACTGGCCGGAGTTCGCGGCCGAGGGCAAGGGCGCCCTGACCTTGCGGGATCTGCTGGCGCACCGGGCGGGCGTGGTCGGCACGGACTCCGGCTTCACGCTCGCGGAGCTGGCCGACGACCGCCAGCTCGCCGAGCGCCTCGCCGACCAGCGGCCGTTCTGGCGCCCCGGCACGGCCTTCGGCTATCACGCGCTGGTCGCCGGCGCCCTGGCCGGTGAGGTCGTACGCCGCGCAACGGGCCGCACGCTTCAGGAGATCTACCAGGAGCGGATCAGGACCCCGTACGGGCTGGACTTCCACCTGGGTCTGCCCGCGTCCGAGGAACCGCGCTTCCGCGGCACCCAGCCGCTGGACCCGACCCCCGAGCAGCGGGCCGTCCTCGACGCCACGCCCACGGGCCCGCACTCGCTGGCCTCGATCGCCTTCAACGGCAACGCGGCGGAGCCGACCGACCTCGTCTCCCTTCCGAACATGCCGCTGATCCGCGCCAAGGGCCCGGCGTCGGTGGGCGGGGTGGCGTCCGCGCGGGGTCTGGCGGGGATGTACGCGGCGGCGATCAGCGAGGTGGGCGAGCTGCCGGCGCTGCTGAAGCCGGACACGGTGGCGGAGTTCGGCCAGTTCCACTCGGCGGGCTACGACCTGGTCGCCCGGGCCCACAAGTCGTTCGGGCTCGGCTTCCAGATGACGGCTGACACGTGGCACCCGTTCCTCGGCGCCGGGACGATCGGGCACAGCGGCGCGGGCGGCTCCCAGGCCTTCGCGGACCCGTGGAGCGGCCTCGCCTACGGCTACACGCGCCGCCGGTTCGCCTTCCCGGGTGGGGCGGCCCCGGAGAACAACCGCCTGGCGCTCTCGGTCCACACGGCGGCGCTCGCCCTCTGAGCCCGGGCACGGGCTAAGCCTTGATCCACCGATCCGGCGTCTGCGGATAACTCTTCTTGAAACGAGGAAGTGCCTCGTGACCTGGGATGATGGGAGTTCTTCAGGCTTCCAGCACGCACGATCAGCAAGGCACTTCCGAGATGCAGCTTTCCCATACGCCGGCGGCGGTCTCCGCTGTGTTCGATGACCGAACTCGCCGGCCTTCTGGGAGTACGTCGACGAGGGCTGAACCCTGAGAGGACACCGCCACCGGGGGCGTCAGCGTGCAGTCCAACGGTGGCGGCGACGCCGCCCTTGGAACCGCCCGGGGAACGTCGGCGACCAAGTAGTGGGGCTGCGCGAGCCCCAGGAACATCAAGCCGCCGCTGGCGGACCAAGGAGCCACGATTTTGCGGTGCCCGGCCCAGGAGCAGGGGTGAGACATGCGTTGCGTTAACTGTGGACAAGAGACTGAGTATGAACACGCGCCCCCCATGGGGGGCTCACCGGAGACAGGGTTGGTACACGTCAGCAGCGGTATGACGGCCTGTTTCCCGGAGCGTGGTCCGGGAAGCCCGATCGTCAAAGCTCCGGTGCCACCGCACCTCCGCCGCCTTCTGGAGCAGGCACCGCGGTTGCCTCCGCCGCCACCACCCGGATTCCTGATCGAGGAGGACGAGCCCGGTTCGGGGGCGTGCAGTCCATCGGCACTGTGACGTCCGTGTCACGCGGGCTGCCCCAGCCGTCGGAGCCCTGTCCGACCCGGACCGTAGCCTGACCGCTGTCCGCACGACACAGGAGGTACGCCCCGTGGACCCCACGACCGCCCGCCACATCAGGTCCGCCACGGCCCTGCCGGCGGGCGCGCTCGCGGTCCGCCTGCGCCATCGCCGCACGGGCCGTGCATAAGCGCGGAAAACTGACTGAGGATCAGCATCGCGCGGTCCTTGACCCGTTTACCGCCGCCGGCGTCGCCGATCTCGTGGAGTGCTCCCTCCTCGGGGTACATCGGGATGATCCGCGACGGCGCACTGTGCATGCTGGATCCTGAGCTGCCGACTGCCCGTAGCCTTCCTTCATGCAGGCAACTTTGATGATCTACGACGGCACGGCCGCGCCCGATGCAGACGTGCCACGTACCGGGGGTGTGCCGCTGGCCCCCGAGGGGTTCACCTGGCCGGTTTGCGGCGACTACTGCGGAGGGCCGATGCAGTTCTTCGCGCATCTGCCGGTCGAGTACGGCGTCCTGTCGGTGTTCGTGTGCCAGAACGATCCGGGCGCCTGCGAGCTGTGGGACGCGACCTCCGGGGCGAATCGGGTCCTTCTTTTCCCGCCCGCGGGACTGGTACCGGTGGCCGTACCCGAGAAGGGCGTGACGCTGCTGCCCGCAGTGTCGGCGATCACGACCCGGGTCGTGACGCTCGAACCCGAGGAGGATGACGGCGACGATCTCCCGCGCGACACATACGACCTCGCCCGTTCAGGGTGGAAGCGGGAGCCAGACGAGCGGTTCGGGAAGCAACGCGAGGTGCTCGGTTCGCTCGGCGGCAGCCCCTCCTACCTGGACGACGACCGGTTGCCCGGGTGCCCCTCCTGCTCCGGCACGACGGAATTCGCGGCACACTTGGAGGAGGGGATCGACCGGCAGACCGCGATGAACCTCGGCGGCCAGTTGGGCTACGTCTTCGTCTGCCGCCCCTGCTCCGAGGGCGCCTTCCTCACGGGCTGAGCGCGCCTGTGGCGGCAGGCCCCGCCGCCTACGCGGACGGGCCGCCCCCCCCCCCGGCTCTCCTCCTCCCCCACAGTCTCCTCCGGGGTGGCCGTGAGTGTTCGGTGCCCTTCCTGATCCAGGAAGATCCATCGGTGTCCAGTAGCACGTGACGGAGGCCGAGACCGCCGAGACGCCTGAGCCGAAGCAGCCGAAGACGGTTGACGGTCAGTTGATCCACGAGTTGGTGGTGCGGGCTGCAGGCCGAGAACCTTCGGCTGACAGATGAGGGGGCATCCTTCAGCGGCTGACGAAGTGGCTGCCGCTGTCCGATCGGTGGTCGGGATCAACCGACCACCTCGGCTCCGACAAGCACAATCCGTGTTCAGCGTCAAGGGGGCGGAGCGCGGGCAAGGGCGGCGGCGTCACCCTTGTGTGCCGCTGCCGTTGTTGTCGAACTTCTCGAGCGGCGTGCGGGCGCCGTCGCGGAACGCGTCGAGGCCCGTCTCGAAGTCGACCGCTGACCCCGCGAACAGCGCCGATTCGTCGGGTGCAACGTAGATCTTGCCTCCGCCGCGTACGGCGTGCACGAGGCAGACGCCGAGCCCGTCGGGCAGCTCGATGACGTTCAGCACCGGGTCGGTCCTGAGCTGAGCAAAGTGCGCTCTGCCCACCACTATGAGCCGGTCGACGCCCTCGGATGCCGCGTCGCTGCTGCCTGCGGCAGGTGGCAATGCTGCCGTGCGGTCCTCGACCGCCTCGACCGCGTAGCCGGAACGCTCGGCCGCGTCGAGGAATGCATGGAGATCGGATGCCTCGCGCAGGAGCGCTCCGAGCTCGCCCTCGCATTCGGCCACGTGGAACGTCGCGGTGGCGAACGGATGCGTGACCGGTGCAGCCCCTGGCAGCGGCGGCGGGGTTGAGGTGCTTACGAGCACCCCCGGTTCGCCCCTGAGTCCCATCGCGAGCCGCTTGCCGTGAAAGAGGCGGTATGTGCGCACCGACCCGGTTGCATCACTCACGACGTCTGCTCCGTTTCCTATAATTGACCGCAGGGCTCCGCGTATGCACCGCCGGCAGTACACCGCGTTCACCGGCCGCAAGAAGGCAGATCGGGTCACCGCCCGGCTGATCGTGCGCCGGGTCCGTGACCTGGCCAAACCCGCCGTCGTGGGCGAGCAGGACGAGCTGTTTCCCGTCTGGCGCTACCACCCCTTCTTCACCGACCAGCCCGCCGCAACGCTGCGGGCCGAGCGGTAACACCGCCACCACGCCGTGGTCGAGCAGGTCATCGCGGACAGCAAGGCCTCGGCCCTGGCCCATCTGCCGTCCGGGCACTTCCGCGCCAACGCGGCCTGGCCCACCCGGTGGGCGATGACCTACAACCTGCTGCGGGCCGCTGGTTCCCTGGCCTCTGCGTTCCACGCCAAGGCCACCACGGCCACCATGAGGACCCACCTGGTCCAAGTCCCGGCCCGCATCGCCCGCTCAGCGCGACGCGTCACTCTGCACCTGCCCCACAACTGGCCCTGGCAGCACGCCTGGACACACCTCTTCACCACCGTCCACAGCCCACCCGACTGACCCGAACAGCCCCTGCCCACCCCGCCCACCAGGGCCCAACCGGAACCGAACCCGTGGAAAAGCTGGGCAGACCAGCAGATGCCGCCTGCCCACACCCAGCCACCAGCCCAAAGCGGACACAGAAATCGATCAGAAGATCACTCTCGAACCACCTCGGTGGATCAAGGCTAAGGGGTCCTTACGCTATGAGCGTCCGATCAGGTCGCGTGGTCTGGTGCCGGGCAACGCGGCGAGGTGCGGTGCCAGACCGCGCGACCCGGGCGCTCATAGCGCAAGGGCCCCTACGGCCGCACCCCACGCCCAAAGGCCGCACCCCACGTCCAAGGGTGCGGCCTTCGCGTACGCAACGACTGTCGTCAGACCAGCGTCACGGTGATGTTGCCGCGGGTCGCCTTCGAGTACGGGCAGACCCCGTGCGCCTTCTCGATCAGCGATCGGGCGAGCCCCCGGTCCACCTCGGGGATGTCGGCCGAGATCTCGACGATGATCCCGAAGCCGTCCCCGTTCTTGCCGAGGCCGACCTTCGCGGTCACGGTCGAACCGGTGAGGTCGGCCCCCTCCTGGCGGGCGACGACACCGAGAGCCCCCTGGAAGCAGGCGCTGTACCCGGCGGCGAACAGCTGCTCCGGGTTGGTGCCGGCGCCGCTTCCGCCCATCTCCTTCGGCGGGTTGACGACGAGGTCGAGCTTGCCGTCGTCGGTGGCGACCCGGCCGTCGCGCCCGTTCTCGGCGGTGGCGACGGCGGTGTACAGGACGTCGGACTGCTGGATCGGCATGCGGTTGTGTTCCTTCGGTCGTCCGCCGCGACTCGCGCCCGGGCCGGGACGGATTCGGAAACAAGTTACCGCATGTCGGAATCCGAAAGAAGGCGTCAGAGCTTGACGATCATCTTCCCGGTGTTGTCGCCGCGCAGCACGCCCAGAAACGCCTCCAGGTTGTTCTCGATGCCCTCGACGACGGTCTCCCGGTACTTCAGCTCACCGGAGGCGACCCAGGGGGCGACCTCCCGCACGAACTGCGGCTGCAGGTCGTAGTGGTCCCCGACCAGGAAGCCCTCGATGCGGCCACGGGTCGCGATCAGGCGGGCGAGGTTCTTCGGGCCCGGGGCGGGCTCGGTGTTGTTGTAGACGGAGATCATCCCGCAGACGGCGATCCGGCCGCCCTGGTTGAGGGAACCGATGGCCGCCTCCAGGTGGTCACCGCCGACGTTGTCGAAGTAGACGTCGATCCCGTCGGGAGCGGCGGCGCGCAACTGCTCGGCGACGGACCCGTCCTTGTAGTTGAAGGCGGCGTCGAAGCCGTACTCCTCCACGAGGAGCTTCACCTTCTCGTCCGACCCGGCGGAGCCGATGACCCGCGAGGCGCCCTTGAGCTTGGCGATCTGCCCGACCTGGCCGCCCACGGCCCCGGCGGCACCGGACACGAAGACGGTGTCGCCCTCCTTGAAGGCGGCGGTGCGCAGCAGTCCCGCGTAAGCGGTGAGGCCGGTCATGCCCAGCACACCCAGGTAGGTCGACAGCGGCGCGGCGTCCGGGTCCACCTTCACGGCGTTCTTGGCGCCGACGACCGCGTACTCGCGCCACCCGAAGAAGTGCAGCACGTGGTCCCCGACGGACAGCCCCTCGGCGTTCGAGGCCACGACCTCGCCGACGGCACCGCCCTGCATGACCTTGCCGAGCTCGAACGGGGCGACGTAGGACTTCGCGTCGCTCATACGGCCGCGCATGTACGGGTCCACGGAGAGGTACTTGTTCCGGACGAGGACCTCCCCCTCACCCGGCTGCGGAACCTCCGCCTCGACGAAGGCGAAGTCCTCGGGCTTCGGCCAGCCGACGGGGCGGCTCGCCAGGTGCCACTCACGGCTGCTGACGGCGGGGAGGGTGGGGGTGTCGGTCATGATGCGCCTTACCTCACTGACTGGATGCGAATGTTTCAGTACCTGAAACAACCATGCTCCTGAAAATTTCAGGTTGTCAAATAACCGGGTACCCTCGATGGCATGGCCTCCACCACGTCGACGCCCCAAGTCATCACCAACCGCCCGGATCCGCTGACCGTCGAGGTCGTCGAGCTGATCGGGGAGGTCGTCGTGCGGTTCCACGAGGACTACGAGTCGGCGGCGGCGGAGCATGCCCTGACCGGCGCGCAGGCGAGGCTGCTCAGCCTGCTGTGTCTCGAACCGCTGCCGATGCGGAGGCTGGCCCGGCAGCTGAAGTGCGAGCCGTCCAACGTGACGGGGATCGTGGACCGGCTCGAGGCGCGGGGGCTGGTCGAGCGGCAGCCGGATCCCGCCGACCGCCGGGTGAAGGTGGCGGCGGCGACCGCGGAGGGGCGGCGGGTGGCCCGGAGCCTGCGGGAGTCGCTGAGGTTCGCCCGGGAGCCCCTGGCCGGGCTCTCCGAGGGGGAGCGGGTGGCGTTGCGGGACACGCTGCGGCGGATGCTGGGCTGAGGCCGGGCCGCCGCCGTCAGCGGATCCTGTGCCCCAGGACCGAGTACAGGGCACTGCACACGTGCGCGTACCGCCGGGCCGCCTGTTCGGGGTCCTGCGGCACGTGGCCGATGCCGTCCTCCCCGATGAGGGTCCAAGGCGGCCCTGGGCCCTCGCCGGCGCGGCGTCTGCGGCCCGATGTGCAGGGGCAGGAAGGGGCGATTCCGTTCCCCGCGCGCTGCCGAGGATGACCGACAGGCCTTACGTGCACCACCACAGAAACCGGTCGCACGTCTGAGACGGTTCCGGTTCCGGTTCCGGGGTGGTCGGGTCCGATGTCGGCGTCGGGGCCGGGGCCGGCGGGGCGGCCGTGGGAGCGGATGCCGGGCGGCTGGGGGCGCCTCCCGCCGTGGCCGACTCGGGGTCCTTCACCGGTTCGTCACCCTTCGGGGACTCCGACTTCTCGCCCTCCGGGGATACGGAAGCCGACGGCGTGTCAGATGCCTCCGGTGAGGCGGAGCCTGACGGACCTTCAGCCCCGGGCCCCTTTCCGCCCGAGCCGCTGCCCGGCTCCCCCGCCTCCGCCGAGGCGTCCCCGTCCGGCGACTCGCCCCCGGCCGCGGCCGGTTTCGGCGTCGAGCTGGGGGCGTCCATGCCGAGCTCCGCGAGGCTCAGGCCGCCCGCGGCCAGCACGAACCCGGCCGCCACGAACAGGGTCCGGCGTCGGCGCCGGCGGTGTGCGGCGGCCTTGCGGTCCCGCCGGCTCGACCCGCCCGGGCCGTCGACGGCCGGGCCGTGCCCGCGGCTCCGGCGGCGCGCGGCCCGTCCCAGGTGCTCATCGTCGTCGTCGCCGTCGTCGTACGCGGTGTCCGACCCCGTCGACCCCTCCGGCGTGTCGCCGACGCTCTCGGACGCGGTGACGTCGTAGCCGCCGTACCCCGGCTCGCGCCGCCGCAGCGTTTCGGCCGAGGTGCCGCACCCCGGGCAGGCAAGGGCGCCGTTGAGGTGCCGTCGGCACGGGTCGCAGTAGTCCATGACGCGGGAAGATTAAGTTCCGCGCTGGTCACGTTCCTAGATCCAGCTGTGAAGGTTCTGTAGGGACACGGCTCACCCATGGTTTCGAAACTGTCGAAACCGTTATGCGCGCGACCCATTGACACTCCAGCCGCCCGATCCTTACTGTCACGCCAGCATTTCGAACGTGTGCCGAAATCTCGAACAGACCGAGTCGCCGGACCACGAGCGGGATGCTGACGGAACAAACTGACGGAACTGAACCGACGAAGCTGCGAGGGACAACCGCCGTGCGCATCACCGGAATCAGCACACACGTGGTCGGGACGCCGTGGCGCAACCTGACGTACGTCCAGGTGCACACCGACGAGGGAATCACCGGAGTCGGCGAGACCCGGATGCTGGGACACACCGACGCCCTTCTCGGTTACCTGAGGGAGGCCGAGGCCAACCACATTCTCGGCTCCGACCCCTTCGCTGTCGAGGATCTCGTCAAGCGCATGAAGTACGGCGACTACGGCCGTGCGGGCGAGATCGTCATGTCCGGCATCGCCGTGATCGAGATGGCGTGCTGGGACATCAAGGGCAAGGCCCTGGGGGTCCCCGTCTGGCAGCTGCTGGGCGGCAAGGTCACCGACAAGGTCAAGGCGTACGCCAACGGCTGGTACACCACCGAGCGGACCCCGGAGGCCTACCACAAGGCCGCCCAGGGCGTGATGGAGCGCGGCTACCGGGCGCTCAAGATCGACCCCTTCGGCACCGGCCACTTCGAGCTGGACCACCAGCAGACCCTGTACGCCGTCTCCCTGATCGAGGCCGTCCGCGACGCCATCGGCCCCGAGGCCGAGCTGATGCTGGAGATGCACGGCCGCTTCTCCCCCGCCACGGCCGTGCGCCTGGCCAAGGAGCTGGCGCCGTTCAAGCCGGCGTGGCTGGAGGAGCCGGTCCCGCCGGAGAACCTGAAGGCGCTGGAGAAGGTCGCCGCAAAGGTCGACATGCCGGTCGCCACCGGTGAGCGCATCCACGACCGGATCGAGTTCCGGGAGCTGTTCGAGAGCCAGGCCGTCGACATCATCCAGCCGGACGTCGGCCACATCGGCGGAATCTGGGAGACCAGGAAGCTCGCGGCGACCGCCGAGACCCACTACATGCTGGTGGCTCCGCACAACGTGGGCGGCTCGGTCCTGACCGCCGCGTCGCTCCAGGTCGGCTTCACCTCCCCGAACTTCAAGATCCTGGAGCACTTCAACGACTTCGCGGACGCGGAGATCAAGAAGGTCGTCAAGGGCGCCCCGCAGGTGAACCCGGAGGACGGCTGCTTCCACCTCTCCGACGCCCCCGGCCTCGGTGTGGAGCTGGACGTCGACGCCGCCGCCGAGTTCCCCCAGCAGCAGGCACGCTTCGACCTCTGGGCGGAAGGCTGGGAACAGCGCAAGCCGAAGGGTGCGCAGTGAGCACCGCTGTCGTCATCGACGCCCCGGGCGAGCACCGTCTCGTCCCGCACGAGCCCCGGCGGCCCGAGCCGGGTGAGGCCCTGGTGCGGGTCCACGCCTCGGGGATCTGCGGCAGTGACCGCGAGGTCTATCAGGGCAACCGCCCCGAGGGCTATGTGCGCTACCCGCTCACGCCGGGCCACGAGTGGTCCGGGACGGTGGAGGCCGTGGGCGCCGGTGTCCCGGAGTCCCTCGTCGGCCGCAAGGTCGTCGGTGAGGGCTTTCGAAACTGTCAGGTCTGCGACCGCTGCCACGCCGGCGACACGACCCTGTGCACGGCCGGGTACGAGGAGACCGGGTTCACCCAGCCGGGCGCGATGGCGGCCACGCTGACCCTCCCGGCCCGGCTCCTGCACGCCCTCCCGGACGACTGCGACCTGACGGCCGCGGCCCTCCTGGAGCCCGCCGCGTGCATCGCGGCCGCCGCACTGAAGGGCAACGCGCAGCCCGGCGAGCGCGTCGCCGTGGTCGGCACCGGCACCCTCGGCATGTTCGCCGTGCAGTTCCTTAAGGCGAACTCGCCGTCCGAACTGCTGGTCGTCGGCACCCGCCGGGACCGCGAGGCGCTGTCGCGGAGTTACGGCGCGACGGACTTCCGGACGAAGGACCAGCCACTCCCGGACGACTTCGACGTGGTGATCGAGACGGCCGGGTCCGCGGACGCGGCACGGATCTCGGCCGGCCTGCTCAGGCGGGGCGGCCGGCTGGTCCTGACCGGCATCCCGGCACCGGACGCCGACGGTCTCGACCCGACCGACCTCGTCGTACGGCAGCTGGAGGTGCACACCGTGTTCGGTGCCCCGCCGGACGCCTGGGCGCACACGGTGCGGGTGTTCGCCGCCGGTCTGCTCGACCCGCTGCCGCTGGTGACGCACGAGCTGCCGCTCACCGAGTTCTCGCAGGCCATCGAGCTGGTCGGGGCCGGTGACCCCAAGGTGGGCAAGGTCCTGCTCCGCCCCTAGACGTACGCCGGTACGGGGGCAACCTGACGGCTCCCGTACCGGCGTACACCCAGCCTTGCCGCACCCCGAGCCTCGCCGTACCCACAGCCGCGAACCTCGTCCGAAATATCGAACCGAAGGACATTCCTGTGACCGACGCTTCCGTCACCGCAGCCCGCAGGCCCGGTGAGCAGGCGCTCACCGCCCTGGGCCTGAGTGCGCCCGCCCCCGACCCCGCCGACGCCTCGCCGCACTCCTTCCCGGGCGGCGGCCGCTGGCGCACCGAGATCCCCTCCTGCGAGGGTCCCGAGGCACTGGCGGTGGTGCTGAAGGAGGCCTCTCGGCTGGACGTGCCGATCCACCGGATCAGTCAGGGCAGCGGCGTGTGGATGCTGACCGACGCCGAGATCACCGAGATGGTCGAGTCGACGGCCGAGCGCGACATCGAGCTCTGCCTGTTCACCGGCCCACGCGGCACCTGGGACATCGGCGGGTCCACGCGCACCGACTCGCGCGGGGGCGGGCTGCGCGCCCGCGGCCACGACGCCGTCGCCGGCTGCGTCGAAGACGCCGTCAGAGCCACGGAGTTGGGTGTCAAGTGCCTGCTCGTCGCCGACGAGGGCGTGCTGTGGACGCTGCACCGGGCCCGGGCCGCCGGGATCATCCCGGCCGACACGACGCTCAAGGTCTCCGCGCTCATCGGCCCCGTCAACCCGGCCGCGTACGCGGTCTACGAGCGCCTGGGCGCCGACTCGGTCAACGTGCCGAGCGACCTGACGCTCGATCACCTCACCGAGATACGGCGGGTGTCGGGCGCTCCGATGGACATGTACATCGAGGCCCCCGACGACCTCGGCGGCTACGTCCGGATGTACGAGGTGGCCGAACTCATCAGACGCGGGGCCCCGTTGTACCTGAAGTTCGGCCTGTCCAAGGCCCCCGGGATCTACCCGTACGGGCACCACATGCGGGAGTTGACGCTGGCCACCGCCAAGGAGCGGGTGCGTCGCGGCCGACTCGCACTGGACCTGCTGGCCCGCCACGGCGCGGACGGCGACATGGCGCCGCTCGGGTCCCGGATGCCCGGCGATCTGCAACGGTTCGAAATTTCGGCATAACGTTCCGGAAACTCGGCTTCACAGAAGAAGACACAGCCGACCACAATCCGACACATCTCTTCTCGGTCTTTCCGGCACGACCACCCGGAGCGACTTCCCGCCTCAGACCGAGCCCTGCCAAAGATCAAGGATGATCATCATGCGTAACCGCAGAGCCGCTCTCGCCGCCATAGCCGGCGCCGCGTCCCTCGCCCTCACCCTGTCCGCCTGCGGGCAGAACAGCGAGGGTGGCAGCGAGGAGAGCGGGGACAGCGCCAAGGGCGCCACCATCGGCATCGCGATGCCGACCAAGTCCTCCGAGCGCTGGATCGCCGACGGCAAGAACGTCGTCACGGAACTGGAGTCCAAGGGCTACAAGACCAAGCTGGTCTACGGCGAGGACGACCCGGACCAGCAGGTCTCACAGGTCGAGAACCTGATCACGCAGGGCGTCAAGGCGCTGATCATCGCCGCCATCGACAACAAGTCGATGAACAACGTGCTCCAGCAGGCCAAGGACGCGAACATCCCGGTCATCTCCTACGACCGCCTGATGCTCGGCACGAAGAACGTCGACTACTACGCGTCGTTCGACAACGAGAAGGTCGGCGAGCTCCAGGGCACCTACATCGTCGAGAAGCTCGGCCTGAAGGACGGCAGCAAGAAGGGCCCGTTCAACATCGAGCTCTTCGCCGGCTCGAACGACGACAACAACACGCGCTACTTCTTCGGCGGCGCGATGAAGGTCCTGCAGCCGTACATCGACAAGAAGCAGCTCGTCGTCCGGTCCGGCCAGACCAAGCTCAACCAGGTCACCACCCTGCGCTGGGACGGCGGCACCGCCCAGAAGCGCATGGACGACATCCTGACCTCGGCCTACAAGAGCGAGCGCGTCGACGCGGTCCTCTCCCCGTACGACGGCATCTCCATCGGCATCCTGTCGGCGCTGAAGTCGGACGACTACGGCTCCAAGGCCAAGCCGCTGCCGGTCGTGACGGGCCAGGACGCCGAGGTCGCCTCGGTGAAGTCGATCATCGCCGACCAGCAGTCGATGACTGTCTACAAGGACCTCCGAAAGCTCGCCAAGGTGTCCTCGAACATGGTCGACGCGCTGCTCAACAAGAAGAATCCCGAGGTCAACGACACCAAGACCTACGACAACGGCGCGAAGGTCGTCCCGGCCTACCTGCTGGAGCCGGTCGCCGTCGACAAGGCGAACTACCAGAAGGAGCTCATCGACTCCGGCTACCTCAAGGAGAGCGACGTCAAGTAGTCCCCGCCACCGACCGACGATTCACCACTGATTGGAAGGCACGACCATGGCGGGACCCGTCCTGGAAATGCGCTCGATCGTCAAGACCTTTCCCGGCGTCAAGGCGCTGTCGGACGTCACGCTGACCGTCCGGCAGGGCGAGGTCCACGCCATCTGCGGGGAGAACGGCGCCGGCAAGTCGACCTTGATGAAGGTCCTCTCCGGCGTCCACCCGCACGGCACGTACGAGGGCGACATCCTCTTCGAGGGTGAGGTCTGCCAGTTCAAGGACATCCGGGCCAGCGAAGAGCGCGGCATCGTGATCATCCACCAGGAACTGGCGCTGGTGCCCTACCTCTCCCTCGCGGAGAACATCTTCCTCGGCAACGAGCACGCCACCCGGGGGATCATCAACTGGACCGAGACCCTGCGGCACGCCACCGAGCTGCTGCGCCGGGTCAGCCTGTCCGACCACCCCGACACCCGCGTCGCCGACATCGGGGTGGGCAAGCAGCAGCTGGTGGAGATCGCGAAGGCCCTGTCGAAGAAGGTGAAGCTGCTCATCCTGGATGAGCCGACCGCCGCGCTGAACGACGAGGACAGCGGCAAACTCCTGGACCTCATCCTGGAGTTGAAGAAGCAGGGCATCACCTCGATCATCATTTCCCACAAGCTCAACGAGATCCGCAAGGTCGCCGACTCGGTGACGATCCTCCGCGACGGCCAGACCATCGAGACCCTCGACGTGAAGGCGCCGGAGACCACCGAGGACCGGATCATCAGCGGCATGGTCGGCCGCGACCTGGAGAACCGCTTCCCGGAGCGGTCGCCGCACGAGCCCGAAGAGGGCGCGGCCCCGGCCCTGGAGATCCGGGGCTGGACCGTGCACCACCCGATCGACCAGCAGCGCAAGGTGTGCGACGACGTGTCGCTCCACGTGCGGCGCGGGGAGATCGTCGGCATCGCGGGCCTGATGGGCGCCGGGCGCACCGAACTCGCGATGAGCGTCTTCGGGCGCACCTACGGCCGGTACGCGGGCGGCACCGTCCTCAAGGACGGCAAGGAGATCCGTACGAAGTCCGTCCCCGAGGCGGTCAAGCACGGCATCGCGTACGTCACCGAGGACCGCAAGCACTACGGCCTCAACCTCATCGACACCATCAACCGGAACATCTCGCTGAGCGCCCTGGGCAAGGTCGCCAAGCGCGGTGTGGTCGACGAGCACGAGGAGCGGCAGGTCGCCGAGGGCTTCCGCAAGTCCATGAACATCAAGGCGCCGACCGTCTTCGAGCCGGTGGGCAAGCTGTCCGGCGGCAACCAGCAGAAGGTCGTCCTCAGCAAGTGGATCTTCTCGGGTCCGGACGTGCTGATCCTGGACGAGCCGACGCGCGGAATCGACGTCGGTGCCAAGTACGAGATCTACACGGTCATCGACCAGCTGGCCGCCGAGGGGAAGGCGGTCGTCTTCATCTCCTCCGAGCTGCCCGAGCTGCTCGGCATGTGCGACCGCATCTACACGATGGCCGCGGGGCGGCTGACGGGTGAGTTCTCGCGGGCCGAGGCCTCCCAGGAATCGCTGATGCGTCAGATGACGAAGGACAAAGAGGTAACCCGATGAGCACGGACGTGACCGCCAAGAGCCCGGCCCCCGCGCCGCCGGGCAAGAGCGGAGGGGCCGCGGGCGACAGCCTGCTACAGCTGGTGATCGACGGCATGCGCCGCAACATGCGGCAGTACGGCATGCTGATCGCGCTGGGCCTGATCGTGGTCCTGTTCGCCGTCTGGACCGACGGTGACCTGCTGCTGCCGCGCAACGTCTCCAACCTGGTGCTGCAGAACAGCTACATCCTGATCCTCGCGATCGGCATGATGCTGGTCATCATCGCCGGCCACATCGACCTGTCGGTCGGATCACTGACGGCGTTCGTCGGGTCGATGGCCGCCGTGTTCATGGTCAAACAGGACCTGCCGTGGCCCGTCGCCGTGGTGCTGTGCCTGGCCGTGGGCGCGGTCGCGGGTGCCGTACAAGGGTTCTTCATCGCGTACGGCGGCATACCGTCGTTCATCGTGACCCTGGCGGGCATGCTGATCTTCCGCGGTCTGACCGAGATCTTCCTGGAGGGCCAGACCCTCGGCCCGTTCCCGGACGGGCTGCAGAAGGTCGCCAACGGGTTCCTGCCCGAGGTCGGCCCGAACACGAACTACCACAACCTGACGCTGCTGCTGGGCTTCGCGATGATCGCCTTCGTGATCTTCCAGGAGGTCCGTGACCGCAAGCGGCAGCAGGAGTTCAACCTGGACGTCCCGCCCACCAAGCTGTTCCTGCTGAAGCTGGTCGCGATCGGCGCCGCCGTGCTGACGCTCACCATGCTGCTGGCCAGCTACAAGGGCGCCCCGATCGTGCTGCTCATCCTGGGCGTGCTGCTCGTCGGCTTCGGCTACGTGATGCGCAACGCGATCATCGGCCGCCACATCTACGCCATCGGCGGCAACCTCCCGGCGGCCAAGCTGTCGGGTGTGAAGGACAAGAAGGTCACCTTCCTGGTCTTCCTGAACATGGGCATGCTCGCGGCCCTGGCGGGTCTGGTCTTCGCCGCCCGCTTCAACGCGGCCTCTCCCAAGGCCGGCCTCAACTTCGAACTGGAGGCCATCGCGGCCGCGTTCATCGGCGGTGCGTCGATGAGCGGCGGTGTCGGCACCGTGCTCGGCGCGATCATCGGTGGCCTGGTCCTGGGCGTGCTGAACAACGGTATGAACCTCGTCGGCATCGGCACCGACTGGCAGCAGGTCATCAAGGGCCTGGTGCTGCTGGCGGCGGTCGGGTTCGACGTGTGGAACAAGCGCAAGGTCGGTTCGTAAGTCAGATCGGGGCCCCGCCGGAAGGCGGGGCCCCGGTTCTTTCCCACGCAGTTTCCCAATGAAGCGGAGCCGCACATGGAACTGAACAGACGCACGGTCATCGCGGGAGCAGCGGCGGCGGGGATAGCCGCCACCACGCTCGGCGGCACGGCGCACGCCACGGGAGGCAGGAAGCCGGTGAAGACGCTCTTCGGCAAGTTGGCCGACGGCACCAAGATCTACAGCTGGTCACTGGAGAACGGCGGCACCCGCCTGAAGGTCCTCTCCTGGGGCGGTGTGGTCCAGTCCCTGGAGATCCCCGACCGTCGCGGCCGGTACGCCAACGTCTCCGCGGGCTTCGACAACATCGAGGACTACGTCGCGAAGACCCCGTACTTCGGCGCACTGATCGGCCGGTACGGCAACCGCATCGGCAAGGGCAAGTTCACCCTCGACGGCAAGAACTACCAGCTGTCCGTGAACGACGGCGAGCAGAGCCTGCACGGCGGCACCCAGGGCTTCGACAAGCGCGTGTGGGACGTCGAGCCGTTCACCAAGGGCTCCGACGTCGGTCTGCACCTGTACTACACGAGCGTCGACGGGGAGATGGGCTACCCGGGCACGCTCAAGACCAAGGTGACGTACACGCTCACCCGGCACGGCGACTGGCGCATCGACTACGAGGCCACCACGGACAAGGCCACCGTCGTCAACCTCACCAGCCACGTCTACTGGAACCTCGCCGGTGAGGGCAGCGGCACGATCGAGGACCACGAGCTCCACATCGCCGCCTCCCGCTACACGCCCACCGACGCGGGCCTGATCCCCACGGGCGAGCTCGCCAAGGTCGCGGGCACGCCCTTCGACTTCAGCCGGGCCAAGCCGATCGGCCGGGACATCCGCACCTCGCACCCGCAGCTGGTGACCGCCAAGGGCTTCGACCACAACTGGGTCCTCGACAAGGGCATCACCGCCCGGCCCGAGCACGTCGCGACCCTGCGCGACCCGGCCTCCGGCCGGTCGATGAAGATCGCCACGAACGAGCCGGGCCTGCAGTTCTACTCCGGCAACTTCCTCGACGGCACGCTGACCGGCCCGTCCGGCCGCACCTACCGGCAGGGCGACGCGCTGTGCCTGGAGACGCAGCACTTCCCGGACTCGCCGAACAAGCCGAAGTTCCCGTCGACGGTGCTGCGGCCGGGGCAGACGTACCGGACGACGACGATCCACACGTTCGACTGCTGAGGCCACTGACAGGTCTTCACAGAGTGGGCACAAGTTCTGACCGTTTTCCCGACGGTTGAACAGCGCCCCTGTGGCCTCCGTATGAATGGGCGGCCCGCGCTCCCCCGCGCGGGCCGCCCTTGAACGTCGGGTCCGGCCGTCCCCAACGGGCCCGCCTCATACGGAGGTTCCATGGCCGACAACGTCACGTCGCTGTTCCGCAGTACCGCGGCACACAGCCCGTCGATGGCGGCTCTGACACGCGAGGGCGGCGAGGGAGCCGGCCCCGTGGACTTCTGTATCCCCTGCAACCCGTACTTCCCGACCCCGGCCATGTTCGAGGACATGGCGGGCCGACTGCGCGACATCATCACGTACTACCCGTCCGGCGCCGACACGATCACGGCCGAGCTGTGCAGCCTGCTCCAGCTGCCCCCGCAGTGCGTGGCCATGGGCAACGGCTCGACCGAGCTCATCACCTGGATCGACCACCTGCTGGTCCGCGAGTCCCTCGCCGTCCCCGTCCCCACCTTCGGCCGCTGGACCGACCAGCCCATGGAGACCGGCAAGCGGGTCGACATGTTCCCGCTCCAGGAGTCCAGCGGCTTCGCCCTCGACCTCGCGCAGTACGCCGAGTTCATCCGGGCCCGCGGCACCCGCGTCGCGGTGATCTGCAACCCGAACAACCCCGACGGCGGTTTCCTGCACAAGCACGCCGTCGTGCAGTTCATGGACGCCATGGCCGACCTCGACCTGATCGTCGTCGACGAGTCGTTCCTGGAGTTCGCGGACGCCGAGATCGAGCCGTCCGTCGTCCAGGAGGCGATGCTGCGGCCCAACGTCATCGTGCTGCGCAGCCTCGGCAAGAACTTCGGCCTGCACGGCATCCGCTTCGGCTACCTCGTCGCCAACCCGTCGCTCGCGGGCCGGGTCCGCTCGATGCTCCCCAAGTGGAACCTCAACTCCTTCGCCGAGCACGTCGTCTTCATGCTGAAGGAGCACGGCGCCGAGTACGCGCAGAGCCTGACGCAGGTGCGCCGCGACCGCCTCGACATGGCCGGCCAGCTCTCTTCCCTGCCCGGGCTGACGGTCTACCCGTCGCAGGGCAACTTCCTCTTCGTGCGCCTCCCCGTGGGCGCCGAGGGCACCGTCGTCCGGGACCGGATGCTCACCGAGCACCGGATCCTGGTCCGCGAGTGCGGCAACAAGATCGGTTCGTCCAGTCGCTTCCTGCGTCTCGTGGTGCGCCCCCAGGTGGACGTGCGTCGCCTGGTGTCCGGCCTGGAACAGGTGCTCTACGGGACGTCCAGGAGGGGAGCCGCCGTACCCGAGCTGGGCAACGGGACCAGCTACAGCTCGGGTACGGCGGCCGTGGACCGTCTGGTGAGCGAGACGAACGGGTCGGGCATGCGGGGGCTCGCGGCGCAGGCGATGGGGATGGCCGCGGCGCCGGCTGCCGCCGCAGGGGTCGGCGGGCCGGGACTCGCCCCGGCCCCGGCGGCCGCGAGTGTGGGTGGGCCGGGACTCGCCCCTGCCCCGGCGGCCGCTGCCCCGGCGCCCGCTCCGGCCACCGGCATCGGCATGCCGCTCCCCGCCGCCGCGTCCGCCGTACCGGCGGGTACGGGCGGTGGGATGCCGATGCCGGCTGCGGCGCAGATGCCGCAGCCGCAGATGCCCCAGCCTCAGATGCCGCAGTCTGTGCCGCAGCCCGCTCCCCAGCCGGTGGCCGCCCCGGCGCCGCCCCTGGCCCCCGCGGCCCAGGCGCCGGCGCCGTACCCGGCTCCGGCTCCCATGGCCGCCCCGTCGCCCATGGCCGCCCCGTTCACCGGGCCCACGCCGCCCGGTGTCCCGGCCCGTGGTGGCCTGACGGCCGCGCAGGTGCGGGGCACGAACGGGCTGACGCCGGCACCGGCCACGGGGTGGCCCGCCGCGCAGAGCTGGCCCAACGCGGCGGGGATGGGGCAGGCCGGGTAACGCCTTCTCGCCGTAGGCGGTTCGGTGACCGGGCCGGCGCGGGGTTCGTCGTGGCTGTTCGCGCAGTTCCCCGCGCCCCTGGGGAGCTATACCGCGGTCAGTTTCCATTGCTGGCAGGCGTTGTTCAGCCATGTCCACTGCCGTACGTCCGCGCTGTCCGCCGTGGAGCAGTTCGCCACGTCGGCCACCTTGCCGGAGGCCTGGTTGGCGATGCGGACCCAGCCGCCGTCGGTGGCCACGAAACGGAACCGCTGGCAGGTGTTGTCCAGCCAGGACCACTGGCGCAGGTCGGCGCCGTCGGCCGTCGAGCAGTCGGCGGTGTCGAGGGCCTTGCCGGTGGCGACGTTCACCAGACGGTGGGTGTCGTCGCCGAGGTCCTCCAGGCGCCAGCGCTGGCCGGCGTTGCCGTTGCAGGTGTACTGCGCGACGTTGGCCCCGTCCGCAGCTGAACCCCCGGTCACCTCCATGCACTTGCCGCTGTTGCGGTTGGTGACGGTGTAGGCCGTCGAGGCGGTGGCCGGCTCCCCCGACGGTCCGGCCTGGCTCGCCCCGAGCCGGACGGGCGTGCCGAGGTGGGGCGTGCCGTCGGAGTTCCACGTGAACTTCTGCGCCCTCGTCGTACGGCCGTTGTCGCAGCCCTCGGAGGCGGAGTCGTTGGCGTGGTAGACGATCCAGTTCTCGCGGCCGTCGGGTGAGGTGAAGAAGCCGTTGTGGCCGGGCCCATACACCCCGTTGGCGTCGCTGCGCTGGAAGACGGGCGTGGACTTCTTGGTCCAGGACGAGGCGGACAGCGGGTCGGAACCGGTCAGCTCCAGTTGCCCCAGCTTGTAGTCGGGCGTCCAGCAGCCGCTCGCCGAGTAGATCAGGAAGGTCCGGCCGTTGCGCTGAAGAACCTCCGCGCCCTCGTTGACCGTGCCGCCCTGCCGTTCCCAGGCGTGCGTCGGCGTCGAGATCGTCGAGTAGGAGCCGCTGACGGTGTAGGGGTTGGACATCGGCGCGATGACGAGGTTCTGTGTCCCGCCCGTGATCGCGCTGCCCAGCATGTACAGCCGGCCTCCCACGTTCATCAGGCTCGGGTCCAGCATCCAGGCGGCGTTGAGCTGCCCCTTGTAGGTGTAGGGGCCCATGGGGTCGGACCCGGCGCTCTCCAGCACGTGGCTGCGCTGCGTGGGGTTGTAGTCGGACACGTTCTGCCCGGCGACGTAGTAGAGGTACCAGCGGCCGTTGACGAAGTGCAGCTCCGGCGCCCAGATGTTGCAGCAGCGGGAGGCGGCGTCGCCCTTCCACACCTGGACGCTGGGCGCGGTGGAGAGCCCGGCGAGGGTGGTGGACTTGCGGATGGTGATGACGTCGGTCCAACTCGTCGTCACCAGGTAGTAGTTGCCGTCGTGGTACGAGATCCAGGGGTCGGCGCCCTTGACGGACTTGACGGGGTTGGCGAAGGAGGCGGCGCTCGCGGAGGGCTGGCCGAGGCTCAGCGCGAGCAGCAGGGCCGCCAGCAGGGTCAGTAGGCGACGGGCCATCCGCTGCTCCAGTTCAGGAGGTTGATGCCGAGCTTGGGCGTGCCGTTCGCGTTGCCGTCGTAGTAGTGGTAGACGATCAGGTCGCCGTCGGCGTCCTTCAGGATCGACTGGCCGCCGGGGCCGATGACGCTGCCGTGCGACTCCAGGACGGGCGTGCCGCCGTTGTTCATCAGGTCGACGCCGTTCCTGTCCCGGTACGGCCCGGTGATGCTGGAGGCGCGCCCCACCTTCACCTTGTACGTCGAGCTGGTGCCGGCGCAGCAGGTGTCGTACGAGGCGAAGAGGTAGTAGTAGCCGCCCCGCTTGACGATGAAGGGCGCTTCGACGGCCTTGGTCCCGGTGGGGCGGGAGGCGAGCGAGTACCGGGTGGTGTTGGAGGAGAGCTGCTTCCCGGTGGACGGGTTGATCTGGATCATCTTGATGCCGGTCCACCAGCTGCCGAAGGACAGCCACCACTTGCCGTCGTCGTTCACGAAGAGGTTCGGGTCGATGGCGTTGAAGTCGCTGCCGGAGTTCGACGTGTAGACGGTGCCCTGGTCGGTCCAGCTGCCCGGCCGGCCGGTGCTGGAGGTGGCGAGGCCGATGGCGGAGGTGTTCGAGCCGAACTTCGAAACGGAGTAGTACATCAGGTACTTGCCGCCGTGGTACGAGATGTCCGGGGCCCAGGCCTCCGGGACGGACGAGTAGTTCCGCCACCAGCTCGGCCTGCTGCCGAAGGCGTCGGCGCTGTTCGTGAACGCGGTGCGGTCGCCGGACGCCTTGCCGGCGATGCCGCCACCGGTGGCGTACAGCAGGTACTGCCCGGACGAGGTGCGGATCATCGAGGGGTCGTGGGTGACGACGTCACCGGTGACCCGGCCGGGGTTGGGGTACGCGGAGGCCGTGCCGGGGATCAGCGCCAGAAGGGCGGCGGCGGGGAGGGCGAACAGGGTGGTCCGCCTGCGGAGTGTACGAGGGCTGCGGCTCATGCGGGTCCTCTCCTTGCGGTGGGGGTGAGAGCTGCTCGACATTTCGAACAACATTCGCAAGTTCGAACGGACCGTAGAATCGAACCCCTTGCGCGTCAATGGTCCGCGCAGCAACAGTTGCGCGGACCAGTGGAGACCGGCCGGGATCCGAGTGGCCGGACGTGTCAGCCGGTCGGAAGTCCCAGCCCGTAGTACCTGACGTGGTAGCCGTCCACGTACTCGGCCTCGCCGCCGACGATCAGACCGGTCGGCTCGCTCACCCCCGCCGCCCTGGCCGTCGCCACGAGCATCTCCGCGAGGGCGCGGCCCTTCGGTTCGCCGGGGCCTCCCGCGTCCACGCGCCACACCGGATCGTCGTCGCGCCAGGTCGAGGCCGTACCCGGGTGCTCGGCGACGGTGCCCCAGCCGAGCGAGGCCGCGTCGACGTCGTCCGGGGCGAAGCAGCCGATCGACAGCCGGTCGCCGCACGTGACGTCGAAGAGGAGGGGCGCACCACCGGCGGTCCGCCCGTAGAACGGCATCCCGATACCGATGCCCAGGGCGGTCGCCTCCGCGGGCAGGGCATCGAGGAAGTCGCCCAGCGACCGGGTGACGGTCTGCCAACTGCGGGCGGTCCAGCCGCCGGGGAAGCCGAGGCCGGCGTTGGCCGGGTCGCGGTTGCTGCCGAAGAAGCCGCTGATCGCATGCTCTTCGCCGCTGCCCTGGCGCCAGAACCAGTTCTCGGCCGGGCCGGTGGGCTGCAGGACCAGCTCCGGCCCCGACGTGCCGGCACGCAGCTCCAGGGTGTCCGGGCTGCCGCGCCAGCGCATGAAGGGGGCGCCCCACAACGGCCCGCTGTCGTAGAAGGGGCCCATGTCGCCGTGCGAACCCATGACGGACGGCCGGCCCAGGGCCGCGGTCAGTTCCTCGTTGGCAGCCCGGAAGGCGGCGGCCTGCGCCGCGGCGTCGGGAGCGGCGCTCGTCACCGGCACCGCGAGCTCCACGTACGACTCGCCCTCGGCGTAACGCTCTTCGTAGGTGCCGACGGGACGCAGGCGGGCGTCACCCGAGGGCCGGCCGGTGACCAGGACGGGATGGTCCGCCGTGCCGCCCAGGGCCCAGCCGAGCTCGTCCGCCAGGGCCTTCACCCCGTCCGGCGTCCAGCCGCCGGTGTCCACCGCGAGCAGTCGCCGGGCGAGGTCCGCGAGGGATTGTTCCGTCGTGCTTCCCCGTTGTCCGTTCATGCGCTCATCGTGCCGCAGCCCTATCCCTCGATGTCGAGCGCGGTCCCGTACAGCCGGTCCACCTTCAGCCGGATGACGACGCGCCGCTCATCGACCAGCTGCTGGAGGAAGGCGTCCTCGTCCTCCGGTGCGGCGCCCGCCGGGATCATCGCGAGCAGCTCCCGGCCGACCGTGTCGCCGGGGACCCTCGTGACGTCGGAGACCTCGGCGTCGCCCTCCGCGACGGCGAACGACCAGACGTCCGCCCCCTGCACGTGCAACGCGGCATGCGGTTCGCGGCGCAGGTGCTTGACCTTGACGCGGTCGGCCGTCGTCGAGAACCGCACCGTGCGGGACTCGGCGTCCCAGCTGTACAGCATGGTGGTCAGGTGGGGGTGGCCGCTGCGC
The DNA here is from genome assembly GCF_000725785.1 of Streptomyces flavovariabilis. NCBI lineage: Bacteria > Bacillati > Actinomycetota > Actinomycetes > Kitasatosporales > Streptomycetaceae > Streptomyces > Streptomyces flavovariabilis. The sequence continues at coordinate 559,720 of NZ_JNXD01000001.1, read as the reverse complement.
TTCACGGTGGCGAGCGTGCCGAACTGCTGCGCGCCGAGCAGGTCGGAGAGGGCCGCGTCGGACAGCAGGCGAGGTGCCGGTCTCTGAGTCATGACATCCCCAACACCGGTGCGGCCCAGATCATTTCAGGGTGCCGGCAGGAGTCCGGCGAGGGTGCCGGCATGCTCTGGCGCCGGATCACGGCCGCTGGAACGCGACCTCGGGGTGCGTGGCCTCGGGGCCACCGAGGAGCGGCTGCGGTATGCCCCGCAGGTGAAGGTCGAAGAAGGCTGACACGTAGTCGCGGGTTATGCGCCACCCGCGTTCCCCGGACAGCGACAGGGCAGGGTCCGACAGGCCCAGCTGCCCGGCCAGATACGGCAGGTCTGTGAAGGAGAAGTGTTCGGCGCCGGCCACGGTCAGCCAGCGCTTCCAGCCGTTCAGGTGTTTCCACGCCTCAGGCCAGTCGGTTGTCCGGCTGCTGGGGCTGTGGGTGGACTCGGCACCGAGCATCAGAAACGGGCGCCCGCCGAGCCCCGCCGCAGCAGGGTGCAGAAAGAAGTCACCGTCCAGGTCGACCCCCGCCCGCACACGACGGTCGGCCGCCATGGTGGCCGCCGCGGTCGCACCGCCGATCGAATGCCCGCCGATTCCGATCCGGCTCGGGTCGATCGCATGGGACAGCGCCCCGGCCCGCCGGCCGTCGGTCAACTCGCTGATCACGAAGGACATGTCCATGACCCGGCCACGCACGACGGCCGCCTGCTCCTCCGAAGTGTCGACCCGTTCACAGGCCACACAGGTCAGCATCCGGCCCCCGGGGAAAGCAGTGCCGACAGATTCGTACGCGTGGTCCACCGAGGCGACGACATAGCCGCGACTCGCGAGATCGTCGGCGATCGAGGTGAGGGTGGTGCGCGGCATCGAGAAGCCCGGAGAGAGCAGCACCGTGGGGAAACGCCCTGGCGCCGGACGAGCGCCCACATGCGCGTGGGTGCGCGCCCTGGCCACCGTTTCGTGGGGCACGACGCCGCCCAGTCCCCTTGCTTCCAAGAGGAGCTGCGCCTCTTCGTCGGTCATGTACGCCGCCGGCGATCCACCCGCTGAGCGTGCCGGGTAGGACACCGTCACCATCAGCTCCCGGTTACCGGCCGTCGGTACCCATGGGTCGGTACGGTGCCGGTCGACCAAGTGCAGGGTGCGGCGGCCGACGGGGTACGGACCGGTGGGGGACGGTAGTTCCAGCCCGCCGCTGTACGGGATTTGGCTTGCAGCCTGAGCGGCGGTGACGGAAACGGCCGGTGTGGCGCTCAAGAGCGGCGCCGACAGGGCCAGGGTGAGCAGAGTGGCCATGGCGGCTCTGCGGTGTCCGGGGATCATGCAGTCGAAGCTAGGCCCTGGTTCTTCACAACACGTCGGGCTCCAGGGTTACTTGGCCGTACCCCTGTCGGCGGATCCCGTCAGACCCTGGTATCACGCCAGCCGTTCTGCGACGAGACGATCATAAGCAAGGTCGCAAGCTCTCGTCACCGTCGCCCGCCGAACTCCCACGCGTGCACCTCGATGCCCGCGTACCGCCCCTGGGTGAGCACGGCACGCGCCGCCTCCGCGTTCGGGGCCCTCACAAGCGCGGCCGTGCCCACCCAGTCCTCACCGTCGTCGGACAGCAGCGGCCCGTAGGCGATCAGCTCGTCCCGGTCGTACGGCAGGTCGAGGTCGGCGGCCGTCCCCGAGCCGAAGCCGAGCACGAGGAATCGGTCCCCGCCACTCGGCCCGCCGGGGAACTCCCACATGGTCCGCCCCAGCTGGTTCCGCCAGCGTCGCAGCAGTACATCGCGGTACACCCCGGCCTGCTGGTTGGGCTCGTCGAAGGCGAACGCGCGGGCGGCGGCGGTGTCGGGGAGATCGACGATGTGCACACTCCCGGTGGGGGTCTCCCCGTCCGCGGCGAACGTCGGCCCCCGGGCGATCAACTCCGCCTCGTACCGGTCCATATAGGCCCAGTGCGCCTCCCCCAGCTCCTCCCGCAGCGGCAGGGAGCCGGGCCGGTCGCGGTGGTAGCAGAAGAACTCCATAGCTCATCCAACCTCAGTGGCTACTCTCGTGTCTCCCACCGTCGTGACCGCAGGAGAGCAGACCGTGCGCAGTGCCGCCGTGACACCCGAGGGCGACCGGATCCGCTGGGCCGAGCTGCCGGGGCAGGAGCCGCCACGTGTCTACGTGCACGGGCTGGGCGCCACATCGCCGGCGTACTTCGCACAGGTCGCGGTCCATCCGCTGCTCGCCGGACATCGGTCACTGCTGATCGACCTGCTGGGCCACGGCATCAGCGACCGCCCGACGCACTTCGACTACACACTGGAATCACACGCCGACGCGCTCGCCGGCGCCCTGACGGCGGCGGGCGTCTCGGCCGCCGAAGTGATCGCCCACAGCATGGGCGGCTCGGTGGCGGTCGTCCTGGCGGCCCGCCACCCCCGCCTGGTCTCCCGTCTGGTCCTGATCGACGCGAACCTGGACCCGGTCCCGCGGACCCCGGGTTCGCCGGGCAGCAGCGGCATCGCCGCCTACTCCGAGGAGGAGTTCGTGACGGGCGGCGGCTGGGAGGAGGTCCGCGACCGGGTCGGCCCTCACTGGTGGTCCACGATGCGCCTGGCCGGCCGGGAGGCTCTGCATCGCAGCGCCTCCCACCTCACGCGCGGTACGACCCCCACGATGCGCGAACTCCTGCTGGACCTGAAGATCCCCCGCACGTTCCTGCTCCCCGGGTCCGACGGCCCGCTCCCGGGCACCGACGCCCTCACCGCGGCCGGTGTGTCCGTCGTCGCGGTCCCCGACTGCGGCCACAACATCATGCTGGACAACCCGGAAGCCTTCGTGAAGGCCACCGCCGCGGCGCTCACGCCGCAGGACTGACCGGCTCTCACCGGAGAACGAGGTTCCCCGCCATGCGGTACGTACGACTCGTCAAAGGCGCCGTCACCGTCGCCGTCGCCTCCGCGGCCTGTCACACCCTGATGGTCACCGGCTACGCCTGGGGACGCGACAGCGCGTCCGCGGACGGGGACGGCATGTTCGCCGGCGCGTTCGAGTTCCTGTTCACCACGGCCGCTTCATGGGCGCTCATGCCGTTTCTGTTGTGGGCCGGCATGCGGGTGATGCGGGAGACCGGCAACACCGTGCTCGTCCTCGTCGGCGGGCTGGTCTGGGCGATGCTCTCCGGGTATTTCGTCGACGACATCGACCGCGCGGGCGGGCACATACCGGTTCCGGCCCTCGCCGCATACGTCCTTCTCGGTGCGGCGGTGGCCGGGGCCGGCCACCGGCCGGACGACGCGCGGGGACACGAGGGGCGGCCCACCCGGCCACCGGCCCGGTGAGGCCGCCCCCCGGTCATCCCGTCATGACTTCTTCGGGCACTCCTTCCACGCCAGGTGGTACACCGTGCTGATGTCCCCGTCCGTGGAGTCCATGGTCATGAAGCTGACCTTGTCGGCCGACTGGGTGCCGGCGTTGACCCGGAGCTCGGTGTTGATGTTGAAGTTGCGCTGGACTCCGCAGGGTGCGTAGACCAGCTGGGCCCAGTCCGTCTCGTCGGTGGCCTGCCAGTTGTCGTTGTACGGGCCGGCGAAGGGGTGGTTCTTGTGCACCGTGCTGGGCGAGCCCTGGAAGTAGTACGAGGCCCGCTGGGAGGCGCTCGCGCCGCGCTGGAGGGAGGCGAAGCCCCGGTAGTCCGCGCTCGCGATGGCGTAGGTGAAGCCGCCGGGGACGTGTACGACCAGGCTGAGCTGGCAGTTCCTGCGGAACGCGGTCGGATCGGAGCTCCCGCCGGCCTGGGCGAGGTAGTCGCTGTAGGTCACCGTGAAGGCCGTGTTGTCCTCGGAGACGGCGACCGCTGCCGTGCCCTGCGGACAGCCGGAGCCGTTCACCGTGGCGACCTTGATGATGATCTTGTCCGGGGGCGGGTCGTCGAACCCGGAGGACGGGGATTGCGCGGGAAGTGCGCTGGTGAGCAGCGCGGCGATCGCGCCGCTCAGGAGCAGGCCACCGGCCATGGTTCTCCCATCCGTTCGTGGGGGGTGGATCACTACCGAGATCTGGGCATGGGCATGTCAAAGAGACAGCACACGCACTCCCGACCTGTGACCATTCCATGAAGGAGATGTGAAGTGCGGGAGCGGTCGCATCGTACGCAGGGCGGCAGGGGTCGGCCAGGTCGCTCTCCGGCCATTCACACTGGCGGGAATTCACTGGGGTACCGGCAGGCGCATAGGGTGCGTTGCACCAGTGCGTCAGACCGAGGACATCCCGAGGACGGAATGAGGATCACGCACAGCGCCGCGCACGGCCGCCGCCCCTCAGGGGTTCTCCCAGGCCGCCGGTTCCGACGCCAGCCGTTCCACCGGCTCCGGCAGCGCCCCGGCCGCGAGGTCGGCGATCGTCACGCCCTCCAGGATCCTGCGCACATTGGCCCGCAGGGCGATCCACAGCGGCAGCAGCGGCTCGGCGGTACCGGAGTAGGAGAGGCCGGTCGGCCGCTCGCCGCGCACCGAGACGATCGGCCCGTCCACGGCCCGGATCACGTCCGCGACCGTGATCTCCGCGGCCTCCCGGGCCAGCCGGTAGCCGCCGCCCCCGCCGCGCCGGCTGTCGACGACACCGCCGCGCCGCAGATCGCCCAGGATCCCCTCCAGGAACTTGTGGGGGATGTCCTGCGCGGTGGCGACGGCCTCCGCCTTGACCGGCCCCTCCCCCTGCCGGACGGCCAGCTCCACGACCGCTCGTACCGCGTAGTCCGCACGTGCCGAGATCCTCATAGGACCATTGTCGCCGTGACCCTGTAGACATTGAGCACACGCACCACGCACCACACCCAGCACCCGCACCCCGCATCCCGTACGACGAGCACACGCACCACGCACCGCAAGGCACAACAGGAGGCGCTCCCTTGGAGCTCAGCAGGCGTACCTTCCACGCTCTGGCCGGCACGGCGGCGCTCGGCTTCGCGCTGACCGGCAGCGGGTCGCCGACCTCCGCCAACCCGTCACGTCCCGCGCCCACCGGCCCGCCGCCCCCGGTGCCGAGCGCGGACGGCCGGCCGCACGAGATCGGCTTCGACCACCACTCGCTGATCGTCGACGGCCGCCGCCTGGTCCTCTGGTCGGGCGAGATGCACCCCTTCCGGCTGCCGAGCCCGTCGCTGTGGCGGGACGTGCTGGAGAAGATGCGCGCCCACGGCTACAACGCCGTCAGCGCGTACGTCGCCTGGAACCACCACTCCCCCGCCCCCGGCCGCTACGACTTCACCGGCGTGCGCGACCTGGACCTGTTCCTGCGGACGGCCGCGGAGACGGGGATGTACGTGATCCTGCGGCCCGGGCCGTACATCAACGCGGAGGTCGACGCCGGCGGCTTCCCCGGCTGGCTGACCGCCACCGAGGGCCGGGCCCGGACCTCCGACCCGACGTACCTGCGCTACGTCGACGAGTGGCTGACCGCCGTCAACGCCATCGTCGCCAAGCGCCTGTTCACACGGGGCACGGGCACCGTCCTGCTCTACCAGATCGAGAACGAGTACGACGCGCACGTCGACGAGCCGTCCGGGCGCGCCTACATGTCGTACCTGTACGAGAAGGTCCGCGCCGACGGCATCGACGTGCCGCTGTTCCACAACGACAAGGGCAGGAACGGCCATTGGGCGCCCGGCTCGTTCGGCACCGGCGGTGAGAAGGGGCGCTGGCTGTACGGGTTCGACGGATACCCGGAGCCGGACGAGGTGCCGCCGGACTGGGGGTCGTTCGGGACCGGCGGCAGGAAGGGCGGGGCCACGGCCAGCCCGAAGACGCCCGGGTTCGTGCCCGAGTCCGGCGGGGGCTGGTTCGACCCGTGGGGCGGGTCCTGGTTCGACGGCAAGGGGTACGCCGAGGCGCGCCGGACCCGGGACGCGGCGTACGAGCGGCGCTTCTACCTCACCAACCTCGCCAACGGCATCACGCTGCACAACGTCTACATGACGTACGGCGGCACCTCCTGGGGCTGGCTGCCCGCGCCGGCCGTCTACACCTCCTACGACTACGGCGCCGCGTTCGACGAGGCCCGCAACGCCACCCCGAAGCTCGCCCCGATGCACCAGATCGGGCAGTTGCTGCGGTTCGTGCCCGACCTCGCCCGGCTGAACCGGGGAAAGTCCGTGCGGGCGGCCGACGAGCGGATCAAGGTCTACCACCTGGCCAACCCGGACACCGGGGCCCGCTTCTACGTCCTGCGCAACGACACCGGCGAGGCGGTCTCCTCGCCGCTTCCGGACGCCGGGATCGACGTGCCGGTCACCGTCCCGGCCCGCGACGCCAAACTGATCGCCGCGAACCTGCGGCTCGGGCGGCGGACGCTGGTGCACTCCACCGTGCAGCCCATGGTGAGCCTGACCGCCGGGCGGCAGGACATCGCCGTGTTCGCGGGCCGCCGAGGCGAGATGGCGCAGGTCGTGCTGGAGTGCGCGGACGAGCCGACGCCCATGCGGCTGGACGCGGAGCCCGCCTGGTCCTGGAACCTCGGCAAGCTGAACATCACCGCTCCGCTCGGCGCCGGCGGGCTGAGCCGCGTTCGGGTCGAGGGCGACGGTGTGGACACGCCGATGCTGGTGCTGTTCGCCGACGACGCGACCGCCCTGCGGCTGTGGCCCCACGAGACCCCGTCCGGCCCGCTCCTCGTCTACGGCCCCGCCCTGCTGCGCTCGGCCGAGCTGCGCGGCTCCACGGTCCATCTCACCGGCGACACCACCGGGGCGACCGGCCTGGAGGTGTGGGGGCCACGCGGGATCACCCACGTCACCTGGAACGGACGCCCGGTCCCCAGCCGGATCAGCGCCTCCGGCAGTCTGCTGGCGCTGCGGCCGCTGCCCGGTGTGACCCGGCCGGCCCTGCCCGCCCTGGACGGCTGGCGGCGGCGCAGCGGGAACCCGGAGGCCGAGCCGGACTTCGACGACTCGGACTGGACGACGGCCGACAAGGAGACGACCTTCAGCACCACGCCCGTGCCCGACGGGCAGCCCGTCCTGTTCGCCGACGACTACGGCTTCCACTACGGCGACGTCTGGTACCGAGGCGAGTGGACCGGCGAGGACGGCATCGAGTCGCTCTCCCTCGCCTACAGCACGGGCACGCAGGGCCTGCTGATGGCCTGGCTGGACGGCGAGCCGCTGGGCACGCACCGGATGCCGGTCCCCGGCAAGGACCGGGCGCGGCAGGGGACGTGGACCGCGAAGGCCGCCTTCGACCTGCCGGAGGAACTGCGGAAGAAGTTCCGCGCGGAACGCCCGGAGACGGGGCGGCGGCGGCACGTGCTGTCCGTGCTCGTGCGGCGGATGCAGCACGACATGGACGGCGAGGCGCTCGGCACGCACAAGGCCGCACGCGGACTGACCGCTGTCACCTTCGCGGGCGGCTCCCCCGAGGTGAAGTGGCGTATCCAGGGCGCCGCCACGCCGGATCCCGTGCGCGGGCCGATGAACAACGGCGGCCTGCACGGGGAGCGCGAGGGCTGGCATCTGCCCGAGTACGACGACAAGGACTGGAAGGACGCCCAGCTCCCCCGGGCCGACCGGCGCCAGGGCGTCACCTGGTACCGGACGGACTTCCGGCTGGACGTCGCCCCCGGCGTCGACGCCTCGGTCGGACTCGTCCTCGACGACGACCCGGGCCGGGCCTACCGCGTCCAGATCTTCCTCAACGGCTGGAACATGGGCCAGTACATCAACGACGTAGGCCCGCAGCACACGTTCGTGCTGCCCAACGGGATCCTGCGCACACGGGGGGCCAACACACTGGCTTTGGCGGTGTTGTCCGACGGGACCACACCCTCCGGGCCGCGGGACGTGCGGCTGGCGCTGCTGGGCGCCGCGGCCGGAGGGGTACCCGTGACAGCGGTGTGACCGGATCGGCCGGGGCCGTCACGCCAGCCGGATCACGTTCCAGGACAGCGGCTCCAGGACTGCGCTCAGCGTGCCGTCCCGAAGGGCCGTGCCGTCGACCGGGTGGGGGGCGACCCGCTCGGGGTCGTCCAGGGTGTTGCGGGCGTCGGGGTCGGCGTCCGCGAGGGCGCTGTGCTCGACGACCCGCGTCAGGTCGAGGCCGTTCAGGGCCACTTCGAGCGGCAGGGCGTCGGTGCGGCTGCGGTTGACCGCGAAAACGGTGACGGTGCCGTCCTCGGCACGCACGGCGGTGGCGTGCAGCAGGTCGGTCTCGCCGTACTTCTTCGTCTCGTACGTCGGGGAGTCCACGCGGACGTCCAGGACCTGGCCGCGGCCGTACTGCGCCGCCTGCGCGAACGGGAAGAACGTGGTCTGCCGCCAGGCCGGGCCGCCGGGCTCGGTCATGATCGGCGCGATGACGTTGACGAGCTGGGCGAGGCAGGCGACCGTGACGCGGTCGGCGTGCCGGAGCAGGGCGATGAGGAGCGAGCCGAAGACGACGGCGTCCATGACGCTGTAGTTGTCCTCCAGCAGGCGCGGGGCCTCGGGCCAGTCGTCCTGCTCGAAGGTCTTGGCGCGGGCCTCCCACTCGGGCAGGTACCAGACGTTCCACTCGTCGAAGGAGAGGTTGATCCGCTTCTTCGACTTGAGCTTCGCGCCCACGTGGTCGGCGGTCGCGACGACGTTGTCGATGAAGGACTCCATGTCGACGGCGGAGGCCAGGAAGGAGTCGAGGTCGCCGTTCTCGGGCCAGTAGTAGGCGTGCAGCGAGATGTAGTCGACGAGGTCGTACGTCTCCTCGAGGACCGTAGCCTCCCACTCGGCGAACGTCGGCATGGACTGGCTGGAGGAGCCGCAGGCGACGAGTTCGACACCGGGGTCCAGCTGGCGCATGGCCCGGGCCGTCTCCGCGGCGACCCGGCCGTACTCTTCCGCGGTCTTGTGGCCGGTCTGCCAGGGGCCGTCCATCTCGTTGCCGAGGCACCACAGCCGGATTCCGAAGGGGTCCTTGTCGCCGTGGGAGACGCGCAGGTCGGACAGGGCGGTGCCCGCCGTGTGGTTGGCGTACTCCTGGAGTTCGAGGGCCTCGGCGACCCCGCGCGTGCCGAGGTTGACGGCCATCATCGGCTCGGCCTGGGGGCCGATCTTGCGCAGGAAGTCGATGTACTCGGAGAGGCCGAAGCGGTTGGACTCCGTCGAGTGCCAGGCGAGGTCGAGGCGGCGGGGGCGGTTTTCCGCGGGGCCGACCGAGTCTTCCCACTTGTAGCCGGAGACGAAGTTGCCGCCGGGGTAGCGGACGGCGGTGACGCCGAGTTCGCGGACGAGGTTCAGGACGTCCTGGCGCAGGCCCTTGTCGTCGGCGGTGGGGTGGTCCGGTTCGAAGACGCCGGTGTAGACGCAGCGGCCGAGGTGTTCCACGAAGGAGCCGAAGAGGCGGGGGTTGACTTCGCCGACTGTGAATGCGGGGTCGAGGGTGAAACGGGCCTTGTGCATTTTCGCCTTTCGGGGTGGGTGGTTCTGTTCTGTGGCGGCTGCGGGTGGTTCGTGGCTTGTCGCGCCCGCGCGGCGGAGCCGCGAATTGAGCACAGCCCCGCGCCCCTGAGGGCGCTGCTCTACTGCCCTGCCAAGCCTGTATGTGCGACGCCCGCCACGATCTGCCTCTGGAAGAAGACGAAGACGATGATCAGCGGCAGGCCCGCCATGAGGCCGCCGGCCATGAGCTGGGCCCACTGGATGCCGTAGGAGTTCATCACGGTCGCGATGCCGTTCGGCATGGTCATCAGGTCCGGGTTGTTGGTCACCATGTACGGCCAGAGGAAGTTGTTCCACGAGGCGATGAAGGTGAAGATGCCGACCGCGGCGAGGGACGGGCGGGACAGCGGCAGGACGATGGTGAAGAAGACCCGCCAGCGGCCCGCGCCGTCGATGAACGCGGCCTCCTCCAGCTCCCGCGGGATGCCCTGGAAGAACTTGTAGAGGATGTAGACCATCGCGGCGGGTGCGCACTGCGGCAGGATCATGCCCCAGTAGGTGTCGACCATCCCCATCTGCTGGACCGTGGTGAACAGGGGGACGCCGAGGACCGCCGGGGAGATCATCAGCCCCGCCATGACCAGGCCCATCAGGACGCTCTTGCCGCGGAACTCGGTGCGGGCGAAGCCGTAGCCGGCGAGGGCGCTCACCAGCAGGACGACGGACGTCACGCAGACCGAGACGACCAGGGAGTTCACGAACCAGTTGGTGATGTTGCCGGACTCGAACAGCGCCTTCCAGGCCTGGCCCGTCCAGTCCTCGGGGAGCCAGTGCGGGGGTACCTCGACGGCCTCGGTCTCCGACTTGAGCGAGGTGAACAGGCCCCAGGCGAACGGGGCGAGGAAGACGATCGACACGGCCGTACCCAGGAGGGTGAGCAGTATCTGGCTGGGCGTCCACGCCTTGGTGGTCATCGGGCGGTCTCCTCACGGTTCCGCAGCAGCCACATCCTCGCGAAGGCGACGGCCGCGATGATCACGAAGAAGATGACGGAGATCGCGGAGGCGTAGCCCACGCGGTAGCTGGTGAAGCCCTCTTCGAGGGTGTACTGCACGAAGGTGCGGGTCGACCCCTCGGGCCCGGGGAGGAAGTCCATCATCACGACGGCCTGGTCGAAGATCTGGAGCGAGGCGAGAATCTGGAGGGCGATGACCAGGCCGGTGATGTTGCGCAGCATCGGCAGGGTGATGTGGACCATGCGGTGCCAGGCGCCCGCGCCGTCCAGTCTGGCGGCCTCGTAGAGGTGGTCCGGGATGCCCTGGAGGGCGGCGAGGTAGAGCAGGAAGCTGAAGCCGACGGTCCACCACAGGGTCGTGATGACGATGGCGAGCATCGCGTAGGACTTGTCGGTCAGCCAGGGCGTCTCGGCGCCGAAGACGTGGTTGATCATTCCGGTGCCGGGGTTGAACAGCCACTGCCACAGGTTGGCCGCGACGGTGGACGGCAGCAGGAACGGGGCGAAGAAGCAGAGCCGCCACAGCCACTTGGCGCGTTCGATGTGGTGGGCGAGCATCGCGAGGAGGAAGGCGAGGACGGTGATGCACGGGACGACCAGGAGCGTGAAGTACGCGCTGTGGCCGAGGGACTCCCACACCAGGGGGTCGTCGAGGGCCTCGCGGTAGTTGTCGAGGCCGACGAAGCTCGCGCCCTCGCCCGTGATGTTGGCGTCGGTGAAACTGAGGTAGACGCCGCGCAGCAGCGGCCAGATCACGAACAGGGCAAAGAGCAGCAGGAACGGGGCGACGAACCAGCCGCCGTGCTGGAAGCCCTGCTTGCGGCGGAGGGTGGCGCTGCCGGCGGCGGTCTTCGCGCGTGCGGGTGCGGCGATGGTGTGGGCGCTGGTCGCCATCAGACGGCACCTCCTTCTGCGGCTGTCTTCCCGTCCATGGGGTTCTTGGTGGCGAGGAGCTGAGTGAGCGCCTTCTTCATGCGGCCGGCCGCGGCCTCCGGCTTGGCGGAGCCCATCGTCGAGGAGACGACGATCGGGCCGACGCGCTGGGCGAGGATGCCGGTGGAGCCCGCGAACCACACCTTCGGCTCGGTGGCCTGGTGGTCCATGGCGGAGACGTACTCGCTCTGCGGGTCCAGCTTCTTGTACGCCGCCGTGGCCAGGGTGGGTGTGTACGCGGGGATGTGGCCGCCCGCCGCCCACTGCCGGGCGTGCTGGACGACGTAGGCGGCGAGCTGGTGGGCGGCCTCGTTGGCGGCGCCGCCGCGGTCGGACTGGTGCGGCAGGACGAACGAGTGCGACTCGGCGTGGGTGGCCTGCCGGCCGAAGACGGGCGGCAGCGGGGTCGCTCCGTAGTCGAGCTTCGCTCCGGAGTAGACCGGGAGCGACCAGTTGCCCTCCCAGACGAAGGGGGAGCCGTTGATGAACTGTTCGGCGCTCGCCAGGCCTCCGAAGCCCGGGTCGGAGTACCCGTCGGTGACGTGCCGGCGCAGGAACTCCAGGACCTGGACGGCCTTGTCGGTGTCGAAGGTGACCTCGGTGTTCGCGGTGTTGAACCAGGTGCCGCCGAGCTGGGTGTAGAAGGCGACGAAGAACCACCACTGGAAGTTCTGGTCGCTGTTCCACATGCCGATGGTCTGGAGCCCCTTCCCGGTGGCCCGCTTGGCCTCCTTCAGGGCGTCGAACCACTCGTCGGCGGAGGTGACGGGCACCATTCGGCCGTCGGAGCCCAGCAGCCCGGCCTTCTTCAGCACGTCCTTGCGGTAGAAGCAGAGCTGGACGTGGATGTCGAGCGGGAGGGCGTAGAGCTTGCCGTCGATGACGCCGCGCTTCCACAGGGCGGGGTTGTAGTCCTGCTCCCGGACGCCGTACTTGGCGAGCAGGCCGACGTCCCAGGGGTCGAGGAGGCGGCCGGGTGCGAAGCCGGTGACGCGGCCCAGGTGCATGACGCCGAGGTCGGGGGCGCGGTTACCCGCCGCCGCCATGGCGAGTTTGGTGTAGAAGGGGCTGCCCCACTGGAGCGTGGAGTCCTTGACGGCGATGTCCGGGTTGGCCGCACGGAAGGCGTCCAGCATCGCGATCATGTTGGAGCCGTCGCCGCCGCTGAAGAGGTTCCAGTAGCGCACCCGCGCGTCGGCACCGGAGGCGAGTGCGTCGGCTCCGGTGCCGAGCGCGGCGAAGCCGAAGCCGCTCGCGACGAAGAGTCCGCCGAGCCCGCCGAGAAGCTGCCTGCGATTCAGGCCAGGTCGTCCCATGCCCTGCCCTTACGATCGATGATCAGAACCGTTCGGTATTTCGGATGACGCTCGTTACTTCGAACGGGACCGTAAGTTCGAAGCGCTTGCGCGTCAATGGTCCGGCCTCATTTTGGACAGGACTTTCCGGGCAGGAACGGTCGTTTCCCGTTGAACATCGGACGCCGGATCGCATGACGCGCACACTTTCGGGCGCGTAGTCTCAGACGCGCCGACAGGCCGTCGGCCGGCGGTGAGAAGGGGGAACGATGGACATCGCGGGCGCGCGGATCAGAGCCGCCCGAGTCACCGCCGCGCTCAGGCGCTCACGCAGTGGCTCAGCCATGCGCGGCCTGGCCGCCGAGCTCGCCACCGCGGTCCGGAAAAGACCCCTGCGCCCCACCGACGTACGGTCGTTGTGCCGGGCGCTGTGCGAGGAGATGAGCACCCGGCGCGGCGGACGGCCGGTGGAGCTGCGCTTCGAGCGCTTCCCCGACGAGATCGAAGTGACCGGCCTGTGGGTGGAGTTCCAGGACTTCGACCTCGTCATCGTCGAGGAACGGGCCGAGGCGGTGCAGCAACTGGTCATCCTCGGGCACGAGCTGTGGCATCTGCACGCGGGGCACGGCCATCACCATGTCGCCGGTACGGCGGCGGCCCGGGCCCTGGACCACGAGCCCGGGTGGACGTCGGTGCCGCTGACCGTGGCGGCCCGGGACGGCTCGCGCCAGCGGGACGAGGCCGAGGCCGACGCGTTCGGGCACCGGCTGGCCGCCGCGTTCCGCTCGTTCGCGGACGGCTCCCCCACACGCGGACACGGGAGCGAGCAGGCCCTCGACCCCGTCCGGCGGTCGATGGGCTACCGGGGCCGGGGAGACGGCGCGCGATGACGTACGCACGGGACGTCCTCGACGGCTTCTCCGTCTCCTTCTGGCTGCCCATCGTGGCGCTGACCGTCGCCCTGGTCATCAAGCTGCCGAGCCTGGTGAAGATGTGGCGGGACCCGATGCTGCGGGCCGTCGGCGGGCTGCTGCTGTTCGCCTGCGCCGTGTTCGTCTTCGCGTCCCCGTCGGTCATCGGCTGGACCAACCGCGTCACCGGTGTGCCCAACATCGCGGCGCCCCTGGTGTACTCCCTGCTCACCGCATTGTGCGCGTCCTGGCTGCTGCTGATCGTCGCCTGGCGCAACGGCCTGTCCGACCGTTCGGCCTCGACGCGCCGCGCCGCCCGCTGGGTCGTCTTCGCCTACGCCGGTGTGGTCGCCGCCCTCTGGGTGCTGTTCTGGCTCGCGGACGTCCCCGTGGAACGCCGCCGGGACCTCGACACGTACTACGCGAACACGCCCTTCATGCGCGAGGAGATCCTGCTCTACCTGCTCGCCCACACCGTGGCCTGCTCGGTCACGGCCCGGCTGATCTGGAACTGGGTCCGCACCGACGGCCTGGACGCCTGGCTGCGCTGGGGCCTCAGGTTCCTCGGTGTCGGCTACGCGACGAACCTGCTCTTCGACGCGGCCAAACTCACCGCTGTCACCGCCCGGCTGACCGGCCACGACCTGGACTGGCTGAGCACCTACCTGGCCCCCTCGGCCGCCTGCGTGTCGGCCACCATGGTCGCCATCGGCTTCATCATTCCGCACGGCGGCCAGTACCTGCACGAGCGCTGGCGCATCCGGCTCGCCCACTGGCACCTGCGCCCCCTCTACCTCCTGCTGCGCGACGTCAACGGCGGCGCCCCCTTCACCCCCCGCGCCACCGGCGAACTGCGCCTGATCCGCCGCGAGACGTACATCCGCGACGTGCTCCTCCAGCTGGCCCGGCACCTCGACGAGGACCTGCGGGAACGGTCCTACGACGCCGCCGTGGACCTCGGTCTCGAGCCCGGCCGGGCGAAGGCCATGGCCGCGGCCGTGACGATCCTGGACGGCGTCGCCGCCCGGGAGCGGGCCCCGCAGAGCGACAGCGCCGCCTCCCCGTCCGGCCCCGACACCACCTATCTGCTGCAGGAGATCCAAGCCGTGTCCCGAGCCCTGCGCCACCGCGACCACATAGAGGCGGTACGCTCGCGCGCGGCCGCCCCCGGGAGAGAGAACGCCCGCGCATGACTGACAGCACCACCCCCGCCAGAACCGCCGTCGTCCTGGGGGGATCCCACTCCGGCATGCTCGCGGCCCGCGCCCTGGCCGACGTCGCCGACCGGGTCGTCGTCGTGGAGCGCGACGCACTGCCCGCCGCCCCCGGGCCCCGCAAGGGGCTGCCGCAGGCCCGGCACGCCCACATGCTGTGGTCCGGCGGGGTGCGCGCCATGGAGGAACTGCTGCCCGGCATCACCGGGACGCTCCGGGAGGCCGGGGCGAACCGGCGGCCGGTCACGACGGACATGGTCGCCCTGGGCACGCGGGGCTGGTTCCGGCGCTGGGACGAGTCCCACCACGTCATCCTGGCCGGCCGGGACCTGCTCGACGCGACGGTCCGCGCGCGGGTCCTGGCCGACGAGCGCGTCGAACTCGTCCAGCGCACCGAGGCGGTGGGCCTCACCGGCACGGGCGGCGCGGTCACGGGCGTGCGCGTCCGGCCGTGCGGCGGACCGGAGCGGACCCTCGACGCCGACCTGGTCGTCGACGCCTCGGGCCGCGGCTCCCAGGCGGCGCACTGGCTGACCGGCCTCGGCCTGCCCCGCGCCGAGCGGCGCGAGGTGGACGCGGGCCTCGCCTACGCCAGCCGCCTCTACCGCGCCCCCGCCGCGGCCCGCGACGACTTCCCCATCGTCAACATCCAGCCCGACCGGCGCGAGGGCGGGCCCGGCCGGGCGGGCTTCCTGCTGCCCATCGAGGAAGGCCGGTGGATCGTCACCCTGTGCGGCACGCGCGGCGGCCGGCCGTCCCCGGAGAACGACGACTTCGTCCGCTTCGCCCGCGAGGACCTGCGGCACCCGCTCATCGGCGACCTGCTCGAACAGGCCGAACCGCTCTCCGACGTGTCCTTCACCCGCGCGACCGTCAACCGCCGGCACTTCTACGAACGCATGCCGGCGTGGCCCTCCGGCTTCACCGTCCTCGGCGACGCGCTCGCCGCGTTCAACCCGGTCTACGGGCACGGACTCGCCGTCGCCGCGCAGAGCGCCCTGCTCATGCGCGACACGGTGCAGCGCCACGGCTGGGACGCCCCGGGGCTGTCCCGGCGGATCCAGAAGGCGGTCGCCCGCCCGGTCGGCGCGGCCTGGGACCTGGCCATCGGCCAGGACGTCTTCTACCCCGGCGCGACGGAGCAGGGCCCGACCCTGCGGGACCGGCTCGTGACCGCGTACGTGGACCGGCTGATGCACACGGCGACGGGCAACGGCCGGATCGCCCGCCGGGTGACGGACGTGACGTCGCTGGAGCAGGAGGCGGGGGTGCTGCTGACGCCGTCGGTTCTTCTGGCGGCGGCGGTGGGGCCGCTGAAGCCGGGGCTGAGCGGGCCGCCCCTGACGGCCGCCGAACGGAAGGCGGCCGGACTCACCTAGGGCCTGTCGTTCGGATCAGGTCGCAGGGAATCGACGGTGCCTCTCGACACCGGTGAGCGGGGCCTGGTGCGTGTAGCTGCAAGGCGGAGCAGGGAGGCGACGCGGAGCGTCGGTGACCGACGACAACGCCGCAGATGCGCGCACCAGGCCCCGCGTCTGCGACCTGATCCGAACGACAGGCCCTAGCCCGCGAACGAGGGCTGTGCCAGTCCCTTGCCCGCCCCGGGCACCACGAACAGGGACCCCGCCGACGCGGGCGGCTCGGTCAGCCCCACACGAGCGGTCGTCACGTACAGGTCGGTCAGGTCGGCCCCGCCGAACGCACAGGCGGTCACCAGCGGCACCGGCAGCTCGATCACCCGGTCCAGCTCGCCCCCGGGTGTGTACCGCCGCACCGCCGACCCCTGCCACAGGGCGACCCACACGCACCCCTCGGCGTCCACGGTCAGCCCGTCCGGGAAGCCCGCGCTCTCCTCGATCCGGGCGAGGGTGCGCCGCCCGGAGATCCGCCCGTCCGCGTAGTCGAAGACGTCGACCCGCCGGGTCGGGGAGTCGATGTAGTACATGAGCCGCCCGTCGGGGCTCCACCCCGTGCCGTTGCTGACGGCCACGTCGCCGAGCACGACGTCGACCGTGCCGTCCCCGGTGACGCGGGACAGCGTGCCGCCCCCCGGCGCCTCGTCGTAGCGCATCGTGCCCGCCCACAGCGCGCCGTCGGGCGCGACGGCGGCGTCGTTGGCGCGGCGGCCGGGGACCGGCTCGTGATGGAGCCAGCGGAAGCCGTCGTCGGGGTCGAGGAGACCGATCCCGTCGCGCAGGTTCAGCACCACTCCGCCCCCGGCGCGCGGCTTGACGGCGCCGATGTGCTGTTCCGTACGGCGGACGGTGCGGCGCCCGGTGGCCGGGTCGTAGGTGTGCAGGCGGGAGCCGAGGATGTCGATCCACAGCAGCCGGCCGGCCGCCGCGTCCCAGGTGGGTCCCTCACCGAGCTCGGCTTCCGCCCGCACCGCGACCTCGTACGGCGTGGTCATGCCATGCTCCGGTGACCGAGGTGCTCGGACAGCTCGGCGGCGCCCTTGACGGCGAGCTGCTCCAGCTCGGTGCGGCGCTCCTCGCTCCAGCGGATCATGGGCACGGAGATCGACAGGGCGGCGACGACCTGCCCGGTGCGGTCGCGGACGGGCGCGGCCACGCAGGACACGTCCGGGTTGGACTCGCGGTTCTCCACCGCGAGGCCCCGCTCACGGATCTCGGCCAGGGCCTCGCGCAGGGCGCCCGGGTCGGTGATGCTGTTGGGGGTCATCGCGGCCAGCTGGGCGCTGTCGGGGATGCGCGCGGTGAGCTCCGGCTCGGGAAGGGAGGCCAGCAGCATCTTGCCGACGGAGGTGCAGTGGGCGGGCAGCCTGCGGCCGGCCGCCGACACCATCCGCACGGCGTGCGTGGAGTCGACCTTGGCGATGTAGATGACGTCCGTGTCCTCGAGGATCGCCACGTGCACGGTCTCGTCGCAGGTCTCGGCGACGGACCGGGCGACCTGCTGCCCCTCGGCCGCGAGGTCGAGCTGCTCGGAGTAACGGGCACCGAGCTGGTACGGGCGCACGCCGAGCCGGTAGCGTCCGGGCTGACCGGGCATCGGAACGATGTACTTCCGGGCGGCGAGCGTGGTCACCAGCTCGTGCACGGTGGTGCGCGGCAGCTGGAGCCTGCGCACGATGTCGGGGGCGGAGAGCGTCCCGTCCCCGTCGAGAAAGAGCTCGAGAATGTCGAGAGCCCGGGTCACGGCTGGTACAAGACGTCCCACGACCGGCCCCCTCCCTAATATGTCTCAGGCGCCTGTGTTCGAGATTTCAACAGGCGATCGGCATGACGAACACAGGCTAGCCATAGAGGTATGTCCGGGCAATGGGCAGGGCCTCGTCACTCACGGCCCTGAGCGAGAACCTCGGCTCCGCGATGGTCGATCCTGGCTGGTCCAGCCCCACAGGGCAGGGCGACGCCGCCGCCGGACGCACGGCGGTGAAGGAGCGGGTGGCCGCGGGGTGAGTACGGGGAGGGGGTGATCGTCGCCGGGGATGGCGGCCCGGTCACCGCCGTCCCCGCATCACCCCCAGCTCCCCCCGCAACCGCTGCGCCCGCAGCACCAGTTCCAGTTCGAAGCGGCGGTCGGGGTTGTCGATCTCGTCGCCCCACAGTTCGCGGATCTGGCGCAGGCGGTAGCGGACCGTCTGGGGGTGGACGCCGAGGCGGGTGGCGACCTCCGGGGCGCCGCCGCGGGTTTCCAGCCAGGCCAGGAGGGTTTCGGCGAGGCGGCGGCCGTGGGTGGGGCCGCAGTGGGTCAGGGGGGCCAGGCACCTCAGGGCCAGGTCGTCGATGAGTTCCTCGGGCTGGAGGAGGACCAGGGCCTCGGTGTGTTCGGTGCAGTAGAGGACCTCGCCGGAGGGGAGGAGGCTCCGTTCCATCAGGCGGACCGCCGCCTCCGCCCAGCGCAGGGACTTCGCCGCGTCGGTGAGCGGGACCGGCGGGCCGATCGCGCCGGACCAGCCGGCCAGGGCCCGGTGCATGAGCTCGGAGCGGCCCGCCGCGTCCGGCTCGGGCACGACCATGCGGGGCTGCTCGTACTCCATGTCGAGCAGGACGCCCTGGCCGACCGCCGGGGCCATCGCCTCGCGGGCCGGACGGAGCAGGACGCCGACGGCGACCTTCGCCGGTAAGGGCCAGCCGATCCGGGCGGCGCGTTCGGTCAGGGCCTCGGCGGGGTCGCCGCGGTGGTGCTCGGCGAGGAGGAGCTCCATGAGGCGGCGTTGCAGGCGCAGGCGTTCGCCGGCCTGGCGGGCCGCGGCCTCGGCGTAGCCGCGTACGGACTGGTCGACCAGGCCGTCCAGGTACTCGTAGCCCGCATCGACGAGTTCGTACATCGCCGGGGGTGGGATCTCCACGCGCTGGCCGATGTCGGCGAAGCGGCGCCAGGCCAGGCGTACGCCCATGCGGTAGATGGCCTGGAGGGAGTCGAGGGAGCGGCCGTTCAGGCCCTCTCCGCGGCCGAAGTCCTGGAAGACGCCGGGCGGGACGGTCGGGCGCCCCTCGGAGTGCTCCAGGTGCTGCACGAACACCTCGATGGCGCGACGGATGCCGACCAGGGCCATCGGCTCGCCGGAGTCGTCGAGGACGACGGGCAGATGCGGGTACTCCCGCTGGATCTCGCGGAGGATCTCCTCGGCGAGCGCGGGCGCCTCGGCCATGGCGATCGCCGCGAACCGGCGCACCTGGAAGCGCGGTACGTCGTGCCAGGCCGAGCGGGTGGTGACGGTTCCGGTGCGGGCGGCCGTCATCCGTCAACCCCCCTGCCCGGTCTGCTCGTACGTGATCAGGGGGGTGTTCGGCTGGTCGGGTGTGGCCTGGAGCAGCGCGACCACGCCCAGCGCGGCGCCCACGGCCAGGGCGGCGGCGAGCGCGACGGTCAGCGCGGCAGCGAGCAGTCTCGACATCGCAGGGTCAGCCTCTCTGTCCGGATACGTCCGGAGATCATCCGGAGGTTTCCCCACCCCGGTATCCCGTCCCTGCCCGTCGCGCCCAGTCTCGACAAGCATTGACACCCCGTCAAGAGCCGCCTACGGTTCCCGGCCCAAGGAGGTGCCGAACGGGCCGGCGCGGCGTCGCGACGCCTGGCACGCACGCTCGCCGCGTTGCCGAACCACCCATGTGGCTCCACCACGCGGGCGCTCCGGCGCCTTGCGATCGCACGCACCAGACGCCGCTCATTCCTCCGCGCCGGCCCGTTCGGCACCCCCTTCGCACGCGCTGATTCCTCCGCCGTGCCGGTCCCCTCGTACGTCGAGCCGTCCCAAGTCACTGGAGTGCCCGGATGCGCCGTACAACCTCTCCTTTTTCCCTGGTCCTGCTGGGTCTCGGCACGTTCCTGCTGGTGCTGGCGCCGCTGCTCGCCCGG
Source organism: Streptomyces flavovariabilis (assembly GCF_000725785.1). Classification (NCBI taxonomy): domain Bacteria; kingdom Bacillati; phylum Actinomycetota; class Actinomycetes; order Kitasatosporales; family Streptomycetaceae; genus Streptomyces; species Streptomyces flavovariabilis. The sequence continues at coordinate 539,606 of NZ_JNXD01000001.1, read as the reverse complement.
TACGTGGAGCCGCGTGCCGCGGTGAACCCGATCGACATCGACACGACCGCCGTCTACACCGGCAGAGGCAGCGTCTTCGACACTGACCGGATCGAGACGGTGCCCGACCGGAAGATCACCGTGACCCAGCGGGTGCGGGGCAACGTCGAGGACAGCGAACGCAGCGGCAACGCCGTCTGGGACGTGACCACGACGGTCGACACCGACAAGTCGCTGCCGGCCGCCGATCCGCACGACGCGCTGGACTTCACGCCGCACCGCTGGGTGATGGACCGCGAGACGACCCGGCCCGTGCACTGCTGCGGGGAGAAGCCCTACATCGAGGGTGAGGCCTACCTGAAGTTCCCCTTCGACGTGCAGAAACGCTCCTACCAGTGGTGGGACAACACGCTCGGCGACACGGTCGTGCTGCGCTACCGGGGCACCGCGAAGGTCCAGGGTTACTCGGGCTACAGGTTCACCGGCTCCGTGCCGCCGACGAGGACCGGCACGCGCATGGTGCCCGGCAGCATCGTCGACCAGCCGAACCGGCCGCAGGTGCTGGCCGAGGAGTGGTACTCCAACCACGGCTTCGAGCTGGTCGTGGACCAGGCGACGGGCCGCGTGATCTACGCGCAGACCGGCCCGAAGCGGACCCTGCGGGCGCCGGGCGGGAAGAAGGACGCGGCGGTGCTGCTGGACAGCGAGAAGGTCGCCTTCACGACCGCGACGCAGAAGGAAGCCGTGCGCCAGGCGAAGCGGGACAGCGGCCAGCTCCGGCTCGTCGGGACGACCTTGCCGATCGGTGCCGGGATCGCCGGCCTGGTGCTCGCCGCGGTGGGCGGCGTTCTGGTGGCCCGTGGGCGGAAGGAGCCGGAGCAGCCCGCTCCGTCCGATACGTCCGGTACACCCCAGCCCACCCTCACGATGTGATGTGACGTCAGCTCTAACAAAGCCGGAAATTGTCACGTCGGTGAGTAGCCGTGGAGTTCGTCCGGGCGAAAACTGTCCAACCCCACCCCGAGCACAACCCGTCCACACCCCCTCCCAGGAAGAGCTCAGGCCCCCCACAGGCCGTCCCCTCCCCGACGACCCCACCCCCACGTTTTCCCCACCGAGTTCCGCACCCCGAGACGAGTTGGAGCACCCATGCCCCAGCACGTGCCGTCCGTTCCCCCGCTCTCGGCTTCGCTCGAGCGGGGGGACCCCCACCGCGTCGCGTCCCCCAGCGCGCCGCAGCACCTTTCGGCGCTCCCCCCACAGCCGCGCCGGATCGTGTTCCTCGCCCATCGTGATCTGGACAACCCCTCCGCCGGCGGCTCCGAGCTGCTGGTCGACAAACTCGCCGACGGACTGACCCGGCTGGGGCACCAGGTGACCCTGCTGTGCGGCGGTCCGGCGTCCCCCGGGCCCTCGGCTCCTCCCCCGAGCGCCCCCATCCGCGACTACCGGGTCGTGTCGGCGGGCGGCACGTACGGGCACTACCTGCGCGCCCGGTCGGCCTTCGCCCGTCAGGTCGGTGACTGCGATCTGCTGGTCGAGGTGTGCAACGGCATGCCGTACCTGGCGCCGCTGTGGCACCGGGGGCCGACGCTGTGCCTGGTCAACCACGTCCACACGGACCTGTGGAAGATGCGGTTCGGCGGTCCGCTGGCGCCGGCCGCGCGCATCGGCCGAAGACTTGAACACTGGGCGCTGACCGGGGCGCAGCAGCGCAATCTGCTGGTCGCCGTGTCCTCCTCGACCGCCAACGCCCTGCGGGCGATCGGGGTCGAGCGGGAACGGATCCGGGTCGTGCACAACGGCGTCGAGGAGCCGGGCCCGCGAGCCGAGCGCTCGCCCGAGCCGCTGTTCGTCGCCGTCGGACGGCTCGTCGAGTACAAGCGGATCGATCTGCTGCTGCGGTTGTGGGAGCGGGTGCGGCCGGTGACCGGCGGGCGGCTGGTGATCGTCGGGGACGGACCGGAGCGCGAGCGGCTGGAACGGCTGGCCGGGCCCGGGGTCGAGTTCACCGGGTATGTCTCCGAGGCCGAGAAGCACCGGCTGCTGTGTGCGGCCTGGCTGCTGCTGCACCCTTCCGCGGTGGAGGGGTGGGGGCTGGTCGTGACGGAGGCGGCGGCCCGGGAGACACCGAGTGTGGCCTTCGACGTGCCCGGGCTCAAGGACTCCGTGGTCGACGGTGAGACCGGGGTCCTCGCGCGTGGTGAGTCCTCGTTCGCCGCGGCGTGGTGTGCGCTCGCCCTGGCCGGGCGGGAGCGGGAGTTGATGGGGAAGGCGGCGCGCGAGCGGGCGGCGCGGTTCCGGTGGGACCGGACCGTGCGGCAGTTTCGGGTGGTGGCCGCGGAGGCGGTGCGGGGCTGGGGGCCGTGAAGCCGCACCTGCGCCCACGCGACGGAGCCGCACCCGTCACAGCCCCGCGCCGCTCGACGGCGGCCCCGGCGAAGGACCCCTCGTTCCGGCGGTCCCTCGCCCTGTTCCGCGCCTTCCTCCACGAACAGGACGACCCCGAGGCCTGCTACTCGCTGCTCGCCCGCGACGCCGTCGACCAGGTCGAGGCCTACGACGGGCCCGTCGCCGGGCGTACCGTCCTCGACGTCGGAGGGGGCGGCGGGTACTTCACCGAGGAGTTCCGGCGGCGCGGTGCCAACGCGTACCTCTTCGAGCCGGACGTCACCGAACTCGGCGAGATGCCACCCGACTCGGCCGTCGTCGCCGACGGGTATCTGCTGCCCCTGCGGGACGGCGTCGCGGACGTGACCTTCTCCTCCAACGTGCTGGAGCACGTGGCGGACCCCGGGACGTTCCTCAGCGAGCTGGCCCGGGTGACGCGGCCCGGCGGGCTGATCTACGTGTCGTTCACCAACTGGCTGTCACCGTGGGGCGGGCACGAGTGGGCGCCCTGGCACTACTTCGGTGCCGAGCGGGCCCGGGCCCGCTATCTGCGGCGGACCGGCAGGCCCGCCAAGCACACGCTCGGCGAGAACCTGTTCGCGGTGCACATCGGCTCCACCCTCAGGCAGGTCCGCGCCCGGGACGACGTCACGGTCGTCTCGGCGCGCTCCCGCTACTGGCCGTTCCTCGCGGAGGCCGTCGTCAAGGCGCCCGGCATCCGCGAGTTCGCCACCTGGAACCTCCTCCTCATCCTGCGGCGGTGTCCTCTATGACAACCACGGTCCAGGCTCCTCCCCCGGCAGCCGTCCCCACCACCGCGACCACGTCGGGCCCGCCCGACGGCCCGCGGTCGCGGCGCTGGCTGCTGGGTTTCTGGGCCGTGGTGTTCGTGCTGTTCCTCGCGGTGCGGCCGGGGCGGCAGACCTTCGACACCAAGCTCGGTGTCACGGTCGACCCGGGTCAGTTCCTCGCCGACCTCGGGCAGTTGTGGCACGACCGGGCCGGGTTCGGCGGGATCCAGGACCAGTACGTCGGCTATCTGTGGCCGATGCTGCCGTTCTACTGGCTGTGTGACCTGCTGCGGCTGCCGGTGTGGCTGGCGGAGCGGCTGTGGCTGTCGCTGATCGTGTCCGTCGCCTTCTGGGGGGCGTTGCGGCTGGCCGAGCGGCTGCGGGTGGGCAGCGGGGCCTCCCGGCTGCTGGGCGCGGTGGCGTACGCGCTGTGGCCGCTGTTCACGACCGTGATCGGGTCGACGTCGGCCGCCGCGCTGCCGGGGGCGTTCCTGCCGTGGGTGCTGCTGCCGCTGACGAACGAGCGGTACGCCGCCCGGGTCGCGGCCCTGCGGTCGGCGCTGCTCGTGCCGTTCATGGGAGGAGTGAACGCGTCGGCGACCCTGGCGTCCCTGCTGCCGGTCGGGCTGTACCTGCTGTCCCGGCCGCCCGGGCCCCGGCAGCGCAAGCTGATCGCCTGGTGGGCACCGGCCGTGATCGTGGTGACGGCCTGGTGGTGGGTGCCACTGCTGCTGCTCGGCGTCTACGGCGAGAACTTCCTCCCCTATATAGAGACGTCGCAGACGACCACGGACACCATGGCGGCGACCGAGGCGCTGCGCGGGGCCGGGAACTGGGTCGCCTATCTGCACCTCGGTGAGGCGTGGCTGCCGGCCGGCTGGGCCGTGGCCTCCTCCGTCGTCGTGATCGTGTGCTCGGCGCTCGCCGCCGGACTCGGGCTGGCCGGACTCGCCCGGCGGGACATGCCCGAGCGGCGGTGGCTGGTGCTGACGGTGCTCGTGGCCGCGGCGGTGCTGCTCGCCGGATACGGCGGGGCGTTCGGGGCGCCGTTCCACGGGGTCGTGCAGGGCTGGCTGGACGGGTGGCTGTCGCCCTTCCGGAACATCTACAAGTTCCAGACCGGTGTGGCGCTGGCGCTCGTGCTGGGTCTGGCGCATCTGGTGGGCGTGGCCTCCGAGCGGCGCGGGGCCCGGCAGGTGCGCGGCCGGCGCTTCGCCCCGCTGATCGCGGCCGTGCTGATCCTGCCGGGGCTGCTGTGGCCCTACCTCAACGGCTCGATCCTCAACCCGGGTTCCTTCCAGAAGCTCCCCGCCTACTGGCAGGCGACGGCCGACTGGCTGGAGAAGTACTCCCCCGACTCGCGTGCCCTGGTCGTCCCGGCGACCGCGCACGGCGTCTACACCTGGGGCTCGCCCATCGACCAGCCGCTCGACGTGCTCGCCGAGTCGCGGTGGGCGCAGCGCGACTACGTGCCGTTCGGCACGCCCGGCAACCGGCGCGCCATGGACGCCGTCGAGCAGGCGCTGATGTCCGGCGCCGAGGTGCCGGGTCTGGCCGACTACTTGAGCCGGGCCGGGCTGTACTACGTCGTCGTGCGCAACGACCTCGATCCCGACCAGATCGGCTACGTGCCCACCGCGGCCGTCAAGCGCACCCTGGAGCAGTCGGGGTACGAGCGGGTGACGGGGCTCGGGCCGGTGATGACCGGCGGCCGGATCGCGCAGGACGCGCCGCTCCAGGTGGAGGGGCTGTACCCGCGGCAGCGGGCCGTGGAGATCTACCGGCCCACCGGGGACGACGTGATCCGGCCCGGGCAGGCGGGGCTCGCCCCGGTCGCCGACACGGCCGTGGTGTCCGGCGGGCCGGAGGCGCTGCTGCCGCTGGCGGAGCGGCTGCGCGGCCGGGCGACCGTCCTGACCGGCGACAACCACCCCGGGCTCGGCACGCCTGCCGTGCAGGTGGTGGGTGACGGGCTGCGGCGGGCGGACACCCGGTTCGGGCTGGTCAGCGCCGGTACGTCGTACACGTACACGCGTGACGAGCGCAACGCGCCGGACGCCCAGCAGGACCCGGGCGAGAAGCCGCGCCAGATCCTGCCCGCCGAGGGCGTCGAGCACCAGACGGTGGCCGAACTGCGCGGCGCCCGCTCGGTGTCGGCGTCCTCGTACGGCAGCTGGCTCTTCCACCTCCCGCAGTACGACCCGGTGAACGCCTTCGACGGCAACCCGGGCACCGCGTGGGCCGAGGGCGCGCCGGACACGCCGGACGGGCAGTGGCTGCGCATCGGCTTCACCGGCTCCTACGACATGCCGTCCTCCTTCAAGGTCACGCCGCTGCCGCAGGAGAGTGTGCGGGCGGCCGCGACGAAGGTGCGGGTGGAGACCGAGAAGGGCTCGAAGACCAGCTTCCTGCGGCCGAACGGCATGACGCAGCGGATCAAGGCGCCCGAGGGGGCGACCGGTTGGATGAAGCTGACGATCGTGGACTCGGTGGAGCGCCGGACCGGCCTGACGGGCGCCGGCTTCTCCGAGATCGACCTGCCGGACGTGCAGGTGACCCGGCTGCTGCGGCTGCCCGCCGACGCGGACGACTCCACCGCGTCCGCCACCGTCGTCTCCCTGCACCGCGCCTCCGACCCGACCGGCCTGTCCGCGACCGGCACGGAAGGCGGCCTGCACCGCCGCTTCACCACCCCCGCTGCCGGGACGTACGAGGTGAAGGCGAGCGCGGTGCCGGTGCCGGGCGAGGAGCTCGACGAGCTGCTGTACGAGGTGGCGCCCGAGCAGCAGGCCCGGATCGTCGCCACCGCAGACTCCACGGCCCGCCTCGGCGCGGGACTCGCGGCACGCAACCTCACCGACGGCGACCTGACGACGGCGTGGGTCGCGGGCGACCGGCCGACGATCCACCTGCGCTGGCAGGGCAAGCAGCCCGTCGGCGAACTGGTCCTGGCTCCGGCGGGTGGCCTGTCCGCCCGGGCGTCCGAGGTGCACATCAGCTCCCCGGACGGCGCCGCGATCGCAGGCGTCGACGAGAACGGCTGGGTGCGCTTCCCGCCGATCACCACCGACCGGCTCGACATCACGATCACCGAGACGGCCCGGCTGACCCTGCACAACCCGGTCGCCGACGAGGACCTGCGCCTCCCGGTGGGCCTCACCGAGGCGTACGTCCCGTCCCTGGACCAGTACCGCACCCCGCAGCCGGACAGCACCCGGAAGTTCTCGCTGCCGTGCGGCAAGGGCCCGGACGTGGCGCTGGACGGCGAGCTGTACCAGACGAGCGCGAAGGGCACCGTGGGGGACCTGGTGGAGCGGCGGGGCGTGCAGGTGACGCTCTGCCAGGAGGGCCGGGGCGACGCCGAGGTGCGGCTCGCGTCGGGCGAGCACCGGCTGGAGGGCGGGGACGCCGGCCCGCTCGCGCTCACGGACGTGACCCTGACCCGTGGCGCGGTTCCCGAGGCCTCGGCGGCCGGGCGTGACCTGCGGATCCGGGACTGGCTGGGCGACCGGCGCGAGATGACGGTCGGCTCGGGCACGGCCTCGTACCTGACGACGTACGAGAACTTCAACGACGGCTGGCGGGCCACGCTGAACGGCAAGGAGCTGACCCCGGTCCGGCTGGACGGCTGGCAGCAGGGCTGGCGGATCCCGGCCGGGGCGGGCGGCACGGTCAAGCTGTCGTACGAGCCCGCCACGACGTACGACATCGGGCTGATCGGCAGCGGTGCCGGCATCGCGGCCCTGGTGGGCCTGGCCGTCTGGCGCCGCCGTGCCCCCAACCCCGACGCGCCCCAGCCGGCCCCGCCGCTGCCCGGCCTGTGGCTCGGCGCGGTGGCGCTGACGCTGGTCGGGGTGGTGATCGCGGGCTGGTTCGCGCTGCTGGTCCCGGCGCTGGCGTTGCTCGCCGCGCGACGGCACGCCCTGCTGGTGCCGATCGCGTTCGCCGCCCTGGCCGGTGCGGGGCTCGCCGCGGCGTTCGGGGCCGGGGAGCCGGTGGGCGCGGGCGCGGGCGCGTTCGGGCATCTCGCCCAACTGCTGGCGCTGATCGGTCTGTTCGCGGCACTGGTGAGTCTGCGCGAGGGGCCGTCCCCGCAGGCGCCGACGCAACGGCTGCCGAGGACGGACCCCGGGGAGGGCAAGCCCGTATGACGGCACCGGTACGCATTCCGTTCCCGGTGGTGGACGAGGTTTCCCGGCACTGCCTCCAGGAGGCGGAACCGGAGACGGTCCACATCGAGGTCCACCTCCCGGGCACCCTCGACCGGGCGCGGCTGCGCAAGGCGTTCCTGGAAGCCCTGCACCGGCATCCGCGGATCCTGATGCGGGAGGCGCGGGGGCCGTGGTACCGGCGGCAGTACGAGTGGGAGTTGACTCCGGAACCGGATGTGGAGGTGGTGACCTTCGCCCCGTCGGGCCCACGGGCCCTGCGGGACGCCCGGACCCGGGCCCTCGCCAAGGCCCCGCCGTTGTCCATGTCCCCGCCGATACGCCTGGACGTGGTGGACTCGGTCCTCCTGCTCACCATCAACCACACCGCCCTGGACGGCCCGGCCTGCCTCCGCGTCCTGGCCACGGCCGCCGAGCTGTACGGCGGCCGGGACAACGCCCCGGCGGCGCCCCCGGCCCGCCCCACCGACCCCCGGCAGGAAGCCCCGGACACCCCGGGCACCTGGTCACCACCCGCGCGGGTGGCGCACGGCACGCCGGACCCCTCCCCCGGCAACGGCATGCTCGTCACCGAGCTCCCCCTCCCGCACCGCCCCAAGAGCTCCCCGTACACCGTCAACGACCAGCTCATGGTCACCACGGCCCTGACCATCGCCCACTGGAACAGGGAGCACGGCGCCCGCCCCCGCCCGCTGCGCATCACGATGCCCGTGGACGACCGCCCCCGCGACACCACCATGCCCATCGGCAATGGCACCCGCCTGGTGGAAGTCCCGTACGCGCCGGGGGAACTGGACGTCACCGACATGCCGGCCCTGCTGCGCCGCACCGCGGAGCGGACCCGCGCCCTGAAGGCCCTCCCCCGCCCCCAACTCGGGCACGGCGCCACCCTCCTGACCGCCCCGTGGGCGCCCGTCACCGCCCGCGCCGCCCTCACCCGCACCCTGCGCAGGGCCGCGGCCCCCTGGACGTCGACGACCCTGCTCAGCAACATCGGCCGCATCCCCTACCCGCTGGACTTCGGGGAGGAGGCGGGCCGCGCGCACGCGGTCTGGTTCTCGGCACCGGCCCGGATGCCGCGGGGCCTGACCGTGACCACCGCCTCCACGGCCGGCCGCCTCCATCTGGCCCTGCGCTGGTCGAAGGCCCTGCTCAGCCACGGTGACGGCGCCCACCTCCGCGACCTCTTCGAGCACTATCTGCACACCACGGAGGTGACCCCGTGACGACACCGGCCACCACCGGGCCCCCGCCCCGCGACCTGCGCGACTTCTACGAGAACCCCGACGTGCCCGTCGCCTCCGGCACGCCGCGCAGCCTGCGCCAGGCCCGCATGCTGGCCCGCGCCCTCGGACCGGCCGCCCAGGCCCCCCGGACCGTTCTCGACATCGGCTGCGGGGACGGCACCGCCGCCGCCACCGCCGCCCCGCTCCTGCCCGGCCACCGCGTCATCGGCGTCGACTGGTCCCAGGACGCCCTGCGCCGCGCCCGCACCCGCATCCCGTACGCGGTGCGCGGCGAACTCACCGGCGGCGGGCTGCCGTTCGCGTCCGGGTCGGCCGACGCCGTGCTGTTCAGCGAGGTCGTCGAGCACCTCGTCGACCCCGACGCGGCACTGGACGAGATCCGCCGGATCCTGCGCCCCGGCGGGCATCTGATGCTGTCCACGCCGAACCTCGCCGCCTGGTACAACCGCGGCCTGCTGCTGGCCGGAGTGCAGCCCGTCTTCTCGGAGGTCAGCCTGCGCGGCATCCACGGCCGCCCGGGCAAGGAGGTCGTGGGGCATCTGCGGCTCTACACCGCCCGCGCGCTCCGGGAGTTCGTCGCCGCGTCCGGGTTCACGGTCGTACGGCTCGAAGGGGCCCCCTTCCACGGCGTTCCGCGCCCGCTGCGCCCGCTGGACCGGCTGGCCTGCGCCCGGCCGCAGCTCGCGTCGATCCTGCTGCTGCACGCCCGGAAGACGTAGCCCATGTGGTGGGGAGTGGCCGCGGCGCTGCTGGCGAACACCCTGTACAGCCTGGGCTTCGTGCTGGAGAAACGGGCGCTCACCTCCCTGCCCGAGGTGAGCATCCGGCAGCCGGCCCGGCTGCTGCGCCTCGTCCTCGGCAGCCCCCTGTGGATCGGCGGGTCCCTCGCCCTGGCCGCCGGTTTCGCCGCGCAGCTCGTCGTCTACCGCACCCTGCCGATCGCCGCCGCCCAGGGCATCTTCGTCTCCGGCCTGGTGCTGCTCGTGCTGCTGTCGGCGCGGCTGCTCGGCGAGGAGACGTCCGGCCGGGAGCGGTACGCCCTGGGCGCGATCCTGCTGGCGCTGCTGATGGTGGTGCTGTCCCTGCGCGAGGGCTCGGACACCGTCAGCCAGGACGCGCCCTACCAGCTGATCCTGCTGGTGTGCGTACCGTCGCTGGCGGCCGGGCTGTGGCTGTACGGCTCGGCCGAGCGGCGCGCTCGCAACCGGCACCGGCGCCCGACGACCGGCGTCGAGTACGGCGTGGCCGTGGGCCTGCTGTACGGCGTCAGCTCGCTGGCCATCAAGGGCGTCTCCAGCCACCTGACGACCCACGGGATCGGCGGCGCGGTGCTGGATCTGCTGAGCTCCCCGTATCCGTATCTGCTGCTGTTCACCGGCGTGTTCGGCCTGGTGATGTCGCAGGCGGCACTGCAGCGCTGCCGGGCCTCGCTGATCGTGCCGGTGTGCACGACCGTGACGTCTCTGTTCACGGCGGTGCTCGGCACGCTGTCGTTCGGCGAGGCCCTGCCGGACGAGCCGCTGCGGCTCGCGCTGCGGGTGGCGGGCACGGCCCTGGCGGTGGCCGTGCTGCTGACCATGCCGAAGCACGACACCGCTCCCCACCCCTCCCCACCCGCCAAGGAGCTCGCATCCCCATGAAGCCCGACGACCCGCTGCTGAAGATCCTGGCGTGCCCGCTCGACAAGGGCCCGCTGCATCTGCTGGCCGAGGAGGCCGGGCAGGAGGAGGCGCTGTACAACCCGCGCCTGCACCGCCGTTACCCGATCACCGACGGCATTCCGCAGCTGCTGCCGTCCTCGGGCGAGCAGGTGCCGGACGACGAGCACGAGCGACTCCTCAAAAGGATGACACCGTGACCAGCCTGGCAGCCCGCGTCGCCCCTCTCCTGCCGACCCGCCTGGTGGCCGCGACGGCCCGGGTGCTCTACCCCCGGTTCGAGCCGGAGCTGGCCCGCCTCGCCGAGCTGTGCCCGCCGGACTGCGGTACGGCGGTGGACGTCGGCGGCTGGTACGGGCCCTGGACGCACCGCCTGGCCGGCCTCGCCGAGCAGGTCGTGACGGTCGAGCCGGTGCCCCATCTGGCCCGGCTGCTGGCCGCCGCCGCCCCGCCGAACGTCCGCGTGATCCGGGCGGCGGCCTCGGACCGGCCGGGCATCGCGCGCCTGTGGCTGCCGTCGGACGACTCGGGTGACCGGGGCGTGTCCTCGCTGGTCCGCCGCGACATCCACGGCCGCGCGCTGGACGTCCCCTGCGTCACGCTGGACGAACTGGGCCTGCGTGACGTCGGCTTCATCAAGATCGACGTGGACGGCAACGAGCCGGCGGTGCTGCGCGGCGCGACGGGACTGCTGGCCCGCGACCGCCCGGCCCTGTTCGTGGAGCTGGAGTCCCGCATCCAGCCGATCGCGCCGGTGGTGACCTACCTGGCCCTGCTGGGCTACGACGGCTGGGTCCTGCCCGGCGACACCTGGGTGCCGCTGTCCGGGTTCCCCCTGGAGGACCACCAGGCGGACGCCTCCTACGTCGTCTCCCACGGCCTGCTCCGCCGGGTCCTGCCCTCCCCGCTCCTCAGGGGCCCTCGCTACGTCAACTCCGTCCTGTTCCTGCCCGACGGCCGCCGCCCCGGCAGAACCCCGGTGGGCGACGATGGGTCCCATGCCCTCCGCAAAGCACCCCGCTGACCCCTTCACCCCGCTCGACTTCCAGCTGGTGCTGCTGCGCCGCATGGCCGACCACAACCCCGGCCTGGTGGAGGACGCCCGCCATGAGCTGGGGGTGTCGATCGCGGACATGCGCGAGGCGAACAGGCGCTGGCAGGCGATGGTCCGCTCCCCGCGCTCCCGGGCGCCCCTGTCCCGGTACCGCCAGGTGCTGGGCGAAGCCGAGTCCCGTACGCCGCGCCGGATCGGCGATCTCGACTGCGAGGCCTGGCTCTGGCCGGTGCCCCTCTGGCCCGGCCTGCGCTTCGAGGTGCTGACGGCCCCGAACCGCGCGGTGTGGAACGAGTGGCTGGTTCGCGCGCCGGGCGCGACGGGCCCGGAGCTGCGCACTCTCGACGACCTCACCCCCTGGTCCTGCACCGTCGACGAGGCGGCCCGCGCCTTCGCCCCGGCGCGCCCCCTGGAGGGCACGGCGCCGACCCGGTGGGGGCTGGCGTTCACCGCGCCGGACGCGCAGGGGGTGCGGCGGGAGGCCGTCGCGGAGTTCACGTGGGGGCTGCTGCAACGGGTGTCCGTCACCGGCCGTCAGCTCTGAGGGGCTGCGGCCCGGCCCGGTACGCACCACCAGGCGAGGGCCGCCGCGGCCAGGTAGGCCACAGCCCCGATGCCCATGCTGGTGCGGATGCCGGTGCCGTAGTTCGCGGCCGAGGCGAGCAGACTGCCGCCGAGTGCGACGCCGGTGGCGCTGCCGACCTGGCGGGTGGTGTTGAAGAGGGCGGAGGCGCCCCCCGAGTACGCCGGGGGTGCGGCGCCCATCACCGTGGCGGTCGAGCCGGTGAGGGCGAAGGACGTACCGAAGCCCGCGGCCATCATCGGCGCCACCAGCAGCGCGTAGCCGGGTTCGGCCCCCGCCGCGGCCCAGCCGGCCAGCCCCAGGGCGGCCAGGAGCATGCCCGAGACCACCAGCGGGCGGTCGCCGGTTCGGCGGGTCAGCCGGCCGGACAGGACCGAGGCGAACATGGTCATCGCCACCGCCGGGAACAGCGCGAGGCCGGTGCCGAGGGCGCTGTAGCCGCGTTGGTGCTGGAACTCCAGGCTGGCGGTGAACACCATGCCGTAGAAGCCGAAGTTGAACAGCAGGCCGATGACGGCTCCGCCGCCCATCGCGCGCGAGCGCAGCAGGGCCAGGGGCAGGACCGGGGCCCGGGCCAGCCGCTCACGCAGGGCGAACGCCGCCGCGGCCAGTACGGCGAGGCCCGCTCCCGCGAGCACGGCCGGGTCGGACCAGCCGCGCCGCCCGGCCTCGTTGAGCGCCGCGGTCAGCAGGGCGACCGCCGCGACGACCGCGACCTGCGCGGGCCAGTCCAGGGCCCGGTCGGCGCGCCGGGGCGAGCGGGCCACGTGCCGCAGGGTGAGTGCCAGGCAGGCCGCGCCGACGGGCAGGTTGACGAGGAACACCCAGCGCCAGCCCACCGTGGAGACGAGCAGCCCGCCCAGCAGCGGCCCGGCGGAGGCCGCGATGCCCGCCATGGAACCCCACAGCCCGAAGGCCCGTGAGCGCATGTCCGGCTCCGGGTAGGCCTGCTGGAGCAGGGCCAGCGAGCCGGGCACGATCAGTGCCGCGCCGAGCCCCTCCACCAGCCGGGCCGCCACCAGGAAGGCCGCGCCGGGCGCGAGTGCGCAGGCCGCCGAGGACACGGTGAACACCGCCACGCCCCAGCAGAAGACCCGCCGGTTGCCCAGCCGGTCCCCCAGCGCCCCGCCCGTCAGCAGGAACCCTGCGAGGACCAGCGTGTACCCGTCGGTGATCCACTGGATGCCGGTGAGCGAGGCCGGCAGCTCCCGCCCGACCACCGGCACGGCGACGTTGATGACCGTCACGTCCAGGATCACCATGAAGTACCCGGCGCACACCGCCAGCAGCGGTGCCCAGGACCGTCGCGCGGGCTTCGGGGCCGGCTCGGGAGAGGGCACCACCGAGGGACGTATACCCCACCCGTGGTGGTCAGCCGGCGGCGGCCAGAACCGCCCGCACGACCCGCGGCACGGATTCCGGGTGCAGATCGAGGAACAGGTTCGGCTCGATCAGCTCCAGCTCCATCACGCACGGCTCGCCGTCCGGCCCGGTGACGAGGTCCACGCGCGCGTACAGCAGCTCCGCGTCGACGGGTACGGCGGCCAGGGCCTGCTCGGCGACGGCCAGTTCGGCGGCGGTCGGCTGCCAGGGACGCAGATCGGGGTGGGCGACCTTGTCGGCGTCGTACGGCGTTCCGGGCGCGAGGACGGCGCCCTTGACGCTCGCGTGCAGCAGGTGTCCGCCGAAGAACTGCAAGGCCCGCTCGCCGTACGTGTCGATGCTGCCCAGATAGGGCTGCACCATGACGGTGAACCCCTCGGTGTGCATGCGCTCGACCTGCCGCAGGGCGGCGTCGCGCTCCCCGGCCGGGTAGCGGGCGGCATACCGGGCGCCGGCCCCGGAGGCGGGCTTCACGACGTACTCGCGGTCGGCGGGCAGATCGACGGGGTCGCCGGGCGCGAAGTACCGGGTGGGCACGGCGGGCACCGCGGCCTCCGCGAGCTGCCCGAGGTAGCGCTTGTCGGCGTTCCACCGCACGACACCGACCGGGTTGGCGAGCCGCGTCGCCTTCCCGCACCGCTCGGCCCACGCCGTGAACTCCTCGGCGCGCCAGCTGTAGTCCCAGGTGGAGCGGATGAGGGCGAGATCGAAGGCGGCCCAGTCGGCCGAGGGGTCGTCCCAGTGGACGGCGACGGCGTCGGCCCCGGCCTCCCGCAGCGCGTCCACCAGCACCGGCAGGTCCCGGTCCTTGTGCTGCTCGCCGCGGGCGTCGTAGGTGACGACGGCGATGCGCGGGGTGCCGGTCATGGCGGCTCCTTCCTCGTACGGACGATCGACTCGATGTCCGTCGCACGCTAACAATCCGGTCCGGAACCGCGACACCCCGTTTGACCTTCACCTTCGGTGAAGCCCCAGCATCGGTGGCGGAACGAACGAGCGCGAGGAGCGCGGGGACCGCAGGGGGTCGCATGGCCATGCTGACGATCGGCGCGTTCGCGAACGCGTGCCGGCTCTCGCCGAAGGCACTGCGCCTGTACGACGAGCTGGACCTGCTGCGGCCCGCCCGCGTGGACCCGGACACCGGATACCGGTACTACGCGGCCGGGCAGCTGGAGCGGGCCCGGCTGGTGGCGTGGCTGCGGCGGCTGGGCATGCCGCTGGCCGAGATCCGCCGGGTGTGCCTTCTGCACGACCGCGACTCCACGGCCGCCGCCCGCGAGGTCCGTGCCTACTGGGCGCGGGTCGAGGCGGAGACGGCGGTCCGGCGGGACCTCGCCGCGTTCCTGGTCGATCACCTGACGACGGACCCGCAGGGGCCCGGGAAGGACACCGCCATGCTGGAACTGCGTTACTCCGCCCACTCGGACATCGGCCGCGTGCGCCCCGCCAACCAGGACACGGCGTATGCGGGCACACGGCTGCTCGCCGTGGCCGACGGCTACGGACCGGCGGGCGCGCCCGCGAGCAGCGCCGCCGTGGAGGCACTGCGCTTCCTGGACACGGACGAGGTCCCGGCCGGCGGCGTCCTCAACGTCCTGGCCGACGCGGTGCGGGGCGCCCAACAGGCCGTCCGGGACGTCGCCGACGGCTCCGACGACATCGGCACGACCCTGACGGCCCTGCTGTGGACGGGCTCGCGGCTGGCGCTGGTGCACATCGGCGACTCCCGCGCGTATCTGCTGCGCGACGGTGAGCTGTTCCGCATCACGCACGACCACACGATGGTGCAGTCGATGGTCGACGAGGGCCGGCTGACCGCCGAGGAGGCCAGGTCGCATCCGCAGCGGGCGCTCCTCGCGAAGGCCCTCACCACCGCGGAACCGGATCTCCGCCTCCACGACGCCCACCCCGGCGACCGCTACCTGCTCTGCTCCGACGGCCTGTACGGCGTCGTCCCCGAGCGCCGCGTCCACGAACTCCTCGCCTCCCCCGCCTCCCCTGACGAAACGGTGCGGGCCCTGGTCGGGGCGGCGAACGCGGCGGGCGGTCCGGACAACGTCAGCTGTGTGGTGGCGGACGTGGTGGAGCCCTGACCCGGACGGCCCGGAACCAGGGGCCGCAGGCGTCGCGGCCCGGTCCAGTGAGTGCGGCACACCGGTGCTTCGTGGCGCCCGGCGTCGCCTGACTAGTCCTCTCCCGGCTCCCAGTCCAGCAGCCGCACCTTCGCCACCGTGCGGACGTGGCGCCGCATGGCCGAGGCGGCCTGGCGGGGCTGCCCGGCGGCGATCGCGTCGAGGATCGCCCGGTGCTGGGAGAGGGAGCGGGACGGGCGGCCGGGCTGGCGCAGCGACTCGGTGCGGCTCTCGGCGATCTGCTCGGCGATGGAACGCATGAACTCGGCGAGCAGACTGCTGTGGGCCGCCGCCGTCACGGCCGCGTGGAACAGCCGGTCGCCCTCGACGCCGTGGCCGCCCGCCTCGATCTCCCCGGTCATCAGGTCGAGCGCCGAGCGCATCGCCGCCAGGTCGTCCTCCGTGCGCCGCTCGGCGGCCAGTTCCGCGAGCTTCGTCTCCAGCGCCTCCCGTGCCTCCAGGACATCGGGCAGGCGTCGGCGGCGTTCGACCATCCGCTCGACCGGTTCGGTGTCGAGGCTGTCCCGCACGAGGTAGGTGCCCCCGCCGTGCCGGGCCTCCACCAGGCCCTGGACCTCCAGCACCACGATCGCCTGCTTCACCGAGGCCCGGCTGACGCCGAGCCGCTGGGCCAGATCCCGCTCGGGCGGCAGCCGGTCACCGGCGCGCAGGCCGCCCTCGACGACGTACTGGCGCAGCCGCTCCAGCACCTGTTCGTAGAGGCGCTGTTTCGTCATGGGGCGCAGGGCGTCGGTCACGGGCTCCCCCTCTCGCCGGGAGCGTAACACCGGGCCTTCACAGTGGCGGAGTGGCTGAGCCAATCCCTGCGCACCCCCTTGACGGGCGCCCGGACCGCACGCACGCTGTTCGACCAACGCACCTCAAGTGGTTCAGCCACTCGTCCACTGGTGGGTGCTCCCAGCCGCTCCGGGGCCCAACGACGGGAGCCCGTATGTCCCGCGAACTCATCTCGATCCTCGTCCTCGTCGTGGTGTTCGTCATCGCGACCACCCGTTCCGTCAACATGGGCGCGCTCGCCTTCGCCGCCGCCTTCGCGGTCGGCGGGCTGGTCGCCGGCCTCGACGCGGACGGCATCTTCGCCGGGTTCCCCGGCGACCTGTTCGTCGTCCTGGTCGGCGTCACGTATCTCTTCGCGATCGCCCGCGCCAACGGCACCACCGACTGGCTGGTGCACGCCGCCGTCCGGCTCGTGCGGGGCCGGGTGGCGCTCATCCCCTGGGTGATGTTCGCCCTGACCGGTGCGCTCACGGCCATCGGCGCGGTCAGCCCGGCCGCGGTCGCCATCGTCGCCCCCGTCGCGCTGAGCTTCGCCACGCGCTACGGGATCAGTCCGCTCCTGATGGGCGCGATGGTCGTCCACGGCGCCCAGGCCGGCGGCTTCTCCCCCATCAGCATCTACGGCTCGATCGTCAACGGCATCGTCGAACGCGAGAAGCTCCCGGGCAACGAGGTCGTCCTGTTCCTGGCGTCCCTTGCGGCGAACCTGGTGATCGCGGCCGTGGTGTTCGTCGTCTGTGGCGGGCTGAAGCTGTGGGCCCGGGGGGCGGTGGAGGAGCCCGGCACCGACGTCGACGGGAGTGCGGGAGCGCCGCGTTCCGCGGGTGGCACCGACGAGGTCCGGCCCTCCCTCGCAGGCACCGCGACCGTCACCGCCCCGCCGGCACAGTCCGCGGTACCCGACATCGCCCGGCTCACGCCGGCCCGCATCGCCACCCTCACCTCCCTCCTGGCCCTGGTGGTCGCCGTCCTGGTCCTCGACCTCGACGCGGGCCTCACCGCCATCACCCTCGCCGTCGTCCTCAGCACCGCCTGGCCGGAGGACAGCCGCACGGCGACGGGCCAGATCGCCTGGCCCACCGTCCTGCTGATCTGCGGTGTGCTCACCTACGTGGGCGTCCTCGACGAGATGGGCACCATCACCTGGGCCGGCGAGGGCGTGGGCGGCATCGGCGTCCCCCTCCTCGCGGCCGTCCTGCTCTGCTACATCGGCGCCCTGGTCTCGGCGTTCGCCTCGTCCGTGGGCATCATGGGCGCCCTGATCCCCCTGGCCGTGCCGTTCCTGGAGCGGGGCGAGATCGGCGCGATCGGCATGGTCGCCGCGCTGGCGGTGTCGGCGACCGTCGTGGACGTGAGCCCGTTCTCCACGAACGGCGCGCTCGTCCTGGCCGCCGCCCCGGACGTGGACCGCGAGCGTTTCTTCCGGCAGCTGATGGTGTACGGAGGGATCGTGGTGGCGGTCGTACCGGCGGCGGCATGGCTGGTGATGGTCGTCCCCGGCTGGGGATAGTCCTCGCCGGCCACCGTCCGCCCACGCACCGTCCGCCGACAACCGCACGCAACAGTCAAGGAGATGTGACGCGTGACCCCCCTCTTCCCGGCCCTGACCGAGACCCCGGCCGACCGCCCCGCCCTCCGGTTCGGCGAGCGCTCCCTGACCTACGCGCAGCTCGCCGCCGCGGCAGGAGCGCTCACGGGCCGCATCGGCGGAGCCACGCGGGTCGCCGTCTGGGCGACGCCCACCCTGGAGACGGCCGTCGCGGTCGTCGCCGCGCTGCTGGCCGGCGTGCCCGCCGTACCGCTCAACCCCAAGTCCGGCGAGAAGGAACTCGGGCACATCCTGGCCGACAGCGCGCCCGGGCTCGTGCTCACGGCCCCCGACGACCGGCTCCCCGCGCCCCTGCGGGACCTCACCCGCGTGGACGTCGACCCGCAGGCCACCGGCCCGGCCCCCGAGGACCGCGCCGCGGACGAAGATCCGGCCCTGATCGTCTACACCTCCGGCACCACCGGCCCGCCCAAGGGCGCCGTCATCCCCCGCCGGGCCGTCGCGAGCACCCTGGACGCTCTGGCCGACGCCTGGCAGTGGACCGGCGACGACGTCCTCGTCCACGGACTTCCGCTGTTCCATGTGCACGGCCTGGTCCTGGGCACCCTCGGCCCGCTGCGGCGCGGCGGGTCGGTGCGGCACCTGGGCCGCTTCAGCACCCAGGGCGTCGCCCGCGAGCTGAACGGCGGCGCGACCATGCTGTTCGGCGTGCCGACGATGTACCACCGCATCGCCGAGGCCGTGACGAGCGACCCGCAGCTGGTGCGGGCGCTGACCGGGGCGCGGCTGCTGGTCTCCGGTTCGGCGGCGCTGCCCGTGCACGACCACGGCCGGATCGCGACCGCGACCGGACGCCGGGTGATCGAGCGGTACGGCATGACGGAGACGCTGATGAACACCAGCGTCCGCGCCGACGGCGAGGCCCGCCCGGGCACGGTCGGCGTGCCGCTGCCGGGCGTGGAGCTGCGGCTGGTCGAGGAGGACGGCTCGGAGGTCACCGTGTACGACGGGGAGACGGTGGGCGAGATCCAGGTGCGCGGGCCGAACCTGTTCACCGAGTACCTCAACCGCCCCGACGCCACCGCCGCCGCCTTCACCGCCGACGGCTGGTTCCGCACCGGCGACATGGCGGTGCGCGACCCCGACGGCTATGTCCGGATCGTCGGCCGCAAGGCCACCGACCTGATCAAGAGCGGTGGTTACAAGATCGGGGCCGGTGAGATCGAGAACGCGCTCCTCGAACACCCGGGGGTGCGGGAGGCCGCCGTCACCGGGGAACCGGACGCCGACCTGGGCGAGCGGATCGTGGCCTGGATCGTGCCGGCCGACCCCCAGTCGCCGCCCGCGCTGGAGGAGTTGGCCGACCATGTGGCGCTGCGGCTCGCCCCGCACAAGCGGCCCCGGGTCGTCCACCACCTCGACGCGCTGCCCCGCAACGACATGGGGAAGATCATGAAGCGGGCCCTGGCCCATGACTGAGCGCCTCTCCGCCCGCGCGGCCGTCACCGCCCTCGCCGACGACGCCACCTTCGCCGAACTCCCCACCCCCATACGGCGGTCGAGGCCCGACGGTCCGCTCGCCTGGCCGGGCTACGACGCCGCCCGGGCCCGTGCCGCCGAACGCACCGGCGAGCAGGAGTCCGTGGTCTGCGGCACCGCCCGCGTCGGCGGCACCCGGGCCGTGCTGATCGCGTTCGAGTTCGGCTTCCTCGGCGGCTCCCTGGGCGAGCGCACCGGCGACCGGCTGGAGGCGGCGTACGCCTACGCCCGTGAACGCCGCTTCCCGGTCGTGCCGCTGGTCGCGACGGGCGGCAGCCGGATGCAGGAGGGCATGCTCGCACTGACCCAGCTCCAGCGGGTGGCCCGGCAGTCGGCGCTCACCCGCGAGGCGGGTCTCGCGCAGGTCGCGGTCCTGCGCGACCCGACCACCGGGGGCGGCTGGGCCACCCTGGGCGCGGGCGCCGACGTGGTGCTCGCGCTGCCCGGCGCCCAGGTCGGTTTCGCCGGCTCCCGGGTGCGCCCGGCGGACGCGGACCCGGCGGCGTACACGGCGGAGGCGCAGGTCGCGGCGGGCGCGGCGGACGCGGTCGTACGGCCGGAGGAGCTGCGCGAAACGCTCGGGCGGTGGCTGCGGCTGCTGACGTGCCCGTCGACGACCCCCGCCCCGCCGCCCGAGCCGCTCGGCGAGGCCGGGGTCCTGCCCGCCACGGGCTGGGACGCCGTCCGCCGCGCCCGTTCTCCGCGACGACCGCGCGCCGCGGCCTACTTGGACGCCTACCTCACCGACCGGGTCGCGATCAGCGGCGACCGCTGCGGCGGCACCGACCCGGAGGGCATGCTGTGCGGCTTCGGCACGCACGAGGGCCGTACGGTCGCGTACGCCGCGCAGACCGGGACCGCGACCCGCCCCGCCGGCTACCGCACCGCCGCCCGTCTGATCCGCCTCGCGGACCGGCTGGGCATCCCGGTGCTGACCCTCGTGGACACCCCGGGCGCCGCCAACGACGCGGAGGCGGAACGGCAGGGCGCGGGCGCGGCGATCGCCGACCTGTTCGGCGCGGTCGCGAGCGCCCGCACCCCGGTGACCACTCTGGTGATCGGCGAGGGCGGCTCCGGCGGCGCACTGGCCCTGGCCGCGCCCGGCAACACCTGGGCCACACCCGACAGCTACTTCTCGGTGATCGCGCCGGAACTCGCGGCGGCCATCCTCAAACGGCCGCCGCGCGAGGTGGAGTCGACCGCGGACCAGCTCCGCATCCGGCCACAGGACCTGGTGGAGCTGGGGGTGATCCGGGGGACCGTCGGCGGGTGACTTCGGTGAATGCCCCCTGCACCATCAAGTACCTTCCGTCACAATGGTGCTGCCCAGCGCAATCGGACGACGGGGGTGTCGTGGACGGGTTGGTCGAGTTCAGAACCGGTGACGGGGCCGTGGTCGCGGTCGAGGCGGTGGAGGAGCGGTCCGGCTCCCGCCTGGTCTCCCGCGGCGACGGCGCGGTCCGGGCGGCCCACACCTTCGAGGGCGCCCTCGACGGAGTGCGGGCGGCGGCCGAGTCGGCGCTGCGCGTCTTCCGGGACGGCTCGCTGAGGCCCGACGGAGTGGAGATCGAGTTCGGCGTGAAACTGGCCGCCGAGACGGGCGCGTTCATCGCCAAGGGCACCGCCGAGGGCCATCTGGTGGTCAAGCTGACCTGGTCCCCGTCCACGCCGGAGCCCCCGTCCACGCCGGAGGCCGGCGCCGCCTCATGAACAGCGCCGTGGACAGCGCACCGGTGGGCGCTCTGAACAGCGCCGAGTGGCACGCCCGCATCGAGTTACGGGGCCGGGTGGCCGGGGCGGGCTTCCTGGTCACCCCGCGCACGGTGCTGACGTGCGCTCATGTCGTGGGCGACGGCCAGGACCTGGCGGTGACCTTCACAGAGCGGCCCGGCACCCCGGCCGTCCCCGCCCGGGTCGTCGCGCACGGCGGCTGGGCCGGTGGCGTCACCGACCCCGGCGACCTGGCCGTGCTGGAGCTGGACCGGGACATGCCGATCGCCCCGGCCGCACTGGCCCCGGTCGACGCGGCGCACGGCACGACAGCCCGCAGGCTCGTCGTCTACGGCTTCCCGGACGGCTTCGACGAGGGCACCCTCGCCGAATGCCGCGTCACGGCACCGCAGTTGATCCGACGGGAGTGGCTCCAGCTGGAGGCCTGGCACCAGGGCGGCCAGCCCCTGGCCCCCGGCTTCAGCGGGGCCGCCGTCACCCTGGCCGACACCGGCGAGGTCGTCGGCATGGTCACGGCGGACGCCGGCAGCGGGCAGGTGCGCACCGGCCGGATGATGCCCACCCAGGTCATGGCCCGCCACTGGCCGGACCTGCGGAGCCTGGTCCCCACCTCCGACCACACCAGCGCCGACCGGGCCCGGCTGCGCGCCCTGGTCGAGAAGGCTGCCCGCGCGGGCGTCGACTGCGACCCGGTGAGGCTGTACACGGCGGCGGCCGACCCGTTCGATCCCCCGCCGCCCGGGGAGGGGTTCGACTCGCTGTGGTCGGCGGCCCTGTTCGTGCTGTGCGAACTCGACGGGCCGGGCGCCGCACGGACCGTCGCCCGGTTCGCCGACCGCCTCCAGGACCTGCTGCACACCCCGGCCGTGGAGCCGTCGGCGCCCGACTGGTCGCCCATCCTCGTCGAGCTCGGGCACAGCGGAGCGGGCGACGGCCTGGTCCGGGTCGAGGTGTCCGCATACAGCGAGGGGCGGCGGCACCCGGTCGACTCCGGCACGGTCGAGCGGCACCGGCTGCACGCGTACGTGCAGGAGGGGATCGAGGCGGCCTTCCGCTATCTGACGCCCGGCGCGGACGAGCTGGTGGCGTTCGCGCTGCCCCGGGACTGGCTGGACTGGCCGGTCGACCGCTGGGAGAGCGCCCCGGACGACGACACACCGCTCGGCTGCGTCTACCCGCTCGTCGTCACCGACCACGCCCGCCGCAAGGCCAGCACCCGGCACGTGCTGACCCGGGCGTGGAAGCGCCTCGACTCCTGGCCGGGCGCGCGGATGCACCGTGTGGAGTGCGGCGGGCCGGAGGAGCCCGGGCGGCTGCGGTTGCGGCTGCGGCAGCGCGACAGCTGCCTCGCCGGGTTCGGCAGCGCCCCGGCCGCCGCCCGCACCCGGCCCCACTTCGACATCTCGCTCGCCGCGCCGGCCCCGGTGATCGTGTGGTCGCGGGGCGGCTGCGGCTCCGGGCAGGAGGAGTGCGCCGGAGCGGACGGCTGCACCGGCAAGACGTTCCTCGACGCGCTCGACGCCCATGTCGTGGCCGTACCGCCCGCCGAACTCCCGCGCCAGGTCCTCGCCCTGCGCGAGGAGGCCCACGCGGAGGAGGACCACTGGGCCCGCGGCATCCAGCTGCTCTGGGACGACCCGCGGGTCTTCACCGACCCGCACGCCCTGGCCGCCGCGCACACGAGGTCGCCGGTGGCCTGACCCAACCGCACGCGAGGTCGCCGGTGGCCCGGCCACCCGCACGCGACGCGCCTGAGAGACTCGCACGAAAACGGAGAGCGGAGACCACTCCCCATGCCGCACTGGTCCGTCTACACCGGCCGCGACGAGCCGCACGACGGCATCGACGACCTGCCCGCCCCGCCGCCCTGGCGTGCCTTCGACGGCGGGCCCGCCCTGCCGCCGCCGCACGACGGCGACGACGCGACGGCCGTCTCCCCCGACCGCGTGCACCGGGCGAAGTCGTATGTCGCCACCGAGGAGAGCGTCCGGCTCGTCAACGCCGCACTCTGCCTGCGCCGCCCCCTGCTCGTCACCGGCCCGCCCGGCACCGGCAAGTCGTCCCTCGCCTACGCGGTGGCGCGTGAGCTGCGGCTCGGCCCGGTGCTGCGCTGGAACATCACCAGCCGCAGCTCGCTGGCCGACGGCCTCTACCAGTACGACCCGCTGTCCCGGCTGTACGCGGCCCGGGAGGGGCGGGACGAACGGGGCGATGTCGAGGACCACCTGCGCCTCGGCCCGCTCGGCACGGCCCTGCTGCCCTACGACCGGCCCCGCGCGCTGCTCGTCGACGAGATCGACAAGAGCGACCTCGACCTGCCGAACGACCTGCTGAACGTCCTGGAGGAGGGCCAGTACGAGATCCCGGAACTGGTCCGTGCGGCCCGGCACTCCGGCGACGGCGGGGCCGAGGTCCTCGCCGACGGCACGGACACCCCGGTCGCCGTCCACCGCGGCCGGGTGCGCTGCCGGGCCTTTCCGTTCGTCGTGCTGACCAGCAACGGGGAGCGCGAGTTCCCGCCCGCCTTCCTGCGCCGCTGCGTCCGGCTGAAGCTGCGACGCCCCGACCGGGACCAGCTCACCCACATCGTCCGGGCCCATCTCGACACGCCGGGCGGCGACGCGGACCGCCTGATCACGCGCTTCCTGGAGCGGGCCTCCGGCGGCGAACTGGCCACCGACCAGCTGCTGAACGCCCTCTACCTCACGGGAGTGGCGGGCCTGGACGCCCAGTCCCGCGACGACCTCGCCGAGCAGCTGATGCCGTACCTCAGCGCGACGGCCGACGGCGATGGCTTCTGAGGCCGGGTCCGGGCCGTCCCCGGTCGCCCGGCTGGCGGCGGCCCTGTCGGCGGCGGGCGCCGCGCCGACACCCCGGGAGATCGCCGAACTGCTGTGGCTGGCCGTTCGGTTGGAGCAGCCTGGCGAGGAGCCCGAGACCAGCCGGCCGATCGCTCCCGGGGCTCTGCCCACCGGTGAAGACCCGCCCGGCGCCGAGGAGCGGGCCCCCGCCCCGCCGCCGACCGCCGAGCCCCCTGCCCGGGCCGCCCCCGACCGTGTTCCCCTCCGCCTCCCCGCCCCGCGGTCCCCGGACCGTCCGCACCACCACCCGGGCGACGGCGGATCGCCCCTCCTCGCGCCCGCGCCCCCGATGCTGCCCCACCCCCTCGCGTTGCAGCGCGCCCTGCGTCCGCTGCAGCGCAAGGTGCCCTCCCCGCATCTGCGCCTGCTGGACGAACGGGCGACGGCCGACCGGATCGCCCGGCTCGGCGCCCGCCCGGACGTGTGGTTGCCGGTGCTGCGGCCGGCGCCCGACCGCTGGCTGCGCCTGAACCTCGTACACGACACCGGCCCCACCATGCCGGTCTGGCATCCCCTCGTGAGCGAACTGCACACGGTGCTCGCCCAGTCGGGCATCTTCCGCACCGTCACCCTGCACCCGGCCACGCCCGACGGCCGGGCCCGCCAGGTCCCCGTCCTCGACGACGGCCGCACGGTCACGCTCGTCGTCAGCGACTGCATGGGCCCGCAGTGGCGGCCGGGCGAGGCGGGCGACCGCTGGTACCGCACCCTGCGGCGGTGGGCCCACCGCATGCCGCTCGCCGTGGTCCAGCCCCTCCCCGAACATCTCTGGCCCACCACGGCGTTGCCCGCCGAACCGGGCCTGCTGACGGCCCCGTCGACGGCGGCGCCCTCGGCGACGCTCGCCTTCACCCCGTACGACGGGTCACCGCCCCCGGACCAGGCCCTCCCGCTGCCCGTCCTGGAACCGGGCGCCCCCTGGCTCGCCCACTGGGCGGCCCTGCTCGCCGACCCGGGCGGCGCCCGGACACCGGGCGCGGTGGCCTGGCTGCCGCCCGCACCCTCGCCCCCCGCCGAGCCCACGTCCGACCTCACCGCCTCCTCCCCCGAGGACCTGGTCCTGCGTTTTCGCGCGACCGCGTCCCCGGAGGCCTTCCGCCTGGCGGGGCATCTCGCGCTGGCGGTCCCCTCGGTCCCGGTGATGCGCCTCGTCCAGCGCACCCTGGACCGCGACCCACGCCCCCAGCACCTGGCCGAGGTGATCCTCAGCGGCATGCTCGCCTCCGCCCCCGGCCCGCCCGGCTCGTACGCGTTCCGGCCCGGCGTACGGGAGTTGCTGCTGCGTTCCCTGCCCCGCACGGCACGCGGCCGGACACGGGAGTTCCTCGAACAGGTCGGGGGTCTGATCGACGAGCGCGCGGGGCTCGCGGCCGGGGCGTTCCGGGCCGAGACGGACGGCGGGCAGGGGGAGGCGGGCCCGGCGTTCGCGACGGTCAGCGAGGAGACGGTGCGGCGGCTGGGCGGCGAGGAACTGTTCGCCGGACGGTACCGGCCGGTGGCACGGCGCGCGTGGAACGGGCAGGTGGCCGAGGCCGTGGACGTCCGCACGGGCCGGCAGGTGATCGTGCGCCGGTACCGCGGCCGGCCCGCCGGGCACGACCGCTTCCTGGAGCAGGCGCGGGTGCTGGCCGGGATGGACGATCCGCATGTCGTGCGGGTGCTCGACTTCGGAGTGGAGGACGACACGCCGTACCTGGTGACGGAGTTCGTGGACGGCCTGTCGCTGTCCGAGGTGCTGGCGGGCGTCTCCTTCCCGGTGTTCGCCAACGTCGTGAGCCAGGGGGTGGCCGGACTGCGGGCCCTGCACGCGCACGGCCTGGTGCGTGGGGAGCGCGGGCCCGCCGGTCTGCTGCTGCGGCCCGACGGCACCGTGCTGCTGAGCCGGTTCGCCCTGGGCGAGGAGCCCCTGGGCAAGGATCCGGAGTCGGACCTCGCCGAATTCCGGTGGCTGCTCAAGCAGCTGGCCCCGGGCGCGCCGATTCCCGGGGAGCACCAGGACCTGCTCCGTCTGATCGACGAGCACCGGCTGCCCGAGGCCGCCGGCTACGCCGCCCGCCTGCCCGCCCTGGCCCAGTGGCCGCCGGTGCGTTCCTTCACCCTGCTCGGCCCGCTGCGCATCAGCGACGGCCCGCGGGACATCGAACCCCCCTCGCCGGCGGCCCAGGCGCTGCTGTGCATGCTGCTGCTCCGCCGCGGGCGGCGCGTGACCCACGGCGAGCTGGCCCGGGGGCTGTGGGAGGAGCCGGTGCCGGAGAGCGAGACCGCCACCCGCCTCGAACGCCTGGCGGCGGAGGTGCGGCGGGTGCTGCCCCCCGGCCGTCTCGTCTCCTTCTCGCACTCGTACGCCCTGCACGCGCCCGACGTCTACGTCGACGTGCTGCACTGCGAGCGGCTCCTCGCCGACGACCCCGGTGACCCCCGGCGCGCCCTGGACCGCTGGTACGGCGACCCCCTCGACGGCATCCCGGGCCCTGCCGCCGCGGCCACCCGGGACCGTCTGCGCGCCCTCGAGGCGGAGCTGCGGTCCGGCCCGTGGGCCACCGCCCCCACGATCCTCTTCGAGGCCGACGACCTCACCGGCCGCCCCGAGGCCCGCATCACCCTCGAGTACGCGGTGCACGAGATGCTCTCCCGCGGCGCGCTCGCCCCCCACCGGTTCGACGTACGCGTCCGCGGCAGCGGCTATGACGTCCACACCGAGCCCGGCACCTACCTCCTCCCCGTGCTGGTCGCCGTCCTGCGCGGGCTGCCCGAGGTGCTCACCGGACTCGTGGACCCCCCGCCCCTGACCGTCACGTTCTGGGACCGGCCCGCCCCGCCGCCCGAGCCACCGCCCGTGCCCGCCGACATCCAGGTGATCGTCTCCCCGGACCTCTACGAGCAGTTCGCCGCCAGCTCGGCCGCCCAGGGCCCCCAGCGCTTCCAGCCCCTGTACCGGGACGGCGCCACGGACACCCCGCCCGTCGCCTGGTACTGCCCGCTGTCCCCCGCCACGACCCCGCAGCCCGACGCCCGCGACCTGGTGCGGGGCCCCTTCATCACGCGGGACCTGCGCCGGCTCGGCATACCGGCCCCGGGCCGCACGGCGGTCGTCCACACCCGGCCCGACGGCCCGCTGACCCTCCTCAACCCCGCCCGGCCGCACGACGACCGGCCGTCGCGGCTCGTGACGTACTACGAGGTGGACCTCACCACGCACCAGTCCCACCACCGGGTCTCCCTGCCGAGTTCCGGCAAGGGTGCCTTCGCCGCCGCGGTCGAACTGTCCTGGCACGTGGAGGACCCGGTCGCCTTCGTGCGAGCCGAGGTCGCCAGGGTGTCCGAGCCGCTGCTCGGCCATCTGCTGGAGGAGGCGGCCCGCATCACCCGCCGGCATCCGCTGCGCCGGGCGGGTGCCGCCCAGCGCGCGGTCAACGCCGGGCTGCGCCGCTGGCCGGTGCCCGGGCTGTCGGTGACGGCGTCGGTGCAGCTCGGCGTGGAGGGCGCGGACCTGCCCGGACCGCGGGGTGCCGCTCCCGCGCGGCGCCCGCTGCCGCAGCTCCTCGCCGAGACCGAGACGGTCCTGCTCGGCTTCGACGGCCCGATGGCCCGCCTGTTCTCGGCGACCACCGCCCGCGAGGCCGTGCTCGACCTGCTCGCCCTCGCCGACGAGCACCGCGACCCGCGGCACGCCCTGCCCGGGGCGGTGCGGGAGACGTTCGCGCATCCGCTGGACGTGCTCCGGGCCTTCGCCCGGGACCCGCTCGGGCCGCTGCTGCGGGAACGCCTGGACGAGCTGGAACTCCAGGCGGTGCCGCACGCGCCGGCGACGCACAACTCCGCGCTCCTGGTCCGCACCCTGCATGCCGCCGGCCGCCGCGTCGGGGTGATCACGGACGTGTGCGCCGAGGCCGTGCCCCGTTATCTGCGGCCCTACGGCACCCTGCCCCTGGCCGGCGTCCACGGGCGCGCCGAGGACCTCGCTCTGCTCACCCCGCACCCGGACTGCATGCTGCGTGCCCTCGACGCCTGCGAGGGGCCGGCCGCGACGGGCCTGGTGATCGGTTCCACGGTCGCCGAGTTCGCCGCCGCCCAGCGGGCCGGGCTGCGTTTCGTCGGCCTCGCGAGGAACGCGACCACCGACCGGCAACTGCGCGAGGCCGGCTGCGAGACCACCGTGACGTCCCTCGCGCCCCTGCTGGAGGCCGCGCACTGTCTGTGACGGACGTCGAACCCCCCGTTCGGCGGCGCCCCGCCCGGCCCCCCACGAAAGGCGGCCCGGCACCCTCCCGCGCACGATGCGAAGGAGGCCCGCCACCCGGCGGCCCCACGTCTGCGAGGCCCGCCACCTGGCGGCCTCCCACGGTCTGTGCTCTCGGGAGGACCTGCCATGACCGCCAGTCTGGAGCAGTTGCGCCGCTGCCACTTCGCCGTCGACCTGGGGGCGGCCCGCACCCGCGTCTACGTCAAGGGCGCCGGGCTCGTCGTCGACCAGCCGTCCGCCGCCGCCGTGAACACCCGCACCGGCGCGCTGATCGCGGTCGGAGAGCTCGCCGAGAAGATGACGGGCCGCACACCGGACTACATCCGCGTGGTCCGGCCGGTGTCCGGCGGCACCGTCGTCGACATCGAGATGGCGCAGCGCATGCTGCGGCACCTGCTCGGCGACAAGATGCGCCGCAGTCTGCGCCGCAAGCCGATCCTGCGCGCCGCTGCCTGCACCCCGCACGACGCCGACCCGCTGGCCCAGCGCGCCGCGATCGAGACGCTCGTCGGCCTGGGGGCGCGCCGCGTGGAACTCGTCGACACGCTCATCGCCGCGGCCGTCGGCTGCGGGCTGCCCGTGGAGCAGCCCGAGGCCACGATGATCATGGTGTGCGGGGCGGCGGCCACGCAGGTGGCCGTGCTGTCCCTGGGCGCGATCGTCACCGCCGAGCGCCTCCCGGTGGGCGGCGAGGCCGTCGACCAGGCGATCGTGCAGCACCTGCGCCACGAGCACGAGCTGATGCTGCCGAGCCAGTCGGTACGGCCGTTGCAGCTGGCCCTGTCCGGCAACGGTCTCACCGCGCAGGGCCCGGCCTCCACGGAGATCCACGGCCGGGACGTCGCCACGGGCCTGGCCCGCTCGGTCCAGGTCGACACCGCGGCCGTCCGGGACGCCATCCAGACGCCGCTCACCGCGATCCTGGACGGCATCGGCAAGGTGCTGCGGGCCTGCCCGCCCGACCTGGTCGCCGACCTCGCCGACCGGGGGATCATGATGGTCGGCGGCAGTGCCCTGCTGCCGGGCCTGGACCAGATGCTGCGGCAGGCGACCGGCATGCCGGTGCACATCGCCGAGCGCCCGGACGTGTGCGCCGTGCAGGGTCTCGGGGCGATGCTGGAGGGCAGGATCGCGCCGCTGGCGCTGGACCCGCTGGGCACCTGAGCGTCAGTCGCCGGTCAGCGGGCGAACCAGCAGCGCACGGTCGTCCCGGTCTCGCTCCGGTGCACCCGCACCAGGTCGGCGATCAGGTTGACCAGGAGGACCCCGCGCCCGCCGCGCTGGTCGCGGGGCACGGGCCGGCGTCCGGCCAGGATGTCCGCGAGGTGCCCTTCGTCGCGGACCTCGCACACCACGTACCCGTCCTCGGCCCACAGCCGCAGCACGCCCGAACCGCCGCCGTGCACCACGCTGTTGGTGGCGAGCTCGGCCGTGGCGAGGGCCAGGTCGTCCAGCTTCACACCGACGAGGCCGAGCCGCGCGCCCTCCCCGACGGCCATGTGCCGGGCGTGCGAGAGCGAGTCGGAGTCGAAGGTGAACGTCAGCGCCTCCTCCACCGGCGTCAGCGGCTCGTTGTAGCGGCTGACGACGTCCCCGGGGGCGTACGCGTCGCTGCGCCGCTCCGTGCGGTCGCCGGGGTGGATGACGGTCGGGTGGGTGGCGTAGGCGTCGGCGACGACGTGCTCGGGCAGCTGCTCGACGGCGTACGGGCACAGGATGGTCGCCGTACGGCCCTGGAAGGCGGCGTTGATGAGCGCCTCGTGCTGGGCGCAGGCGGGGTACTCGGCGTCGGAGCGTCCGGCCCAGATGGGCTCGCCGATGATCCGCACCCGGCGACCGGCCGGCTGGGCGTCGGCGAAGGCGCGCAGCACTCCGGGGATGATCCGCCCGGGGTTGCGTCCGGCCTCGCGCATGTCCAGGAGCCGCACGGCGGCGGCGTCGTCGCCCAGCGCGTCCCGGATCAGGGCGAGGTTCTTGCCGGGCACGGCGACGGCCACCGGTTCTCCGGCCTCCAGCCCCTCGCGTACGAAGGGCAGGGTGCCGTCGAGGTAGTCCTCCTCGTCCCGGTAGAAGAGCGCGGGGTGGACGAAGGGATCGAGGGGGCCGAAGGGCTCGGTGACCGCAGTGGTCATGATGTCGACACCTCGATTCCCTTCTGGCCGGGCCACAGCAGGTCCAGCGTGCGGCGCAGGGCGGGCGGCGGCCGGCGCACCACGAACCGCCGGCCGTCCCGGAGCTGCCCGGCGGCGGCCGCGAGCGCACCGGCGCCCGCGACGTCGACGAACGTCACGTCGGACAGCTCCAGGTAGTACACGTCCTCATCCTCGCGAACAGCCTGCTCCAGTACGCCTTCCCAGATCGCACGGGTCGTCAGGCCGACCTCACCCGCCGCCCGGATGCCCCGCTGCCCGGCCAGCGGGAACACCGCCAGGCCCGGCACCGGGCCGCGAGGGCCGGTCGCCGACATCTGCTGCCGAGTGTTCAAGCCCCTCTCCCCACGCTTGTGGACCACAGCGCTCGTACCCGCACCGGCCGAGCTCATTCCCCCGAAAGGTGTGTAGTACGCCGTGCGGGGGGCAGGCGCACCTCACACCGACGTCCACGGGGGTGTGTGACGTCGTGCAGTCCGGCGAGACGAACACGACCGACGAGGACCGACAAGGCGGTGACATGACCTCAGCGGCATCATCACATCTCACAGGAGGGCTGGACACCCTGGTCATCCGCGGCCGCGTCGACGCGGATCGCGCCGAGCTCACGCCGCGCGGCGAGCTCGTCCACGGCTGTGCGGACATCCTGGCCCGGACCCTGGCCGGCCTGCCGGCGACCGTCACCCGGGTCGACCTGGACATGGCGGGCGTGCACTTCATGGACACGGCAGGTCTGCAGTTCCTGGACGTGCTGGCCGATCACGGCCGGCAGCGGTCGCTGACGGTGACGGCGACGAACTGGAACGGCCAGCCGCGCCGGATCCTGGAGCTGGCGGGCCTGGACACAACCGACCCGCTGACCGGCCCGGGCGCCACGGGCCCCGTCTCCTCGGTGCCGCCGGCCGCCCCGGCCTTCTCGGCGGTCGCCCAGGAACGCGCGGAGCGCCTGCACGTCCTCCAGGAGGAGGTCGAGCAGCTGCGCCACGCCATCGCCTCCCGCCCCGTCATCGACCAGGCGCGGGGCATCCTCATGGCCACGCACGGCTGCACGTCCGACGAGGCGTGGCACATCCTGCGGGAGACGTCCCAGCTGTCGAACACGAAGCTGCGGGATGTCGCCGCGGCGGTGACGGCGAGCGCGGAAGCGGACGGCCCACCGCCGTCGGCCGAGCTGCGCACGGCGCTGCAGCAGGCTGTCGCGAGGCGCCACAGGGGTTGAGCAGGCCGGGGCTCGCGGTCTTGCGCCGGAAGCCCCGGGTACCCGGCGGCGGCCCGTCCCTGCCCGCCTTCGCCGAGGAGAACCCCGATGGGCTCCAACCGCACCCGTACCGGGAGGAACCCCATGAGCGACCACACCCCGTCCCAGGCGGAGGGCGACCGCGACGGCACGAGAGCCCAGGACGAAGGCGACGGCGACGCGACGGACCGCACGGACACCGCCGCACGGGAGACCACATAGAGGCGGCACGACGGGGCACCCGTATCCCCCCAACCAGTCAAGGGAGTTACTCGTGATCGTCGCCGTCGTCATCGCCGGGTGCGTGCTTCTGGCCGTGCTCGCCTTCCTCGTCCCCCGCCTGTCGCGTCACCCCGAACGCGGCACCCAGCGTTCGCTCGGCGCCGGCGCCCGTGCCGGCGGCAAGGCGCCCGGCGTCCTGGGCAGGCTCTTCAGCAAGCCCTTCCACTCGAGTTCCCGCGCGGTGAGCCGCAGCGGATCCGCCGGCCGCCGCACCCGTGGCCGGATGCCCTTCTGACCCACCACGCGGCCGTGCCGCCCGGCATGCTGGTCCGGTACGCAGGGCAGGCAGAAGGAGACCTTCTCGATGGGCACCGCAGTGCACGTCCCGCAGACGCGGGACATGATCGGGGAGGAACTCTCCGGAGACGAGGCGTTCACCGCGCTACGGCACTACGGAGGCCGCCGGCTGTTCCTCGACGCGTTCACCCGGTTCCGCTACGCCGACGGCTTCAGCAGCTCCCGCTCCCTCGCCTTCCAGGTGGTCGTCGGCATGGTGCCGTTCACCATCGCCCTGGTCGGCGTGGCCACCACCGTCCACACGGAGAGCGTGGGGCGGATCATCGAACTCACCCTCGGCCGGATCGTGCCCGGCGCCAGCGCGGACCTGGTCGAGGACGCCCTGGACGGCACCGCGCGCAGCGCCGGTTCCGGCGTCTGGGGCGCTGTCGCCATGTGGCTGGGCCTGGCCTTCGCCGTCCTCAACCTGGCCTCGGCGATGGCCCAGGTCGAGCGCGGCGCCAACCGCATCTACGGCATCGAGCGCGACCGGCCCTTCCTGGCCAAGTACGGCCGTTCCCTGCTCCTCGCCCTCGTCGCGGGCATGCCGATGGTCCTGGGGTTCCTCGTGCTCGTGGCCGGTGACGCCGTCGGCGGCGCGGTGGTGCAGGCCCTCGGCTGGTCCCGCACCTGGCTCGACTGGTGGGGCGCTCTCGACGTACCGCTGGGCGTGCTGCTCGCCTGGGTCGCCTCCTCGGCGATCTTCCGCTGGGCGCCCCGCCGGGACCAACCGGGCTACACCTGGCTGGCGTTCGGCTCCGCGGTCCATCTGGTGCTGTGGATCACGGCCACCTGGCTGCTGGCTCTCTACGTCGCCCAGAGCGGCTCCTTCGGTGCCGTCTACGGGCCGCTGACGGCCTTCATCGCCCTGCTGCTGTGGGCCAACCTGACCGGCGTGTCCCTGTTCCTCGGCATCGCCTTCGCCGCTCAGCTCGAGGCGGCCCGGGCCGGCATCACCGAGGCCGTGCACCCCGACCCGGGACCGGGCCCGTGAGGTGCCGGCGCCGGCAGGGACACGCGGGTGGACGGGGGACGATCGCTGACGCGCACCCAACCCCTGTGATCATCGCGCTGAACCAGGACGTATCGTCCTCGGTGTGACCGATGTGCCCCCCGCGACCGCAGCACCGGCAGACCGAGCAGCGCCCGTCGAAACCATCCGGCCGGCCGGACATCCGGTGACCGGCGACGACCCGGCCCTGCGGGCGGCCTACCGACTGTGCCGGCGCCGGACGAAGGACCAGGACCCGGCGGAGTACGCGCTGATCCAAATGGTGCCCGCGGCCCTGCGCCCGGCGCTCCACGCCCTGTGGGCCGCCGCCAACGACCTCGACGACCTGGGTGACGACCGCACCGCGCCCGCCGCCGAGCGGGCCGCCCGGGTCGAGGCCTGGATCACCGCCCTGCACCGCGAACTGCCCACCGGCTCCAGCCCGGACCCGGTCCGCCACGCCCTGGTGGACACCGCGAACCGCTGGCGCCTGGACCTGTCCGAGCTGCGGGACGCCATGGCCCAGGTCCAGGACGACACCCACGGCAGGCACTTCGCCGACTGGGCGGAGTGGCGCACCTGGGGCCGGGACAACCTCCTGCCCTGGTTCGGTCAGGTCCGCACGGTCTTCGACCGGGCCGGCGTGCCCGTGGCGCTGCGCCTGGACACCCGGGAGGCCTACGAGGAGTTCCTCGACGGCGTCCGGCTCACCGACATCCTCACCGACCTGTCCGCCGACCTCGCCCAGGGCGACCTCCTGCTGCCCGCCGAGGCCCTCGACCTCCACCCCGGGTCCGCCGCCGATCTGGCGCAGCGCCGCTGGAGCCCCGCCGTCGCCGCCCTGATCACGCAGCTGACCGGCCTGGCCCGCCAGTGGGTGACCCAGGAGGCCCTCACGCGCGGCATGCACCCCGGCCCCGCCACGGTCCTGGACACGATGGCCGCCCTGCTGCGCGCCCAGCTCGACGCCGTCGACGCGGCGGGCCCGGCCCTCCTCCGTTCCCCGCCCCGGCCCGCGCTCCGCACCCGGGCCCGTGTCCTCGCCCCCGCCCGGGCCCGCGCGGCCCTGGCCTGGAGCCTGACGCCGCTGACGGTGCCGCCGCCCCAGCACCCCGGCACCCACAGGGCACCGGAACCCGCCCTGCCGGCACCCACCAGCGCCTTTCTGCGGCCGCCGCCCCACCCCAGTGGCGAACGAGCACCGGACATCCCGTCCGACGACCTCCCCACCCACGTCGCTGTGATCATGGACGGGAACGGCCGCTGGGCCCAGCAGCGCGGCCTGCCCCGGCACGAGGGTCACCGCGCCGGCGCCGGCGCCGTCCGCGAGGTGGTCCACGGCGCCCTGGACATCGGCCTGCGTCACCTGACGCTCTACACCTTCTCCACCGAGAACTGGCACCGCGACCCGGAAGAGGTCGACGCGATCCTCGACCTGCTGCGCCGCGAACTGGACGAGAACCCCTTCCGCGACCTGGACGTCCGGATGCGCTGGCACGGCCGCGCCGGGCGCCTGCCCCCCGACCTGGTCGACGTGCTGCACCTGCGGGAGCGCACCACCCGCGCCCGCACCGGCCTGACGCTGACGATGTGCATCGACTACGGCGGCCGGGACGAGCTCACCCGCGCGGCCGCCGCCCTGGCCGGCCGGGCGCGGGCCGGTCATCTGGAGCCCGGCCTGATCGCCGAGGACGACTTCGCACGGCACCTGCCCCACCCGGACATGCCGGACGTGGACCTGCTCT
Organism: Streptomyces flavovariabilis; assembly: GCF_000725785.1. Classification (NCBI taxonomy): domain Bacteria; kingdom Bacillati; phylum Actinomycetota; class Actinomycetes; order Kitasatosporales; family Streptomycetaceae; genus Streptomyces; species Streptomyces flavovariabilis. The sequence continues at coordinate 504,817 of NZ_JNXD01000001.1, read as the reverse complement.
GGCGCACGGGCGGGGAACAGCGCGTCTCCAACTTCCTGCCCTGGCACACGGCCTACGCCGAGCTGCACTTCACCCCGGGGCTCTGGCCCGACGCCGATCGCCGCGACCTCTGGCAGGCGGTCACCGCCTACACCCACCGCCAGCGCCGCCACGGCTCGACCCCGGACACGGCCCCTGCCGACGGACCGTCAGCGGACCGCTGTTCAACAGCCCCTGTTGCGGGGCCGGGCGGGTGAACCGGATGCGCCGCGCTGGAGCGGCACCGGCGTTCTCGCGATTCCGCGAGTAGAAACGGTTCTGCGCGTGTAGCGCGCGGTGGGGCGGGTGGGACTCGAACCCACGGCCGACGGATTATGAGTCCGCTGCTCTAACCGGCTGAGCTACCGCCCCATAGCGGCGTGTCGCGTACATGTGTGCGCGCCGTCTGCCGCAGCATAGCCGCTCATACGATCTCCTGCTTCGGCTGGGCGGCTTCGCACGGCCTACGTGACCTTGAGGACTGCGCCGGGTGCCGCGCGGTTCCCGGGACAGCGGATCGGACATGAAAAAGGACCCCTGAGAGGGGTCCTCGTTCAACCTGCTCCCCCGACTGGACTCGAACCAGTAACCTGCCGGTTAACAGCCGGCTGCTCTGCCAATTGAGCTACGGAGGACCGAGCTCCTCGGACTGGACTCGAACCAGTAACCTGCCGGTTAACAGCCGGCTGCTCTGCCAATTGAGCTACCGAGGAAGGTCTCGTTTTGCATCGAACGTACCTACCTGGGTATCCGCCAGGGGGCGCGCGTTCGCTGCGACACATACATTAGCGCAAGCAGGGGGGTGCTCCGCCAATCGGTACTCCCCGGCACGCCGCCGCACCGGAGACCTATGCAAGGAAAGGGTGGCCGCCATGCGTTACCGGCTCACGTTCGTCGCCGGAGTCGTCCTGGGTTACGTGCTGGGCACGAGGGCCGGGCGCGAGCGCTACGAGCAGCTGAAGAAATCAGCCCGGCAGTTCGCTCAGAACCCCGCGGTCCGCAACACCGCCGAGACGGCGGCCCACCAGGGCCGTGAGTTCGCGGGCAAGGCGTACCACGTGGTGAGCGACAAAGTCGGCGACCGTGTCCCCGAATCGGTGGCGGACCGGGTCCGCCACCTCCGCGACCGAGCCACCCACAACGGCGGCGAGGACGACTGGGGCACGAGCAACACGTGATCCTCTGATGCCGGGCAGGTTCACGCCCCTGACAGGGACGCGGGGAACTGCGCGACCAGCCATGACGAGCCCGCACCCGAAACCCGGCGACATCCCCCGCGGCGCCCACGGCTCCGGCCGGCGCAGCGGTACGGCAGAATTTTGGCCATGGGGATAGTCGCCGGGTTGGACAGTTCACCCGATTTCACTCGGATCGTCGTCTGTGACACGGACTCCGGAGCCGTGCTCAGGCAGGGGTATGCACCGCATCCGGTGGAGAGCCCCGAGGGCGGCGGCCGGCCGTCGGACGTCGATCCGCAGGCCTGGCTGCTCTCCCTGGGCGAGGCGGCGGGCGGCGGGCTGCTGGAGGGCGTGCAGGCGATCGGCGTCTCGGCGCAGCAGAACGCCGTCGTGCCGCTGGACGCGCAGGGCAACACCGTGCGGCCGGCGATGGTCGGCGGTGACAAGCGGACGCAGGTCGCCGCGGCCGATCTGATCGACGCGCTCGGCGGGCGCGAGGCGTGGGCGCAGGCGGTGGGCTGTGTGCCACAGGCCGCCCAGCCGATCACGAAGCTGCGCTGGATGGCCCGGACCGAGCCGGAGAACGCGCAGCGCACCGCGATCCTCCTCCAGGCGCACGACTGGCTGGTGTGGCAGCTGCTGGGCCGGCCGGTCCGGAGAACCACCGACCGGGGCGGGGCGTCCGGCACCGGCTACTGGTCGGCGGCCACCGGCGGCTACCGGCCCGACCTCGTCGAGCTGGCGCTCGGGCACCAGGTGATGCTGCCGGAGGTGATCGGCCCGGCGGACGCGGCCGGTACGACGCCGGAGGGGCTGCTGATCTCCGTGGGCACCGGCGAGACCATGGCGGCGGCGTTCGGTCTTGGTATCGGCCTCGGCGACGCGGTGGTGTCGCTGGGTGCGTCCGGGTCCGTGATGGCCGTGCACCCCGAGGCGCTGGTCGACGGGTCCGGGATGATCACCGCGCTCGCGGACGCGACCGGCATGCACCTGCCCGTCGTCACCACGCTGAACGCCGTGAGGACGTTGCGCGGGGCCGCGGAGCTGCTGGGGCTGCCCGATCTGGAGAGCCTGTCCGACCTGGCGATGAAGTCGACGCCCGGGTCGCACGGGCTGGTGCTGCTGCCCTATCTGGAAGGCGAGCGGACGCCGAACCTGCCGCACACCGCCGGGACCCTGGCCGGGCTGCGGCGCGAGTCGATGAAGGCGGAGCACCTGGCGCGGGCCGCGTTCGAGGGCATGCTGTGCGGGCTCGCGGACGCGCTGGACGTGCTGCGCGCCCGGGGCGTGGAGGTGCGGCGGGTGTTCCTGCTCGGTCCGGCCGCCGAACTGCCCGCCGTGCAGGCCGCCGCGCCCATGCTGTTCGGGACGCAGGTCGTGGTGCCGCAGCCGGCGGACTACGCGGCGATCGGCGCCGCCCGGCAGGCGGCCTGGGCACTCGGCGCGTCGCAGGGCACGCTCGACATGCGGAATCCGCCGGCCTGGCAGGGCGCGGTGGCGCAGGTGCTGGAGCCCGGGGACGAACTGGCCGTGGGGCAGGCGGTGCGGCAGCAGTTCGTGGCGGTGCGGGAGCAGACCCATCCGGGAGCCCTCTGAACCTTTTGACCGCCTGTTGGGTTAATTCGGTTGAGGTAACGCAGGTGGAGTGTTCGACGATAGGGGCCAGGGGCAACCAACCGCCTCGTCGCCCACTCCGAGAGAAGCAGCGTGCTCATACGACTTCTGCGGACCTATCTCAGGCCCTACAAGAGACCCATCGCCCTGCTGGTGCTGCTGCAGTTCCTGCAGACCTGCGCCACGCTCTACCTGCCCACGCTGAACGCGGACATCATCGACGAGGGTGTCGTGAACGGCGACACCGGCTACATCCTGGGCTACGGCGGCCTGATGATCGGCATCTCGCTGATCCAGGTCGTGTGCAACATCGGCGCCGTGTACTACGGCGCCCGTACGGCGTCGGCGCTCGGGCGGGACGTGCGCGGCGCCGTGTTCGACCGTGTGCAGTCGTTCTCCGCGCGTGAGGTGGGCCACTTCGGGGCGCCATCGCTGATCACCCGGACGACGAACGACGTCCAGCAGGTGCAGATGCTGGCGTTGATGACGTTCACGCTGCTGGTGTCGGCGCCGATCATGTGCGTGGGCGGCATCGTGCTGGCGCTCGGTCTGGACGTGCCGCTGTCCGGGGTACTGGTGGCCGTCGTGCCGGTGCTGGGCATCTGCGTGACGCTGATCGTGCGGCGGCTGCGACCGCTGTTCCGTTCGATGCAGGAGCGGCTGGACGCGGTGAACCGGGTGCTGCGCGAGCAGATCACCGGCAACCGCGTCATCCGCGCCTTCGTCCGTGACGAGTACGAGCAGCAGCGCTTCCGGAAGGCCAACACCGATCTCACCGACGTCGCGCTGGGCACCGGCAACCTGCTCGCCCTGATGTTCCCGATCGTCATGACGGTCGTGAACCTGTCGTCGATCGCCGTGGTGTGGTTCGGCGCGCACCGCATCGACAGCGGCGGGATGCAGATCGGTGACCTGACCGCGTTCCTCGCCTATCTGATGCAGATCGTCATGTCCGTGATGATGGCCACCTTCATGTTCATGATGGTGCCGCGCGCGGAGGTGTGTGCCGAGCGCATCCAGGAGGTCCTGGACACCTCGTCGAGCGTCGTGCCGCCGTCGGCGCCCGTGCGGGAACTGCGCCGGCACGGGCATCTGGAGATCCGCGGGGCGGGCTTCCGCTATCCGGGGGCCGAGGAGCCGGTGCTGCGGGCCGTGGACCTGGTGGCCCGGCCGGGTGAGACGACCGCCGTCATCGGCTCGACCGGCAGCGGCAAGTCGACCCTGCTCGGGCTGGTCCCGCGGTTGTTCGACGCGACCGACGGACAGGTGCTCGTGGACGGGGTCGAGGTCGCGGAGATCGACCCGAAGCTGCTCGCGAAGACCGTGGGGCTGGTGCCGCAGAAGCCGTACCTGTTCGCGGGAACCGTGGCGACCAACCTGCGCTACGGCAATCCGGACGCCACCGACGACGAGCTGTGGCACGCCCTGGAGGTGGCGCAGGCCAAGGACTTCGTCCAGGGGCTGGAGGGCGGTCTCGACTCGCCGATCGCGCAGGGCGGGACGAACGTCTCCGGCGGGCAGCGGCAGCGGCTCGCGATCGCCCGGACGCTGGTGCAACGGCCGGAGATCTACCTCTTCGACGACTCCTTCTCCGCGCTCGACTACGCCACCGACGCCGCCCTGCGGGCCGCGCTCACACAGGAGACCGCCGAGGCGACCGTGGTGATCGTCGCCCAGCGGGTGTCGACCATCCGGGACGCCGACCGGATCGTGGTCCTCGACGAGGGCCGGGTCGTGGGCACCGGCCGGCACCACGAGCTGATGGCGGACAACGAGACCTACCGGGAGATCGTGCTCTCCCAGCTCACGGAAGCGGAGGCTGCCTGATGGCGGGGCCCATGGGGCGGATGATGGCCGGGGGCGGCCCAGACCAGCGCTCGCTCGACTTCAAGGGGTCGGGCAAACGGCTCGTAGCGCAGTTCCGGCCGGAGCGGATCACCATCTACGTGCTGCTGCTGTGCGTGGTGCTCAGCGTCGGCCTCAACGTCGTCGGGCCGAAGATCCTCGGCAAGGCGACCGACCTGGTCTTCGCGGGCATCGTCGGGCGGGGCATGCCGGAGGGGGCGAGCAAGGAGCAGGTCCTTGAGCAGATGCGGCAGCGCGGGGACGGTGGCGAAGCCGACATGCTGCGCAGCACCGACTTCACCCCCGGCGAGGGCATCGACTTCTCGGCCGTCGGGCATGTGCTGCTCCTGGCGCTGGGTGTGTTCGCGGTGGCCGGGCTGCTGATGGCGGTGGCGACGCGGATGGTGAACCGGGCCGTGAACCGGACCATGTTCCGGATGCGCGAGGACGTGCAGACGAAGCTGTCGCGGCTGCCGCTGTCGTACTTCGACAAGCGCCAGCGCGGTGAGGTGCTGTCCCGGGCGACGAACGACATCGACAACATCGGGCAGACGCTCCAGCAGTCGATGGGACAGCTCATCAACTCGGTGCTGACCATCATCGGCGTGCTCGCGATGATGTTCTACGTCTCCTGGATCCTGGCGCTGGTCGCGCTGGTGACCGTGCCGCTGTCGTTCGTCGTGGCCACACGCGTGGGCAAGCGGTCGCAGCCGCACTTCGTGCAGCAGTGGCGCTCGACGGGGCAGCTGAACGCGCACATCGAGGAGATGTACACGGGGCACGCCCTGGTGAAGGTGTTCGGGCGGCAGGAGGAGTCGGCCGAGCAGTTCGCCGAGCAGAACGACGCACTGTACGAGGCGGGGTTCAAGGCTCAGTTCAACAGCGGGGTCATGCAGCCGCTGATGATGTTCGTGTCGAACCTCAACTATGTGCTGGTCGCGGTCGTCGGCGGGCTGCGGGTGGCCTCCGGCTCGCTGTCCATCGGTGACGTGCAGGCCTTCATCCAGTACTCACGGCAGTTCTCGATGCCGCTGACGCAGGTCGCGTCCATGGCGAACCTGGTGCAGTCGGGTGTCGCCTCGGCGGAGCGGGTCTTCGAACTGCTCGACGCGGAGGAGCAGGGCGCCGACCCGGTGCCGGGCGTACGGCCGGAGGAGCTGCGCGGGCTGGTGGCGCTGGAGAACGTGTCGTTCCGCTACGACCCCGACAAGCCGCTCATCGAGGATCTGTCCCTGAAGGTCGAGCCCGGGCACACCGTCGCCATCGTCGGCCCGACCGGCGCCGGCAAGACGACGCTGGTGAACCTGCTGATGCGGTTCTACGACGTCACCGGCGGGCGCATCACCCTCGACGGGGTCGACATCGCGCGGATGTCCCGGGACGAACTGCGGGCCGGGATCGGCATGGTGCTCCAGGACACCTGGCTGTTCGGCGGCACGATCGCGGAGAACATCGCGTACGGGGCGTCCCGGGACGTGACCCGGGGCGAGATCGAGGAGGCGGCCCGGGCGGCGCACGCGGACCGGTTCATCCGGACGCTGCCGGACGGGTACGACACCGTGATCGACGACGAGGGCACCGGGGTCAGCGCCGGTGAGAAACAGCTGATCACCATCGCCCGGGCGTTCCTGTCCGACCCGGTGATCCTGGTGCTGGACGAGGCGACGAGTTCGGTCGACACGCGGACCGAGGTGCTCATCCAGAAGGCCATGGCGAAACTCGCCCACGGGCGGACGTCGTTCGTCATCGCGCACCGGCTGTCGACGATCCGGGACGCGGACGCGATCCTGGTCATGGAGAACGGGGCGATCGTGGAGCAGGGCACGCACGAGGAGCTGCTGGCGGCGGACGGGGCCTACGCCCGTTTGTACAAGGCGCAGTTCGCGCAGGCGGTGGCCGAGGTCGACTGAGTCGCATCCGCGGGTGCCGCGTGGTGTCGTGAGGCGGCTGCGGGCCCGTCGTGGCGGGTCACGCCCACGCGGCGGAGCCGCACATCGAAACAGCCCCCGCGCCCCTGAAAGGACGTCAGCTGTACGCACCCAAGGGGCGCGGGGAACTGCGCGGCCCGCCCCCACCGGCCCGCGGACGGCGTCAGTCCAGATAGCCCCTCAACTGGTCCGCGAAGGTGTGATCCCGCAGTTTGTTCAACGTCTTCGACTCGATCTGCCGTATCCGTTCCCGCGTCACACCGAAGATGCGGCCGATCTCCTCCAGCGTGCGGGGGCGGCCGTCCGCCAGCCCGTAGCGGAGTTGGACCACCTTGCGCTCCCGCTCCCCCAGCGTCGACAGAACCGCTTCCAGGTGCTCCCTGAGCAGGAGGAACGCGGCCGACTCGACGGGGCTGGCGGCGTCGCCGTCCTCGATGAGGTCGCCGAGGGCGACATCGTCCTCCTCACCCACGGGCGCGTGCAGCGACACCGGCTCCTGGGCGAGGCGCAGCACCTCGCTGACCCGCTCCGGCGCCAGGTCCAGGTGGGCCGCGACCTCCTCCGACGTGGGCTCGCAGCCCCGCTCCTGGAGCATGCGGCGCTGGACGCGGACGACCCGGTTGATGAGCTCCACGACGTGGACCGGGACCCGTATCGTGCGGGCCTGGTCGGCCAGGGCGCGGGACATGGCCTGGCGGATCCACCACGTGGCGTACGTGGAGAACTTGTAGCCGCGGGCGTAGTCGAACTTCTCCACCGCCCGGATCAGGCCGAGGTTGCCCTCCTGGACGAGGTCGAGCATGGTCAGACCGCGGCCGACGTAGCGCTTGGCGACCGAGACGACCAGGCGCAGGTTCGCCTCGATCAGGCGGCGCTTGGCCATGCGGCCCATGACGACGAGCCGGTCCAGGTCCAGGGCGAGTTGGCTGTCCAGGTCGGGGGTGAGCCGCAGTTTCTCCTCGGCGAACAGGCCGGCCTCGACACGGCGGGCGAGTTCGACCTCCTCGGCGGCGGTCAGCAGGGGGATGCGGCCGATCTCCCGCAGGTACTGGCGGAACAGGTCCGAGGAGGGGCTGCCGGTGTCGGCCCGGGCCGGCGGCGGCTCGACGGCTTCGGGGACCTCTGCCGGCTCGATGGCCCCGGCGGGCGGCTCCTCCGGCTCCGGTTCCGACTCGGGGTGGTGCGCGGCGCGGCTCTGTGCCGGGACCGCGGGCAGGGCGTCGGCCTCCGCGTCCGGCTCGGTCCCGCCGGCGCCGGTCTGGGTGAGGGTCTGGGTCTGCACGGGGGCGACCTCCAGGATGATCGCTGCCGAGGAGGGCGGCAGCGGTACTTCGGGGGCGGAGTCGACGGCCTCGCCGCTTTCCGTCCCGTACGCGATGAGCGGAACCGCGGGGGTCTGGGACCCGTCGGTGACGGATCGGCCGCGCTCCGAGGACTCAGGCACCGGAACCCAGTGTGGGGTAAGACACATCGTCGCCACGAGGGGCGTGCGATGACTTTTTGCTTCCGGTCCGTGACCGGGCCGTCGCCCCCGGTGGAAAACCCGGGTGCCTCACGCGCCCCTGGTCTGCGACGATCAGCCGATGTCCGCTTCCCTCTACGAATCACATGTGACGGTGCGCTGCGCCGGCCCCGACGAGTCCGCGCGGCTGCGCCGCTGGGCGGCCGCGGGCGGGTTCAAGCTCACCCACATCGTGCTGGCCAGGGGCCGGATGCGCGACCAGCCGATGCTCACCCTGTCCGGTTCGCCGTCGTACGCCCGCGAAGCGGCTCGCGCGCGGGAGGTGGCGGCGCGCCTGCGGGGGGGACGGCTTCGAACCGGTGCGCGTGAAGATCGAGTCGTCGCCGTGGGCGCCGGAGGTGCCGCGCGAACCGTGCGGCGACGGACGGTACTTCGAGCACCATGTGAAGCTGCTGCTCGGCCCGGGCACGGACCTGGCGGCCCTCGGCGCGCGCGTCGTGCCGCACGGCGCCCATCTGTCGTGGAACGCCCGGCGGGTGCGCGGCCCACGGCACGAGCGGTTCGTGACCCAGCGCTGCCGCGCCGTCGACGCCGAAAGCGCCGGCCGGGCGCTGGAGCGGTTGCTCACTGAGCTGGACGGATTCGAAGTGCTGGGCGTGGAGCGGGAGTTCGTGCTCCACGACAGCGACATGTCGGTGGACGACGGATGGCTGGAGGAACCGATGGGGGTCCGGACATGACCGGGACGGCGTGGGAGAGGTTCGGCTGGCAGAGCCCGGAGATACCCCGGGAGCCGCTGGACGACGCCACCCGGAAAGTGGAACAGCTGCCGAAGACGCTGCGGCCCGTGCCGGGGGACGACGTCACGCAGCTCCCGGTCTTCGACCCGGCCCTGAAGCACCACCGCAACGCCTACCGGGCCACCGACCCGTGCTTCACCGACCCGACCCGGGGCGAGGCGTGGCGGGCTGCCCGCCGCCAAGCCCTGCACCTGGTACTGGCCGCGATCGCCGGCTCGGAGTGGGTGGACGCGCTGGTGCTGCGCGGCAGTGTGCTGATGTCGGCGTGGTTCGGGGAGGCCGCGCGCGAGCCCGGCGACCTGGACTTCGTCGTCGTGCCGCACACCTGGCGGATGGAGGACGGCCGGACGGACCGGATGCTGACCGGGATCGCGGATGCGGCGCAGGAGCTGGCCGACGCGCGGGGGCCGGAGGTCGGGATCTCGGCGCGCGGCGCGGTGGTCGAGGACATCTGGACCTACGAGCGGGTGCCCGGCCGGCGCATGGTGCTCCCCTGGGGCGCGCCCGGACTGCCCGGCGGCCATGTCCAGCTGGACTTCGTCTTCAACGAGCGGCTGCCCGAGGAGTCCGAGCCGGTGGAGCTGCCCGGCGGCGCGGTCGTGCAGGCGGCGACGCCGGAGCTCTCGCTGGCGTGGAAGCTGATGTGGCTGATCAACGACATGCACGCCCAGGGCAAGGACCTCTACGACGCCGTCCTGCTGGCCGAGCGGCACCCCCTGCGCCATGGGCTGCTGCACGAGGTGTTCCGGCTGTCGGGCGAGTGGCCGTACCCCTACCGCGAGAAGATCCTGCTGGAGGACGTGGTGGAGGCCGTCGGGTACGTGGAGTGGAACCACTTCGTCACCGAGTACCCGCGGTTCCGGGACGAGGAGCGGGCCTTCGCCGGCCGGCTGGTGCGGGCGGTGACGCCGGCGTTCGAGGGGATCGAGCCCTGACCGGCGTCAGAGCGCGGCGGCGCCGTGCTCCCGGAGGGCCTGGTCGTACTGCTGGAGGACCCACAGCTCGTTCTGTACGGCGGCCAGCTGGGCCGGGTCGCCGTGGGTGCCGAGGCGGGTGAGCCGGCCCGTGATGTCGCGGATACGGCGCTCGACGGCCCGGCGGCGGACGGTCACCAACTGGGCGCCCGCGTACACCTCGTCGACCCCCTTCACGCCCTTGTGCAGCATGATCGCCTCGACGGCCAGCTCCGTCACCATCGCGCGGACCGCGTCGTCCGGGGCGGCCTCGCGGACCTTGACCAGGTAGTCCTGGGGGTCGGCGACGCCCGGTTCGGCGCCACCCGCGTCCAGGATGGCCTGGCGGACGGCAGCGTAGGGCGGGGCGGTGAACTCGTCCACGCCGTACGCGTCGAAGGCCGGGGAGACCAGCTCGGGGCGCTGGAGGGCGAGTTTGAGGAGTTCCCGCTCGGTGGCGAAGACGGGGTTGCGGAGGTTGAGGGCCGGGCCGCGGGAGGTGGCCGGCTGGGGCGGCCCGGCGTACTGCCGGCCCTGGTGGTGCCGCTCCGGGGCCGGGCCCTTGCCGCCTCGGTCGCGGGCCCAGCGGGCCAGCTGGGCCACGCGCTTGACCACGAACTGGGTGTCGAGGATGCCGAGCATGCCGGCGAGCTGGACGGCGACCTCGTGCTGGGCGCCGCTGTTCTTGATGCGGGCGACGATCGGGGCGGCCTCGTCCAGGGCGGCGGCGCGGCCCGCGGGGGTGTCGAGGTCGTAGCGGGCGACGATCTGGCGCAGGGCGAACTCGAAGAGCGGGGTGCGGGGTTCGGCCAGGTCGGCGACGGCCTCGTCGCCCTTGGCGAGGCGCAGGTCGCAGGGGTCCATGCCGTCCGGGGCGATGGCGATGTACGTCTCGGCGGCGAACTTCTGGTCGTCCTCGAAGGCGCGCAGGGCCGCCTTCTGGCCGGCGGCGTCGCCGTCGAAGGTGAAGATGACCCGGGCCGAGCCGTTGTCCATGAGCAGCCGGCGGAGGATCTTGATGTGGTCGCCGCCGAAGGCGGTGCCGCAGGTGGCGATGGCGGTCGTCACACCGGCGAGGTGGCAGGCCATGACGTCCGTGTAGCCCTCGACGACGACCGCGCGGGACGCCTTGGCGATGTCCTTCTTCGCCAGGTCGATGCCGTAGAGGACCTGGGACTTCTTGTAGATCGCCGTGTCGGGCGTGTTGAGGTACTTGGGGCCGTTGTCCGCCTCGTAGAGCTTGCGGGCGCCGAAGCCGACGACATCGCCGCCGATGTCGCGGATGGGCCACATCAGGCGGCCGCGGAAGCGGTCGATGGGGCCGCGGCGGCCCTCCTGGGAGAGGCCGGAGAGGATCAGCTCCTTGTCGGTGAAGCCCTTGCCGCGCAGGTAGCGCGTGAGGTGGTCCCAGCCCTGGGGGCTGTATCCGACGGAGAAGTGCTGGGCGGCGGCCTGGTCGAAGCCGCGCTCGGCGAGGAACTGGCGGCCGGTGTCGGCCTCCGGGCTGGTGGCGAGCTGTTCCACGTACCAGTCGGCGGCGATCTTGTGGGCCTCGACCAGGCGGATCCGCTCACCGCGCTGGTGGGAGGGGTTGTAGCCGCCCTCCTCGTAGCGCAGGGTGATGCCCGCCTGGCCTGCCAGTCGCTCGACCGCCTCCGAGAAGGAGAGATGGTCGATCTTCATCACGAACGTGATGGTGTCGCCGCCCTCCTGGCAGCCGAAGCAGTGGAAGAACCCCTTGCTGGGGCTGACCTGGAAGGAGGGCGACTTCTCGTCGTGGAACGGGCAGAGACCCTTCAGGTTGCCGCCGCCCGCGTTGCGCAGCTGGAGGTACTCGGACACCACGGCGTCGATCGGGACCGCGTCCCGTACCGCCTTCACGTCCTCGTCGTTGATCCGTCCTGCCACGCGTGAATTCTACGGTGGCGGAGTGACAGTCCTGACGCCTCCTGACGGCTAGGGGGCGAGGCTGTCCAGCGGCGCGTGCGGGTCGGCCAGGGCCTCGGTGTCGACCTGGGCCCTCGAACGGATCAGGCGCTGGATCTTGTCTGTGACGTCCCACACATTCACGTTCATCCCGGCCAGCACCCTGCCGTCCTTCACCCAGAACGCGATGAACTCGCGCTTCCCGGCGTCCCCGCGGATCACCACCTGGTCATAGCTGCCCGGGGGCGCCCAGCCGGAGTACTCCATGCCCAGGTCGTACTGGTCGGAGAAGAAGTAGGGCACGCGGTCGTACGTCACGTCGCGGCCCAGCATGGAGCGCGCGGCGGCCGGGCCGCCGTTGAGGGCGTTGGCCCAGTGCTCGACGCGCACGCGCGTGCCGAAGAGGGCGTGCGGGAAGGAGACGACATCACCGGCGGCGTAGACGTCCGGATCGGAGGTGCGCAGCCCCTCGTCGACGACGATGCCGCCGCCGTGGGCCCGGTCGGCGATCTCCAGGCCTGCCGCCTCCGCCAGGTGGGTGCGCGGGGCCGCGCCGATCGCCGCCAGCACGTCGTGCGCCGGGTGCTCCTCGTCGTCGTCCGTGCGGGCCGCGAGGACCATGCCGTCCTGGCCGACGATCTCCGTCAGCCGCCTGCCGAAGTGGAAGCGCACCCCGTGCTCGCGGTGCAGCTCGGCGAAGAGCCCGCCGATCTCCGGGCCGAGCACGCCGTGCAGCGGGGTCGGCCCGTGCTCGACGACGGTGACCTCCGCGCCGTACTCGCGGGCCGCCGCCGCGACCTCCAGCCCGATCCAGCCGGCACCGGCGATGACGAGGTGCCCGTTGTCCCGGCCGAGGTTGGTCAGGACGTGCTTGAGGCGTTCGGCGTGGGCGAGGCGGCGCAGGTGGTGCACGCCCGCCAGGTCCGTGCCCGGGACGTCGAGGCGGCGGGGCTCGGCGCCGGTCGCCAGGAGAAGCTTGTCGTAGCGGACGACGGTGCCGTCCTCGCCGAAGCGGACCGTCTTCGCCGTGCGGTCGACGGCGTCGACGGTCTGGCCGAGGTGGAGCTCGATGTCGTTGGCCGCGTACCAGGCGGGTTCGTGCACGAAGACGCTGTCGCGTTCCTCCTTGCCGAGGAGGTAGCCCTTGGACAGGGGCGGGCGCTCGTAGGGGTGGTCGCGTTCGTCGCAGATCAGTATCACGCGGCCGGTGAATCCCTCCGCGCGGAGCGTCTCGGCCGCCTTGGCGCCGGCCAGTCCGCCTCCGACGATGACGAAAGTCTGATCCGCGTCGACCACTTGATGCCTCCTACGGGGGTCTGGGGGATGTCTTCCCAGAGAACACAGCGGGTGTCGCCACTTGCGAGCGTCCCGCACGGAGCGTGATGCGGGAAGAGGGAGTGACCCGATCAGGCCACGGAGGGTCACATGGGAGGGTGCTCGCGCCCCACCCGTCGCGTCAGTCTCGTCCCTGCCCCGTCAGTCGGGCGTGAAGCGAACGGGCGGAGGTGTCGGTGAGCGAGGCGATCTGGTCGACGATCACCCGCTTGCGCGCCCTGTCGTCCGCCGCCCGGTCGAACAGGGCCCGGAACTGCGGATCCAGGCCGTCCGGGGCGCGGGCGGTGAGCGCCTCGGCCAGTTCGGCGACGACGATCCGCTGATCGGCGCGCAGCCGCTCCTGCTCGGCGCGCTGCATCACGTAGAGGTCGGCGACGGCCTTGAGGACCGCGCACTCCGTCCGGGTCTCGCGCGGGACGACCAGCTCGGCGGCGTACCGGGTGAGCCGCCCGGCGCCGTACGCGGTGCGGGTCGCGGTCTCGGCGGCCAGGCAGAAGCGGCCGATGAGCTGGCTGGTGGCGTCCTTGAGGCGGGCCTGGGCGACGGCGGTGCCGTCGTAGCCGTGCGGCCACCACTCCTGGGCGAGGAGCCGGTCCAGGGCCTCGGCGAGCTCGGCCGGGTCGGTGTCCGCGGGGACGTACCGGCCGAGGGCGACCTGGAAGACGTCCCGGCGTTCGGGGTCGGCGTGCAGGCAGTTCGGGTCGATGTGGCCGGCGTGCAGGCCGTCCTCCACGTCGTGCACCGAGTAGGCCACGTCGTCGGACCAGTCCATGACCTGCGCCTCGAAGCAGATACGCGTGCCGGGGGCGTCCTTGCGGAGCCAGTCGAAGACGGGGCGGTCGTCCTCGTAGACGCCGAACTTGTTCGAGGCCGGGTCGGTGGGGTGGGCGCCGCGGGGCCAGGGGTACTTGGTGGCGGCGTCCAGGGCCGCACGGGTGAGGTTGAGGCCGACGGAGCCCTCCGGGGTGAACCGTTTGGGCTCGATGCGGGTGAGAAGTCTGAGGGACTGGGCGTTGCCCTCGAAGCCGCCGCAGTCGGACGCGAACTCGTTGAGGGCCTGTTCGCCGTTGTGACCGAAGGGCGGGTGGCCGAGGTCGTGGGAGAGACAGGCGGCTTCCACGAGGTCCGGGTCGCAGCCGAGGGCCGCGCCCAGTTCACGGCCGACCTGGGCGCATTCCAGGGAGTGGGTGAGACGGGTGCGGGGGCTGGCGTCCCAGGCGGGGCCCAGGGTGCCGGGCGTCACCACTTGGGTTTTGCCGGCGAGGCGTCGCAGGGCGGCGGAGTGGAGGACCCTTGCCCTGTCGCGCTGGAAGGCTGTGCGGCCGGGGCGTTTGTCGGGTTCCTGGGCCCAGCGGTCGACTGACGCCGGGTCGTAGGCGGTGGGGGTTCGTGCGGTGCCGTCCATGGACCGACACTAAGCGCCTGTGCGTGTGCCCAGTTCTCTTTTCGGGCGTGTGCGGGTTGTTTGTGGCTTGTCGCGCAGTTCCCCGCGCCCCTGAGGTACGTGCACCACCCGGCGTTTCAGGCCGATGCCAATGCGGGCACAGCGGTCGCGGCCGTCAAAGCCTCGTCGTAGCGGTGGAGGAGGAGGCGGGCCATGGCCGGGTGGGTGCCCAGGGGGGCCGCCGCTATCCAGGGGGCCGCCTGGGCGCACTCCGTGGCGAAGCGGCCGGGGGCCGTGAAGTAGGAGGCGAGGGCTATGTGACGGCGACCCCTTGCCAGGAGAGTGCGGACCGCGGTCTGGACCGTGGGGGTGGCGGCCGATGCGTAGGCCGGGATGACCGGGACGCCCAGGCGGGCCGCCAGGAGGTGGGCCGTGCGGGCGGTGTCCGTCTTGGCGTCCGGGTCGCGGGAGCCCGCCGCGGCGAGGACGACCGCGCTGGTGCGGCGGGGGGTCCCGCCCCAGCCGGCTTCCGTGAGGCGTGCCTGGAGGGCGTCGACCAGGAGCGGGTGCGGGCCCAGGGGGGCGGCCAGGTGGGTGCGGGCCCGGGAGGCCGCGGCCATCTCGGGGATGTCCTGCTTGACGTGGTAGCCGCGGCTGAGGAGCAGGGGGACGAGGACCGCCTCCCTGTCGCCGAGGGCGGCGAGCGTGTCGGGCAGCAGGGGGGCGTTGAGTTCGATGTGGCCCAGGTGCACCGGCACGTCGGGGCGCAGGGCCCGGACCCGGTCGAGGAGCGCGCTCACCGTGCTCAGCGCGCGGGGGTCGCGGCTGCCGTGCGCCACGACCACGAGGGCGGGCGGGGCCGGGCGGCGCGTGGCGGGCGGCGGGACGAGGCTGAGCTGACTGGGCATGCACCGATGGTCGCGGCGCCACGTTGCCTTCCCGTTGCATGGGCGTCACGGGTGTTTTCCAGCGGTTCACGATGCGGGACGGGGGGTGTGTGAGCTGTCTTGACCTGCGGTTTCCGTGAACCAGGTGAAGCTGGTCACGTGGCCGCGGGTGAACCGGGCGGGCCGGGAGGGCGTCCCTGACTGTCGAGGGGCCGACCTGGGGAGGGACCGTCCGATGCGTCTACCGGCGTTTCGCAGACCGCGACTGCCGCGTACCCGGCGGGGGCAGCGGCGGCTGGTGCAGGCCGTGATGGCCGGGTGCGTGCTCGCGCTGCTTCCGGCGACGTGGATGTACACCGTGGCGGGTGACCGGTTGCGTACGGCGGTGGATGTGCCGCGTACCGACGTGGCCGTGGTGTTCGGTGCCGGGCTGTGGGACGGGGAGCCCTCGCCGTATCTCGCGCACCGGCTCGACGCGGCGGCGAAGCTCTACCGGGAGGGGCGGGTGGAGGTGGTGCTCGTCACCGGGGACAACAGCCGAGAGGACTACGACGAGCCGGACGCGATGCGCGTGTACCTGACGCGGCACGGCGTGCCCGACGGGCGGATCGTCAGTGACTACGCCGGGTTCGACACGTGGGACTCCTGCGTACGCGCGAAGAAGATCTTCGGGGTGGACGAGGCCGTGCTGATCAGCCAGGGCTTCCACATCCGGCGTGCGGTGGCGCTGTGCGAGGCGGCCGGGGTCGAGTCGTACGGGGTCGGGGTGGACGCCGTGCACGACGCGACCTGGTACTACGGGGGCGCCCGGGAGATCCTCGCCGCCGGGAAGGCCGCTCTGGACGCGGCGTTCCGGCCGGATCCGCGGTTCCTCGGGCCGCGCGAGCCGGGCGTGGACAGGGCGTTGGTCACGGCCGGAGAGACCCTCGGATGAATCCGGGCGTTCGCCACCGGCGGATTGCGCTGGTGATGGCCGTCGCCGGCCCCCCATGCCGGCCGCACCGGCCGCCGTGGGGGGCCGCCTCGGCGGCGCCGTGGCCACCGGGGCGGCCCGGGCGCCGGGGCGGTCCGGGCGACCGGGGCGGTCCGGGCGACCGGGGTCGGGATGCGCCGTGCTCGGCGCTACGGCGCCGGGTGGGCGGACACCGTACGTGTGCTGATCCGGGGCGTGCCTGACCGGGCACGCCCCCTGAACTCGGCCGGTGGCCGGAGCGCTCCGCGCGGGCGGCGGCGGGGCCCGGACGGCGGCACCGGCCACGGAGCGCTGCCAGCCGTGCTGGCCGTGCCGGCCGCCAAGGGGGTCGCCTCGGCGGCGCGGTGGCCGCCGGGATGGCCCGGCCGCCGGGGCGGCCGGGGCAGGGATGCGCCCTGCTCGGCGCTACGGCGCCGGGGGGGCAGCATGCGTGTGCTGATCCGGGGCGTGCCCTGGCCGGGCACGCCTCTGAAAGCGGCCGGTGGCCGGAGCGCTCCGCGCGGGTGGCGGCTGTCGGCCCGGCGGGCCGGGAGGCGGCACCGGCCCCCCTGCCGGAGGGCCGGCCGCGGCCGGCGGCGCCGGCGCGCTCCCGCCATCGGCTGTCAGCGGCCTCGGAAGGACGGTGGGCGCTTCTCCAGGAACGCCGTCATCCCCTCCTTCTGGTCGTCGGTGGCGAACAGGGCGTGGAAGACGCGGCGTTCGAAGCGGACGCCGTCGCGCAGGCCGGTTTCCAGGGCCCGGTCGACGCACTCCCGGGCCGCCCTGACCGCCGCGCGGCCGTAGGAGGCGATCGCCGCCGCCGCTTCGAGGGCCTCGGGCAGGACCCGGTCGTCCGGGACCACGCGGGAGACGAGACCGCAGCGTCCAGCCTCCCGTGCGTCCATCGTGCGGCCGGTGAGCACCAGGTCCATGGCCTTGGCCCGGCCGACGAGACGGGTCAGCCGCTGGGTGCCGCCGATGCCCGGGATCACGCCCAGCTTGATCTCGGGCTGGCCGAAGACCGCCGACTCCCCCGCGACGACCAGGTCGCACATCATGGCCAGTTCGCAACCGCCGCCCAGGGCATGCCCGTTGACGGCCGCGATCTTCGGGGTGCGGAGGTCCGCGAACTCCTCCCAGCCGGCGAAGTAGTCCTCGGCCGCCATGTCGACGGCCGACTTCCCGGCCATCTCCTTGATGTCGGCGCCGGCGGCGAAGACCGTGTCCGAGCCGGTGACGACGAAGCAGCCGGTTCCCGGGTCCGTGTCCAGCGGGCGGAGCACGTCGAGGAGTTCGGTGAGGAGCTCACTGCTGAGCGCGTTGCGGACGTGCGGGCGGTGCAGGCGCACGGTCACCACTCGGCCGTGCCGTTCGACCTTGAGATGGTTCATATGCCTTCTCCTTCCGAGAGATCACGCGTCCGGGTCACGAGTCCCAGATCGCGCCGTACGCCGGGATGCCCCGCCGCTCCAGGCCGTGGACCACCTGCCAGGTCAGCTTCTTGTTGGAGATGCAGATGACCGCCTCCGCGCCGGAGTCCCGGCAGGCCTCGTGGGCGAGGCGCACCATGTCGGGCTTGCCGTGCCGGGAGGTGTCCCAGATGAGGGCGTGCGGCTGGACAGCGAGGATCTCGTCGACGAGGGCGTCGCCGTAGGTGGCTCGGGGGTCGCGGGTCGCCCAGACCAGTCGGGAGGGCACCTGGGCGGCGAGCAGGTGGGGCAGGCAGGGGCCGATGCCGCTGCCGGTGGCGACGTAGACCACCTTGGTGAACAGGACCTCGATGTTGGCGACGCCGGCCGTGGTGATGCCCTTGACCCACACCCGCTCGGGCAGGTCGTCGATGAAGGAGCCGGTCCAGTCGCCGGCCCGGGAGATCGTGAGCCGGAAGCCGGATTCACCGGGGGTGGGGACGTTGGCGAAGGAGTGCCATTCCTTCAGCGGGTTGCGGCTGATCGCGGTGGAGGAGCCCGCGAAGGGGGTCTCACCGTGGTCGAAGCGGGCCAGCACGACGTGGGAGGAGGGGCGTTCGAGGCGGACGTCCACCTTGCGCAGCCGCAGCCAGGGCAGGGCGACGCTGAAGGTGACCAGCGCGAGCACCCCGACCTCCCAGGGGCCCGGCGACGACAGCAGTGTGTGCGTCCAGAACAGGGCCACGGCCGCCCAGCCGCCGAAACGGTGGATCTTCTCGAAGTGGTCGTGGTGGCGGGAGCGGAAGGGCGGCAGGGCGGTGGCGACGATGAGCGCGAGGAGGGCGATCAGGGCCCAGCCGACGGCCATGCGGGGGCCGCTCGGCGTGGCGATCGTCAGGGCCAGGAACCAGGCCGTGCCCGCGAGCGCCCCGCCGACGTGCAGTCCGCCGAAGTGGTAGACCTTGCCGAGCGTCCAGCGGACCCGCAGCGGCCAGTTCGTCGGCGCCGAGGTCGCCAGCCGGAACAGCAGGTTGATGACGTACTGCTGGCGTACGACGACGGCGAGGGCGAGGTTGGCCAGGGCCGCGTGCCCGAGGGTGGGCGCGGACAGCGGCCAAGCGGTCGCCGCGAAGGCCGCGTTGGCCATCAGGACCAGGGCCGCCAGTCGGTTGTAGTGCATCAGGCGGGGGTGCTTGAGCAGGCGGCGGTGGGCGGGGAGGAGCGGCGGGAGTGTGCCGGTGGCCGGGTGGGCCCGGGGCGGGGACGTGGTCATCGCGCCACCGCCACGCGCTCCTCGATCATGTGCAGCAGCGCCTGTTTGTCGACCTTGCCGCGGTCGGTCTCGGGAAGGAAGGCCAGCGGCAGGACCTGCTCGGGGACGCAGTAGTACGGCAGGGCGGCCGCGACCGCGCGGCGGGCCGCCTCCGGGTCGACGTCCGCCGGGCAGACGAACGAGACCAGGGTGCGGGCGTCGCGTTTCAGTGTGACGGCCCGGGTGCAGCGGGCGGCCGACTCCAGGACCGACGAGACGGAGTCCAGCTCGACGCGGAAGCCGCGCACCTTGACCTGGTCGTCGGTGCGGCCGAGGTGCTCCAGCTCGCCCCCGGGGGTCCAGCGGCCGAGGTCGCGGGTGCGGAACATGCGGCGGCCGCCGCCGAGGAACGGGTCGGGGGCGTAGCGCTCGGCGTTGAGGGCGTCGTCGCCGAGGTAGCCGGCGGAGACGCAGTCGCCGCCGGCCCACATCTCGCCCACCTCGCCGACCGGCAGGGGGCGGCGGTCGGCGTCGAGGACGTAGACCGTGTTGTTGGGGGTGGGGCGGCCGATGGTGAGCAGCGGGGCGGCCGGGTCGTGGCGGCTCATGGTGTTGACGATGGTCGTCTCCGTCGGGCCGCAGCCGTTGAAGAAGGCGGCCTGCCGGGCCCACCGGTCGGCCAGTGGGCGCGGGCAGGGCTCTCCGGCGACGGCGACCGTGCGCACCCGTGGGCAGGCGGCCGGGTCGAGGCCGGACAGCACGGTCGGGGTCGCGACGAGCACGTCCGCCGTGCGGGCCGCCGCCGCGAGGTCCTTGCCGCGGATGAGGAGCGTGCCGCCCTGGGCGAGGCAGCCGAGGATCTCCCAGGCGGCCATGTCGAAGGCGATGTTGAGGAGCTGGGCGACGCGGTCGCCGGGCCGGATGCCGAGGCCGCCCGGGGCGGTGAGCAGGAGGTTGGCGACATTGCGGTGGGTGACCTTCACGCCGTTGGGGCGGCCGGTGGTGCCGGAGGTGAACAGGACGTAGGCGCCGTCGGCGCCGGTGACGCGCACGCGTGGGGGTGGGGCGTACGGCAGCGGCTCGTCGAGTGGGAGCAGCAGATGGCCGTCCGGCAGGGGCACGCGGTGGGCGTGCTCGGCGACCGTGAGGACGACCCGGGTCCGGGCGGTGCGGATGACGTGGGTGAGCTGCGCCGGGGGCGCGAGGCCGATGTCCTGCGGGACGTAGGCGGCGCCGGCCTTCAGGATGCCGAGCAGGCCGGCCAGCATGGGGATCGAGCGGCGGACGAACAGGCCGACGTGATCACCGGGGCGGACGCCCTCGCGGACCAGGCGGGCGGCGAGGGCGTCGGCGTGCCGGTCGAGCTCGCCGTAGGTGATGCGGGTGCCCTGGTGCTCGGCGGCCACGGCGTGCGGGGTGGCCGTGGCGTGCCGGGCGACGGCGTGGTGCAGGAGCGGGTCGGGGACGGGGACGGTGGGGCCCCGGCCGTACTGCCGGAAGAGCTGCTGGTCGTGGGGGGTCAAGTGGCGCAGAGGCATGGTCGGGTGGCCTCCTGGCTGTTTCGAGGTCGGATTGCCACCCGCGGCGGAGCCGCGGGTGGATGCAGCCGTGAGTGGCGGGCATGCCCGGGTGTCGAACGCCGTGCGGAGTCGTGCGAGCGCTGCGCGTAGCGAGAGCGTAGTGCGGCTGATTCAACTCTCAACGAGGTCGGATCGGCCAAGAAAGGAACTCAATGAGCCACATGTGGCGTTTTTCGTCCCACAGGCAACGTCCGTGGCGGTCGGCGACGACCTGAAGGAGGGCGGGCCTGTGCCTCACCGGGCGAAGGGCTCCTGCCTCACGCGGGCGGGGCGGTGGCGGGGAGGTTGCCGTCCCGGCCGCGTAACAGGGAACCGTCCCGGGCGTAACACGGCCGACGCACGCTGAACGGCATGCAGAGCACCGCGACGCCCACGCACTGTCCGTACTGCGCCCTGCAGTGCGGCATGAACCTGACGCCCGTGCCGGACGGGACCGTCGAGGTGAGCGAGCGCGCGGACTTCCCGGTGAACCGGGGCGCGCTGTGCGGCAAGGGCCGGACGGCGGCGGCGGTGCTCGCGCGCGACGCCCGCCTGACCTCCCCGCTGGTGCGCGACGAGGGCGGCTCGCTGGTGCCCGCCTCCTGGGACGAGGCGCTGGACCGGATCGCCGCGGAGCTGGGCCGCACGCGCGCGGAGTTCGGGCCGGACGCGGTCGGGGTGTTCGGCGGGGGCGGGCTGACGAACGAGAAGGCGTACACGCTCGGCAAGTTCGCGCGGGTCGTGCTCGGCACCTCCCAGATCGACTACAACGGGCGTTTCTGCATGTCGTCGGCGGCGGCCGCGGGCATCAAGGCGTTCGGTCTCGACCGCGGGCTGCCCTTCCCGCTGGAGGACATCCCGAAGTCCGGCTGCGTGATCCTCGTCGGGTCGAACCTCGCGGAGACCATGCCGCCGTCACTGCGGTTCTTCACCGAGCTGAAGGAGAACGGCGGCACGCTGATCGTCATCGACCCGCGCCGCACGAAGACCGCCGAACAGGCGGACCTGCACCTGGCGCCCCGGCCGGGCACGGATCTGGCCCTCGCCCTGGGCCTGCTGCACCTGGTGATCGCCGAGGGCCGGGTGGACGAGGAGTACGTCCGGGAGCGCACGGCCGGCTGGGAGGACGCCCGGGCGGCCGCGATGGCGCACTGGCCGGAGTACGTGGAGCGGATCACGGGGGTGTCCGTTCCTCAACTCCGGCAGACCGTAAGGATGTTCTGCGAGCCGGAGTCGGCGATGGTGCTCACCGCCCGGGGGCCCGAGCAGCAGTCCAAGGGCACGGACACGGTCGGCGCGTGGATCAACCTGTGCCTGGCGACCGGCCGGGCGGGCCGCCCGCTGTCCGGGTACGGCTGTCTGACCGGGCAGGGCAACGGGCAGGGCGGGCGCGAACACGGGCAGAAGGCCGACCAGTTGCCCGGCTACCGCAAGCTCGACGACCCGGCCGCGCGGGCCCATGTCGCCGGAGTGTGGGGCGTCGACCCGGACAGCCTGCCCGGCCCGGGGCGCAGTGCGTACGAGCTGCTGGACGCGCTGGGCACCGACATCAGGTCGCTGCTGCTGATGGCGTCCAACCCGGTGGTGTCGGCGCCGCGGGCCGCGCACATCGAGGAGCGCATCAGGTCGCTGGACTTCCTGGCGGTCTGCGATGTGGTGCTGTCGGAGACGGCGGCGCTCGCGGACGTGGTCCTGCCGGTCACCCAGTGGGCCGAGGAGACGGGCACGACGACGAACCTGGAGGGCAGGGTCCTGCTGCGGCGCCGGGCGATCACCCCGCCCGAGGGCATCCGCAGCGACCTGGAGGTGCTGCACGAACTCGCCGCCCGCCTGGGCGTGGAGAAGGGCTTCCCGACCGACCCGGAGGAGGTCTTCGAGGAGCTGCGCCGCGCGTCGGCGGGCGGGGCGGCGGACTACTCGGGGATCACCTACCGCAGGCTGGTGGAGGAGAACGGGGTGTTCTGGCCCTGCCCCGCGCCGGTGGAGACGGCCGGCGAGGACGCGGACGCCCTTCCCGACGGCCCCGCCCGGGAGACACCGGGCGAGCACCCGGGCACGCCCCGGCTCTTTCTCGACCGTTTCGCCACCCCCGACGGCCGGGCCCGGTTCGTCCCCGTCTCGCACCGTGCGATCGCCGAGGAGCCGGACGACGAATACCCCGTCCTGCTCACCACCGGGCGGGTCGTGGCGCAGTACCAGTCCGGGGCGCAGACCCGGCGCGTGGCGGAGCTGAACGCCGCCGCGCCCGGGCCGTTCGTGGAGCTGCACCCGAGGCTGGCGGCCCGGCTCGGAGCTGCCGAGGGCGACCCGGTGGCCGTCGTGTCGCGGCGGGGCCGGGCCGTGGCGCCCGCGAGGATCACGAACGCCATCCGGCCCGACACCGTCTTCATGCCCTTCCACTGGCCGGGCGAGGGCCGCGCCAACACCCTCACCAACCCCGCGCTCGACCCGACCTCCCGGATGCCGGAGTTCAAGGCCTGCGCGGTACGGCTGGAGGCCGTCGAAGGGTAGGGGTCAGCTCACGGCGACCGCCTTCCAGGCCGCTCCCACCGCCTTCTGCTCGGTGCTGTCGGCGCCGTACAGATCCTTCGCCGCGCTCAGGGTCGCCGTGCGCGCGTCCGCGTAGTCCGTCGAGGACGTCATGTAGACCGTCAGCGCGCGGTACCAGATCTTGCCCAGCTTGGCCCGGCCGATGCCGGTCACCGTGGAGCCGTCGCAGGTCGGGGAGTCGTAGCCGACGCCGTTGAGGGTCTTCTTGCCGCTGCCCTCGGCGAGCAGGTAGGCGAAGTGGTTGCCGACGCCGGAGGAGTAGTGCACGTCGAGGTCGGCCAGCCCCTCGCTCCAGCAGTCCGCCGACTTCCCGTCCTCGGACGGCTTGTCCATGAAGCGCAGGGCCTCCCGGCCGAGGCCGGAGCGGACGACCTTCTCGCCGATGAGCCAGTCGCCCCGGTCCTCGGCGTTGGCCGCGTGGAACTCCACCAGCGTGCCGAAGATGTCCGACGTGGCCTCGTTCAGGCCGCCGGACTCGCCCGAGTAGGTCAGCGCCGCCGTCTTCGACGTCACGCCGTGGGACATCTCGTGCCCGGCGACGTCCAGCGACACCAGCGGGCCCATCACCTTGCCGTCGCCGTCGCCGTACGTCATGCAGAAGCAGTTGTCGTCCCAGAAGGCGTTGTTGTAGCCCTTGCCGTAGTGGACGCGGTTGAAGGAGCCCTTGCCGTCGCCCGCGATGCCGTCGCGCCCGTGGAGTTTCTTGTAGTAGTCCCAGGTGACGTCGGTGCCGTACTGGGCGTCCACCGCCACCGTGGACCGGTCGGCGGCCGCGCCCGTGCCCCAGTGGTTGTCGGCGTCCGTGAACACCGTGGCGGGGGCCCGGGTCAGACAGACGGTCAGCAGGCACTGGTCCGTCTTGTTCTCCGCGTCGCCGGTGTACGTGCCGCCGCGCGTCGCGTCCTTCAGCCGGTACGACGAGCCGGACGCCGTCGTCTCCAGCGGTACCGTGCCGCCGTAGAGGGACTTGCCGTCGCCCGACGCCGACTCCAGGGTGTCCCAGGCGTCGATCCGGGCGCCGGTGGTCGCGTCGGTCAGCACCGTGCGCCCGACCGGGTTGCCGAGCTCGTCGTGCGCGACCGCGTCGGTCTGCCAGGCCAGCTTCGGGGCGCCGTGCAGGGCGTCGACGACCAGCCGCGGCTTGGCGGTCAGCTTCTTCAGGGTCTCGCCGAGGTGGGCCGACCGCAGCAGGTTCGCCGCGAGGTCGGCGGCCTTGGGGGCGGTCACCTTCGGGGTGACGCTCGCCAGGGAGAGCGCGGACTTCGTCGCGCGGCTCGTGCCGCGGTACGTGCCGTCCGGGTTCAGGTGGAGCACGAAGTCGCCGCCGAGGACCGGGAGCCGGTGGTAGGTGCGGTCGTAGCGGACGTGCCGGGTGCCGTCCTCGTCGACGACGACGTCCCGGACCTCCGTCTCCTGGGCCGAGGTGAGGCCCAGGGCTCCGGCCCGGTCCGCGAGCACCGCCTCCGCGTCCTCGATCGCGCCCGACCTGGCCGGCCGGTCCGCCGCGCCGGCGGCCGGGGAGAGCACGGCGGCCAGCAGGGCGGTGGTGCCGGTGACGGCCGCACCGGCGAGGGCGAGACGGGAACCGCGGACATGACGTATCCGACTCATCGGTCTCCTCATACGGGCGCACCCGGTCGCGTGGGGTCGACCGGGTGCGGCGTTGATGTTGACCGCGAGTTAAGGCGGCACGGACATGGCATGTCCATAGCCCCGCTGTGGAGGTGTGTGAGGGTGCAGAATCGTTCCTGTGACCCTCCCTTTCTTCGTCTACGGCACCCTCCGCCCGGGGGAGGTCAACCACGGCCTCTTCCTGCGTGGCCGCACCCGCTCCGAGGAGCCTGGGCGCCTCGCGGACACGGTGCTGTACGCGGGGCCGGGCTACCCGTACGCGGTCGAGGAGCCGGGCGGCGGCGTGGTCAGCGGGGAGCTGGTGACCGCGTTGCCGGAGGCGTACGAGGGGCTGCTCGCCGAGCTGGACCGGCTGGAGGAGTACGCGCCGGGGGATCCGCGCAGTCTGTACGTGCGCGTGGAACGGAAGGTCGTACGGGAGGCCGACGGGGCGGCCGTCCGGGCCTGGGTGTACGTGGCCGCGCCCGCCGTCGCCGCGCGGCTGCGGGCCCGGGGGCGGGCGATCGCGGGCGGGGACTGGCGGGCGCGGGTGTGAGGGGGCCGGCGTGAAGAACCCGGTGCGAGAGGCTCGGCGTGACGGGCCCGCATGATGGGCCCCTCATGAAGGGCCCGCCGGGCGAGGCCCGGCGCGAGGGTCGGGTGTGTCTGAGGCGGGCTCAGCCTCCGTACGGCCGCCTCCCCCGGGCCTCCCGCAACGCGTGGCCCCACCAGACCAGTTGGTCCAGCATGGCCTTCGCCGCCGCGTCCGGGCCGGACGGGTCGCGCAGGGCGCCCCGGTCGTCGAAGGAGGCGCCGGCGTTGTGGAAGGAGACGGTGTCGCGGACCGTCACGGCGTGGAGCTCCGCGAAGACCTGACGCAGGTGCTCCGCGGCGCGCAGGCCGCCGGCCAGACCGCCGTAGGAGACGAGGCCGACCGGCTTGGCCTGCCATTCGGTGAAGTGCCAGTCGACGAGGTTCTTCAGGCCCGCCGGGAAGGAGTGGTTGTACTCGGGGGTGAGGACCACGAAGGCGTCGGCGCGGGCCAGCTTCGGGGTGATGCCGGACAGCGCGGCGGTCGCCTCCGGGGTCGGTTCGAGGGACATGGGCAGCGCGGCGTCGGCGACGTCCACGACCTCGGCGACCAGGTCGTCCCGGTCCCGGATGCGGCCGAGGAGCCAGTCGGCGACGACGGGGCCGAAGCGGCCGTGCCGGTTGCTGCCCACGACGAGGGTCAGTCGGAGCGGGTCGGCGGCGGTCGGCCGAGCGGCGGCTGGATCGGTAGCGGTTGTCTGCATGCGGCACAGCCTCGTACCTCAACTATTCTTGAGGTCAAGCACCGGCGCGCACACCCGGGTCACCCGTTCACACGCGCACCCCGCGCATTTCCGGCCGCTGCCCGTCCGGACGCCTGTGACCTGCCGAAACGGCTGCGGGTGACCGCCGGTTCACCCCCTCCTGACACCCATTCATCCCAATTCTGACGCCCCATCAGCAAGCGCGTTCGTCCCGCTGCCCGTTACCTCGGAAGGGCAGGCGCAGACCGAACCGCTCGAAGGAGCACCGATGCGATGTACCGCCCGGCCGCTGACCGGTACCGCGCTCGCCGTCGCCGCCGCGGCTCTCGCCGTCGCCCCCGCGTACGGCGCGTCCGCCGGTGGCCTGGAGGTGTCCCCGGCCTCGGTCGTGCCCGGCGGTCAGGTCACCGTGCGCACGGCGGCCTGCGGCGACGGCGGCTCGGCGACGGGTGACGCCGGCGCGGTCGGGGCGGGTTCCCTCAGCCTGGCGCCGGACGCGCACGGGCAGGACGCGAGCGGGCGGTTCAGGGTGCCGCCGAGCGCGCAGCCGGGAACGTACGAGATCACCGCCACCTGCGGCGGCAGCGGCCGGCGGATCACCGGGGACCTGGTGGTCACGCTGACGCCGGTGCGCGAGCAGGTGCATCCCCGGGGAAGTGTGAAGACGGGGGTCGGTGGCGCCCTGGGCCCCGATCCCGTGCAGACCGCGGCCGGTGTGACGGCCCTCGCCGTCGCCGCCGCGGGCGGTACCTGGCTCCTGCATCGCCGGGCGAGAGGCGACGGGATCTGACGGACACCCTCCGCTGTCCGTCGCCGGTACCGCATGTCCCCTCCCCCTCCGGGTCCGACGCCCCTCGCGGCCCGGAGGGGGCACGGGGCCGGATCACAAAAAGGGTTGGGTATGCGCAGGTTCCCAGGGTTCCGCAGCGGCGTTCGCAATCCCGCGAACGCGGCCATGGCGGCCGTGACGGTGTTCGCCCTGTGCTCCGGGGTGTGGCTGCTGCGCGACGGCGCCGGGACGCACGCCCCGCCGCAGCCGTCCGCCGCGCAGGCCCGGGCCGGACTGGACGGCCGTGCCGGTGAGCGGCCCGCCGTGCCCGCGCTGCCGCCGTCGCCGCCCGACCGGATCCGCATCCCGGCGATCCGGGTGGACGCGCCGCTGACCGGGCTCGGCCTGACGAAGACCGGCAGCCTCGGCGTACCGCCCGCCGCGGACGAGAACCTCGCCGGCTGGTACGAGGCCGGCACGACCCCCGGCGAGCGGGGGACCGCGATCGTCGCCGGCCATGTCGACAACGCCGACGGCCCCGCCGTCTTCTACGGCCTCGGCGCCCTCACCAAGGGAAGCACGATCGAGGTGGACCGGCGGGACGGCAGCGTGGCGGTGTTCACCGTGGACGCCGTCGAGGCGTACGCCGCGAAGGACTTCCCCGACGCGAAGGTCTACGGCGCCGCCCACCGCCCCGAGCTGCGGGTCATCACCTGCGGCGGCGGCTACTCACGCGGCGCCGGTTACCAGGGGAACGTCGTCGTCTTCGCCCACCTGACCGGCAGCCGCTGACGCACCGAGGACGTTGGCCCTCCCCCAGGCGCCCAGCGGTTCCAGCGCCTCGTTCAGGGACGCGCCCCGGGCCGTCAGCGAGTACTCCACCCGCGGCGGCACCTCGTCATACGCCTCACGGTGCACCAGACCGTCGGCCTCCATCTCCCGCAGGTGCGAGGCGAGCACCTTCTCGGTGACGCCCGGCAGCTCGCGGCGCAGTTCCCCGAAGCGGCACGGCCGCTCGTCCAGCGCCCAGAGGATCAGCACCTTCCACTTGCCGCCGATCACGTCCATCGCCGCGTCGATCCCGCACACGTACACCCCCGGCCGCCGTCCCGTCGTCCCCATGCCCACCCCTCGCCCGCCTGCTGCCTGGACCCTTCCCCCGAGGTAACCACCCACTTCGAAGTACGTACTTGAGCGGGCGCTTCCCCTACGACGAGCCTAGACGCCATGACCGACACCGCAGTTGCTCCCCGTACCCCTCTCACTCTTCTCGGTACCGGCGCCATGGGCACCGCCCTCGCCCGCGTCTGGCTGGCCGCCGGGCACGAGGTGACCGTCTGGAACCGCACCGCCGCCCGTGCCGAGCCCCTCGCCGCCGAGGGCGCCACGGTGGCCCGGACCGCCGCGGAGGCGGTGGCCGCGAACCGGCTCGTGATCGCCTGCCTGCTCGACGACGCCTCCGTGGGCGAGGCCCTGGACGGGGCCGGTCTCGCCGGGCGGGATCTGGTGAACCTGACGACCGGCACCCCGGGCCAGGGCCGTGCGCGCGCCGCCTGGGCCGAGGCGCGCGGCGCGCGCTTCCTGGACGCCGGGATCATGGCCGTCCCACCGATGATCGGCGCCCCGGACTCCGGCGGCTACGTCTTCTACAGCGGCTCCCCCGAGCTGTTCGAGGAGCACCGCGACACCCTCGCCGTCCCGGCCGGCACCCGCTATGTCGGGGCCGATCCGGGGTTCGCCGCGCTGCACGACGTGGCGCTGCTGAGCGCGATGAGCGGCATGTTCGCGGGCATCACCCACGCCTTCGCACTGATCCGCCCGGAGGACATCGCGCCGAAGGACTTCGCACCGCTGCTCGCGGACTGGCTGGCCGCGATGGCCCCGGCCGTGCACCAGAGCGCAGACCAGCTCCAGAGCGGCGACTACACCCGGAACGTCGTCTCCAACCTCGCGATGCAGGCCGCGGGCAACACCACCCTGCTGCGCACGGCCGAGGAGCAGCGGGTCAGCCCGGAGCTGCTGACGCCGTACATGGAACTGATGGAGCGCAGGCTCGCCCAGGGGCACGGCGACGAGGACGGGACGGGGATGGTCGAGCTGCTGGACGTGCGAGGACGCTAGGCGAGCCACTGCTCGTACGCGAGGTTCCCCACCAGGGCGAAGACGACCGTCAGCAGTACGACGCGGACGAAGCCGCTGCCCTGCTTCAGGGCCGTGTGGGCGCCGAGGGTGCCGCCCGCCAGGTTGAAGACGGCCATCAGGGCGGCCGGTTGCCACAGGACCGCGCCCTGCCAGGCGAAGGTCGCGAGGGCGCCCGCGATGGGGGCCCCTGCTCGAGCGAAGCCGAGAGCTTGGGGGAGCAGCAGTTGACGATCTTGGCGGTGGCGGAGGCCGTGACGAGGTCGAGGTGGAGGACGGCGGTGAGCGCGAGGACCAGGAACGTGCCGGTGCCGGGGCCGATGAGGCCGTCGTAGAAGGCGATGCCGAGGCCGGCGAGGCCGATGGCGGCGAGGATCTGCCGGCGGGTGGCCGGGCCGGGCGCGGGGGCCGTGCCGAAGGCGGGGCGCAGGATCACGAAGGCGGCGACCCCGAGCAGCACCACCATGATCACCGGCTTGAGGACCTCGGTGCTCATCCCCGCCGCGAAGAAGGCCCCCCGCGGAGGAACCGGCGAGGGCGGCCAGTCCGATGCGGACGGCGGTACGGACGTCCACAAGAGCCTTGCGGGCATACTCCCCCACTGCCTGAAGGGCGTGGGAGGTGCCCCCACCGGCCACGCCCGTGGTACCGACGATGGCGACCGCCTTGTTGGTGCCCAGCGCGTGCGCGGCGGGGGTGTTCGCCGGCAGTCCGAGCAGCAGCACCGGCAGCAGCAGGAGGCCGCCCCCGCCGACCACGGCGTCGATCCGGCCGGCGGCGAGGGCCGCTGCGCAGAGCAGGACGATCATGGTCAGCGATGTGTCGGGCATGATCGCGACCCTGTGCGAGGCCGCTGCGACGCCTCACAGCCCGCCGTCGCCGCACTTCAGGAACCCTCACACCCATCGCCCCTCCCCGCTGAGGGCAGCGTTCCCCGCGGGAAACAGAGGTGATGCTGCCGGGTAACACCGGCACCGCACGCTCAAGTGCATGACCTCGAATGAGCGTGTGGTGGTGATCGGCACCGGCCTGGCGGGCGTACGGCTCGCCCGGCGGCTCGGTGAGCTCGGCACGCCCGCGCTGCTGATCGGCGAGGAGGAGCACCAGCCGTACAACCGGGTGCTGCTCGCCGAGGTGCTGGCCGGACGGTACAGCCCCGAGGTGATCGCCCTGCCGGCACCGGCCCGGATCATGCGCGGCCGGGTCCTCGGCGTCGACCGCGGGCAGCGGACCGTGACATGCGCGGACGGGACGGTGATCGCATACGACCGGCTCGTTCTCGCGACCGGCTCCAACCCCGTACTGCCGCCGCTGCGCGGGCTGTTCACCGAGAATCACGAACTTCCCGAGGGCGTCCACGCGTTCCGGACCATGGACGACTGCCTGGGGCTGTCGAAGGCGGTCCGGCCGGGGGCGCGGGCCGTCGTGGTCGGCGGCGGTCTCCTCGGGGTCTCCGCGGCACGGGCGCTCGCCCTGCGCGGCGCCCAGGTCGTGCTCGCCCAGCAGTCCGAGCGGCTGATGGAGCGCCAGCTCGACCCGGCCGCGTCGAAGCTCGTCAAGCGGCATCTGACCGACCTGGGCGTCGAGGTGCACACCGAGTGCCGCGTACGGGACGTGCGCTGCGTCGGCGGCGCCGTCCGCTCCGTGGAGATGGCCGACGGGTACGCCCTCGACGCCGACCTGGTGGTCGTCGCCTGCGGGGTCCACCCCCGGGTGGGTCTCGCCCAGGCCGCGGGGCTCGAGGTACGCAAGGGCGTCGTCGTCGACGACGAACTGCGCACCTCCGACCCGTACATCCACGCGATCGGTGACTGCGCCCAGCACGACGGCGTCCTGTACGGGCTCGCCACTCCGGCACTCGAACAGGCCGACGCGCTCGCGGAGCTGCTCGCCGGTGACGCGAAGGCCCGCTACACCGGCACGCGCTCCCTGACCCGGCTCACGCTGAACGGGCACGACAGCCCCTTCGACCTCGCCGCGTTCGGCGAGACCGAGGCGCTCCCGGGCGACGACGTCGTCCAGCTCGCCGACGCCACCCGCGGCACCTACCGCAAGGTCGTCGTCCGCGACGACCGCCTGGTCGGCGGGGTCCTCGTCGGCGAACTCGGCACCGTCGGCGCGCTCGCCCGCGCCTGGGAGGGAGCAGAGCCGCTCCCCTCCGACGGCGGCCCGCTGCTCCACCTGCTCACCAACGATGGAGGCTCCTGATGACGGCCACCCCGGGGGCGACCCCCACGATCGTGCTCGTCGGCCACGGCATGGTCGGCCAGCGCTTCCTCGAAGCGCTCGCCGAACGCGGCCTGACCGCCACGCACCGCGTGGTCGTACTCTGCGAGGAGCCGCGCCCGGCCTACGACCGCGTCGCCCTCACCTCGTACTTCTCGGGGAAGACCCCCGAGGACCTGTCCATGACGGACATGGAGTTCATCGACACGCACGGCATCGAGCTGTACATCGGCGATCCCGCGCAGACCGTCGACCGCGAGGCGAAGAAGGTCACCGCCAGGTCCGGTGAGGTCTTCGAGTACGACACCCTCGTCCTCGCCACCGGCTCCTACCCCTTCGTCCCGCCGGTCCCGGGCAAGGACGCCGAAGGCTGTTTCGTCTACCGCACGATCGAGGACCTGCTCGCGATCGAGGAGTACGCGAAGAGCAAGGCCCGGGTGGGTGCCGTGGTCGGCGGCGGTCTGCTCGGACTAGAGGCCGCGGGCGCGCTGAAGGGCCTCGGACTCACCTCCCACATCGTGGAGTTCGCGCCCCGGCTGATGCCCGTCCAGGTGGACGACGGCGGCGGCGCCGCGCTGCTGCGCACCATCGAGGAGATGGGCCTGAGCGTCCACACGGGCGTGGGCACGCAGGAGATCCTCGTCGACTCCGCGGGCGCCGTCACCGGCATGAAGCTCTCCGACGGCTCCGAACTGGCCGCCGACATGGTGGTGTTCTCCGCCGGTGTGCGCCCCCGCGACCAGCTGGCCCGCGACTGCGGCCTGACGGTCGGCGAGCGCGGCGGCATCACCGTCGACGAGCAGTGCCGTACGGTCTCCGACCCGCACGTCTTCGCGATCGGCGAGTGCGCGCTGGCCTCCGACGGCCGGGTGTACGGCCTGGTGGCGCCGGGCTACGAGCAGGCAGAGACGGCGGCGGCCACGATCGCCTCGGACGAGGCGTCCTTCACCGGAGCGGACCTCTCCACCAAGCTGAAGCTGCTCGGCGTGGACGTGGCGTCCTTCGGCGACGCGCACGGCACCGCCGAGGACTGCCTGGACGTCGTCTACTCCGACTCCCGCGCGGGCCTGTACAAGAAGCTGGTCATCGGCCGCGACGGCACGCTGCTCGGCGGCATCCTGGTCGGTGACGCGGAGGCGTACGGCACGCTGAAGGCCTTCACCGGCTCGGTCCCGCCGGTCGCCCCCGAGTCGCTCGTGCTGCCGGCCGGCGCCGGGGAGTCCGTCCAGCTCGGCCCCTCCGCCCTGCCGGACGACGCGATCATCTGCTCCTGCCACAACGTCTCCAAGGGCGCGATCCGTGGCGCGGTCACCGACCACCAGTGCACGACCGTGCCCGAGGTGAAGAAGTGCACCAAGGCCGGCACCGGCTGCGGCTCCTGCGTCAAGGTCCTCGGCCAGCTCGTCAACGCCGAGCTGGAGGCGAGCGGCGTCGAGGTCGACAAGGGCCTGTGCGGCTGCTTCTCGCAGACCCGCGAGGAGCTGTACGAGATCGTCCTCGCCCTGCGCATCAACTCCTACCAGGACCTGCTGGACCGCTACGGCCGCGACGGCGCCCGGGGCGGTGACGGCTGCGAGGTCTGCAAGCCGACCGTCGGCTCGATCATCGCCTCCCTCGCCCCCGCGATCGGCGCGAGCGGCTACGTCCTGGACGGCGAGCAGGCGGCCCTTCAGGACACCAACGACCACTTCCTGGCCAACCTGCAGAAGAACGGCTCGTACTCGGTCGTGCCGCGGATCCCCGGCGGCGAGATCGCCCCGGAGAAGCTGATCGTGATCGGCGAGATCGCCCGGGACTTCGGCCTCTACACGAAGATCACCGGTGGCCAGCGGATCGACATGTTCGGCGCCCGCGTCGAGCAGCTGCCGCTGATCTGGGCCCGGCTGGTGGACGCCGGCTTCGAGTCCGGCCACGCCTACGGCAAGTCCCTGCGCACGGTGAAGTCCTGCGTCGGCCAGACCTGGTGCCGCTACGGCGTCCAGGACTCCGTCCGCATGGCGATCGACCTGGAGCTGCGCTACCGGGGCCTGCGCTCCCCGCACAAGCTGAAGTCGGCCGTCTCCGGCTGCCAGCGCGAGTGCGCCGAGGCCCAGTCGAAGGACTTCGGCGTGATCGCCACCGCCAACGGCTGGAACCTCTACGTCGGAGGCAACGGCGGCGCCACGCCCCGCCACGCGGACCTGCTCGCGCAGGACCTGTCGGACGCCGAACTGGTCCGCCTGATCGACCGGTTCCTGATGTTCTACATCCGTACGGCCGACCGCCTGGAGCGGACCTCGACCTGGCTGGACCGGATCCCGGGCGGCCTGGACCACGTCAGGGACGTGGTGGTGCACGACTCGCTCGGCATCTGCGACGAGCTGGAGCAGCTGATGCAGGCGCATGTCGCGCACTACCGCGACGAGTGGGCCGAGACCATCAACGACCCCGAGAAGCTGTCCCGGTTCGTGTCCTTCGTGAACGCGCCGGACACCCCGGACCCCGTCGTCGCCTTCGTGCCCGAGCGCGACCAGATGAAGCCCGACCTGCCGCTGCTGTCCATCGGCATGCGACCCGCCGCTGACGTACTGGAAGGAAGCGCCCAGCGATGACCCTGGCACTCGAGACCACCGACCTCAGGATCGAACTCGCTCTGGACGGCGACTGGTTCACGGTCTGCGACCTGAGCACGCTGCTGCCGGGCCGCGGGGTCGCCGCGCTGCTGCCGGACGGCCGGCAGGCCGCGGTCTTCCGCGACCGCTCCGGTGAGCTGTTCGCCATCGACAACCGCGACCCGTTCACCGGCGCGGCGGTCCTCTCCCGCGGCCTGACCGGCACCCACCAGGGCCGCCCGTTCGTCGCCTCGCCCCTGCTGAAGCAGCGCTTCGACCTGGCGTCCGGGCAGTGCCTGGACGACGAGGCGGTGCAGGTCACGGCGTACAAGGTGCGCGCCGCGTAGGAACGCGGACGCCCGCCTCGACAACACCCCTCCCCCGGAGGGGTGTTGTCGTCGTCGCCTGGCAGGCTGGGGGCCATGGTTGCGCAGCCGAACGACAGGCCGGGCCTCTCCTGGCTCGGCCCCCCGATCGACGCCCGCCCGCTGTTCGGGCCGGAACTGGC
Source organism: Streptomyces flavovariabilis (assembly GCF_000725785.1). Lineage (NCBI taxonomy): Bacteria > Bacillati > Actinomycetota > Actinomycetes > Kitasatosporales > Streptomycetaceae > Streptomyces > Streptomyces flavovariabilis. Next base: position 470,626 of record NZ_JNXD01000001.1, on the reverse strand, counting down.
AGCGCTGCTGGGGCTGTTGCGGGGGCTGCGGCCCGGTCAGTGGAGCGAGCCGGCCGTGCCGGGCTGGACCGTGCACGACGTCTCCGCGCACGTCCTCGGCGACTACTGCGCCCGCCTCGGCCGTCGTGAGTTCGGCGCCTTCGCGCCGGGCGAGACGCTGGAGGCGTTCATCCACCGCGCCAACCAGGGGTGGGTCGACCGCCACCGGGACATGGACCCGGCCTCGCTCGTCGACGCCCTGGAAGAGGCCGGCACCGAACTGGCCCGCCGCTTCACGCACGCCGACCCGGACGCGCCGTCCCTGGGTGTGTCCTGGGCCGGGGTGGACCCGGCGCCCATGTGGCTGGACTGTGCCCGGGAGTTCACGGAGTACTGGACGCACCGCCAGCAGATCCGGCACGCGGCCGGGCTGGGCACCGACCCCGGGCCGCGCGCCCTGTCCATGGTCCTGGACACGTTCATGCGGGCCCTGCCCCACACGCTGCGGGACACCGCCGCGCCGGCCGGCACGCGGGTGGCTCTGACGGTCACCGGCCCCGGAGGAGGCACCTGGACCGTGACCGCCGGGCCGGAGGGCTGGTCCCTGGCGCAGGACCCCGGCGGTCGGCCGGCGGCCGGCGTGGAGCTGGACACGGAGACCGCCTGGCGGCTGTGCACGCGGGGTGTCCAGCCGGCCGATGCCCTCGCGAGGGCCCGGGTCGAGGGGGACCGGCGGCTCGCCGGGGCCGTGTGCCGGATCGTGTCGATCGTCTACTGAACAACTGCCCTGCCGGACTGTCGGGTTGCTGTCGAGTTCGCCGACCCGGCTGCCGCGTCGGGGGTTCCTCGCGTTTCATCGAGTCACACCCCCACCTTCCTTCCACGGAGGCCCCCACCATGACCCGGAACCACCCCCAGCCGTCCCGGCGGACCGTGCTCGGCGGGGCCGTCGCCGCGCTCGCGGTGGCCGCCGGCACCGGCACGGCACAGGCCGCTCCCGGATCCCCCTGGCCGGCCGAGTTCCCGCTGCCCGACGGCTGGCTCCCCGAGGGGATCACCATAGGCGGCAGGCCGTACGCGTACATGGGCTCGCGCGCCGACGGCGCGATCTACCGCACCGACCTGCGCACCGGCAAGGGCAGTGTCCTGCACGAGGGCGCCGCCGGTCTCGCGTCCATCGGCCTGAAGCTGGACCGGGACGGCCTGCTGTACGTGGCCGGCGGCGCCGGAGGCGCCGCGAGGATCGTCGACTCGCGCACCGGCGAGCTGCTCAGCACGTTGCAACTCACCCGGGACACGGCCCCGTTCATCAACGACGTCGTCCTGCACGAGGACCGCGCCTGGTTCACCGACTCCCGTGCCGCGGTCCTCCACGGCGTCCCGCGCGGCCGGCGGGGCGAGGTCCGCGCCCTGCCGCTGACCGGCGAGTGGGTGCAGGCACCCGCCGGGACCAACAGTGCCAACGGCCTGGTCGCCACCCCCGACGGCCGCGGCCTGATCGTCGTCAACGCGGGTCAGCTGTACCGCGTGGACCTGAGGACCGGCCACGCCGCCGAGGTCACGCTGAAGGGTGCGACGGACGTGGCGGGCGGCGACGGCCTGGTCCGTCTCGGCCGCACCCTGTACGTCGTCCAGAACCGACTCAACAAGATCACCGTCTGGGACCTCGACAAGAAGGCCACCACCGCCACCCTGACCAGGACGATCACCGACCCCCGCTTCGACGTCCCCACCACCGCCGCCCGCTACGGCGACCGCCTCTACCTGGTCAACGCCCGCTTCACGAGCCCGCAGACGCCGGAGACGACGTTCAACGCGGTGGCCGTGGCCCTGTGAGCGTCATGCCTTCAGGGCGTCGTACGTCACCCCGGTCTGCTCCTCGGACGCGGCCCACAGCCGCTGCCCCGCCACGTCGTTGAGGGTCCAGGGCGCCCGCCAGGACGGTGCGGGCGCCCCGCGCCACATGGCGATGTGCGGGCCGGTGAAGGAGTCGGGCCGTACGCCGGGTTCCGTCGCGGCGTACAGGACCGGCAGCGCGCCCGCCTCGGCCGGCTGCGCGATGACCCGGTTGGCGAGCCGCACGAGCCGCTCGGCGGCCGGGCGCCCCTCGGCGAGCGGCCCGGTGGTCTGGAGGTTGGTGGCCGCGTACCCGGGATGGGCCGCGGCCGCCACCAGGTCCGTGCCGTGTGCCGCCGCCCGGCGCGCCAGCTCGTGCGTGAACAGCAGGTTGGCCGTCTTGGAACGGGCGTAGGCGATCCAGCGCCGGTAGCGCCGCTCGCTGTTGAGGTCGTTCATATCGATGTTGGCGAGGGCGTGCATCCCGCTGGAGACGACCACGACCCGGGCCCCCGGCGCCGCCACCAGCGCGGGCAGCAGCAGCCCGGTGAGCGCGAAGTGCCCCAGGTGGTTGACGCCGAACTGCGTCTCGAACCCGTCCACCGTCGTCCCGTACGGCAGCGCCATCACCCCGGCGTTGTCGACGAGCACGTCCAGCCGCTCATAGGGGAATCCGGCCGCGAACTCGCGTACGGAGGCGAGGTCACCCAGGTCGAGCCGGCCCAGCTCGACCCGGGCCTCGGGCAGTTCCGCACGGAGCCGGTCCACGGCCGCCGCGCCCCGGGCCTCGCTGCGGCACGCGAGGACCACCCGCGCGCCCCTGCGGGCGAGTTCACGTGCCGTGACGTATCCGATCCCGCTGTTGGCGCCGGTGACGACGGCGACGCGGCCGCTCTGGTCCGGGATGTCCTGTGTGGTCCAGCCTGGCATGTCAGGCTCCCTCCGTCGGTGGCCCGATCCAGCCTACGAGGAGCCGCGCCGCCTGCGGCGAGGAGGGCCCGGGCCGCCGCCGGGCCCTCCTCGCCGCTGTCAGCCCACCGGGCTCGACCGCTGGTCGTCCGGGAGGGGCCGGGTGTCGAGGTAGAACCACTCGGCGTCGGCGGAGGGTTCCGCCACCGGTTCGCGCCATGCTTCCTCTGCCATGGCCGTGACGTGCCGCTTGGGCAGCGGTGCCGGTGCTTGCCCCGCGGGCGCCTCGGCCCGGTCACCGGCCGGCTTCGCCTCCCCCGGCATCAGCAGCTCCACCCGCAGCCCCAGTCCGCGCTGCTGGGCGGTGAACTCCTCGACCTGGTTACGGCAGGCGTGGTCCAGGTGGGTCACGCCGGTCAGGTCGAGCCGGATCCTCGGCTTCCCGGACGCGGCGGCGGCCTCCAGCGCCTCGATCACCTTCGGCAGCCGCAGGAACGTCGCGTTGCCGGCCATGACGACCTTCGCCGTGTCGTCCTCGACGTGCTGGCGGATCGCGGTCTGGGACATCCGCAGCGCGGCCAGCACGATACCCGCGGCGAGGCCGATCAGCACGCCCTCGAGCAGCGCGGTCACCACGATGACCAGCGTGGTCAGCGTCATCACCGCGAACTCGCCCTTGTCCTGCCGCCACATCTTCGGGAACTCGGCGGGCCCGAACAGCTTCCAGCCGCTGTGCACGAGGACACCGGCGAGCACCGAGATCGGGATCAGCGCGAGCACCTGCGGCAGCAGCAGCGCGAAGGCGAGCAGCCACAGGCCGTGCAGGGTGCGGGAGAGCCGGGTCTTGGCCCCCGCCTGGACGTTGGCCGAACTGCGGGCCACGACCGCGGTGATCGGGAGCGCGCCGAGGATGCCGGCGACGGTGTTCCCGGCGCCCTGGGCGATCAGCTCGGTGTTGTAGCGGGTGCGCGGGCCACTGTGCATACGGTCCACGGCAGCGGCCGTGAACAGGCTCTCGGCGGACGCGATGACCGTGAACGTGAGGATGGCGGTGATGATCGCCCCGTCCGCGAGCCCGGCGAACTGCTCCGGCCCGGGCACCGACACGGACGCGAGCAGGTTGCCGACCTGGAGCGTCTTCACGTCCACGCCGGGCAGCGCGGCGACCACGATGCCGATGCCCACGGCGACCAGCGCCGCCGGGATCTTCCCGGCCGGACCCGGCACCTTCTTCCACACGAAGCTGAGCACGATCGTGACGACACCGAGCAGGGTGGCGATCATCGCCTGCGGGTCGGTCACGATGCCGGCCAGCAGGCCGGGGAGGCCCGCCATGTTCTCGATCGCCGTGCCGGGGGCCTTGGCGTCGGCCATCGGATAGGCCTGGCTGAACATCAGCGGCACGCCGATGCCGGCCAGCATGCCCTGGACGACGGCGACGGAGATGGCCTGGAACATCCGGCCGAGCCGCACCAGTCCCAGGATGATCTGGAGGAGGCCGGCGAACAGCACGATCACGCCGAGCATGGCCACGCCGACCTCGGCGACGGTCTCCGCCACGAGCGCGGCGAGTCCAGCGGCCGGCCCGCTGACCTGGAGCGTACTGCCGCGTGCCGCGCCGACGACCAGACCGCCGATCACCCCCGAGATGATCCCCAGCTCGGCCGGCACACCGGACGCGACGGCGACACCGATGCACAGCGGCAGGGCGACGAGGAAGACGACGAGCGAGGCGGTGATGTCGGTGACGAGGTCGGCCTTGGTCCGCGCTGTGCCGCCCTCGCCCTTCGCACCACCCGACACACGGCTGATCAGCCCACCCAGCACACCGCCCAGGGAACCTCCGGCCGAGCCGCCCGCGGGTTCACCGGGCGGGCTGCCCGACCGCCGGCTCGCGCCCCCTGCCGGGTCCCCCACCAGGCCGCCCCCGGGCCCACCCGACCGACCGACCGTGAAACCGCCCGCCGGACCCCCCGACCGCCGACTCGCAGCGCCCCCCGCCGGGTCCACGAGCAGGCCGCCCCCTGGGCCACCCGACCGATCGCCCGTCAACCCGCCCGCCGGACCGCCCGGTCCCCAGCCCTCGGCACCTCCCGACGAACCACGGACCGGCCCACCCCCCTGCCAGTCCCCCGAGCCCCGCCCGGAGCCGCCGGCCCCCCAGTCCGCGGCACCTCCCCCGGAACCAGCCGCCCCCCAGTCCTCCGCCGCGTCTCCCGCCGGACCGGCCGTCCGGCCACCCGGCGTGGCGCCGCCGCGTGCCCGCCCCCGCGCATGCGCCCCGCTCACGCGGCATGCACCCGGAACGCGCCGTCGTCGCCGAGCTCGTAGACGAAGCCCGTGTCGATCTCGTAGTACCAGCCGTGCAGCCGCAGCCGGCCCGTGTCGAGCCGCTGTCGCACCACCGGGTAACTCCGCAGGGCGGCCAGCTGGTTGACGACGTTGCCCTGGGACACCTCCGGCAGCGACGGGTCGTCCGGCGCGGACTCGAGGACGGGGGCAAGTTCGGGGCGGGCGATGTGCAGCCAGGCGTCCACGCCGGGCAGGGCGGACAGGTCGTCGCCGGACTTCAGCGCACCCATCGCGCCGCAGTGTGAGTGACCGCACACCACGATGTCCTGAACTCCGAGCACTTCCAGTGCGTACTCGATGGTGGCCGCCTCCCCGGAGGCCCCGGGCCGTCCGTAGGGCGGCACGATATTGCCCGCGTTGCGCAGCTCGAATATGTCCCCGGGCCGTGCGCCCGTGATGAGCGCGGGCATGACCCGGGAGTCCGAGCAGGTGATGAACAGCACCTCCGGATATTGCCCTTCGGCCAGTTTCCGGTATTCCCCGCTGTCGAAATCGACGCGCGTCCTGAACGTGCGGGCACGGTCCAGCAATGCTTTCAACTCTGCCTCCTGAGCTGCGATTTCCTTCTATGAGCCCCACCGTAGACGGACGACTTACAGAGGAAGGTTAAGCGAACTCCAGAGCCCGGCCAGGAATTGAACATTCTTTGTCCGGATACCCAGACGGACGGTCATCTTGTAGCGTGTGAACTACCGGGCCGATAATGCGAATTCACGCTGCCCGGATTCATGCCGGCTTCACGGAGAGACGGGACGTATGGGCCTACGAGTGCTGCTCATCGAGGACGACGAGACGATCGCCGAGCCGCTCACCGAAGGGCTCGGACACTTCGGGCTGACGGTCGACCACGTCGCCACCGGCGCGGAGGGGCTGAGAGGGCCGTACAACGACGTCGTCCTGCTCGACCTGGGACTGCCGGACATGGACGGCATCGACGTCTGCCGCAATATCCGGCAGGTCTCGGACGTGCCCATCGTCATCCTCAGCGCCCGCGGCGAGGAGGCCGACCGTGTGCTGGGCCTGGAGCTGGGCGCCGACGACTATCTGGCGAAACCTTTCAGCGTGCGGGAGCTGGTGGCCCGGGTCCGGGCCGTGACCCGCCGCACGCAACGCACCCGGCAGGCGTTCCCCGAGCCCCCGGGCACACCGGTCGCACCCGGTGCTCCCGAGTCGCCGCCCTACGAACCGGCCCCCGCGTACGAGCCGGCCCCGGCCCTCTCCTACGACCCCCCTGCCGCACCGTCGTACGATCCGGCCCCCGATCCCCCGCACGACCCGGGCCCGCTCGTGGTGGACCGCCGCACCCGCCAGGTCTGGGTCGGCGACTCCCCCGTGCCGCTCACCCCCAAGGAGTTCGACCTGCTGGCGCTCCTCAGCGAGGACCCGGGCGCGGTCTACTCACGCCAGCAGATCCTCGACCGCGTCTGGGATCCGCACTTCGACGGCCCGACCAAGACGCTGGACGTCCATGTGGCCGCGCTGCGCCGCAAGCTGGGGCACCCGGCGTGGATCAGGACACTGCGGGGCGTGGGCTTCCGGCTGGCGGTGCACACGGGGCCGAACGCGCCGCAGGTGGCCTCTCCATGACCCGACGGCTGCTGCTCAGTTACCTCAGCCTCGCCGCGCTGGTGCTGCTCTGCCTGGAGATCCCGCTGGGCTTCGTCTACTCGCGCGGGGAGCGGGAGCAGGTGGTCAACGCGGCGAAGGACGAGGCCGAGTCGGTCTCCGCGTACGCCGCGCTGTCCCTCGCTGCGGGGCGGGCCGAGCAGGACCTGCCCGCGCGGGTGGCGCACTGCGCGCAGCGCATCGGCGGCAAGGTGGTGATCGTCGGCGCCTCGGGCGCGCCGCTCGCCACCTCGCACCCCATGGACCCCTCGGTGTCCGGCGCCCTGGCCGACCGGCCGGGCATCGCGGCCGCGCTGCGGGGCACCTCCACGGTGGACGTGCGGACCTCCACGATCGGCGGGGTCGAGTACCTGTCGGTGGCCGCGCCGGTCGGTCACGAGGCGCAGCCGGTGGGTGCCGTGTGGCTGACGGTGCCCACGCGGACGGTGCACGAGCGGGTCCACCACGTGTGGCTGCTGCTCGCCCTGGGCGGGCTGGCCGTGCTGACGGCGGTGGCCGTGGTCGGCTTCGCCTTCGCCCGCTGGGCCGGCCGCCCCATCCGCGAACTGGAGCAGGCGACGCACGAGTTGGGAGAGGGCGGCGGCCGGTTCACCCCGGTGACGATCACGAAGGGCCCGCCGGAAGTGCGCAGTCTGGCCGCCGCGTTCAACCGCACCGCGGCCCGTTTCGCCCATCTGCTCGCCTCCCAGCGGGCATTCGCCGGCGAGGCCTCGCATCAGCTGAAGACCCCGCTCGCGGCGCTGCGGCTGCGCCTGGAGAACCTGGAGCCGGACGTCGCCGCCCGGGCCCGGGGCAGCCTCACCGCGGCCGTCACGGAGACGGACCGGCTCGCCCGGATGGTCGAGCACCTGCTGGCGATGGCCCGGCTGGAGGAGCACGCGGCGATCCCCGCCACCGTCGATCTGGGCGCGGTCTGCGCGGAACGGCACCGCACCTGGCAGCCGCTGTTCGCGCGGGAGGACGTCTCCCTCGTGCTCTTCGCGGGCAGCGTCGGCCCGGTCCTCGCGGTGCCGGGAGCCGTCGAGCAGATCATGGACAACCTGCTGTCCAACGCCCTGCGGGCGTCCCCGCCCGGCAGCACCGTCACGGTCGAGCTGCGGATGCCGGCCCCGCCCCGCCGGGCCCTGCGCGACAGCCGTCCCCGCTGGGTCGACCTGCACGTCACCGACGAGGGCCCCGGCATGACGGAGGAGCAGCGGGCCCGCGCCTTCGACCGTTTCTGGCGCGCCCCGGGCGCCCCCAAGGGCGGCTCGGGACTCGGCCTCGCCCTGGTGCAGCGCCTCGCCCACGCCAGCGGCGGCGAGGCGACCCTGCACGCGGCGGCGACGGGCGGCCTGGACGTGGTGATCCGGCTGCCGTCCGTACGGCCACCGGCCGAGGGGCCCGGACCGGGCACGGACCGGCCGAGGGGCGGCCGGAGACGGGAGGTCCCGGCGCTGCCGGCGTAGGGGGTGTCCGCCGTGGGACAGGCGGCACACAGCATGCCGCCCCACGGCCACGAGTTGTCCATGCCCCGTCAACCCTGCCCGTCTAGCGTCCCTCCCGCCTCCCCCCGCGCACAACCCTGCCGTCGACCGGCGGCAGGGCGGTACGGCACCTCTTGGAGTGAGAGTGGAACGTCGTAGCCTCCTGCGTGCGGCCGTCCTCGGCGGCACTTCGGCCGCCCTGGGCGGAACCCTGTGGCGCGGCGCCGCGTACGCGGCCCCGGCCCAGCCCGGCACCGGACCCTACGGGCCGCTGGGCGCCCCGGACGCCAACGGCATCAGACTCCCTGGCGGCTTCACCAGCCGGGTGATCGCCCGGTCGGGCCAGCGGGTCGGGACCACGTCCTACACCTGGCACAACGCCCCGGACGGCGGCGCCTGTTACGCCGACGGCACGGGCTGGATCTATGTCTCCAACTCCGAGATCAATCCCTCGGGCGGCGCGAGCGCGGTGCGGTTCTCCTCGACCGGGGCGATCACCGGCGCGTACCGCATCCTCTCCGGCACCCGCCAGAACTGCGCCGGCGGCAAGACGCCGTGGAATACCTGGCTGTCCTGCGAGGAGGTGGACCGGGGCTACGTCTACGAGACCGACCCCTGGGGCACGAAGGCGGCGGTGCGCCGCGACGCCATGGGCCGCTTCAAGCACGAGGCGGCGGCGGCCGACCCGGTCCGCCGGGTCGTCTACCTGACCGAGGACGTCACCGACGGCTGCTTCTACCGCTTCCGCCCGACGACCTGGGGCGACCTGTCCGCCGGCACGCTGGAGGTCCTGGTGGCGGGCAGCGGCACGAGCGGCCCGGTCACCTGGGTCCGCGTCCCCGACCCCACCGGCGCGACGGCCACCCGCCACCAGGTGTCCGGCGCCAAGCGCTTCAACGGCGGCGAGGGCTGCTACTACGCGAACGACACCTGCTGGTTCACCACGAAGGGCGACAACCGTGTCTGGCAGTACGACGCCGCCGCCCAGACCGTCGAACTCGCCTACGACGACTCCCTGGTGACCGGCGGCACGGCCCCGCTCACGGGCGTCGACAACGTCACCGGCTCCGCCTCCGGCGACCTCTTCGTCGCCGAGGACGGCGGCAGCATGGAGATCTGCGTCATCACCCCGGCCGACGTGGTCGCCCCGTTCCTCCGCATCGACGGCCAGTCCGGCTCGGAGATCACGGGCCCGGCCTTCTCCCCGGACGGCACCCGCCTCTACCTCTCCAGCCAGCGGGGCACCAGCGGCAGTTCCTCGGGCGGCATCACGTACGAGGTGACGGGCCCGTTCCGGACGTAGCCACGACCCGGCTGTCCCCTGAGCCCGACATGCCGGTGACCTTCGACGCGTCCGGCCGTTCCACCGTTCGGGCAGCTCGTCCCGGGCTGCCCGGCCGACGGAAGGAACATCACCGTGGACACGACCGTGCCCGCCACCGACGTACAGCGCGTGCTGCCGCGTGACGAGTGGGTCAGGACGCTGCCCCAGACCATCGTCGCGTCGTGCGTGCTGCTCCTCGACGCCGAGGACCGGATGCTGCTGCTGCGCTACGCGGACGGCCAGCCCGCTGCGGGGCTCTGGGGACTGCCGGGCGGCATGCTCGACCACGGCGAGGACCCCGTCGGTGCCGCGCGTCGGGAGCTGCACGAGGAGACCGGCATCTCCCTCGAAGGGGACCTGCGGTTCATCGGGTACGACCACCGGGCCGATGTGCTGGGCACGGGCCCGGTGCTCGACTTCTACTTCCACGGCGGCCGTCTCGCGCCCGGACAGACCGTCAGGCACAGCGGCGAGCACGACCAGGACGGCCTGTTCGCCCTCTCCGACCTGGAATCCACCCCGCTGACGACCCCGCTGCCGGCCCTCACCGCCCTGCACCGGGCCGCCCTGACCGGCACCGTCGTATGCCTGCGGGAAGGTCTGTCCCCATGACGGCCCATCAGGCCCGTCACGACGTGGACAGCAGGTCCGCCGCCCGCACCCGCTCCTGATGGATCAGCACGTCGAAGCAGCGGCCCAGCGCCATGTCGAACCACACACGTGCCCGACTGAGGGCCCTGCCGAACCCGCCCCCGTCTGAACAGCTCGCGAGAGAGCGGGGGCGCACCTCCGCACAAGGTGTGCCCCCGCTCTTCTTCGTGCTCCGGAGCCGCCGCGATCGGTGAGGGTCGGGGACCGTCGGCGGCTCCGGGTTCTGTGGGCCCCGGCTAGCGGTGGTCGCTGCCCTGGGACTGGACCGCCGCCCTGCCCGCCTCCAGGCGGGCCACCGGGATGCGGAACGGGGAGCAGGAGACGTAGTCGAGTCCGACCTCGTGGAAGAAGTGGACCGACTCCGGGTCGCCGCCGTGCTCGCCGCAGACGCCGAGCTTGAGGTCGGGGCGGGTCTCGCGGCCGGCCTTGGCGGCCAGTTTCACCAGGGAGCCGACGCCGTCCTTGTCGATCGTCTCGAACGGGGAGACACCGAAGATGCCCTTCTCCAGGTACGCGGTGAAGAAGCTGGCCTCCACGTCGTCGCGGGAGAAGCCCCACACCGTCTGGGTCAGGTCGTTCGTGCCGAAGGAGAAGAACTCGGCGGCCTCGGCGATCTGACCGGCGGTGAGCGCGGCGCGCGGCAGCTCGATCATCGTGCCGATGGACAGCTTCAGCTGCGCGCCCGAGGCCGCCTCGACCTCGGCGATGACCTGGTCCGCCTCCTCGCGCACGATCTCCAGCTCCTGGACCGTGCCGACGAGCGGGATCATGATCTCGGCGCGCGGGTCGCCCTTGGCGGCCTTGCGCTCGGCCGCGGCCTCGGCGATCGCCCGGACCTGCATGGTGAACAGGCCGGGGATGACCAGGCCGAGGCGCACACCGCGCAGACCCAGCATCGGGTTCTGCTCGTGCAGCCGGTGCACGGCCTGGAGCAGGCGCAGTTCGTTCTCGTGCGGCTCCTGGCGGGACTCGGCGAGGGCCACGCGGACGGACAGCTCGGTGATGTCCGGGAGGAACTCGTGCAGCGGCGGGTCCAGCAGGCGGACGGTGACCGGGAGGCCGTCCATGGACTCGAAGAGCTGCACGAAGTCCTGCTTCTGGAGCGGGAGCAGCTGCTTGAGGGACTCCTCGCGCTCGGTGTCCGTGTCGGCCAGGATCAGCCGCTCCACCAGCTCGCGCCGGTCGCCGAGGAACATGTGCTCGGTGCGGCACAGGCCGATGCCCTGGGCGCCGAAGCGGCGGGCGCGCAGCGCGTCCTCGGCGTTGTCGGCGTTGGCGCGCACCCGCAGGCGGCGCTTGCGGTCGGCGAAGGCCATCATCCGGTGCACGGCCTCGACGAGCTCGTCGGCGTCGTCGGCACCCGGGTGCATCCGGCCCTCGAAGTACTCCACGACCGGCGACGGCACGACGGGTACCTCACCGAGGTAGACCTTGCCCGAGGAGCCGTCGATGGAGACGACGTCGCCCTCCTCGACGACGTGCCCGCCCGGCACGGTCATCCGGCGGCGCTTGGTGTCGACCTCCAGCTCCTCGGCGCCGCAGACACAGGTCTTGCCCATGCCGCGCGCGACCACGGCCGCGTGGGAGGTCTTGCCGCCGCGCGAGGTCAGGATGCCCTCGGCGGCGATCATGCCGTCCAGGTCGTCGGGGTTGGTCTCACGGCGGATCAGGATGACCTTCTCGCCCGAACGCGACCACTTCACGGCCGTGTAGGAGTCGAAGACGGCCTTGCCGACCGCCGCGCCCGGCGAGGCCGCGATGCCCCGGCCGACCGTCGCGACCTTCGCGCTCTCGTCGAAGCGCGGGAACATCAGCTGCGCGAGCTGGGCGCCGTTGACGCGGGTGAGCGCCTCGGCCTCGTCGATCAGGCCCTGGTCCACCAGCTGGGTCGCGATGCGGAACGCGGCGCCCGCGGTGCGCTTGCCGACGCGGGTCTGGAGCATCCACAGCACACCGCGCTCGATGGTGAACTCGATGTCGCAGAGATCCTTGTAGTGGTTCTCCAGCGTCTCCATGATCTGCATCAGCTGGTCGTACGACTTCTTGTCGATCGACTCCAGCTCGGCGAGCGGCACGGTGTTGCGGATGCCGGCGACGACGTCCTCGCCCTGGGCGTTCTGGAGGTAGTCGCCGTAGACGCCCTGGTGGCCGGAGGCGGGGTCGCGGGTGAAGGCGACTCCGGTGCCGGAGTCGGGGCCGAGGTTGCCGAACACCATGGAGCAGACGTTGACGGCCGTGCCCAGGTCGTGCGGGATGCGCTCCTGACGGCGGTAGAGCTTGGCCCGGTCGGTGTTCCAGGAGTCGAAGACGGCGTGGATGGCGAGGTCCATCTGCTCGCGCGGGTCCTGAGGGAAGTCCCGGCCGGCCTCGGTCTTGACGATCTTCTTGAACTTGGTGACGAGCTTCTTGAGGTCGGCGGCCTCCAGCTCGGTGTCGACCGTGACCTTCTTGGCCGTCTTCGCCGCCTCCAGCGCGTCCTCGAACAGCTCGCCGTCGACGCCCAGGACGGTCTTGCCGAACATCTGGATGAGGCGGCGGTAGGAGTCCCACGCGAACCGGTCGTCGCCGGCCTGCTTGGCCAGTCCCTGCACGGACTTGTCGGAAAGGCCGATGTTGAGGACGGTGTCCATCATGCCGGGCATGGAGAACTTGGCGCCCGAGCGCACCGACACCAGCAGCGGGTCGTCGGCCTGCCCGAGCTTCTTGCCCATGCGGGCCTCCAGCGCGTCGAGGTGTGCACTCACCTCGTCACGCAGTGCCGCCGGCTCCTCGCCGCTGTCCAGGTAGGTCTTGCAGGCCTCGGTGGTGATCGTGAAGCCGGGAGGGACCGGAAGACCGAGGTTCGTCATCTCGGCGAGGTTCGCGCCCTTGCCACCGAGGAGGTCCTTGAGGTCCTTGTTGCCCTCGGTGAAGCCGTAGACGAACTTCACGCCCTCAACGCTCGCGGCCTGCTCGGCTACCGGGAGATCTTTGTTTTCCGACACGGGTCTCGACTCCTCGAGGACGCGGTGGCTGCCCTGACGGCGAGGAACATACCCAGATCAAAGGCGTCTGGGTACGTCTACTCGCGCGTCATACGCCTGTAACCACTCGTCCGCCAGCGGATCGAAAGTCAAGGCTCGGCAAGCGATCACAGGCGCATGTTTTCACTTCTTGAACGCAAGAACCTCCTCGGACCCCATCGAGCGCTCATGTGAGCGGTGTTTCCGCACATTTGATTTCGCTCGATGAACGATCAAAGGGTGGCACTCAGTGCCACCCTTTGGAGAAGTGCAGTCGCTCAAGATCCGCTCATCTGAGCGCAACCCTTATCAGGGGTGGCGAGAATCACGCTGCCACAGCCGACGGAATTTCACCATGCGGACGCGTCCCGGGACCGAAACGCGGCCGTCACACCCCGAGCGCGCGCAACCGCTCCTCGGCCCGCTCGGGCTTGTAGAGATGCTCCACGACCATCGCACCGGCCCCGACCAGCGCGGCCCGCTCACCCAGCCGCGCGGTCACCACGTCCAGGTGGGCGGTGGAGCGGGGCAGCGCCCGCTGGTACAGCAGTTCGCGCACGCCCGTCAGGAAGGGAGTTCCGGCCAGATCCCCGGCGATCATCAGGACGCCGGGGTTGAGCAGCGTCACGACGGTCGCGAGGACGTCCCCCACCCGGCGCCCGGCCTCCCGGGCGAGTCCGACCGCCTCGGGGTGCCCGGACGCCAGCAGGTCCCGTACGTCCGAGCCGGAGGCCGCCGGCACCCCGGCCTCGGCCAGCCGCCGTGCCACCGCGCCACCGCTCGCGACGGCGGCCAGACAGCCGTACGCACCGCACCGGCACAGCGCCTCGGCGCCCTCCGGCACGCGGATGTGCCCGATGTCGCCGGCGCCGCCGTCGACGCCCCGGAACACCGAACCGTCCACCACGACCCCGGCGCCGATGCCGGTGGAGACCTTGACCAGCACGAAGGCGGAACAGTCGGGGTAGCCGACGCGCTGTTCGCCGTACGCCATGAGGTTGGCGTCGTTGTCCACCAGCACCGGCACCCCGGTGGCGCCCGCGTGCCCGGTGAGCGCCCGGGCCAGCCGTCCCCTTATGTCGTAGCCGTCCCAGCCGGGCATGATCGGCGGCTGGACGACGCGGCCGGTCTCGGTGTCGACCGGGCCGGGCACCGCGAGCCCGACCCCGCAGACCGCCTCCGCCCCGTTTCCGGTCTTCGCCAGCAACTCGGCGAACCAGCGGCCGAGTTCGCCGAGCACGGCGTCCGGCCCGTCCTCGACGACCAGGGTGCCGGAGTGCTCGGTGAGGATCTCGCCGCTCAGCGACAGCACGGCCGCCCGCGCGTGCCGGGTGTCGAGGTCGGCGGCCAGGACCACCGCGTGCTCGTCGTCGAACTCCAGGGTGATGGAGGGCCGTCCGCCGAGCGGTGAGCCGACCGGCCCCCCGGCGCCCTCGCGCAGCCAGCCCGCGCGGAAGAGCCGGTCCAGCCGCTGCCCGACGGTCGCGCGGGACAGTCCGGTCGCCTGTTGCAGCGCACCCCGGGTCACGGCGCGGCGACTGCGCACCAGTTCGAGCAGATCACCGGCGCTCGCCTGAACGCGTCCCGTCATGCGCACCCCCTTGTGTTTCCCAACCCTGCATTACATATTGGGTTTTGCGTGTTAAATAGACGTAACCCTACGGTAGCCCCTGCCGATCCCGGTCAGGAGTACGTCTTTGGGAGAGCCCCGAGTGGATCGCATCGCCCAGCTCACCACGCGTCCCGCGGGGCGCGGTTTCGCATACGATCCGGCCGCCGCGCCGTTCCCCTTGTAGATGAGGGCCGCACAAGTGCTCGAGGGCAACTGGACGGGCGAGTCCACCGTGCCCTCGCGCGGTCTGTATCCGCACCAGTGGTCCTGGGACTCGGCGTTCATCGCGATCGGCCTGCGGCACATCTCGCCGTTACGGGCACAGACGGAACTGGAGACGCTGCTGGCGGCCCAGTGGGCGGACGGGCGGGTCCCGCACATCGTCTTCAACCCCTCCGTCCCCCTCGACGCGTACTTCCCGAGCCCCGACTTCTGGCGCTCGTCGGCCGCCGGGCGCGCCGCCGGCGCCCCGCGCACCGTACAGACCTCCGGGATCGTGCAGCCACCGGTGCACGCCCTGGCCGCGTGGCTGGTGCACCTCGCCGACCCCGGCCTGTCCAGGGCACGCGGCTTCCTCACCCGGATGTACCCCCGGCTGGCCGCCTGGCACGACTACCTCCTGCACCGGCGCGACCTCGGCGGGGGCGGGCTGGTGTCCGTCGTGCACCCCTGGGAGCAGGGTATGGACAACAGTCCCTGCTGGGACCGTCCGCTGTCCCGGGTCACCCCGGCCCCGGCCCGCTCCTTCCGCCGCGCCGACCTCGACCACGGCGCCCCCGACGACCGGCCCACGGATCTGGACTACGGGCGGTACGTGCGGCTGGCGGCCGACTACCGGGACCGCGGATACGACGACGGCCCGGCCCGAGGGGCGGCCCGCAGGGCCACGGTCGAGGGCGGTGGTGGGAGACGGGTGGGCGACTTCGCCGTGGAGGACCCGGCCTTCAACGCGCTGCTCGTCGCCTCCGAGTACGCCCTGGCCCGCATCGCCCACGAGCTGGGCCTGGCCGGCTCGGCCCGGCAGGCCCACGCGGAGCGTCTGACGGCGGCCCTGGTGGAGCGGCTGTGGGACCCGGCGGCGGGGATGTTCCTGTGCCGGGACGTGCGCGCCGGGGAGCTGATCCCCGAGCGCGGTGTCTCCGGCCTCGTCCCCCTGCTGCTGCCGGACCTGCCCGGAGACCTCGCGGCCACCCTGGTCCGCACGATGTGCGGCCCGCACTTCGGCCTCGGCGGCACGACCCGCCTGGTCCCGAGCTACGACCTGCTCGGCGATGCCTTCGACCCGCACCGCTACTGGCGCGGCCCGGCCTGGTTCAACACCAACTGGCTGCTGGAGCGCGGTCTGCGGCTGCACGGCGAGCGCGGCCGGGCCGACGCTCTGCGCAAGGGCATGCTGCACACCGCCGGCGCCTCCGGCTTCGCGGAGTACGTCGACCCGTACACGGCACAGGCCTGCGGCGTCACCGGCTTCGGCTGGACCGCCGCGCTCACGCTCGACCTGCTGCACGACCGGCCCGCACGGGGCAGGAACGGCCTCACGGCGACCAAGGGAGGGAACCGGGGATGACGGACCGGCATCATCTGCTCGTGTACGGCCGGACGTTCGCCGCCGTCGGCGACCGCGGCGACATCAGCGGCTACCGGGGCGGCAGCGCCCCGGACGGCATGTTCGTACGGGACGCCCGGCATCTGAGCCGGTGGCAGCTCACCGTCGACGGGGCGGTGCCCGACACGCTGACCCCGGTGGCGGACGGGGACACCGCGCGCTGTGTCCTCGTCCCGCGCGGCGGCCGCGACGAGCCGCCCGCGTACACGCTCTTCCGCGAACAGGCCGTCGGGGACTCCTCGTTCGTGGAGTCGCTGCGCGTCACCAGCAACCGTCCGGTGCCGACGACGGTCCGTCTCGCGGTCACCGCCGACGCCGACTTCACCGACCAGTTCGAGCTGCGCTCCGACCACCGCACCTACACGAAGGCGGGCGCCGTCCGCTCCCGCCGAGTGCTCGGCCACGGAGTGGAATTCGCCTACCGGCGCGGCGAATGGCGTTCCGTCACGACCGTGACGGCCGACCCGCAGCCGGACGCCGTGGAGGAGACCGGCACCGGAGCCCGCCGCCTGGCCTGGGCCCTGGACCTCGAACCGCACGGCACCGCCGAGCTGACCCTGCGGGTCATGGCCCGCCCGCACGGCGATCGGCGGGCCCTGCGCGTACCCCGCTCCCCCGCCGCCGTCCAGGAGCAACTCCGCGCCCAGGAGGGCGATTTCGTCCAGGGCGTGGCCTTCCCGAGCGGCTGGCCCGAGCTGGCCGCGGCCTGCACCCGGGGTCTCGCCGACCTCGCGGCCCTCCACATCCCGGCGACCGGCCCGGACGGCGAGGACCTGCGCGTCCCGGCCGCCGGTGCCCCCTGGTTCCTGACGCTGCTGGGCAGGGACGCCCTGCTGACCTCCCTGTTCACCCTGCCCTACCGGCCACGGCTGGCGGCCGCCACCCTTCCCGCGCTCGCCGCGACCCAGGCCACCGGGACCGGCGCCGACGAGATCGCCCAGCCCGGCAAGATCGTGCACGAGGTGCGGCACGGCGAACTGGCGCACTTCGGTCAGGTCCCCTACGGCCGCTACTACGGCTCGGTCGACGCCACCCCGCTGTTCCTCGTCCTGCTCGGTGCGTACACCGAGCACACCGGCGACACCGGCCCGGCCCGCCGCCTCGAATCCCACGCCCGGGCCGCGATCACCTGGATGCTCGACCACGGCGGCCTGACCTCGCGCGGCTACCTCGTCTACCGCGCCGACCAGGGCGGTCTCGCCAACCAGAACTGGAAGGACTCCCCCGGCGCGATCTGCTCCGCCGAAGGCACCCGCCCGCACGGGCCGGTGACGGCCGCGGGCGCCCAGGGCTACGCCTACGACGCCCTGCGCCGCACGGCGGGCCTGGCCCGCACGGTGTGGCAGGACTCGACGTACGCCCATCTGCTGGAGCAGGCGGCCGGAGACCTGCGCGACCGTTTCCAGCGGGACTTCTGGATGCCGGAGCACTCCTTCCCGGCCCTCGCGCTCGACGGCCGGGGCCGGCAGGTCGACGCGCTGGCCTCGGACGCCGGGCACCTGCTGTGGTCGGGGCTGCTGGACAAGGAGTACGGCGAACTCGTCGGCCGGCGGCTCCTCGAACCGGACTTCTTCTCCGGCTGGGGCGTCCGCACCCTCGCCGCCGGGCAGCCGGCGTACCACCCGCTCTCCTACCACCGCGGCTCGGTCTGGCCGCACGACAACGCGCTGATCGCCCTGGGCCTGGCCCGCTACGGGCTGCACGACGAGGCCCGCGCGATCGCCCACGGCCTGGTCGACGCGGCGGGCGCGACCGGCCACCGGCTGCCGGAGGTCCTCGCGGGCTACGGACGCGACACCCACCCGGAGCCGGTGCCGTACCCGCACGCGTGCGTGCGTGAATCCCGTTCGGCGTCGGCCCCGTTGGCGCTGCTCACGGCGGTCGGCGTGGTCTGAGGGCCGGTTGGACCGAACGACACCCCCAGTGTTTGCCGGGTGTTTGCCGAGCGCCGGCCCGGCGGGCTGAACACACCCGAGGAACGTCCCGTACGGAACGGTGGCGGACCCGCACCCCCACGCGGGTCCGCCACCTCACCGGGCTTTGAACGGGAAGGACCTCCGGGTGCCTGTCTTCACACGCTTCCACCGGTCGTCGCGGCCGGTCGACGGGATGTCCGGGGCCGATTCCCCACCGGAGCGTGACGTGCGGGCGGACGCCTCTGAGGAGGCGGAGAGCGCCGGAGCCGGGACACGCCTCAGCCGCCTCCGTACCTGGCGCACCCGCCTCCCCCGCGCCGCCCGCGTCCTCCACCTGACCACCACCGCCCTCGCCGCCGTCCTGGTCCTCGGGGCGCTGCTGCTGCCCAACACCCTCCCGGCCCTGAAGGCGGTCAGCTTCGCGCGGATCCCGGCCGAGGCGGTCATCGGGGCCGTCGTCGTCCTGGCGCTGCCGCCCCGGCCCCGGCTGGCGGCGGCGGTCCTGTACGGGCTCGGCCTCACCGCCCTGACCACGGTGAATCTGCTCGACATGGGGTTCAACGAGTATCTGGGCCGGGGCTTCAACGCCGCGCTCGACTGGGATCTGCTGCCCGACGCGCAGGCGTACGTCGAGGACACGCTGGGCGGGGGCGTCGCGACCGCCGCCGCCGTCGGCGCGGTGCTGCTCGTGCTGCTCGTGGCGGCCGTCATGGTCGCGGCGGCGGTCCGGCTCGCGAGCGTGCTGGCCCGCCATCGGGCGCGGGCGACCAAGGGCACCCTGATCGCCGGCACCACCTGGGTCACCTGCTCCGCGCTGGGCCTGACGCTGTTCGGCGGCCCGGTCGCCTCCGAGCGGGGCGCCGGGGCGCTCAGGGTGCACGCGCAGCGGACGGTGGAGTCGCTGCGGGACGAGGCGGCGTTCGTGCAGCAGGCGAAGGCGGACACCTTCGGCAACACCCCGCCCGGTCAGCTCCTCACGGACCTGCGCGGCAAGGACGTGATCTTCACGTTCGTCGAGAGCTACGGCCGCAGCGCGATCGAGGACCCGGCCATGGCCCCCGGCGTCGACCGCACCCTCGACACCGGCACCAAGGCACTGGAGAAGGCCGGCTTCGCCGCCCGCAGCGGCTGGCTGACCTCGGCGACGTACGGCGGCAGCAGCTGGCTCGGCCACTCCACGACCATGTCCGGCCTGTGGATCGACAACCAGCGCCGCTACCGCACGGTCACCGCGGGCGACCACCTCACCCTCACCAAGGCGTTCCAGAAGACCGGCGCGTGGGACACGGTCGGCGTCATGCCGGGCGTGCAGAAGGGCTGGCCGGAGGAGAAGTGGTACGGCCTCGACAAGCTCTACGACGCCTTCGACCTGGGCTACCGGGGCCCGAAGTTCAGCTGGTCGACCATGCCCGACCAGTACGCGCTGGAGGCGTTCCAGCGGCAGGTGCACGGCAGGAAGCGGGACAAGCCGCTGATGTCCTTCGTCATCCTGACCTCCAGCCACCAGCCCTGGGCGCCCCTCCCGAAGATGGTCGGCTGGGACGAGCTCGGCGACGGCTCGGTCTTCGAGGCGATCCAGAAGGCAGGCAACAAGGCGTCGGACGTCATCACCGACACCGCCAGGTCCCGCGAGGAGTACGGCAGGTCCATCCAGTACTCGCTCACCAGCCTCACCCAGTGGCTTCAGCGCTACGGCACCGACGACACCGTGCTGGTCTTCCTCGGCGACCACCAGCCCATCGCCCGGGTCAGCGGGAACCGCGCCTCCCGGGACGTGCCGGTGTCGATCGTCGCGAAGGACCCGAAGGTCCTGGACAAGGTCGCCGGCTGGAACTGGACGGAGGGCCTCAAGCCCGGCCGGGACGCGCCCGTGTGGAAGATGGACGCCTTCCGCGACCGCTTCCTGAAGGCGTTCGGCTCCACACCGCACCCCTCCACGGGCTGATCAGCCGCCGGAGGTGTCGAGCTCGGCGTCCTCGCCGACCCCGGCGCAGTCGTAGGGGTCCTTCAGCCAGCCGTCCGGCAGCACCACCCGGTTGTTGCCGGACGTACGGCCCCGGGGTCCGTCTGCGCCGGCGGGCCAGGGCTGGTCGAGGTCCAGCTCGTCCAGGCCGGAGCGCAGCTCCTGGAGCGAGGAGGTGACGGCGAGGCGCTTGCGCATCTCGGAGCCGACCGCGAAGCCCTTCAGGTACCAGGCCACGTGCTTGCGGAAGTCGATCACGCCCCGGGCCTCGTCGCCGATCCACTCCCCGAGCAGGGTGGCGTGGCGGACCATGACGTCGGCGACCTCGCGCAGGGCGGGACGGGCGATGTCCTGGGGGCGCCCCTCGAAGGCCGCCACGAGGTCGGAGAACAGCCAGGGCCGCCCCAGGCACCCGCGCCCGACGACCACACCGTCGCAGCCGGTCTCGCGCACCATCCGCAGGGCGTCCTCGGCCGACCAGATGTCGCCGTTGCCGAGCACCGGGATCTCCGGCACGTGCTCCTTCAGCCGGGCGATGGCCTCCCAGTCGGCGGTGCCGCCGTAGTGCTGGGCGGCGGTGCGGCCGTGCAGGGCGATGGCGGTGACGCCCTCCTCGACGGCGATCCGGCCGGCGTCGAGGTAGGTGATGTGGTCGTCGTCGATGCCCTTGCGCATCTTCATCGTCACGGGCAGCTCGCCGGCGCCGCTGACGGCCTCACGCAGGATGGCCCGCAGCAGGTTCCGCTTGTACGGCAGCGCGGAGCCGCCGCCCTTGCGCGTGACCTTCGGCACCGGACAGCCGAAGTTCAGGTCGATGTGGTCGGCGAGGTCCTCTTCCGCGATCATGCGGACGGCCTTGCCGACGGTCGCGGGGTCCACGCCGTACAGCTGGATGGAGCGGGGCCGCTCACTCGCGTCGAAGTGAATGAGCTGCATGGTCTTCTCGTTGCGTTCGACCAGCGCCCTGGTGGTGATCATCTCGCTGACGAACAGGCCCTTGCCACCGCTGAACTCCCGGCAGAGCGTACGGAAGGGCGCGTTGGTGATCCCGGCCATGGGGGCCAGGACGACAGGCGGCTGGACGGTGTGCGGACCGATCTGGAGGGGCGCGGACATGCCTCCATTGTGCCGTGCAATGAGATGGCAAAATTCATTAGTTAGCCACACTATCGAATTCGGCGTACGATGAAGCGCATGCCCGAGCTCAGTCCCCGCCGCCGGATGCTGGTGCTCGCGATCTGCTGCATGAGCCTGCTGATCGTGAGCCTGGACAACACGGTCCTGAACGTGGCCCTGCCGTCCATGCAGCAGGACCTGCACGCCGGCACGTCGGGTCTGCAGTGGACGATCGACGCGTACACGCTGGTCCTGGCCTCGCTGCTGATGCTCGCGGGCTCCACGGCCGACCGGATCGGCCGCAAACGCGTTTTCATGGCGGGCCTGGTCGTGTTCACGATCGGCTCGGTCCTGTGCTCCCTCGCGCCGAACCTTCAGGCGCTGGTCGCGTTCCGGATGGTGCAGGCGGTGGGCGGCTCGATGCTGAACCCGGTCGCCATGTCGATCATCACCAACACCTTCACCGACCCCCGCGAGCGGGCCCGGGCGATCGGCGTCTGGGGCGCGGTCGTCGGCATATCGATGGCCGCCGGCCCTCTCGTCGGAGGCCTCCTGGTCGACTCCGTCGGCTGGCGCTCCATCTTCTGGATCAACCTGCCGGTGGGCCTGGCGGCGCTGCTGCTCACCCTGCGTTTCGTGCCCGAGTCCCGCGCGCCTCGCGCTCGCCGCCCCGACCCCGTGGGGCAGGTGCTGGTGATCGCGCTGTTCGGCTCGCTCACGTACGCGATCATCGAGGCGCCGAGCACGCCGTTCACCTCCATCGCCCCGCTGGTCGTCGTGGCCCTGGCGGCCCTCGCCGGCCTGCTCCGGTACGAGTCGCGCCGCGCGGAGCCCCTGATCGACCTGCGCTTCTTCCGCTCGGCGCCGTTCAGCGGGGCGACGGTCATCGCGATCAGCGCGTTCGCCGCGCTCGGCGGCTTCCTCTTCCTGTCGACGCTGTACCTGCAGAACGTACGCGGCCTGACCGCCCTGGAGGCCGGCCTGTGGATGCTGCCGATGGCGGTCCCGACGTTCCTGTGCGCACCGCTGTCGGGCCGTCTGGTGGGCGCGCGCGGCCCGCGCCTGCCCCTGCTGATCGCGGGCTGCGCGATGACCGCGAGCGGTGTCCTGTTCGCCGCGTTCGAGGCGGAGACCTCGAACGTCACGCTCTTCGCCGGCTACGTCCTCTTCGGCATCGGCTTCGGTTTCGTCAACGCGCCCATCACCAACACGGCGGTGTCCGGCATGCCGCGCGCCCAGGCGGGCGTGGCCGCCGCGGTCGCTTCCACCAGCCGGCAGCTCGGGCAGACGCTGGGGGTGGCCGTGGTGGGCGCGGTCCTCGCCTCGGGCGTCGGTTCGTCCTCGTACCGGGACACGTTCGTGTCCGCGGCACGGCCCGGGTGGTGGATTCTGGCGGTGTGCGGGTTCGCGGTGCTGGCGCTCGGGGCGGTGACGAACGGACAGTGGGCTCGGGGAACCGCCGAACGGGCCGCACAGCGGCTGGAGTCGCCGGGGGTACGGCAGACCGCCGGATCGAGCGGCTGAGCCCCGGACGACCCCCGGGCCCGGCCCTCGCCGGCACCGGCCGCGTCTGCGACCCGGATCGGCTCAGTCGAGACAGAACTCGTTGCCCTCGATGTCCTGCATCACGATGCACGACTCGTCGTACTCGTCGGCGAGCAGCACCTGCACGCGTGTGGCGCCGAGCGCGACCAGTCGTGCGCACTCGGCTTCGAGCGTGGCGAGGCGCTCCTCCCCCACGAGCCCGGTGCCGACACGTACATCGAGATGCACCCGGTTCTTGACCACCTTGACTTCGGGGACGCGCTGGAAGTACAGCCGCGGGCCCGCACCCGAGGGATCACCGCACACGAACCCGGCACCCCGGCGCTCGGGCGGCAGGGTGCGATCGAAGTCGCCCCACGACGCGAACCCCTCGGGCGGCGGCGGTACGACGTACCCCAGCACCTCGCACCAGAAGCGGGCCACCCGCTCGGGTTCGGCGCAGTCGAACGTGACCTGGACCTGCCTGATCGATGACATCGGCGCACCATAACAGGACCCCGCTTCTCATCTCCCGTTGTATATCCGCACGTTGTCGTGATGCCCCGACGGCATCGGGCCCGCCCGCGTCTGAGAACTCGTCCCCGGGGAAACCCTGTTGATGTTGGTCTTGCTGCACACTCCTTGCTGCGAGCAGACCGGAACGCCGGATTTCTCGACGCGGGAAGGCGCCATGACACAGATCGACACGAGCAAGGTCAGCCGCTGGGACCAGCACGGCCGGGAGCATGTGGTGCGCGTGAACCGGACGGGTGTGCAGCGCACGATCAGATGCGACACCTGCGGCTGGCGCAGAAGTGCCCAGTTCCTGCCCTGGCTGAAGGCGGAGGAACACCTGGCGGAGGCCCACCAGGCGACGGTGGACCCGACGGCGGCGTGAGCCGGCCCGGACACCTCCTAGTAGAGGATCGAGGGCAGGTACGCGCCGTCGGGCCGGTTGTACAGGCCGATGGTCATCAGGCTCATCAGCTGCACGACCTTGAGGCCGTTGGACAGGCACCACCTGAGCAGCGCGCTGTCGTCCGCGGGGACGAGGATGCCCGGGCCGCCGAACTGCGGGGCCGCCGCGATGAGGGCCTGGAGGTCCGGGGTGGTCTCGCCCACGGCGTGCGCGAAGAACGCCAGGTCGGTGGCGTACCCGGTGACGCGTCCCTCGCGTTCGACGACCCGGGCGGTGCCCTGTTTGAGCGCGTCGGCGACCTCCCCGCCACGGTCGACGCCGTGGACCTGCCGGCATACGTCGTTGCAGGCGCCGAGGTCCGCGTCCGTGGCCTCCCGCACCGGGTATCCGGGCATCGCGCGCCGGATCGGCGGGCCCTGCACGCAGGCCACCGTGGCCCGGTGGACGAAGCCCAGGCCGACGTAGAGCGAGAACGACCTGTTGTGGTAGCCGCTCTGCAGCAGCCGGATGCCCGGCGCCCCGCGCTCGGCGGCCCGCTCCATCACGTCCCGCATCAGGCGGCGGCCCACGCCCGCGTTCTGCGTGGTGGGGTCGACGGTGACGGGCCCGACCCCGACGACGGTCGAGCGTTCGTCCAGGAAGTTGCTGCCGACGATCCGCCCGTCGAGCTCGGCGACGACACTGTAGAACCCCGGGTGCGTCAGGGCTCCCTCGATCAGCGTCACACCCACTTCGGGGCTGGGGATGTCGGGTGGGAACGCATGCTGCTCGGCGATGCCGGCGAAGGCCTCGTAGCAGATCCTTCCGCACTCGGCGGCATCGTCGGCCGTGCCCGGGCGCAATGTGAGAGCCACGATCGCCATCCCTTCTACGCGCCCCCGCGCGGCGCCCCCCCTCACTTCCATCCTGTGCCCGTCCCGGCCGGGACGCACCCGGTACTGCCGGACACCTCTACGGTGTCCGCCGCAGCCCCTGCACCAGCAGGTCGACGACCGCCGCGAAGTCGGCCTCGGCCCCCGGCTCCTCCCACTCCGTCGCATGGCAGGGGTCGTGGAAGCGGCCCGTGGCCTGGAACACCGCCCTGGCCGATGCCTCCGCGTCGGTGGCTGCGAAGTCGCCGGTGTCGACGCCGGCCTGGATGATGCGGGTCAGCTGGGACTCCAGGTCGGTGATGTGCTCGCCCACCGCCGTGCCGGCCTCGCGGGTGAGGACCAGGTACGTGGCGAAGAGCTCCGGGTCCTCGCCCGCCTTGCGGCGCTTCGCGGCGAACAGTGCGGCGAGCCAGTCCCGCAGCCGGGCCTCCGGGACGCGGTCCGCCTCTGCGATCCCGGACAACTGCCCGGACGTGCGGTCCAGCCAGCGCTTGGTGACCGCCTCACGCAACGCCGCCTTCGTCCGGAAGTGGCGGTAGACACTGCCGTGGCTGACGCCGAGCGCCCGGGCGACGTCCACCACGGTGGCCTTGGCCGGTCCGTGGCGGCGCAGCACCTCCTCGGTGGCTTCGAGGATGCGCTCGGCGGTCAGAGTCTCGCTGGTCGGTGCCATGCCCTGACCGTACCCAAAGCCCGGTTCAGCTTTCGAGGTGCGCCATCTGGGCTGCCGGGTACCGGTCGCCGGCGGCGGCACCGGCCGGTACGGCCTCCTCTATCGCGGCCAGGTCGGCCGTCTCCAGCGTCACGCCCAGCGCGCCCAGCGCTTCCGTGAGCCGGTCGCGGCGGCGGGCGCCGACGAGGGGCACGATGTCCTCGCCGCGGGAGAGCACCCAGGCGATGGCGATCTGCGCGACGCTGACGCCCTTCTGCTCAGCGATCTTCCGCAGCGCCTCGACGAGGTTCAGGTTGTGCCGGAGGTTGTCGCCCTGGAAGCGCGGCGACATCGCCCGGAAGTCGCCCGGGCCGAGCTGCCGGCCGGCGGTGAAGTGGCCGGAGATCAGGCCCCGGGAGAGCACGCCGTACGCCGTGATGCCGATGCCCAGCTCGCGGGTGGTGGGCAGGATCTCCTCCTCGATGCCGCGGGAGATGAGGGAGTACTCGATCTGGAGGTCGGAGATGGGTGCCGTGGCCGCCGCCCGGCGGATCGTCTCGGCACCGACCTCGCTCAGGCCGATGTGCCGTACGTAGCCCTTCTCGACGAGCTCGGCTATCGCGCCGACCGTCTCCTCGATCGGCACGTCCGGGTCGAGGCGGGCGAGGCGGTAGACGTCGATGTGGTCGACGCCGAGGCGCTGGAGGGAGTGGGCGGCGAAGTTCTTCACGGCGGCGGGCCGGCCGTCGTAGCCGAGCCAGCTGCCGTCCGGGCTGCGCAGGGCGCCGAACTTCACGCTGACCAGGGCCTGTTCGCGCCGGGCGGCGGGAGCGGCGCGCAGGGCCTCGCCGATCAGCATCTCGTTGTGGCCCATGCCGTAGAAGTCGCCGGTGTCGAGCAGGGTGACGCCCGCTTCGAGCGCCGCGTGGAGGGTCGCGAGAGACTCGGCCCGGTCCGCCTCGCCGTACAGGGCGGACATGCCCATGCAGCCGAGACCGAGGGCGGAGACCAGGGGGCCGGTGGTTCCGAGGGGGCGGGTTCGCATCGTCATGCCCTCCACCATGCCATGACAGCTGACAGATTTCAATATCTGTCATTCGATACTTGTCAGCCCTTTGGGCGCGCCTCAGCCCCGCTCGGCATCCGCGACTACCGGGCCGTGAACGCCAGCTTCGCCCCCAGCGCCACGAAGGAGCCCGCGAAGCCCCGCCGCAGCCAGGCCGTCACCCGCGGCCGGCCCACGACATGCCGGCGCACCGACGCTGCCAGCACCCCGTACGCGGCGAACACGACGAAGGTCGCCAGCATGAAGACCCCGCCGAGCCCCGCCATCCGCAGCACCGCGTGCGGCTCCCCGGGGCCGACGAACTGCGGCAGGAACGCGAAGAAGAAGATCGTCAGCTTCGGGTTGAGGATGTTGATCAGCACCCCGCGCACGATCACCCGGCGCGCCGGCACTGCGGGGGCCGCCTCCGGCTCCTCCACCACGAGGGCCTCCTTGTCCCGCACCGTCGCCCACGCCATGTACAGCAGGTAGGCGACACCCGCGTACTTCAGCACCTGGAACGCGGTCACGCTCGCGTGCAGCAGCGCGGCCACGCCGGTGACCGTGGCCAGCAGATGCGGCACGATCCCGAGCGTGCAGCCGACGGCCGCGACGACACTCGCGCGCCGCCCCCGGGAGAGTGCGGCGGCGAGGGTGTAGACGACGCCGGTGCCCGGCGTGGCGACGACGACGAGGGTGGTCAGCAGGAAGGCGAGGCTCATGCCGTCACCCTGGCGCGGCCCCCGCCCCGGCGACAGGGCCAATCGGCCCCGCTGCTACAGGACCAATCCGCCGCACCGCTGAGACCTCGGCGTCCCCACCGGTCGACGTGGGAGCAGGTGCAGCACGTGGAGGCCGAGCGGCGCGGCATCTGGGCGCCCTCGGCCGTCAAGTCCCTCGACACGGTCACCTCGAAGCGGAACCGCGCCTCGGACCACGCGGCGGTCTACGTCGACCTGGACCTGTGAAACGCGGCGGTGCCGGGCCCCTCCGAGGAGGGACCCGGCACCACGGCACGGCGAAACGCGGTCAGCAGCCGATCAGGCGGGACGCCAGGTAGCCCTCGATCTGGTCGAGGGAGACCCGCTCCTGCTTCATCGTGTCGCGCTCGCGGACGGTGACCGCGTTGTCCTCGAGCGTGTCGAAGTCGACGGTCACGCAGAACGGCGTACCGATCTCGTCCTGGCGGCGGTAGCGGCGGCCGATGGCGCCGGCGTCGTCGAAGTCGATGTTCCAGTTCTGCCGGAGCGCCTGGGCCAGGCCCTTGGCCTTCGGGGACAGCTCCGGGTTGCGGGACAGCGGCAGCACCGCGACCTTCACCGGGGCAAGGCGGTGGTCGAGGCGCAGCACGGTGCGCTTCTCCATCTTGCCCTTGGCGTTGGGGGCCTCGTCCTCGATGTAGGCGTCCAGCAGGAACGCCAGCATCGCGCGGCCGACACCGGCCGCGGGCTCGATGACGTACGGAGTCCAGCGCTCGCCGGCCTCCTGGTCGAAGTACGTGAGGTCCTGGCCGGACGCCTTGGAGTGGGCACCGAGGTCGTAGTCGGTGCGGTTGGCCACACCTTCCAGCTCGCCCCACTCACTGCCGCCGAACTGGAAGCGGTACTCGATGTCGGCGGTGCGCTTGGAGTAGTGGGAGAGCTTCTCCTTCGGGTGCTCGTACCACCGCATGTTCTCTTCGCGCAGGCCGAGACCGGTGTACCAGTTCCAGCGCTGCTCCATCCAGTACTCCTGCCACTTCTCGTCCTCGCCCGGCTTGACGAAGAACTCCATCTCCATCTGCTCGAACTCGCGGGTGCGGAAGATGAAGTTGCCGGGCGTGATCTCGTTGCGGAAGGACTTGCCCATCTGGGCGATGCCGAACGGCGGCTTGCGGCGCGAGGTGGTCTGCACCTGGGAGAAGTTGGTGAAGATGCCCTGCGCGGTCTCGGGCCGCAGGTAGGCGACGGAGCCGGAGTCCTGGGTCGGGCCGAGGTGGGTGGACAGCAGGCCCGAGAACTGCTTGGGCTCGGTGAACTGGCCCTTGTTGCCGCAGTTGGGGCAGTTGACGTCGGCCAGGCCGTTCTCCGGCAGGCGCTTGTGCTTGGCCTCGTAGGCCTCCTCCAGGTGGTCCGCGCGGAACCGCTTGTGGCAGGAGGTGCACTCGGTCAGCGGGTCCGTGAAGGTGGCGACGTGACCGGAGGCGACCCAGACCTCGGGGGCCAGGATCACGGACGAGTCGATCCCCACGACGTCCTCGCGGGACGTCACCATGTAGCGCCACCACTGGCGCTTGAGGTTCTCCTTGAGCTCGACACCCAGGGGGCCGTAGTCCCAAGCGGCGCGCTGGCCGCCGTAGATCTCACTGCAGGGGAATACGAAGCCCCGGCGCTTGCTCAGGCTGACGATGGTGTCGATCTTGTCGGCGGCCACGGTGCTCTCTTCATTACGACGACGGGCGACGAAGCGAGATGCTTCCAGCGAATGCTTCAGGTTACCGGCGGGGGCGCCCCCTCAATCAAATCGCTCCCCCCTCGGGCCGCCGCCGCCCCCCTCGGGACGCCCAGCTCAAGGCCATTTGTTGACAACGGTTTCCATATTTGTTGAAAATGACTGTCATGAACGTACGACGACGCCTCATACCCGCCGCCCTGGCCTCCGCTCTCGGCCTCGGCGCCCTGACCGCCTGCTCCAGCGACAGCGCGGCCTCGGGCAACACGGACAAGTTCGACGTCGTCGCGTCGTTCTACCCGATGGCGTTCCTCGCCGAGCAGATCGGCGGCGGCCACGCGAACGTCACCAGCCTGACCGAGCCCGGCCAGGAGCCGCACGACCTGGAGATCAGCACCAAGCAGCGCGCGCAGCTGGAGGAGGCCGACGCGGCGCTCTACCTCAAGGGCCTCCAGCCCGCCGTCGACGAGGCCGTCGGCCAGACCGGCATCAAGACGAAGATAGACGCGGCCACGCTGACCCACCTCGAGGACCACGGCACCGGCGGCCACACCCACGAGGGCGAGGAGGGCCACGCCGAGGAGGAGGAGCACGGCCGCGACCCGCACGTCTGGCTCGACCCGGTGAAGTACGCCGAGATCGCCCAGGGCGTCGGCAAGGCCTTCGAGAAGGCCGACCCGGACCACGCGGCCGACTACAAGAAGAACACCGCGGCCCTGGTCACGAAGCTGAAGGGCCTCGACGGCGACTTCAAGGACGGCCTGAAGAACTCCAAGTCCAAGGTCTTCTTCACCAACCACGCCGCCTTCGGCTACCTCGCCGAGCGCTACGGCCTCACCCAGGAGGCCATCTCCGGCATCGACCCCGACAGCGAGCCCAGCGGCGCCCGGGTCCGGGAGCTCCAGCAGGAGGCCAAGGCCGACGGCGTCACCACCGTCTTCTACGAGACACTGGTCTCCGACAAGACCGCGAAGACCCTCGCCCGCGACGCGAATCTGAAGACGGACGTCCTCGACCCGCTCGAGGGCATCACCGACAAGTCCCGCGGTGACGACTACTTCCAGGTCATGGAAGCCAACCTCAAGGCCCTTCAGGCGGCCCTGGGAGCCAAGTGATCGACCCATCGGAGGACGGCATGACCGAGCCCGTCGTATCCCTGCGCGGCGTCCGCGCGGACCTGGGCTCGCGCCCCGTGCTGCGCGGCATCGACCTCACCGTGCGCCGCGGCGAGGTCGTCGCCCTGCTCGGCGCGAACGGCTCGGGCAAGTCGACCGCCGTGCGCAGCATCATCGGCCAGGTGCAGACCGGCGCCGGCGAGATCGAGCTGTTCGGCACGGACCGCGGGCGGTTCCGCGACTGGCACCGCGTGGGCTACGTCCCGCAGCGCACCACGGCCGCCGGCGGCGTGCCCGCCACGGTGACCGAGGTGGTCTCCTCCGGCCGCCTGTCCCGGGCCCGCTTCGGCGTGCTGCGCAAGGCGGACCACGCGGCCGTGCGCGCGGCCCTGGAACTCGTCGGCATGGCGGACCGGGCCAAGGACTCGGTCGACGCCCTCTCGGGCGGCCAGCACCAGCGCGTCCTGATAGCCCGCGCGCTCGCCTCCGAGCCGGAACTGCTGATCATGGACGAGCCGATGGCCGGTGTCGACCTGGCCAGCCAGGAGGTTCTCGCGCACACGCTGCGCGAGCAGGTCTCCCAGGGCACGACCGTGCTGCTCGTGTTGCACGAACTGGGCCCGCTGGAACCCCTCATCGACCGGGCGGTCGTCCTGCGTGACGGCTGCGTCGTCCACGACGGCCCGCCCCCGGAGGCCGTCGGGCAGCACGCGCTTCCCGGCCACGACCACGTGCACCCGCACGCACCGGCGGGCGCCGAACCGATCCGCACGGGACTGCTGAGCTGATGGACTTCCTCGACTACGCCTTCATGCAGCGGGCCCTGCTCGCCGCCGTCCTGGTCGGCATCACAGCCCCCGCCGTGGGGATCTACCTGGTCCAGCGCCGCCAGGCCCTGATGGGCGACGGCATCGGCCACGTGGCGATGACCGGCGTCGGCCTCGGCTTCCTGCTGACCTGGTCGCCGGTGTGGATGGCGACCCTCGTCTCCGTCCTCGGCGCGATCCTCATGGAGCTGATCCGCTGGTACGGCAAGACCCGCGGCGACCTCGCCCTCGCGATGCTGTTCTACGGCGGCATGGCCGGCGGTGTGATGTTCATCAACCTCGCGCCGACGGGCTCCAACGCCAACCTGACGTCGTACCTGTTCGGCTCCCTGTCGACGGTGTCCGAGTCGGACGTCACAGCCATCTGCGTCCTGGCCGCCTTCGTCGTGCTGGTCACCCTGGGCCTGCGCCGGCAGCTGTTCGCGGTCAGCCAGGACGAGGAGTTCGCCCGGGTGACGGGCCTGCCGGTGCGCGCCCTGAACCTGCTGACCGCGGTCACCGCGGCCGTCACGGTGACCGTCGCGATGCGCGTGGTGGGCCTGCTGCTGGTCAGCGCGCTGATGGTGGTGCCCGTCGCGGCCGCCCAGCAGATCGGCCGCAGCTTCGCCGCGACGTTCGCGATCGCCGTGGCCATCGGTGTGAGCGTGACGATCGGCGGCACGGTCACCTCGTACTACCAGGACGTGCCTCCCGGCGCGACGATCGTGCTGCTGACCATCGGCGCGTTCATCGTGCTGACGGCGCTCGCGGCCCCGCTGGCCCGCCGCCGCGCCCGCTCGGCGGCGGCCGCGAACGGGACGGCCGACCCCGCCGAATGCGCCATCCCGGGCAGCCGGGCGGCAGCAGACGAAGTCGGCGTCTGACCGCCCCCACCCCGGGCTGGCACAATGGCCCGGGCAAGGCAGACGTGAGGAGGCAACGGTGACGACCGCTGGACCGTCCGTGAAGGGCCGCGCCACCAAGCAGCGGGCCGCTGTGTCGGCGGCCCTGCAGGAGGTCGACGAGTTCCGCAGCGCGCAGGAACTGCACGACATGCTCAAGCACAAGGGCGACTCGGTCGGGCTCACCACGGTCTACCGCACCCTGCAGTCCCTCGCCGACGCCGGCGAGGTCGACGTCCTGCGCACGGCCGACGGCGAGTCGGTGTATCGGCGTTGTTCCACCGACGATCATCACCACCACCTCGTGTGCCGAAGCTGCGGCAAGGCCGTCGAGGTCGAGGGCCCGGCCGTGGAGAAGTGGGCGGAGTCCATCGCCGCCGAGCACGGCTATGTGAACGTGGCCCACACGGTGGAGATCTTCGGTACGTGCGCCGACTGTGCGGGGGCCTCCGGCGGTTGAGCCGGTGTCGCTTCCCGCCGCGGGGGTGAGGCCGCGTTGCCGGCTGCTGGTGCGTGGGGGTGGTTTGCGCAGTTCCCCGCGCCCCTGGGATGGGTGGCGCAGCGTCGTTGCCGGCTGCGGGTGCGTTGTGGCTTGTCGCGCCGTTCCCCGCGCCCCTGGGGTGAGGCCCCGGGGGGCGAGTCTGTGGCGGGCGAGGAGGGACAGGGCCGTGGAGGTCAGGGTCACGGCGCCGCCGACGCGCAGGATGAGGTCGTAGCGGCCCGGCTGCCACCGGAGGGGCTGCCGGGCCACTGCTCGTTACGGCTGCTCGCCCTCCACGGCCAGCAGTTCCTCGTTCGGGACGGCCCCGCCGAAGCGCCGGTCCCGCGAGGCGAACTCCAGGCAGGCCCGCCACAGGTCACGCCGGTCGAAGTCCGGCCACAGCACGTCCTGGAAGACCATCTCGGCGTAGGCGCTCTGCCAGATCAGGTAGTTGGAGGTGCGCTGCTCACCGCTGGGGCGCAGGAACAGGTCCACGTCCGGCATGTCCGGGTAGTACATGTACTTCGCGAAGGTCTTCTCGCTGACCTTGGACGGGTCGAGCCTGCCGCTCTTCACGTCCTCCGCCATCGCCTTGGCGGCGTCGGCGATCTCGGCCCGGCCCCCGTAGTTCATGCAGAAGTACAGGGTCAGCCGGTCGTTGTCCTTGGTCTGCTCCTGGGCGATCTGGAGCTCCTTGGCCACGGACCGCCACAGCTTCGGCATCCGCCCGACCCAGCGCACCCGGATACCCAGCTCGTCCAGCTGGTCCCGGGTCTTGCGGATGAAGTCCCGGTTGAAGTTCATCAGGAAGCGCACCTCTTCGGGCGAGCGCTTCCAGTTCTCGGTGGAGAAGGCGTACAGGGAGATGGCGCCCACGCCCATCTCGACGGCCCCCTGGAGCACGTCCAGCACGCGCTCGGCACCGACCTTGTGCCCTTCGGTGCGTGGCAGGCCCCGGTCCTTGGCCCAGCGGCCGTTGCCGTCCATGACGATCGCCACATGCTGCGGTACGAACTCCCCGGGGATCTTCGGGGGCCGCGCGCCGGACGGGTGCGGCTCCGGCGTCCTGTACTCCCGGCGCTGGCGCCCCAGGATCCCGCGTACGGCCATGTGTTTCTCGTCTCCTCGTGCTCGCTTGTTTCGCTGCTGCCGTGTCTTCGCTGCCCTGCCGCCGCGCTACTTCTCGACGTAGCGCAGGGAGCGCAGGCCGCGCTCCATGTGCCAGTGCAGATACGCGGACACCAGCCCGCTGCCCTCCCGGACGTAGCGCGCCTCGCACGCGTCCGCGGTCTCCCAGTCTCCCGTAAGCAGGGCGCCGAGGAGTTCCAGGGCCTGGGGCGAGGGTACGACGCTGCCGGGCACGCGGCAGTCCACGCAGACCGAACCGCCCGACGCTACCGAGAAGAACCGGTTGGGCCCGGGCATCCCGCACTTCGCGCAGTCGGTGAAGCTCGGGGCGTACCCGTTGACGGCGAGGGACCGGAGCAGGAACGCGTCGAGCACGAGATGCGGCGCGTGCTCGCCGCGGGCGAGGGTCCGCAGCCCTCCGACCAGCAGCAGGTACTGCTGCACGGCCGGCTCGCCCTCGTGGTCGGTGAACCGCTCGGCGGTCTCCAGCATGACGGTCCCGGCCGTGTACCGGGCGTAGTCACTGACGATGCCGCCGCCGTACGGCGCGATGGTCTCGCTCTGGGTGCACAGCGGCAGCCCCCGTCCGACGAGCTCGCTCCCCTTGGCGAAAAACTGCACGTCGACGTGGGAGAACGGCTCGAGACGCGCACCGAACTTCGACTTCGTCCGGCGCACGCCCCGGGCTACCGCGCGTACCCGTCCGTGACCGCGCGTGAGCAGCGTGATGATCCGGTCCGCCTCACCCAGCTTCTGGGTGCGCAGCACGATGCCGTCGTCGCGGAACAGACTCATGGAGCCATTCTGGCAGGGTCGTCACGTCAAGGGACCTCGCCCCTGCTGCGGGCGTTGGCGTACGCGGTCGCCGCGCGCAGCCGCTCGGCCGGGGTGGCGTGCCGGACGGCTCCGGGGTCGGCGTCCCACTCCCTGCCGCCCCCGTACGGCCTCAGCTGCACGTAGGGCCCCTCATGGCCCATCACGATGCCGATGCGACCGCTGCGGGTGTCCACGACATACGCGCCGACCGGAGGCTTCATCGCCGCACCGCCGCGAGCCGCCGGGCGGTCCGTACGGAACACGGGCCCAATGCGATGAGCGGGCAGGGCGCTTCCCGCGCAAAACTCACCGGGTCAAGTCCCCGTGAGGGCATGATGATTCCGGCCTTGGCGAGTTCTGCCCGCAATTCTTTCACCGCGTCCTCCGCTTCTTCGGCGCAGAGCGCCGAGTGTCGTGCCTCCACCGTGCTCCCCCTCCTTTTGCGGTTTCACTCTTCGCGCCTTGACGGTGACGCTCCGCGACTACACTCGGGAAGGGTCTGTGCCCTACAACTGCGGCGCGGCACAAAGGGGTTCGGCACCGAACGCGGTAAACCGGCGTTATCGGTTGCGCTTCACGGAAAGCCGGTGACGCCGATGCCGATAAGCGGTATGGCGACGGCCGTTGAGACAATCCGTCCGTGGAAGCGTCAGAGGGGCCTTCGGAGCCGGAATGGGGCATGCGCCCCGCGCGATCGGCGGATGTCGAGGCGATAGCGGAACTACGGGCCGTGGTGATGCGCCCGGACCTGGAGCGGCTGGGCCGCTACGACGCGCACCGGGTCAGGCAGCGCCTTCGGGACGGCTTCTCCCCGCGGCACACCTCGATCATCATGGCGGCCGGCGCCTTCGCGGGCAGCGTCACCCTGCGCCCCCGGGATGACGGCCACTGGCTGGAGCACTTCTACCTCAGCCCGGGCCTCCAGGGCCAGGGC
This sequence comes from Streptomyces flavovariabilis, assembly GCF_000725785.1. Classification (NCBI taxonomy): domain Bacteria; kingdom Bacillati; phylum Actinomycetota; class Actinomycetes; order Kitasatosporales; family Streptomycetaceae; genus Streptomyces; species Streptomyces flavovariabilis. Next base: position 435,644 of record NZ_JNXD01000001.1, on the reverse strand, counting down.
CTGGGCTCGGCGGTCCTCGCAACCCTCCTGAACAGGACGGACACGACCGGCGACGTCGTCCGCCTGAACGTCCTCCAGGGCAGCCCGGCCCGCCGCCTCTACGAACGCCACGGCTTCACGGTGGAGACACAGGACGCGATCGACGTCTTCATGCTGCGGCCGGCGCCGCCCCGTCGCCCACCCGCACCTCAGCCCGCCACCCCGAACCCCTGGGGGTAATCCCCCTGCGACAGTCGGGAGTTACCCGGATGTGGCCGTCCGCCGAAGTCGGCCAGGCTGCTCGGCATGAAGCAGATCACGAAACTCGCGGCGCTGGTCGCCGCCGCCGGTGCGGTTCTCGGGCTTGCCGGGCCCGGCGGGGCGTCCGCCGCCCCACCCGACCGCCTCGACTGGACCAAGTGCACCGCCCCCGGCCTCGACCCCAGACAGCAGTGCGCCACCGTCGGCGTCCCCATGGACTACGCCGACCCGGACAGCCCGGAGGTCCGGATCGCCGTCTCCCGGATCCCCAGCGAGAAACCGTCCACGCGGCGAGGCGCGCTGTTACTCGTCCCGGGCGGTCCCGGCGGAGACAGCCTCTCCGACCCCTCCGGCAAGGGGCAGAAGCTGCCGCAGAAGGTGCGGGACGCCTACGATCTCATCGGGTTCGCGCCGCGCGGGATGGCGCCCTCCACCGCCGTCGACTGCGGGCTCGACCCCGCCGACCTCGGCATGACCAGGCTCCTGCCCTGGCCCGCCCCGGACGGTTCCGTCGCCGAGAACATGGCCACCGCCCGGCGTACGGCCCAGGCCTGCGCCCGCAACGGCGGGGAGCTGATCCGGCACATCAGCACCGCCAACGAGGCCCGTGACCTCGACCGTGTCCGGGCCGCGCTCGGAGAGCGGAAGATCTCCGCGTGGGGCGTCTCGTACGGCACGTACGTCAGCGCCGTCTACAGTCAGCTGTTCCCCCACCGTACCGACCGCATCGTGCTGGACAGCAACGACGATCCCGACCCCACCCGGGTGACCCGCGGCTGGCTGGCCGCCTTCGAGGTCGGTGTCGAGGACAACTTCCCCGAGTTCGCCAAGTGGGCGTCCCGGCCCGGGAATCCGCACCGGCTCGCCCGCACCCCCGCCGAGGTGCGCTCCGGCTTCCTGCGCCTCGCCGCCCGGCTGGACCGCCATCCCCTTCCCTGGCCCGGCGTCAACCCGCCGCACCTGGACGGCAACACGCTGCGCCAGACCATGCTGACCAGCCTCTACGACCCCGATGACTACCCGAAGCTGGCCAAGACGATCCTGGCCGCCCGCAAGGGCACCGTGCCGCCCGCGCCCCAGTCGCCGCCCGAGTCGGTGCTCCAGAACGTCGCCGCGGTCGCCGTCGGCACCATCTGCAACGACGTCGACTGGCCCGGGTCCGCCGCCGTGTACCAGAAGGACGTCGACAAGAGCCGGGTGGAGTACCCGCTCACCGCGGGCATGCCGCGCGGCCCGATGGTGTGCGCCGCCCTGTCGTACGAACCGAGGGAACCGGCCGTACGGATCACCGGCCGCGGACCCTCGAACATCCTGCTCGTGCAGAACGAGCGGGACGTCGCCACCCCGCTCGCCGGTGCCCGCAAGCTGCGCCGGGCCCTCGGCGACCGGGCTGTCATGGTCACCGTGAACTCCACCGGCCACGACTCCTACCTCGACAACGGCAACGCCTGCGGCGACCGGATCGTCTCCCGTTTCCTGGCCACCGGGAAGCGGCCCGGATCCGACGTCTACTGCGAGTGAGCGGTGCGGTGGCCCGCCGCCCCCGTACCGGCGGGCCACCGCGCGGAACGCCTCCCCCGGCTCCCGGTGCGGGGCTCATCCCTCGCCGAACCGGCGCACGTACCTCCGCTGCCAGGGCGTTTCCACCGCGTGCCGGTCGTAGTGCCGTCGGACGAACCCCACCGCCTCTGCCCCCGGCACCCCGTCCAGCACCGCCAGGCAGGCCAGGGCCGTGCCCGTGCGGCCGCGTCCGCCGCCGCAGGCGATCTCCACCCGCTCACGGGCGGCCCGTTCCCCTACGCCGGCCAGCACCGCGCGGGCGGCCGCCCGGTCCGAGGGGAGGCGGAAGTCGGGCCAGCGGATCCAAGCCGACTCCCAGGGGACGTCGGGCGGCTGCCGGCCGAGCAGGTAGACGCCGAAGGAGGGGCGGGGCGCGGTCGGGTCCAGGGGGTGGCGCAGGCCCCGGCCCCGGACCAGCCGGCCGGACGGCAGTCGCAGGACGCCGGCATCGCTCTCGTTCCACAGCTCGCTCACGCCCTCATCATGCGCCGGGTCCGCCCGCCCGGTGGCGGAACCGGCCCACCTCCCGCGACTCCCGGCCCGCCCGGACCTGCCCTGGTACACCGTCAACTCCTGCCGTCGTGCGGTGCCATCGGTCCGGCCTCTGGCGGATGGGCCATTCGTGTGCGATCCCTTGACCGCCCCCACGGCCCCTCCTATCGTCGCGCTGACCGCAGGACGTAGGACGTCGTATCTCCGCTGCCCGTCCCTTCCCCCCAGACCTCGCTGGAGGACCCGTGCGCGACGTGACCCCCGACGTGCCGGCGCCGCACCGCCGGTCGTTCCTGAAGTACACCGGCGCACTGGGCGCGGCAGCCGTCTCCGCGTCGGTGCCGGCGTGTTCGGCCGGTCCGGAGTCCACCAACGACACCGGCACGGGCAGCGGTCAGGACCGGACCCTCACCGCGGTGATCGGCTACGGCAACGACGGCAGCTGGGACCCCACCCAGACCGCGTCCGCGTTCTGCATGGCCGCCAACCACCACATCTACGAGGGGCTGCTGGACACGGATCCGATCTCCCGTGAGCCGTACGCGGCACTGGCGACCGAGGTGCCCGAGGATCCGGACAGCACCTCTTGGAAGTTCACTCTGCGGGCGGGGGCGACGTTCCATGACGGCAAGCCCGTCACCGCAGACGACGTCGTGTTCGTCTTCCAGCGGATCCTCGATCCCGGCACCCAGACCCTCGCCAAGGGCTTCTTCGCGAGCTGGCTGAAGGAGGCCCGGAAGATCGACGCGCGGAACGTCGAGCTGGTGCTGAGGTTCCCGTTCCCGGACGGGCTTTCGCGGCTGACGCTCGCCAAGATCATGCCGAAGCACGTGTTCTCCCGGCCGGGCGGCTGGGACGAGGCCATCAAGGGCAAGGCCATCGGCTCGGGACCGTACCGGCAGACCGCGCACCACCCGAAGTCGAACACGACCTTCGAGGCGTTCGACGGCTACAACGGCCCCCGCAAGCCCGCCTTCCGGAAGATGAACTGGCTGACGATCGTGGACGCGGCCCCCCGCGTCGCGAAGATCTCGGGATCCAGCGCGGGCGCGCACATCGCGGACAACATCCCGTACGCCAACATCGGCCAGTTGGAGAGCGGCGGGCTCACCGTCGCCGGCGGGGCCGGGATGAACAACCTGTTCCTGATGTTCAACACCCGGCACAAGCCCTTCGACGACGTGCGCGTGCGCCAGGCCCTGCACTACGCCATCGACACCGGGAAGATGGTGGAGGTCGCCCTCAAGGGCCACGGCAAGCCCTCCAGTTCCTTCCTCGACGAGGCCAACCCGTCCTACCGCCGGGCGAAGACCGTCTACGACCACGACCCCGAGAAGGCGAGGGCCCTGCTGAAAGAGGCCGGGGTCAAGGGGCTGAGCATCGAGATCCTGGCCGTGAACGTCAGCTGGATCGTCGACTGTCTGCCGACCATCAAGGCGTCCTGGGACGCGATCGGCGTGCGGACGACCCTGTCCCCGCAGGAGACCACGGCCGTCTTCACGAAGATGGACCAGAAGCAGGACTACCAGGTCGTGGCGGCCGCCTCGAACCCCAACCAGTTCGGCCTCGACGCCGACCTGATCATGCACTACAACTACGGGCCCGAGAACCTCTGGATGCGGTACACGCGGTGGGCCGCCGACCCGGTCGCCAAGCAGCTCTTCAAGGACATGGACCGGGCGACCCGGGAGCCCGACCCGGCGAAGAAGAAGGCGATCGTCCAGGACTACATCGACGTCGTCGCCGAGCAGGCCGTGCTCTACCCGGTCGTCCACAACGAGCTGATGACGGCCTGGAACCCGGCGCGGCTCAGCGGGATAAGGGCACAGCCGTACCCGGGCATCAACCTCCTCCGGGCCAGGTGGGCCTAGCGGCATGACGGCCGTCCTGCGGATCCTGCTCCGCCGCGTCGCCCTGCTCGTGCCGCTGATGCTCGGCATCGTGCTGTTCGTGTTCCTGGTGATGCGGTTCTCGGACGTCGACCCGGCGTCCGCGTTCTTCCAGGGCGCCAACCCGACACCCCGGCAACTGCACGACTTCCGGGAGGAACACGGCCTGCTCGACCCGCTGCCCGAGCGCTACGTGGACTTCGTCGCCGACCTGCTCCACGGCGACCTGGGCACCAGCGCGCTGACCCGGGCACCGGTGATCGACCAGGTCACGACCGCGCTGCCGCTCACCCTCCAGCTGACGTTCCTCGGCCTGGGCATCGCGGTCGTACTGTCCCTCGTGGGCGGCGTGACCGCGGCGATCCACCGGGACCGGCTGCCCGACCAGATCATCCGGATCGTGTCACTGACCGGCGTCGCCGCGCCCGGCTTCTGGCTGGCACTGCTGATGATCCAGTACCTGGCCGTCGACCTGGGCTGGTTCCCGACCGGCGGCTACATCAACCCGGCGGACTCCTTCACCGGCTGGCTGAAGACGATGACGCTCCCCGCGCTCGCCCTCTCCCTTCCGGTGGCAGCACAGCTGACCCGGATCGTGCGGACGGCCGTGGTGGAGGAGCTGGACAAGGACTACGTGCGGACGGCGATCGGGAGCGGCCTGCCGCCGCGGGTGGTCGTGGGGCGCAACGTGCTGCGCAACGCGCTCATCAACCCGCTCACGGTGCTCGGCCTGCGCGTGGGATACCTGCTGGGCGGCGCGGTCGTCATCGAGACGATCTTCTCGCTGCCCGGCATGGGCAAGCTCATGATCGACGCCGTGAAGAACGGCGACCCGGCCGTCGTCCAGGGCGTCGTGCTGACCACGGCGGCCGGCTTCGTCGTGGTGAACCTCGTCATCGACGTCCTGTACCTGCTGGTCAACCCGCGACTGAGGGATGCGACCACATGACGACCCGCATGACGACCCGGAAGGGCCTGACCGAGGCGCTGTCCCGCCCCGGTGTCCGGCTGCGCGGCTGGCGCAGGCTGCCGCCGCTGTCGAAGATCGCCGTCTGCTTCCTGGCGGTCGTCGTCCTGACGGCGTTGCTCGCCCCGCTCCTCGCCCCGCACGACCCGCTCGACCAGCAGCCGCCCGTCGACGGCACCGGGCATCCGTCCGCCGGGCACTGGATGGGCCAGGACAGCCTCGGCCGGGACATCCTCAGCCGGCTGATGTACGGGGCGCGCTGGTCGCTGGCGATCGGGCTCGGCGCCACCGCGCTGGCGCTGGTGGCCGGTGCGCTGCTCGGGGCGGTCGCGGCGACCTCGCGCAAGGCGGTCGACGAGACGCTGATGCGGTGCCTGGACGTCGTGATGGCGTTCCCGGGCATCGCGCTCGCCGCCGTGCTGGTGGCGGTGTTCGGCGGCGGTATCACGGTGCTGATCTGCGCGATCGCGTTCCTGTTCACCCCGCCCGTGGCGCGGGTGGTCCGGGCGAACGTCCTCGACCAGTACGGCGAGGACTACGTGACGGCGGAACGGGTGATCGGCGCCCGGACCCCGCACATCGTGCTGAAGCACGTGGCCGTCAACTGCGCCGCGCCCGTCCTGGTGTTCTGCACGGTGCAGGTCGCCGAGGCGGTCGTCTTCGAGGCGTCGCTGTCCTTCATCGGAGCGGGGGTGCGGCCGCCGGACCCGTCCTGGGGCAGTGTCATCGCGGACGGCAAGAACATGGTGCTGACCGGCGGCTGGTGGGCGACGGTGTTCCCCGGGCTGCTGATGCTGCTGACGGTGCTGTCGTTGAACATCCTGTCGGAGGGGGTGTCCGACGCGTGGGCGGCCCCGTCGGCCCGGGAGGTGGACGTACCGGACGACGACGACCGGCTCGAGGCACCGGAGCCCGGCAGCGGGGAGGTCGTGCGGCTGCCCGGTCTGGCGGAGGCCGCGCGCCGGTTGCGGGCCCGGGCCCGTCATCTGCCCCGGGACGGCCGGCCGTTGCTCGCGGTGGAGAACCTCGCCATCGGCTTCGACCAGCGGCACGGCGGCGTCGACATCGTGGACGGCATCAGCTTCGAGGTGCACCCCGGCGAGGTGCTGGGGCTGGTCGGCGAGTCGGGCTGCGGCAAGTCCCTCACCGCGCTGGCGATCATGGGTCTGCAGCCGAAGGGGGCGCGGATCGGCGGCCAGGTCCGTTTCCACCAGCGGGACCTGCTCGCCGAGCCGATGCGCGTACGCCGCAGGCTGCTCGGCCACGAGATGGCGATGATCTACCAGGACGCCCTGTCGTCGCTGAACCCGGCGATGACGATCCGCGCCCAGCTGCGGCAGGTCGTCCGGCGCGGCGGGCACCGCGGTCCCGCCGAGCTGCTGACGATGGTCGGCCTCGATCCCGAGCGAACCCTGCGCAGCTATCCGCACGAGCTGTCCGGCGGGCAGCGGCAGCGCGTCCTGATCGCGATGGCCCTGTCCCGCGATCCGAAACTGATCGTCGCCGACGAACCGACGACCGCCCTCGACGTGACCGTGCAGGCGCAGGTCATGGAGCTGCTGCTGCGGCTGCGCGAGGAGCTCGGCTTCGCGCTGATCCTCGTCTCGCACGACCTGGCACTGGTCGCGGACGTCACCGACCGGGTGGTGGTGATGTACGGCGGGCAGATCGTGGAGACGGGTGTGACCGCCGACCTGGTGGAGGCCCCGGCGCATCACTACACGCGCGGGCTGCTCGGCAGCGTGCTGTCGCTGGAGTCGGCGCAGGAGCGGATGACGCAGATCAAGGGCGTGGTGCCCTCCCCGGCGGACTTCCCGGCGGGCTGCCGGTTCGCCGGCCGGTGTCCGCGGGCGAGCGCGGTCTGCCGCACCACGGCTCCCCTTCCGGCCGGTACTCCGGCTCATACGGCGGCCTGCCACCACCCGGCCACAGTGCTCGCGACGAACGAGACCGAGGCGGTGTCATGAGCACCCTCGTCGAGCTGTCCGGCATCCATGTCGTCCACAAGGCCCGCAGCGGCGGCCTCTTCACCCGCGACCGGGTGTACGCCCTGACCGGTGCCGACCTGGCGATCACGCCCGGCGAGACCGTCGGCGTGGTCGGCGAGTCCGGCTGCGGCAAGTCGACGCTGGCCAAGGTGCTGGTCGGGGTGCAGCCGCCGACCCGGGGGACGGTGTCGTTCCGGGGCAGGGACCTGTGGGCGATGCCGGCCGCCGAGCGCCGCCGGGCCGTCGGCGGCGGCATCGGCATGATCTTCCAGGACCCGTCGACGGCCCTGAACCGCCGCCTCACCGTCCGGCAGATTTTGCGGGACCCACTGGATGTGCACGACCGGGGCACGAAGAACCGACGTGCCGGCAGAGTCCGGGAGCTGATGTCCCTCGTGGGTCTGCCCCGGGCCCTGGCCGACGCCCTGCCGGCCCAGCTGTCGGGCGGGCAGCGCCAGCGCGTCGCGATCGCCCGGGCGCTGGCGCTGGACCCCGCCCTGGTCGTGGCGGACGAGCCGACGAGCGCCCTGGACGTGTCGGTCCGGGCCCAGATCCTCAACCTGCTGCTGGACCTGAAGGAACACCTCGGTCTGGCCCTGGTGTTCGTCTCGCACGACATCCAGACGGTACGGCGGATGAGCGACCGTGTGATCACCATGTATCTGGGCCGGATCGTGGAGGAGTCCCCGGCCGCCCTGGTCACCGACCGTGCCCGGCACCCGTACACCCGCGCCCTGTTCTCCGCCACACCCGGCCTGCTCGACCCGATCGAGCCGATCCCGCTGGCCGGCCCTGTCCCGTCGGCGACCCGCCCGCCGAGCGGCTGCCCGTTCCGCACCCGCTGCTGGAAGGCGGACGGGACGTGCGCGGACGAGATGCCGGGCTTCTCCGCCGCGTCGGCACCCGCGCACCGCTTCCGCTGCCACCATCCTGTCCTGGAGGACGAGTCGACCCGCGACCTCGTCCACCGGCGCGACCCGATGGAGGCTCCATGACTTTCACTCCGCTGACCGGTGTCATCCCGCCCGTCTGCACGCCCCTGACACCGGACGGCGAGGTGGACGTCCCCTCGCTGACCGGGCTCGTCGACCATCTCGTGGCCGGCGGGGTGCACGGGCTGTTCGTGCTCGGCTCGACCTCGGAGGCCGCGTATCTGCCGGACCGGCAGCGCAGGCTGGTCGTCGAGTCGGTGACGGGCCATGTGGGCGGGCAGCTCCCGGTGCTGGCCGGGGCGATCGACATGACGACGCCCCGCGTCCTGGACCATGTGGCGTCGGTGACGGCGGCGGGCGCGGACGCGGTCGTCGTCACCGCCCCGTTCTACGCCCGCACCCACCCGGCGGAGATCGCCCGCCACTACCGCACGATCGCCGCGGCCAGCCCGGTCCCGGTCATCGCCTACGACCTTCCCGTCGCCGTCCACACGAAGCTGCCGGCCGACGTGGTCCTGGAGCTGGCCGCCGACAAAGTCGTGGCCGGGCTGAAGGACTCCAGCGGCGACCTGGCCGCCTTCCGCCAGGTCGTGACCGGCGCCCGGGAACACCAGGGCATCACCGGCTTCAGCGTGCTGACCGGCTCCGAGCTGATCGTCGACGCCGCCCTCGCGATCGGCGCGGACGGTGCGGTGCCCGGCCTCGGCAACGTCGACCCGCACGGCTACGTCCGCCTGGACGGCCTGTGCCGGGCCGGGGACTGGGACGAGGCCCGCATCGAACAGGAGCGTCTGTGCGCCCTGTTCGGCATGGTGAGCGTCGGCGACCCGGCCCGGATGGGCCCGAACTCCTCGGCGATCGGCGCCTTCAAGACCGCGCTGCACCTGCGCGGCGTGATCGACTGTCCGGCGACGGCGGAGCCGCAGATCCCGCTGTCACCGGACGAGGTGGAGCAGGTCGGCAAGTACCTCGCGGCGGCCGGACTGCTCTGAACGAGGCGTCTGGTGCCGGTCCGTCAGACGCTCCCCGGCGTCACCATTCCGGACTCGTACGCGACGATGACCAGCTGCGCCCGGTCCCGGGCCCCCAGCTTGCCCATGATGCGGCTGACATGGGTCTTCGCGGTGAGCGGGCTCAGGCGCAACGCGTCGGCGATCTCCGTGTTGTTGAGGCCGCGCGCCACCAGCGCGAGCACCTCCCGCTCCCGGCCGGACAGGCACTCGGGTCCGCCGGTCTCCGGTGCGGAGGGGCTGCGCAGGAACCGTTCGATCAGCCGTGCCGTGGGGCCGGGCGACAGCAGGGACTCCCCGGCGGCGACCGTGCGGATGGCGTCGAGGAGTTCGGCCGGCCTGGTGTCCTTCACCAGGAAGCCGGAGGCGCCGGCCCGCAGGGCGTCGACGATGTTCTCGTCCGTGTCGTACGTGGTGAGGACGAGCACCCGTACGCCCGCGAGATTCTCGTCGGCGGCGATGAGCCGGGTCGCCTCGATGCCGTCCAGGTCGGGCATGCGGATGTCCATCACCACGAGGTCGGCGCGGGCGCCGCGGGCCAGCTCGACGGCCTGCCGGCCGGTGGCGGCCTGACCGACGACCTCCATGTCCCGGGCCGACTCCACGAGCATCGCGAACGCCTCCCGTACCAGGGTCTGGTCGTCCGCGAGCAGCACTCGGATGGTCATCCGTTCCTCTCCCCCGTCGTGGTCAGCGGCAGAACCGCGGTCACCACGAATCCGCCCCCGGTGCGCGGTCCGGCGTCGAGTGTGCCACCGACGCTGCGGGCCCGCTCCCGCATCCCGACGAGTCCGAAGCCCGGGGTGCCGCCCGGGGCGGGTCCGGTGCCGTCGTCGCGGACCGACAGGTGCAGGGCGCCCTGCCGCTCGTCCAGTTCGACGTGGACGGCCGGTTCGGGTCCGGCGTGCCGTACCGCGTTCGTCAGGGCCTCCTGCACGATGCGGTAGGCGGCGGCGCCGACGGCGGGCGGTGCCTGCCGTATCCGTACGGTCTGCTCGACCCGGGCGCCGGCCAGCCGGGCGGCCCGGGCCAGGTCGGGCAGCCCGTCGAGGCCGGGCAGCGGGCCGCGGGCCTCCGGGGGGCCGTCCTCGCGCAGCACCTCCAGGGTCGTACGGAGTTCGCCGCGGGCGCTGCGGCAGGTCTCCGCGATGTCGTCGAGGGCCTTGGCCACCGTCTTCCGGTCGAGCCGCTCCGGGTCGGCGGACAGCACATGGGCGGCGACGGAGGTCTGCACGCCGATGAGGGTGATGGTGTGGGCGAGCAGATCGTGCAGGTCCCGGGCGATCCGCAGCCGCTCCTCGGCGACCCGCCGCCGTGCCTCCTCCTCACGGGTGCGTTCGGCCCGTTCGGCGCGTTCCACGATCGAGGTGACGTACCGGCGGTAGAAGCGCACGTCGACGCCGAGGAACAGCACGGCGACGACCCAGCCGGACGCCTTCAGCAGTCCGAGCGCCTCGTGGGCGCTGACGGTGAGCATCACGCCCACCGACAGGGTGATGACGCCGATGCCGACCAGCACGGTGCGCAGCGCCCGGCCGGTGACGGCGACGGTGTAGAGGGCGACGTACGCGGCCTGGGTGCCCGCGGTGTGCGCGTAGCCGAGGAAGTGGTAGGGGAAGACGCACGCCACCACGGCGAGCAGGACGAGCACCGGACGGCGGCGGCGCCACACCAGCGGCACGTGAGAGACGAGCAGCAGGGCCCAGCCGAGCGCGTCGGGCCTGTGGCCGTCGTCGACGAGCAGCGCGAGCGCGACGGCGAGCGCGGCCGCCAGAACGGCGAGCAGCGCGTCGTTGCGGAGCGCATGCGGGGCGGTCAAGGGGTCCCGGTTGACCGCGGCCATGTACCGCTCGGCGTGCCGCGACCAGGTGTTCGATGCTGTGGTGGGTGCCTGCACGGGCAACATCCTCGGCCAGAAAGGCGCCCCTCCGGGAGAGGAGGGGCGCCGTCGGTCGGTCAGGGGGCGTTCGCGGCCACGGGCTTGCGTTCCTCCGGCGGGGCCGTCCGCTCCGGTGCGCGGGAGAGCCTCCCGGGCCACCACATCCGCCGCTTGAGCAGCACGCTCGCCGTGGTCACCAGATACGTACGCACCAGGAACGTGTCCAGCAGCACCCCTACCGCGATCACGAACCCGAGCTCGACCAGCCCGACCATCGGCAGCGTGGTCAGCACCGCGAACGTCGCCGCGAGCACCACGCCCGCCGAGGCGATGACCCCTCCGGTCGTCCGCAGCGCGGTGAGCGCCGCGGCCTCCGGCTCGGCCCCGCGCACGGACTCCTCCCGCATCCGGTGCATCAGGAAGATGCCGTAGTCGACGCCGAGGGCGACCAGGAACACGAAGGACAGCAGCCCTAGCCCGGGATCGTTCCCGGCGAACCCGAACACCGGCTCGAACACCAGCCCGCCGATACCGAGAGCGGCGCCCCAGACCGCCACCACCGCCGCCAGCAGCAGCAACGGCGCGACGAGGCTGCGCAACAGCCCGACCAGGATGACGAACACGGCCCCCAGCACCAGCGGCACGATCACCTTCCGGTCCCGCGACTCGCTCTCGGCCAGATCCATCTGCTGCGCACTGGGTCCGCCGACGTACGCGCCCTGGGGATCGAGCCCGGCCCGCAGCGTCTCGATGGTCCGGGTCTCGGCCGGGGTCTCGGGGGCCGCGGTGGTGAAGACGGCGATCTCGGTCCAGCCCGCGCCGCTGCGGCCGGCCGCCACCTCGGCGACGCCCTCGGTCGTACGGGCCCTGCCGGCCGCCGCCTCGGCCTGTTTTTCGGGCACGATCACCGTCACGGGCCGGCTGCTGCGCTCGGGATACTCCCGCGCCAGCGTCTGCATCGCGGTGATCGACTCGGGCCGCTCGGTGAAGGAGTCCTCCTGCTTGATGCTCCCGGACAGATTCAGCGTGCCGAGCGCGAGCGCACCGAGCAGCGCGGCACCGCCCACGAGCACGGTGACGGGCCGCCGCGTCGCCGAGGTGCCCATCGCGGCGAACAGCGACCGCCGGGCCTTCGGCTCACTCCCGAAGGCCGGGATCAGCGGCCAGAAGATCCGCCGTCCCAGCAGCACCAGGACGGCCGGCAGCAGGGTCGTCATGGCGACCAGCGCGGCGAGCACCCCGATCGTGCCGACCGGGCCCATGCCCCTGCTGCTGTTGAGGTCGGCGGCGAGCAGGCACAGCAGCCCGGCCGCGACCGTCCCCGAGGAGGCGAGGATCGCCGGCCCGCAGCCGCGCAGGGCGGCGCGCATGGCGTCGTACGGCCGCTCGTGACGCCGCAGTTCCTCGCGGTAGCGGGCGATGAGGAGCAGCGCGTAGTCGGTGCCGGCGCCGAGAACCAGCACGGTCATCACGCCGCCGCTCTGCCCGGTGACGGTGACGTCGAACAGCTCGTGCAGCCCGTATCCGGCGGCCATCGACACGGTGGCGGCGACCCCCGCCACGGCGAGCGGCACCAGCCACAGGAAGGGGCTGCGGTAGATGAGGATGAGCAGCACGGTGACGACGGCGAGCGTGGCGAGCAACAGCGTGGCGTCGAGCGTCCCGAACACCTTGTCCATGTCGGTGTTCAGCGCGCCGGGCCCGCCGACCTCGACGCTCAGCCCGCCGTCGCCGTCGGCGATGTCCCGCACCTCGTCGACGAAGGCCTCCCGGGCCTTCTCGTCCTGGCCGGGCTGGGTGCTGGTGACCGGGTACATCAGGGTGGAGCCGTCCTTCGAGGGGATGCCCCGCGGCTCCCCCGTCAGGTCGTAGGCGCCGCTCACCTCGGCGATCTGCTCGGCGGCGGTGCGCCGGTCGGCGTCGGTCAGCCCGCCGTCCCGGTGGTAGACGAGCACCAGGTCGGTCGACTCCCCGCCGGGCAGCCGGTCCTGGATCCTCGCCACCTGGGTCGAGTCGGCGCTGTCGGGCAGGTAGTCGACCGCCCGGTTCTGCTGGACGTCGGCGAACTTCCCGGCGAGCGGCCCGACCAGCACGAGCGCGGCGAGCCACAGCCCGACCACCACCCAGGGCACGGCCCGCTTCCGCCCGGTGCGCGTCCTTACGGCCGCCATGTGTACGGCTCCCTCCGGTCGGGTGTCTGGGATCGGTCTCCAGACTCCCGTGGGGCGGGGGCCGTTTCGTCGGGCGTGAGGTCGATTCGAGGGTTACTGCGGGGGGCGGTCCCGGCCGCGCTCCTACTCCCCGGGGAGTAACGCGGGCGTGCGCTACGAAGGCGTGCGGGCCGCCGCTGCCAGCAGCCGGGTGACGTCGTCGGAGCAGATCGTGAGCGCTGCCCCCACGGTCGCCAGCACATCGCGCTCGGCCGGGGTGTAGGGCCCGTCCGCAAGGGCGATGCGGGCGCCCTGGAGCAGGATCGACTCGCGGCCGGCGGTCGCGAGGTGCGGGGCGAGCGGGTCCAGTGCCTCGTGCAGTTCTATGGCCAGCCCCGCACCGCAGGGTTCGCCGGAGATCCGGCCGGTGTCCGCCTCCAGCGCCTCGACGAGGGCGGCCAGCTGCTCCTCGGTGCAGTCGTCGAAGCCGGCCGCGCGCACGGCGAGGACGGCGGCCTCCAGTGCCGTACGGGACCCGGCGCCGCCCGCCGCCAGCACGGCGAGCGCGACGGTGTGCACGGCGTCGCGGAGCATCGCGGAGAAGCGGGTGGTGGTCGGATGGTCGAGGACGTCGGTGCCGAAGTGGCGGCGGCAGGCCGCGCACTCCACGACCGGGCCGGTCTCGCCGCGGGGCAGCACGGGCAGGCCGAGCAGGGTGAAGCGGCGCTGTCCGGTCAGCCGCTGGTAGTTGCGGTCGCCGCCGCAGCCGGGGCAGAAGAACTCCCCGTCACCGGCGGCCGTCCACGCGGTGCGGGTGCCCAGGATGCGAGAAAGCCTGGCGGCATGGCCGTTTCGTCCCCGTCCTGGCAGCACGTCGCACCTCCGTCACGCCACGGCAACGTCGCCGTGCTTGCGTGATGTTAGCCACATCAGCGACGAGGAGTCAGCACCCCGGAGGAGACCTTTCCGTGACCTCCACAGGGAATGGCCGGTATACGACGGGGCTCCACCCGCCGGACATCGGCGGACGGAGCCCCTGCCGCGTTGGTGAGCGGCCGGTGGCCGCGGACCCGTACGGCTGGTCAGCGAGCCGCGCGGTTGACGGCCGAGACGACCGCCTTCAGCGAGGCCCGCGTGGTGTTGGCGTCGATTCCGATCCCCCACAGGACCTTGTCGCCGATCGCGCATTCGATGTAGGAGGCGGCCTGCGCGGAGGCGCCCTCGCTCATCGTGTGCTCCTGGTAGTCCAGCAGGCGTACGTCGATGCCGACGGACTGCAGGGCGTCGAAGAAGGCCGAGATCGGACCGTTGCCCGAACCGGTCAGAACGGTGTCCTGGCCGTCCAGCGTGGCCTCCACCTTCAGCGTGTCCACGCCGTCGGTGTCGGTCGTCGACTGGTTGTTCTTGACCTGGATCCGGCCCCACGGGTTCTCCGGGTTGGGCAGGTACTCGTCCTGGAAGACCGCCCAGATGTCCTTCGGCGTGACCTCGCCGCCCTCGGCGTCCGTCTTCGCCTGGATGAGCCTGGAGAACTCGATCTGCATCCGGCGCGGCAGTTCCAGCTTGTGGTCGTTCTTCAGGACGTAGGCGATGCCGCCCTTGCCGGACTGCGAGTTGACCCGGATGACCGCCTCGTAGGAGCGGCCGACGTCCTTGGGGTCGATCGGCAGGTAGGGGACGGCCCACTCGATGTCGTCGACGGTGACGCCCTTGGCGGCCGCGTCGGCCTCCATGGCGTCGAAGCCCTTCTTGATGGCGTCCTGGTGGGAGCCGGAGAAGGACGTGTAGACCAGGTCGCCCACGTACGGGTGGCGCGGGTGGACCTCCATCTGGTTGCAGTACTCCCACGTGCGACGGATCTCGTCGATGTCGGAGAAGTCGATCTGCGGGTCGACGCCCTGCGAGAACAGGTTCATGCCCAGGGTGACCAGGTCGACGTTGCCGGTGCGCTCGCCCTGGCCGAACAGGCAGCCCTCGACGCGGTCGGCGCCGGCCATCAGGGCCAGCTCGGCGGCGGCGACGGCGGTGCCGCGGTCGTTGTGCGGGTGGATCGACAGGCAGACGTGCTCGCGGCGGGAGAGGTTGCGGCCCATCCACTCGAAGCGGTCGGCGTGCGTGGAGGGCGTGGAACGCTCGACGGTGGCGGGCAGGTTCAGGATGATCTCGCGGCCCGGGCCGGGCTGCCAGACGTCCATGACCGCCTCGCAGACCTCCAGCGCGAAGTCCAGCTCGGTGTCGGTGAAGATCTCGGGGCTGTACTGGTAGCCGAACTCGGTCTCGGGGCCCAGCAGCTTCTCGGCGTACTCCATGACCAGCCGCGTGCCGTCGACGGCGATCTGCTTGATGTCGTCCCTGGACCCGCGGAAGACGACCCGGCGGAAGACCGGGGCGGTGGCGTTGTACAGGTGGACCGTGGCGCGCTTGGCGCCCTTCAGGGACTCCACCGTGCGCTCGATCAGGTCCTCGCGGGCCTGGGTCAGTACGGAGATGGTGACGTCGTCGGGGATGGCCCCGGGCTCCTCGATGATGGAGCGCACGAAGTCGAAGTCGGTCTGGCCGGAGGCCGGGAAGCCGACCTCGATCTCCTTGTAGCCCATCTTGACCAGCAGGTCGAACATGGCGCGCTTACGGGCCGGCGACATGGGGTCGATCAGGGCCTGGTTGCCGTCACGCAGGTCGGTGGAGAGCCAGCGGGGGGCGGTGGTGATGCGCTGCTCCGGCCAGGTGCGGCCCGGGATGTCGACCTGCTCGTAGCGGCCGTACTTGTGGATCGGCATGGAACTGGGCTGCTGGCGGTTCGCCATGATGCGGGGGCTCCTCAGAGGGTGTCCGGTAGGACGGCCGACGACGCAGCACCAAGCTCCGCGGGGAGGGAGTCGGCCTCGACTACAGGCCCTCGCCGCGGCAGCTAAGGAGAAGCAGCCCGAAACGCATGATGCGCAGCATGCTAGCCGAGCCTCTCCCCGGCGCGTGGGGTCGTATCAGTATGCGGGACCCGGCGAACATACGGGACAAAAAGTGCGCTATACCACTTCACCACGGAGCGTGAGGGTCGTTGTCCCGGTATTTCACCAATCATGGTGGCGACTAGTGACAGTATCGTCACGCAGTGCAAGGGTGCCGGGCATGACGACTCACGGGGGCTTCGAGCCCGTCTTCTGCACCATCGTTCCGCCTCATGTCCTCGACAAGCTCGCCCAGGCCGAGGACCCCGCGCTCGCCGGTCCCGCCCGCCGCACCCTGCAGCGCGACGCCTACGAGCGCACCCAGCGCCGCCTCACCACGGTCATCGGCGCGACCGCCGTCACCGCGGCCGCCGACGGCAAGCCGCAGCGCACCATCCACGACGCCCGGCACGGCACCGGCCTGCCCGGCCACAAGGTCCGCGGCGAGGGCGACAAGCCCGGCAAGGACGCCACCGTCAACCGTGCCTACGCGGGTCTCGGCGCCACCTTCGAGCTGTTCCTGCGGGCGTACCGACGCGACTCCATCGACGGCAGCGGCCTGCCGCTGAACGCGACCGTGCATTACGACCGTGACTACAACAACGCGTTCTGGAACGGCGAGCAGATGGTCTTCGGCGACGGAGACGGCGAGATCTTCCTCGACTTCACCATCCCGATCGACGTCATCGGCCACGAACTCGCGCACGGCGTCACGCAGTACACGGCCAACCTCACCTACTTCGGCCAGCCGGGCGCGCTCAACGAGTCCCTGTCGGACGTCTTCGGCGCCCTGATCAAGCAGTACACGCTCGGCCAGACCGCCGCCGAGGCCGACTGGCTGATCGGCGCGGGCCTGCTCGCCCCGAGGGTGACGGGCACGGCGCTGCGCTCCATGAAGGAGCCGGGCACGGCGTACGACGACGACGTCCTCGGCAAGGACCCGCAGCCCGCGACGATGGACGACTTCGTGCGCACCGGCCGCGACAACGGCGGTGTCCACATCAACTCGGGCATCCCGAACCACGCCTTCTACCTCGCGGCCACGGCCCTCGGCGGCCACGCCTGGGAGCGCGCGGGACAGGTCTGGTACGACGTGCTGACCGGCGGTGAGCTCGCACAGCAGGCGATGTTCGTCGACTTCGCCACGCTCACCGTCAAGGCCGCCCGGGAGCGGTTCGGCGACGGGGAGGAGCTGGACGCCGTGTCGAAGGCGTGGGAACAGGTCGGGGTGCGGACCCTGTAGTTCCGTACTAGACAGGTGCCATGCGGATTCAGGTGAGGCGCACGGGCGGGTTCGCCGGCATCGAGCGGCATGCCGAGGTGGACACCTCGGGCCGGCCCGATGCCCCCGAGTGGCACGCACTGGCCGAGCGGGCGGTCGCCGCCGGCCGGAGCACGCCGCCGGTCGGGGTGCCGGACGGGTTCAGCTACCAGCTCACGGTGGACGGGAAGACCGTGTACTGCGCGGATCCCCGGCTGACGGAGGAACAGCGGAAGCTGATCTCGCGGGTCCTGAAGGAAGGGGCGTAACAGCTGCTCCCGCCCGGCCGTTGACTTCCGTTACCGCCGGTACGGATGATCCAGCGCATGGCGACTGACGCAGGCAACCCGATCCCCCGCTTCCCGGCCGGCTTCCTCTGGGGCGTCTCGACGTCCGCGCACCAGATCGAAGGCGCCGCGGACGAGCGCGAGCCGTCCGTGTGGGACACCTTCACGGCCACGCCGGGGCGGGTGAAGGACGGCTCGACGGCGGCGGTGGCCTGCGACCACGTCCACCGCCACCGCGAGGACGTGGCACTCCTGGCCGGCCTGGGCGTGAACGCCTACCGCTTCTCGGTCTCCTGGCCGCGGGTGCGCTCCGGGAAGGGCCTGGACTTCTACGACCGGCTGGTGGACGACCTGTGCGCGGCGGGCGTCCGCCCGGTGCCGACGCTGTTCCACTGGGACCTGCCGGCCGACCTGGACTGGCTGGAGCGGGACACCGCCGAGCGCTTCGCCGAGTACGTGGCTCTCGTGGCCGACCGCCTGGGCGACCGTGTGACGAAGTGGATCACCCTGAACGAGCCCGCCGAGCACACCCTGCTGGGCCACGCCCTGGGTGTGCACGCACCGGGGAAGCGGCTGCTGTTCGACGCGCTGCCGGCCGCCCACCACCAGTTGCTCGCCCACGGCCTGGCCGTACGGGCCCTGCGCGCCTCGGGCGCCACGGACATCGGCGTCGCCAACTCGCACGGCCCGACCTGGGCGGCGTCGACCGAGGCGGCGGACGTGGAGGCGGCGGACTTCTACGACCTGCTGCTGAACCTGCTGTTCGCCGACCCGCTGCTGCTGGGCCGGTACCCGGACGGCATCGGCGAGCTGATGCCCGGGGACGTCGAGGCAGACCTGAAGGTGATCGCCGAGCCGCTCGACTGGTACGGGATCAACTACTACGCCCCGACCAGGGTCGGTGCCCCGCAGGGTACGGAGATCGATTTCGGCGGAGTCACCATGCCCGCCGAACTGCCCTTCTCCGTCCGGAAGATCGAGGGCCACCCGGTCACGGACTTCGGCTGGCCGGTCGTCCCCGAGGGCCTCACCGAACTCCTCACCGCCTTCCGCGACCACTACGGCGACCGGCTCCCGCCCGTCGTCATCACCGAGAACGGCTGCGCGTACCCGGGCGTCGACGACCAGGACCGGGTCGCCTACCTGGACGGCCACGTCCGGGCCCTGCACCGGGCCATGGCGGCGGGCGTCGACGTGCGCGGCTACTTCGTGTGGTCCCTGCTCGACAACTTCGAGTGGGCGGAGGGCTACGCACGCCGCTTCGGCCTGGTCCACGTCGACTTCGCCACCCAGGAGCGGACCCCGAAGGCGTCGTACCACTGGTACCGGGAGCTGCTGAGGGCGCAGCGTCCTACGGCTTGATGCCCACCCCGGTCCACAGGCTGACCTCGGCGTCCGTCGGGGCGTCGCCCCCGGCGGCGTCCGGGCGCCAGCGGTGGCCGACCGTGACGCCCGGCTCCAGCAGGTCCAGACCGTCGAAGAAGCGGGCGACGTCCTCCCGGGAGCGGAACCGCACCGGCGTGCCGGCCGAGGTGTAGATGTCGGTGACCTTCTGCCAGGTCCCGGGGTCGAAGTCGGGTGTGCAGTGGCTCAGCGCCAGGGCGCTGCCCGAGGGCAGCACGTCCAGCAGGCGGCGCACGATGCCGTAGGGGTCCTGGGCGTCCGTGACGAAGTGCATCAGGGCGTTGAGGGACAGCGCGACCGGGCGGTCCAGGTCCAGGATCTCGGCCAGCTCGGGCGCGTTCAGCAGCGACTGCGGGTCGTTGACGTCCGCCTCGATGTACGTGGTGCGGCCCTCGGGCGAGCTGCGCATCAGGCGCTCGGCGTACTTGAGGACCAGCGGGTCGTTGTCGGCGTAGACCACCCGGGCGTCGGGCACCACCGACTGGGCGACCTGGTGCAGGTTGGGCTCGGTGGGGATGCCGGTGCCTATGTCCAGCCACTGGCGGATGCCGTGCTCACGGGCGAGGACCCGGGTGGCGCGGTGCATGAAGGCCCGGTTCTCGCGGGCGCACACGAAGATGGCGGGGTAGGCCTCGGCGACCCGCTCGGCCGCCTGCTTGTCGACGTCGAAGTGGTCCTTGCCGCCGAGGTAGTAGTCGTACATGCGGGCAGAATGCGGCCTGCTGGTGTCGATGTCCCGCGCGGCCTGCGAGGTGCTCATGGGGGGGTGCCTCTCGGTGGGGGGTGGTGGTGCGAGTCGGTCCGGTGGGGGTTCAGCGGGCCGTCAGGTGGTCGGCCAGGCCCTGCTTGACCCCCGTGACGAACGCGGTGATCTCCTCGGGCGTGTAGATCAGTGCGGGGCCGGCGGGATCGGCCGACTGGCGCACGGCGACGCGGCCGTCGGCGAGCTGCTTCGTCTCCACGCACTGGCCCCCGTTGGGGCCGCTCCACGGACGTTCCCAGCCCTGCTCGCCGAGGTCCGACGCGGGCATCCCGTTGTACACCGCACCCTCGGTGACGGTCATGAGTACTCCTTCCGCATGCGGTTCAACAGCGCCTTGCTGTCCGCGGACGAGGTCTTCAGCGACAGCCGGTTGTGCGCCTCCAGATGGGCCACGACGTCCGCTCGCTGGTCGAGGTAGACGGAGGCGGAGAGGAGTTCGCTGTAGACGATGTCGGGCAGCTCCCGCTCCTCGAACCGGAAGTAGGTGAACGGCGCGCACGCCCCGACGTGGGCGCCCGCGCCGAACGGCACGATGTCGACGCTGACGTGCTCCAGTTCGGACGCCTCCAGGAGCCGGTCGATCTGCTCCCGCATCACCTCGGGGCCGCCGACCACCCGGTGCAGCACGGCCTCCTCCATCACCACCCACAGCGTGGGCGCGTCCTGCCGCGTGAGCAGGCTCTGGCGGCGCAGCCGCAGCTCCACGCGCCGGTCGAGGTCGTCGTCGCCGTCGTTCGGGAAGCCGCCGCCGAGCACGGCCCGCGCGTACCCGGGCGTCTGGAGCAGGCCCGTGACGTACTGCGGCTCATAGGTGCGCAGCGTTCTCGCGCCGGTCTCCAGGCTCACGTAGGCCGTGAACCAGGACGGCATCACGTCGCGGTACGGGTGCCACCAGCCGGGCGCGTTGGCGCGCTCGGCCAGGGTGACGAACTCGTCGATCTCCTGCCGGCCCGCCCCGTAGGTCTCCAGCAGCTTCTCGACGTAGAGGATCTTCAGGCCGACCTCGGCCTTCTCCAGGCGGCGGACGGTCAGCGGAGTGACGCGCAGGGCCTTGGCCGCGTCGTCGAGGGACAGGCCCGCGCCCTGCCGGGCCTCCTGGAGCCGGCGGCCCAGGATCATGCGCAGCACGGTGGGGGCGCCGGCGCCGGTGCCTGATCGCGCGTCGTTCACGCCGTGCCTCCTGAGGGGTCGTCATCGCCGCTGACTCTGCGGGGACTTGAGCGTTTCACCAGATCGCTCGGCCCGGGCGATACCGTCCTTCTGAAATTATCAGGGAGATGGTTGCAGCGTGAACTGCTCTGCGAGCATAGTTACTTGTGTGACCAGGGTTCCGGAAGCACCAACCCCCCATCCGGCCGCCCGTTGCCCGCTCGCCCCTTCCTTGACTGCGCCCACCCCCCACGGAAGGCGATCGCCGTGTCCCCCCACACGACATCCACCCCCCGGTTCCCGGACGCGGTGCGCCCGGACCGCACCGACTGGCTGGAGCTGCCGCCGCAGCGGACGAGTGTCAGAGTCGCCCGTCACGCCATGCGCGCGCGGCTGGCCTCGTGGCAGATACCCGAGGACGTGTGCGCGAACGCCGTGCTGCTCGTGTCCGAGCTCGTGACCAACGCCGTGCTGCACACCCTCAGCGAACGGATCCTGTGCGGTGTGCAGCGGATGGCGGACGCGCGCTTCCGGCTGGAGGTCCACGACGGCGACCTCACGGGCCGCGGCATCCCCGACCGCTGCCCCGGCCCCGACGACGAGAACGGCCGCGGCCTGCTGCTCGTACGGGAGATAGCCGACAGCTGGGGCATCACCCGCTCGACCCTCACGGGCGGCAACGCGGTGTGGGCGAGCCTCGGAAGGCCGCTGTGACGCGCTGAGGGACCTCAGAACCCCAGCTTGCGCAACTGCCGCGGATCCCGCTGCCAGTCCTTGGCGACCTTCACGTGCAGGTCCAGGAAGACCGGTGTGCCCAGCAGTGCCTCGATCTGCTTGCGGGACTTGATGCCGACCTCCTTCAGGCGCTTGCCCTTGGGGCCGATGATGATGCCCTTCTGGCTGGGGCGCTCGATGTAGACGAAGGCGTGGATGTCGAGGAGGGGCTTGTCGGCGGGGCGGTCCTCGCGCGGCAGCATCTCCTCGACGACGACCGCGATGGAGTGCGGCAGTTCGTCACGGACGCCCTCCAGCGCGGCCTCGCGGATCAGCTCCGCGATCATGACCTGCTCGGGCTCGTCGGTCAGGTCGCCCTCGGGGTAGAGGGCGGGGCCCTCCGGGAGGAGCGGGACGAGCAGATCGGCCAGCAGGCCCACCTGCTTGTCGGCGACGGCCGAGACCGGCACGATCTCGGCCCACTCGAAGCCCAGCTCCTTGCCGAGCTGATCGATGGCGATCAGCTGCTCGGCGAGCACCTTGCTGTCCACGAGGTCGGTCTTGGTGACGATCGCGATCTTGGGCGTCTTCTTGATGGACGCCAGCTCCTTCGCGATGAAGCGGTCACCGGGACCGAGCTTCTCGTTCGCCGGCAGACAGAAGCCGATCACGTCGACCTCGGCCCACGTCGTGCGCACGACGTCGTTGAGCCGCTCACCCAGCAGCGTGCGCGGCTTGTGCAGCCCCGGGGTGTCGACCAGGATCAGCTGGGCGTCCGGGCGGTGCACGATGCCCCGCACGGTGTGCCGCGTCGTCTGCGGCTGGTTCGCCGTGATCGCCACCTTCTGGCCGACCAGAGCATTCGTGAGGGTGGACTTGCCCGCGTTGGGACGGCCCACGAAGCAGGCGAAGCCGGCCCTGTGGACAGCTCCGGCCGGCTCTTCGGATGACTGGGTACGAACGCTCATGGCGCCCATTGTCCCTGATCCACGAAGCCCTCCTGCACCGGACGTGCCTCGTGAGCTTCCGGAAACCCTTACGCAACGAAACGTCACGGAAACACACCCGTACGCGACCGGAAACGCGGGCCGGTGAACCTCTGACGAGCCCCCGGAGCCCCCACCCGTTGGAGACACCGTGCCTCTGGCCGCCGCAACCGCCGACACCGGCGACACCGCCTGGCTGCTCGCCGCCACCGCCCTCGTCCTGCTGATGACCCCGGGCCTGGCCCTGTTCTACGGCGGCATGGTCCGCACGAAGAGCGTGCTCAACATGCTGATGATGAGCTTCGTGTCGATCGCCCTCGTCACGGTGGTGTGGCTGGCCGCCGGCTACTCCCTGGCCTTCGGCGAGGACGCGGCCGGGGGTCTCATCGGCGGCCTCGACCACGCCGGGATGAGCGGCCTCGGCCCGGACAGCGTCCAGGGCACGGTCCCCACCCTCCTCTTCGCCACCTTCCAGCTCACCTTCGCGATCGTCACGGCCGCGCTGGTCAGCGGCGCGGTCGCCGACCGGGCGAAGTTCGGGGCGTGGCTGGTCTTCGTGCCGGTGTGGGCGCTGCTCGTATACGTCCCGGTCGCGCACTGGGTGTGGGGCCCGGGCGGCTGGATCCTGGAGAGGCTGGGGGCCCTGGACTTCGCCGGCGGGCTGCCCGTGGAGATCGTCTCCGGCGCCTCTGGGCTGGCATTGTGCCTGGTCCTGGGCCCGCGCATGGGCTTCAAGAAGGACGCCATGCGCCCGCACAACCTGCCCATGGTGATGCTGGGCGCCGGTCTGCTCTGGTTCGGCTGGTTCGGCTTCAACGCCGGCTCCGCGCTCGGCGCCAACGGTCTCGCGGCCGCCGCGTTCCTCAACACCCTCGCCGCGGGCTGCACCGGCCTGCTCGGCTGGCTCTTCGTGGAGCAGAAGCGCGACGGCCACCCCACGACCCTCGGCGCCGCGTCCGGCGCGGTCGCGGGCCTGGTCGCCATCACCCCGTCCTGCGGATCCGTCTCGCTGCTCGGCGCCCTGGTCGTCGGCCTCGCCGCCGGCGTCGTCTGCTCGTACGCCGTCAGCTGGAAGTTCAAGCTGAACTACGACGACTCCCTGGACGTCGTCGGTGTCCACCTGGTCGGCGGGGTCATCGGCACGCTCCTCATCGGCGTCTTCGCCGTCGAGTCGATGACCGGCGGCGCCGAGGGCCTCCTGTACGGCGGCGGCCTCGGCCAGCTCGGCAAGCAGCTGCTCGCCGTGGTCGTGGTGGCGGTGTACGCGTTCGGCGTGACGTACGGCATCGGCAGGCTGATCGACGCCACGATGGGCCTGCGCGCCAGTGAGGAGCAGGAGCAGACCGGTCTGGACCTTACGGTGCACGCCGAGACGGCCTACGATCACGGGGTCCTGGGCCACGGCGCCCCGGTCTCCTCCTCCGTCGTCTCCCCCGCGCAGAAGGTCACCACCCAGGCATGAAGCTCATCACCGCGATCGTCAAGCCGTTCCGACTCGACGAGGTCAAGAACGCCCTGCGGGACCTCGGAGTGCACGGCCTGACCGTCAGCGAGGCCAGCGGCTACGGCCGGCAGCGCGGCCACACCGAGGTGTACCGCGGCGCCGAGTACCAGGTCGACCTCGTGCCCAAGGTCCGGATCGAGGTCGTCGTGGAGGACGCGGACGCCGAGGCCGTCATCGACGCGGTCGTGAAGGCCGCGCACACCGGCAAGATCGGCGACGGCAAGGTGTGGGCGCTGCCCGTCGACACGGTCGTGCGGGTGCGGACGGGCGAGCGCGGCCCCGACGCGCTCTGACACCGGGGCCGCGCCGCCTTCGTTCTCAGTCGAACACGAACGGGCCCGGTGACTGCGGCCCGGTCGCCGTGCAGGTGATGGTGATACCGAAGACGGTCATCCTCAGCGAGCCGCCGAAGGCCTCCAGGCTGTCGCCGGAGGCCACGGTGCCGCTGAGGGGACCGACCTCGACGGGCGCGCCGGCGGCCATCGCCGGGTTCTCCGTGCCGGTGAAGTCGACGGTGCCGCCGCCGCTCTTCACCAGGGTGAGGGTGGACGAGATCGAGTCCTCTCCCAGCGCGATGGGCGCCGTGATCGCGGCGGACTTGACGGTGAGGGTGGCGGCGGTGCCGTCCTGCGTGGCCGTGAGGGTGGCCTCGCCACTGCCGAAGGTGCCGCAGTCCGCGCTGATCGTCGCTGTCTGGGGGGTGACGGCGAGGGCTGCGGGGGCGAAGGCGAGCCCGGTGACCGCGAGGGCCCCGGCCGCCAGTGCGGCACCTGCTCCGATTCGCTTGCATCTCATGGGATTCCGGCTCCGTTTCCGTGTGGGGGGACCGCTCGGCAGGTGGGTGCGGACACGCTGCGCGAGAGCCGAACCTGACGGTCCGTCGGAATTTACGGTTCCATTGATGCGCGTGAGGCAGGGGGCGGCAAGGTTGAAAACTGGCCTAATTACCGGCGGTTACACCGATGTTCAGCCGGCGGTCAGGGTGACGCGGACCGTCCCGTCGGGCCCGGCCACCAGTACCGGCGTCCCGGCGTTGCCGAGATCCCGTACCGCCGCCCGGTCCTCCGCGGACGCGGTCTCCGCCTCGGTCACGACCGCCGCCGCCTCCAGGGACGTCGCGCCCGAGGCCACCGCCATCGCCACCGCCGTCTGCAGGGCACTGAGTTTCAGGGAGTCGAGGGCCACGGTGCCCGCGACATAGGTGCGTCCGGTCTCGTCCCGTACGGCCGCGCCCTCGGGCACGCCGTTGCGGGCCCGCGCGGAACGGGCCAGGGTGACGATCTTGCGGTCCTCGGGGTCGAGCGCGCTGCTGTCGGTCATGATCCGAGCATACGGAAGCGTCAGGAGCGGTCGAGGCGGAGGCGGTCCGCTCGGGGCAGGCCCGCGACGACCAGGTCGTACGAGTCCTCGATGAGCTCCCTGACCAGCCGGTCCGGGAGGTCGCCGTCGACGGTGACCGTGTTCCAGTGCCGCTTGTTCATGTGCCAGCCCGGCACGATCAGCCCCTCGTGCTCGCGGCGCAGGCGGATCGCCTCCTCCGGGTCGCACTTGAGGTTGGCCTTCAGCGGGCGCGCGTCGAGGTGCGACAGGGCGAACAGCTTGCCCTGCACCTTGAAGACCGAGATCTCCGGACTGAACGGGAAGTCCTCCACCGCCGCGTTGAAGGACAGGCAGAACGCGCGCAGGTCCTGCGGGGTCATTCCGGCTTCTCCTCCTCCGGCGGGTCCGGCCGGCCCGCCGGCTCCGCGAGCACTGTCACGATCTTGTTCCGGCGCCCGGCGGCGGCCTCCGCGGTCAGGCGCAGCTCCCGGCCGTCGGGCAGGTCCACGACGGACGAGGCACCCGCGATGGGGACGCGGCCCAGCGCCTTGGCCAGCAGGCCGCCGACCGTCTCGACGTCCTCGTCGTCGTACTCCTCGAGGCCGTACAGCTCGCCCAGGTCGCCGATGTCGAGGCGGGCCGTGACGCGGAAGCGGTCCTTGCCGAGCTCCTCGACCGGCGGCAGTTCACGGTCGTACTCGTCGGTGATCTCGCCGACGATCTCCTCGAGGATGTCCTCGATGGTGACGATGCCGGCCGTGCCGCCGTACTCGTCGATGACGACGGCGACGTGGTTGCGTTCCTTCTGCATCTCGCGCAGCAGGTCGCCGGCGTTCTTGGTGTCGGGCACGAAGAACGCCGGGCGCATGGTCGTGGACACCTGCTCGGACTCGGCGTCGCGGCTGATGTGCGTCTTGCGGACGAGGTCCTTCAGATACACGATCCCGACGATGTCGTCCTCGCTCTCCCCGGTCACGGGGATGCGCGAGAAGCCGGAGCGCAGGGCGAGGGTGAGGGCCTGGCGGATGGTCTTGAAACGCTCGATGACCACCAGGTCCGTGCGCGGGACCATGACCTCGCGGACGAGGGTGTCGCCCAGTTCGAAGACCGAGTGCACCATGCGGCGCTCCTCGTCCTCGATGAGGGACTCCTTCTCGGCGAGGTCGACCAGCGCCCGCAGTTCCGCCTCGGAGGCGAACGGGCCGCGGCGGAAGCCCCTGCCGGGCGTGAGCGCGTTGCCGATGAGGATCAGCAGCGACGGGACCGGGCCCATGATCCGGGCCAGCGGCACCAGGACGTAGGCCGAGACCGTCGCGGTGTTCAGCGGGTGCTGGCGGCCGATGGTGCGCGGGGAGACGCCGACGGCGACGTACGACACGAGGACCATGACCGCGATGGCGATCAGGAGGGCCTCGGTCGTGTTGTCGAACTCCATCAGGCAGCCGTACGTGATCAGCGCGGCGGCGGCCATCTCGCAGGCGACGCGCACCAGCAGCGCCACATTGAGGTAGCGGGTCGGGTCGGCGGCCACCTGGGAGAGCTTGGCGCTGCCCCGGCGGCCGGAGCGCACGGCCTCCTCGGCGCGGAAGCTGGAGACGCGCGCGAGACCCGCCTCCGCGCAGGCGGCGAGCCAGGCCACGACGACCAGGGCGACCGCCCCCAGGGCGAGTTGCGGACTCATCGGCGGCGCTACGAGACCGTCGGCGCCGGGGACGGGCCGGTCAGGCCCCGCTCCGCGCGCCAGCCGTCCACGATGGCCGCCTGGAGGCCGAACATCTCGGCCTTCTCGTCCGGCTCCTCGTGGTCGTAGCCCAGCAGGTGCAGCACGCCGTGAACGGTGAGCAGCTGGAGCTCCTCGTCCATGGAGTGCTGCGTGTCGGCTTCCTTGCCCTGCTTCTCGGCGACCTCCGGGCACAGCACGATGTCGCCGAGCAGACCCTGCGGCGGCTCGTCGTCGTCCTTGGACGGCGGGCGCAGCTCGTCCATGGGGAAGGACATGACATCCGTCGGACCCGGGAGGTCCATCCACTGGATGTGGAGCTGCTCCATGGCGTCGGCGTCCACGACGATCACCGAGAGCTCGGAGAGCGGGTGGATGCGCATCCGAGCGAGCGCGTAACGGGCGATGTCGAGGATCGCCTGCTCGTCGACCTCGGTGCCGGACTCGTTGTTGACGTCGATCGACATGGTGCTGTGTGTGTCTACTTCCCCTTGTGCCCGGACTTGCCGCGGCTCTTGTGCGCGCCGTTCTGGGTGCCGTGCGTGGTGTCGTACTTCTCGTACGCGTCGACGATACGGCCCACCAGCTTGTGCCGGACGACGTCCTGGGACGACAGGCGGGAGAAGTGGACGTCGTCGACGCCGTCCAGGATGTCCTGCACCTGGCGCAGACCGCTCTTCGTCCCGTCGGGAAGGTCGACCTGCGTCACGTCACCCGTGATCACGATCTTCGACTCGAAGCCGAGGCGGGTGAGGAACATCTTCATCTGCTCGGGGCTCGTGTTCTGGGCCTCGTCCAGGATGATGAAGGCGTCGTTGAGCGTACGGCCGCGCATGTACGCCAGCGGCGCCACCTCGATCGTGCCCGCCGCCATCAGGCGCGGGATCGAGTCCGGGTCGAGCATGTCGTGCAGCGCGTCGTAGAGCGGGCGCAGGTAGGGGTCGATCTTCTCGTAGAGGGTGCCCGGGAGGAAGCCGAGCCGCTCTCCGGCCTCGACCGCGGGGCGGGTCAGGATGATGCGGTTGACCTGCTTGGACTGCAGGGCCTGCACCGCCTTGGCCATCGCCAGGTACGTCTTGCCGGTGCCCGCCGGGCCGATGCCGAAGACGATCGTGTGCTTGTCGATCGCGTCGACGTAGCGCTTCTGGTTGAGCGTCTTGGGACGGATCGTGCGGCCGCGCGAGGACAGGATGTTCTGCGTGAGCACCTCGGCGGGTGTCTCCTGGCCGTCGCTCTCGCCGTTGTCGCTCGCCTTCAGCATGGCGATCGAGCGTTCCACTGCGTCCTCCGTCATCGGCTGCCCGGTGCGGAGCACCAGCATCATCTCGTCGAACACGCGCGAAATGAGGGCGACGTCCTTCGGGTCGCCGGTCGCGCTGATCTCGTTGCCCCGGACGTGGATGTCGGCCGCCGGGAAGGCCTTCTCGATCACGCGCAGGAGGGAGTCGCCGGACCCCAGAACGGTCACCATGGGGTGCTGGGCGGGGACGGTGAGCTGCGCTCTCGCCTGCTCCTGCGCGGGGGTGTGAGCTGTGGGTGTCTGAGTCATGGGCCGGCGCTGAAGGCCTGCGGTTCCTCCTCGTCACGGCCGCACAGCTGAGGGCGGCCTCGCGACTCCCAGGGTACGACGGTGGAGTGACAACGCCGTAGGGGTTTTGGGGGTGGGGTTTGCAACCGGGGGCGACAGCGGTTCTCGACCGGGCGATTCGGGGCGCGGCCCTTCCCGGCCGGCAGCTTCGCGGGCGACAGCGGCTCCTGGCCGAGTGATGCGGGTCGCGGATGGGCACAGGCCGGGGGTCCGGGGGGCGGAGCCCCCTGGGCGGCCAGGGCGTCACGCCGAGCGCCGAAAGCCGATCGTGGGTACCGCACGCCGCAACGGCCAGGGTCTGACCAACTCCTCGGAGACCAGGCCCGCCAGGAACCCGTACCTCTCCAATGCCACCGCCGACTGCCCCTCCACCGACTGCACCCTGCGCCACCACGCCGCGATCTCCGACCACCCCGGCGCCGACAGGGACCCCCCGAACTCCTGCACCGACAGCGCCGCCGTCAGCCCGGCGAAGGCCAGCCGGTCGGCCAGCGGCCAGTCCGCCAGCGTCCCGGCCACGAACCCGGCGACGAACACGTCCCCCGCCCCGGTCGGATCGAGCGCCTCGACCTCGATCGCCGGCACCTCCGCCGTCTCCCCCGTGCGCCGGTCCACCGCGTACGCCCCGTCCGCCCCGAGCGTGACCACCGCGAGCGGCACGTACTCGGTCAGCGCGTGCGCCGCCGTCCGCGGACAGTCCGCGCCCGTGTACCGCATGGCCTCCTGAGCGTTCGGCAGGAACGCCTCGCAGTGCCGCAGGTCGGTCAGCGCCGCCAGATCCCACGCCCCCGTGTCGTCCCAGCCGACGTCGCCGAACACCCGGGTGCCGTTGCTCGCGGCCTGGGCGATCCAGGGCGCGCTCACGCCGGGCGCGAGGGAGGCGACGGCGGCACGCGCGCGGGGCGGGCAGGCGGGCGCGGGCTCCTCGTGGGGCGGCTCGTGGCCGTGCGAGACCATCGTGCGCTCGCCCTCGTAGGCCATGGAGACGGTCACCGGGGAGTGCCAGCCGGGCACCGTGCGCGACGGGGAGAGGTCGATGCCCTCGCCGTGCTCCAGGGCGTCCCAGCAGTAGTCGCCGTAGTGGTCGTCGCCGAAGGCCGCCGCGAGGGACGTGCGCAGGCCCAGGCGGGCCAGGGCGGTCGCCATGTTGGCGACGCCGCCGGGGCTCGACCCCATCCCGCGCGCCCAGGACTCCGTCCCGCGCACCGGGGCGGAGTCGAGGCCGGTGAAGATGATGTCCAGGAAGACGGTGCCGGTGAGGTAGACGTCCCAGGGCGGGTCGTCCGGTGTGCGCAGAGGGGCGAGGGGATCGACCTGGCTCTGGCGGTGCGATCCCTTTCCGGCCGGTCCCTTTCCGGCCGGGGCGGTGGACGCGATCACGATGCGCTCCCTGACGTGGTGCGGATCCAGCCAGTCTGCACCACATCACCGACAAGGTGACGCCGATCACGCCGGGCCCACCGGTCCCGTCAGCCCGCGCCGGGCCCTCGCGCACCCCGCCCGGGACGGGCGGGCGCTACCAGCGGGGCATCGCGGGTGTCACCCACTCCGGGTCGGCGATCCGCATGGCCGCCGCGTCGTCGCGGTCCCGCAGAGCGCCGTCGTCGTCCAGCCACCGCCGGTGCAGGGCGGCCAGCCGCTCGCGGTCGAGCTCCACGCCGAGGCCGGGCGCGTCGGACACGGCGACCTTGCCGCTCTCGAAGGTGAGCCGCTCGGTGAGGACGTCCTCGGACTGCCAGGGGTAGTGGGAGTCGCAGGCGTGGTGGAGGTCCGGGACGGTGGCGGCCACGTGGGTCATCGCGGCGAGCGAGATGCCGAGGTGGGTGTTGGAGTGCATCGACACTCCGACGCCGAAGGTGCGGCAGACGGCGGCGAGCTGCTGGGTGTTGCGCAGTCCGCCCCAGTAGTGGTGGTCGGAGAGCACGACCTGGACGGCACCCCGGGTGAACGCCTCCTGGATCTCGGCGAAGGTCGTCACGCACATGTTCGTGGCGAGCGGCACCCCGGTCCGCTCGGCGACCTCGGCCATGGCGGGCGTGCCGAGCGCCGGGTCCTCCAGGTACTCGAGTACCTCGCCGAGCTCCCGGGCCACCTGCACGGACGTCTCCACGGACCAGGCGCCGTTCGGATCGAGCCGCAGCGGGTGTCCCGGGAAGGCCTCGGCGAGCGCCCGTACGGCCGCGATCTCCTCGTCGGGCGGGAAGACGCCGCCCTTGAGCTTGAAGGAGGTGAAGCCGTACCGCTCTGTGAAGCGGCGGGCCTGCTCCACCACTCCCGCCGGGTCGACGGCGGCACCCCAGTCGTCCTTCTCGGCCGGCACGCCCTCGGGGTGGGCGGCCCACTTGTAGAACAGGTAGGCGCTGTACTCGACGGCGTCGCGGACCTTGCCGCCGAGCAGTGCGTGCACGGGGAGTCCGAGCGCCTTGCCGAGGGCGTCGAGGCAGGCGACCTCGAAGCCGGAGACGACGGACAGCCGCAGCTTGTCGGCGGTCTGGACACCGCGCAGCCCGCCGACGTCCACGGCGTTCTCCACGCGGGAGGCGTCCACCGCGACCTGGTCCGCGACCGTGAACAGGCCGTTGAGATCGCTGACCTGGCGTCCCTTCAGCCGCTCGGCGAAGGGCCGGGCCAGCTCCAGGTACTTGGCGTCGCCGTAGGTCTCGCCCACGCCGGTGATCCCGTCCGCCGTGACGACCTCGACGATCAGCCGGGGCGTGTACGGCTGGTGCACGCCCTGGGTGTTCAGCAGCGGCGGGTCCGCGACCAGGATCGGCGTCAGGCGGACGTCCGCGATCGTGAGGTTCACAGGGTGGCTCCCACGAGGTCGAGTCCGGCGGTGAGGACGGCGGTGAGGGCGGCCAGGTCGGCGGGCGAGGGGTCGGTGAGCGGGGCGCGTACCGGACCCACGGAGTGGCCGCGCAGCCGGGCCGCCGCCTTGACCAGCGACACGGCGTACCCGGGGACGCGGTCGCGGAGTTCGACGAGCGGGACGTAGAAGCCGCGCAGCAGCTTGTCGACGGTGCCGTGGTCGCCGTCGCGCAGGGCGGTGAAGAAAGCCCCGGCGATCTCGGGGGCGAAGGCATGGACGGCGGAGGAGTAGGCGGGGACGCCGACGGTGGCATAGGCGCGGGCCTGGATCTCGGCGGTGGAGGCCCCGTTGAAGAACAGGAAGTCCTCGGGCGCGGCCAGTGTGAGGCGCTGCAGCCGGTCGAGGTCGCTGTGGCCGTCCTTGAGGCCGATGACGTTCGGCAGGGCGGCGATGCGGCGGAGCGAGTCGGCGGTGAAGGCGACCTGGCCGCGCTGGTAGGCGATGAGGGGCAGCGGGGTGCGGGCGGCGATCTGCTCCAGCTGGGCGACCAGTCCGTCCTGCGGGGCGGCGACGAGGTAGTGCGGCAGCACCAGGAGCGCGTCGGCGCCGGCGTCCTCGGCGATGCGCGCGAACCGGACGGCCTGCGCCCAGCCGTAGCCGGTGCCGGCGACCACGGGGACCAGCCCCGCCGCCTCCTCGACGGTGATGGTGACGACCTGCCGGTACTCGTCCTCGTCGAGCGAGAAGAACTCGCCGGTGCCGCAGGCCGGGAAGACGGCGCCGGGGGCGGCGGCGAGCCGCTGCGCGACGTAGGCGCGGAAGCCGTCCGGGTCGAGGGTGCCGTCGTCACGGAAGCCGGTCAGCGGGAACGACAGCACGCCGCCCGCCATCCCCTCCCGCAGCCGCCGCGCGACCGCCACCGGTCCAGCGCTCACGGTCATCACCAGTCATCTCCTCATGCAGACGTGATCCATGTATGAGAATGGAGGTTGAGTATGCGAACGTCAACCGCCTGGGCGGCCCGATTACCATCGGTGCATGTCAGACACAGGGGGCGTCCGCGAGGTGAAGTCCGCGGCGCGCACGGTCGAGCTGCTGGAGCTCCTCGCCGCCCGCGCCGACCGTCCGGCCCGGCTCCAGGAGCTGGCCGACGCACTCGGTGTGCCGCGCAGCTCGATGTACGCGCTGCTGCAGACCCTCATCTCGCGCGGCTGGGTTCGCACCGACGTCACCGGATCCCTGTACGGCATCGGCATCCACGCCCTGCTCACCGGTACCAGCTACCTCGACTCCGACCCGCGGGTCCGGGCCGTACGGCCGTACCTCGACGAGGCGTCCGAGGCGCTCGGCGAGACCATCCACATGGGCCGGCTGGACGGCCGGGACGTGGCGTATCTGGCCACGCGTGAATCGCACGAGTACCTGCGGACGATCAGCCGGGTGGGGCGGCGCCTGCCCGCGCACGTCGGCGCCCTGGGCAAGGCCCTGCTGGCGGAACGCCCGGACGGCGAGCTGCCCGAGGGGCCGTACGAGGCGCTGACCCCCAACTCCCACACGAGCAGGGCGTCCCTGGCGGCCGACCTCGCGGAGATCCGGTCCCGCGGCTGGTCCGTGGACCGCGAGGAGGGCGTGACCGGCATCGTCGGCTTCGGGTTCGCGCTGCACTACGACACCCCCGCGCTGGACGCGATCAGCTGCTCGGTGCCGGTCGCCCGGCTCACGCCCGCACACGAGGAGCGGATCGTCGCCGTGATGCGGGAGATCCGGGCGAAGGCCGAGGCGACCGTTCCGGCGGGACCCGGATCGGTGCACTGGCGTTAGCGAAAGCGCCGTCGACGCCTGACGAAGGGCGCTCGTGTACCCGGGCTTCACCACCCCAAACACAACGTGCTCCAGATCACACGCCCAGGGTTCCCTTGTCCGACTACGTGCTTGATACAAATTGCTCGCGCGTTCCTGTCCGTCGACGGTCGTCGCCCAACCCCCCCCATTTCCCCCGCTCCTTTCGCACGCCCTGGGAACGCCCGTGTTCGCCCCCCGCACCACTCCCTGGCCCCTCGTCGCCCTTTTCACGGCCGGGTACCTCGCTCCGTATCTACTGCCCACCACCGTCGGCAGACTCGACTCGGACCTTCCGCTCTCCGCCACGCAGGCCGGCGCCGTCGGCAGCGCCCTGCTGCTGAGTTCGGCCGCCGCCGGATTCGCCCTGGCCTCCCGGGTCGAACGGGCCGGAGCCCGCACCCTCGCCCGGCTCGGTCTCGCCCTGGCCCTGCTGGGCTACGGCGGAGCGGCCCTGACCACCGCGATCCCCGCAGTCATCGCCGGCGCGATGATCGGCGGGTTCGGCTCCGGCACGGCCACCACCGTCGCCGCCACGCTCATCGCCGGTCAGAAGGATCCACACCGGGCCTCAACGGCCGGGCTGCTCACCGTCTCGGCCCTCGCGGGCGCCGTGTATCTGACGGTGCCGCACCTCGGCCCGGGGCACGGCCTGCCGCTGGCCGCGATCGCCCTCACGGCCCTGGCGGTCTGGCCCCTCACCGGCCGCCTCCCCGCCGGCACGCCCGTCACGCCCACCCGGCATGGCAAGGCCCGGCTGCCACACACCCGTTCGGGGCTGCTGCTGGCCGCCGCCATGGTGTGCTGGTCGCTCGCCCAGAACTCCCTGTGGGGCGTCAGCGGACGCATCGGCCTGGAGCAGGCACACCTCGGCGAGGCCACCGTCGGCGTCGTGTTCGCCCTCGGACTGGGCGCCGGCCTGGCCGGAGTCCTCGCGGCCGGCGCCCTCGGGGCCCGCCTCGGACGGGCCCTTCCCATCGGCGGCGGCACGGTCCTCATCGCTGCCTGCATCGCGCTCAGCGCCTCGGCGACCGACCTCGGGAGCTTCGCGGCCGGCGAGATCGCCTGGAACACGCTCTACCCGGTGGTGCTGTCGTACCTCATCGGGCTCGCCGCCTCGCTCGACCCGCGCGGCCGCTGGGCGGTGCTGGTCGGCTCGGCATCCTCGCTGGGCACGGCCGCCGGACCGCTGACCGGCAGTGTGCTGTCGGCGCAGGCCGGGTTCCCGGTCATGGGCGCGGTCCTCGGCGCGGGGCTGCTGGTGATCTCCCTGCCGATGACCGCCGTCGCCCTGCACACCGGCGGACGTCCGCTGCTGCCCGGCGCGATCCGCCGCCGCGGCGGCCACCCGGCCGCCCTGGTCGCCGCCGCCACCGGCACCCCCACCGGCGCGGTCCCCGAGATCGGTGCCCCGGAGCAGCCGGTGGTGGAGATCCCCGTCGAGGCCGCCGCCGCCCCCGCCCAGCGCGACTACGACAAGGCGGGGTCGGAGGTCTTCTGAGGCCCTACGGGTTCCGCTGGAACGCGTAGGCCTCCACCTCGGCGAGATACCGGGCCCGCAGCTCCTCGTCGTCCTCCAGGAAGGAGGCGAGGAAGGAGTTGCGGGCAAGCTCCCGCAGCTGCTCCTCGGTGAGGCCGAGGGTGGCGCCCACGGCGTCGAAGTTGTCACCGGCGTAGCCGCCGAAGTAGGCCGGGTCGTCGGAGTTGACCGTGCACATGAGGCCCGCGTCCAGCATGGCGGGCAGGGGATGGTCGGCGAGGGTGTCGACCGTGCGCAGCCGGACGTTGGACAGCGGGCACAGCGTCAGCGGCACCCGGTCGCGCACCAGCCGCTCCACCAGCGCCGGGTCCTCCACGCAGCGCAGCCCGTGGTCGACCCGCTCGACGCCGAGGAGGTCCAGCGCCTCGGTGATGTACTCCGGCGGGCCCTCCTCGCCGGCGTGGGCGACCCGCCGCAGGCCGAGCGCGGCGGCGGCCTCGTAGACCTCGCGGAACTTCACGGGCGGATGCCCGACCTCGGCGGAGTCGAGGCCGACGCCGGTGATCCGGTCCAGGTACGGCTTGGCCGCGTCCAGCGTGGCCAGGGCCGACTCGGCGGACTCGTCACGCAGGAAGCACAAAATCAGCCGGGTGGAGACACCGTGATTCGCCTCGCTGCTCCCGAGCGCCCGCCACAACCCCTCGACGACCGTGCCGATGTCCAGCCCGCGGCTGGTGTGGGCCTGTGGGTCGAAGAAGATCTCCGCGTGCCGCACGCCCTGCGCGGCGGCCCGGGCGAGATAGGCGTTCGCCAGGTCCTCGAAGTCCCGCTCGGTGCGCAGGACGGCCATGAGCTCGTAGTACAGGTTCAGGAAGGACTGCAGGTCCTCGAAGCGGTAGGCCTCGCGCAGCTCGTCCGTGTCGGCGTACGGCAGCGTGACGGCGTTGCGCGCGGCGAGCTCGAAGGCGAGTTCCGGTTCAAGGGTGCCTTCGATGTGAAGGTGCAGTTCGGCTTTGGGGAGGGACATCAATTCATCGTACGGCCGTTTCACCGACGCTTCGGAACCGGCACCCTCAGTAGATCGTGGGCCACGGTCAGCTCACCGTCGTACCCGGCGGCCCGCGCCTGCCGCTCGAACTCGTCCGGGTCCGTGTACCGCTGGCTGAAGTGCGTCAGCACGAGGTGCCGCACGCCGCCCTCCCGGGCCGCCCGGGCGGCCTGACCGGCGGTCAGGTGACCGTGCTCCACGGCGAGTTGCTCGTCGTCGTCAAGGAAGGTCGACTCGATGACGAGCATGTCGCAGCCCTCCGCGAGCGCGTACACGCCGTCGCACAGCCGGGTGTCCATGACGAACGCGAACCGCTGACCGCGCCGCGTCTCACTGACGTCGTCGAGTGAGACTCCGCCGAGTGACCCCTCGCGCTGGATGCGGCCGACGTCCGGGCCCTTGATGCCGTGCGCGGCGAGCCGCTCGGGCAGCATGCGGCGGCCATCGGGCTCGACGATCCGGTAGCCGTACGACTCCACCGGGTGCGACAGCTTCCGGGCCTCCAGCGTGTAGCCGCCGGTGCGGGCGAGGGGCCCGTCGGCGTCGACCGGGGCCTCGGTGATGCCGACGGTCTCGCGGTAGGCGGTGGCGTACCGGAGCCGGTCGAAGAAGCGCTGCCCGGAGCGGGGGTAGTGGGCGGTGATCTCGTGCGGGACCCGGTCGAGGTTGATGCGCTGGATCACACCGGCGAGGCCGAGGGAGTGGTCGCCGTGGAAGTGCGTGACGCAGATCCGGTTCAGGTCGTGCGCGGCGACCCCGGCGCGCAGCATCTGGCGCTGCGTGCCCTCGCCGGGATCGAACAGGATGCCCTCGCCGTCCCAGCGCAGCAGGTAGCCGTTGTGGTTGCGGTGCCGGGTCGGGACCTGGCTGGCGGTGCCGAGGACCACGAGTTCACGTACGGACAAGGCGGATTACCCCGGGGGCCAGTCGAGGCCGCGACCGCCGAGCACGTGGCCGTGCACGTGCCAGACCGTCTGGCCGGCGCCGCTGCCCGTGTTGAAGACGAGGCGGTAGCTGTCGAGTTTCTCCTCGTCCGCGACGGCCTGGGCCTCGCGGAGCACGTCCGCGGACAGGACCGGGTCGGCGGCGAGGGCTGCGGCGTTCTCGTAGTGCGCCTTGGGGATGATCAGGACGTGGGTGGGGGCCTGGGGGTTGATGTCGCGGAAGGCGATGGTGGTGTCTGTCTGGCGGACGATCGTCGCCGGGACGGTGCCTGCGACGATCTTGCAGAACAGGCAGTCTTCCTGGGGCTCCCCTGCCATGTCTCCTCCGAGGGTTGGCCGAGCGAGGTCTCGGGTGGGCATCGTATCGTCGTCGGGTGCGGGTGCCTCGTGGCTGGTCGCGCCCACGCGGCGGAGCCGCACATCGACACAGCCCCGCGCCCCTCAGGTGGGCAAGCCTGGAGGCGTTTTCGCGGGACTGGCCTCCAGTGCCTCCAGTGCCAGCCGGATCGCCTCGTCCAGTTGGGTGTCCCTGCCCGCCGCGTAGTCCTGGGGGCGTTGGACGATCTCGACGTCCGGGTCCACTCCGTGGTTCTCCACGCCCCACTCGTAACCCTCCAGCCAGAAGGCGTACTTGGGCTGGGTCACGAGCGTGCCGTCGACCAGGCGGTAGCGGCTGTCGATGCCGATGACGCCGCCCCAGGTGCGGGTGCCGACGACCGGGCCGAGGCCCAGGGCCTTGATCGCGGCGTTGACGATGTCGCCGTCGGAGCCGGAGAACTCGTTGGCGACGGCTACGACGGGGCCGCGCGGGGCGTCCTCCGGGTAGCTGTAGGGGCGCATGCCGCGCGGGACGGCCCAGCCGACGATACGGCGCGCCAGTTTCTCGACGACCAGTTGGGAGGTGTGGCCGCCCCGGTTCTCGCGGACGTCGACGACCAGGCCCTCCCGGGCGACCTCGATGCGCAGGTCGCGGTGGATCTGCGCCCAGCCGGGGGCCTGCATGTCAGGGACGTGGAGGTAGCCGAGGCGGCCGCCGGACTTCTCGTGGACGTAGGCGCGGCGGTCGGCGACCCAGGCGTGGTAGCGCAGGGGTTCCTCGTCGGCGACCGGGACGACGACGGCGTGCCGGGGGTCGCCGCCGCCGGACGGGGAGATGGTCAGCTCCACGGGCTTGTTCGCCGTGCCGATCAGCAGCGGGCCGGGCCCGGCGACCGGGTCGACCGGCTGTCCGGCGATCGCGAGGACGGCGTCCCCGGGGCGCACGGCCACACCGGGTGCGGCCAGCGGGCTGTGGGCATCCGGATCGGAGGTCTCCGAGGGCAGGATGCGGTCGACGCGCCAGCTGCCGTCCTCGTGGCGGGAGATGTCGGCGCCGAGCAGGCCCTGGCGGGGGCCGCCGCCGTGCCCGCCGCGCGGGGTGACGTACGCGTGCGAGGTGCCCAGTTCGCCCTGGACCTCCCACAGCAGGTCGACCAGGTCGTCGTGGGTGGCGAGCCGCTCCACGACCGGGCGGTACCGGTCGAGGACGCCGTCCCAGTCGACGCCGCTCATGTCGGGCCGCCAGAAGTGGTCCCGCATGATGCGGCCGTTCTCGTCGAACATCTGGCGCCACTCGGCCGCCGGGTCGACGAGTTGGCGTACGCGGCTCAGGTCGACGGTGATGTTGGTGTCGCTGTCGTCGTCGTTCGAGGCGCGCCGGTCGCTGGGGACGACCTTCAGCCGCCCGTCGGTCCACAGCAGCACCCGCTTGCCGTCGCCGCTGACGGCGAAGTGGTCGGCGTCCACGGCGAGATGCTCGACGCGCTGCTGGGCGAGGTCGTAGCGCTCCAGCTCGGACTTGGGTTCGGGGTCGTCCGGGGTGGCCCGGGAGGCGCCGAGCACGCCGGCGACCGGGTGACGCAGCCACAGGACGCCGTCCTTGGCCGCGCGCAGATTGGTGTACCGGGCGGCCTCCACCGGGAAGGGCACGATGCGGTCGGCGAGGCCGTCGAGGTCGATGCGGGTGGTGGGGGTGCCCTCGCTGTCGGGGGTCTCCTCCCGGTCGGGTGTCTCGAAGGACCGGCCGTGCCGCTGCGGCCCGAACGGGGAGGGCGTGGTGGCGGCGAGGGTGATCAGATGCGGCCGGGCACCCACCACGAAGGCCAGGTCGAAGACGTGCTCGTCGTAGACCGGGTCGAAGGAGCGGGTCGACAGGAACGCGAGGTGCTTGCCGTCCATCGTGAACGCGGGCGCGTAGTCCTGGAAGCGCAGCGGGGTGGCCTCGGTGACCGACAGGTCGGTGGTGTTGGCGAGCTTCAGCTGGCACAGGGGCCGGGGGCCGGGGTGGGACCAGGCCAGCCAGGACGAGTCGGGCGAGAAGACGAGGCCCGACACATCACCGTCCTCGCTGCGGTCGACCTCCCGCACCTCGCCCGTCTCCCGCTCCACCAGCAGCAGACGCCCGTCGTGACTGGACACGGCGGCACGGCTGCCGTCGGGAGCCATGGCGAGGTCCAGCACCCGGCCGAGCTGCCCGGCGGCGAGCCGGCGGGGTGTCGACCCCGGGGCTGGTCCGGTGGCGGGAGCGAACTCCAGGGCGTCGTCGCCCTCGGCGTCCGTCACCCACACCACCCACTCCTCGCCGTCCGCGCGGAACGTCCGCGGCAGCCGGGCCCGCACCCCGGGGGTGGCGGCCAGTGCGCGGGCCGGGCCGGAGCGGTGGGTGACCCAGTGCACGGCGCCGCGTACGGCGACCGCGCTGCCGCGTGCGGTGTGGTCCGGGGACGCCGACCCGAACCACCGGGAGGCGTTCACCGGGAACGGCTGAAGGTCGACGCGCTGTCCGCCCAGCCGCACGTCCAGCCGCCGCGGCTCCGCCCCTTCCAGGTCGTCCAGCACCCACAGCTCACCGGCGCTGGAGTAGACGACACGGGTGCCGTCGGTCGCGGCGTGCCGGGCGTAGAAGCCGTCGAGTGGTGTGTGGCGGCGCAGGTCGGACCCGTCGGCGAGGGAGGAGTAGAGCGCTCCGGTGCCCTCGTGGTCGGAGAGGAATCCGACTCGGTCTCCCACCCACAGCGGGTACTCGATGTTGCCGTCGAGTTCCTCGTGCAGCCGCACGAACTGCCCGTCGTCCTCGAGGTCGATCCACAGCTTGCCCGCCGTGCCGCCCCGGTACCGCTTCCACCAGGCGGCCTCCCGGCCCATCGGCGCGGACAGCAGCACCGTGTGCGGGCCGTGGGCGATGTCGCCGACGGGCCCGTAGGGCAGGGTGGTGGCCGGGCCGCCGTCCAGCGGGACGGCACGCGCCCAGGTGCGGCGCAGACTCGCCTGCCCCTGGGTGCTGATCGCCAGGACCTCGCCGTCCGGAGTCCAGCCGCGCACCTGCGTCTTGAGACTGCCCCAGTACGTCAGCCGCTTGGCCGGACCGCCGTCGACCGGGGCGATGAACACCTCGGGGGCGCCGTCTCTCGTGGAG
The DNA here is from genome assembly GCF_000725785.1 of Streptomyces flavovariabilis. Classification (NCBI taxonomy): domain Bacteria; kingdom Bacillati; phylum Actinomycetota; class Actinomycetes; order Kitasatosporales; family Streptomycetaceae; genus Streptomyces; species Streptomyces flavovariabilis. The sequence continues at coordinate 395,322 of NZ_JNXD01000001.1, read as the reverse complement.
GTCCAGGCGACCGTCGTGCCGTCGGGCGAGATACGGGGCTGGGTCACCGGCATGTTGTCGGCGCTGACCCGCCAGGCCCGGCCGCCGTCGAGCGGCGCGAGCCACACGTCGTCCTCGGCGGTGAAGGCGACCAGGTCGCCGTGCACATGGGGGAACCGGAGGTAAGCAGGCGATGTCACCTGATCACCCTATGCAGGGACGACGCCGCACGGACAGTGTTCGGATCACTTGCCCTCGACGGGACGGCAGTCCGGGTACCGCTCGCACCAGATGGTCTGCGTGACGGTCACGGTGACGGTCGGCCCGGGCTGCCCGTCCGGGGGACTGCCCACGGGGGGCGGGCTGGTGGAGTCGCAGTCGCCGAGCCCGTCCACCTCGAACCACACCTTGCCGTCCACCTTGGCGGTGATGTTCCCGCGCACGCAGGCACCGTCCACCGCGTGGGTGACCTTGCCGTCGACGGTGATCTCCTTGCCGTCGTCGGTCTCGCCCTCGCAGTCGACGGTCGCGACGGTCCGCTCACGTGCCGAGGGGGACGACTTCCCGCCGCTCTCCCCGTAGGAGGCGGTGCACGTGAGCCAACGCACGCCCGCCTTCTGCCGGTTGAGCTCCTTGGTCACGGTCTCGTCGGTGGTGTACGCGACGGACGCGGCGCTGACGCTGCCGGGTTCGCAGGCGACGGCGCCGCCCACCGCCAGCACGGCGAACGTCGCCGCGACCGCCACTCGCCGGCCGCGCGGCCCCGGCAGATTCCTCCTGAAAGCCCCCATGGAGGGGAGCCTGCCACCGACACGGGCCGCGCGGTAGGGCGCAAAGGCGTCAGCCGCGCAGCAGCAGCCACTCCTGGAGTTCCACCAAGTTCCCCTCGGGGTCCTTGAGATGCGCCACCCGCATCCGGTCCGTCATGGGCACCGGGCCGTGCAGGACCGTCGCGCCGCGCACGGTGATCTCCTCGCAGTACGCGTCCAGCCCGTCCACCCGCAGCACGACCAGGGAGCGGTGGCCCGCCGCGGTGGCGCCCAGTTCGTCGAGCACCTCGGCCATCATCGACCGGTCCTGCAACGCGATCCCCGCGGAGCCCACCGCGGGGCTGAACTTCTCGTACGGCCCCCGCACCGCCCCCGACTGCGGTTTGAGGCCGAGGACCTCGCCGTAGAAGCGGTAACAAGCGGAGAAGTCGGACACGAGCAGACGGACCTGTGCGAGTTCCACGGTGCCTCCAAGGGGGTCAGGACCAGCGTCCGGTGCGTGCCAGGAGTACGGCCGCGGCGGCCGTCCCGGCAGTCGATGTGCGCAGCACACTGCGCCCGAGGCGGTACGGCTTCGCCCCCGCCTCCTCGAACAGCGCCAGTTCCTCCGGCGCCACGCCCCCCTCTGGCCCCACGACCAGCACGATCTCGCCGGTGGACGGCAGTTCGGCCGTCGCCAGCGGCGCGTCCCCGCTCTCGTGCAGCACGGCGGCGAACTCCGCCCCCGCCAGCAGGGCGGCGACCTGCTTGGTCGTGGCCACCTCCGCGACCTCCGGGAAACGCACCCGGCGCGACTGTTTGCCGGCCTCCCGGGCCGTCGCCCGCCACTTGCCCAGCGCCTTCGCCCCGCGGTCGCCCTTCCACTGCGTGATGCAGCGCGCCGCCGCCCACGGCACGATCGCGTCGACTCCGACCTCGGTCATCGTCTCGACGGCGAGCTCCCCCCGGTCGCCCTTGGGCAGCGCCTGGACGACGGTGACCCGGGGCTGCTCCGGCGGCTCCTCGTGCACCGAGTCCAGCTGGAGGATCAGCCGGTCCTTGCCTTCCGTGCCGAGCACGACGCAGTCCGCCCAGCGGCCGGACCCGTCCGTGAGGACGACGTCCTCACCGGCCCGCAGCCGCTTCACGGAGACGGCGTGCCTGCCCTCCGGCCCGTCGAGGACGTAGCGGCCGCCACCGCCCGCGTCGAAGTGCTCGACCACGAACACCGGCGCGGTCACAGCACGCCTCCACCCGTCAACGAAGCGCGGGCGGTGGCCAGTTCCCCGGCCAGGACCTCCACGAGCTGCCCGGCGGGCAGTTCCCGCGCCATCCGGTGCCCCTGCCCGGCCCACAGCGCCATGCCCTGCGCGTCACCGGCCTTGGCGGCGGCCTTGCGCAGCGGCGCGGTGAGGTGGTGGATCTCGGGGTAGGCGGCGGGCGCGTACGGGCCGTGCTCGCGCAGGAACCGGTTGACGAGGCCGCGCGCGGGCCGCCCGGAGAACGCCCGGGTCAGCTCCGTGCGGACGAACAGGGGGTTGGTCAGCGCCTGCTTGTGCAGGGCGTTCGCGCCCGACTCGTGCGTGGCGAGGAAGGCGGTGCCCAGCTGGGCCGCGCTCGCACCCGCGGCGAGCACGCCGGCGATCTGGGCGCCGCGCATGAGACCGCCGGCAGCGATGATCGGGATGCTCACGGCCTCGCGGACCTGGGCGATCAGCGACAGCAGGCCGATGCCGGAACCGTCGGTCTCGGGAATGTCCCGGTGCGTGCCCTGGTGGCCACCGGCCTCGACGCCCTGGGCGATGACCCCGTCCGCGCCCGCCCGCTCGACGGCCCGGGCTTCGTCGGGGGTGGTCGCGGCGGCCAGGACGAAGGTGCCGACGCGGTGCAGGGCGTCGACGATCTCACGGCTCGGGACGCCGAAGTGGAACGACACCACCGGCACGGGGTTGTCGCGCAGCACCACGAGCTTGGCCTCGAAGCCGTCGTCGCGTCCGCTGTCCGGATCGCCGAGCTCGGCCTCGTACCAGGTGGCCTCGCCGGCCAGCTGGTGGGCGTAGACGTCGATGGCGGCGGGATCGGCGTACTCCGGCTGCGGCATGAAGACGTTGACGCCGAAGGGCCTGCCGGTGAGGCTCCGGATCTGCTTGATCTCCTGGTACATCCCGTCGGCGGTCTTGTACCCGGCGGCGAGGAATCCGAGCCCGCCCGCTTCGCACACGGCGGCGGCGAGCTGCGGCACGGAGACGCCGCCCGCCATGGGGGCCTGCACGATCGGGAGGGGGAAGAGATCGGTCAGTGCGGAGGACATGACCGCATGTTGTCACGTCCTCCGAACAACCCCGAAACCGGCCTGCCGACTGGCATAGACCAGAAGCACGCTCGCTCTCAGCGCCCGTTGAACGCGTCCTTCAGCCGCGAGAACAACCCCTGCTGCCCCGGCTGACGGTGCCTGCCCGGGGGGCAACCCCCGGACCCCCGGCAGCAGCCGGACCACCCGCGTCAGCGACCGTTGAACGCGTCCTTCAGCCGGGAGAACAACCCCTGCTGCCCCGGCTGGAACTGGCCCGTGGGCCGTTCCTCGCCGCGGAGTTTGGCCAGCTCGCGCAGCAGGCGTTCCTGCTCGACGTCGAGCTTGCTCGGGGTCTGGACCTCGACGTGGACGATGAGGTCGCCGCGTCCGCCGCCGCGCAGGTGCGTGACACCGCGGCTGTGCAGCGGGATCGACTGGCCGGACTGGGTGCCCGGGCGGATGTCGACCTCCTCCAGGCCGTCCAGCGTCTCCAGCGGCACCTTCGTGCCGAGGGCGGCCGCCGTCATCGGGAGCGTGACCGTGCAGTGCAGGTCGTCGCCGCGCCGCTGGAACTGCGAGTGGGGCAGTTCGTGGATCTCGACGTACAGGTCACCCGCGGGACCGCCGCCGGGGCCGACCTCGCCCTCGCCGGCGAGCTGGATCCGTGTGCCGTTGTCGACACCGGCCGGGATCTTCACCGTGAGCGTGCGGCGGGAGCGGACGCGGCCGTCGCCCGCGCACTCGGGGCACGGCGTCGGGACGACCGTGCCGAAGCCCTGGCACTGCGGGCAGGGGCGGGAGGTCATGACCTGGCCCAGGAAGGACCGGGTGACCTGCGAGACCTCACCGCGGCCGCGGCACATGTCGCACGTCTGGGCGGAGGTGCCCGGGGCCGCGCCCTCACCGCTGCAGGTGTTGCACACGACGGCCGTGTCGACCTGGATGTCCTTCGTCGTACCGAAGGCCGCCTCGTCGAGCTCGATCTCGATGCGGATCATCGCGTCCTGGCCGCGGCGGGTGCGCGAGCGCGGTCCGCGCTGCGACGCCGTGCCGAAGAACGCGTCCATGATGTCCGAGAAGTTCCCGAACCCACCGGCTCCGAAGCCGCCCGCGCCGCCGCCGGCCTGCGAGAGCGGGTCGCCGCCGAGGTCGTAGACCTGCTTCTTCTGCGGGTCCGACAACACCTCGTAAGCGGCGTTGATCTCCTTGAACCGCTCCTGGGTCTTCGGATCGGGGTTGACGTCCGGGTGCAGCTCGCGCGCGAGCCGCCGGAAGGCCTTCTTGATCTCTTCCTGCGACGCGTCGCGGCGCACGCCGAGTACGGCGTAGTAGTCCGTGGCCACTACGACTCCGCCAGGATCTGTCCGACGTACCGTGCCACTGCGCGTACCGCTCCCATCGTTCCCGGGTAGTCCATGCGGGTCGGTCCGACCACGCCGAGCTTGGCGAGTGCCTCGCCGCCCGAACCGTAGCCGACCGACACGACGGACGTGGAGTTGAGTCCTTCGTGGGCGTTCTCGTGACCGATCCGTACGGTCACGCCCGGATCCTGCGCCTCGCCGAGCAGCTTCAGGAGCACCACCTGCTCCTCCAGCGCCTCCAGCACCGGCCGGATCGTGAGGGGGAAGTCATGCCCGAAGCGGGTCAGATTGGCGGTGCCGCCGATCATCAGCCGCTCCTCGTTCTCCTCGACGAGCGTCTCCAGAAGTGTGGAGAGCACCGTAGAGACCGTACCCCGGTCCTCGTGCTCGAACGCCTCCGGGAGATCCTCCACCAGACTCGGCACATCCGCGAAACGGCGGTTCGCCACGCGGCTGTTGAGGCGCGCGCGCAGATCCGCGAGCGAGGCCTCGCCGAACGGCGCCGGGCAGTCGACCACACGCTGCTCGACCCGCCCGGTGTCCGTGATCAGCACGAGCATCACGCGCGCGGGCGCGAGGGAGAGCAACTCCACATGCCGCACGGTCGAGCGGGTCAGCGACGGGTACTGCACGACGGCGACCTGGCGCGTGAGCTGCGCGAGCAGCCGTACCGTACGCGCCACGACGTCGTCGAGGTCGACGGCACCCTCGAGGAAGTTCTGGATCGCGCGCCGCTCGGGCGCGGTCATCGGCTTGACGCCGGCGAGCTTGTCGACGAACAGCCGGTAGCCCTTGTCGGTGGGGATGCGCCCGGCACTGGTGTGCGGCTGGGCGATGTACCCCTCGTCCTCGAGGGCCGCCATGTCGTTGCGGACGGTGGCCGGGGAGACGCCGAGGCTGTGCCGCTCGGTGAGGGCCTTGGAGCCCACCGGCTCCTCGGTGCCGACGTAGTCCTGAACGATGGCGCGCAGCACCTGAAGCCTGCGTTCACTGAGCATCGCGCACACCTCCAGATGTCTCCGCCTGCTGCCCTGCCGGTCCGGCCTGGCACTCTGCGTGTGCGAGTGCCAGCATTCCCCGGCCCAGTGTACGGCGGTGGGGTACACCCCCGGCAAGGCTGGTCGTGCGGCGCCGTGCCCCGAGCGGGGCGCACCGCTAGCGTCGCCGTATGACGGTGACTTGGGAAGACCTCGGATGGGAGCGCGTGGCCGCCGGGGTGGGGCGGTGCCGGCTGCCGGTGTGGGACTGCACGGCGGGGCTGGTCGCCGGTGAGGGCGCGGTCCTCTTGATCGACGCGGGATCGAGCCTCGCCGAGGGCGCGAAGTTGCGCGCGCAGGCGCGGGCGCTCACCGGCCACCGTGTGACGCATCTCGCTCTGACGCATCCGCACTTCGACCATGTCTTCGGGGCGGCGGCGTTCACCGACGCGGAGGTGTTCGGCGCGGTGGGCGTGGACGCGGTGCTGACGCGGGTGCGGGACCGGGAGGAGCTGTGCGCGGACGCGGTGCGCAACGGCCTGGCGGCGCCCACGGCCGGGGAGGCGGCGGAGCGGCTGGCAGCGCCCGGCCACCTGGTCTCCGGCGAGTGGACCCTCGACCTGGGCGGCGGCCGGCAGGTGCTGCTGGCGAACGTCGGCCCGGGGCACACCGCGCACGACCTGGCGGTGCTGGTGCCGGGCGATCCGGAAGTGGTGTTCTGCGGTGACCTGGTCGAGGAGTCCGGCGAGCCCCAGGCGGGCCCCGACGCGGTGCCGTCGCACTGGCCTGCCGCCCTGGACCGGCTGCTCGACCTGGGCGGCGAGGACGCGGTGTACGTACCCGGTCACGGAGCGGTGGTGGACGCGGCGTTCGTGCGGGCGCACCGGGACGCGCTGGCGGCGCGTTTCGGCGTGTCGCGGTGATCGCCGTGCGCCTTCTCCTATCGTCATTCGAATGCGCCAGTACTCCGCCGACCTGACCCCGCCGTGGAAGAAGCCGACGCCGGTGCCCGAGGTCGCGGCGGAGCCGGGCCTCGTGGTGGAGGAGCCGGGGACCGGCTTCTGCGGCGCGGTGATCCGCTGCGAGGCGGGCACGGTGACCCTGGAGGACCGCTTCGGCAAGCACCGGGTGTTCCCGATGGAGCCGGGCGGCTTCCTGCTGGAGGGCAGGGTGGTGACCCTGGTTCGCCCCTCGCCGGGCGGCCCCGCGCGTCCCGCCCGCACGGCCTCCGGTTCGGTGGCCGTCCCCGGCGCACGCGCCCGCGTGGCCCGCGCCGGCCGCATCTACGTCGAGGGCCGCCACGACGCCGAGCTGGTGGAGAAGGTGTGGGGCGACGACCTGCGCATCGAGGGCGTGGTCGTGGAGTACCTGGAGGGCGTCGACGACCTCCCCTCGATCGTCGACTCCTTCGCCCCCGGCCCGGACGCGCGGTTGGGCGTCCTGGTCGACCACCTGGTCCCGGGCAGCAAGGAATGGCACATCGCCCAGTCCGTCACCAGCGACCACGCCCTGGTCGTCGGCCACCCGTACATCGACATCTGGGAGGCGGTGAAACCGTCGTCCCTGGGCATCGGCTCCTGGCCCCGGGTACCGCGCGGCCAGGACTGGAAGACGGGTGTGTGCCGCGCCCTGGGCTGGCCGGAGAACACGGGGGCGGCCTGGCAGCGGATCCTGTCGGGGGTGCGGTCGTACAAGGACCTGGAGCCGGAGCTGCTGGGCAGAGTGGAAGAGCTGATCGACTTCGTGACGGCGTAGCTACGCAGCTGCGGGCAATCGTGCCGCCAAGGGCGATGGGGGTCCCCCTGCTCGAGCGAAGCCGAGAGCTTGGGGGAGGGTGGGCGCAGCGGCACCCCGCTACGCCGGGCTGCGAAACCCCCCGGCCTCAGCACGAACACCGAGCACCTCAGTCCACCAGATCCCGCACGACCCCGTCGGCCCGCAACCGCCCCCGCAGTGTCAGCACGGCCCGGCCCTCCTCGTAGGGACCTTCCTGCAGCAGTCCGTCCGACAGGGCCTTGCGTGAGGCCGCCAGCCCCTCCTCGCGCAGCAGGGAGAGCGGCACCCCCTCCCGCAGACGCAGCTCCAGCAGAATCCGTTCGACCCGCCGGTCCTCCTCGCTCAGAAGCTCCCGTCCGGCCCCCGGCGACCTCCCCGAAGCCAGCGCAGCCGCATACGCGCCCGGATGCTTCACGTTCCACCACCGCACCCCGCCCACATGACTGTGCGCACCGGGCCCGGCCCCCCACCAGTCGGCTCCCCGCCAGTACAGCTCGTTGTGCAGGCACCGCGCGGCCCGCGAGGTCGCCCAGTTCGACACCTCGTACCACTCGAAGCCCGCGCCGGAGAGCACCTCGTCCGCGATCAGGTACCGGTCGGCGTGCACGTCGTCGTCCGTCATGGGCACCTCGCCCCGCCGAATCCGCCGCGCCAGCTGCGTCCCCTCCTCGACGATCAACGCGTAGGCGCTGACGTGGTCCGGTCCGGCGCCCAGCACCGCGTCCAGCGACGCCCGCCAGTCGTCGTCGGACTCCCCCGGCGTGCCGTAGATCAGGTCGAGGTTCACATGCTCGAACCCGGCCCTCCGGGCCTCCGCCACACACGCCTCGGGCCGCCCCGGCGTATGCGTACGGTCCAGGATCTTCAGCACATGCTGCCGCGCACTCTGCATCCCGAAGGAGATCCGGTTGAAGCCCCCCTCGCGCAGCGTCGCCAGATACGCGGGATCGACCGACTCGGGATTCGCCTCCGTCGTGACCTCGGCGTCCTCCGCCAGCCCGAACTCGTCGCGGACGGCCTCCAGCATCCGTACGAGATCACCGGCGTCCAGCAGCGTGGGCGTACCCCCGCCCACGAACACCGTACGGACCGGCCGCGGATCGTCGCCCAGCACCTTGCGCGCCAGCCGGATCTCGTCGGCGAGCGTCTCGGCGTAGTTGTCGCGGGACGCGAGGACCCCGCCGGTGCCGCGCAGCTCGGTCGCGGTGTACGTGTTGAAGTCGCAGTAGCCGCAGCGGGTCGCGCAGTACGGAACGTGCAGGTAGAACCCGAGCGGACGGTCGGCGGCCCCGGCGAGTGCGGACGCAGGAAGCGCGCCGTCGTCGGGGACGGGCAGGCCGTCGGGGAGTGCGGAAGGCATGCCTTCCATTGTCCAGCACCCGCGCGGTCAGTCCGCCTGGAGGACCAGCAAAGCGAGATCGTCCGCCGGGGGCCGTGCCCCGAACTCGTGCACCAGCCGCTTGATCCGCTCGGCTATCAGCTCCGCGTCCAGCCCGGTGCACCCGGCCAGCGCCGCCGCGAGCCCGTCCCCGTCGTCGAACTGGCGGGAGCCGGAGCGGCGCTCGGTCACGCCGTCGGTGACGCACAGCAGCGTGTCGCCGGAGCGCAGCTCGAAGGTCTCGCTGGTGTAGGTGGCGTCCTCGACGACGCCGAGGAGCGTCTGGGGCTGTGCGCACGTGTGGACTTCGCCGCCCGCCCCGAGCAGCAGCGGCAGCGGGTGCCCGGCGGAGGCGACGGTGCAGCGGACACCGCCGTCGAAGGGCACCAGCTCGCCGTAGAGCAGGGAAAGAAAGCGCGTCTGGGGACCGTCGCCGGGCGGGGTCGGCCGCGCGCCCGCGGCGACCAGCGCCCGGGCCGCCGCGTCGGCGGCCTCCGTGGCGTCGTCGAGGAGCAGCTGGTTGAGGCGGTCGAGGACGTCGGCGACCCGGTAGCCCTCGCGGGCGAGCAGCCGCAGCCAGGGCCGGGCCAGGCCGATCACGACGGCCGCCTCGGGCCCCTTGCCCTGGACGTCGCCGACGGCGAAGCACCAGCGGCCGTCGCCGGCCGGGAACAGGTCGTAGAAGTCGCCGCTCGGCCCGCCCTTGTCGCACGGCTCGTAGACGAGGGCGCTGCGCATGCCGGGGATCTCGGCCACGGCGCCGGGCAGCAGTCCGCGCTGGAGGATGGCGCTGATGGTGGCCTGGCGGGCGTACTGGCGGGCGGCGCCGATGGCGAGGGCCACCCGGCGGCTGAGGTCCTCGGCGAGGCCGGTGATCTCGTCGGGGAAGCCGGCCGCCCCGGAGCGCCCGATGACGAGCGTGCCCAGCGGGCGTCCCCCGGCGACCAGCCGGTACGCGAGGGCCGAGCCGGGCTCGCCGTCACCGAGCGCCTCACCGGGCCAGGGGTAGTCGACGGGCCCGGACCTGCCCCGGCCGCGCTCGAACGGGGACGCCCCTGTCGGGTCGAACGGCTGCGGCGGCTCCTTCTCCAGGGTGCGGCGCAGCTCCTCGATACGGTTCTCGCTGCCGTGCCAGACCCGGGCGAGGCGCGGTCCGCCCACGCCGGCTCCGCCGCTCCAGCCGCCTCCGGTGGCCTCGTCCTCCAGCCACACCGCGCACCAGTCGGCCAGCCGGGGCACGATCAGCTGCCCGGCGAGGGCCGCGACCAGGTCCTCGTCGAGCTGCCCGGCCAGCAGGTCGGAGGCCTCGGCGAGGAAGGAGAGGGCGCCGCGGCCGAGCCAGGCGCCGTCGGGCCCGTTGCGTCCGTCGCGGTTCTCGTGCCGGTCCCGCCAGTCCCGCAGGTCGTTCCAGTCACGCACGCCACCGGCCTTCCGTAAGTCGGGCCAGTCCCGTGCCTGTCCGCCCTCCCGTGAGTCCCATGTCTCACCTCCCTCGCGCAGGTCCCACGGCTCTCCCCCGCGACGCCAGGCCCGTACGGCCTCCCCCACCTCGTCGCCCGGGCGTGGTTCGGGCGCCAGGATCTCCGCCACCCGCAGGCCGCGCGCCAGCGCGTGCTCCCCGGCGTACGCCTCGATCTGCTCGCCCGCCGCGCACCCCCCGGCGGGCAGCCGCGCCCACACGGTCTTGCGTCCCGTGCGGTACGTGATCCCCCACGCCTCGGAGAGCGCGCCGACGAGCCGCAGGCCACGCCCGTACTCGGGGGTGTCGTGCGGCGTCTCCGGCTCGCTGCCGCGGGGTGCGCGTGAGGGGTGGTGGTCGGAGACCTCGACGACGAGCGCGGCCGTGTCCGGGGTGTCGCCTTCCAGCCGGCACTCCATCTCGACGTCGGTGCCGGCGTGCACGACGGCGTTGGTGACGAGTTCGCTGACGACGAGCGTGGCGTCGTCGGCGAGGCGGTCGGTGAGGTGCGCGGCGCCGGGCAGGGCGAGCCCGGCCCACTCGGCGAGCGCCGCGCGCACCAGGGCGCGGGCGGCGCCCGGCGCGAGGCAGCTGCCGGACAGGGTCGCGTGCGCCCGCGCGTCCTTGGGCGCGTGCGCCTCCGCAGTGGGTGCGGGCATGGGTGCGGGCTCCTCGGAAACGGGCCCCTCCTGGACGGGCACGGGCGTCCCCCCAGCGTGTGCAGGCGCCTCTGAGGCACGGGAAGCGGTCTCCCGTTGCGTCGGAATGGCCCCCATGGACAGCTCCCCGGGCAGTTCGTACGAATACGCCACAGTCGATGGCGACAGAGTGACAGACTGACCACGCCCATAAGCGCCGAGTTACCGAAGTGGGCCGCCATGAGTGAGAACAGTGCTACTCCTGTGGTCGAAGACCGGTACGAAGACGGTCAGATTCGTGCATCCGATCTGCGTCCCCTGCTCGCTGCCATGACGGCCGCCCGCGACGGTGACTTCACCAAGGTGCCGGAATCCGGCCACGGGATGGTGGCCGAACTCACCGCGGTCTTCAACCAGGTCATGGACCGCAGCGTCCACTTCACCGGTGAGGTGCGGCGCGTCAGACAGGAACTGGTGCGGCACGGCCGGCTCGACGAGCGGCTCTCCGCCAGCCCGGGGCAGGGCCTGTGGACGTCCCGGGTCAACGACGTGAACCAGCTGCTGGACGCCCTGGTCGCCCCGGCGGCGAACGCCACCCGGGTGCTGGACGCGGTGGCCGGCGGCGATCTGACCCAGCGGGTCGATCTGCACGACGGGACGCGGCAGTTGCGCGGCGATCTGCGGCGCCTGGGCCGGGCCGTGAACAAGATGGTGGACCAGCTGTCCCTGTTCACGGGTGAGGTGACGCGGGTCGCCCGCGAGGTCGGCACCGAGGGCCGGCTCGGCGGCCGGGCCAAGGTGCAGGGGCTGTCGGGCAGTTGGCGGGACGTCACCGAGGCCGTCAACACGATGGCGTCGCGGCTGACGGCCCAGGTGCGGGACATCGCGGCCGTGACGACGGCGGTGGCGCGCGGCGACCTGACCCGCACGGTCACGGTGGAGGCGACCGGCGAGCTGCTGGAGCTGAAGCTGACCGTCAACACGATGGTCGACCAGCTGTCCGCCTTCGCCGACGAAGTCACCCGCGTCGCCCGCGAGGTCGGCACCGAGGGCCGGCTGGGTGGCCGGGCGCAGGTCCGGGGGGTCTCCGGGGTCTGGAAGGACCTCACCGACAACGTCAACTTCATGGCGTCGAACCTGACCTCCCAGGTCCGCAACATCGCCCAGGTCACCACCGCCGTGGCCAACGGCGACCTGTCCCAGAAGATCACGGTCGACGCGCAGGGCGAGATCCTGGAGTTGAAGTCGACCATCAACACGATGGTGGATCAGCTCTCCGCGTTCGCCGACGAAGTCACCCGCGTCGCCCGCGAGGTCGGCACCGAGGGCAACCTCGGGGGCCGGGCGCAGGTCCGGGGCGTCTCCGGGGTCTGGAAGGACCTCACCGACAACGTCAACTTCATGGCCGACAACCTCACCTCCCAGGTGCGCAACATCGCCCTCGTGTCCACCGCCGTCGCCCAGGGTGACCTCGGCAAGAAGATCACGGTGGAGGCCAAGGGCGAGATCCTGGAACTGAAGACCACGATCAACACGATGGTCGATCAGCTGTCCGCCTTCGCCGACGAGGTGACCAGGGTCGCCCGAGAGGTGGGCACGGAAGGCAACCTCGGCGGCCAGGCACAGGTCCGCGGCTCCTCCGGCGTCTGGAAGGACCTCACCGACAACGTCAACTTCATGGCGCTGAACCTGACCTCCCAGGTGCGCAACATCGCCCAGGTCACCACCGCCGTGGCCAACGGCGACCTGTCGAAGAAGATCACGGTCGACGCGCGCGGCGAGATCCTCGAACTGAAGGACACCGTCAACACGATGGTGGAGCAGCTGCGCGCCTTCGCCGACGAGGTGACGCGGGTGGCGCGCGAGGTCGGCACCGACGGCCGGCTCGGCGGCCGGGCCCAGGTGCTGGGCGTCTCCGGGGTCTGGCGGGACCTGACGGACAACGTCAACTACATGGCCGACAACCTCACCTCCCAGGTGCGCAACATCGCCCAGGTCGCGACGGCCGTGGCGCAGGGCGACCTGTCCCGGAAGATCGACGTGGACGCGCGCGGCGAGATCCTGGAGCTGAAGACCACCATCAACACCATGGTCGACACGCTGTCGTCCTTCTCCTCGGAGGTCACGCGCGTCGCCCGCGAAGTCGGCAGCGAGGGCCAACTCGGCGGCCAGGCCCGGGTCGAGGGCGTCTACGGCACCTGGAAGCGCCTGACGACGAACGTCAACGAACTCGCGCTCAACCTCACCACCCAGGTCCGCGCCATCGCCGAGGTCGCCTCCGCCGTGGCCCAGGGCGACATGTCCCGCTCGATCACCGTGGAGGCCCGCGGTGAAGTCGCCGAGCTGAAGGACAACATCAACCTGATGGTGGCCAACCTGCGCGAGACGACCCGCGCGAAGGACTGGCTGGAATCCAACCTGGCCCGCCTCGCCTCGCTGATGCAGGGCCACCGGGACCTGATGGAGGTCGCCGACCTGATACTGCGCGAGCTGACCCCGCTGGTGAACGCCCAGTACGGCGCGTTCTACCTGGCCGACCCGGACGAGGACAGCGCGGCCCCGCGGACCACCGCGCCCATCAAGGGCCTGGCCTTCATCGCCGGTTACGGCGCCGCCCAGGACGCGACCGTCGAGACCGGCGGCCTGCCGGTGCACGGCCTGGTCGCGCAGGCGGCCCGGGAGAAGAAGCGGATCCTGGTGGAGGGCGCCCCGCCCGACTACATCAAGATCAACAGTGGTCTGGGGGAAGCCGCTCCGACCACGATCGTCATCATCCCGATCCTCTTCGAGGACAAGCTCCTCGGTGTCATCGAACTCGCCTCCTTCTCCCGCTTCTCCGATGTGCACCTGGCCTTCTTCGACCAGTTCGTCAACACCATCGGCGTCGCCATCAACACGATCATCGCCAACTCCCGCACGGAGTCCCTGCTCGGCGAGTCCCAGCGCCTGGCCATGCAGCTCCAGGAACGCTCGGACGAACTGCAGAAGCAGCAGGGCGAACTCCAGCGCTCCAACGCCGAACTGGAGGAGAAGGCCGCCCTGCTGGCCACGTCCTCCCAGTACAAGTCGGAGTTCCTGGCGAACATGTCGCACGAGCTGCGCACGCCGCTGAACTCCCTGCTGATCCTGGCCCGGCTGCTCTCCGACAACACCGACGGCCATCTCTCCGACCAGGAAGTGCAGTTCGCGACGACGATCCACCGGTCGGGCTCGGACCTGCTCCAGCTGATCAACGACATCCTGGACCTGTCGAAGATCGAGGCCGGCCGGATGGACGTACGCCCCAAACGGCTCCCGCTGATCAAACTGCTCGACTACGTCCACGCCACCTTCCGTCCCCTGACCATCGACCGGGGACTCGCCTTCGAGCTGGCCGTCGGCGAGGACGTACCGCGCGAGATGTACTCGGACGAGCAGCGCCTCCAGCAGATCCTGCGCAACCTGCTGTCCAACGCGATCAAGTTCACCGCCAACGGCAAGGTCGAGCTGCGCGTGGACCGGGTGCAGGACGCCGAGCACCGACGGGGGTCCCCCCGCTCATGGGGGTCCCCCCGCTCGAGCGAAGTCGAGAGTGGGGGAGAAGCCGAGAGTGGAGGAGTCAGGGACACCGACGACGTCGTCGCGTTCGCCGTGTCCGACACCGGCATCGGGATCGCCCCGGAGAAACTCCCGGTGATCTTCGAGGCGTTCCAGCAGGCCGACGGCACCACCAACCGCAAGTACGGCGGGACCGGCCTCGGCCTGTCCATCAGCCGGGAGATCGCGGGCCTGCTCGGCGGGCGGATCGTCGCCGAGAGCGAACCCGGCAAGGGTTCCACCTTCACCCTCTACGTCCCTGTCGTCAGCCCCGGTCACACGGCTCCCGTGCCGCTCCCCGAAGACCGCACCGACCTGTCCCTGCCGCTCCAGCCGACCGCCGGGCCGTTCCCGGTGGCGCACGACACGGACGACGCCTGGCCGGCGCCGACCAGGCTGGAGGCGTGGGCGTCCGGCAGGCCGGGCCGAATCCTGGCCGGGCGGCGGGTGCTGATCGTCGACGACGACATCCGCAACGTCTTCGCCCTCACCCATGTCCTGGGCCGGGTCGGCATGACCGTCCTCTACGCGGAGAACGGCCGCGAGGGCATCGAGACGCTGGAACGCAGCGCTGACGTCGAACTGGTCCTGATGGACCTCATGATGCCGGAGATGGACGGCTACGAGACCATCTCCGCGATCCGCGGCCCTGACCGCCAAGGCGATGCCCGGGGACCGGGAGAAGTCCATCGCCCGGGGCGCCAACGACTACGTGCCCAAGCCGGTGGACGTCGACGGCCTGCTGACGGTCGTGTGCGAACTGCTGGACCCCGAGGGCGCGGAGGAAGAGGCATGAGCGGCGCGGCCCCTCACCCCGAACGCGCCGGAATCCTCCTCGTCGACGACATGGAGGACAATCTGACCGCCCTGGAGGCCGTCCTCGCCTCCCTCGACGAGCCGCTGGTCCGCGCCCGCTCGGGCGAGGAGGCGATGAAGGCCCTGCTGCGGCAGCCGATCGCCCTGGTCCTGCTCGACATCCGGATGCCCGGCATGGACGGCTTCGAGACGGCCGCCCACATCAAACGCCTGGGCCAGACCCGGGACGTCCCGATCATCTTCCTCACCGGCGCGGACGACGAGTCGGGCTACGCCTTCCGCGGCTACGCGACCGGCGCCGCCGACTACCTGACCAAGCCCTTCGACCCCTGGGTCCTCAGGGCCAAGGTCAGCGTCTTCCTGGACCTCTACCGCAAGGGCAGAGAGGTGGACCGCCTGCGGGCGGAGGTCCAGGACCTGCGACGCCGGATGGGTTCGGAGACTTGAGCGGCGCGGGGCTGTGCCGATGTGCGGCTGCGCCGCGTGGGGCGCGAGCAACCACGAACAACCCGCAGCCGCCCGCGCGCCTTCGCCGCCCCTACGCCTCGCGAGACCCGTCGTACATCTCCTCGATCAGATGCTTGTACTCCCGCTCCACGACGGGCCGCTTCAGCTTCAGGCTCGGCGTGATCTCACCGTGCTCGATATCGAGATCCCGCGGCAGCAACCGGAACTTCTTGATGGTCTGCCACCGCTGAAGCCCCTCGTTGAGCTGCTTCACATACCCGTCGACCATCTCCACGGTCGCGGGCGCAGCCACAATCTCGGCGTACGGCTTCCCCTCGAGCCCGTTCTCCTTCGCCCACTCGACGATGGCCAACTCGTCGAGCGCGATCAGCGCCGTGCAGAAGTTCCGGTCGGCCCCGTGCACCAGGATGTTCGACACGTACGGGCACACCGCCTTGAACTGCCCCTCGACCTCCGCCGGGGCGATGTACTTGCCGCCCGAGGTTTTGATGAGGTCCTTCTTGCGGTCGGTGATCCGCAGGTACCCGTCGGGCGACAGCTCCCCGATGTCCCCGGTGTGGAACCAGCCGTCCGGCTCCAGCACCTCGGCGGTCTTCTCGGGCAGCTGGTGGTAGCCCTCCATGATTCCGGGGCCGCGCAGCAGGATCTCGCCGTCGTCCGCGATCCGCACCTCCGTACCGGGCAGCGGCTTGCCGACCGTACCGGTGCGGTAGGCCTCGCCCGGGTTGACGAAGGACGCGGCCGAGGATTCCGTGAGTCCGTACCCCTCGAGGATGTGGATCCCGGCGCCCGAGAAGAAGTAGCCGATCTCCGGCGCGAGGGCGGCCGATCCCGACACGCACGCCCGCAGGTTGCCCCCGAAGGCCTCACGGATCTTGGAGTACACGAGCGCGTCGGCGACCTTGTGCTTGGCGCCGAGGCCGAAGGGCACGGACACGGTTCCGGTACGCCGGAAGTTGTCCTGCGCGGCCTTGGCGTACTCGCGGGCGACCTCGGCCGCCCACTGGAAGATCTTGTACTTGGCCCCGCCGCCCGCACGGGCCTTCGCGGCGACCCCGTTGTAGACCTTCTCGAAGATGCGCGGCACGGCCGCCATGTACGTGGGCTGCACGATCGGCAGGTTCTCGATGATCTTGTCGACGCGGCCGTCCACGGCTGTGACGTGCCCGACCTCGATCTGGCCGGAGGTGAGCACCTTGCCGAAGACGTGCGCGAGGGGCAGCCACAGGTACTGCACGTCCTCGCTGCTGACCAGCCCGGTCGCGGCGATCGCCTTCGCCATGTACGACCAGTTGTCGTGCGGGAGGCGCACACCCTTGGGGCGGCCGGTGGTGCCGGAGGTGTAGATCAGGGTGGCGAGCTGGTCCTTGGTGATCGCGCCGACCTTCTCCTTGATCAGGTCGGGGTTCTTCTGCAGGTACGCGGCACCGCGCTGCTCCAGCTCGGCGAGCGTGAGCACCCAGTCGCCGGTCTCGGCGCCGGCCGGGTCGATGACCACGACGTGGGTGAGCTCGGGCAGCTCGGCCCGCTTCTCCCGCGCCTTGGCCAGCTGCTCGGCGTTCTCCGCGAACAAGACCTTGCTGCCGGAGTCCGACAGGATGAACGCGGACTCGTCGGCGTTGGTCTGCGGATAGATCGTGGTCGTGGCGGCGCCGGCGCACATGATGCCCAGGTCCGCGAGGATCCACTCGACCCTCGTCGAGGAGGAGAGGGCGACCCGCTGCTCCGGCTGCACACCGAGCTCGATCAGGCCGGCCGCGATGGCGTAGACCCGCTCGGCGGCCTGCGCCCAGCTCAGCGACTTCCAGTCGTCCGGCCCCTGACCGGAGGCCGGAGGCACGGGATAGCGATAGGCCTCGGCGTCAGGTGTGGCCGCCACGCGGTCCAGAAAGACGGCCGCCACACTCGGCGGACGGTTCTCGATCAGTGTCTGTGTGTCGCTCACGACATCCTCCGGGGCCCGCGGCTGTGCGGCTGGCTCATTGCGGCTGTTGTTTAACTCACGAGTAACTACCGAGCAGGGATCAGAGTAGGGCGCGACCGGCCGGTGCGTAAGGGGCGGCGGCCTGTCACTTCCTACAGAGAGCGACACTACGCACGCGTAGGGGCCTGCCCCGGCGACATGCGGCAGGCCCCTGTTTTCGCGGTACGGACGGCTACTTCTTGCCCTTCCCGGAACCCGCGCTGTCATCACTGGACAGCACGGCGATGAAGGCCTCCTGCGGAACCTCTACGGAACCCACCATCTTCATCCGCTTCTTGCCCTCCTTCTGCTTCTCCAGCAGCTTCCGCTTACGGGAGATGTCACCGCCGTAGCACTTTGCGAGGACGTCCTTGCGGATGGCACGGATGGTCTCGCGGGCGATGACCCGGGAGCCGATGGCGGCCTGGATGGGCACCTCGAAGGCCTGCCGCGGGATGAGCTCGCGCAGCTTGGCGACGAGCCGCACACCGTAGGCGTACGCCGCGTCCTTGTGGGTGATCGCCGAGAAGGCGTCGACCTTGTCGCCGTGCAGCAGGATGTCGACCTTGACCAGGCTGGAGGTCTGCTCGCCGGTGGGCTCGTAGTCGAGCGAGGCGTAGCCGCGGGTCTTGGACTTCAGCTGGTCGAAGAAGTCGAAGACGATCTCGGCGAGCGGGAGCGTGTAGCGGATCTCGACGCGGTCCTCGGACAGGTAGTCCATGCCGAGCAGGGTGCCGCGCCGGGTCTGGCACAGCTCCATGATCGAGCCGATGAACTCGCTGGGCGCCAGGATGGTGGCCCGCACCACCGGCTCGTAGACCTCCGAGATCTTGCCCTCGGGGAACTCACTGGGGTTGGTGACGGTGTGCTCCGTGCCGTCCTCCATGAGGACGCGGTAGACCACGTTCGGCGCGGTGGCGATCAGGTCGAGGCCGAACTCGCGCTCCAGCCGCTCCCGGATCACGTCCAGGTGCAGCAGGCCGAGGAAGCCGACGCGGAAACCGAAGCCGAGGGCGGCGGACGTCTCCGGCTCGTAGACCAGCGCGGCGTCGTTGAGCTGGAGCTTGTCCAGGGCCTCGCGCAGCTCGGGGTAGTCCGAGCCGTCCAGCGGATACAGGCCCGAGAAGACCATCGGCTTGGGGTCCTTGTAGCCGCCGAGCGCCTCCTCGGCCCCCTTGGACTGACTGGTGACGGTGTCACCGACCTTGGACTGGCGGACGTCCTTCACACCGGTGATGAGGTAGCCCACCTCGCCGACGCCGAGCCCGTCGGCGGAGAGCATCTCGGGCGAGTTCGTCCCGATCTCCAGCAGCTCGTGAGTGGCGTTGGTGGACATCATCCGGATGCGCTCGCGCTTGTTGAGCTGGCCGTCGATGACACGGACGTACGTCACGACACCGCGGTAGGAGTCGTAGACCGAGTCGAAGATCATGGCGCGGGCGGGCGCGTCCTTGACGCCGACCGGGGCCGGGACCTCGGCGACGACCTTGTCGAGCAGCGCCTCGACGCCCAGGCCGGTCTTGGCGGAGACCTTCAGCACGTCGTCGGGGTCACAGCCGATGAGGTTGGCGAGCTCCTCGGAGAACTTCTCCGGCTGGGCGGCCGGCAGGTCGATCTTGTTCAGCACAGGGATGATCTTGAGGTCGTTCTCCATCGCCAGGTACAGGTTGGCGAGGGTCTGCGCCTCGATACCCTGGGCCGCGTCGACGAGGAGCACGGTGCCCTCGCAGGCCGCGAGCGACCGCGAGACCTCGTAGGTGAAGTCGACGTGCCCCGGGGTGTCGATCATGTTGAGGATGTGCGTATTGCTCTTGTCATGGGTCGGAGCCCAGGGCAGACGCACCGCCTGCGACTTGATCGTGATGCCCCGCTCGCGCTCGATGTCCATGCGGTCGAGGTACTGGGCGCGCATCTGCCGCTGCTCGACCACTCCGGTCAGCTGGAGCATCCGGTCGGCGAGCGTGGACTTGCCGTGGTCGATGTGCGCGATGATGCAGAAGTTGCGGATCAGAGCCGGGTCGGTACGGCTCGGCTCGGGCACGTGGCTGGGGATCGCGGGCACGCAGGGTCCTGATTCTTGAGGCGTCCGCAGTGTCTGCGGTCTCGGGTCGGATCGATACGTAGCCTCCATGGTCCCACGGGCCGGGACCACGGACGGGTTTGGGCCGCGCGAGGGGCCACTGGTAGCCTGGGTGGCTGTGCCTCATGCCCTCTTGCAGGAGGCACGACCTCAAGAAATCACCCGGTACGGGAATCGTGCGGTGTCCGTGCGCCCTCGTGCCAGAACCTGAGAAGGCTCATTCGTGGCGAACATCAAGTCCCAGATCAAGCGGATCAAGACCAACGAGAAGGCGCGGCTGCGCAACAAGGCCGTCAAGTCCTCCCTCAAGACCGCGATCCGCAAGGCCCGTGAGGCTGCTGCCGCGGGTGACGTCGAGAAGGCCACCGAGTACCAGCGCGTCGCCGCGCGTCAGCTCGACAAGGCCGTCTCGAAGGGCGTCATCCACAAGAACCAGGCTGCCAACAAGAAGTCGGCGCTGTCTTCGAAGGTCGCCGCGCTCAAGGGCTGACATCTGATGTGACGCCGGAGGGAATCGAGCGGGCCCTCTCATCCGCTCCCGTCCGGCACCCCTCGGGTCCGCGCGCGGCCTGCGTTCGCCACGCGGGCGCGGATCCCGCAGCTTGAACCGAAGGCCGGGTGCCCTCCTGTTCCCCATGGGACGGCATCCGGCCTTCGGCCTGTTCAGGACCAGAACTCGTTGTTCTTGTCGATGTCCTCGACGCATTCGTCGAGGTCGGTGACCTTGTCGCCGACGACCCGGAAGATGATGCAGCCGGTGTCGTCGAGGGTCTTGCCGTTGCGCTCGGCCGTGAAGTGGTTCATCCCGACCGCGTGACCGCGGCCGTCGACACAGATGCCGATCAGGTCGGCGCGCATCGTCCCGTTGGTCTCCGCGCCGAGCCGCTCGTACATCTCGATGATCGAGTCCACCCCTTTGAAGTCGCCCGACAACGGGTGATCTCCGGGCACGTGGTGGGTGGCGTCCGCCGCCATCATCTCCCGCAAGGTGTCCATGTCACCTCGCGAGAAGGCCTCGAATCCCTTGCGGACCAGCGCTGCGTGCGGGTGCTCAGCCATGACCTTCGCCACCTCTCCGTCACTTGGCGACGTACGGCTGATACACCCGATTCTCCTCTTCGACAGGAGGAAGGCGACTCGATCACGGCACAGTGGAAGCATGGACGCCAACCACAGCGAAGCGCCGGACCTGGTCCGCGCGGCAACCAGGCTCCCCGCCCAGGATCTGGAGCGGGCGCGGCGCTTCTACTTCGAGAAACTCGGTCTGGAACCCGTCGACGAACGCCCCGGCGGGCTGCTCTACCGGTGCGGCGGCGCGGAGTTCGTCCTGTTCCGCTCGACGGGCGCCTCGCCCGGCACCTTCACGCAGATGGCGTTGGAGGTCGAGGACATCGAGGCGGCGGTCGCTGAGCTGAAACGGCGCGGCGTCGTGTTCGAGGAGGTCGACGCCCCCGGCTTCCGCACCCGGGGCGGAATCGCCGAGATCGAGGGGAACTACCCGAGCAAGGGCGCCCGGGGCGAACGCGGCGCCTGGTTCCACGACAGCGAGGGGAACCTGCTCGGGATGGGGGAGCCGGTCTTCTGAGGCCGAGCGGCCCGGGACCGGCCGGCCAGACCCTGGGAGTGAGTCGGCCAGGCCGGTTTCCGTCAGGCCCGGGGCCGACTAGCTGCGGCCCCTGGAGCGGGCCGCCCGGGCGATCGTGACCACTGCCTTCTCCAGCGCGTATTCGGGGTCGTCGCCGCCGCCCTTCACCCCCGCGTCCGCTTCGGCCACGGCCCGCAGCGCGATCGACACCCCGTCCGGAGTCCAGCCCCGCATCTGCTGCCGGACCCGGTCGATCTTCCACGGCGGCATCCCCAGCTCCCGCGCGAGATCGGCCGGTCGCCCCCCGCGCGCGGACGAGAGCTTTCCGATCGCCCGGACGCCCTGCGCGAGCGCACTCGTGATCAGCACCGGCGCCACCCCCGTCGCCAGCGACCAGCGCAGCGCCTCCAGGGCTTCCGCGGCCCGCCCCTCGACCGCCCGGTCGGCGACCGTGAAGCTCGACGCCTCGGCCCGCCCGGTGTAGTACCGCCCGACGACCGCCTCGTCGATCGTCCCCTCGACGTCCGCGACCAGCTGCGACACCGCCGAGGCCAGCTCCCGCAGATCGCTGCCGATGGCGTCGACGAGCACCTGGCACGCCTCCGGCGTGGCGGATCTCCCCGTCGTCCTGAACTCGCTCCGCACGAACGCCAGCCGGTCCGCCGGCTTCGTCATCTTCGGGCAGGCCACCTCACGCGCCCCCGCCTTGCGCGCCGCGTCGAGCAGCCCCTTGCCCTTGGCCCCGCCGGCATGCAGCAGCACGAGGGTGATCTCCTCGGCGGGGGCACCCAGATACGCCTTCACGTCCTTGATCGTGTCGGCCGACAGATCCTGCGCGTTGCGGACGACCACGACCTTGCGCTCCGCGAAGAGCGACGGGCTCGTCAGCTCGGCGAGCGTGCCGGGCTGCAACTGGTCCGAGGCCAGATCCCGCACGTCCGTGTCGGCGTCGGTGGCCTTCGCTGCGGCCACCACCTCCTGCACGGCACGGTCGAGGAGCAGGTCTTCCTGGCCCACGGCGAGCGTCACCGGGGCGAGGGCGTCGTCATTCGCAGTCTTCCTGGCCATCGCGACAAGCATCCCACGCGCCACTGACAGCCGGCCCCGACGGACCGGGACGCACACACGCGGAAGGCCGGGTGCGCCTACGGCTCCTCCCGCCAGCCCTCCCACTCGCCGGCCAGCCGGTCCAGCTCCCCGGGATCCAGCCGCCCGTCCTCGTCCCGCAGGACGACCAGCCACTGCGCGTCCTCGGCATCGTCCTCGCCGGCCAGCGCGTCCCTCACCAGCTGCGGCTCCTCGACGACCCCGAACCGCTCCCGCAGCGCCTCCACCACCTCTTCCGCGGCATCACGATCGGGCAGCACCAGCACATGTCGCACATCACTCACGCCGGACATTGTCCGACACCGCCTCGCGGCCCGGCCGCTCAGCCCTTGCGGACGACCTGCACATCGAGGTCGACCCGGATGCTGGGCCCCACCACCGCGATGCCCCGCGCCAGCATGGTCTGCCAGCTCACGGTGAAGTCGTCCCGGTGCAGCTCGGTCGTGGCGCGGCAGGCCGCCCGCACCTCGCCCTCCATGCCGTTGCCCAGCCCCAGGTACTCCGTGTCCAGCGTGACCGTCCGCGTCACCCCGTGCAGCGACAGCGCCCCCGTCACGGCCCACCGGTTCCCGCCCTTGTGCACGAACCGTTCGCTGTAGAACTCCAGCGTCGGGAACCTCTCGACGTCCAGGAAGTCCGCCGACCGCAGATGGTCGTCGCGCATCCTCATGTCGGTGTCGATGGACGCCGCGTCGATCACCACGTGCATCGCCGACCGCTCCACCGGGTCGCTGAGCCGGATGACCCCTGCGAACGACTTGAACCGCCCGTGGATCCGGGCCAGTCCGATGTGCCGCGCGGTGAAGCCGATGGAGGAGTGCGCCGACTCGATCTCCCAGTCGCCGGCGGCGGGCAGCTCCGGTGGCCGGGCCACCTGCAGCGTCACGTCCCCGAGGGACGCGAGCGCGTTCTCGGCGACCTGTGTGGTCGCCCGGTACGGCGTGTAGCCCTCCGCCGACACCGCGAGCCGGTACTCCCCCGCGGGCACCGTCGTCACGAACGACCCGTACGGGTCCGCTCCCCCGCTGACCACCGGCCGGCCCACGGCGTCCGTGACAGCGAACTCCGCGTGCCTGACCGGCTCGTTCACCGGGTCCAGCACCCGGCAGGCCAGCACCCCCGCGCTCGGCGGTGTCGGCACCGCGGCCAGGGGACTCGTCCGTTGCACCCGAGAGGTGCGGCTTCCCCGCCAGCGGCCGATCATCCACGACTCCCTTGAGTGACTCGAAATCGCCTGTTGATCACTGTTGATCACACCTTGCCGAAGATGCATTCGACCACCAGTGAGGCTTTCGAGGCAACACGGGACCACATCACGGGAATCCAGCAGATGCGCTGGTACTACGCACGAGTAGCCCCGTGTGGCCGGAATCGACGTCTACGCGGGGTTTCGCAGGGCCGGCACCCTGCCGAGCCGGATCCCGAACCGCTCCCGGTACACCTCCAGTACCTCCTCGTCCGTCTCCAACTCCCGCTCCTCCCGCGTCCCGTCGGCCGCCGTCACCGTGAGTCCGCGCCCGCTGAGCGTGATCCTGCCTCCGTCCTCCGTCACCCGCGAACAGACCAGCGACCGCGTGAAATGCGACACCGGCGACGTGCTGTGCCACCACGCCCCGGCCACGAAGTCGCCGAGCGCCCGCGGCCGCACCTCCAGGCGGTACTGCGGTCTGCCGTCCCGGAACACGTCCAGGTCCGCTGCCTCCGCCGTGCCGTGCCCGCCGCGCACCCCGGCGGCGTCCGGCCCAGCCTCGACGATCCGGAACGTGCCGCCCGGATCCTTCTGCTCTCCCCGGTCCCCGAACGCCAGCGGAAGGTGGCTGTGCGCCCCGAACCCGACGTCCGCCAGCCAGTCGCCCCCGTCCACCGTCCGCACCCGCAGCGCCAGATGGTCGTAGGGGATCCCGAGCCGCTCCTCGTCCCCGTACACCCGCGCCGCCAGCAGCGCCACGTCGTAGCCCAGCGCGGCGAGCAACGCCCCGAAGGAACCGTTGAGTTCGTAGCAGAAGCCGCCCCTTCGCGCGCCCACCACCTTGTCCAGCAGCCGCTTCTCCTCCAGCACGATCTCCTCGCCCAGATGGATCGAGAGGTTCTCGAACGGCACGGTCCGCAGGTGCCGCAGGTGCAGCTCGCGCAGCGCGTCAACGGTGGGCCACGCCGGGGGCTCGGCTCCGAGTCGGCGGAGATAGGCATCAACTTGTGCTGAGTTCATGCAGTCAGTCTCGCGCCACGCTCAGCTCTCCGCCCCCTCCCACGACCGCGAGCGCGCCGTCCCGGTCCGTCCGCAGCACCGCCGCGCCCCCGGCACGCAGAGCGGCGACGGTGCCGGGCGCCGGGTGCCCGTAGGAGTTGTCCGCGCCGCAGGAGATGAGGGCCAGCCGCGGGGCCGCCCGGCCGATGAGGCCCGGGTCCTGGTAGGCCGAGCCGTGGTGGGCGACCTTCAGCACGTCCACACCCTCCAGTGCCTCGGCCGCCGGTGATCGCGCCAGTGCCCTCTGCGCCGGGGGCTCCAGGTCTCCGAGGAGCAGCAGCCGCAGTCCGGCCGAGCGGACCAGCATGGCGACACTGGCGTCGTTCGGTCCCTCCGGCGCGGGGTGAGCCGGAAGCGCCCCGGGAAACGTCCCTGGCGGCGAGTCAGGCGGCGGGCTGGGCGGCGGCCACACGACCTGCCAGGACAACTCCCCTGTGCGCCGCCGCTCCCCGGCCGCCGCCCGCGTCACGGGAATCCGCCGTGCCGCCGCCAGCCTCCGTACGAACGCGGCCTGGTCCGCGGGCTCTTCGAAACCCGTCGTCTCGATCGCGCCCACCGCCCGCCCGCGCAGCACCCCGGGCAGGCCCGCCACGTGATCGGCGTGGAAGTGGGTGAGCACGACCAGCGGGATCCTGCTGATGCCCAGTTCGCGCAGACAGTGGTCGACGAGCTGCGGGTCGGGTCCCGCGTCCACCACCACGCCGGTCCCCTCGCCCGCCGCGAGCACCAGGGCGTCGCCCTGACCCACGTCGCACATCACCAGCCGCCAGCCCGGCGGCGGCCAGCCCGTGACCACCCGGGTCAGCGGCGGCGGCTGTACGACCACCAGGATCAGCAGCACTCCGCAGACCCCGCACCACCAGGGATGCCCGAGCAGCCGCCGTCCGACGAGCACCACGACGAGGGTCACGGCCAGGAGCAGCACCGCACCCGTCCAACTGCCCGGCCAGTCCACTCCCCCGCCCGGCAGCGCCGCCCCGGTCCGGGCGATCCGCGCGATCCACTCGGCGGGCCAGTGCGCGCACCACGCCAGCGCCTTGGCCACGGGCATCGCCACCGGCGCCGTGGCCAGCGCCGCGAACCCCAGCACGGTCGCCGGCGCGATCGCGAACTCCGCGAGCAGATTGCAGGGCACCGCCACCAGACTCACCCGCGCCGACAGCACGACGACGATGGGCGCGCACAGGGCCTGGGCGGCCGCGGCGGCGCCCAGCGCCTCCGCCACCCTCGGCGGTACCCCGCGCCGCCGCAGTCCGGCGCTCCAGCGCGGCGCGAGCGTGAGCAGGGCCCCGGTCGCCACGACGGACAGCAGGAACCCGTAACTGCGCGCCAGCCACGGGTCGTACAGCACCAGCAGCAGAACCGCCGTGGCCAGCGCGGGAATCATGGACCTCCGGCGGCCGGTCGCCAGCGCGAGCAGGGCCACGGCTCCGCAGGCCGCGGCCCGGACCACGCTCGGATCCGGTCTGCACACGACCACGAACCCGAGCGAGAGAGCACCCCCGAGCACCGCCGTCCCGCGCAGTGAGATACCCAGCCGAGGCGCGAGTCCGCGCCGCTCGGCGTGCTGTGCCAGGCCCGGCGGCCCGAGCAGCAGCGCGAGGAGGATCGTGAAGTTGGCCCCGGACACGGCCAGCGTGTGCGTGAGGTCGGTCTCCTTGAACACCTCCTCCAACTCCGGAGTGATCCGGGAGGTGTCCCCCACGACCAGCCCCGGCAGCAGCGCCCGAGCGTCCGCCGGCAGTCCGTCGGTCGCCTCTCGCAGCCCGGCGCGCAACCGCCCGGCGAGCCGCTGCGGCCGCGAGGGCTCTCCCACCACGTGCGGTCCGCCCCGGTCCCGTACCCGCAGCACCGCCGCGTTCCGGTCGCCGCCCGTCATGGCGGGCGCCATTCGCGCACCGACCCGCAGTCGCGTCGACGGCAGCAGGCCCAGCCACGGTGACCGCGTCCGCCCACCGGCAGCCTGGCCGGGAGGGGTCTGCACGTCCACGATGATCAGCACCGGCGTCCGTGTCGTCACCGCCGTGCCGCCCGCCTCCTGGACGCGCCGCACCCTGGCGTCGATCAGCACGGCCGTCGGAGCGACGTGATCGCCCCGGACCTGCGGCCGGGTGAGCCGCGGGTCGGACGTGACCTCGACCTCGGCGGTCACCGTGGCGTACTCCCGCGCCAGGCCGGGCACGGGCCCCCGGCGCAGATCCGCCCCGTGCAGCCCGGCCGAGGCGGCTGCCGCGGCGGCGCACAGCAGCAGCGCGGCGGCCGAGGCCGGCGGCCATGACGCCACCCTGTGCCGCCGGACCAACGGCAGCAGTCCGACGGCCACCAGACAGCCGATCACGATGCCGAGCACCCACTTTGGCGCCGCGTCCAGCACCAGCGCAGCCGTGCCCCAGGCCGCGAGGGCGGGTGGTACGAGTCGCAGGTCCGTCGGGCCCTCCTGGCGTGGACGGGCCGTGCCGAGACGCGTGCCGGAGGAAGCGTGCACGGACGACCGGGTGGGGCGGTGCCCGGGCGCGGCCTCGTCCCGCCGCGCCGACGGGTCGGGGAGGCTCCTCATGGCCGTACGAGAGGGCGCAGGTCGGCGAAACGGCGGTCGCCGATGCCGTTCACCTCGCGCAGCTCGTCCACGGACCGGAAGCCGCCGTGCCGGGTGCGGTAGTCGATGATGTGCTGGGCCAGCACCGGGCCGACGCCCGGCAGGGTGTCGAGCTGGTCCGCGGTGGCCGTGTTGAGGGAGACCGGAGCCGCCGGTGCGGCCGCCCCGCCCGCCGCAGCGCCGGCCGGGCCGCCGGGAGCCGTACCGCCCGCCGCCGCCCCCGCGGCGGGGGCCGGTCCCCCGACGATCACCTGCTCGCCGTCCACGAGGAACCGGGCCCGGTTGAGCCCGTCGGTGTCGGTGCCCGGCTTCACCCCGCCCGCCGCGTGCAGCGCGTCCGCCACCCGCGAGCCGGCCGGCAGCCGGTGGATCCCCGGTTCACGGACCTTGCCGCTGACGTCCACGACGATCGCGGCCGCCCCCGCCTTCACGGACCCGGCGGAGGCCCCGGAGGGAGCACCGGCAGGCACCCCGGCAGCGCCGGGGGCGCGCTCCTCCCCGGCCTGCCCGCTGCCCTGCCGTTCCCCGTACGGCACCGCCGCCCGCACCACCTCCGGCGGCCGCACGGACTGTGTGCGGCCTGCCCAGAAGTGCTGCACGGCGAACCCCACCGCGACGACGAGCACCACCGTCAGAGCCAGTACGCTCCGCCGCTCCAGACCGCACCTGGCCTGCACCCACAGCGGCATGCGCTCCCGCAGCGCGAGCCCGGCCCGCTCCCGCCAGGCTCCCTCCGCCGTGCGACCGCCCCCGTCTCCCACCTCGGCGAAAGCGCCCGCGGCAGCCGGCCCTCGCCGGGCCTCTTCGACATCGGCGGAACCCGGCGGTCCCTGCCCCGACTCCCGCCGCTCGCCGGCCCGCTCGGCCGGCTCGGCCCTCCCCGGCGGCCCGGCGGCCCCGGCATGCCCGCCGAACAACACCCCCGCGCGCCGCCGGAGTTCCTCCGCCGAGGCATGACGCTGCCCGGCCCGTCCGCGTGCGACTGGTGGGCGCCGGTGATGACGGACGCGCCCGTCGGACGCCGGTCCACGGCCCGGCCCACTGGTCGCGGTCGCTGTGCGTGAACGTGATCGAAGTGCCATGCGACGAGGATCGGCCACCTCGCCCCACTCGCGATGATCTTGGTCAATTCCCGGGGACAATCCCCCGGTTGTGGATAACTCCGCCCCTCACACGGGCGACCGGAGTCCCACAGCAACGTTCACCGGGGCGAAACCACGACCCCCAGCAGCCCGGGCCCCGTGTGCGCCCCGATCACCGCCCCGACCTCGCTGACATGCAGATCGGCCAGCCCGGACACCCGTGTCCGCAACCGGTCGGCGAGGGCCGACGCCCGGTCGGGGGCGGCGAGATGGTGAACGGCGACATCCACCTGGGCACTGCCGGCACGGTCGGCCGCGATCTCCTCGAGGCGGGCGATCGCCTTGGACGCGGTCCGCACCTTCTCCAGCGGTTCGATACGGCCGTCGGCCAGTTGCAGCAGCGGCTTCACCGCGAGCGCCGAGCCCAGCAGGGCCTGCGCGGCACCGATACGGCCGCCGCGCCGCAGGTAGTCGAGGGTGTCGACGTAGAAGTAGGCGGAGGTGCCCGCGGCCTTCTTCTCCGCGGCCGCGACGGCCTCGTCCACCGTCCCGCCCGACTGCGCGGCCTCCGCCGCGGCGAGCGCGCAGAACCCGAGCGCCATCGCGATCATGCCGGTGTCCACCACCCGCACCGGCACCGGCGCCTGCCGTGCGGCCACGACGGCCGCGTCGTACGTACCGGAGAGTTCGGCGGAGAGGTGGAGGGAGACGATGCCGGTGGCGCCGGACTCGGCGACCTTGCGGTACGTCTCCTCGAAGACCGCGGGACCGGGCCGCGAGGTCGTCACGGGGCGCCGCTTCTGCAAAGCCTGGGCGAGGGCGCGGGTCGAGATCTCGGTGCCCTCCTCCAGCGCCCGGTCGCCCAGGACCACGGTCAGAGGTACCGCTGTGATGCCGTGGCGCTCCATCGTCCGGGTCGGCAGGTAGGCCGTTGAATCGGTGACGATCGCGACATGGCGGGACATGAGCTGGAGGTTACCTGCCGTAGCGCCCGTGCGGCAGCCCGGCCCCCGCGCCCTGCGGTACGTGTGGCCGGATCAAGTGGTGCTCTCGGGGCGGGGCTTCTTCTGCCAGGGGTAGGTCGGGCGCGGTCCCGGCGGCGTGATGGCGGGCCGTGCCGGTTCCTGCGCGGTGCTCGACCGCGCGGTGTCCGACCAGGTCTGCCCGGCCGTGGCGGCGTCGGCGGCGGGCGCCTCGGGCCACGGGGGCGTCGCGGGCTGCGGCGGTGAGTCCGGCTGCCGGGAGGACGCGGACTGCTGCGAGGACGCGGGCTGCGGCTCCGGAGCCGTCCAGTGCCGCAGGGCCCCGGATTCCAGGTCGATCTGGGCGCTGAGCGAGTCGAGATCGTCGTCCGCGAAGCGGCGGGCCCGGTCCCGGGCCGCCCAGCGCAGCGAGTCCGCCGCGTGCGTGATGCGTTCGGTGCGCTCGCGCAGGTCGGGCAGCCGCTCGGCGAGCGCGGCGCGGTCCGGCTCGGACTCCAGGCGCTTGAGCTCTCCGTCCAGCTCGTGGCCGTGCGCACTGAGCCGTTCGAAGAGGCCGAGGGACTCCTTCAGGGACTCGTCCTCGGCGACGGCCGCGTGCAGCGCTTCCTGCGTGGCACGCATCGAGGTGCGCAGCTTCAGGCGCAACTGGGCGAGTTCACCCGCGGCGCCGGGCTGGGCGAAGGACTTGGCGCGCAGTGTGTGGTCCTCGACCGTGCGGCGGGCCTGGGTGATGCCGCGGTCCACGCCGCGCTTGGTGGCGCCGACCACCTTCACCGTGGCGTACACCCCGAGCCCGAGAATGAGCACGATGAGCAGGGCGAAGACTGCGATCACTGCTTCCACAAGGGCTCCTCCTCAGGACGTCACGGCGCCTCGCGTCGCTCTTCAACGGTAAACGCAACGGGCAGGTCCGGAGTTCCAGAAAAACCCCGAACCTGCCCGTAGGGGACCACCCCGAGTGCGGTGCGTACGCTCTGGCGGCTACGCCGGAACGATGTTCACCAGCTTCGGCGCCCGCACGATCACCTTCCGGATGCCGGCCCCGCCCAGCGCGGCGACGACCTTCTCGTCCGCCAGCGCCACCTTCTCCAGCTCGTCCTCCGAGATCGACGGCGCGACCTCCAGCCGCGCCTTGACCTTGCCCTTGATCTGCACGACGCAGGTCACGGTCTCGTCGACGACGTACGCCGGGTCGGCCACCGGGAAGTCATGGTGCACCACCGAATCGGTGTGTCCCAGCCTGCGCCACAGCTCCTCGGCGATGTGCGGGGCCAGCGGCGCGACCATCAGCACCAGGGCCTCGGCGACCGGGCGGGCCACGGCCCCGCCCACCTTGGTCAGGTGGTTGTTCAGCTCGGTGACCTTGGCGATGGCGGTGTTGAACCGCATGCCCTCCAGGTCACCGCGGACCCCGTCGATCGCCTTGTGCAGGGCGCGCAGCGTCTCCACGTCGATGTCGGCGTCCTCGACGTCGGCGACGGTCACCTCGCCGGTCGCCTCGTCGACGATGTTGCGCCACAGCCGCTGCAGCAGCCGGAACTGGCCGACCACCGCGCGCGTGTCCCAGGGCCGGGAGACGTCCAGCGGACCCATGGCCATCTCGTACAGGCGCAGCGTGTCGGCCCCGTACTCGGCGCAGATCTCGTCCGGAGTGACGGCGTTCTTCAGGGACTTGCCCATCTTGCCCAGCAGCCGGGAGACCTTCTCGCCCTGGTAGTAGTAGGCGCCGTCGCGCTCCTCCACCTCGGCGGCCGGCACCGCGATGCCGCGGCTGTCGCGGTAGACGTAGGCCTGGATCATGCCCTGGTTGAACAGCTTGTGGAACGGCTCGGCGGAGGAGACGTGGCCCAGGTCGTACAGGACCTTGGACCAGAAGCGCGCGTACAGCAGGTGCAGCACGGCGTGCTCGGCGCCGCCGACGTACAGGTCGACACCGCCGTGCGGCCGGCCCTCGCGCGGGCCCATCCAGTACTGCTCGATCTCGGGGTCGACCAGCTTGTCGGGGTTGTGCGGGTCCAGGTAGCGCAGCTCGTACCAGCAGGAACCGGCCCAGTTGGGCATGGTGTTGGTCTCGCGCCGGTACGGGCGCGGGCCGCGTCCGTCGCCCAGGTCCAGCGTGACGTTGACCCAGTCCTCGTTGCGCGACAGCGGGGTCTCGGGCCGGGTGTCGGCGTCGTCCGCGTCGAAGGTGCGCGGCGAGTAGTCCTCGACCTCGGGCAGCTCCAGGGGCAGCATCGACTCGGGCAGCGCGTGGGCGATGCCGTCCTCGTCGTAGACGATCGGGAAGGGCTCGCCCCAGTAGCGCTGGCGGCTGAACAGCCAGTCGCGCAGCCGGAAGTTGACGGTGCCCTCGCCGACGCCGGACCGCTCCAGCCACTCGGTGATGCGCGCCTTGGCCTCGGTGACGCCCAGGCCGTCCAGGCTGACCTCGTCGTTCGAGGAGTTGATGATCTTCGCGTCGTACGACGCGAAGGCGTTCTCCCAGGTCGAGGTGTCCGTTCCGCGGCCGTCGGTCGGCTCGACGATGCAGTGGATCGGCAGCTCGAAGGCGCGTGCGAACTCGAAGTCGCGCTGGTCGCCGGCCGGGACGGCCATGATCGCGCCGGTGCCGTAGCCCATCAGCACGTAGTCGGCGATGAAGACGGGGACCTGCTCGCCGTTGACCGGGTTGGTGGCGTAGGCGCCGATGAAGACGCCGGTCTTGTCCTTGGCCTCGGCCTGGCGCTCCACGTCGGACTTGGAGGCGGCCTGGGCGCGGTAGGCGGCGACGGCCTCACCGGGGGTGGCGTGGCCGCCGGTCCACACCTCGTGGGTGCCCTCCGGCCAGGCGGCCGGGATGAACTTCTCGACCAGCGGGTGCTCGGGCGCCAGGACCATGTAGGTGGCGCCGAACAGGGTGTCGGGGCGAGTGGTGAAGACGGTGATGCGCTCGCCGTCGATGGGGAAGTCGACGCGGGCGCCCTCGGAACGGCCGATCCAGTTGCGCTGCTGCAGCTTGATGGCCTCGGGCCAGTCCAGCGCGTCCAGGTCCTCCAGCAGCCGGTCGGCGTAGGCCGTGATGCGCATGTTCCACTGGCGCAGCTTGGCCTTGAAGACCGGGAAGTTGCCGCGCTCGGAGCGGCCCTCGGCGGTGACCTCCTCGTTGGCCAGCACGGTGCCCAGTCCGGGGCACCAGTTGACCGGCGCGTCGGAGGCGTAGGCCAGCCGGAACTCGCCCAGGACGTCGGCCTTCTCGGCGGCGCTCAGTTCGCCCCACGCGCGCGTGTGGCCCGGTACGGGGCGCTCACCGGACTCGAACGCGGCGACCAGCTCGGCGATCGGGCGGGCCCGCCGGGCGTCGTGGTCGTACCAGGAGTTGAAGATCTGCAGGAAGATCCACTGGGTCCACTTGTAGTAGTCCGGGTCGATCGTGGCGAACGAGCGGCGCTTGTCGTGGCCCAGGCCCAGCCGGCGCAGCTGGGACTTCATGTTCTCCATGTTGGCTTCGGTGGACACGCGCGGGTGCGTGCCGGTCTGCACCGCGTACTGCTCGGCGGGCAGGCCGAAGGCGTCGAAGCCCAGGGTGTGCAGGACGTTGTGGCCGGTCATCCGCTGGAAGCGGGCGAACACGTCCGTGGCGATGTAGCCCAGGGGGTGCCCGACGTGCAGGCCCGCACCGGAGGGGTACGGGAACATGTCCATGATGAACTTCTTGGGGCGGGTGACGATCCCCTGGTCACCGGCCAGGTCGCCCTTGGGGTTGGGCGCGGCGTAGGTGCCGTCGGCGTCCCAGAAGTCCTGCCAGCGTGCCTCGATCTCGGCAGCCATCGCGGCCGTGTAGCGGTGCGGCGCCGCCACCTCGGAGGCGGCGGCGGGGTTCGTCTCGCTCATGATCTCAAAGCTCCATCGATCGTCTCTGCCTGCGGCTGTCTGGTTCGAGAAACGAAAAATCCCCTCGCACAGGAGGGGACGCCGCGCCGATTCCGGCCACTCGACTCGTCCGGTGGCCGGGACTGATCAGCGCGGCCCGCTAAGCAGAAGGCGTACGGCACGCATGGCGCTAGGGTACCGCAGGCCCTCAGCGTGCCGCGACGCGCTTCCGAGGGCCGTCTCGGTGCCGGAAAAGCTGAACCTTGGTCAATAGTTACTTCGCGTAACAGCCACTAAGGGGCATCACAACAACCACATTGTCCTTTGGTAACAGCGCAATAACTCAAACCTCGTACTCATCGGTATGGCTCCGCTTAGAGTTCGGCAGCGG
Source organism: Streptomyces flavovariabilis (assembly GCF_000725785.1). Taxonomy (NCBI): domain Bacteria; kingdom Bacillati; phylum Actinomycetota; class Actinomycetes; order Kitasatosporales; family Streptomycetaceae; genus Streptomyces; species Streptomyces flavovariabilis. Next base: position 361,968 of record NZ_JNXD01000001.1, on the reverse strand, counting down.
GACCGCTGCTTTCCCGAACCGCTCGGAGTTGCCCCCATGAACCCTCATCGCAGTAACACCTCACCACCCCCGGACGCCGGGACGTGGGGAGGCAGGTCGTGAACCCCTACGACTCCACGGCAGACGACTCCTTCGCCGAGTTCCTCAACTTCGGTGCGGGCGTGCTGTCCCTCGTGTGCCTCACCTGCTCGGTGATCTGGGGCCTGGTCGCCCAGGACCGGGTCCTCCTGGACGCCCGCAGGCGCATCCTGGCGCAGGCCGTCCACCGGATTACGGCCGTCGCCTCGATCGCCTTCCTGCTGGTGCACATCGGGGTCAAGCTGGCGCTGGACCACACCTCGTGGATCGCCGCGGTGATCCCCTTCGGGCTGCTGCTCACCGACGAGGAGCTGGTGGCGGGCAGGTCGTTCCTGATCGGCCTGGGCACCCTGGCAGGCATGCTCATGATCTTCGTGGGCATCACCGGCGTCCTGCGCAACCGCTTCGCGTCCCCCGCACCCGTCGCGGCCCGCTGGCGAGCCATGCACATGCTGGCCTACCCGGCCTGGTGCGCCGCCCTCGTACACGGCCTCTACGCGGGTCGCGCGGCCAAGCCGATCTTCATCGTCCTGTACTGCCTGTCCCTGGCCGGAGTGGCCGGCGCCCTCGCCCTGCGGGCGGCTCCGCGCCAGGTCAAGCGCCAGGTCGCCGACAGGATCGCGGCGCTCATCGGCCCCGGCGAGGGCCAGAGCCGCAGGGACCTGGAGGAGAGCCGGGCCCGGGTGGGCGGCGGCTCCGGGCTGCCCGGCTTCGAAGGCCGGGAGGCGCCCGCGCGCGCCTCGGCGTCCCCGTCGGGGCCGCTGTACGAGAGGGCGGAGCGTCCCGCGGCCAAGGAGCCGGCGAACGGCTTCGCCGCCGCCTACCGGGCCGTCTCCGGCCCTCCCCAGGGCCGGCAGGCCTTCGCGCCGGGGCCGACCACCAGCATGCAGCTGCCGCTGGACATGCAGGCCACCGAGACCCTCCCGACCGTGGACGGCCCCTCCAGCACCTCGGGCAACTGGCCGATCCCGTCCCCGCCGCCGGTCGGCGAGGCCCCGCCGTCCGCCTACGACCCGCTCCAGGACACGGGCTTCAACATCCCGCCCTACGACCCCCTGCAGGACACCGGGCAAAGCATCCCGGCCTATGGCAATCCAGGCGCCTCCGGCTATGGATCGAGTGACGTGTACGACACGGGTGAGACGAATGCCGCCTACGACACGTACTACCCGAACGACACGTACAACAGCGGTCCCGCCACTGAAACAACGCCCGGTGCGTCCTATGACTTCGACGCACCGGGATCGGGCGAACCTTGGAACACGCCTTCCGGAGGCTTTAAGTGAACGAGGCCCTGCCCGACGTCCCCGAAGTCCGCGTGGTCGGACTTCCTCAGCTCACGTCGGGCTTCGACCTTGTCGATCGGCTCGATCTGCCCATGCACCTCAAGGTGCACGGGCCGCTCGAGCCGATGGGCGGCGAGCAGCTCGCGCAACTCGCCGAACGCATCAACCTGAAGGGCCGCGGCGGCGCGGGCTTCCCCTTCCACAAGAAGCTGCGCTCGGTCGCCGAAGCGGCGATCAAGCGTGGCGTCCGGCCGGTCGTCGTCGTGAACGGCAGCGAGGACGAACCGGCCTGCCGCAAGGACACGGTGCTCATCAACCGTGCCCCGCATCTGATCCTGGACGGCGCGCTGCTGTGCGCCGAGGCCCTGGGTGCCCGCACGCTCGTGGTGGGGGTCACCCGTGAGTCCACTCAGCGCTCCATGGAGGCCGCGCTCGCCGAACGAGGCCTCAGCAACGGCCGCCGGTCGGCACTGCGCGCCCGTGTGCAGCGCAACCCGGTCCGCATGGTCACCGGCGCCGCCGCGTCGCTGATCCGCTCGATCGACGGCGGCCCGGCCGTCCCGCCCGGCCGCAAGGTCAGCGCCTCGCAGAACGGCGTCGGCGGCGCACCCACCCTGCTGTCCAACGCGGAGACCTTCGCCCAGCTGGCGATAGCCGCCCGCATCGGCCCCGAGCGCTACGGCAACACCGGCCTGTACGACGAGCCGGGCACCGTCATGCTCACGGTCTCCGGCGCGGTGGCCCGCCCCATGGTGATCGAGGTCCCCACGGGCGTGCCGCTGCGCTACGTCCTGCAGCTCGCCGGCGCGCCGCCGGTGCCGCAGGGCGTGCTCACCGGCGGCTACCACGGCAAGTGGATCGACGCGGCGACGGTGAACGAGGCGATCGTCTCCCGCAACTCCCTGGACGCGGTGGGCGGCGCGCTCGGCGCCGGCGCGATTCTGCCGATCACTCAGGACACCTGCCCGCTGGGCGAGTCGCTGCGGGTGGCGCAGTGGCTGGCCGAGGAGAGCGCGGGCCAGTGCGGCCCCTGCTACCTCGGTCTGCCGGCCGCCGCGCGCGGCCTGGAGGACATCCTCAACGGCGGCGGACCGGCCGCCCTGGAGGCGCTCAAGCAAGTCGCCAAGAACGTGAAGCGGCGCGGCGCGTGCTCGCACCCGGACGGCTCCGCGATGTTCCTGGAGTCGACCATCAAGGCGTTCACGGACGACCTGGCCGCCCATGTCCTCGGCAACGGCTGCGGACGGCCCGTGGAGGGCGTTCTGCCGCTCTTCGAGGGCGGCAGGGCCCCCACGGGCATCCCGGGCGGCGCCGAGTCGGAGGAGAACGGCCCCAGCCGTCAGAAGATCTTCGTCGACTGGACGTTGTGCCGGGGCCACGGGCTGTGCGCGGACATCCTCCCCGAGGTGTTCCAGCTGGGCGCCGACGGCTTCCCCACCGTGGCGCAGGCGCAGGTGCCGCGGTACGCCGAGGCAAAGGCTCTACGCGCGGTGCGCCGCTGCCCGGCGCTGGCGCTGCGCATCGAGGAGGGGCGTCCCCAGGGCGCGCCCTCCCGCAACCTCCCGGTCCTCTCCCAGGGCCGCGGCCGCCGCGCTCTCGGCCGCTGAGCACACGCACGGCGGGCTCCCCCGGTGGGGCCCGCCGTGAGAGCACACAGGGCTGCATGCGGGCGACGTACGCAAAGAAGGCGGGCCATCCGAATCGGATGGCCCGCCTTCTCATCTGCTGTGGAGCTAAGGAGAATTGAACTCCTGACCTCCTGCATGCCATGCAGGCGCTCTACCAACTGAGCTATAGCCCCTTGCCGGTGCTCCACCGGGTTTCCCCGGCGGCGACGCCAACATTACTGGCCCACCGGGCCCAACACCAAATCGATTTCGCCTCGTACGGAGATGCCCGCTATGCCGGATTTGCACCGACTCTGCGGGCTCAGGCCGTGACGAACGAATAGAACCGCTTGAGCGTGCAGTGCTCCTCCAGAAGCCGGCCGTAGATCGGCTCCCCCTCCAACTCGCGGTACGTCTCGATCGGGTCGCCTTTTATGATCAGCGCCCGCGCGCATTCCTCGCACCAGTACTGGTAGTCGGGATTGATCGGTTCCATGTCACGGACGATCGGAGTCCCGCTGCCGCACCAGTCGCACTTCCGCCTGTGTGCACCCATCGATCAGCTCCAGCTGTGGCCGCAGGCCGTGCACACGTAGGAAACCCCGCCGTTGTCGCCGAGCATCTGGGCCACGTGCGCGGAACCACAGGAAGGGCAGCTGAGGCGGGTGGACATGTCCCGTGTGACCGCTGCTTCGAGGAGGTGGTCGACCTCCTCGAGGATGCTCGCAGGCATCGCCACTCCTCCCGTCGGGCCGCGCCCCCTTCCGGCCGTTTGATTCTGCCACGGCCGGACCAATACGGTCAGCGACGCCTCAGTACCAGTCCGGACACGGCACCCGGCGGGGCCGTAGAGGTATACGCCTCAGCGAGCCCGAGTGACTCAAACGGGAGCACGAAAAATCCCGTCCCCTGACCGGGAACGGGATCTTGACGTGGAGCTAAGGAGAATTGAACTCCTGACCTCCTGCATGCCATGCAGGCGCTCTACCAACTGAGCTATAGCCCCTCGCGTCCGTCCCCGCTGGCGGGGCGAACAAGAAGAACTTTAGCCTGCGACCTGCCGGAAAGTGAAATCCGGGGTCAGTCGTCGTCGCCGAGTACCGGTTCCGGCAGGGTGCCGGCGTTGTGCTCCAGCAGGCGCCAGCCGCGGGCGCCTTCGCCGAGCACGGACCAGCAGCAGTTGGAGAGTCCGCCGAGGCTCTCCCAGTGGTGGGGGTCGAGACCGAGGAGGCGGCCGATGGTGGTGCGGATCGTGCCGCCGTGGCTGACCACGACGAGCGTGCCGTCCTCGGGGAGCTTCTCGGCGTGCCGGAGCACCACGGGGGCGGCGCGGTCGGCGACCTCGGTCTCCAGTTCGCCGCCACCGCGGCGTACGGGCTCACCGCGCTTCCACGCGGTGTACTGCTCGCCGTACCGGGCGATGATCTCGTCGTGCGTGAGGCCCTGCCAGGCGCCCGCGTAGGTCTCGCGCAGCGCCTCGTCATAGGTGACGTCGAGGCCGGTGAGCGTGGCGAGCTCGGCGGCCGTTGCGGCGGCGCGCCGGAGGTCGGAGGCGACCATCGCGTCCGGCTGCAGCGAGGCGAGCAGCCGGGCGGCGCGGCGGGCCTGGGCCAGGCCGGTCTCGGTCAGCTCGACGTCCGTGCTGCCCTGGAAGCGGCGCTCCACGTTCCACGAGGTCTGGCCGTGCCGCCACAGGATGATGCGGCGGCCCCGGCCCTTCCCTGCGGACGCCTCACTGAAGGAGGTCACCGCCAGTCACCGTCCAGTTCCGCCGCCTCCTCGGCCGCGCGCAGCTTGGCGTGCTCCTCGGCCTTACCGCGGGTGGCCTTGGCCTCCTCGGGCAGTTCGAGCTCGGGGCAGTCCTTCCACAGCCGCTCCAGGGCGTAGAAGACGCGCTCCTCGCTGTGCTGGACGTGGACGACGATGTCGACGTAGTCGAGCAGCACCCAGCGGGCCTCGCGGTCGCCCTCTCGGCGCACCGGCTTGGCGCCGAGTTCCTTCGAGAGGCGCTCCTCGATCTCGTCGACGATCGCCTTGACCTGGCGGTCGTTGGGCGCGGAGGCCAGCAGGAAGGCGTCCGTGATGGACAGCACCTCACTGACGTCGTAGGCGACGATGTCGTGGGCCAGCTTGTCGGCAGCCGCCTGGGCGGCTGTGTTGATCAGCTCGTGAGAGCGGTCGGTCACGGTCACTGCAAGGCTTTCGGTCGGCGGACACTTGACACCAAGGGTCTCACGGACCGCAGCGGGCCCCCCACGCGATGACGGGGATCACGTGGGGAGCGCGCTCCCGCCGGCTAGCCGGACGACGGCTTGTAGTCCTGGCCGAGGACCACGGAGACGTCGGCGCTCGCGGAGATCCTGCCCTTGGTGACGGAGCCGGCGGGCAGGCCCAGGGTCTTGGCGACCTCGGCTGCGTTCGTCTTGTCGGCGGCGTCGGCGTAGACGACCTGGGAGGTGGCCCGGGCGGTGCCGGTGCCGCTCTCCAGGAAGGTGAAGCCACCGTTGAGGAGCACGACGCGGGCCTTCTCGGTGTTGTCCTCGACGCCGGTGGCGTTCTGGACGGAGACGCTGACGGCGGCGTCCTTGTCGGGGCTCTTGGCGGTGCCGCCGAGGACGTTCTTGACCACACCGGCGCTCGCCTGCGCGCTGAGCGTGCCGTCGTTCTGGACGGGCAGCAGGTCGGTCCTGACGTCGCCGCCCTTGGCGAGGTCGGAGAGCCCGGCGAGGAAGGTGCCGAGGTCCTTGTCGGTGAGGGAGGGGTCCAGGATCTGCGCGAGGGTCTGGATGGTGGTCGTCGCGGCCTGCGGGTCGGAGGACATCTTGCGCAGGACGCCCTGCATGACCTGCCCGAAGCGCTGCAGCTGGGCGTTCTGGGCCTCGCCGGGCGCGCGGTAGGTGGCGTAGGCGACCGCCATCTTGCCGCTGAGAGTCTGGTCCTCGCCCTTGTTGACCAGGGGGGCCTCGCCCTTCTTCTTGGCGGCGGGGTCGGGCACGTCGGCGTCGGTGTCGACGTCGATGTTGCCGATGAGGTCGACGAGGTTCTGCAGGTAGGGGGTGTCCAGGCGCCAGGTGCCCTCGATGTCGGTGCCGAGGACCGTGTCGAGCGCGTCGCGCGTGCCGTCGGAGCCGTCGTCCTCGACCGACTTGGCGAGTGTCGTCGTGGTGCCGTCGTCGCTGGTCAGGGCGAGGGAGTTGGGCAGCAGGACGGTGGTGCCCCGCTGGGTGGTGGTGTTGTCGACGAGGAGGGCGGTGGAGGTGCCGCCGCCCTTGGTGTCGTGCAGGTGGACGACGATCACGTCGCGCTTCTGGGCGCCCGCGGCCGTCGCGGTGCCTGTCCTGGAGTCGTCGGAGGACAGGCCGGGGAGCTTGCCGGCGTACCAGAGGTAGCCGACGCCGCCGGCCGCGACGAGGGCGAGCACGACCGCCAGGGCGACGACCCGGCTGCGGGCCCGGCGCCGGGCCTCCTCGCGGCGTTCGGTGCGGTTCTCGGTGAACTTCAGCCAGTCGATGACGTCTTCGGAGTTGGCGTCCGGTTCCTCGACGAAGGCGAACTGCTCGGTGTGGTACTCCCGTTGCGGCTCGGCGGGGGCTTCCTGGTCGTGGGCCGGGCCGGCCTGCTGCGGGATGTGGGCGGTTGGCTGCGCGGTCTGTTCGGCGACGCGGGGCTGCCGGGCGGTGGCTCCGGAGGCGGTGGCCTGGCCGTAGGGCTCGTGCGGGGTGCCCTGCGCGGGGCCGCCCTGGTGCGGGCCGGTGGCGTACGGGTCGTAGGCGCCGTAGGGGGAGGCGGGCTGCTGCCCGCCCGTGCCGTAGTCGTAGGTGGGCGGGGACTGCTGCCCCTGCTGCCCGTACGGGTCGTAGCCGTAACCCTGCTGGTGCTGCTGGGCGTACGGGTCGTACGTCTGCTGCTGGGTCTGGACCTGCCGGTAGACAGGCCGGCCGTACTCGTCGTAGCCGACGAGCTCGTACTGGTCGGCGCCGTGGTCTGCGGCTCCCGCGTCGTATCGGTCGTTCACCGGTGCCCCTCTCGGCTCACTCGCCGCGGTACAGCTCGCGCTTGTCGATATAGCGCACGACGCCGTCCGGCACCAGGTACCAGATGGGGTCGCCCTTGGCGACTCTCGCACGGCAGTCGGTGGAGGAGATGGCCAGAGCGGGAACCTCCACCAGCGAGACACCGCCCTCCGGGAGCCCGGAGTCGTCCAGGTGGTGGCCCGGCCGGGTGGCTCCGATGAAGTGCGCCAGGGAGAACAGTTCCTCGCTGTCCCGCCAGGTGAGGATCTGGGCGAGCGCGTCGGCGCCGGTGATGAAGAACAGGTCCGTGTCGGGGTTGAGCGCGCGCAGGTCGCGCAGGGTGTCCACGGTGTAGGTGGGACCGCCGCGGTCGATGTCGATGCGGCTGACGGAGAACTGCGGGTTCTCGGCGGTCGCGATGACCGTCATCAGGTAGCGGTCCTCGGCCGGGGAGACGCTCCGGTGGCTCTTCTGCCAGGGCTGGCCGGTCGGGACGAAGACCACCTCGTCGAGGTGGAACGCCGCGGCGACCTCGCTGGCCGCCACCAGGTGCCCGTGGTGGATCGGGTCGAAGGTGCCGCCCATGACGCCCAGGCGGCGCTTGCCGGGTCGCGACGGACTCTTTCCGGGGTCGTCGGTCCGGTGGGCCACCGCGGGGGCACGGCGGGGCTCCGAGTGTCGCTCGGTGCCGCTCGCCGCCTCCTGTGCCGGGTCGTGCGGCGTCTCGTTCGCCGGACCGGTAGGCATGTCCTGCTCTCCCATGCGTGCAGACCCTACCGGCCCTGCCTGAGGGCTCCGGCCGCCCCCGCCATCCCCCGGGCATCCTCCGCGGGACGCCCCGCCGGTCTCAGCGGTCGCGGTTGAAGCGGGTGGTGATCCACAGCAGGAGCAGCAGGATGAAGAGTGCGCTGCCGCCGGTGAGGTAGGGGCTGAGGCTCTCGTGGTTTCCGCCGTGCTCCTCGCCCTCGGCGGCGAGGGTGACCAACTGGGCAGCGGTGCTGTGGAAGCTCATCTTCGGCAGGACCTATCGCGTGTGGGCGGGACAAAGACGTCGGCCCATCGTAAGCGGGCGCCCGTCGCGCGATCACCCCGACTCCGCCTGTTCGTGCCGCGGGCGGTCCCGTGTGCCGGGCCGGACCGGGTCCCGAAGGCCCGGCGGGGAACCTTCGGGTGGCCTCAGTCGTCCTTCCGTCTGTAGCCACGGAGCAGGAACCACGCGGTCAGCGCACAGCCCAGGATCATCACGATCAGCACGATCCGCAGCAGCCCCGGCCCCCCTTGCCGATCGGCGGCGCTCGCGGCCTCGGCGAGCCAGGCGGCTGCGGGGTGGTGCTCCATGGCGGTGGTCTCCTTCGCTGTACTGCCCGACCACCGTAACTCCGCCTAGGCTGGGCTCTGCCTCGGGGAAGCAAAAGGCCGCACAAGGGGCCGCAAAGGTCACACCAGACGCATGGGGGAAGACATGTCCGACGGCCACGAGCACCAGGGGCACGAGCACGTGCCGAGCAGGCAGCGCAGGCGCTTCCCCGGGATCTCCTCGCGTACGTACGAGCATCCGGCGGACCGCTCGGCCCTGGTGGCGCTGCGCAAGCTGAGCGGCTTCGACACGGTGTTCAAGGCGCTCAGCGGCCTGCTGCCCGAGCGCAGTCTGCGGCTGCTGTTCCTGTCCGACTCGGTGCGGGTATCGGACCAGCAGTTCGCCCACCTGAACGTGATGCTGCGGGACGCCTGCTACATCCTGGACCTGGAGAAGGTCCCGCCGATGTACGTGAACCAGGATCCGCAGCCCAACGCGATGTGCATCGGCCTGGACGAGCCGATCATCGTCGTCACGACGGGTCTCGTCGAGCTGCTCGACGAGGAGGAGATGCGGGCGGTCGTCGGGCACGAGGTGGGGCACGCGCTGTCCGGCCACTCCGTCTACCGGACGATCCTGCTGTTCCTGACGAGCCTCGCCGTCCGGGTCGCCTGGATCCCCCTGGGCAACCTCGCGATCATGGCGATCGTGACCGGGCTGCGGGAGTGGTTCCGCAAGTCGGAGCTGTCCGCGGACCGCGCGGGGCTGCTGGTCGGGCAGGATCTGGAAGCCTCCATGCGGGGTCTGATGAAGATCGCGGGCGGCAATCACCTGCACGAGATGAACGTGGACGCGTTCCTCGCCCAGGCCGAGGAGTACGAGGCCGGGGGCGACCTGCGCGACTCCGTGCTGAAGATCCTGAACGTGCTGCCCCGCTCCCACCCGTTCACCACCGTGCGGGCGGCCGAGCTGAAGAAGTGGGCCCAGTCGCGGGACTACCAGCGGATCATGGACGGCCACTACCCGCGGCGCGACGAGGACAAGGACACCTCGGTCCGGGACTCCTGGCGGGATTCGGCGAACCACTACAGCACCCACGTGAAGAGCTCCAAGGACCCGCTGATGAAGCTGGTCACGGACCTCGCGGGCGGCGCCGGCGACCTGGGCGACCGGGTCCGCCGCGGCTTCGGCGGCTTCGGCGGCCCGTCCCCGAAGCCGCCCCAGGGGCCGGACACGGACACCTCACCGGGTTCCCCGGGGGACGACCAGCCCCCGCGTAACGACACCCCCTAGGTGCCACAAGGGCGCCTACAGGCCGGCAAAGGGCTCTCAGGCTCGCCTCACACCTTCGGTTGCGCGCTCTTCGCCAGAGAGCCGCACAGGGCCGTCGCGCTGCCCGTGGCGTAGGGATCGGTGCCGGCGGGGCCTCCCTCCTTGGCCGTCTGGCCGGCGAGGAGGGGGCGGAGATGGTTCGTGGAGTCCTCGGCGCAGGAGAGCGGGCCGGCCTGGACGTAGGAGACGACGAGCTGGGCCTGGTGCATCCGCAGGTCGTCGCGGTCGAAGCGGAAGTGCAGCTCACGCCGGAGGGTGAACAGGGACACCTCGTCCTTGTCGCCGTCCCCGGCCGGCCGCAGCGCGTACACGAACGTGTGGTCGGCGGTGACCTCGAGCGTGGACGAGTCTGCCTCGGCGGCCTGCAGCGTGCCCTGGACCCGGACCTTGCGGTCGGCGAGCTCGGCGCGCGAGGGGTCGAAGCGGACCAGCCAGCCGGTGGGCGCGTGGCGTCCGTCGGCGGTGGGGCGGGCGAAGCTCTGGTCGAACTGGTCCAGCTGCTCGGGGTCGAGCAGCACGCGGACGGCGCGGACCTCACCGCCCGTGAGCACCTCCGGGTCCAGGGCCGACCGGACGATGTAGTCCTTCGCGGTGGTCAGCGCGCTCACGACCTGGCTGTCCGAGAAGTGCGCGGTGCGCCGCGAGGCGGGCAGCGGCACCCCCTCGGAGCCGGTTTTGAACTGTGCGGCGGGGCTGTGCTCGTACAGGTACGCCGATTCGGCCGTGCCGGGCACCTTGCCCTCGGGGACGAGCGGGATGACGGTCATCCGCAGGGGCTCGATGGGATCCTGGGCGGCAGGCGTCTGGTAGGGGTGCCGCACGCCCATGTAGATCGCGGTGCCGAAGGCGACGGCGATCAGCAGGACCAGGACCAGTGCCTGCCGGGACAGGCCCCGGCGCAGGGCCGGCCGGCGTCGCACAGCGGGGGCGTGGTCGGCGATGCGCTCCTGCGCGGAGAACTCCTGGAGGCGGGCAGCCCGGACGAACGACTCGTCGAAGACGACGGATCGGTACTCGTCCTCGCCACCTCCGGGAGCGCCCTCGGGAGTCCCCTCAGGTGGGTTTCCAGGCCCGCCCATATCTTCAGGGTAGGTCGCCGGAAGCTCGGGTAAACGCCCTGCTGCACCACAAGTTTTGACAGGTTCTCACCAAGATGGGCGGGTTCCGGTCAGGGGCTGCGGGGGATCACCGAGACGGCGGGCTGGGAGTAGTCGGCGGACGCCGAGGGGGCGGCTCCGCCGCCCTGTTCCGGCCCGGTCGTGGCGGGCGGCGGCGCGGGCTCCTCCCGGCTGGAGGACGCACCCCGGTAGACCGCCGTGAAGGCCAGGGCGACCATGCCGATGCCCATCACGAGGGCGAGCATCCAGGCGACCGGGCGGTGCCAGCGGACCTGTTTGGAGTACGGCCCCGAGCCGCCGTAGTGGTCTTCCAGGACGTCGGGGTCGTCCAGATCGTCGAGGTCAGGATCATGGCCGAAATCGCCGGACCCGTCCGGGCCGTACCCGTCGTCGTACCGCTCGCCTCTGGTGTGGGAGCGGCGCGCCTCCGCCTCGGAGGCCTCGGCTCTCGCCTGTGCCGCGGCCAGGAGGCGCTCCACTGCCGTCGGCTCGTGCACCACGGCCGCGCGTACGAAGGCCTCGTCGAAGACCACGGAGGCGAACTCTTCGTCCGACACCCCGCGGTCGTGGTCGTCGTCGGGCTCCCGGCCGTCCGGAAACGGCGTGCCCCCCACGTCCTCCGGCACGAATCCAGAGTAGACCTGGGGGGTCAATTTGGGCAGACGGTATGGAAATTCATCCGCCGGTCGAGACGGCTCCCGCGGAGTCCGGGACGGCGCGCACCCGGCCGGTCCGCCCCTGCCGCACGCGGACGCGCCGCCTGTCCGGCCCGGCACGTCTATGCGCGAGTCCGCATACCGCGCTACGCCGAACGTGGTCAGCGCCGGATGTGCCCGTCCCCGGTGACGATGTATTTCGTGCTGGTCAGCTCCGGCAGGCCCATGGGGCCGCGGGCGTGCAGCTTCTGCGTGGAGATGCCGATCTCCGCGCCGAAGCCGAACTGGCCGCCGTCGGTGAAGCGGGTGGAGGCGTTCACGGCGACCGTGGTCGAGTCGACCAGCTGGGTGAAACGGCGGGCGGCCTGCTGGGAGGTCGTCACGATGGCCTCGGTGTGACCGGAGGTCCACAGCCGGATGTGCTCGACCGCCTTGTCCAGGGAGTCCACGACCGCGGCGGCGATGTCGTACGACAGGTACTCCGTCTCCCAGTCCTCGGCCGTCGCCTCGACGACGGTGGCCTTGGAGTCCTTGGCGTAGGCCTGCACGCGCTCGTCGGCGTGCACGGTGACCCCGGCCTCCGCGAGGGCGTCCAGGGCGCGGGGCAGGAACTCGGCGGCGATGTCCTGGTGCACCAGCAGGGTCTCGGCGGCGTTGCAGACGCCGACGCGCTGGGCCTTGGAGTTGATCAGGATCTCGACGGCCATGTCGAGGTCGGCGGCCGCGTCGACGTAGACGTGGCAGTTGCCCGTGCCGGTCTCGATGACCGGGACGACGGACTCCTGGACGACCGTGCTGATCAGGGAGGCGCCGCCGCGCGGGATGAGCACGTCGACCAGGCCGCGGGCGCGCATCAGCTCGCGCACGCTGTCGCGGCTCTCCCCGGGGACGAGCTGGATGGCGTCGGCGGGCAGCCCGGCCCCGCCCACGGCGTCGCGCAGAACGCGCACGAGGGCGGTGTTCGACTGGTACGCCGAGGAGGAGCCGCGCAGCAGTGCCGCGTTGCCGGACTTCAGGCAGAGGGCGGCGGCGTCGACGGTGACGTTCGGCCGGCCCTCGTAGATGATCCCGACGACGCCGAGCGGCACGCGGACCTGGCGCAGGTCGATGCCGTTGGGCAGCGTGGAGCCGCGGACGACCTCGCCGACCGGGTCGGGCAGCGCGGCGACGTCGCGCACGTCGGAGGCGATGGCGCGGATCCGCTCGGGGGTGAGCGTGAGCCGGTCGATCATGCCTTCGCTGATGCCGGCCTCGCGGGCCTTGGCGACGTCCTTGGCGTTGGCCTCGACGATCTCGCTCGCACGGACCTCCAGCGCGTCCGCGATGGCGAGCAGCGCGTCGTCCTTCTCGGCACGGGGCAGCGGCGCGAGGGTCGCGGCGGCGGCCTTGGCGCGGTAGGCGGCCTCGGTGACCGGGGACATGGAGTCGTACGGCGAAAGCGTGGTCATGAGGGAAGGGTAGTGCGCCCGGCGGATCCGTTCATCGCGCGTTTCACACCCCGAGACACTCCCTGGACCGGATCAAAAGGGGTGAACTCCGACCGGCGAGGCCGGGGGCGGCCCGTACCCCTCCGCGATGCGCTGGTGGTACGTCGCACGGTCGATGACCTCCAGGCCGACGATCTCCCAGGGCGGCAGCCCGGCGGTCTGCCGGTGCTCGCCCCACAGGCGCAGGGCGACGGCGGCCGCGTCGTGCAGGTCGCGGGCCTCCTCCCAGTAGCGGATCTCCGCGTGGTCGACCGCGTACCGGCTGGTCAGGAAGAAGGGATGGTCGTGGGCGAGCTGCTCCAGGGCGCGCCGGACCTCCGGCAGCGGGGCCTCCTTGCCGGAGACGCTGAGGGTGACATGCCACAGGCGCGGGGTGTCAGCGGGTTCCTCGCCCTGGAAACGGTCCCCGGCCGCCACGCTCGTCAGGGCACGCTCCTCACCGGCCGCGCGGGAGCCGGCACCACCGTGGGACGCCTGAGTCCCAGGGCGCACTCGTCGCACGACGGCCTCCTTTGCACAGTGGCGCTGCTGCGGAATAGGTCCCCGAGACAAAGTTGAGCAGGCCGCAAGGGATCGCGTGGCGGTTTTGCGGAACGTCCACCACCGGGGGCGGACGTTTCGACGCATTACGGGTGCAGGACCACCAGGTCGTCCCTGTGTACGACCTCGCGTTCGTACGCGGGTCCGAGTTCGCGGGCCAGTTCCCGGGTCGAGCGGCCGATCAGCCGGGGGATCTCCTTGGCGTCGAAGTTGACCAGCCCGCGGGCCACGGCATGCCCCGTGCCGTCCCGCAGCTCGACCGGATCGCCGGCGGCGAACTCGCCCTCGACGGCGGCGATCCCGGCCGGCAGCAGCGACTTGCGGCGGTCCACGACGGCCCGGACGGCGCCGTCGTCCAGGGTCAGCGCGCCCTGCGGGGTGGAGGCGTGCTGGAGCCACAGCAGCCGGTCGGCGGAGCGCTTGCCGGTGGGGTGGAAGAAGGTGCCGGTGTCCTGACCGGTCAGGGCGTCGGCCGCGTGGACGGTGCTGGTGAGGACGACGGGGACACCGGCGGCGGCCGCGATCCGGGCGGCCTCGACCTTGGTGACCATGCCGCCGGTGCCGACACCGGCCTTGCCCGTGCTGCCGATCTCGACGTCCGCGAGGTCGGAGGGGTCGCGCACCTCGCCGATGCGGGAGGTGCCGGGCTTCGCGGGATCTCCGTCGTAGACACCGTCCACGTCGGACAGCAGGACCAGCAGGTCGGCGTGGACGAGGTGGGCGACGAGGGCGGCGAGCCGGTCGTTGTCGCCGAAGCGGATCTCGTCCGTGGCGACGGTGTCGTTCTCGTTGACGATCGGGAAGGCGCCCATCGCGAGCAGCTTGTCGAGGGTGCGCGAGGCGTTGCGGTGGTGCGAGCGGCGGCTCATGTCGTCGGAGGTCAGCAGCACCTGCCCGACGCGGACGCCGTAGCGGGCGAAGGAGGCGGTGTAGCGGGCGACCAGCAGACCCTGGCCGACGCTGGCAGCGGCCTGCTGCCGGGCGAGGTCCTTGGGACGGCGGCGCAGGCCCAGCGGGGCGAGGCCGGCGGCGATGGCGCCCGAGGAGACCAGGACGATCTCGCGCTCCCCGCCACTGCGGACCTTGGCGAGCACGTCGACCAGCGCGTCCACCCGGTCCGCGTCCAGGCCGCCCGAGGCGGTGGTCAGCGAGGAGGACCCGACCTTCACGACGATCCTGCGGGCCTCGCCCACGGCCTGCCTTGCCCCTGCCACGTCGCCGTCCGTCCCCTCGCGTCGATTCGCTCCCTCACCGGGAAATCTACGGGACGGCCGGACCGGGTGCGGCGCCGGTCCACGCTACGGACGGTGCCGCCCGCGTCACGGGACGGCTGCCATCCCCCTTCTCCGACGCCCCCACCCCTGACAGGAAGGAGATCTTCCGCTACGGTCCGACGGCACACGCGAGAGACAGCCTCCCCACACCCCAGCGTCCCGCGCGTGTCGTCAGGAGGTCGCCGCGCGTTAACCCGGACGGCCGACCTGCGCCGACCCGACGCTCCTGGAGTGACCGCAGTGCCCGTACCTCTCCCCCGCCCACAAGCTCTCCTCAAAGGGCTGGTCACCGTCGTCCTGGCCGCCGCGTTCACCGCACAGGCGGTCGCGGCGCTGCTGCCCGATGTCCCCCTGCTGCTCGCCGCGACGGTCGTCTCCCTGGCGACCGAGGGCGCCCTGTACCGGTGGCAGCGCGGGGTGCTGTCACTGTTCGCCAAGTCGCACGCGGACATCACCGTGCGGCACGTCCTGCGGGACCTGCTGCTGGTCGTGGCCCTGATGCGGCTGGGCGAGCAGGACCGGGAGACGGTGTACGCCCCGCTGGTGGCCGGGCTGCTCGTCTTCTACGTGCTGCACTGCGCGATCCAGGCGGTCTCCGTGCTGGTGCGCCGCACCCGCACCCTGCCGGTGGTCACCCGGAACATCGACGCCTCGGCGCTGCGGCTGTCCCCGGCCCCGCCCGTACTGCTGCGCCGTCCCGGGCCGCGGCTGCTGGTGTTCGGCCTGCCCGCGACGGCCGGGCTGCTGGCCAGCGCCCCGGGTGACCGGCCGGTGTACGCGGCCGCGGGCATCGCGCTCTCCCTCGCCCTCGGGCTGGCCGGCCTCGGTGCGCTGCTCCTCCGGCTGCTGCCGGGCCGGCGCCCGGCGGACGAACAGGAGGTGCTCGACTGGTTCGACGCGTGGCTGGCCGCGTACCGGCCGACGGTCGGCCTGTACTTCTCCGGCGGCGCCGCCTCCGCCTACCAGGCGAACATGTGGCTGGAGCCGCTCGCCGCCGGGCCGGCCGGCAGGCCGGTCATCGTGCTGCGCGAGCGGTTCATGGTGCAGAAGATCGCCGCGACGGACATCCCGATCGTGTGCCTGCCGAAGGTGTCGACGCTGATGCGTCTGGAGCACTCCACGCTCCAGGTCCTCATCCACCCCTCGAACTCCGGCAAGACCTCCCAGGTGCTGCGCATCCCCACGATCAAGCACACCTTCGTCAACCACGGCGAGAGCGACAAGCTGTCCTCGTGCAACCCGTACGCGAAGGCGTACGACGAGGTGTGGGTGGCCGGGCCCGCCGCGCGCGAGCGGTACGCGCTGGCCGAGGTCGGGGTCGAGGACAAGGACGTGGTGGAGACGGGCCGCCCGCAGCTGGACGGCGTGCTGCCCTACGCGGGCCCGCCCGCCGGGGCCCGGACGACCGTGCTGTACGCGCCGACCTGGGAGGGCTGGGACGGCAACCCCGGCAACACGTCGGTGATCGCGGCCGGCGAGAACCTGGTCCGGGCGCTGCTCGCGGACCCCGGAGTGCGGCTGCTCTACAAGCCGCATCCGCTGACAGGCTCGGTGGACCCGCGTGCGGGCGCGGCCGATCTGCGGATCCGGGAGCTGATCCGGGCGGCCAACCGGGAGCGGGCGGGGGTGCGTCCCTCGGACAGCGCGGAGCTCGTCCGCCGCACCGCCGAGCTGGACCGGCTCACCACGTCGGCCTTCCGGGCCGGGGCCGACACCGTGGAGCGGATGCTGGTGCAGTCGGCGCCCGAGCCGGGCCGCGCGGCGGCGGTGGCGCGGGCGACGGCCGCCTGGGAGGAGGCGTACTGGGCCTCGCTGCCGGAGGGCGAGCACCAGATCATCACGGACGCCCGGCCCACGCTGTACTCCTGCTTCAACGTGTCCGACCTGCTGATCAGCGATGTGTCGAGCGTGATCAGCGACTTCCTGGCGAGCGAGAAGCCGTACGCGGTGGCCAACACCAGCGGGCTGCCCGAGGACACCTTCCGTACGGCGTTCCCGACGGTGGTGGCGGCGACGGTGCTGACGCCCGACGCCGCCGGTGTGCCGGACCTGCTGGAGACGGTCCGGCACCCGGAGAACGACGAACTGGCCGAGGCACGCGCGGAGTTGAAGCTGCGCCTGCTGGGCCCGGCGGAGCCGTCGTCGCAGGAGCGCTTCAACGAGGCCGTCCGGGCGCTGTGCGCGACGGCCCGGGACCACCGGACACGGGTGGCGGAGCGGCTGGCCGCGGAACTGCCCGGCCAGCGCACCGAGACCGCGGTCCCGACCGCACCGCGCTGAGCGGCGGCACGCGGTTCACGCCGCGTGCCGTACTTCCCGGGACGTCAGCACCCGCCGCGCCTTGCGCACCGCCCGGCGTACGAACGTGTCGACGCCGCCCTCGCGGTAGCCCGGGAAGGCCCGGGCCTCCCGGGGCTCGGCGAGGTAGACGGAGTCGGGAACGCCGGCGGCGCGGTCCCGGAAGTGCGGGTAGGCCAGGTAGACGCGGCGGCCCTTCCTCTCCAGGAGGGCCGCCGCCTGCTTCTTGGCCTTGACGAACTTCACGACGTCCGGGAGCAGATCCGGCCGCTGTTCGGCGACCAGGTGCAGCCGCAGCCGCTCGTGGACCTTGAGGCGGTGGGCGACGCCCTCGGTCCAGTAGGTGTCCATCAGCGGCTTGGCCAGCTCGAACTTGTGCCGGCGTATCTCCTCGCTGTCCGTCAGGTACTTGGGCCCGAACTGCGGCAGCAGCGTGACGAGGAAGGGCCGGACCATCAGCTGGTCGCGCCGGCCGCCCGCGGGGACGAGTTCGGCGATGAGGTCCATCAGGGCCCGCGCGGAGTCGAAGCGGAGCGTGTAACTGCCGCTCTTCGTCACGTGCTTGCCGTCGTCGCGGCCGACCAGGTAGTAGCAGGTGTGGTCGGCGACCACGGAGACGCCGTCCGCCCGCAGATATGCCTCCATGGTGAACAGCGCGTCCTCGCCGGTGAACAGCGACTCGTCGAAGCGCATGCCGTGCCGGTCCAGCAGCGCGCGGCGGAACAGCTTCTGCGCGCTGAGCGTGAACTTGATGTTGGAGGAGAAGACGTCCGTCCGCTCCACCGTCTTGCCCCACATGGACTTCGGCGCCGAGCGGTTGACGCCCTCGACCTTGCCCAGCACCACGTCCGTGCCGGCGCGGTCGGCCATGGCGACCATCCGTTCCAGGGCCTCGGGTCCCAGCCGGTCGTCGGCGTCGAGGAAGAAGACGTAACGCCCGGTCGCCTTGCCCAGGCCGACGTTGCGCGGGCCGCTGGGTCCGCCGGAGTTCTCCTGCCGGATCACCAGGACGTGCATGGGAGCCCGCTCGGCGAACTCCTCCAGGTACTCCCCCGTTCCGTCCGTCGAGCCGTCGTCCACCGCGATGACCTCGACGCGCGTCGGATCGATGGTCTGCGCCTCGACGGACGCGAGGCACTCGATCAGATACGGCATCGCTTCGTACGCCCCGATGATCACACTCACATCAGGCTGCGTCACGGTCACGTTTCCCCCTAGTCAATGGGATATTCCCCCCGTATCGCCTCATTCGCTACTTGGTAGACGGGTGATCGGGGCAAGCGGTTGCCTCGCACGCGGGTGTTAGTGGGACACGTCACACAGTGAACCGACAGGGCACGGGAAGCAGAAAGAGTTCGGCCCCGGGGAGCTCCCCGGGGCCGAACTCATCCATCAGTGGCGGCAGTTCAGCCCGTGCCGACACCGTCCGTGTCACCGGCGGTGGACACCCGCTGCCCGGGCACGGCGTTCGCCAGCTCGGCCTCGGCGACCGCGGCCGCCACCCGTGACTCCTGGCCGACGTTGCGCGTCTCGGCCTTGAGGGCGAGGTTCGCGACGGCAGTGTTGAACTGGTCGAGGGAGGTCGGCTCGTCCGGGCCCAGCAGGTACTGCTTGAGCTCCTTGCGGTCCTCGGCCAGCGGGTCGGCGTCCGGGGCGCGGACCGCGCCGAGCAGCTCGCCCAGCTCGGACGCGCTGTTGGACAGGATCACCGCGGCACGCACGGCCGTGTTGTTCCGCTTGAACTCCTCGACGCCCACCTCGGCGGAGTCCGTGACCGCGTAGGGCTTGCCGCTCGCGATGAAGTCGGACACCACGCTGGAGATGTCGGAGACCATCGCGTCGGAGACGTTGAAGCAGTCGTACAGCCGCGGCTCGGCGCCGGTGATGACGCGGTGTTCCCAGGACGGGAAGGAACGCCAGTAGGCGTCGTTCCACTCGGCGCGCAGCCGGGCGGCCTCCTCGTGCCGGGCGACGTCGACCAGCCCTTCACGGGTGGCCTCGGCCTCGTCGCCGCGGTCGCCGCCGGAGCCGGACAGCTGCGCGAGCCGGGCCTGGATGCGGTCCAGCTCGGCCTTGGCCTGCGCCTGGGCGGCGGTGTCGGGGATGAACCGGGTGTCGATGGCGCGCTCCGCGGCGGCCTTCTGCACCAGGGCCGTGATCCGCCGGTGCGCGGCGCCGGCCTCCTTGCTGACGTTGCCGGTGAACGGGTGCGGCTTGTACAGGACGCGGACCGGCGGGTCGGCCTGCACGAGCTGCTGCACGATGTTCTCGCCGGCCAGCACGACGGAGGTGTTGCCCGGGTTGCCGTCCCAGCCCTCCCAGGTGGGGGCGTACAGCACCGTCGGGATACGGCCCTCGGGCACGCCCTGCCAGGTCTGGATCGGGGCGAGCTGCGGGCGGCCGACCTCGACGATGTCGTCGTCGCGGACACCGACGTCGGCGATGGCGTAGCGGTCGCGGCCCGCCCGGCCGGCCGTCCACACCTCGTCGTAGACCTTGCTGTACGGGTTGACGCTGGCGAGCTTGTCGCTGTCGCCGTGGCCGATGAAGACGTGCTTGATGGTGGGCACGCGCAGCATGTGGATGTTCTTGCCGACGTTGGCCGCGTAGAGCGCGACGCGCACCGTGGACAGGTCCAGGTTCATCAGGTGCACCCCTCCGGGCACGCAGATGACGGGGACCGTGGTGGGCGCCAGATTGTTCAGGATGGCCCGCTCACGCAGGATGATCAGCGGCTTGGACTCCAGCTTCTCCATGGTGTCGAGCCACATGTTGACCTGGTAGGCGGAGTCCTTCGAACCGGAGAAGTACAGGACCGTCTCCGGCTTGTACTCGCCCAGCCAGTCGTCGACGGCGGCCAGGACCCTCTCGGCGTTCGGCGGGATCCTGCGGCCGCGCACGTACGGCACGAGCGTCAAGACGTACAGGGTCGCCAGGGCCACCGTGATGCCGATGCCGATGAAGCCGATCAGGGCGGACTTCACCTGCGCGGCGAGCAGGATGCCGGCGACCGCGAAGAGGTCGATGTGGAGCATCTTCTCGGCGGAGCGGTGCAGCAGCTTGCGCGGCGGGGCGTCCGGGATGCGGATGCGCGACTTCAGGTCGACGTTGCGGGTGGCGACCGGCATGCGGCGGCGGTTGCGTATCAGCTGGACCAGCGCGCCGTGCGGGGCCTGGAGACCGTAGAAGGCGATGAAGCAGGCGATCGCCCCGTAGTAGATCAGGTTGTCCGCGAGGGACAGCCGGGCCAGCAGCAGGACGAGGAGCAGCTGCCGGATCAGGAAGCGGATCGACAGGCCGGCCCGCACCTTGCCGAGGCGGTTGATCAGGTAGCTGCCCTTGCGGTGCAGATAGTGGTCCGCCAGGTACGTCACGGCGGCCGCTGCCGCGAAGGCGGGAACGCTCGGGACGAGCGCGGCCAGCATGAGGGCGGGGAAGCCCGCCACCATGAGGACCGCCGCGGCCAGCTCGGCCGCGCTGCCCACCCGGGCGACGCGAATAGCGGTGGATATCACGGAGAAACCTGCTCTTGGGAGGGGTGTGCCGGTCTTGGTTCTAGAATGCGGCTGGTCTGTGAATATTCGCGGGACTGTATGGATTCAGGCCCCTGCGAACACTCCTGTCGACGAAACCCGTTAACAGGAGGGCGCAGAGGCCTGAATTACTGAAGTCTATTTGGCGCCAATTATTACACGCCGTCCTGCCGGTCCAGCACCGTGGCCAGTGCCTGCTCGAAGCCGGAGGCCCGGGCCGCGCCGGCCGTCGGGTCCTGCTGGCGGACGTCGATGACGTGGCCGGTCAGCTCGGAGAGCAGCACGTCGAGCGAGGTGCGGGCCACGGCCTCGGAGGACAGCAGGGAACCCGAGGGCTCCTGG
The DNA here is from genome assembly GCF_000725785.1 of Streptomyces flavovariabilis. Taxonomy (NCBI): domain Bacteria; kingdom Bacillati; phylum Actinomycetota; class Actinomycetes; order Kitasatosporales; family Streptomycetaceae; genus Streptomyces; species Streptomyces flavovariabilis. Next base: position 341,107 of record NZ_JNXD01000001.1, on the reverse strand, counting down.
CCGAACGCCTTGGTGCGCATGGGGGTCGCGGTGCGCTCGGGGTTGATGCAGTTGACGCGGACGCCGTCGCCGGCCCACTCGTCGGACAGCGCCTGGGTGAGGTTCACCATGGCGGCCTTGGTGGAGGAGTAGAGGCTGTACTCGGCGCGGCCGCGGGTGTAGCTGCTGGAGGTGTAGAGCAGCAGCTGACCCTTGGTCTCCGACAGGTACTTGTAGGAGGACCGGGCGATCTGCACCGGGGCCAGGTAGTTGACCTTCAGCGCCTCCTCGATGGTGGCGTTGTCGGTCTCGGCGAGCTTGCCTATGCGCAGCACACCGGCGGTGTTGACCACGTAGTCGATGCGGCCGGTCTCGCCGTACGCCTTGGACAGGGCGTCGTCGACCTCCTCCGGGTTCTCCACGTGGGTGCCGGTGGTGGAGCGGCCGAGGGCGTAGACCTTGGCGCCGTAGGACTCGGCGACCTCGGCGATGTCCTTGCCGATGCCGTAGCTGCCGCCGAAGACGACCATGGTCTTGCCGGTCAGCAACTGGCGGTACGCCTCCTCGGAGACCTGCTCGGGCGCGGCGGTGGAGGCGAGCTGGAAGAGCTTGTCGGCGATGAAGACGTCGACGGGCTGGGTGACCTTCATGTTGTACTCGTCACCCGCGACGACGTGGATCGGCACGTCCGGCAGGTACTTGAGCACGACGGAGCAGTCGTCGGTGGCCTGGAAGTTGGGGTCGCCGGCGGCGACCTCGTAGGCCCGCTTGATCGTGGACAGCTTGAAGGCCTGCGGCGTCTGGCCGCGGCGCAGCCGGGAGCGGTCCGGGATCTCGGTGATGAACTCGCCGTCCTCGCCGTGCGTGCGCGTGACGATGATGGTGTCCGCGGACGGGATGGCCACGTCGACGGCCTGGTAGCGCTCCAGGGCGACGACGCAGTCGTCGATGACGCGCTGCGAGAGCAGGGGGCGCACGGCGTCGTGGAAGAGGACGTTGGCGTCCTCGCCCTCGGCCAGGCCCTCGCCCAGCGCGGCGATGGCGCGCTCGGTGGTCTCGTTCCGTGTGGAGCCGCCCTCGATGATCTTCGAGACCTTCTGGAATCCGGCCTTCGCGACGATCTTCTCGATGTCGGGCACGTAACCCGGCGCCATCAGCACGATGATGTCGTCGATCGAGTCGGTGTTCTCGAAGGTGGTCAGCGTGTGCTCGATGACTGCCTTGCCGGCGATCTTCAGCAGCTGCTTGGGGATCGACAGACCCACGCGCTGGCCGGTGCCACCGGCCAGGATCACTGCGGTGGTACGGGGCTTGGCTATGTGCTGGGACACAGAGGACCTACCTTGGGGCGACAGGGAACTCGGAAATGGTCCCACTTGTGGTTACCGCAATGCAAGGTGAGCGCCCTCCACCGCATATGTGCGCGCAACCTCTCATTCACCTCCCACTCCTGGTGATTGGTGAGACGGCCGTGCGGGCCCCGCGAAATGCGCTGTGAGTAACTGCACAGAAGCTCAGCGACAGCGGAGGCGCCCGGGAGCAGCGGTGACCGAGGACCCTCACGGGTTCCTTGGACGATGTCCGGTGCACGGTACGCGCTTTGAGGGTGCCCCGCGCACCACGCCCGCCGCTCGCGCGCCGGGTACGGGTGCGGCGGTGTGCGGATCTGCCCGTCCCGGGGCGCCGGGCGGCACGCGTTCTTCATGGGTCCGGCCGCGAATACGGCTCCCCCGGCCGCTCATTGCCGGGGAATTCCCGGTCAAGATTCCGCAGCATTTCGGTCTCGGCGAGAACAATGCGCCGCGAGACCGGGTCGGACTTCTCACACGGCTCGCCCGTCCCGTACGACGACGATGAGCCCGGGACTCCTCGGAGTCCCGGGCTCATACGCCTCAGGGGCGGGGTCAGACGACCTCGACGCCGGGGCGGCCCGCCCGGACCCTCAGCCGGGCCAGCGTGCTCGGGGTCGCGGTGGGCTGCCGGACCGTGTCGACCACCCTCACCTGCGCGTCGATGCGGTCGCGGCGGACGTCGAAGAGGTGGTAGCCGCGTTGCGCGTCGAGCAGCTTCCAGTGCGGGTTGTCCGGGCGCCGCGGGTCCCACTCCTTGCGGAAGGCCTCCTGGTCCTGGTCGCCGTTGCTGGAGATCGAGGTGCCGACGAACTCCGCGCCGACGACGGCGGAGTCCGGGTCGGCGTAGTCCTGCTTGAGGTCGCTGATCATCGTCAGGTGCCGGTCGCCGGAGAGCACGACCGGGTTGCGGACCTGCTTGAACTCCTCCATGAACCGGTTGCGTTCGGCCTGGTAGCCGTCCCAGGCGTCGTAGAACCAGAGCTTGCCCTCGCCGACCTTGAGATCCGTCTCGGCCATCATGATCTGGGAGGCGATGAGGTTCCAGCGGGCGGGCGAGTCCTGCAGCCCGTTCAACAGCCACTGCTTCTGCCGCGCGCCGAGCATGGTCAGCGACGGGTCCTGGGCGCCGGCCTGGCTGGTGGCCTGGTCGCTGCGGTACTGGCGGGTGTCCAGGACGTTGAGCCGGGCCAGGCGGCCGAACTCCAGGCGGCGGTACATCCGGATGTGCGGGCCGTTCGGGACGGCGGTGGCACGGACCGGCATGTGCTCGTAGAACGCCTGGTAGGCCGCCGTCAGCCGGGCCACGAACGCGTCGTGCGGCTGCTTGTCCGGGTCCTGCGGGATCTCGCCCGCGAAGTCGTTGTCCACCTCGTGGTCGTCGAAGCTCACCACGAAGGGCGCGTTCGCGTGCATCGCCGCGAGGTCCGGGTCGGTGCGGTACTGGGCGTACCGGTTGCGGTACTGGGTGAGGCTGAAGGGCTCACCGGTGCCTTCGTGCCGCCGCAGCGCCGTCGCCGAGGGCGTGGACTCGTAGATGTAGTCCCCGACGAACACCACGACGTCAGGGTCCTGATCCAGCATGTCTGCGTATGGCGTGAAATAGCCGTGCTGCCAGTTCTGGCAGGAGGCCAGCGCCACGCGCAGGGAGCCACCGGAGCTGTGAGGGTGGGGCGCGGTGCGGGTGCGGCCCACGGGCGAGAGCTGCCCGCTGGTGCGGAAGCGGTACCAGTACGTGCGGTCCGAGCGCAGCCCGCGTACGTCCACGTGAACGCTGTGCCCGTACTCGGGCCGGGCCTGGGCGGTGCCGCGTCGGACGAGCTTTCTGAACCGGTGGTCCTCCGCGACCTGCCACTCCACGGGCACCACCCGGTCGGGCATACCCCCGCCGTTCAGCGGGTCCGGGGCGAGCCGGGTCCACAGCACGATGCCGTCCGGCAGCGGGTCGCCGGAGGAGACACCGAGACCGAACACCCCGTCGGGCAGCGGCGTCTCGGCCGCGCGGGCTGCGGCCGGAAGCCACAGCTGGGCGGAGGCGGCGGCACCGAGCACCGCGGCGCCTGCGGTCAGAAAGCGGCGTCGGTCGGGCGATCCTGCTGTCATCGGCTGACTCCCTTACCTCGCTGGCCACTTGGACACTGGGAAGCTTCACGCTCGCGGGCGGTCCGCCCGTTGAACGTCGGGGTTCACGTACATGACAACTAAGCAGACAAAAAGAGACTCGCCGCCAGCATCGGAACAAGCCGTTGCTGGGGCGAGTCTGACAGGTGATCAGCCAGCGAAACCGGTGCCGAGCCGGGCGTCCGTGGCGGTCGTGCCGAGGAGCGTGTTGCCGAAGGTCGTGGTGGCGTCGGGGCTCACGACGGTTGCCGGGGCGGACCTGAAGTACCACACGGACCCGGCGTTGCCGTTCTCCCCCGGCGCGCCCGCGGCCAGGTCGGCCAGGCCGTCGTGGTCGGCGTCGGCGAGGTGGACGGCCCTGCCGAAGGCGTCGCCCTTCTCGGGAGTGCCCGGCACGTCGGGCGTGTCCTGCGTGACCACCTGGGCGCCGGTGCCGGTGAGCCCGCGTGCGGTGCCGGGCAGCACGACGACTGCTCCCGCGTCGGCCACGGTGCCCAGATTCTCACCGGGCAGCCCGGTCGCCACGTCCGGGTATCCGTCGCCGTTGACGTCGGCGATCCGCACGTCGGTACCGAAGCCGTCGCCCGCCTCGGCGCTGCCGGGCACGCCGGGGCTGTCCTGGTTGAGGTGCTTGGCCTTCACACCGTCGGGCCCGTCCGGGCCGCCCGGGATCCAGGTGACCCGGCCGCCCTTCGCGGCGGGGGTGTCGAGGTCGCTGTCGTACCCGTCGACGGCCCGGCCGACCACGATGTCGTCATAGCCGTCCCGGTCGACGTCTCCGATGTCGAGGTTCTCGCCGCCCTTGAGCCGGTAGCCGTCGGCGCCCTCCACGGTGGTGTACGGCGTGAGCCCCTGCTCGGTGCCCAGCCAGTACACGACCCGGCGGGCGTCGAACTCGTCGCCGTCGATCTGGGTGCCGGCCACGTCCGTGACACCATCGCCGTTGACGTCGCCGGTGGCCAGGTCGAGGTAGCGGCTGTCGAACTCGTCCGTCAGGAGCTGCTCGCCCTGGGCCGTGGAGCCGTCCCGGGTGAACGGGCCTTTCAGCACACGCAGGTTGAACTGGTTCTCCACGGTCACCAGGTCCTCGGCACCGTCGCCGTCGATGTCCCCGACGGTCAGGCGCCCCTGGCGGCCGAGCCAGTCGTAGCTCTTCCCGGTGGCCAGGACGGCCCCGCCGGACAGGCCCTTCGCACCGCCCCAGAGGACCTCGACCAGCCCGGACTCCTCGCCGCCGTCGGCCGTGTCCTCGCTTCCCACGCCGACCACCAGGTCCGCGTACCCGTCGCGGTCGAGGTCGGCGGTGGTGAGCGCGCTGCCGAACGCGTCGTCCGTCTCGGGGCTGCCCGGTACGCCGGCCGTGCTCTGGCTGAACACCTGCCTCTTCGTCACGTCCAGGCCGCTCTTCGAGCCGTAGACCACGGCGACGTATCCGGCGCCCTTCTTGCCGCCGACGGTCGCGGTAGGGGCGGCCACGGCGAGGTCGGCGTAACCGTCGCCGTTGAAGTCGTCGTGGAGCTCCGCCGCGCCGGCCGGGGTCGTGGAGGCCGCGCCGGCCGCCTGTGCGGCCACCGGGGCGGTGACGGCCACGACGACCGCGACGGCCGCCGCCACCCCGGCTCCTCGGCCGATCCTGCGCTTGCTCTTGGACTGGGGCACGTGAACTCCGGTGATTCGCTGGGCAGTTGCGGCACGGCGAGGAGCAAGATCCTCATCGTGCCGCCCAGTACGACTCACCGGTGCACCACTTGGTTGCCTCGGGATTCGTTGCGAATGCGCATCCCGTTGACCGACGAGCCAAGCCGCCCGGTCACCAAGGCTGCTGCCGAAACCGATCAGAACGGCTCGAAGTCGTCGAACTCCTGCTGCGCCTCGTCCCGCTCGGCCTGCCGGTCCTTGCGGCGCTGCGCGGCCGGCCGCTCCCCCTCGAGCCGGTGGTCCTCACCGCGTCGGCCGAGCATCTCGGCTCCGGCCGTCATGGACGGTTCCCAGTCGAAGACGACCGCGTTCTCCTCGGGGCCGATGGCGACGCCGTCGCCGCCCCGGGCGCCCGCCTTCATCAGCTCCTGCTCGACACCGAGCCGGTTGAGCCGGTCCGCCAGATAGCCGACCGCCTCGTCGTTGTTGAAGTCGGTCTGGCGCACCCAGCGTTCGGGCTTCTCGCCGCGCACCCGGAACAGGCCGTCGGCCTCGCGCGAAACGGTGAAGCCGGTGTCGTCCACGGCCTTGGGCCGGATCACGATCCGGGTGGCCTCTTCCTTCGGCTTCGCGGCCCGCGACTGCGCCACGAGCTCCGCGAGCGCGTACGACAGCTCCTTCAGGCCCATGTGCGCCACGGCAGACACCTCGAACACGCGGTAGCCGCGCGCCTCCAGGTCGGGCCGCACCATCTCGGCCAGATCCTTGCCGTCCGGTACGTCGATCTTGTTCAGGACGACCATCCGCGGCCGCTTGTCCAGCCCGCCGTACTGCCGCAGCTCCTCCTCGATGATGTCGAGGTCGGAGACCGGGTCACGGTCCGACTCCAGCGTCGCGGTGTCCAGGACGTGCACGAGCACACTGCACCGCTCCACGTGCCGCAGGAACTCCAGGCCCAGGCCCTTGCCCTGGCTGGCCCCGGGGATCAGCCCGGGCACGTCGGCGATCGTGTACACCGTCGAACCGGCCGTGACGACACCGAGGTTCGGAACCAGCGTGGTGAAGGGGTAGTCGGCGATCTTCGGCTTGGCGGCGCTCAGCACCGAGATCAGCGACGACTTGCCGGCACTCGGGTATCCGACGAGCGCCACGTCGGCGACGGTCTTCAGCTCCAGGACGACGTCATGGAGGTCCCCCGGCTCACCGAGCAGCGCGAAACCGGGCGCCTTGCGCCGCGCGGAGGCCAGCGCCGCGTTGCCGAGCCCGCCCCGGCCGCCCTGGGCGGCGACGTACGACGTGCCGTGCCCGACCATGTCGGCGAGGACGTTGCCCGCCTTGTCCAGCACCACTGTGCCGTCCGGCACCGGCAGGACGAGGTCCTGCCCGTCCTTGCCGGAGCGGTTGCCGCCTTCGCCCGGCTTGCCGTTGGTGGCCTTGCGGTGCGGGGAGTGGTGGTAGTCGAGCAGCGTGGTGACCGACTGGTCGACGGTGAGGATCACGTCCCCGCCGCGCCCGCCGTTGCCGCCGTCCGGCCCGCCGAGGGGCTTGAACTTCTCACGGTGGACGGAGGCACAGCCGTGGCCTCCGCTACCCGCGGCGACGTGCAGCTCGACGCGGTCCACGAAGGTGGTCATGGGATGTGCCTCCAGTTACTGCGGGAATGTCTTGGGGTAACACGCGAAAGGCGGACCCGCTTCCCGTGAGGGAAGTGAGGTCCGCCTCGCGAAAGTTTCCGATCAGGCGACCGGAACGATGTTCACGACCTTGCGGCCACGGTGGGTGCCGAACTGCACCGAACCGGCCGCGAGGGCGAACAGCGTGTCGTCGCCGCCACGGCCGACGCCGGAGCCCGGGTGGAAGTGGGTGCCGCGCTGACGAACCAGGATCTCACCCGCGTTGACGACCTGACCGCCGAAGCGCTTCACGCCGAGCCGCTGGGCATTGGAGTCGCGACCGTTCCGGGTGGACGATGCGCCCTTCTTGTGTGCCATTTCTCCTCAGTCCCTTACTTCGCAGCCGCGGGGATCTCAGTGACCTTGATCGCCGTGTACTGCTGGCGGTGGCCCTGGCGACGGCGGTAACCGGTCTTGTTCTTGTAGCGCAGAATGTCGATCTTCTGGCCCTTGTGGTGGTCCACGACCTCGGCCTGGACCTTGATGCCGGCCAGCACCCACGGGTCGCTGGTCACGGCGTCGCCGTCGACAACGAGCAGGGTCGAGAGCTCGACCGAGTCGCCAACCTTGGCAGTGGAAATCTTGTCAACCTCAACGATGTCGCCGACAGCAACCTTGTGCTGGCGACCACCGCTGCGCACGATGGCGTACACGCGGAACTCACTCTCTAGCTCGGGAAACGGCACCCCCGCAGGCCAGCCGCCCGCTCAGCGAGCGGCCTCTCCTGGCGCCCGGCGCCCGGAGGATGAGGTTTACGGGGATGTGACGTGTCAGTCGACACGCCGACGGTCAAGGTTACGGGGCCGCGGCCGAAGGGGTCAAACCGAGCCGGGTCCGTCACCTGTGCGACCGGTCACGCCGGTCGCGTCCGCCGGGGCGTACGCGCGGTCGCGCACGCCCCGGCGGACAACAGGGCCGGTCAGCCCTCGTCGGTGGAGGCCGAGACGGAGGAGGCCGAGGACGCCGACTGCTCCGCCGCCACGGTCTTCTTCGACGCGGTCTTCTTGGCGGCGGTCTTGGTGGTCTTCGCCGCCTTCTTGGCCGTCGTCTTCTTGGCGGCGGTCTTCTTGGCCGCCGTCTTCTTGGTGGTGGCGGCCTTCTTCGCCGTGGCCTTCTTGGCCGTCTTGCGGGCCGTCTTCTTGGCGGGGGCCGACTCCTCGGCGGCCTCCTCCGGGGTGCCACCGTCGGACGCGGGCGTCTGCGGGGCCTTCTCGGACACCGGCTCCTCCGACGCGGCCGACGGGACGACCACGACGGCCGTCTCCTCGGACGCGGTGGACACCGTGGGCTTGCGCACGGCACGGCGCCGCGGACGGGCCGGGGCGGCGCTCCCGGCGGGCGCCTCGGCGACGGCCTCGGGCTGCGCGGCCTGTTCGGGCGCCTCCGTGGCCTCGGACACCGCGGGTGCGGTCTCGGCGACCGTCACCACGGCCGCCTCGGCCCCCGCCGGAGAACCGGCCGGAGCGGACACCTTGCGGGTGGCCCGCCGACGGGTACGGCCCTTGGGCGCGGCCTCCTCGACCGGAGCGGCCGGGGCGGCCTGCGCGGCCTCGACCACCGGGTCCTCCACGGCCATCGGCTCGGCCTGCGCCTCGGCGGCCGGCTCCGGCTGAACCGGACGGGCGACCTCCTGCTCGGCGGTCACGTCCTGAGCCGTCGGCACCTCGGCCTCGGCCTGCTCGGCCCTGCCCCTGCCGCGCCGGGCCTTGTCCCTGCCCTGCTCGGCCTTCGGCTCCGCCTCAGCACGCGGGGAGCCCGCCGGAGCCGACGCCCGCCGGCTCGCCCGGCGTCGCGACCGGCCGCGGCCGGCCGCGGCCTCCGCCTCGGCGGCACTGCTGTACAGCTCCTCGTCGGGCTCGAAGACCGGTTCGGGCAGCGCGACCGGCTCGGCGACCTCGGCTCCGACCTCGGCCTCGGTCTCGGCCTCCTCCTCGGCGGTCTCGACGGCCGACTCGTGGACGTGCGGCTGCTCGGCGGCACCGGCACGCGCGCGCTTCTTGCGCTTGCCGCCGCCTCCGGGGGCCGTCGGCTGCTCCATGTGCACGATGACACCGCGCCCGTTGCAGTGGACACAGGTCTCGGAGAAGGACTCCAGCAGGCCCTGCCCGACCCGCTTGCGGGTCATCTGCACGAGCCCCAGCGAGGTCACTTCCGCGACCTGGTGCTTCGTACGGTCCCGGCCCAGGCACTCCAGCAGGCGCCGCAGCACCAGGTCCCGGTTGGACTCCAGCACCATGTCGATGAAGTCGATGACGATGATGCCGCCGAGGTCGCGCAGCCGCAGCTGACGCACGATCTCCTCGGCCGCCTCCAGGTTGTTCCGGGTGACGGTCTCCTCGAGGTTGCCGCCCTGACCGGTGAACTTGCCGGTGTTGACGTCGACGACGACCATCGCCTCGGTCCGGTCGATCACCAGCGAACCGCCGCTGGGCAGCCACACCTTGCGGTCGAGGGCCTTCGCCAGCTGCTCGTCGATCCGGTACGTGGCGAAGACGTCGACCTCGGAGGTCCACTTCGACAGCCGCTCGGCGAGGTCCGGCGCGACGTGCGAGACGTACCCGTGAATGGTCGACCACGCCTCGTCGCCGCTGACGACGACCTTGGAGAAGTCCTCGTTGAAGATGTCGCGCACGACCCGGACGGTCATGTCCGGCTCGCCGTACAGCAGCGTCGGCGCGGTGCCGCCGTTCTTGGCCTTCTTCTGGATCTCCTCCCACTGCCCCTGGAGCCTCTCGACGTCCCGGCGCAGCTCGTCCTCGCTCGCACCCTCGGCGGCGGTGCGCACGATGACGCCCGCGTCCTCGGGGACGATCTTCTTGAGGATCGTCTTCAGCCGCGCCCGCTCGGTGTCGGGCAGCTTGCGGCTGATGCCCGTCATGGAGCCCTCGGGCACGTACACGAGGTAGCGCCCGGGGAGGGAGACCTGGCTGGTCAGGCGGGCGCCCTTGTGGCCGATGGGGTCCTTCGTCACCTGGACGAGCACCGACTGGCCGGACTTCAGGGCGGACTCGATGCGCCGCGGCCCGTTGGCCATGCCCAGCGCCTCGAAGTTGACCTCACCGGCGTACAGGACCGCGTTGCGGCCCTTGCCGATGTCGATGAAGGCGGCCTCCATCGACGGCAGAACGTTCTGCACCTTGCCGAGGTAGACGTTGCCGACGTACGAGACCGCCTGCTCCTTGTTGACGTAGTGCTCGACGAGCACGTTGTCCTCGAGGACGCCGATCTGCGTGCGGTCGCCGTGCTGGCGGACGACCATCACGCGCTCGACGGCCTCGCGGCGGGCCAGGAACTCGGCCTCGGTGATGATCGGGACGCGCCGGCGGCCCTGCTCGCGGCCTTCGCGGCGGCGCTGCTTCTTGGCCTCCAGCCGGGTCGAGCCCTTGATGGACTGCACCTCGTCGGACGGCTCGGCCTTGGGGCGGGGCTCGCGGACCTTGACGACCGTGCGCTCCGGGTCGTCGTCCGAGGGCTCGGGGTCGGTGCCGGAGTCACCGGCGCGGCGACGGCGGCGCCGGCGCCGGCGGCTGCTGCTGGAGCCGCCTGCACCGGACTCGTCGCGGTCGGCGGCGTCCTCGGAGTCCTCGTCGTCCTCTTCGGCGGTGTCCTCGGCGTCCTGTGCTGCGGCGGTCTGCTCGGACTCGGCGTCCTCGCCGTCGGACTCGGCCGACTCGCCACGCCTGCGGCGGCGACCGCCCCGGCGACGGCGGCGGCGCGAGCCGGTGCCCTCGGACTCCTCCTGGTCGTCGCCGTCGGCCTGGTCCTCGGCGGAGTCGTCGGCCTCCTCCGCCTCGTCGGCGGCGGTGTCGACGACCTCGGCCTCGGGAGCCTGGGCCTCGGGCTCGGGAGCCTGGGCCTCGGGCTCGTCGCCGGCACCACGGCGACGGCGCCGGCGGCGCGACCCGCCGGTCTGCTCCTCGCGCTGGGCCTCGGCCGGCGCGGACTCCTCGGCCTCCTCGGCCCCGGCCGACTCGGCGGCGGCGGCGGCAGCGGCCCGCTCCGGCGTCTGGAACTGGGGCTCGGTGAAGACGGGCGCCTGGAACAGCGCGACGGCGGGTCGCGCCGGACGCGACGGCGACTCGCTCTCACTGTCGGCCGCGGCCTCGCGAGCGGATGCCTTCGAGGCCCGCGCGCCCTTGGCGGGCTGGGCAGGCTCGGCGAAGCCGCCGGCGGCCCGGCGCACGACCCGGCGACGGCGACGCGGACCGGTTTCCTCGGCCGACTCGGCGACCTCGGCGGCGGTGTCGGCGGTGTCGGCGGGGACCTCGGCAGCGCGGGCCGGCTCGGCGGCGGCGGTCTCGGAAGCAGTGGCCTCGGACGCAGTGGCCTCGGACGCGCGGTCGGGTTCGACGGCAGGGTTCTCGGTCACGGGTGCCTTCGCCTCCTCGGCGTTCCCTTCCACCGCGTCCGCGGCGGAAGGCGCCCCGGCAGGCGCGGACGCCCGCCGCGAGGCACGCCGGCGAGTCCGACGCGGAGCAGCCTCTTCAGCGGCCTCGGCAGCTTCGGCGGAGCCCTCGGCGGCGCCGTCGGCCACGACCGCCGGCTCCGGGCCGTCGGTCTCGGCCGGTGCCGCGACCGTCTCGGCCGGAGCGGCGACGGGCGAGGTCACGGTGCGCGTGGCACGGCGCCGGGTGCGCTTGGGGGCGGCGTCCTCGGTCACTTCGGCGGACGCGGCAGGCGTGGTGGCCTCGGCCGGCTCAGGAACGGCGGGGGCGTCGGCGGTCACCGGGACCACGGTCTCGGCGGCCGCCACGGCCGCCGGAGCGCCGACCGGCGCGGAAGCACGGCGCACGGCGCGACGCCGCTTACGCCCGGCGGGCGCGGCATCCTCATCGCTCTCGACGGCCTCGGGAGCCTTGTCGGCCTCGGCGACGGCTCCCTCGAGCTCGTCGGTCTCCTCGGCCGCTACGGCGTCGGCCTCTGCGGCATCGGCCGCGAGTTCCTCGGCATCGGCGGCCGGTATGGCCGGCGCGACGGTCTCCACCGGCGTGTCGGCGGCACCGGTGGGCGGGCCCGCCGGGCGGGACGCGGCACGACGCCGCCGCCGGGGCGGCAGGGTGTCGCTGGGAGTGTTCTGTTCGGAACCCTCTGTGGGTTCGGTCGGTTCGAGCATGCGGGCTTATCTCCCGTCAGGCTCCCGGGCGCCGCGCCTGGTCCGGCTGTGCCGGTGACGTCCGCGGCTCGCGCTGTGCGCGTCGCCGCCGTCCGGGGCGCGGGCGCCGCACGGGAGCTCTCTGTGTCCTGTCTCACCGGTTCCGTACGCCGAATGCGTACGGCCTGGCGAAAGTCTTCTGGTCGGTACGCTGCCCGACCCAGGTGGCTCCCGAGTCCGAGGGCGGCGCTACGACGTCCGTCCTACGCGGAACCTTCCTTACGCCGACGCCGTCGCGGCGGCAGTCGGTTCGGCCGTTGAGTGGGCCTCGACTGCCTCGCGGTCGGGCGCGAGCGGGTCGGTCACCGTGCCGGTCTCTGCATCGAACAGCCCCTGCGCCAGCCTGGTCACCGCTGCGGGGACCGGCGGCGCCAGGTCGGCCACGGCGCGAAGACCGGACAGGACGTCGTCGGGTCGTACGGCAGGCGTCACGTGCCGAACAACCAGCCGCAGTATCGCACAGGGCTGGTCGGTCGGCCTATCAGCCTGCGAACTGTGCGTTTCCGCGAGGTCGCGCACCTCCAGGCTCGCGACGGCGGAGCGGGCGTCGAACGTACGGACGCCGTTCTTGGCGAGGCGCTGGACCTCGACGGTGTCGGCCGCGTTGAAGGCGTCCGCCGCCCGGCGGGCCTCCACCAGCGGCACTCCGTCCAGCCGGAGCTCCCAGACGGAAGCCGTCAGCCGGTCGGCGAGTCCCGAGGTGCGGGCCTCGACCGCCTCGATGATGTCCAGCCCCGAGGGCATCGACTCGTCGAGGAGAACCCTCAGCTGCTCCGGGTCGCGTGGCGCGGTGAGCGCGATCTCCAGGTACTCCGCCTCACTGCCCGTGCCGGTGGGTGCGGCATTGGCGTACGACACCTTCGGGTGTGGTGTGAAGCCCGCCGAGTAGGCCATCGGCACCTCGGCACGGCGCAACGCACGCTCGAAGGCGCGCTGGAAGTCACGGTGGCTGGTGAACCGGAGGCGGCCGCGCTTGGTGTAACGCAGTCGGATGCGCTGCACCGCGGGTGCGGGCGGCGGGCCTTCGGGCTGTCGCTTGCCCAGTGTCGTTCAGTCCTTCGTGAGAGCGGTCGTACTGCTCCCAAGAGTACGTGTCTCGCGCCCCGAAGGTTCCCTCCGGTCGACCGGCTGCGGCCGCCGCGGCTCGCCGAAGAGCATCCGCCGGAAGTCGGCGCGGGCCTGACGTACGGACTCCCGGGCGGCGGCCAGCGCCTGCCGGGTGGCCCGCCCCACACTGCGGGCGGCCTCGGCGGCGGGCCGCCAGACGGCGTCCCGTACGACGTGCCCGACGGGCGTCAGCACGCTGCGGTACACCCACCGCACCGGTTCGACGAAGATCCACCGGAAGAGGGTGCCGAGGAAGCGCCCGACGGCGAGTGAGATGTGCCCGGCGACGCGCCAGGCATGGCCGAGGGCGTCCCACAGCTCCCGCCCGATGACGGCGAGGACGCGTCCGACCGGCGTGAGGATCCAGCGCCAGACGGCGAGCGCGGGCAGGACGAGCAGGATCCGGGCGATCCAGTAGAGGGCCGTGCCGATGCCGGTGACGGCCATGCTCACCAGCCACACGAGCCCCTTGGCGCACCAGCCGATCGCGCGGCCGACGGGTGCGAGCACCCAGGTGTACAGCCAGACGGCTGGTACGACGACGAGATACTTCACGAGCCAGGCCAGGGCCGTCCAAACGCCGATGCCGAGCGCGGCGAGCACGGCGCCGAGCCCCTTCAGCACCCACATCACCGCGTACCCCACGGGCGTGAGCAGCGCGGCGTACACCCAGCCGAGCGCGGCTCCCACGCCCCCCGCGATCCAGCCGAGCGCGGCACCGGCGCCCCGGGCCACCCAGGCGATCGCGTGCCCCACCGGGGTCAGCACATACCGGTACAGCCAGACCAGGGGGACGACGACGAGGACGTGCCCGAGCCATCCGAGGGCCTTGCCCACCGGGACGACGACCCAGCGCCACAGCGCCACGAACGGCCAGACGAACACCGCCCGCCCGAGCCACAGCAGCGCCCGGCCGAGCGGCCGGAGCAGGGCGTCGTTCAGGAACCGCCCGGCCACGACGAGCGCGTCCCACAGCATCCGCACGGGGACGACCAGGACGAGCACGACGATCCGCACGGGAATCCGGATCGCGACGGTGAGACACCCCTCGGGCGCCTCGGGCTCACGCCGGACGGGCGGCTCGGCCGGCCGCTTGCGCAGATCGACCCGCGCCTCGGAACGTTCGCGGGGGTGCTTCTCCAGATCCATACCGTCGTAGACGCCTTCAATGCCCCGTCCGGATGCAGCACCGCACAGTCCTGCCCCGTTCTCCCGCGATTCCTCCACTCGGCCGCAAGATCATACGGCTCACGCGCGGGCGACCTGCGCCTGCAGCAGCCGGGGCGACTCCCGAAAGCCGTTGCGGGCGTACGCGGGGATCGCCCGGGGACTGGAGTGGACGGTCACGCGTTCCAGCCCGAGCTCGCGGGCTCCGTCCAGGACGGCCTGGACGAGCCGCCCGCCCAGGCCGCCGTCCCGCGCCCCGGGTACGACGTACACGCACTGCAGGTCGCCGGAGGCCCGCCGCGGTGCCCTGGGCGTGGGCACCCGCTGCACCACCGCGAGCCAGGCCATGCCGATGACCCGGTCGTCCCGGACGAGCACCGTGCAGCGGTGGGATCCGGCGTTCTCCGCCGCCCAGGCGACGAAGTGCCGTACGAAGTCCTCGCGTTCGCCGAGATCCTCCGAGCCGTTCTCGACGAGCCACTCCCACCGGAGGGCGGCCACGGCGGCGAGTTCGGCGGGCCGGGCCGGGCGGATGCTGATGTCGTCCATCAGGGCATTGTCGGCTCGGGCGTCGGGACGGGCGCCCCGTCCGTCTCCCAGCGCAGCAGATCTCCCGGCTGGCACTCCAGCACCTCGCACAGCGCGGCGAGGGTGGAGAAGCGGACCGCCTTGGCGCGGCCGTTCTTGAGGACCGCCAGGTTGGCGGGGGTGATGCCGACGCGTTCCGCCAGTTCACCCACGGACATCTTGCGTTTGGCCAGCATCACGTCGATGTCGACGGCGATGGGCATCAGATGACCTCTTCCAGCTCGGCCTGCATCCGGGCCGCCTCGATGTCGCGGGCGACGGCCTGCGCGAGCAGCATCCGCAGCACGAGCACGATCAGCGCGACGCCCAGGACGGCCACGACGACCCCGCACAACAGGAGGACCACCCCGGGAGCGACGGCCTCGCCCGGTGCGAGCACGACCGCGAGCGCGAAGACCAGCAGGGCGGCCGCCACGAACGCGCCGATCACGATGTGCACGTAGCGGAAGGCGGCGGTGGAGAAGACCGTCCCGCGACGCATCATCGTCACCAGCCGCCACACGCAGACCAGGACGACCTGAGCCGTCACGACGCCCAGGATCGTGATCACGATGATCGGGGTGCGCAGATACGCGTACTCGGGCTTGAGCCCGTTCATGTCGATCGCCAGCAGCGGCACCATCACCGTCTGCACGAACAACGACCCGGCGAGCAGCACCACGAGCACCCCACGCAACGCCGCAACGGCCAGTTTCCCCATCGCCACTCCCTCGATCGAACCACGATGGAAATCTATCGAGATTCGATAGGTGACGCAAGGGGTGGCCCGCGGCGACCGCCGTGCCGGGCCGCCCTTCTCCAGCACCCGGAGCCACTCAGGCCGCCCGACCTGACGGCTCCCCCAGCACGCATTCCGAACTGGGGGAACCTGGCCGAGCCGGCCCCCCGGGGGAGTGCACCAACCCGACCTGCTCAGCGAGTCCCCCTCAGAGCGGGCCTCTCACCTCCCAGGCCCCGCCTGTGAGGTGCGACGGACCTCTGGGACCTCTGATTCCCCAGTGCCCGGATGAGCCGCGAGAACGGATCCGGTAATTCCCGAGAAGCGATCGAGCAGAAGTCACTCGTGCGAGTGAATACATCGATCACGCGTCCCGAGAAACCGTATCGATGTTTCATTCTTTCCCACTCATCCCGCGCATCTCTTCAGAGTTGGCGGCCCGGCGAATCACCTTGAGGCATAGTGACACGTAGCAAAAATCCGCGTAGCCTTGCGACGCTGGTCGTCTTGAATATGGTCGGAGTGCCTGGCGGCGGTACGACCTGTGGCACCAGAAGGAGCTTTTCATGCCCGATGCCGACCCGATGTTCTACCGACACCTTCTGAGCTCACAGCTTCAGGAAGCGCGCAAAAAGGCGGGGTACTCACAGCCTGATGTTGCGCGAGAGACAGGATGGTCCCTGTCGAAAGTCATGCGCCTGGAGTCGGGCAGGGTGAAGATCTCCATGACCGACCTCAAGGCATTGATCAGCTTCTACGAGCTCTCACCCGAAAATGCGGCTGAATTGCGTCGCGCCGCCGAAGAAGCGCGCCGGCAGCCCTGGTGGTACGACTACCGGTCCCTGCTGTCGGAGGGTTTCCAGTCCTACCTGGGCTACGAGGCGTCCGCGTCCGTGATCCGCAACTTCGAGGCCCTTTTCGTGCCCGGCCTGCTGCAGACCGAGGCGTATGCGCGCGTCGCCCTCCAGCAGTCCGTGGTCCCGGAGAAGGAGGAACTGCTCGACCTGCGCGTGAAGCGTCAGGAACGCATGCTGAGCGAGTCGTCCACCACCGAGCTGCGGTTTCTGATCGACGAGGCCGCGCTCCGACGGGTCGTGGGCGGCAGCGAACTGATGGAAGCCCAGATCCGCCATCTGCGGCAGATCAGCACACTGGATCACGTGAGCATCGGGGTCGTGCCCTTCAGCAGCGGGCTGTATCCGCTGCTGCGGTCACCCTATGTGATCTTCGAGTTCGCCAAGGTCGATCAGGAGCGGGTGGTGTATCTCGAGAATCCCGACGGGAGCGTCATCCTCAACAACAAGGCGATCGTCGGTGTGCAACGGAGCGTCGAAGACTACCTCGAAGCTTTCTGGGAGGTCGAGAACCGTTATGCCCAGCCCATCACCGAGTGGAGCGAAAATCTTCCTCAGCTCGCGGCATAGCGACTGGAAAGGGAATCCAGAAAGGATGTCCAGGCTGCCGAACCTACCGCAAGGCAGGGCCCTTCTGTCACTTTAGAGTCCCTGACCAGGACGGGATGGCCCAAAGAGACTTCGACGCAGTTTTCCGGCCCACTGGCGGAACTCTTCCGCCACTCCGATGTCGGATCCGGAAAGGTCACGACTCCCCCAATCCCGCACTGCGGTACCCACGGCACATCAGGCCTCTGGCCCGTCAGTATGACGGCAGGAGCCATGACTGCCAAGGCCGCCGAATAGCGATGATCTCGGAGAGTTTTTCACAGCAGGAAGGGGAGCGCTCGGTCAGCCGGCAAGCATCGTCCGAGTACTCCCCCACCGCGAAGCACCCTCGTCCACTCGACTCAACCAGGAAGCCTCATGGCAGATAGTAACGCGAGCTGTGTCACCGGCCAGACCCACGGCCGGGCGTTCCCCGTCGGCCCGCCTGCGCGAATAGCGAGCTCAGGCGGAGGCATGTCATGACTCAGGTCCCGCCTCCTCCTGCCGGAGGGCTGTCGCAGCGAGCCCTGCTCATCATCATCGCCTTACTGCTCGGCCTTCTCACCGGCCTCGCAGCAGGCGTACTGGCCGTACTGCTCCACGCGACGATCCTCGGCGCGGCGACCTGGGCAGGGGGCACCTTCATCGCCATCACCATGCTGCTGTTCAAGATCTGCGAACTCTTGCGGTGACCAGCCCTCAGTGCCCGTGCCCACCGGGAGCCGGCGCCGCGTTCGTGACGGTCAGAGGCAGCAGCTTCCTGCCCGTCGGGCCGATCTGGATCTGGGTGTCCATCTGCGGGCACACCCCACAGTCGAAGCACGGCGTCCAGCGGCAGTCCTCGACCTCCGTCTCGTCGAGGGAGTCCTGCCAGTCCTCCCAGAGCCAGTCCTTGTCCAGGCCGGAGTCGAGGTGGTCCCAGGGGAGGACCTCCTCGTAGGTGCGCTCGCGGGTGGTGTACCAGTCGACATCGACACCGAACGGGGCGAGGGCCTTGTCGGCACAGGCCATCCAGCGGTCGTACGAGAAGTGCTCGCGCCAGCCGTCGAAGCGGCCGCCGTCGTCGTAGACCGCGCGGATGACCGCGCCGATGCGGCGGTCGCCCCGGGAGAGGAGGCCCTCGACGATGCCGGGCTTGCCGTCGTGGTAGCGGAAGCCGATCGAGCGGCCGTACTTCTTGTCGCCGCGGATCTTGTCCCGCAGCTTCTGCAGACGGGCGTCCGTCTCCTCGGCGGAGAGCTGCGGGGCCCACTGGAAGGGCGTGTGCGGCTTGGGGACGAAGCCGCCGATCGAGACCGTGCAGCGGATGTCGTTGGAGCGGGAGACCTCGCGGCCCTTGGCGATGACCTTCGTCGCCATGTCGGCGATCTGGAGGACGTCGTCGTCGGTCTCCGTCGGCAGGCCGCACATGAAGTACAGCTTCACCTGGCGCCAGCCGTTGCCGTACGCCGTCGAGACCGTGCGGATCAGGTCCTCTTCCGAGACCATCTTGTTGATGACCTTGCGGATGCGTTCCGAGCCGCCCTCGGGGGCGAAGGTGAGGCCCGAGCGGCGGCCGTTCCTGGTCAGCTCGTTCGCCAGGTCGATGTTGAAGGCGTCCACGCGGGTGGAGGGGAGCGACAGGCCGATCTTGTCGTCCTCGTAGCGGTCCGCGAGGCCCTTGGCGATGTCGCCGATCTCCGTGTGGTCGGCGGAGGACAGGGACAGCAGGCCGACCTCTTCGAAGCCCGTGGCCTTCAGGCCCTGCTCGACCATGTCGCCGATGCCCGTGATGGAGCGCTCGCGCACCGGACGCGTGATCATGCCGGCCTGGCAGAAACGGCAGCCGCGGGTGCAGCCGCGGAAGATCTCCACCGACATGCGCTCGTGGACCGTCTCGGCCAGCGGGACGAGGGGCTGCTTGGGGTACGGCCACTCGTCGAGGTCCATGACCGTGTGCTTGGAGACCCGCCACGGGACCCCGCTGCGCTTCGGCACGACACGGGCGATACGGCCGTCCGGCAGGTACTCGACGTCGTAGAAGCCGGGGACGTACACCCCGCCGGTCTTCGCCAGGCGGAAGAGGAGCTCCTCGCGGCCCCCGGGGCGGCCCTCCGCCTTCCAGGCACGGACGATCGCGGTGATCTCCAGGACCGCCTGTTCACCGTCGCCGATCACGGCGCAGTCGATGAAGTCGGCGATCGGCTCCGGGTTGAACGCCGCGTGGCCGCCGGCCAGGACGATCGGGTCGTCCAGTCCGCGGTCCTTGGCCTCCAGGGGGATGCCGGCCAGGTCGAGGGCGGCCAGCATGTTCGTGTAGCCCAGCTCCGTGGAGAAGGACAGGCCGAACACGTCGAAGGCCTTGACGGGCCGGTGGCTGTCCACCGTGAACTGCGGGACGTGGTGCTCCCGCATGAGCTCCTCGAGGTCCGGCCACACGCTGTAGGTGCGCTCGGCGAGGACGCCCTGCTGCTCGTTGAGCACCTCGTAGAGGATCATGACGCCCTGGTTGGGCAGACCGACCTCGTAGGCGTCCGGGTACATGAGCGCCCAGCGGACGTCGCAGGACTCCCAGTCCTTGACCGTGGAGTTGAGCTCTCCGCCGACGTACTGGATCGGCTTCTGCACATGCGGGAGCAGAGCTTCGAGCTGCGGGAAGACCGACGCAGCGACTTCGGCAGGCATGTCGCGCACCTTCGTGAGCTGGACTGAACTGACAGGGGTGACCATCCAGACTAACGCGACCGCGGGGGGCCTCCGTACGCCGGAAGGTCAGAGGTCCGCCGCACCGTCCTTGATCCCGTCCCAGACTCCGGGCAGTTCGGCCTCCACGCGCACCGCCCGCTGCTCCTCGCGCTCGTGGAGGACGCCGTAGGAGAAGGCGCTCTCCCCCGCCGCGTGGGCGACCGCCGACAGCTCTCGGAGGGTCTGGCGGGCCATCACGCTGTCCTGGTGTTCGCCGAGCAGGTTCTGCAGGGCCTTCATGGACTTGACCATGGTCTTGGCCGGCTTTCCGAGGACGGGTCCGGCCGCCTCGGCCGCGTAGCGGGTGCGCTTGGCCTTCTTGCGGGCCTCGTGCAGCGCGACGTCCCGGTCGGTGCCGGTCTCCAGGTCCGCCGCCTGCTCGATCAGTGCGGAGACCTTGCGGAAGTCCTTCCGCACGGCCTTGGCGATCGGTGTGCGGGCCTCCTTGCCGGCGGCCTTCAGCAGCGGCGGGTCGGCGATCAGCGCGTCCACGGTGTCGAGCAGGGCCAGGTAGCGGCGGGAGTCCAGGACGCCGAGGAGGCGGCCGCGGGCCCCGCTGTGCTCGGCGCTGGACCAGGAGTGCAGACGCTCCGCGACGGGGCCGCGGACCAGGCCGTCGGGCACCTCGTCGAGGGCCGCGGTCAGCCGGTCGGTCAGCACCTCGCGGTCCCGGTCCAGGCCCAGCTCGCCGGCGAGCCACTTCAGCTCCTCGCCGATGGGGTCGGTGACGGTCCGGTCGAGGATCTTGCCGAACGACTTGAAGGTGCTGCGCAGCCGGCGGGTGGCCACGCGCATGCTGTGCACGGAGTCCTCGGCGTCCCTGCGGACGGCGGGGTCGAGCTCGACGATCGCGTCCCGCTGGATGCGCACGTAGGCGAGCACATGGTCGCCGGCGGTCACCGGTTTCCGGGCGGGTGCGGAGGTGCGCCGCTTCCCCGGGGCGGTCTCCTCGAGGGCACGGGCCAGCTTCGACGACGACGCCGAGGGCCGTACGCCCGCTTTGCGCAGCCGCTTCTCCACCTTGTCGAGCAGGGCCGGCTCTCCCCCGTCGGCGAGCTCCACCTCGATCTCGGTCCACTGCGCTTGACCGCCGCGGCCTGTGAGCCGCTCGGCGTGCACGGTGTCCACGCTCACCTCGGCGAGCAGCCGGCCGTCGGCGTCGACCAGATGGCGTACGTCGCGGTCGGAGCGCAGCCGGACCACCGGGAGCAGCTCGCGGTCGCGGACCCGGGAGCGGACCAGCGCGGCGAGGTCGTCGGGGAGGGTGTCGGAGAGCGGGGCGTGGATCTCGTCGCGGACGTCGGGTGCGATCGGGAACTTCAGGTGCCAGCCCGCGTCGGAACCGCCTGTGCGGCGGCGCAGGGTGACGGACGACGCGGCGAGGCGTTCGTCGTCGGTGTCGTGGTAGGTGGCGTCGAGGTGGGCCACCCCCTTGTCGACCACGGCCGCGACCCCGGCGACTCCGGTCAGGTCGGGGAGTCCGCTGTCCGCCGACTCGTACTTCCGCTCGATCTCGCGCTTGCTTTCCGCCATGAACCGAATCTAGTCGGCCGGGGCGCGGGGCGGCAGTGGGCCGCCCCGCGCGGTGTCATGCCGACATCGGCCGCTGTACCCGGATCGACTGCAGCAACCCCACCGCTATCCACACGGCGAACATCGATGATCCGCCGTATGACACGAAGGGCAGCGGCAGGCCGGTGACCGGCATGATGCCGAGTGTCATGCCGACGTTCTCGAAGGTCTGGAAGGCGAACCAGGCGACGATGCCGGCGGCCACGATCGTGCCGTACAGGTCCGGGGTCTCCCGGGCGATGCGGCAAGCCCGCCACAGGAGGATGCCGAGCAGCGCGATGATCAGGCCGCCGCCGAGGAAGCCCAGTTCCTCCCCCGCCACGGTGAAGACGAAGTCCGTCTGCTGTTCGGGCACGAACTGGCCGGTGGTCTGCGAGCCGTGGAAGAGGCCGGAGCCGGTCAGGCCGCCGGAGCCGATGGCGATGCGGGCCTGGTTGGTGTTGTAGCCGACGCCGGCCGGGTCGAGTGCGGGGTTGGCGAAGGCGGCGAAGCGGGCGATCTGATAGTCGTCGAGCACCCCGAGCTGCCAGACGGTGACCGCGCCGAGGGTGCCGGCGCCGAGCAGGCCGAACACCCACCGGTTGGACGCCCCGGAGGCCAGCAGGACGCCGAGCACGATGATGACCATCACCATGACCGACCCGAGGTCGGGCATCAGCATCACGATCAGCATGGGCACGGCGGCCAGGCCCAGTGCCTGCACGACCGTGCGGTGGTCGGGGTACTGCTTGTCGCCCGCGTCGACCCGGGCCGCCAGCAGCATCGCCATGCCGAGGATGATCGTGACCTTCACGAACTCCGAGGGCTGGAGCGAGAATCCGCCGGGCAGCTTGATCCAGGAGTGGGCGCCGTTGATGGTGGAGCCGAGCGGGGTCAGCACCAGCAGGATCAGCAGCAGCGAGAAGCCGTACAGGACCGGCACGGCGGTGCGCAGGGCGCGGTGGCCCAGCCAGATCGTGCCGGCCATCAGGGCGAGGCCGATGCCGGTGTTCAGCAGGTGCCGGACGAGGAAGTAGTACGGGTCGCCCTGGTTGAGCTCCGTGCGGTTGCGGGTCGCCGAGTAGACGAGGAGCGTGCCGAGCAGCGACAGGGCCAGCGCCGACAGCAGGATGGGCCAGTCGAGCCGCCGCGCCACCGAGTCACGGGCCAGCAGCCGCGTCCAGCCGGAGCGCTGGGGCCCGTAGCCGGAGACCTGGAAACTGTTCACACCGCCGGTCATGCTGGCAACCTCCGGCTTCCCCGGCGACGGCGTCGCCTTCGGGTGTCACGGTTCTCGGGCGTCGGCGGGGCCGCCGTCGCCGGCTGGAGCGGGTCGGCCGGGGCGTTCGGGTCCTTCTTGTCGGCCTCCTGGTCCTTGGCCGGGTCCTTGGAGACCTTCGGGGAGGCGATGGTGCCGTCCGTCTTGACCTTCGGCAGGGCCTTCTGCGGGGCCGGCAACAGGGCCTTCTTGGGGTCGATGTCGCCGTCCTCGGAGACGCCGTACAGCGCGTTGTAGATGTTGCGGACGGCGGGGCCCGAGGCGCCGGAACCCGTACCACCCTGGGAGATCGTCATGACGATCGAGTAGTCCTTGGTGTACGTGGCGAACCAGGAGGTCGTCTGCTTGCCGTAGACCTCCGCCGTACCCGTCTTGGCGTGCATCGGGATCTTGTCCTGCGGCCAGCCGCCGAACCTCCAGGCGGCCGTACCGCGGGTGGCGACTCCCGCGAGGGCTTCGTCTATCTCGTCGCGCGTCTTCTGCGTCATCGGCAGCTTGCCGTGCGGCTCGGGCTTGATCGGCGTGACGGTCTTGCCGTCGGCGCTGATGACGGCCTTGCCGACGGAGGGGTTATAAAGGGTTCCGCCGTTGGAGATGGCCCCGTAGATGGTGGCCATCTGAATGGGCGTGACGAGTGTGTCGCCCTGGCCGATGGAGTAGTTGACGGAGTCACCGGCGCGCATGCGGTTGCCTTCGAGGCAGTTCTCGTAGGCGATCTTCTCGGCGTAGCTGCCGTTGCGCTTGCCGGTGCGGCACCAGGCGTCCTTGTTGGCCTTCCAGTAGTCGAGCTTCCACTGGCGGTCGGGGACGCGGCCGGTGACCTCGTTGGGCAGGTCGATGCCGGTTTCCTTGCCGAGGCCGAACTGGTGGGCGGTCTTGTAGAACCAGTCGCCTGCGTTCTTCTTCGGCTTGGTGCCGCCGTCGCGCTTCCACTCCTCGTGGGAGAGCCGGTAGAAGACCGTGTCGCAGGAGACCTCCAGGGCGCGGCCGAGGCTGATCGGGCCGTATCCCTTGGACTCGAAGTTCTTGAAGACCTGGCCGCCGATCGAGTACGAGCTGGAGCACTGGTAGGGGCCGTTGAAGGAGTAGCCCGCGTTGACCGCGGCGGCCGTCGGGATGACCTTGAAGATGGAGCCGGGTGCCGACTGGCCCTGGATGGCGCGGTTGAGCAGCGGGTAGTTGGAGCTCTTGCCGGTGAGCCGCGCGTAGTCCTTGGCGGAGATGCCGCCCACCCAGGCGTTCGGGTCGTACGTGGGGTTCGAGGCCATGGCGACGACGCGGCCGGTCTTGGCCTCCATCACCACGACGGCGCCGGAGTCGGCCTTGTAGTTGGTGCCGGTGTTCCGGTCGTGCTGCTTGCGGGCTTCCTTCATCGCCTCGTTCAGCTGGTACTCGGCGATCCGCTGGACGCGGGAGTCGATGCTGGTGACGAGGTTGTCGCCGGGGTGGGCCGGGTCGGCCTCGGCCTGCCCGATGACGCGGCCGAGGTTGTCGACCTCGTAGCGGGTGACGCCGGCCTTGCCGCGCAGTGCCTTGTCGTACTGGCGCTCCAGGCCGGAGCGGCCGACCTGGTCGGAGCGCAGATACGGCGAGTTGGTGTTCTGCGCCTTCTTGATCTCCTCGTCGGTGACCGGCGAGAGGTAGCCGAGGACCTGGGCGGTGTTGGCCTTGCCCGGGCTCGGGTAGCGGCGCACGGCCTCGGGCTCGGCGGTGATGCCGGGGAAGTCCTCGGCGCGCTCGCGGATCTGGAGGGCCTGCTTGGGGGTGGCCTCGTCGGTGATGGGGATGGGCTGGTAGGGCGAGCCGTTCCAGCAGGGCTGCGGCGTTTTGGCGTCGCACAGCCGGACCTTCTCCTGGACCTCCTTGGGCGTCATGCCCAGGACTTCGGCGAGCTTGGCGAGGACTTCCTTGCCGTCGTCCTTCATCTTCAGCAGGTCGGTGCGGGAGGCGGAGACCACCAGCCGGGTCTCGTTGTCCGCGAGGGCCACGCCGCGGGCGTCCAGGATCGAGCCGCGAACGGCGGGCTGGACGACCTGCTGGACGTGGTTCCCCGATGCTTCTTTGGCGTAGGCGGCGCCCTCGCGGATCTGGAGGTACCAGAGGCGTCCGCCGAGGGTGAGCAGGAGGGACAGGACGAGGACCTGGATGACGACGAGCCGGATCTGGACCCGTGGGTTCCTGCCGGTCTCGGGGATGTTGGTCACTGCGGCTGCCTCCCCCTCTCGGTGCGCGTACGGATGTGCGAGTCCGCAGGTGCGTCCGGGTACGCATGTGCGGATACGAGTGATGAACGGCCGGCCCACGAGCCGGCGTTCCTACTGGACCGACCCGTTCGGGTGAACTTCCCCGCGTTCACAGCCGCTTGACCCCCTTGATGCGCCCGGCGCGTGCCATCCGCGCCCGGGCCGCCTTCACCCGCAGCCCGCTGCGCGGGCTGCCGATCTTCAGTCCGGTGCCGCCGGAGAGCCAGCCGGAGGAGATGTCCGTGGCCTTGGCGGCGGCCGAGGTCGACTCGGCGAGCGGGTCGTTCTCGGCGCGCCGGGCCAGGGCCATGATCCCCGGCACGACGAACGGGGCGAGCAGCAGGTCGTACAGGGCGGCCGTGAACAGCAGACTGCCGAGGCCCACATGGCGGGCGGCGGTGTCCCCGACGAGGGCGCCGACCCCGGCGTACAGCAGGGTGGAGCCGACTGCGGCGGCGACCACCACGGCCATGGGCCCGGTCGCGGACTTCAGCTGGCCCGTCTCGGGTTTCACCAGGCCCGCGAGGTAGCCGATGACGCACAGCACGAGGGCGTAGCGCCCGGCGGCGTGGTCGGCGGGCGGGGCCAGGTCGGCGAGCAGGCCCGCGCCGAAGCCGACGAGGGCGCCGCCCACATGCCCGTACACCAGCGCGAGGCCGAGCACGGTGAGCAGCAGCAGGTCGGGCACGGCGCCCGGCAGGTGGAGGCGGGCGAGGACGCTCACCTGGATCACCAGGGCGACGACGACCAGGGCGGAGGAGAGCAGGATCCGGTTGACGCGCATGAGGTGACAGCTCCTACTGCTCTTGCTGGTTCTGGCCGTCCACCGGGGCCTCGGCGGACGGCGTCACGGTCACCGTCACCGTCGGCCTCGGGGTGGGCTTGGGCTTGGGCGGGAGCACCGTGTCACGCGGGTCCTTCTTCGGCGCCTCGACGACGACACCGACGATGTCGAGCTTGGTGAAGGCCGTGTACGGCGTGACGTAGAGCGTGCGGGTCAGGCCGCCGCCGGAGGGGTCCACCCGGGAGACGACGCCGACGGGCACGCCGGGCACGAACGGACGGTCGGCCTGGGAGCCGAAGGTGACCAGGCGGTCGCCCTTCTTCACCTCCGCCTTGCCGTTGAGGAGTTCGACGCGCAGCGGGCGGTCGCCCTGCCCGGAGGCGAAGCCGAGTTCGTCGCCGGACTCCATGCGGGTGCCGACCGTGAAGTCGGGGTCGCTGGCCAGCAGGACCGTGGCGGTTTCGGGGCCGACGGTGGTGACGCGGCCGACGAGCCCGTCCCCGTTCAGGACGGTCATGTCGCGCTTGATGCCGTCCTTGGCGCCGACGTCGATGGTGATGGTCCAGGAGAAGCCCTGCGCGGCTCCGATGGCGATGACCTCGGCGCCCTTGATGCCGTACTGGCCCCGGCCGGCGATCTTCAGCATCTTGTCGAGCTGCTTGAGGCGGCTGCGGCTGCGGTCGTCGCTGCCGAGCCGCGCCTTCAGGGCCGCGTTCTCCTCTTCCAGCGCGGCGAGCCGGTCGTGCCGCTCCCCGGAGTCCCGGATGGCGGAGACCGCGTTGCCGACCGGGTCGACCGCGGCCGAGACACCGCTCTCGATCGGGCCGAAGACGGTCGCCGCGGCCTGCCGGGCACCGTCGACGGGCGAGTCCTCCCCGCCGCGGATGTCCACCGTGATCAACGCGAACGCGACGGCGATCAGCAGCACCAGGAGCAGCCGGCTCTCTCGTGTGTCCCTCACGTGCGGCGGCCGTGCCCTTCCTCATAGGAATTCGGGAAGCCCCAGGGAAACCCGAGGGGCTGCTTTGTGGGAGCTTATGCAGCTGTATCAACGATCCGCCGTACGAGAGGAGATCGTCCCGTACGGCGGAATCGAAGAGTTATGTCATCTGCGCGGCTGGGCGTCCAGCACCTGCTGGAGCGCCTCGAACTCCTCGACGCACTTTCCGGATCCGAGAGCCACGCTGTCCAGCGGGTCCTCGGCGATGTGGATCGGCATACCGGTCTCCCGGCGCAGCCGTTCGTCGAGGCCCCGCAGCAGCGCTCCGCCTCCGGTCAGAACGATTCCTCGGTCCATGATGTCGCCGGACAGCTCCGGCGGACACTTGTCGAGGGTCGTCTTGACGGCGTCGACGATCGCGTTGACCGGCTCCTCGATCGCCTTGCGGACTTCGGCGGCGGAGATGACCACGGTCTTCGGCAGCCCGGAGACGAGGTCCCGGCCGCGGATCTCGGTGTGCTCGTCGGAGTCGAGGTCGTACGCAGAACCGATCGTGATCTTGATCTGTTCGGCCGTGCGCTCACCCAGCAGGAGGGAGTACTCCTTCTTGATGTGCTGGATGATCGCGTTGTCCAGTTCGTCGCCCGCGACCCGGATGGACTGGGCGGTGACGATGCCGCCGAGGGAGATGACCGCGACCTCCGTGGTGCCGCCGCCGATGTCGACCACCATGTTGCCCGTGGCCTCGTGGACCGGCAGGCCGGAGCCGATGGCCGCGGCCATGGGCTCCTCGATGATGTGCACCTGACGGGCGCCGGCCTGGGACGACGCCTCGATGACGGCGCGGCGCTCGACGCCCGTGATGCCCGAGGGCACACAGACGACGACCCGCGGACGAGCCAGATACCGCCGCTTGTGGATCTTCAGGATGAAGTAGCGGAGCATCCGCTCGGTGATCTCGAAGTCGGCGATCACGCCGTCCTTCAGCGGACGAACGGCAACGATGTTGCCGGGCGTGCGCCCGATCATCTTCTTCGCTTCGGCACCGACCGCGAGGATGCCACCGGTGTTGGTGTTGATCGCCACGACGGACGGCTCATTGAGTACGATCCCGCGACCCCTGACGTACACCAGCGTGTTGGCGGTCCCGAGGTCGACAGCCATGTCACGGCCGATGAACGACATTGAGTTCCCCATCAGGATTCGTCTGGCCTTCCCACTAGCTTTTGAGGGCTTTTCAGGTAGGCAAAGGTGGGTGCTGTGACGTGAAGGCTTCCATCGTAGACGCGCCTTCGCGAACACTGCGGGAGGGTCTCCGCCATTGTCAGCAGATGCCGTCCGCATTCGCTTCTGGAGACGGGCGTTCGGGGACCAACGTTCCCTCGATCGCCACGCATATGCCGCAAGTCCGGAGGCCTGGGCCCCCGGGCCTGCCGTATGTGCTGGTGAGGTGCGGACGCTACGCCCGGCCGGGGAAGAAAATCTTCACTTCGCGCTCGGCGGACTCCTCGGAGTCGGAAGCGTGGATCAGGTTCTCCCGGACGATCACGCCGAAGTCGCCGCGGATGGAGCCGGGGGCGGCGGCGATCGGGTCGGTCGGGCCGGCCAGCTGGCGCACACCCTCGATGACCCGCTCACCCTCGACGATCAGCGCCACGACCGGGCCGGAGGCCATGAACTCCACCAGCGGCTCGTAGAAGGGCTTGCCCTTGTGCTCGCCGTAGTGCTGCTCCAGCGTGTCCTGGTCCAGCGTGCGCAACTCCAGCGCGGTGATCGTCCAGCCCGCCTTGCGCTCGATGCGGCTGATGATCTCGCCGGTCAGACCACGACGGACGGCGTCGGGCTTGAGGAGGACGAGGGTGCGCTGGCTCACGGCGGGCTCCTTGTGCGTACGTAAAGGTTTTGCGGTGGGACGAGATTACCCGGCGTGTCGGGGCGCCTGTTACGCAGCGTCAGGTGTGGAGGAGCCCGCCTGGGCCGCGAATCTCGCCTTCGCCTCGTCCACCTTCCGGCCGTAGTGCACCGACGCCCACCACAGGGCCGCGAAGATCGCACCCAGGAAGTACATGGTCGGGACGATGAAGCCCGACGCGATGAGCGCGATCTGCAGCGCCCAGCCGAGGGCGACCCCGCCCGGACGCGTCACCAGGCCGCACAGCACCAGGCACAGGAACATCGCGATGCCGCTGACCGTCCACACGGTCGCCACGGACAGGTCGGGGTCCTTCATGGCGACCAGACCGGCGAATCCGATGACGAAGAACTCGCCGATCAGCGTCGAAGAACAGAGCGTGCGCACGGGACTCAGCCCCTCCCCAGGAGCAGTCGGGCCTCGCCGACGGTGATGACGGAACCGGTGACGAGCACACCGCCACCCGCGAACTCGCCTTCCTCCTCGGCCAGCGTGATGGCGGCTTCCAGCGCGTCGGGCAACCGCGGCTCGACCTGGACGCGCTCCTCGCCGAACACCTCCACGGCGATGCCGGCGAGTTCGTCGGCGTCCATCGCGCGGTGGCTGGAGTTCTGCGTGACCACGACCTCGGCGAACACCGGCTCGAAGGCCTCCAGCAGCCCCCGTACGTTCTTGTCGCCGCTCGCGCCGACCACGCCGATGAGGCGGCTGAACTGGAACGCCTCCCCGATCGCCTCGGCCGCCGCCCGGCCACCGGCCGGATTGTGGGCGGCGTCCAGCACGACCGTCGGCGACCGGCGCACGACTTCCAGCCGGCCCGGCGAGGCCACGGCGGCGAAGGCCTTGCGGATCGTGTCCAGGTCCAGTGCGTCGGCCCGCTGCGCGCCGACGCCGAAGAACGCCTCGACGGCGGCGAGCGCGACGGCCGCGTTGTGCGCCTGGTGCGCGCCGTGCAGCGGCAGGTACACCTCGGGGTACTCGCCGCCCAGCCCGCGCAGCGTCACCAACTGCCCGCCGACGGCCACCTGCCGTTCGACGACACCGAACTCCAGCCCTTCCCGGGCCACGGTCGCGTCCACCTCGACGGCCTTCTTCAGCAGCACCTGCGCCGCGTCGACCGGCTGCTGCGCCATGATGACCGTCGCACCCTGCTTGATGATGCCGGCCTTCTCCGTGGCGATCTCGGCGTGCGTGGTGCCGAGCCGGTCGGTGTGGTCCAGATCTATCGGCGTGACTACGGCGACGTCCCCGTCGATCACGTTCGTGGCGTCCCAGGAGCCGCCCATGCCGACCTCGACGACGCCGACGTCCACGGGGGCGTCGGCGAACGCCGCGTACGCCATGCCGGTGAGCACCTCGAAGAACGACAGCCGGTACTCCTGCGCGGCGTCGACCATCTCCACGTAGGGCTTGATGTCCTGGTACGTCTCGATGAACCGCTCGGGCGCGATGGGCGCGCCGTCGAGGCTGATGCGCTCGGTGATCGACTGCACGTGGGGCGAGGTGTAGCGGCCGGTGCGCAGCTCGAAGGCGCCGAGCAGGGCCTCGATCATGCGGGCCGTGGAGGTCTTGCCGTTCGTCCCCGTGATGTGGATCGACGGGTACGACCGCTGCGGCTCTCCGAGGACGTCCATCAGCGCGGCGATACGGCTGACGGAGGGCTCCAGCTTGGTCTCGCCCCACCGGGTGGCGAGCTCTGTCTCGACCTCGCGCAGGGCCTTGTCGACCTCGGGGTCGGCGGGGCGCGTGGGAATGTCGGCGTCGGGCGGGCCGCCCTGGGTGCGCAGGGTTCGGCTGCCGGCCTCGATGACCGCGAGGTCGGGGTCGCGGGTGGTCTCCTCCGCGATGATCTCGTCGAAGGTGTTGAGGGGGTCGGGCTGGTCGTCGGCGTCGTGGTCTGGAGGGAGCTCGCTCACGGGGCCAGTCTACGGACGGGCGGTGACATCGGTCGGGGGTGGTTTGTGTCGTCCGGTGTCCGCGGGTCTGTGGGGGCTTGTCGCGCAGTTCCCCGCGCCCCTGAGTACGTCGCCCTGAGCCACGTGAGAGGCCCCCGGAGCCTGACAGCTCCAGGGGCCTCACACCACGTACGAACCCTTAGCCCTGCGGCAGGCGCTCCAGCTGTGTCTGGATGCGGGTGATGTCCTCCTCCGCCTTGGTGAGGCGGGTGCGGATCTTGTCCACGACGTGGTCGGGGGCCTTCGCCAGGAACGCCTCGTTGCCGAGCTTGGCGTTCGCCTGCGCCTTCTCCTTCTCCGCGGCCGCGAGGTCCTTGGCGAGGCGCTTGCGCTCCGCCGCCACGTCGATCGTGCCGGAGAGGTCGAGGGCGACCTCGGCGCCGGCGACCGGGAGGGTTGCCGTGGCTGTGAAGGCGTCGCCCTCCGGCTGGAGGCGGAGCAGCTGGCGGATGGCCGCCTCGTGGGGCGCGAACGGCGTGCCGTCCAGGGTCAGCCGGGCCGGGACCCGCTGGCCGGGCTGGAGGCCCTGGTCGGCGCGGAAGCGGCGGACCTCGGTGATGACCGACTGGAGGCTCTGGATCTCGCGCTCGGCGTCGGCGTCCCGGAAACCGCCCGGCGCGTCGGCGCCAGGGACAGACACAGCCTTCGGCCACTCGGCGATGACGACTGACTCGCCGCCGGTCAGCGTGGTCCACAGGGTCTCGGTGACGAACGGGACGACCGGGTGCAGCAGCTTCAGCGTGACGTCGAGGACCTCGCCGAGGACGCGCTTGGAGACCTCGGCCGCCTCGCCGCCCGCCTGGAACGTCGTCTTGGACAGTTCGACGTACCAGTCGAAGACCTCGTCCCACGCGAAGTGGAACAGGGCGTCGGAGAGCTTCGCGAACTGGTAGTCCTCGTAGAACGCGTCGACCTCGGCGACGACGGAGTTCAGACGGGACAGGATCCAGCGGTCGGTCGCCGACATCTTGGCGACGTCCGGCAGCGGACCCTCGATCGTCGCGCCGTTCATCATCGCGAAGCGCGTCGCGTTCCAGATCTTGTTGGCGAAGTTGCGGGAGCCCTGGACCCAGTCCTCGCCGATCGGGACGTCGACGCCCGGGTTGGCGCCGCGGGCGAGGGTGAAGCGCAGGGCGTCCGAGCCGTACTTGTCCATCCAGTCCAGCGGGTTGACCGCGTTGCCGAAGGACTTCGACATCTTCTTGCCGAACTGGTCGCGGACCATGCCGTGCAGGGCGATGGTGTGGAACGGCGGGGTGCCGTCCATCGCGTACAGGCCGAACATCATCATCCGAGCGACCCAGAAGAAGAGGATGTCGTAGCCGGTGACCAGGACCGAGTTCGGGTAGAACTTCGCGAGCGACTCGGTCTGTTCGGGCCAGCCCAGCGTGGAGAACGGCCACAGGCCGGAGGAGAACCAGGTGTCGAGGACGTCGGTGTCCTGACGCCAGCCCTCGGCCTCGGTCCCGGGCGCCTCCTCGTCGGGGCCGACGCAGACGACCTCGCCGTTCGGGCCGTACCAGACCGGGATGCGGTGGCCCCACCACAGCTGGCGCGAGATGCACCAGTCGTGGAGGTTGTCGACCCAGTCGAAGTAGCGCTTCTCCATCTCCTGCGGGTGGATCTTGACGCGTCCGTCGCGGACCGCGTCACCGGCGGCCTTCGCGAGCGGGCCGACCTTGACCCACCACTGCATGGACAG
Source organism: Streptomyces flavovariabilis (assembly GCF_000725785.1). NCBI lineage: Bacteria > Bacillati > Actinomycetota > Actinomycetes > Kitasatosporales > Streptomycetaceae > Streptomyces > Streptomyces flavovariabilis. The sequence goes on along the minus strand of NZ_JNXD01000001.1, from coordinate 309,083 downwards.
GCGCGGCTCGATCGTCGTCTTGCAGCGCGAGCAGTGGCCGACGGAGTGGACGTACGGCCGCTTCTCGGCGACGATCCGGCCCTCGGCGCGCAGCGCGGCGACGATCGCCGAGCGGGCCTCCAGCCGGTCCAGGCCCTGGAAGGGGCCGTGGGCGGTGATGACCGCGTGCTCGTCCATGATCGTCAGGGCCGGGAGGTCGTGGCGCTGGCCGATCTCGAAGTCGTTCGGGTCGTGCGCCGGGGTCACCTTGACGGCGCCCGTGCCGAACTCGGGGTCGACGTGCTCGTCGGCGACGACCGGGATGGAGCGGTCGGTCAGCGGCAGCTTGACGAGCTTGCCGATCAGGTGCTTGTACCGCTCGTCCTCGGGGTGGACGGCGACGGCCGTGTCACCGAGCATCGTCTCGGCGCGGGTGGTGGCGACGACGATGGTGTCGTCCCCGTCGCCGTACTTCATGGAGACGAGCTCGCCGTCGTCGTCCTGGTACTCGACCTCGATGTCCGAGATGGCCGTCAGACACCGGGGGCACCAGTTGATAATGCGCTCGGCGCGGTAGATCAGCTCGTCGTCGTAGAGCCGCTTGAAGATGGTCTGGACGGCCTGGGACAGGCCCTCGTCCATGGTGAAGCGCTCACGCGACCAGGCGACGCCGTCGCCCAACCGCCGCATCTGGCCGCTGATCTGGCCGCCGGACTCGCCCTTCCACTGCCAGACCCGCTCGACGAACGTCTCACGGCCCAGGTCGTGGCGGGACTTGCCCTCCTTGGCGAGTTCCCGCTCGACGACGTTCTGTGTGGCGATACCGGCGTGGTCCATGCCGGGCTGCCACAGCGTCTCGTACCCCTGCATGCGCTTGCGGCGGGTCAGGGCGTCGATGAGCGTGTGCTCGAAGGCGTGCCCCAGGTGGAGCGAGCCCGTGACGTTCGGCGGCGGGATGACGACGGTGTACGGCGGCTTCTCGCTCTTCTCGTCCGCCTCGAAGTAACCCCGCTCTACCCAGCGCTCGTACAGCGGCCCCTCTACGTCGGCCGGCGCGTACTGGGTCGGCAGGTCGGTGCTGGGCGCTGGTGGCTGCTGCTGAGCGTTCTCGGTCACGGGGGTCAGTTTAGAGGTGTCACCGCCCCGTCCCGAAACGCGTTTGCTTCGTAACGGTGGGGGGCCCGATGCCATGCACACGGCGGGTCTGCGCCAGGATGTCCGGAACACATAAGCATCTGGAGGGGAACCCAGAACATGAGTTACAACCAGCCGGGCCCGTACGGCGGGCAGCCCCAGCAGCCCGGTCCGTACGGCCAGCCCGGTCCGTACGGCCAGCCACCGCAGGCGCCCCAGCCCGGCTACGGCTACCCTCAGCAGCCCCCGCAGGGCGTCCCGCCCCAGCAGGCACCCTACGGTCAGCAGCCCCCGTACGGCCAGCAGCCGCCCTACGGTCAGCAGCCCCAGTACGGCGTGCCCCAGCCCCCGGCTCCGGGCGGCGGCAAGAAGAAGACGGGCATCATCATCGGCGCGGTCGCGGTCGTCGCGGCGATCGGCGTCGGCGCGTACTTCGTGATCGGCGGAGGCGGCGGCGCGGGCGCCCTGGAGGACGACGGGCCGCACAAGCTGGCTACGCCGGCGAAGGTGCTCGGCGAGTACAAGCGCGCCTCGGAGGACGGGCAGACCGCGGGCGACGACTCCGCCGAGGAGCTGGAGAAGAGCGGCATCGAGAACGCCGAGTCCGTGCTGGGCTTCTACACCACGGTGGACATGAGCAAGTACGACCCCACCGACCCGTCGTCCGCCGCCCAGAGGGCAACGGCCAAGGGCGTCACGTTCGTCGGCGTCTACGGCAAGGTCGCCGACCCCGAGGCGGCACTGGACACGGCCTTCGCCAATTTCAAGAAGTCGGCCGAGAAGGGATCCTCCAGCAGCGGCAGCGGCGGCAAGACCGAGCTGATCGGCGAGCCCGAGGAGGCGGACCTCGACGGTGCGGTCATGAAGTGCCAGGCGGCCAAGGGCCAGGATCCGATGACCAAGAAGGAAAAAACCGACTGGTTCTGCGCGTGGGCCGACTACAGCACGATCGCCATGGTGTCGCCGGGTGAAGCCTCCGGAGGCGTTTCCAAGGACACCGCGATCGACATCACCACCAAGCTCCGCCCGGAGATCCGCGTCAAGGCCTGACGACTCCGAAGACACATAGGGAAGGGCCCCGGCCGATGACCGGGGCCCTTCCCTTACGTCTGTGTCACGCCGTCTTCTGCTCCCCCGGGCCGCGTCCGTTGCGCGCGTCCCGCGGGATCAGGGTCGGGTTGACGTTCGACTGGACGACGTCCGCCGTGATGACGACCCGGGCCACGTCCTTGCGGGACGGGACCTCGTACATCACGCCCTGGAGGACCTCTTCCATGATGGCGCGCAGGCCTCGCGCGCCGGTCTGGCGGAGGATGGCCTGGTCGGCGATGGCCTCGAGGGCCTCGCGCTCGAAGTCCAGCTCCACGCCGTCGAGTTCGAAGAGGCGCTCGTACTGCTTGACGAGCGCGTTGCGCGGCTCGACGAGGATCTGGAGCAGCGCCTCGCGGTCGAGGTTGTGGACCGAGGTGATGACCGGGAGGCGGCCGATGAACTCGGGGATCATGCCGAACTTGACCAGGTCCTCCGGCATGACCTCCTGGAACTGGTCCTTGGACTCCATCTCGCGCTTGGAGCGGATCTGCGCACCGAAGCCGATGCCCTTGGCGCCGGCCCGGGACTCGATGATCTTCTCCAGTCCGGCGAAGGCACCGCCCACGATGAACAGCACGTTCGTCGTGTCGATCTGGATGAACTCCTGGTGGGGGTGCTTGCGGCCGCCCTGCGGCGGGACCGAGGCGGTGGTGCCCTCCAGGATCTTCAGCAGCGCCTGCTGAACGCCCTCGCCCGAGACGTCGCGCGTGATCGAGGGGTTTTCACTCTTCCTCGCGACCTTGTCGATCTCATCGATGTAGATGATCCCGGTCTCGGCCTTCTTGACGTCGTAGTCGGCCGCCTGGATCAGCTTGAGCAGGATGTTCTCGACGTCCTCGCCGACGTACCCCGCCTCCGTGAGGGCCGTGGCGTCGGCGATCGCGAAGGGGACGTTCAGCATGCGCGCGAGGGTCTGCGCGAGGAGGGTCTTGCCGGAGCCCGTGGGGCCGAGGAGCAGGATGTTGGACTTCGCCAACTCGATGGCGTCGTCACGGCCGTTCGCCCCGCCGTTCTCGCCGGCCTGGACACGCTTGTAGTGGTTGTACACCGCTACGGAGAGGGCCTTCTTGGCGGCCTCCTGGCCGACCACATAGCCCTCGAGGAACTCGTAGATCTCGCGCGGCTTCGGGAGCTCCTCCCAGCGGACCTCGCTGGTCTCCGCCAGTTCTTCCTCGATGATCTCGTTGCAGAGGTCGATGCACTCGTCGCAGATGTACACACCGGGCCCTGCGATGAGCTTCTTGACCTGCTTCTGGCTCTTGCCACAGAACGAGCACTTGAGCAGATCGCCGCCGTCACCGATGCGTGCCACGGTGTGCTTCCCCTTCGCCTGGGAGACTCCTGGACGTCGACGTCCAGCGGACTCCTGGTGCTGCCTTATGTCCGACGGTACCTTGCCGGGCCCCTCGTCCGGGCCCCCCTTGGCGCGGTTCGCTTTGACGTGAACCGAGCCAAACCATGCCAAGGGGCGGCAGACGATACAGCCTTTCGCCTCAGCGCAGGCTCGAGTTGTCCATCTTCCGGGTGCTGATGACCTGGTCGATCAGGCCGTAGCTCAGCGCGTCCTCGGCCGTGAGGATCTTGTCGCGCTCGATGTCCTCGCGGATCTTCTCGACCGGCGTCGTGGAGTGCTTGGCCAGCATCTCCTCCAGCTGCGAGCGCATCCGGAGGATCTCGTTCGCGGCGATCTCCAGGTCGGACACCTGACCGCGGCCGGTCTCGCTGTACGGCTGGTGGATCAGCACGCGCGCGTTCGGCAGGGCCATGCGCTTGCCCGGCGTACCGGCGGCCAGCAGGACGGCGGCGGCGGAGGCGGCCTGGCCCATGCAGACCGTCTGGACGTCCGGCTTCACGTACTGCATCGTGTCGTAGATCGCCGTGAGCGCCGTGAAGGAGCCGCCGGGGCTGTTGATGTACACCGAGATGTCACGGTCGGGGTCCATCGACTCCAGGCACAGCAGCTGCGCCATGACGTCGTTGGCGGAGGCGTCGTCGATCTGGACGCCGAGGAAGATCACGCGCTCCTCGAAGAGCTTCGCGTACGGGTCGTACTCGCGGATGCCCTGGGAGGTGCGCTCGACGAAGCGCGGAATGATGTAGCGGGACTCGGCCTGCGGGCCGGTGTAGCGGCCCTGCGAGGCGCTCATGTCCTGCATGGCGTCCATACGGTCGTAGATCCCGCTGCCGGGGAACTGGTTCACGGTGTCTCCTGAAAAAGGGCTGAGGCGGTCGGCTGGGGCTGTCTGGGGTCGCTGGCGCCCGGGAGGGCTCCGTGGGCCTCACGGGGCGCCACAGGCCCCGTGGGGACCGCTCAGGCCCCGGTGCCGCCGCCGCCCGGCATGCCGGCGGCCGTGGGGATGACGTCGTCGATGAGGCCGTACTCCTTGGCCTCGAAGGCGTCGAACCAGCGGTCGCGGTCCGAGTCGCGGGTGATCTGCTCGACCGACTGCCCCGTGTGCTGGGACGTGAGCTCGGCCATGCGCTTCTTGGTGTGCAGCAGCCGCTCGGCGTGGATCTTGATGTCCGAGGCCGAGCCCGCCAGGCCGGCGGAGGGCTGGTGGATCAGGATCTCGGCGTTCGGCAGCGCGAAGCGCTTGCCGGGGGTGCCCGCGCTGAGCAGGAACTGGCCCATCGAGGCCGCGAGGCCCATGGCGATGGTCACCACGTCGTTCTTGATGAACTGCATGGTGTCGTAGATCGCCATGCCGGCCGTGATGGAACCGCCGGGGCTGTTGATGTACAGGTAGATGTCCTTGTCCGGGTCGGCGGCAAGGAGCAGCAGCTGTGCGGTGATCTTGTTCGCGATGTCGTCGTCGACCGGCTGGCCGAGGAAGATGATCCGCTCGTTGAGCAGCCGGTTGTAGACCTGGTCGCCGAGGCCACCACCGATGGAAGGCTCGCCGGCGGCTGAAGGCATCAGATTCGTCACGTATCCACCTGCTCGTCTTACGACGGCGCCGGGCCGTCTCACGTTTCCCTAGGAGCTAGGAGCCGTTCGGGGACTCCACTGCCCTCGTATTCATGGACCCTAACGCGCGGGTCCCTTCGGGGAATCCCGGGAATGGGAGTGTTCGCCGGGGGCGTAGCGCGCGGGGCTCCGCCGGGGCACGTGCGGTCTCGTCGGGGTGGGGGCGGGAATCACCGGGCTGCGGGCGGGTGGGGGACCTGTCCCGCGGTGGCGGCGCACCTGGACTGCGGCTGCCCCTGTGGGCGGCAAGAAGGCCCCGGGGGCGTGCCCCGGGGCCTTCTTCACCACTTCACCGACGCCGGGACTCAGCCCTCGGTCTTCTCCTCGGCGGACTCGGCCGGGGCCTCCTCGGCGGACGCCTCGGTGGTCTCCTCGTCGTCGAGGTCGATGATCTCGCCGTTGGTGTCCTTGACCGTGGCCTTCTCGACCACGACGGCCAGGGCCTTGCCGCGGGCGACCTCGCCGACCAGGAGCGGAACCTGGCCGCCCTCGACGACCGCCTGGGCGAACTGGTCGGGGGACATGCCGGAGGAGGCCGCACGCCGCATGAGGTGCTCGGTGAGCTCCTCCTGGTTGACGTTCAGCTTCTCCTGCTTGACGAGCTCGTCGAGCACGAACTGGGTCTTGATGCCCTTGACCGCGGCTTCCTTGGTCTCGGCGTCGAACTCCTCCTCGCTCTTGCCCTGGATCTCCAGGTACTTCGCGAGGTCGAGGCCCATCTGGCCGAGCTGGTGGTGCTCGAGGTTGTGCTTGCGGGTGTTGACCTCGTCCTCGAGCAGCTTCTCGGGGACCGGGACCTCGACCAGCTCGAGCAGCTTCTCCAGGACGCGCTCCTGCGCCTGCGTAGCCTGGTCGTACTGCTTCATGTTCTCGAGGCGCTTGCGGCTGTCCGCGCGCAGCTCCTCCATGGTGTCGAACTCGGAGGCGAGCTGCGCGAACTCGTCGTCCAGCTCGGGCAGTTCACGCTTGGCGACCTGGGTGACCTTGACGGTGACCTCGGCCTCCTTGCCGGCGGCGGAGCCGCCCTTGAGCTCGGAGGTGAAGGTGGTCTCGCCACCGGCCTCCAGGCCCTTCACGGCGTCGTCGATGCCATCCAGCAGCTCGCCGGATCCGATGGTGTAGGAGACGCCGTCGGCGACCCCGTCCTCGAGGACCTCGCCGTCGACCTTGGCGCGCAGGTCGATCGTGAGGACGTCGCCGTCCTCGGCGGCACGCTCGACCGGGGCGGTGGAGGCGAAGCGCTCGCGCAGCTCCTCGACGGCCTTGTCGACGTCCTCGTCGGTGACCTCGACCGCGTCGACCTCGACCTCGATGCCGGAGAAGTCCGGGATCTCGATCGTCGGGCGGATGTCGACCTCGGCGGTGAAGTTCAGCGTCTCGCCGTCCTTCAGCTCGGTGATGTCGACCTCGGGCTGGCCCAGCACGCTGAGCTCGGCCTCGTTGACCGCGTCGGTGTAGAACTTCGGAAGCGCGTCGTTGACCGCCTCCTCCAGAACCGCACCGCGGCCGAACCGCTGGTCGATGACCCGGGCCGGGACCTTGCCCTTGCGGAAGCCCTTCACCGAGACCTGCTGGTTGATCTTCTTGTACGCCGCGTCGAGGCTGTCCTTGAGCTCCTCGAAGGGCACCTCGACAGTGAGCCGAACCCGAGTCGGGTTCAGGGTCTCCACGGCGCTCTTCACGGTTCGGTCTCCTTGTGGCTGACTTCTTGGTTTCTGCCGGGGCCAGAACGGCCCGGCGGATTTCGCCGCCCGGAGGACTGCAGACGATGAGACACACGGGCGTGCAGCTTGCATAGTAACGGCAGCGACTACACCGCCCAAAAGGCGATCACGTGAGTGATCCGATGGGCGATCACGCGAGTGATCGGGTGGCTGGTCGGGGTGGCGGGATTTGAACCCACGGCCTTCCGCTCCCAAAGCGGACGCGCTACCAAGCTGCGCCACACCCCGTCTGGTGCGACACGTAGGGTACATGCCGACAGGCGGTGTCGCGGCCGCATTTCCACGGGGCCCGCGGCGCGTCGGCTCCGGCGGGAATGCGGTGTGCGACGGAGGGGGCCGACCCGCTACGATGCCTTCAGTGCCGCGCGGTCACCCGACCTGCGGCGCGTGCTGTGCGGGCGTAGCTCAATGGTAGAGCCCTAGTCTTCCAAACTAGCTACGCGGGTTCGATTCCCGTCGCCCGCTCCATACGGCTCAGGGCCAGGCGGAGGATCATTCCTCCGCCTGGCCCTGATCGTTTCCCAAGAGTGGGCCGTTACGGTCGTCGCATGACTCCTGGCTCCTTCTCGCCCGCGGACATCGCGTCGATGCCCAGGGCCGAGTTCGCGTTCCCCGGTTCACTGCGCGACCGGCTCGTCGCGGCGATCCTCGACGGTTCGAAGACCTCCACGACCGGGCTGGTCATCGACTACGAGCACGAGGACGACCCGTTGCCGCAGGCCGGGGACCGTTCGGTGGTCATCGATTCGGACGGTCGTCCGGTCGCGGTCATCGAAGTGACCGACGTACGCGTCGTCCCGCTGGGGCAGGTCGATCTCGTCCATGTGGTGGACGAGGGTGAGGGGCACACCGGCGTGGCCGAGTGGCGACAAGCGCACGAGCGGTTCTGGCACGGTGAGGACATGCGGGCGGCCCTGGAGGACCCCGGCTTCACCGTGGGCGATGCGACGCCGGTGGTTCTGGAGCGCTTCCGCCTTGTCGCCGATCTCCGTCCCCGGATCCACCGCCTCGCCGACTGAATCAGATGCGTCAGAGGTTGCGGACGTCCACGGTGTAGACGGACCGGACGCCGTACGGGACGTACAGGGCGTCGCCGACGAGGAGGAGCGGTGCTCCGGAGGTGACGAGTATGTTGTCGGCCCGGCCGCCGTCGTCGCGGCCCTCCCGGGTGTGCTCGACCTTGCCGGTGCGCGCGTTCAGGGCGGCCAGGCGGCCGCTGGGCGAGGCGAAGTACACGTGGGTGGCGGAGGCGGCCGGCGGTCCCTGCCGCTCCAGGGTGGAGTTGGATTCCCACAGCGTCCGCCCGGTGCTCGGCGAGACGGCGCGGACGCCGCCGCTGCTGCGGGTGAAGTAGACGGTGCCGCGCACCAGGTACGCCCTCGACTCCTCGGGCCGGGGCTTGGCCAGTCGGCGCACGGTGAGCTCGTGCGAGGAGACGTCGATCAGGGTGAGATCGCGGGTCGCCGTGGACCGGCCGTCCGCGAACACCAGGCGTCCCTCCTGGCGGCCGAGCAGGTCCAGGTCGCCCTCGGCCTCGACGGTCCAGCGGGCCCTGCCGGTGGCCGGGTCGATCTCGGAGACGGTGCTTTCGGCTGTCTCTCCGTCGTTCGTCACGGTCGCGCAGATCAGATAGGCACGGCCGGCCGCCGAGTCCAGCGCGCAGTCGCCCCGGGTGTCCGGCCTCGGCTGCCGCCAGCGGACCTTCCCGGTGTCGGCGTCGAGCAGGGCGTACTGGTCGCCCTGTGATCCGTAGAAGGTGACGACGCCCTCGGGCACGGCCGTGGCGGCGCCCTGCGTGCTGTCGGGGACCGATGCCGTCTCGCCGCTGCCGGTCGGGGTCCGCCAGAATTCCTTGCCGGTGTCGGCGGCCAGGGCGTGGACCGCGTAGCTGGAGCCGACGCCGCTCGTTCCTTCCGCGTCGTCGGCCCCGTAGGTGAAGACGCGTCCGTCGCCGGTGCCGATGAGCGCGCCCTCGTCGCCGAAGGCGCCGTCGGGGGTGGCGTCGACGGCCCGGCTCCAGGTGTTGCGGCCGTCGGCGAGACCGAAGCGGGTCGCCATGAGGTCGGAGCCGGCACACACCAGGGAGGCGTCGACGACGGAGCAGCCCTTGAGGGGCGTGTCGGTTCCGCCCAGGACGCCGTTGTCCTTGTCCGGGGTCTTCACCGTGGCCACCCACGGCTTCCAGCCCTCGGGAAGGTCGGCCGCCCTGGCGGTGGAGGAGGGCGGGCGGTCGTTGTCGCGGATCAGGGTGACGGTGGTGGTGACGATCGCGGCGAGCGCGACGGCCACCGCGGCCGTGACCAGCAGCAGTCCGTGTCTGCGGCGGCCGCGGGTGCGCTCCGCCTCGGGCGCCGGTGCCCCGGCCGGGTCAGGTAGGGACTGGTGCTGTTCCGTCGGGGTCCTGCCGGGCCGCGGGTGCCGCGACTCGTCCCGTTCGGCGTCCGCCTCCTCGGGCAGGCGGTGCGACGTCTCGTCCCGCTCGGCGCGGGCCGTGCCGGGCCATGCGGTGCCGGCCGGCTCGGTCGGCGGGGCGCCCGGCCACGGCCGTACGGGGCGTGGTGCGCCGGTGCCGGGCACCAGGAGGGGGCCGGGGGTGCCGCCCTCGCGGAGCAGCGTGAACAGTTCGTCCGCGGCGGGGCGGTCCTTCCGGTGCTTCTCCAGGCAGAGGCGGATGAAGGGGAGCAGTTCGTCGGGGACGCCGGTGAGGTCCGGCTCGCCCTCGACGACGCGCAGGGCCGTTTCGTACGGGCTCGGGCTGTCGAAGGGGCCGCGGCAGGTGGCGGCGTAGGTGAGGACCGAGCCGAGGGAGAACATGTCGGCGGCCGGGCCGACATCCTGGGGGGCGGCGAACTGCTCCGGGGACATGAAGGGCGGGGTGCCCATGACGCGACCGGTCTGGGTGAGGACGTCGGAGGCGGCGAACTCGGCGGCGCGGGAGATGCCGAAGTCGATGACGCGGGGGCCGTCCTCGGCGAGCATCACGTTGGCCGGTTTCAGGTCGCGGTGGACGACCCCGGCGCGGTGGATGTCGCGCAGCGCCTCGGCGAGGCCGGCGGCGAGACCGCGCAGGCGGGGCAGCGGGAGCGGGCCGTGCCCGCGGACATGGGTGCCGAGGTCCGAGCCCGGTATGTAGAGCGTGGCCATCCAGGGGTGTGTGGCGTCGGCGTCCGCGTCCACGACGGGGGCCGTGAAGGCGCCGCTGACCTGGCGGGCGGCGGCCACCTCGCGACGGAAACGGGCGCGGAACTCGTCGTCGTCGGCGTACTGACTGTGGACGACCTTGACGGCGAGGCGTCGGCCGGAGGCCGAGCGGGCCAGGTAGACCACACCCATGCCGCCGGAGCCGAGGCGGTCCTCGATGCGGTAGCCGCCCACCTCCGCCGGGTCAGAATCGCGCAGCGCCATCCCCGAACGTTCCCCCCGTCACGCACCGTCCTGTGGTCGGGGCGAGCGTAACCGCCCCTGCACCGGGCCCGCAGCGCAGGGCTCGGGAGGGGGCGCCGGCGCCCCGGTCAGAAGCTGATGGAGTTGATGGTGTCCGCTATCGAGTTGAGGAACCGGTTGATGGACGGGGCCATACCGGTCGAGGCGAGGAAGAAGCCGAACAGGATCGCCACGATCGCCGGCCCTGCCTTGATGGACCCCCCTCTGATCAACACCACAAGGATGATCGCCAACAGCAGAACCACAGACAGTGAAATGGCCACACTGATCACACCCTCGGTCGGTCCGCTCTCCCGGCCCGGGGACGCGACCCCGCGCACCCCCGCCAGAACCATCGTGCCACCAACGCGGCCGGGCTATGCGGCCGGTGACGCATCGACCACACCTGTGTCGCTCCGCCCGTGTGTGCCGCCCGTGCGCGGAGGCTCGACTCCGGGCAGTCGTACGGCAATTCGAAGAGCCACCCGCACAGGGAATTCGGCCGTATCGTTTCCATCTCCACACAACGCGTTCGCAGCTAATTCGAATTGTTGCCACAAGCCCGTCAACAGCCGTGCGGTCCAGGGACCGAAGGGGGGCTGAAGCAGACATTCCACTGGAGTCGCCTGCTGGTCTTATGCCTCGCTTAGTCCGGAAGTATCACGACAAGCAGGGCTCAGTCGGTGCACACAATCCGGCATCGGACGATGTGTTGGCCGTCACGTCGACAGTGACGTCAACTGCCCGTAATCCGGGGTACCCGCAGCGAATAGCCAGGAATCACGTCCGGCGTTTTACGAATAGCTGCAGGGAACGCTAGGGTGCCTCAGATGTTCCACGCTGCCTCGTCCCCCGCACGCGCAGCGAGGTCCCGGATCGTCTCCCCGAGCTCCTGGTGGGAGGGTCTGTGACGAACTCGCTGCGACCGAACGGCGACCGCAGGGCGCCACTTCCCCCGGCACAGTCGCCGGCCGACGGAGTGCCGAGCCCCCGCTCGCCGCAGAGCACGCAGAAGAAGCAGAACGGCAAGCAGCGCGACTCCTTCTTCGACAACGCCAAGTACCTCGCGATCGTCCTGGTCGCCATGGGCCACGCCTGGGAGCCGCTCAAGGGCGACAGCCGGATACTCGAGGCGGCGTACCAGGTCGTCTACGCGTTCCACATGCCGGCGTTCATCATCATCTCCGGCTACTTCTCCCGCAGTTTCGACATGCGGCCCGACCGGCTGAAGCGCCTGATCACCGGCGTCGCCGTGCCGTACATCATCTTCGAGACGGCCTATCCGCTCTTCAAGCGAGTCATCGACAACGACCCGCACCAGGAGATCAGCCTTCTCGACCCCTGGTACCTGACCTGGTTCCTGGTCGCGCTGTTCATCTGGCGCCTGACCACCCCCATCTGGAACCTGGTGCGCCGGCCGCTGCCGCTCGCGCTGGGGCTCGCCATGCTGGCGACCGTGACCCCGGAGATCGGCGACGACCTGGACCTGCAGCGCGTCCTGCAGTTCCTGCCGTTCTTCGTGCTGGGCCTGGTGATGAAGCCCGAGCACTTCCACATGGTGCGCCGCCGTTCGGTGCGGATCGCCTCGGTGCCCGTGTTCGCCGCCGCACTGGCCTTCAGCTGGTGGGCGGTGCCGCGCATGAACACCGCGTGGTTCTACCACCGTGACGCCGCGCAGGAACTGGGCGCCCCGTGGTGGACCGGCCCGGTCATGGTGCTCGCGATGTTCGGCTGCTCCCTGGTGCTGACCGCCTGCTTCTTCGCCTGGGTGCCGCGCCGCCGCATGTGGTTCACCGCCCTCGGCGCCGGCACGCTCTACGGCTACCTGCTGCACGGCTTCCTGGTGAAGGCCGGCGACTACCAGGGCTGGTTCGAGGCGTCCTGGCTGCACCATCCAGCCGGTGAGATCCTCGTGACCGTCCTCGCGGCCGCCGTCGTGACGGTGCTGTGCACCAAGCCGGTGCAGCGGGTCTTCCGGTTCGCGATGGAGCCGAAGATGGAGTGGGCCTTCAAGCGGGACGCCGCCGAACTCGCCCGCGAACGCCAGAGCGCCGAGCGGCGCGAGCGCGAGCGCGAGAAGGTCAACGCCTGACCCGCACCGCTGGATTCATCCGACGAGACCGAGAAGCGCGCGCATCCGTGCGTACTTCTCGGTCAGTCGTGTGCGGGTCGCCTCGTCGAGGACCGCGAGACGGGCCGGGTCCGCGTTGTGCGCCAGGTCCGACTCCTTCACCAGCAGCGCGCCGGGCGTGGCGAGGATCCGCGCGGCGTACGCCTCCGGCGGCTCCCCCGCCCGTTTGGTGACCGCGAGGACGATGTCCTTCGTACGGCTGCTCAGCGCGGCCTCGCGCAGCCACCGCGGGGAGAGGGCGTCGTCCTCGACGGCGTCGTGCAGCCAGGCCGCCGCGATCTGCTCCTCGTCGCCGCCCCGCACCCGTACGCCCTCCGCCACGGCCTGGAGGTGTTCGGTGTACGGCCGTCCCGCCTTGTCGGTCTGGCCGCTGTGCGCGGCGCGGGCGGTGGCCTCGACCTGGGCCAGGGTCAGCGGGATGCGGGGTGTCTCGGTCACGGCACCAGTGTGCACCTGAGGAGAACCGCACCTCAGCGGGTGGCGGCCGCTGTCGGTCCCTCGCGGCAGATCAGCAGCAGGGCCCGGTCGTCGTTGACGTCCTTGGCGACGGCCTCGATGAGGTGCCAGGCCGCACCGTGGAAACCGCCGGCCACATAGCGGTCGGCCTCACCGGTGAGGCGGTCGATGCCCTCGACGATGTCGCGGTCGGCGGTCTCCACCAGGCCGTCCGTGAACAGCATCAGCACGTCCCCGGGTCGCAGTGAGCCCTTCACCGGATCGAACTGGGCACCGTCGTACACCCCGAGGAGCGGGCCCTCGGCCGCCTTCTCCTCCCAGCGGCCGCTGCCGGCGCTGAGCTGGAGGCCCGGCGGATGCCCCGCGGTGTAGAGCTCGTAGTCGCCGGAGTCCAGGTCGAGGACCAGGTGGATGGAGGTGGCGAAGCCCTCGTCCCAGTCCTGGCGCAGGAGATAGCCGTTCGCGGCCGGGAGGAAGGCGTGCGGCGGGAGGGAGCCGAGCAGACCGCCGAACGCACCGGACAGCAGCAGGGCGCGGGAGCCCGCGTCCATGCCCTTGCCGGAGACGTCGGTGAGGACGACTTCGAGCGTACGGCCGCCGTTGGTGCGCGCCGCCACCACGAAGTCGCCCGAGAACGACTGGCCGCCCGCCGGGCGCAGCGCCATCTCCCGGTGCCAGCCGTCCGGCAGGCCGGGCAGCTTGCTCTGCACCCGGATACGTTCGCGCAGGTCGAAGAGCATGGTGCCGCCGCGCCGCCAGGGCACACCGACCCGGCTGCGGAACTGGGCCAGGAGCAGCCCGAAGAAGCCGCAGGCCGCGACCACGAGCACGACGCCCGGGGTGACCCTCGACGGGCCCTCCGTGTACGGGCCCAGCTGCACCGACTCCACGATCAGTGCCGTGGCCGCCGCCGCGTACAGGCCGAGCAGGCTCGCCGGGCGCAGCAGCAGCCCGCCCACGACGACGGGCAGCACCAGCGCGGCCGGTGAGAACCACACCGAGTTCGCCAGCGTCGCCGACGCGATCAGGGGGACCGCCATGAGCAGGCCGGCCAGGGCGATCCAGTCCGAGCCGTTGCCGCGGAAGTAGTCCACGGCCGCTCGGCGCACGCCGACGCGGACCCGGTGCCACTGCTTGTTCAACCGGGCCGTGAACGTGTCGGCTTCCGCGCGCCGCTCTCGTCCTGATGCCATTAGTTCGGGACCCTATCCATCGGACCAGCCGCTTGGCACGGGAGGTCCCACTTGTCCCCCGTCCGAGGGCCGACTTCACAGTGAACTTCACAACGCTCCGCCGCGCCGCCACCCGGGAGAAATTGCCTCGCTCGCCCCGCACTGCCCTGGTAGGCATGGCTCATGGCAGCTGACGCGAAAGGCCTTTCGCCCGACGTGCGGGTCCTCCGCCAGGACGATTGGGACAAGTGGTACGACACCCTGATACGGGGCTTCGGAGGGGTGCCGGAGTCCGCCGAAGAGCGGCAGTTGTGGAACTCACTGACCGAGTTCGACCGTTCCATCGGTGTCTGGGACGGGGACGAGTGCGTGGGGACGGCCGGGGCGTTCAGCTTCCGGCTCACCGTGCCCGGCGGCGCGTCACTGCCGGTCGCGGGCGTCACGATGGTCAGCGTGGCCGCCACGCACCGTCGGCGCGGCCTGCTGACGGCCATGATGCGGCGGCAGCTGGACGATGTGCGCGCGTGGGGTGAGCCGCTGGCCGTGCTCACCGCGTCCGAGCCCGCGATCTACGGGCGGTTCGGATACGGCAACGCGACCGTCTCGTTGACCGCCGAGATCGACACGACCCGGGTACGGCTGTCGGTGCCGGACGGTACGGATGACGTACGGGTGCGGTACGCGGTACCGGCCGATGTGCTCGACGTGTGCGAGGCGGTGTACGCCCGGCTGGTTCCGGCGCGGCCCGGCATGCTGGCCCGGCGGCCCGGCTGGGAGCGGCTCGGGGTGCTCGACCCGGAGAGCGAACGGGACGGGGCGTCGCCCCTGCAGTGCGTGCTCGCCGAGCGGGACGGGGAGACGGTCGGGTACGCGCGGTACCGCGTCAAGCCCGCCTGGGAGCCGTCCGGGCCCCACGGCACCGTGATCGTCGAGGACTTGGCGGCGCTGGACCCCGCCGCGGACGCGGCGTTGTGGCGGTTCCTGTTCGGGATCGACCTGACGTCGAAGGTGAACGTGCGGGGGCGCCCGGTGGACGACGCGTGGCAGTACCTCGTGTCCGACCAGCGGCGGTGCCGGCCGTCGTTGCGGGACTCCCTGTACGTGCGGCCGGTGGAGGTGGGAGCCGCGCTGGAGGCGCGGACGTATCAGGCGCCGGTGGATGTGGTGTTCGAGGTGGAGGACGCGTTCTGTCCCTGGAACTCCGGGCGTTGGCGATTGAGCGGGGACGCGAAGGGAGCATCCTGCGAACGTACGGCGGATGCGGCGGATGTCGCCCTGTCCGTACGGGAGTTGGGCGCCGCGTATCTCGGGGGTGTGCCCCTGGCCTCGCTGGGGGCGGCGGGGCGGGTACGGGAGGTTCGGCGGGGGGCGCTGGCGGAGACGTCGCTCGCCTTCGGGGCGGGCGTGCCGCCGTGGCTGCCGCACGGGTTCTGATGCCCCGGCCGCCTCAGGGGCGCTGGCAGGCCGGGCACCAGAAGAGGTTGCGGGCGGCGAGATCGGCGGTGCGGATCTCGCCGGCACAGATGTGGCAGGGCAGGTCGGCCCTGCGGTAGACGTACACCTCGCCGCCGTGGTCGTCCACGCGGGGCGGGCGGCCCATCGCCTCCGGGGTGTGCTCCGGGCGGACCGTGTCGATGCGGTTGTTGCGGACGCCCTCGTGCATGAGGTCGACCAGGTCGGTCCAGATCGCGTGCCACTCGGCGGGGGTGATGTCCTTGCCGGGGCGGTACGGGTCGATGCGGTGCCGGAAGAGGACCTCCGCGCGGTAGACGTTTCCGACGCCTGCGATGACCTTCTGGTCCATGAGGAGGGCGGCGATCGTCGTACGGCTGCGGGCGATGCGGCGGTACGCGGTGTCCGGGTCGGCGTCGTCGCGGAGCGGGTCCGGGCCCAGGCGGTCGTGTATCGCCTGCTTCTCCGGGGGGGTGATGAGGGCACAGGTGGTGGGGCCTCGGAGGTCCACGTACGTGGTCTCGTTCGCCAGGCGGAGGCGGACGGTGTCGGTGGGGGGCGGTTCGGGGGCCGGGCCCAAGGTGACCTTGCCGAAGAGGCCGAGGTGGATGTGGATCCAGTCGGTGTCGCGGAAGCCGAGGAAAAGGTGTTTTCCGTGGGCTTCCGTGTGGGTGAGTTCCGTGCCGGTGAGGAGGGTGGCGGCGGGGGTGAACTTGCCCTGGGGGCTGGTGGTGCGGGGTTTTGTGCCGAGGAAGGCGGCGGCGTAGTCCTGGGCGAGGCGGTGGATGGTGTGGCCTTCCGGCACGGGTGCTCCCTGTGATCGTTGCCTTTTGCCCACCCACCCGCCCGACGCGGTCGGCCGAGAGGCCCGAGCCGAAACGCCTCGGGGCTCCGCCCCGGAACCCCGGCGGGGACTTCGTCCCCTGCACCCTTCTCGGGGGCTCCGCCCCCGTGCCCCCGGCGGGCTCCGCCCCGTGCCCCCGCTGTGCTCCGCCCCGGACGCCGACAGAGCCACGGCCCTCCCCGGGGACAGAGCTATGGCCCTGCATGGGGCAGAGTTCCGGCCCGCCTGAGGGCAAAGCCCCCTGGGGACATAGACCAAAGCCCGCCGGAGAGCGCAGCGCTGCTGCCTGCCTGGGGACGGCGGAGCCCCCTGCCTGGGGGCAGAGCCGCTCCCTCCCCGTCCTGGGCGCCACGGCCGTCGCCCAGGCGGCGTGGCTGTCGTGGGGGTGGGTTACTGCTGGGGGTGGTGCGGCGGGATCGGGGGGAGGTCGCCGGTCGTTTCGTAGGACGCGAGCATGTCGATTCGGCGGATGTGACGTTCGTCACCGGAGAACGGCGTGCCGAGGAAGGTCTCCACGAACTTCGTCGCCTCGTCCTGCGAGTGCATGCGCGCGCCCACCGCGACGACGTTCGCGTTGTTGTGCTGGCGGCCCAGGGACGCCGTCTCCTCGCTCCAGGCGAGGGCCGCGCGGACGCCCTTGACCTTGTTCGCGGCGATCTGCTCGCCGTTGCCCGAGCCGCCGATGACGACGCCGAGGGCGTCGGGGTCCGCGGCCGTGCGCTCCGCTGCACGGAGGCAGAAGGGCGGGTAGTCGTCCTGGGCGTCGTAGATGTGCGGGCCGCAGTCGACGGGGTCGTGACCCGCCTCCTTCAGCCACTCGACGAGGTGGTTCTTGAGTTCGTAGCCCGCATGGTCCGAGCCGAGGTACACGCGCATGGGACGAGTGTGACACGGGTGTTTCGGGGAAGGCGCGCGGGGTGGCGCCCATGAAAACCCGAGGCACATGTGAGCCGCATTACTGAACCTCAGGAAAACCTCAAGTAACAATCTGGATTCAAAGGTTCTCCTAAACGTTCGCCTCCGATTCACTGGACCGGCTCGTACACCGCTCGTACGAGCCTCCCCGTACACCGTGATGCCGCGACACACCCCGTTCGTACGGCTCGTGCGGTTCCGTACGGAAGTACAGCTCCCCGGCGCAAAGGAAATCCGTTCCATGACCTCGCAGCCGACTCTGAACAAGACCGGAAACGACCCCGGAGGGCCCGGAGAACCCGGAGCCGAGGGCTCCGGACTGCAGGCCGGGCTCAAGAACCGGCATCTTTCGATGATCGCCATCGGTGGTGTCATCGGCGCCGGACTCTTCGTGGGGTCCAGCTCCGGCATCGCCACCGCGGGGCCCGGCATCCTGCTGTCGTACGCCCTCGTCGGCACGCTCGTGGTGCTGGTGATGCGGATGCTCGGTGAGATGTCGGCCGCCAACCCGACCTCGGGTTCCTTCTCCGCCCACGCCGACCGGGCCCTCGGGCCCTGGGCCGGTTTCTCCATCGGCTGGCTGTACTGGTTCTTCTGGGTGGTCGTGCTGGCGGTCGAAGCGACCGCCGGCGCCGTGATCCTGGAGGGCTGGATACCGGCCGTGCCGCAGTGGGGCTGGGCCCTGATCGTGATGCTGGTGCTGACCGCCACCAACCTGGTCTCCGTCGGCTCCTACGGCGAGTTCGAGTTCTGGTTCGCGGGCATCAAGGTCGTCGCCATCGCCGCGTTCATCGTCATCGGCGGACTGGCCGTGTTCGGGCTGCTGCCGGGTGTGGACAGTGAGCAGGCCGGGCTGAGCAACCTCACCGAGCACGGCGGCTTCCTGCCCCACGGGGCCGGCGCCATCCTCACCGGTGTGCTGCTCGTCGTCTTCTCCTTCATGGGCAGCGAGATCGCCACGCTGGCCGCCGGTGAGTCCGAGAACCCGCGGCAGGCCGTCACCAAGGCCACCAACAGCATCATCTGGCGTGTCGCCGTCTTCTACCTCGGCTCGATCGCCGTCGTCGTGTGCCTGCTGCCGTGGGACAGCAAGTCCATCACCAAGGACGGCTCCTACGTCGCCGCGCTCGACTCCCTCGGTATCGCGCACGCCGGGCAGATCATGAACTTCATCGTGCTGACCTCGGTGCTGTCCTGTCTCAACTCCGGCCTCTACACCGCCTCCCGCATGGCGTTCTCGCTCGGCCGGCGCGGCGACGCACCGAAGGCCTTCGCCCGCACGACGTCCAACGGCGTGCCGCGCACGGCGATCCTCGCCTCCGTCGCCTTCGGCTTCGTCGCGGTCTTCTTCAACTACAAGTTCCCGGACTCCGTCTTCCTCTTCCTCGTGAACTCCAGTGGCGCTGTCGCCCTGTTCGTGTGGCTGGTGATCTGCTTCTCCCAGCTGCGCATGCGGAAGATCATCAAGGCGGAGGCGCCCGAGAAGCTCGTGGTGAAGATGTGGCTGTACCCGTATCTGACCTGGGCGACCGCCGCGCTGATCGTGTTCATCCTCGGCTACATGCTCACCGACACCGAGCACGACGGACGCCAGACCATCCTGCTGTCGCTGCTCGTCGCGGCGGTGGTGCTCGTCATCGCCTTCGTGAAGCAGAAGGTCCGTGGGCGCCGGCCTGTTGACGGCGCCCCGCAGGAGCAGGACGCGGAGCGGAGCGAGGTTTCGGCCGGCTGATCCTCCGGCCGCTCACCGTTCGCCGTGAACGGGGGCCCGTTGTGCGTGCCGTCGCCCGGCTGCACGCACGACGGGCCCCCTTTTCGTGGGCCCACAGCACCGTTGCCCACAGCACCGTTGCCTACAGCACTGTGAAACTGTCCTTGACCCTCTCGTAGGTGGCGAGTGCCTCCTGCTCGATCCCGTCCTCGTACCACGTGTTGACCTGGTACGACTTGCCGGTCACGTTGAAGCCGAGCAGACGGGCGTGCCAGTGGACGCCCTGCAGCGTGAACGTGTACTCCCAGACCACCGCCGGGTGACCGCGGAACGTCGTCTCCTCCAGGCGGATCTTGCGGTAGTCCCGGCCCTGGCGGGCGTTGCGCTCCGAGGTCTGCCACGACTCCAGCAGGTCGCCGCGGGCCAGGGAGGACTTGCCGACCAGTTCCTGGGACCCGTCCGGGGAGGTGTAGTGCACCTCCGCCCCCGTCTTCACGTCCCGCCGCCAGCCGTCGGGTGTCGCCCAGGCGAACCCACCGGCCTCCCGGTGCGTGCCGGGCGGCAGGGTCAGCGGCCTGGTGGTGCCCTCGACGGTGGGCGAGGGAGTGGTGTCCCCGGTGGTCGCCGGCGTGGACGCCGAGGAACCCGCACGGGGAGTGTCGTCACCGCCCGGTGAGCCCGACGACGTCGCCAGCAGGATTCCCGCGACGGTTCCGGCGGTGGCGAGCGTGGCCGCCGCGGCGGTGAGCACCGTACGGCGACGGCCTGCGCCGCTACGGGGGCGGGGTGTGGCCGGGACGGCCGGCCCGGGGAGTTCGCCGGGCGGCATCGGCAAGGGTGCGGGTGTGGGGTGGGGCCGGCGTTCGGTCTCCGCTTGAGCGCGCGTGAGCGAGACAGGGCCCCTGGCCTTCGCGGACGTCGTCGTGGGGGTGGCGCCCGCGGTGTGGTGGTGCTGCTCCGGGGCGGGGGCGGGCCGGCGGGGGTCCCGGGGCGCCGGGAGGTACGCGGGGGTGGGTGATTCCTCCGGGGGTGCAGAAAGAGGCGCCCGCGACTGCGGCTGTGGGGAGAGTTGTTGTCCCCCGAGAGTGGTTTCCAGGTCGGGGTCGGGCTCCGGTTCCGGACTCGGTGCGGGCGCCTCGTCCGCCACAGGCTCCGGCTCCCCCAGCCCCACCGCGACCGTCGGTGTCGGAGCCGGAAACGCCACCGGTCGCAGCGCCGTTTCGAGCGCCTCCAGGTCCGGGCGAGCCGACGGTTCCTTCGCCAGCAGGGACGTCAGGATGTCCCGCAACGGGCCGGATGCACCGGGGAGTTCGGGCTCCTCGTACAGGACCGCGTGCAGTGTCGCCAGCGTGGTGTCGCGGGAGAACGGGGAGCGGCCGCCCAGGGCCGCGCAGAGGGTCGCGCCGAGGGACCAGACGTCGGACGGTGGGCCCTGGGGGCGGCCGGAGATGCGCTCGGGGGCCATGTAGTCGGGCGAGCCCACCAGCATGCCGACCATCGTGAGTGCCTTGGCGTCCTGGATCGCGGCGATGCCGAAGTCGGTGAGGACGACCCGGCGTCGCCGGCCGGAACCGCTGCCGTTGCCGCGTGCGGATCCGGCCATCCCGTCCGCGTGTTCCACGAGCACGTTTCCGGGCTTGATGTCGCGGTGCAGTACGCCGCGTTCGTGCACCTGCCGTAGCGCCGCGACCAGACCGAGTCCGATGCGGGCCGTCTCGCCGGGGCTCAGTGGGCCGGTCTCCGAGAGGATCCGTTCGAGGGAGGGGCCTGTGACCAACTCCATGACGATCCACAGGCGTTCGCCCTCGTCGACCACGTCGTAGACGCGTACGACATTGGGGTGGTCGATGCGGGCCGTGGCGCGGGCCTCGCGCAGGGTGCGTTCGCGGCGGGTCCTGCTGTCCTCCGCGTCGAGACCGTCGATCCGCATTTCCTTGACGGCGACCTGCCGGTCGAGTATTTCGTCGGCGGCTCGCCACACCCGCCCCATTCCCCCCTGGCCGATACTTTCGACCAACCGATAGCGCCCCGTCACCAATATCCCTGGAACACCGCCACTGTTCGCATTCCCCGGCAATCCGCTGCACCCCCTCCACGACGCCGCGACCGACTCCAGTGAAACACAACGGTCACACTTCGAGCCGTCTCAGGATAGTGCGGCGAAATCTTGTGGTACCTCTTTCAGTGCTGCGAATTCAGGCGCAGCCCAGGGGGACGCAAGGGGGACGAACATGAGTTCTCGTCGTACGACAGCGGTCGCGGGATCGCTGGTCATGGCATCTTTCTCGGCGGTGATGATCCTTTCCGGCACGGCCGGCGCGGAGGACGAGGGGCCCGCGAGCGGCAAGGGGGGAAAGGCGGTTGACGAGGCGCCGGCAGGGGTGAAGCTCACCACGCTGCTGCCCGTGAAGATCTCGGTCGACAACGGTTCGGAAAAGACGGCGATTACCGCCACGGTGAAGAACGAGGGGAGCAAGGACAGCGGGAAGATCAGGCTGTTGGTGGTCGGTTTCGACGGGCTTGTCGTCAAGGGCGTCGAGGGATGTTCGGCGATACCCGAGAACGGGCTTCCGGAGGGTTCGAACAGCGGATTCGCATGCCCGATCGACAATCTCGCGGCCGGTAAGTCGAAGTCGTACGAAGTCGACGCGACGTTCGACCTCGGCAAGACCGGAAAGATCTGTCTGCCCGTGCAGACGGACGACGGGAAGAAGACCTTCTGGCAGCAGGGCCCGGTGCCGTTCGGTACCAGCAACCCGTCGCCGGACGCCCCGGCCACGCCGCTGCTGCTCGGCACCGACAACGAGCCGGCGGGTCCGGGCGGCAAGGAGCTGCCGAAGACCGGTCCGGCCCGTGATCTGCTGCCGCTGGGCGCGGCCGGTGCGTCGCTGCTCGCGACGGGCGTGGCCGGCATGTGGTGGTCGCAGCGGCGGCGGCCGGTGGGTCAGGAGGGCTGAACCAGCCGCCTGTCGCGCCGCTCGGACGCCGAGAGGCCCGCCGGGGATACTCGTGCCCCGGCGGGCCTCTCGGCGATACCCGCGATTTCAGCGCTTGTTCGCGAACTTCCACGCCGTCGGCAGGGCGCCCATCGCCAGCGCCGCCTTCAGCGCGTCGCCGATGAGGAAGGGCGTGAGGCCGGCCGCGATCGCGGCGGTGGCGGACATGCCGGTGGCGAGGGCCAGGTAGGGCACGCCGATGGCGTAGATGATCGCCTCGCCCACCAGCATCGTGCCGGCCATGCGCAGCATCGAGCGGTCGGCGCCGCGGCGGGCCAGGGCGCCGACGACGGTGGAGGCGAGGATCATGCCGAGGATGTAGCCGAAGGAGGGGGCGACACCGGAGGAGGCGCCGGCGAACCACGGCACCCCGGCGATGCCCGCGAGGGCGTACAGCGCCAGCGCGAGGAAGCCGCGGCCGGCGCCGAGGGACGTGCCGACGAGCAGCGCGGCGAAGGTCTGGCCGGTCACCGGCACCGGGGAGCCCGGCACGGGCACGGAGATCTGGGCGGCGAGGCCGGTGAGCGCGGCGCCGCCGAGCACGAGGGCCGCGTCCCGGACTCGGGAGGCGGGGAGCAGGTCGGCGAGGACCTGTCCGGCGCGGGCGGGTGTGGCGGCGGCGGTGCTCATGGGGACTCCGCGAAGGTGAGGGCCGGTGGGACACCGTGACGCTATCCCAGCGCCCTCGTCCCGATCACCGTCAGCGGTCCACAAAGGCGTGGACCGGCCGTTGGTCTGCTTCGGACAAAGAGCGCGGGTTACAGCGGGTACGGCGTGATGCCGGTCACGGTGATGGCGTGCCATATGACACGGGAGGGCGAAACCGGTCGTCTGTAGGTTTCCCCCAAAGGCACAGAGTGCGCCGTCTCGCCCGTCGGTCGCCGTCTGGGCAGCCCGGGGCCCTTTTGCTAGCGTCGCCGACATGGTTGCCCAGGCCCGGTACTTCTCGTCGCGTCGCTATGTCGACCTGCGACGCCAGGGCACGGCCACCTGTCGCCGCCCTCTGTGAGGCGGGGCGGAGGGATCCGGCCCGCCGATCGAGACGGCGCAGTGTCGGACCGGCCTCCAGGAAGATTCCCATGCCCCGTACCGCGGCTCCCCTTCTGACGTCCCCCGTCCCCCGTGTCGCCGACAGCGACCGACGCCGCACGAGCGCGAGCGTCGTCCTGCGGTCCGTGCTGGAGCACGGGCCGGTCGCGCGCAGCACCATCGCCCGGCTGACCGGTCTGTCCCCGGCGTCCGTGACCGACTACTGCGCCCGGTTCGCCGAGTTGGGCCTCATCCGTGAGTCCGCCGTGCTGCGGCGGTCCAAGGGCGTGGGGCGGCCGCATCTGCCGGTCGACCTGGACGGCTCGCGGTTCGTGGTGGGCGGCGTGCATGTGGCGGTGCCGTACACCACGGTCGCGCTGCTGGACCTGCGCGGGCGGGTGGTGGCCCGCAGCGAGGTGAAGCACGAACGGGCCGAGCCCGCGCGGGTGCTGGCCCGGGCGGCCGACGGGCTGGCGGCGCTGCTCGCCGCGGCTCCCGGCAGCAGCGCGCTGGGGGTCGGGTTCGCGACGGGCGGCTGGGTGGACCGGGACTCGGGCACCGTCGTGGAGCATCCGCTGCTGGGCTGGCGGGAGGTACCGGTACGGCAGGTGCTCGGGGCGCGCACCGGGCTGCCCGTCCATG
Organism: Streptomyces flavovariabilis; assembly: GCF_000725785.1. Classification (NCBI taxonomy): domain Bacteria; kingdom Bacillati; phylum Actinomycetota; class Actinomycetes; order Kitasatosporales; family Streptomycetaceae; genus Streptomyces; species Streptomyces flavovariabilis. The sequence continues at coordinate 285,415 of NZ_JNXD01000001.1, read as the reverse complement.
TGGACGGACACGCGCGGGCGCTGGTGAACGCGGAGCGGCTGTTCGGGCGGGCGCGGGGCAGCCGCAGTGTGCTGCACCTGTTCGCCGGGCATGTGGTCGACGCGGCGTTCGCCACCCAGGACGAGGTGCACCACGGGCCGCGCTCCCAGGCCGGGGCGATCGCCCATCTGCCGGTGCCGGGCGGCACGGAGCCCTGCGCGTGCGGCCGGGTGGGTTGCCTCCAGGCCGAGCTGAGCGAGCGGACCCTGTGCCGGCGGGCCCGTGAGGCGGGGGTCGTCGACGGGGTGAACCCGATGCACGTGGTCGGTGCCGCGGCGGCCGGTGACCCGGTGGCCGTGCGGCTGCTGCGGGAGCGGTCGCGGCGGGTCGGGCGTGCGGTGGGGCTGCTGCTCGATGTGCTCAATCCCGAGCGGGTGGTCGTGACGGAGATCGGGGCCATGCACCGGGAGGACTGTCTGGTTGCGCTGCGCGACGAGGTCGGAGCGGATCGCGCCGCGACCGTCTCACCGATCAGTTTCCCGGATTCCGTGCTGGCCGTGGCGGGGGGTTCGGTGGCTCTCGACGTCCTCTACCGGGACCCGCTGGCCGCGTCACCTGAGGCTATTTAATTCAGAAACTCGGAATGTTGACAGGAACGGCCGCTGACCAGGAACATCCTGTTCATGAGCCCGCTCACGAGCTGTCGCACCCTCTGTTGCTGACCCGTTGACGCGCCCCCGGCGCCCCTTCACGGAGCGCCTTCTTCTTCCTTTGTGACATTCGCGTGAATTCCCTTGGCAGGCCTCTTCCTGCCCGGAATTCCGCTTGCTGTGCCGTCTTCCATACCCAGGGAGCCTTCCATGCCCTCGCCCCCCGTTTCCGGTCTCGACCGGCGCCTGTTCCTGACCTCACTGCTCGGCGTGACGGCCGCGGCGGCCGGACTGAGCGGCTGCGCGGACAGCAGTGCCGCGGCCGGCGAGACGGCCTCCGACGCTCCCCTGGCCTCCCAGGTTCCCGCGGGGACGAGCCTGAAGATCTCCTCGTACCAGAACGCGCAGCAACTCCAGTTCAAGCTCGCCGGGTTCCGCGATCTGCCGTTCAAGGTGGCCGACTGGCTGAACATCGGCGCGGGCCCCGATGTCATCAACGCGTTCCGCGCGAAGTCGCTGGACGTCGCCAACAACGCGGGAATTCCGCCGATCCAGGCGCACTACCAGGGATTCGACGCGAAGATCGTCGCGATCAACATCACCCGTAAGCCCAATTACCTGTTCGCCACCAAGCCAGGCAGCGACATCCGTACCGTCGCCGACTTCGAGGGCAGGCGGCTCGCCTTCTCCCAGGGCCAGGCGCAGGGCGTCGTTCTGCTGCGGGCCCTCGAGAAGGCCGGGCTGACGTACGACGACGTGGAGCTGGTGCCGCTGACCAGCAACCAGTTCCTCACCGCCCTGCAGTCCGGGCAGGTGGACATCGCCCCGCTCGGCAACACGCAGGCGCCCGCGTATCTGGCGCAGTACAAGTCGGCCCGCACCATCACCACGGACGTGGTCGACCTGCTGAACCTGCTGTGGGCGCCGGTCTCGGTGCTGAACGACTCCGCGAAGGCCGCCGCGGTCGCCGCGTACGTCCCGTACTGGGCGAAGAGCCAGGTGTGGACGTACGAGCACCCCGACGAGTGGAACGAGCAGTTCTACGTCGGGACGCAGAACCTGACTCTGGCCCAGGCGAAGGCGGTCACCGCGTTGGCCAACAAGCCGCTGTTCCCGCCCCGCTGGGACGAGGCCATCACATGGGAGCAGGAGACCGCGGATCTGCTCGCGGAGGGCGGCTTCGTGAAGAGGTTCGACGTCTCCGAGCTCTTCGACCACCGATTCGAGTCCCTCGCGGCGAAGGCCGTGCCCGCGGAGTACCGGAGGTGACCGCCGTGACCACGACCACACACACGACGACGCACACGAGTACCACCGCGCCCGTCGCCGCCCCTGCCGAGGAGGCGACGCGCCAGGTGCGCAGGCGCCGGCGGCTGGCTCCCGGCAAGCGGCTGCCCGCCACCCGGCTCGTCGGACCCGCCGTCGTCCTCGCGTTGTGGAGCGTCGCCTCGGCCGCCGGGCTGCTCGACCCGGGCGCGATCCCGGCCCCCTGGGCGGTACTGGAGACGGGCGGCCGGCTGTGGACGGCGGGCACACTGCCGGACGACATCCTGACCTCGTTGCAGCGCGCGGCCACCGGCTTCGCGATCGGTCTGACCGCGGGCATCCTGCTCGCGCTGGTGTCCGGGCTGACCCGCACCGGCGAGGCGCAGATCGACGGGACGGTCAACCTCAACCGGGCCATCCCCACCCTGGGTCTGATCCCGCTGTTCATCCTCTGGCTGGGCATCGGCGAGACCTTCAAGACCGCCGTCATCGCGATCGTCGTCTACATCCCGATCTACCTCAACGCACACGCCGCGCTGTCCGGCATCGACAGCCGCTTCGTCGAACTCGCCGAGGTGCAGGGCCTGTCGAAGCTCCAGTTCATCCGGCAGGTCGTCATCCCCGGCGCCCTGCCCGGCTTCTTCGTCGGGCTGCGGCTCGGCGTGACCGGTTCCTGGCTGGGCCTGGTGGTGCTGGAGCAGATCAACGCCACCAGCGGCCTCGGCTACATGATGTTCCAGGCGCAGAACTACGGCCAGACGGACGTCATCCTCGTCGGCCTGGTCGTCTACGGCATCTTCGGCCTCATCTCCGACAGCGCGGTCCGCATCGTCGAACGGAGGGTGCTGTCATGGCGCCGCACACTGAGCAGCTGACCCGTCCCGCCGTCCGACTGCGCGGCCTGACCCGGTCGTTCGAGGGCCGCACGGTCCTCGACGGCATCGACCTCGATCTGCCCGCCGGGCAGCTCACGGCTCTGCTCGGGCACAGCGGCTCCGGCAAGAGCACGCTGCTGCGGGCGATCGCCGGACTCGACCACGGCGTCACGGGCTCCGGGCAGCTGACCGCGCCCGAGCGGGTGTCGGTCGTCTTCCAGGACTCCCGGCTGCTGCCCTGGCGGCGGGTGCTCGCCAACGTCCTGCTCGGCCTGGACGGCAAGGACGCCGAGCGGCGCGGCCGGGAGGCCTTGGAGGAAGTCGGGCTGAAGGGCCGCGAGCGGGCCTGGCCGGGCGAGCTGTCCGGCGGGGAGGCCCAGCGGGCAGCCCTGGCCCGGTCGCTGGTCCGCGAGCCGGAACTGCTGCTGGCCGACGAGCCGTTCGGGGCGCTGGACGCGCTCACCCGGATCCGGATGCACGGCCTGCTCCGGGAGCTGTGGGAGCGTCACCGGCCGTCGGTTCTGCTGGTCACCCACGACGTGGACGAGGCGATCGTGCTCGCCGACCGGGTGCTCGTCCTCGACCAGGGCCGGATCGGCCTCGACCTCACCATCGACCGCGCGCACCCGCGGTCGTACCGCGACCCCCTGCTCGGCGAGTACCGGGAGCGGCTGCTGGCCGCGCTCGGTGTCACGGAGGACCACCGATGACCCGCAGACAGCTGCACCTCAACGCGTTCCTGATGAACACCGGCCACCACGAGGCGTCCTGGCGGCTGCCCGAGAGCGACCCGTACGCGCACGTGGACCTGGCGCACTACGTACGGCTCGCCCGGATCGCCGAGCGCGGTACCTTCGACTCGCTGTTCCTCGCCGACGGCCCGCAGCTGTGGAGCAGTGCGGGCCAGCGGCCCGCCGGGGCGCTGGAGCCGATCACGCTGCTGACCGCGCTGGCGACGGCGACCGAGCACATCGGCCTGATCGCCACGGCCTCCACCTCGTACAACTCGCCCTACAACCTGGCCCGCAAGTTCGCCACGCTGGACCATCTCAGCGCCGGCCGGGCGGGCTGGAACATCGTCACCACCGCCGGTGCCGAGGCCGCCCGCAACTTCGGTCTGGACGCCGAGCCGGCGCACGCCGAGCGGTACGCGCGGGCCGCCGAGTTCCTCGACGTGGCGCTGAAGCTGTGGGACAGCTGGGAGGACGACGCGATCGTCGCCGACAAGGCGGCGGGCGTGTGGGGCGACGACGCGAAGATCCACCCGCCCCGGCATCGGGGGCGCTTCTTCAGCGTCGAGGGGGCGCTCAACGTCCCCCGCACACCGCAGGGTTACCCGCTGCTCGTGCAGGCCGGCTCCTCCGAGGACGGCAAACGGTTCGCCGCCCGGTACGCGGAGGCCGTGTTCACCGCCCAGCAGACCGTCGAGGACGCACGGGCCTTCTACGCCGACCTCAAGGCCCGGGCCGTCGCGGCCGGCCGCGACGCCGACCACATCAAGGTGCTGCCGGGCATCGTCCCGGTGATCGGCTCCACGGAGGCCGAGGCGCGGGCGAACGAGCGGGTCCTGGAGGACCACATCGTGCACGCGCACGGAGTGGACCGCCTGGAGCGGCTGCTGCACCTGGACCCCGGCACCCTGGACCTCGACGGCCCGCTGCCGGCCGACCTGCCGCCGGAGAGCGCCATCGAGGGCGCCAAGAGCCGCTACACACTCGTCGTGGAGCTGGCCCGGCGCGAGCGGCTCACCGTGCGGCAGCTGATCGGGCGGCTCGGCGGCGGGCGCGGGCACCTCACCTTCGCCGGGACGCCCGATCAGGTCGCCGACACGATCGGGCTCTGGTTCGAGTCGGGCGCGGCGGACGGCTTCAACATCATGCCCGCGGTGCTGCCCTCGGGCCTGGAGACCTTCGTCGACCACGTCGTCCCGATCCTGCGCACCCGCGGGCTGCTCCGCACGGAGTACGGCGACCACCACCGGACCCTGCGGGAGCGGTACGGCCTTCCGCGCCCCGCCAACCAGCACGTCATCGCCCCCGCTCTCGTCTGATCCGGAAGGAACCCATCATGGCCATCGAGATCCACAAGGTCACCGCGCACATCGGCGCCCGTGTCGAGGGCATCGACCTCACCCGGCCCCTCGACCAGGAGACCTTCACCGCCCTGCGTGAGGCGCTCAACGCCCACAAGGCCCTCGTCTTCGACGCGGAGGGCCTCGACGACGCGGGCCAGCAGGCCTTCGCCCGCCACTTCGGCGACATCACCACCGCCCATCCGACGGTGTCCGCCGTCGACGGCGCCCCGAACGTCCTGCCCGTCGACAGCGAAGGAGGCCGGGCCGCCAACAACTGGCACACCGACGTCACCTTCGTCCTCAACCCGCCGCAGGCCAGCACTCTGCGCAGCATCACCATCCCGCCGTACGGCGGCGAGACGCTGATCGCCAGCTCGGCCGCCGCCTACCGGAACCTGCCCGACCCCCTGCGGCAGCTCGCCGACACCCTCTGGGCCGAGCACACCAACGACTACGACTACGCCGTCCCGGAGGAGGACGTCGACGAGGCGCAGGCCGCCCGGCGCGCCCAGTTCACCTCGATCAAGTACCGCACGGTCCACCCGGTGGTCCGCGTCCACCCGCTGACCGGCGAGCGCGGGCTGTTCATCGGCGGCTTCGCGCAGCGGATCGTGGGCCTGTCGCCGGGCGAGTCCCGCAAGATCCTCGACCTGCTCCAGGCGTACGTCACCCGGCCCGAGAACGTCCTGCGCCACCGCTGGTCGCCGAACCAGCTGGTCCTCTTCGACAACCGCATCACCCAGCACTACGCCGTCGACAACTACGACGGCCTGCCCCGGCGCCTGCACCGGGTGACGGTCGCCGGGGACATCCCCGTCGGCGTCGAGGGCAAGGAGAGCTACGTCATCGAGGGCGACGCCTCGCACTACACGCCGGTCGCCGCCTAGCCACACAGAGCGACGCGACTGTCCGAATGGTGGGATGCCTCTCCGTGCCGGCGGAGAGGCATCCGAGACTGGCGGCGTTTTTGCTCTCGTACGCCTCTCACGCATAGGACGAGCCGCGCCCATGCCCAGCAGCACCACCACGGGGACGCCGCCCAGCACGGACGGCGCCTCCCTCTCCCACGGCCTGAAGCAGCGCCACCTGTCGATGATCGCCCTCGGCGGGGTGATCGGAGCCGGTCTGTTCGTCGGCTCCGGTGCCGGTATCGCCGCGGCCGGTCCGTCGATCGTGGTCGCCTACGCCCTCTCCGGTGTCCTCGTGATGCTGGTGATGCGGATGCTCGGCGAGATGTCGGCCGCGTACCCCTCCTCGGGCTCGTTCTCGGCGCACGCCGAGCGGGCCATCGGCCCCTGGGCCGGGTTCACCGCCGGCTGGTCCTTCTGGGTGCTGCTCTGCACGGCCGTGGGCCTGGAGGGCATCGGCGCAGCGAAGATCGTCAGCGGCTGGCTGCCGGGCACGCCGGAGTGGGCGTGGGTGGCGCTGTTCATGGTCGTCTTCTGCGGTACGAACCTCGCGGCCGTGAAGAACTTCGGCGAGTTCGAGTTCTGGTTCGCGGCGCTGAAGGTCGGTGCGATCACCCTGTTCCTGGTGCTCGGTGTCCTGGCGATCTGCGGGATCCTGCCCGGCACGGACTCCCCGGGCGCGAGCCACCTCACCGACTTCCTGCCGAACGGCGGCGAGGGCCTGGTCATCGGTTTGCTCGCGTCGGTCTTCGCCTACGGCGGCCTGGAGACGGTCACCATCGCGGCGGCCGAGTCGGAGAACCCCGTCAAGGGCGTCGCGAGCGCGGTCCGCACCGCGATGTGGCGCATCGCCCTGTTCTACATCGGCTCGATGGCGGTCATCGTCACCCTGGTGCCGTGGGACTCCAAGGAGGTCGTCGAGAAGGGCCCGTACGTCGCCGCCCTCGACGCGCTCGGCATCCCGGGCGCCGGCCAGCTGATGAACGTGGTCGTGCTGGTCGCCCTGCTGTCGGCGATGAACGCCAACATCTACGGTGCCTCCCGCATCGCCTACTCGCTGGTGGAGCGCGGCCAGGGTCCGAAGGGGCTGGGCCGGGTCTCGGGCGGGGTGCCGCGGATCGCCGTGCTGGCGTCCTCCGTCTTCGGGTTCCTGTGCGTGCTGCTGAGCTACTGGCGGCCGAACGACGTCTTCCCGTGGCTGCTGAACATGATCGGCGCGGTGATCCTGGCCGTCTGGATCTTCATCGCGGTCTCGCAGCTGCGTCTGCGCCGCCGCCTGGAGCGGGAGGCCCCCGAGAAGCTGGCCGTACGCATGTGGGCGTACCCGTGGCTGACCTGGGTCGCCCTGGCCGGCATGGCCGCGGTCTTCGTCCTGATGGCCCGCGAGCCGGACACGCGGGTGCAGCTGTACTCGACGGGCGGGATGATCGTGGTGCTGGCCGGCATCGGGTACGGATGGCAGAGGGCGCGGGCCAAGCAGTAGGGAACGTGCCGCCGAAGGCCCCCGCGAGACACGCGGGGGCCTTTTGCGTGCCTCGGCCACCCGTCGAGGCCTCTTGCTGCTAGCGTGCAGTTGCAATGTTGTTGCAATAAGAGTCCGGAGGGGATCCCGCCTTGCCCGTCTACACGTTGCCTGAACTGCCCTACGACTACTCCGCACTCGCCCCCGTGATCAGCCCCGAGATCATCGAGCTGCACCACGACAAGCACCACGCGGCCTATGTGAAAGGCGCCAACGACACGCTGGAGCAGCTTGCCGAGGCGCGGGACAAGGAGACGTGGGGGTCGATCAACGGGCTGGAGAAGAACCTGGCCTTCCATCTCTCCGGGCACATCCTGCACAGCATCTACTGGCAGAACATGACCGGCCCGAAGGACGGCGGTGGCGAGCCGCTGGCGCAGGACGGTGTGGGTGAGCTCGCGGACGCGATCACGGAGTCCTTCGGTTCCTTCACGCACTTCAAGGCGCAGCTGACCAAAGCCTCCGCGACCACGCAGGGTTCGGGCTGGGGCGTGCTCGCCCACGAGCCGCTGAGCGGGCGGCTGATCGTGGAGCAGGTCTACGACCACCAGGGCAACGTCGGCCAGGGCGCCACCCCGATCCTCGTGTTCGACGCCTGGGAGCACGCCTTCTACCTCCAGTACCGCAACCAGAAGGTCGACTTCATCGAGGCGATGTGGCAGGTCGTCAACTGGCAGGACGTCGCCCGGCGTTACGAGGCGGCCAAGTCGCGGGCGGACGTGCTGCTGCTCGCTCCGTGACGACGGCCCCGTGAAGCGTCCTGCCTCGTGATCGTCTTCTCACCCTTCACGAACGGCAGGCGGAAAGAAGGAAGCCCCCGCGAGGACCTGACTCGCGGGGGCTTTCCCGTGCCCGGCGGTGTCAGGGCTTGCGGCCCAGGCCGCCGTGCTGGCCGATCGGCTCGGCCGGCGCACCCGTCTCGGGGTGCCACAACGGCACCGAGACCACACCCGGCTCCACCAGCTCCAGGCCCTCGAAGAACGCCTCGATCTGCTCGACCGGCCGCAGGAAGTACGGCACCGCGCCGGTCTCGTTGTAGGCGTCCTGGGCCTGCTCGTAGGCCGGATCCGTGCCGCGGGAGCCCTCGTTGAGGGAGAGGTGGCTGCCCGGGGGCAGACCGGCCAGCAGGCGGCGGACCAGGTCGCGGGCCTGCTCGTAGTCGGCCACGTGGCCCAGGATGCCGCTGAGGATCAGCGCCGTGGGGCGGGTGAGGTCGAGGGTCTTGCCGGCCGCCGCGAGGATCTCCTCGGGCTCGTGGAGGTTGATGGGCTCGTACGCCGTCGCACCCTGTGCGGTGGAGGTGAGCAGGGCCCGGGCGTGGGCGAGGACCAGCGGGTCGTTGTCGACGTAGACGATCCGCGACTCCGGGGCGAGGCGCTGGGCGACCTCGTGGGTGTTGTCGACGGTCGGCAGGCCGGTGCCGACGTCGAGGAACTGCCGTACGCCGGCCTCCTGGACGAGGTACCGGATGCTGCGGCCGAGGAAGGCGCGGCTGCTGCGGGCGATGGTGACGATGCCGGGGAAGACGGCGGTGTACGCGTCACCGGCCGCCTCGTCCACCGGGTAGTTGTCCTTGCCGCCCAGCCAGTAGTTCCAGATCCGGGCCGAATGCGGCACCGACGTGTCGATCTGCGTCATGTGCTCATAGTGCTACGGCACATCGGCCTCGCACGGCACATTGAGTGAGAGGAGTGCGGCGGAACCGTCGGGGTTCATGCGCAGTTCGCTGATGGCCGCGTTCCGCAACCGGGGGAGCACTCTGCGGTACTCGCCGACCGGGATCGACAGCAGGGTGCACAGCACCAGCCGCAGCAGGGTGTTGTGGGCGACGACCAGGACGCGTTCGCCCGGGTGGGCGGCGGCGATGTCGCGCAGGGCGCGCACCCCGCGGGCCGCCGCGGCCAGCGGGTCCTCGGCGCCGGGGAAGGAGTGCTCCACCGGGTCGGACCGGTAGGCCGCGGCCCACTCCGGGTCCTCAACCTCGAACTCGGCGAGCGTGCGCCCCTCGAGTACGCCGAAGTCGCATTCCCGCAGGTGGGGTTCGCTCTGGGAGGTGAGGCCGAGGGCCCGGCAGGCGGGCTCGGCGGTGGCGACGGCGCGGGACAGCGGGGACGTCCAGATCGCGTCGACGGGATGGGCGGCGGCCCACCGGCCGAGGGCCTCGGCCTGGGTGCGGCCGGTGTCGGTGAGATCGATGTCGCTGATGCCGGCGTAACGGTTCTCGGCGTGCCAGACGGTCTGTCCGTGACGGACCAGCAGGAGGGTCGTACTCATGAGGCGGAAGTATCCCCGCTCAGACGGCTGTGTGCGTGCGCGGCGACCGGGCCGGGCAGCCAGCCGCGGTCCCGCAGGGCGTCGACCAGACGCGCGTACGGCTCGGCGAAGGCCGCCGTGCGGCCGGGGCGGGGTTCGACGACGGTCCGGACGCGCACCATGCGGGCGGCGACGTCCGCGAGCGCACCGGCCCCCGACGCCCCGTACGCGGCCAGCGCCGCCATGCCCAGGGCCGGTTCGGTCTGCTCGGGGACGCGGGCCGGGCGGCCCAGGATGTCGGCGCGCAGCTGGTTCCAGTACGGGCTGCGGGCACCGCCCCCGGTGAAGGTGAGCGGCCCTTCGAGGGGCGCGCCGAGGTGGTGCAGGTAGTCCAGGCACAGGCGTTCGGCGAAGCCCACGCCCTGCAGGAGCGCGGCCCACAGGTCGGCGTCGTCCGCGGGGTCGCCCAGGACGAACGGGGTCGCATCCGGCGCCCGGAACGGGAACCGCTCCCCCGGCGAGACAAGGGGGTAGGCGACCGCGCCGGACGGCTCGAACGCCCTGGCCCGTTCGTCCATCACCGCGGGATCGGCGTCCGGGACGTGCGCGGCGAGCGCCCCTGCCCCGACGCTCGACGCCCCGCCGGGCAGCCACGTACCGTCGGGGGCACGGTGGTTGTAGACGACGCCGGTGGGGTCGCGGACGGGGTCGCGGGCGGCGCCCTTCAGTACGAGCGTGGTACCGAGCACGGAGTTCCAGGAGCCGGGCCGCAGCGCGCCCGACGCGATCTGGGCCGCGCAGCCGTCGGTCATCCCGGCGAGCACCGGAGTGCCTGGGGGGATGCCGGTGGCGTCGGCGGCGGCCGGGCAGACCTCACCGAGGCGCGTCCCCGGGCGGACGACGGTCGGGAACAGGCCGTCGGGCACGCCCAGTCCGGCCAGGGCGGCCTCCGGCCAGCGGTCCCCTTCGAGGTCGTAGCCCGTCTTCAGGGCATGGCTGGAATCGGCCGGGGGCGGCTCACCCGTGAGCCGGGAGACGATCAGGTCGGGCTGGTGCGTCAGGCGCAGCGAGGTGCCGCCGTACTCCCCCACCAGCCACAGCGCCTTCGGCAGCGCCCAGGTGTCCTGGACCGCCAGCCCCGCCTCCCGGGCCCGGGCGGCCTGCGCCTTCGCCCGCCCGTCGTCGTACATCAGCGCGGGGCTCACCGGGCGGCCCGAGCCGTCCGTCAGCAGCACGGTGCCCGATGTGCCGCACACCGCGAGTCCGCCGACCGGCAGGCCCGGGGGCGCGGAGCCGAGGGCCGCCCGGGACGCCGTGCACAGCGCCGCCCACCAGCGCGGGGGACTCTGCTCGTGCCGCACCCCGTCCCGCCGCCCGGTCAGCGGGGCCGAGCCGCTGCCGAGGACGGTGCCGTCGGCGGTGACGAGCAGCACGCGGACGCTCTGCGTGCCCAGGTCGATCCCCAGCCAGCCCGCACCCTCGTCCACCATCCGGAACCTCCCACGCCGTCGCAGCCGGATCTGTGAACTTCTCACTGTGCCCCGATATTTTCCCGTGCGCGAGGGATTGACGCCCAACTTCAGCCGTTCCACCCTCTGTTAACGAGTCGACTCGACGTGTTAACCAGGCTCCCCGCGGAGGTACGGATGAACACGCACGTGCACGACCGGCGGCGCTTCCTCGCCCTCGCCGCCGGGGCGGCCGCCGCCCCGCTGCTCACGGCCTGCGGCGCCGGTTTCGGCGGGAACGACGACAAGAGCGACGGTTCCGCGGCGGACGACGTCACCGGTTCCTTCGACTGGAAGCGGGAGAAGGGCACCACCGTCAAGGCGCTGCTCAACAAGCACCCGTACACGGACGCGCTCATCGCCGACCTGAAGTCCTTCACCGCGCAGACCGGCATCGAGGTCGAGTACGACGTCTTCCCCGAGGACAACTACTTCGACAAGCTCACCGTGGACCTCTCCAGCGGGCGTGCCTCCTACGACGTCTTCATGCTCGGCGCGTACATGGTGTGGCAGTACGGTCCGCCGGGCTGGCTGGAGGACCTCGGGCCCTGGATGCGCAACTCCTCGGCCACGGGCGCGGAATGGGACCAGGCCGACTTCTTCCCGAACCTGCTCCAGGCCGACCAGTGGTCCCTGAAGGCGGGCGCGCCGCTGGGCCAGGGCGGGCAGTACGCCCTGCCGTGGGGCTGGGAGACGAACGTCGTCGCCTACAACACCGAGGTGTTCCGCAAACTCGGCCTGAAGCCCGCCGAGTCCTTCGACGAGCTGACCGAACTCGCCGGGACCATCAAGCGCAAGGCGCCGGGGGCGGGCTTCGACGGCATGTACGGGATCGCCGTGCGCGGGTCCAGGAGCTGGGCCACCATCCACCCGGGCTTCATGACGATGTACGCCCGCAACGGGCTGAAGGACTTCACGGTCGACGGCGGGAAGCTCACCCCCGCCATGAACAGCCCCGAGGCCGTGGCCTTCACCGAGGACTGGGCCCGCATGGTCAAGCGGGGCGGGCCGCCGTCCTGGACGTCGTACACCTGGTACCAGTGCTCCAGCGACCTGGGCGCGAAGAAGGCCGGGATGCTGTTCGACGCCGACACGGCCGCCTACTTCCAGGCCGTGAAGGGCGCGAGCCCCGCCTCCGGGAAGATCGCCTTCCACCCGGGGCCGAAGGGCCCGGACGGGTCGCTCGCCACCAACATGTGGATCTGGTCGCTCGGCATGAACGCCAAGAGCAAGAAGAAGAGCGCCGCTTGGCTGTTCCTGCAGTGGGCCACCGGCAAGGAGCACCTGCGCAAGAGCGCCGTCACGCACAACCACATCGACCCGGTGCGCAAGTCGGTCGCCGAGGACGCCGCGTACAAGGACAAGATGCGGCATCTGCCGGGCTTCCTGGAGACCTTCGAGACGGTCGTCGACCAGACGAAGATCCAGTTCACCCCGCAGGCCCAGTTCTTCGACGCGACGACCAGCTGGGCGGCGGCCCTCCAGGAGATCTACGGCGGCAAGGGCGCCGAGTCGGTCCTGGACGGGCTGGCGGACGACCTCGCCGGCAAGGTGGGCTAGCCGATGGGGTGGCGGCTCACCCTGCGCCCGTACGTCCTGATCGTCCCCGCACTACTGCTGACCTGCGGGATCCTGTACCCCTTCGGGCTCGGGCTGTACTACACGCTGTTCGACTTCTCGGCGAGCAAACCGCAGCCGGACATGGTGGGGTTCGAGAACTACAGAGCCGTCTTCACGCAGGAGGCGTTCTGGAACTCGGCGTGGGTGACGGTGCTGTACGCGGTCGGGGCGGCCCTCGTCGAGACCGTGCTCGGCGTGGCCGTCGCCCTGCTGCTGCACCGCTCGACCCTGATCGGCCGGATCCTGGAGAAGATCCTGATCCTGCCGCTGATGATCGCCCCGGTGATCGCGGCGATCATCTGGAAGCTGATGCTCCAGCCGTCGGTCGGGGTGGTCAACTACCTGCTGAGGCCCTTCGGTCTGGGCGGGGTGCAGTGGACCGACACCCCGACGGGTGCCCTTCTGTCGTCGATCGCCGTGGACGTGTGGGTGTACACGCCGTTCGTGGCGATCCTCGCCCTGGCCGGTCTGCGGTCGCTGCCCACCTCCCCGTTCGAGGCGGCGGCCGTGGACGGCGCGGGGTGGTGGTACACCTTCCGGCGGCTGACACTGCCGATGCTGTGGCCGTATGTGCTGGTCGCGGTGATCTTCCGGTTCATGGACTCCCTGAAGGTGTTCGACATCATCTACGCCCTGACGGAGGGCGGTCCGGGTGACTCGACGGTGGTGCTCCAGATCCGGGCGTATCTCGAAGCCATCCGCTTCCAGCGGTACTCCTTCGGGATCAGCTACACGATCGTGCTGTGGGCGGTGGTGTACCTGGCCGCGATGGTGCTGGTGAAGCATCTGGGGAAGATCCAGCGAAAGGCCGCGGAGGTGACCACATGAGGAAACGCCTGGTGGGGTGGCTGTGCGACGCCGCTCTCGTCCTCTACTTCGTCTTCGCGCTGTTCCCGATCGCCTGGATGGTGATCCTCTCCCTGAAGCCGGCGGACCAGCTCTTCTCCACCTACTTCTCCTTCTCCCCCACGCTCGACGGCTACCGGACGGTCCTCGGCGACAGCGAGGGCATCCCGTTCGTGCGGTTCTTCGTCAACAGCCTGGTGGTGTCGGTGGGGGCGGTGGTGCTGTCGCTGGTGGTCGGGCTGCCGGCGGCGTACGCCTCGGCGCGGTGGCGGTTCAAAGGCTCGGAGAACCTGATGTTCACGCTGCTGTCGTTCCGCTTTGCACCCGAACTGACCGTCATCATCCCGCTGTTCGTGCTCTACCAGAAGCTCGGTCTTTTCGACACGTACGTCGGCATGGTGTGGGTGCTGCAACTCGTCACCCTCCCGCTGATCGTGTGGATCATGCGGTCCTACTTCGCCGATCTCACGCCCGAGCTGGAGCAGGCCGCCCTGCTCGACGGCTACACCCGCAAGCAGGCGTTCTTCAAGGTCGCCCTGCCGCTGGTCAAGCCCGGCATCGCGGCCGTGTCCCTGCTGGCGTTCATCTTCGCCTGGAACAACTTCGTCTTCCCGCTGATCCTCACCTCCAACGAGGCCCAGACCGTGACCGTGGGCGCGCTGTCCTTCCTCGGCGGGGACCGGCCCAAGTACAACCTGACGGCCGCCGCCGCGCTGGTGTCCGTCGTACCTCCGCTGCTGCTGGCGCTGACGATCCAGCGGTACCTGGTGCGCGGCCTGTCGTTCGGGGCGGTGAAGTCATGATCCGGCTGAGCGGGATACGCAAGGCGTACGGGAGGACCGTCGCGCTCGACGAGCTCGAACTGGAGGTGCGGGAGGGCGAGTTCTTCTGCCTGCTCGGGCCGTCCGGCGCGGGCAAGACCACCACCCTGAAGACCGTCGCCGGGCTCGAACCGCCCGACACCGGCACCGTCGTGCTCGACGGCAAGGACATGCGGGGTGTCGAACCCTACGACCGGGGCGTGGCCATGTGCTTCGAGAGCTACGCCCTCTACCCGCACCGCTCGGCCTACGACAACCTGGCCTCGCCGCTGCGTTCTCCCCGGCACCGGCTGCCCGCCGCCGAGGCCCGGCAGCGGATCGGCGCGATCGCCGAACTGCTCGGGATCTCAGGGCTCTTGGACCGGCCGGTGGGTCAGCTGTCCAACGGGCAGCGGCAGCGCGTCGCCCTCGGCCGGGTGCTGGTCCGCCCGGCCCGGGCCTTCCTGCTCGACGAGCCGCTCTCCCACCTCGACGCCAAACTCCGCCAGCAGATGCGGGCCGAGCTGAAGGCGATCGGGGCCGTGCAGCGCACCACCACCCTCTACGTCACCCACGACTCGGTCGAGGCGCTGGCGCTCGGCGACCGGATCGGGGTCATCCGGGAGGGCCGGATCGTGCAGACGGGCACCCGGGAGGAGATCTGGTACCGGCCCTACGACACGGAGGTCGCGCGGGCCTTCGGGCGGCCCCGGATCAACCTCCTGCCGGGGGTGGTGACGGAGTCCGGGGTGCGCTCGGACGGCGGTGTGGAACTGCCGGTCCGGGCACAGGCCGAGCCGGGCACGGACGTCCTCGTCGGTCTGCGCCCCAGGGACCTCGCCCTGCACGGCGAGGGCCACGAGCTGACGGGGACCGTGTACGTCACCGAGGTCCTCGGCCGGTCCGTCGAGGTCACCGTCCGGCTCGGGACCGGGCGGCAGCGGGTGTCGCTGGTGGTGCCCCGGGCGGACGCGGCGCGCCTTCGCCCGGACGATCCGGTACGGCTCGTGGTCCGGCCTGAGAACCTGCTGCTGTTCGAGGCCGACCGGCCGGAGCGACCGGGACGACGGATAGAGAAACAGCCATGAGCAGCAACAGCAGTGGTGGACAGCAGGGGCCGGCGGCGCGGCAGGCCGCCATGGCCGAGCTTGTGCTGGCCGACGGTTCGGCGACGGCGGCGGAGCTCGCCGAGCGGTTCGGGGTGAGCCTGATGACCATCCACCGGGACCTCGACGAGCTCGAACGGCAGGGCATCGTACGGAAGTTCCGGGGCGGGGTGACCGCACAGCCGTCGGGGGTCTTCGAGTCGAACGTCCAGTACCGGCTGAAGACCATGCGGGCGGAGAAGGCCGCCGTCGCCGAGCACGCGCTGCGGATGGTGGAGCCCGGCATGGCGATCCTGCTGGACGACTCCACGTCCACGCTGGAGATAGCCAGGCGGCTGCGCACGGCCGAGGTCACACCCCTGACGGTCGTCACCAACTTCCTGGAGGCGATCAACCTCCTCTCCGACCAGCGGGGCATCCACCTGATGGCGCTCGGCGGCGACTACGACCCGCTGCACTCCTCGTTCCTCGGGGTGTCGTGCGTGGAGGCCGTCGAGCAGCTCCGGGTGGATGTGTGCTTCGCGTCGACGTCGGCCGTACACGGGGGTTACGCCTACCACCAGGAGCAGCACATCGTGTCCGTGAAGCGGGCGATGCTCGACGCGGCGGCACGGAACGTCCTGCTGATCGACCACACCAAGCTCGGCCGGGTCGCCCTGCACCGGGTGGTCCCGCTGTCCCGCTTCGACACGCTCCTCGTGGACGACGGGGCGTCGCCGGAGGCACTGCGGGATCTGGACGAGCACAAGGTCCGTTACGAGGTTTGCGCGACGTCCACGAGTGAGCCGTAGGGGCGCGCCGGTGTCGAGGGTGCGAGCGCGCGGAGGCCCGAAGGGTCGAGCACGGTCGCGGCCTCGGCACCGGCTGAAAGCGCCCTGGAGGCGAACGAGCCATGAGAAGGGGACGGCCATGACGGGACTGGAGCTACGTGAGCTGCGGAAGACCTACCGGTCGCGCGGGCGGCCGCCCGTGGACGCCGTCCGCGGGATCGACCTGAACCTGCGGTCCGGGGAGCTGCTGGGACTGCTCGGACCGTCCGGCTGCGGCAAGTCGACCACGCTGCGCATGATCGCCGGGCTGGAGTCCGTCACGGGCGGGGACATCCTGGTCGGCGGGGCGTCGGTCGTCGAACGGCCCGCTCAGCAGCGCAACATCGGGGTGGCGTTCGAGAACTACGCGCTCTATCCGCCGCTGTCGGTCGCGGAGAACCTGGCGTTCGGGCTGAAGGCCCGGAGGAGGGCGGCCCGAGGCGATGTCGACCGCAAGGTGAAGGAGATCGCCGAGCGGGTCGGCCTGACCGGCCTCCTGCACGCCCGCCCGGCGGGCCTGTCCAGCGGCCAGAAGCAGCGGGTCTCCCTGGCCCGGGCGCTGATCCGGGAACCCGACGTGCTGCTCCTCGACGAGCCCCTCTCCCACCTTGACGCGGCCCAGCGCGACACCACCCGGCGTGAGCTCAAGCGCATCCAGAAGGACCTGGGCCACACCACGATCCTGGTCACCCACGACCAGGAGGAGGCCCTCTCCCTCGCCGACCGGATCGCCGTGATGAAGGACGGCGTCATCCAGCAGCTCGGCACCCCCTACGAGATCTACGACAGTCCGGCCAACGTCTTCGTCGCGGACTTCGTCGGCGAGCCCGCGATCACCCTGCTGCCCGGCATCTCCGGCGGCGACGGCCACGCCCGTCTCTCCGACACGGTGCGCGTCGCGCTGCCCGTACCGGTGGACCGGGGTCGTGAGGTGGTGGTCGGGATCCGTCCCGAGGACGTCCGGCTCACCGCCGAAGGCGGCCTTCCCGCCCGGGTCGTCGCCCATGAACCGCTCCTGGAGTCGGGCCTGGCGACCCTCGCCCTGGACGGGGTCGAACGGCATCTGGTCGTCCTCACCGAGCCCGAGGTGCGGCTCGCCCACGACGAGCGGGTCCGGGTCGCCGCCGACCCCGAGCACACCCGTGTCTTCGACGCCGAGACAGGAGAATCCCTGCGATGACCTCTGGAAACAGTGTGCGGGTGGTGGCCGCCGGCGACCACTTCGTCCTGCCCTCGCTGATCACGCGGGCGGTGCGGCGCGAGGTGGAGCGGGCGGACGTCGAGGAACTGGAACTGGGCTGGCCGCTGGAGCCGTTCGGGCCGGTCGCCGAGGTGCAGGAGGCCAGTGACGCCGAGGACGCGATGATCGAGGCGCTGGCCGGGGCGCAGGTCCTGGTCACACAGATGGGCCCGGTGACGGAGAGGGTCCTCGCCGCCTGCCCGGATCTGAAGCTGGTCGTGGTCTGCCGGGGCGGGCCGGTCAACGTCAACCTGGACGCGGCGAAGAACCGTGACGTGCGGGTGTGCTTCGCGCCGGGCCGCAACGCCGCCGCCACCGCCGAGTTCACCGTCGGCCTGATGCTGTCGGCCCTGCGCCGCATCCCCCAGGCCCACGCCCCGCTCGCCGGGCGGGGCAGCTGGGAGGGGGCGACGTACTACACGTACGAGCAGAGCGGACTGGAGCTGGAGGACCTGCCCGTCGGGCTGGTCGGCTATGGGGCCGTCGGCAGCCGGGTCGCGCGCGTGCTGTGCGCGTTCGGGGCGCGGGTGATGGTCTACGACCCGTATGTGCACGGCGAGATCCACGGCCTGCGCGTGACCTCGCTCGACGATCTCCTGCGCCGCTCCCGGGTGATCACCCTGCACGCCCGGCTCACTCCCGAGACGCGGGGGCTGATCGGCGCCCGGGAGCTGGGGCTGCTGCCGTCCGGCGCGGTGGTGGTGAACGTGGCCCGCGGCCCGCTGCTGGACGAGGGCGCGCTGTGCGACGCGCTGGAGAGCGGCCGGGTGTCGGCGGCGGCGCTCGACACGTACGAGCGGGAGCCGCTGCCGGCCCGGTCCCGGCTGCTGGCGCTGGCCGACCGTGTGGTCCTCACCCCCCACTTGGGCGGGGCGTCGCGCGCCGTCGCGGAGAAGGCCGCCCGGATCGCCGCCGAAGAGGTGGGCCGCTGGGTGCGCGGGGAGCCGCTCGCGCACTGTCTGACCTGAGGACGGGAGGAGAGCCGCATGTACGTCGGTATCGATGTGGGCACGTCCATGGTCAAGGCGGCGGCGTTCGACGCCGTGGGCCGTGAACTGGCCGTGGCCTCCCGCCCGGTGGACCTCTCCCTGCGCGGCGGGGTCGTCGAGCAGGACATGGAGGAGGTGTACGGGGCGGTCGTCGCCGTGCTCGGGGAGGTCACCGGACGGGTACCGGAGCCGGTCGAGCTGGCCGGGCTCACGGGGCAGGGCGACGGGGTGTGGCTGGTCGACGGCGAGGGCCGTCCGGTGCGCCCCGCCGCCTCCTGGATGGACGGGCGGGCGCACGACCTGGTCGACCGGTGGCTGGCGGACGGCACGTTCGAGACGGTGTTCCGGCGGACGGGCAGCGCGATGTTCCCGGGCTGCCCGGGCCCGCTGCTGGCGTGGCTGGACCGTCACGAACCGAAGGCGCTGGACGCCGCGAAGGCCGCCCTGTACTGCAAGGACATGGTGTTCCAGCGGCTGACGGGAGCCGGTCCGGCGACGGATGTGTCGGACGCTTCGATGCCGTTTCTGGACCCGCGGACCCGGGCGTACGACGACACGGTCGTCGAGCTGCTGGGGCTGGCGCACCGCCGGGGTCTGCTCGCCCCGGTCAGCGACCCGGTCGCGACCGCCGAGACCCGGGGCGAGGGCCTGCCGCCCGGTACCCGCATCGCGAACGGGCCGTACGATCTGCCGGCCTGCGCGCTGGGCGCCGGGGTGACGTCCCCGGGGGACGGTCTGCTGATCGTCGGCACGTGTCTGGCCAGCCTGGTCGCCACCACCGAGCTCGATCCGACCGGGGAACCGGCGGGCCTGTACATCTCCACCGACCGGCCCGGGCACTGGCTGCGCGCCATGCCCGCCATGGTCGGCACGGCGGCGCTGGACTGGGTGCTGTCGACGACCGGGGTGCGGCACGAGGAGGTGGACGGTCTGCTGGCCGGGACGCCGCCGGGCGCCCACGGTGTGCGGGTGCTGCCGTACTTCGCGCCCTCCGGCGAACGGGCCCCCTTCGTCGAACCGCGCCTGCGCGCCGAACTGACCGGCGTGTCCCTGGAGTCGACCAGGGGCGATCTGGTCCGTGCCACCTGCGAGGGCATCGGGTACGCGGCCCGGCACTGCCTGGAGGCGGCGGGCCTCACCGGGAACCTGGCCGTCTGCGGCGGCGGCACCCGCAGTTCCGCCTGGATGCGGCTGCTGGCCGATGTGCTCGGGCGGCCGCTGCGGATCGTCGAGGGCGAGGTGGGCGCGCGGGGGGCGGTCCTGGCGGCGGCCGGGCGGTACGGGGTGACGCTGGACGCGGAGGCGTGGACGGCGCCGACGGCGGTCGTCGAACCGGACCCGGACCGGGCGGCGTTCCACACCAGGGGTTACGAGGAGCACCTGGACCGGCTGGCCCAGGCCAGGAGCCGGGCACGTCGGTGAACCTGCCTTAGACAAAGGGGAGTTGCATGCAGCTCGGACGGAGATCCCTCCTGCTCGCGGCGGCCGCGGGAACCGCTACGGCCGCCACGGCCGCCACGGCGGCGGCCGAACCCCGCACGGGTGGCGGCCCGGTCGTCATCGGCCACCGCGGCGCGGCCGGCTGGCGCCCGGAGCACACGGCGCCCTCGTACACGCACGCCGTGCAGACGGGCGCCGACTGGATCGAACCGGATCTGGTGCCGACGAAGGACCACGTGCTGGTGGTCCGGCACGAGAACGAGATCTCCCAGACGACCGACGTGTCCCGCCACCCGGAGTTCGCGGACCGCCGTACGACGAAGACGGTCGACGGCCGGCCGGTGACGGGCTGGTTCACGGAGGACTTCACGCTGGCCGAACTGAAGACGCTGCGGGCGGTGGAGCGGCTGCCCGCGGTCCGCAACCGCAACACCGTCTTCGACGGGCGCGCGGAGGTCATGACCTTCCAGGAGGTCGTGGACCTGGCGCGGCGGCTGTCGCGGGAGCACGGCCGGACGATCGCGGTCTTCCCGGAGACCAAGCACCCCACGTACTTCCGTTCCCTCGGCCTGCCGTTGGAGCCGAAGCTGGCGGCCGCGATCCGCCGGAACCGGCTCGGGCGGCGCGAGTGCGTGGTGCAGTCGTTCGAGCCGACGAGCCTGCGGCGGATCGCGGCGGAGCGGCTGGGCGTGCCGCTGTGGCAGGCGCTGGGGACGACGGGCGGGCCCTACGACCTGGTCGCGGCCGGTGATCCGACGACGTACCGGGACATGATGAGCCCGGCGGGACTCGCGCGGATCGCCGCGTACGCGGACTGGATCGGGCCGGACAAGTCCTCCGTCGCCGGCACGTCGCTCGTCGCGGACGCGCACGCGGCGGGGCTGCGGATCGGGCCGTACACCTTCCGCGCGGAGAACCAGTTCCTGCCGGAGCGGTTCCGGCGCGGGAGCGGAGCGAACGATTTCGGGGACGCGTTCGCCGAATACGCGCTGTACTACCGCATGGGGGTCGATGCGGTCGTAACCGACTTCCCGGACCTGGCGGTGATGGCGAGGAGGAGCGGATGACGGTGAGCCGGGCGTGCCGGACCTGCGGCACCATGCAGGAGTTCCGGATGTTCAACGCCGCCGAGCGGGCGGTGGTCCGGGCGGAGAGGGGGGACGGTCACTTCGTGGACGACTACTGGCGCTGCACCGCTGCCGGCTGCCGGTGGTACCAGCGCTACCTCAACCGCGGCGAGGACGGCCTGCTCCCGGAGGAACTGAGGATCCAGGCCGCCCCGGCCAAGTGAGTCCTACAGGTTGGAGAAGTCCGGGCCCTTGGTGCGGGTGCGCTTGATCTCGTAGAAGCCGGGGACCGAGGCCACGGCGAGGGTGCCGTCCCAGAGGCGGCCGGCCTCCTCGCCCTGCGGGGCCGGGGTGACGACGGGGCCGAAGAAGGCGATCTGCTCGCCGTCGGGGCCGGGCACGGCGATGACCGGGGTGCCGACGTCCTGGCCGACCTTGTCGATGCCCTCCTTGTGGGAGGCGCGCAGCTCGGGCTCGTACCGGGTGCCGTCCCAGTGCTCGAGGAGGGACTCGGGCAGGCCGACGTCCTTCAGGGCGGCGGCGACCGTCTCCTTGCCGGGGCCCTCGGCCTGGTTGTGGATGCGGGTGCCGAGCGCGGTGTAGAAGTCGCCGAGGACCTCGGGGCCGTGCTCCTGCTGCGCGGCTATGACGACCCGGACGGGGCCCCACGCCTTGGTCTCCAGCAGTTCGCGGTACTCCTCGGGCAGTTCGTCCAGCTTGTCCTCGTTGAGCACGGCGAGGCTCATGACATGCCACCGGACCTCGATGTCCCTGACCTTCTCCACCTCCAGCACCCAGCGGGAGGTCATCCAGGCCCAGGGGCACAGCGGGTCGAACCAGAAGTCGACGGGGGTCTTGTCCGACATGTCTCTCCTCAAGAGGAAACCGTTTCTCCGGCAACGCCGGTACGCGTTCCCGTCATTCCCGGCTGCCCCGTGTCAGGTGCGCGTGGCAGGATCGGTCCTGTTCAGCCGTACCCCACGACATCCGAGGAGTGCCGCCCGTGCCCGGTGAGAATCTGTCCCGCGACGAGGCCCGCGAGCGGGCCGCCCTGCTGAGCGTCGACGGGTACGAGGTGTCCCTCGACCTGCGGTCCGCGGTCGGTGAGGACCGAGGGGACGGGCCCCGCACCTTCCGCTCCGTCACGACGATCCGCTTCCGGTGCAACGAGCCCGGGGCGAGCACCTTCGCGGACCTGATCGCGCCGAGTGTGACGGCCGTCTCACTCAACGGCCGTGATCTGGACCCCGGTGAGGTCTTCGACGGCTCCCGGATCACGCTGGAGGACCTGGCCGCCGACAACGAGCTCGTCGTGGACGCCCGGTGCGCCTACTCCCGCACCGGCGAGGGTCTGCACCGCTTCGTCGACCCCGAGGACGGCGAGGTGTACCTGTACACGCAGTACGAGCCGGCCGACGCGCGACGGGTATTCGCCAACTTCGAGCAGCCCGACCTGAAGGCCCCCTACCGGTTCGAGGTGCGGGCGCCCGAGGGCTGGACGGTGTGGAGCAACGGGGCCGGTGAGCAGGCCGACGGGGTGTGGCGGTTCGCCGAGACCAAGCCGATCTCGACGTACATCACCTGTGTGGTGGCGGGCCCGTACCACTACGTGACGGACTCCTACGCGCGCACCCTCGCCGACGGCACGACGCTGGAGATCCCCCTCGGCGCCCTGTGCCGCAAGGGCCTGGCGCCCTACTTCGACGCCGACGACGTGTTCCTCGTCACCAAGCAGGGCCTGGACTTCTTCCACGACCACTTCGACTACCCGTACCCGTTCGGGAAGTACGACCAGGCGTTCGTGCCCGAGTACAACCTGGGCGCGATGGAGAACCCGGGCCTGGTGACGTTCCGGGAGGAGTTCATCTTCCGCGGAAAGGTGACGCAGGCCTCCTACGAGGGCCGGGCCAACGTCATCCTGCACGAGATGGCGCACATGTGGTTCGGCGACCTGGTCACCATGGAGTGGTGGGACGACCTGTGGCTGAAGGAGTCCTTCGCGGACTTCATGGGTGCGTTCTCCCTGGTCGGCGCGACCCGCTTCGTCAACGGCTGGATCACCTTCGCCAACCGCCGCAAGGCCTGGGCCTACCGCGCCGACCAGCTGCCCTCCACGCACCCGATCACGGCGGACATCCGCGATCTGCAGGACGCCAAGCTGAACTTCGACGGCATCACGTACGCCAAGGGCGCGTCGGTGCTGAAGCAGCTCGTGGCGTACGTGGGCGAGGAGGCGTTCCTGGAGGGCGCCCGGCGCTACTTCAAGCGGCACGCGTACGGCAACACGCGCCTCGGTGACCTGCTGTCGGTGCTGGAGGAGACCAGCGGCCGGGACATGAGCACCTGGTCGCGGTCCTGGCTCCAGACGGCCGGGGTGAACTCGCTGACACCGCAGGTGCTGCTGCGCGGGGACGGCCGCGTGGAGGAGCTGGCGGTGGTGCAGGAGGCCGCGGAGTCGCACCCGGAGCTGCGGCCGCACCGGGTGGCGGTGGGCCTGTACCGGGTGACGGACGGCGGGACGCTGGAGCGGTACGCCCGGGTGGAGACCGACGTCGACGGCGCGCGGACCGTCGTGAAGGAACTGGCCGGTGCCGACGCCCCCGACCTGATCCTGGTCAACGACGACGACCTGACCTACTGCAAGATCCGCTTCGACGAGACCTCACTGGCGACCCTGCGCGAGCGCCTGGGTGCGGTCACCGACCCGCTGGCGCGCGCCCTGTGCTGGTCGGCGCTGTGGAACATGACGCGGGACGCGCTGCTCCCGGCGCGGGACTTCGTGGACCTGGTGCTGCGGTTCGGGGGGCGCGAGTCCGAGATCGGCGTCGTGCAGATGCTGCACGCGTGGGCCGAGTCGGCGGTCACGCACTACACGGCGCCGGCCCGGCGCGAGACGGCCGCCCGGCTGCTCGCCGAGGGCGCCCGGCGCGAGCTGTACGCGGCCGGGCCGGGCAGCGAGCACCAGCTCGCCTGGGCGCGCTTCTTCGCCCGGACGGCCACCGCCGAGGCCGACTTCGAGCTGCTGCGGGACCTGCTCGCGGGCACGGCGACGGTCGAGGGCCTCGACCTGGACCAGGAGCTGCGCTGGGTGTTCCTGGAGCCGCTGGCCGCGCACGGGGCCGTGGACGAGAAGGCACTGGCCGAGGAGCTGACCCGGGACGACACGGCCTCCGGCAAGCGCCACCAGGTGCGCTGCCTGGCCGCCCGCCCGTCCGAGGCGGTCAAGGCGCAGGCCTGGGCACAGGTCGTGGAGTCGGACGCACTGTCCAACGCCATGGTCGAGGCGACCATCGCGGGCTTCTCCCAGGGCTCGCAGCGGGAGCTGCTCGCGCCGTACGCCGAGAAGTACTTCGCGGTGATCGAACGGGTGTGGGCCGAGCGGTCCATTCAGATCGGCATGCACGTGGTGCAGGGCCTGTTCCCCTCCCTCCAGCAGTCCCCGCGGACGCTGGACGCCACGGACGCCTGGCTGGACGCCCACCAGCAGGCGGCCCCGGCGCTGCGCCGGCTGGTGCTGGAATCCCGCGACGATCTGGCACGGGCGTTGCGTGGACAGGCGTGCGACGAGGCCTCTGACCAGTAGCTTTGGCCTGAGATCTGGGCGTTCCGTCTTCGTTACGAGATGCGTGCCGCGGGCGCCGTAACCCCTGGTCCGCACCCGAACGGACCAGGGGCTTTCGGCATCCGAACATCCGTCCTTTAGGGCTGGGTTGTCCGTATTTGTCGACGGACCTGTAACAGCGGTTCAAAGAGGGCCGGAGCGCGGGAAATTGCGGGTCATGACCCACAACACCCCGCTCTCCCCCCGCCCGCTGCACGACCTCTCCGGCGGTGGCCGCCCCCGCGTGATGACGACGGCCCAGCTCCGCTCGCACGGTGTCTCCACCGCCGAGACCAACGAGCAGTGCCGCGCGGGCGGCCCCTGGCAGCAGCTCCTCCCGGGCGTCGTCCTGCTCCACCCGGGCCCCCCGACCAGCGAGGAGCGGCTGCACGCGGCGCTGATGTACGCGGCGCGGGAGCGCGGCACCGGGGTGCCCGCCCAGCCCGGCGCGGTCCGGCCGCACGCACCCGCCTACCCCGAGGTGATGATCACGGGCCTGGCCGCGCTGACGCTGCACGGCTTCTCCTCCACACCGCCGTTGCCGTCCCTGGACGCGATCGACGTCCTGGTCCCGCGGCTGCGGCGGCTGCGCTCCACGGGCTGCGCACGCATCGTCCGCACGCCCGCCATGCCCGACCCCGAGCAGGTCACCGGGGTGCCGGTGGCGCCGGTCGCCCGCGCGCTGGCCGACGCGGTGGCCGGACTCGCGGACGCCGGCATCGTCCGCCGCCTGCTCACGGAGGCGGTCCGCGGTGGCCACTGCGACCCGGCGGCGGTGGTCCGCGAACTGAACCAGGCACGGCTGCTGAGCCGCCCGCACGTCGTGGACGCGGTGGATTCCCTGCTCGCCGAGGGCCGGGCGCGAGCGGAGGACCGCCTGTACCGGATGGTCCGCGAGTACGGCCTCCCCGACCCGGTCTGGAACGTCGACCTGCGCCTGCCCGGCGGCCCCTACCTCGGTGGCCTGGACGCGTACTGGCCCGACCATGCGGTGGCGGTGGAACTCGACACCCGGGCACCCCGGCAGGACGACGACGCCCTGTGGTCCGAGTACGCCCGCAAGCGCGAGCACCTGGAGCGGCTCGGCATCACGGTCGTCCACATCACGCCGAGGAAGCTCCGCGACTCCCCGGAGCAGCAGGCGACGGTGATCCGCACGGCCCTGATGGCCTCGGCCGACCGCGAACCGGCCGCGTACGTCGTGGTGCTGCCCCGGTAGTGACGGACCGGACGCAGGAACCAGGAACGGAGAGGAGAGGTCGCCGGGACGCACCGGCGGCCTCTCCTCGTGTGCGGCCGGGTGTCACTGACTGCCACGCGTTGCGGCCGATCTTGATCCGTCACGACGACAGCTCCGAACAACGGACAGAGGGAACACACCGCCTCTCCGGCTGCGGCAGGCAGGTGAATCTGTCAGACGGACGGCTTTGGAGCGGATGCGCTCGGCGGGGAAAAGGGCCAGTGTCGAGCTGAGCCGAGGAGGCGCGATGGACCGAGGAACCGGAGCTCGGAGGGAGGGTGACACGCAAGGGCGGCGAGGAGAGGCCCCGGACGACCCCAGGCTGGACCAACTGCTCGTCCGCGCCGCCGACGGCGACGAACAGGCGTTCGCCGGACTGTACGACGCCCTGGCGCACACGGTGATGGGACTGGCCTGCCGCGTGGTGAGGGACGAGGCCCAGGCGGAGGAGGTGACCCAGGACGTGATGGTGGAGGTGTGGCGGACCGCCGACCGGTTCCGTCCGGCGCGCGGAGCCGCCCGGAACTGGGTGCTCACCCTCGCGCACCGCCGCGCGGTGGACCGGGTACGGTCCGTGGCCGCGGGCCGCGCCCGCGAACTGCGCGCCGCGGTCCGGGAGCAGGAACGGGCCTTCGACATCGTCGCCGAAGAGGTCGAGGTGCGGGAGGAGCAGCGGGTGGTCTTTCGCTGTCTGGCCCAGCTGGCCCGCGAGCTGAGGCTGCCCCTGGTGCTCGCCTACTACGAGGGGCTGACGTACGCGGAGGTCGCCGAGGCGCTTTCCACGCCGGCGGGAACCATCAAGTCGCGGATGCGTCAGGGGCTGCAGCGCCTGCACGACTGTATGGAGGCCGGCTCGTGAACCTCACGGACGACCCCCACCTCGATGCCGGCGCGTTTGTGCTGCACGCGCTGCCGGCCGATGAGGCGGCCGCCTTCGAGCAGCACCTGGCCGGTTGCGCCCCCTGCCGTCTGGAGGTCGAACGGCTGTCCGGCGCAGCCGTTCGACTGGGGGCGGTCGCAACGAGGGCACCCTCCGCGGACCTGCGCCGCCGGGTGCTCGACCAGATCGTCACCGTACGTCAGGACCGGTCCGTCGCCATCGCGTCTCGGAGCCGGCCCCGGCAACGGAGCCTCCGGCTGGCGCTGGCCGCGTCCGTGGCGGCAGCCGCGGCTCTCGGAGGTGTCGCCTGGTGGCAGAGCTCCGAGGCCGACACCGCGCGTGAGCAGTCCGCCCAGGACCGAGCCGGATACCGGGAACTCTCCGACGTCCTGGCCGCCTCCGACGCCACGATCAGCACCGAGGAGCTCGCGCGCGGCGGGACCGCGAGCGTGGTCGCCTCCCGAGCGCGGGGGCGGGCCGCGTTCGTCGCCGCAGGGCTGCCGCCGCTCACCGGCGACCGGGTCTACCAACTCTGGTACGCCGAATCGGGGCAGTACCGGCCGGCCGGACTGCTGTCCGCCACGGGCGGACGTCAGGCCCATGTCCTGGACGGGCGCCTCGACGGGGCCACAGCCGTCTGCCTCACGGTGGAACGGGCCGGCGGTTCGCGCCGGCCCACCACCGACCCCGTCGGCGTCATCTCCGTCCCGGCATGACGACACCGGCACGCCCAGCGCATCGCCGTCCACCGAGCCGTCGTACGGCCTGCCGTATCACGGCTCCGCCACCGCGACGGCAGCCGCATACCCCGTGTCCACCGCCACGTCGGCGACCGCCCAGCCCGGCATCCGGCAGGGGCCGCGCGCGGAGACACCGACGTGGTCGAGGCGGAGGTCACGTCCGAGGCCGATACCCAGCCCTTTCAGATACGCCTCCTTGCGTGTCCACACGCGGGCGAAGGCGGCGGGACGCCGGTCCGGCGGACACGCGGCGAGCCCGGCGGCCTCCCGGGGATGCAGCGTCGCCGTGAGGGCGGAGACGACGTCATCGGCGGGCAGCCGCTCGATGTCCGCGCCGACCGCCGTGTCCGCGAAGGCGAGAAGACAGAAACCGGCGGTACGGGAGAGGGAGAAGCACAGGGGCACGCCGGGCACGTCGGGACGGCCGTGCGGGGCCCGGCACACGGGGCAGGGCCGCCGAACCAGCGTCACGTCCGACGGCTCGACGCCGAGGTAGGCACCCAGGAGCATGCGCAGGCACACATGGGCGACCCGGTAACCGTCCCGGTCCGCCATCCGGTGAAGTGCCGCGGCCCGCGCTCTTTCCCCGCTGTCCAGCAGCACGCCGGCGAGCGGGGCCACGGCGCCGCTGAGGTCCTCCACACGTGCCAGCCACAGTCGGGGCCGGCCGGGGCGAGGCGGCTCCGGGAGCCGGGCCCAGACGCCGGGTGTGAGCCGCTCGGGACGCAGGACCGGTCTCGCGGGGAGGAGGCACATGGCAGCGCCGCCTTCCGTCAGTCGGAGGACGCTCGCACAGCGCGTGGGTCCGCGATGGCGTCACCGCCGTACAGGGCCTCCACCCAGTTGCTCTGGTAGATCGTGTCGAGGTAGCGCTCACCGAGGTCCGGGGCGATCGCGACGGGCGTGAGGCCCGGCCTTCCGTGCCGGGCGAGCCAGCTCGTCGCCCCGCTCACGACCGTGCCGGTCGACCCGCCGAACAGGAAGCCCCGCCTCGCCAGGGTCCGGCAGGTACGGATGGCATCGGCCTCCTCGACACGGACCGCCTCGTCGACGTAGCTCTCGTCGAGCAGGGGAGGCCGGACGCTCATGCCCAGGCCGGGGATCATCCGCCGTCCGGGCGGGTCGCCGAAGATGGCGGAGCCGACGCTGTCCACCGCGACGATCCGCACCGGGCGGTGCCAGGAGCGGAACCAGCGGGCGCAGCCCATCAGGGTGCCGGTCGTGCCGACCCCGATGAACAGGACGTCCAGGAACGGGAACCAGCGGGCGATGGCCGGTGCCGTCCTGAAGTAGTGCGCCCTCCAGTTGTCGGGGTTGGTGTACTGACTCAGCCACACATAGCGGTCGTCCGCGGCGCACAGACCTCGCAGGTACGCGAGCCGCGCGCCCAGCAGACCGCCCGTGGCGTGCTCGTCGGAGACGACGTGGACCTGGCTGCCCAGGGCCTCCATCATCAGCCGGGTGGCCAGGTTGCACCGGGAGTCCGTCACGCAGACGAAGCGGTAGCCCTTGCTCGCCGCGATCATGCTCAGCGCCACGCCGAGATTGCCGGAGGAGGACTCCACCAGGACCGAGTCCCGCCTGAGGGTCCCGCTCCGCTCGGCGGATTCCACCATCTCGGTCGCGGCCTTCAGTTTGATCGAACCGGCGAAGTTGAAGCCCTCGCACTTGAGGAAGAGCCGGTGTCCCGTCATCGGCTCGAGGTCGACGTACAGGTCCTCCTCGTTGAAGGCGTGGGGGACGGATATGACTGGCACGATGTTCTCCTCGTCCAGGGCCGGACGGCGGACGGATGCCGTCCTCAGCCGTGCCGGCTCAGCTCGTGAAAGAAGTGGTCGATGACCTGCAGTTCGCCGGAGCGGGCCACTTCGCCGTAGACGTAGGAGCCGACCGCGAGGTCCAGCACGCCCAGGCCGAACGGTGAGAAGACCGCCGGGCGGTCGGCCGGAACCGTCACGCGGCCGGCCATCACGTCGTCGAGCGTGCCGAGCAGGAAGTCGCGGTTGCCGGTGAGGCGTTCGGTGAGGTGCGGTGAGGTGGCGGCCCTGAGGCAGTGGTCGATGTCGTCGACGACGTTGGTGGCGCTGAGCAGCACCTGCGGCGCGAGGTCGCGCAGCGACACGTGCAGCACCAGCGGGTTGTGCCGGAACCACGACGGATCGGTGATGTGCGGCCGGTCGGCGACGGTGGCGAAGACGATCAGGTCGCTGAGGCGGATCAGTTCCTCGGCGCTGCGGTGCACGGTGACGCGTCCGACGGCCCCGGACTGCTCCAGGTAGGTGCGGAAGCCGGCAGCGCTGTCGGGGGACAGGTCATGCACCCCGATGGTGTCGAAGGACCAGCCGGTGCCCTCCAGGTACGTGTGGATGTAACGGGCGATCAGACCCGCGCCGACGAACCCCAGGCGGGCGGGGCGCACTCGCCCCCTGCTGAGCCGGTCGGCCGCCGACGCGGCGGACGCCGCGGTCCTGGCGGCGCTGATGATCGAGCTCTCCACGCACGCGAAGGGGTAGCCCGTGGCGGGGTCGTTGAGGATGAGGACGGCTGACGCCCGGGGGATGCCCGAGGCGACGTTGCCGGGGAAGCTGGAGATCCATTTCAGGCCGTCCACCCGGCCCTCGCCGCCGAGCGAGGCGGGCAGGGCGATGATCCGTGCCGTCGGCCGGTCCGGAAAGCGCAGGAAGGAGGACGGCGGGTTGACCGTACGGCCGGCGCCGTGCAGGCGGTACGTCGCCTCGACGACCTCCACCACGGTCTTCTCACGGCCCTGGAGCACCTCCTTGACCTGGCTTCCGGGGATGACGGCGAAGGACGGCACGAGGGGGGTGCCCGTCCGGGCGGTCTGCGGGACGGTGTGCAGGGTGGTCATGCCGCCTCCCTCCCCACCTGCGGTCCGGGAAGGCCGGGACGCACGGGGTCGGCCATCGCCACCACGATGTTCCGCGGCCCCCGGTACGCCTCCCGGCTGTGCGCGGTGCGGATGTTGTCCACCAGCATCAGGTCCCCGCGCTGCCAGGACCGGCGTACGGTATGGGCTTCGTAGGTCTTGTTGATCTGCTCGACGACGTCCGGGGGCACCGGATCGCCGTTGCCGAAACGGGTGTTGAAGGGCAGCCCGTCCGGTCCGTACTCCTCGACCAGGAACTCCCTGACCTCGGGTGCCATCGTCCACTCGTTCAGGAACGCGATCTGGTTGAACCAGCAGCGCCGGCCGGAGACCGGGTGCCGCACGACGGCGGGCCGGTGCTGCCGCGTCCGCAGCGAACCGTCCGGCTGCCAGGACCAGTCGATCGCGTGGGCACGGCAGTAGGCCTCGACCTCGCCGCGGTCGTCGGTGCCGAAGGACTGACCGAGTGTCGCGCCGATCCCCTCGTTGTAGGCCCTGTCGAGCAGCCAGCCCTGCCGGGCGAAACGGTCGACGAGTTCGGCGGGCAGCGCGTGCAGCACGGCGGTCGCGTCGGCCACCGCGGTGGCACCGCCTTCGACGGGCGGCTCCAGGCACGCGAACAGCAGCAGGCCGGGGCACTGGACGGCGTAGCTGAGCTCGTGGTGCATGCACATGGGCTGGTGAGGCGGCCATGCCGACGACGAGTAGACGCCGTCCGCGTGGCGGTCGCGGGCGGCGAACGCCTCACGTTCCGGCGCGGGGCGCTCGGCCACCCGGTGGAGGACCGACCCGACGTCGGCCGGGGTGCGCAGGCCGAGGCCCCGGACGGTGAGCGCCCCGTGCTCGGCGACGAGTTCGCGCAGCGCGTCCCGCCGGCCGGCCGTCCAGGCCGCCGCGTCCGTGGCGTCCGGGGTGTCTTCGGCGTCGAGTATCGGTAGGCCGTCCGGAGCCGGTGCCGTAGTGGCCCTGTTCCTGCGGAAGAGTGCCGACAGCATGTCGATCTCCTCTCGAATCTCCTCGTGTCCGTCACGGTTCTCCGGCGGTCCGGGTGTCGATCAGGTGGGCCAGGTCGGCCAGTACGGGGCGGCCGGCGAGGTCGCGCGGGGAGATCACCCGGTCCAGCGCGACCGCGAGCCGTACCGCTGACAGGGAGGTGCCGCCCAGATCGAAGAAGTTGTCCTCACGGCGGATCCGTCCGGGCGGTATGCCGAGTTCCGACGCCCACTCGGCCGCGAGCCGCCGTTCGGCCGGTGTCCGCGGGGCTCCGTGGGAGTCCCGGGCCGGGCCGAGGTCCTCGGCGATCGCCGTGAGCGCCTTGCGGTCGGTCTTGCCGTTGGCGGTGAGCGGCAGGCGGTCCAACCGGTGGAAGGACGCCGGGACCATGTACGCGGGAAGCAGCTCCGCGAGCCGCTCCCGCAGGTCCTCGGCGGTCACGGCGCAGTCGCTCGTGCAGAAGGCGGCCAGCTGGCGGCCGTGGTCCTCCGCGCCGGTCACCACGACCGCGCAGTCCGTGACGCCGGGCATCCGCAGCAGCGTGTTCTCGACCTCGCCGATCTCGACCCGGAACCCCCGGATCTTCACCTGCGCGTCCGTGCGGCCGAGGAACTCCAGTTTTCCGTCGGGCCGCCAGCGGCCGAAGTCGCCTCCGCGGTAGAGCCGTTGGCCCGGGCGGTGGGGATCGGCCAGAAAGGCGAGGCGGGTGCGTTCGGTGTCGTTGATGTAGCCGCGACCGACGCAGACCCCGGAGAAGACGATGGCGCCGGGGGCGCCGAGCGGAACCGGATGCAGGTTCTCGTCGACGACGTACTGGTGCACGTTGGCGATGGGCCGGCCGAGCGGGATCCGATCGGTGCCCGGCGCCCGGTCCATCACCTCGTGGTGGGTGTCGTCGGACGTCTCGGTCAGCCCGTAGGCGTTGACCAGCCGCACGGCGGGACCGGTGGCGAACCACCGCTGGACGAGCTCCCCTCGCAGCGCCTCGCCGGTGACGGACAGGCACCGCAGGTCCGGCAGGTCCCGCGGGCGGCGTTCCAGCGCGGACAGGATGACGTCGAGATAGGACGGCACCAGCTGCAGGACGTTGACGCGGCCCCCGGTGATCCTGTCCAGGAACCGGTCCGCGTCGAGGACGGCGTCCTGCTCGACCAGCAGCGTCCGCCCGCCCGTCAGCAGCCCCGCCAGCAACTGCCACAGCGAGATGTCGAAGCACTGCGAGGCCGTCTGCGCCACCACGGTGCCCTCGCCGATGCCCAGATCGTCGATCTTGGCGTACAGGTGGTTGAGCAGACCGGCGTGCTCGCACATCGCGCCCTTCGGCTCTCCGGTGGATCCGGAGGTGAAGAAGACGTACGCGAGCCGGTCCGCCGGTATGTCCAGGCCGAGGTCCGATCCGTCGGCGGCCGCTTCGGTGATGTCCGGGACGAGCAGCCGCCGGACCCCGGGGAGCGATGCCGGCGCCCGGTCCAGCTGCGTGGTGCTGTCCGGTTCGGTGACGACGTACGCACAGTCGGCGCGGGTGAGCATCGCGCTGATGCGGCCGGGGGGGTGACGGGGGTCGACGGGCAGGTACACGCCGCCGGCCTTGAGGACGCCGAGCACGGCGGCCGCCCAGTGGAGGTCGCGCTCGGTCACCACGGCGACCGTGTCCTCGGGGCCGAGCCCCTCGGCCAGCAGGGCGCGGGCCAGCCGGTTGGCCCGCCTGTTGAGGTCCGCGTACGTCCGACTGCGGCCCTGGTGGACCACGGCGACGGCGTCCGGATCCTTGCGCACCCGCTCCTCGAACAGTTCGTGGAACCGGCGGTCCGGCAGCGTCCGGCGCGGGCCCGCGAGCCCGTCGAGCTGGAAGCGGAGTTCGTCCGCGGAGAGCAGGCTGCGCCGGTCGTGGGGGGCGTCGGGGTCGGCGGCGATCGCCTCCAGTGCGGCGAGGTGGTACCCCCCGATCCGGGTGGCCGAGTCCGCGTCCAGCAGGTCCGTCCGGTGCCGCAGGCGCAGCGCGAGCCGACCGGCCTCCTCACCCGCCGAGACGCCGAGCAGCACACTGCCGTCCACCGGGACGGTGGCCTCGTGCCCGGCCGGGGCGAACACCGCTTCCAGGCCGGCCGGGGGCGGTGCGCCGGCCCCGGGCGACCACGCCACCGCCTCGGCCCGGTGGGCTTCCAGCACCAGCCGGCGCCAGGTGCCGGGCCCGACCGTCAGCTCGAAGGGCACCGGCCCGGTCCGGCCCCGGGCCAGGTAGCCACTGCGCACCTCGGGGTCGCCGGAAAGCAGGGCGAGCACCTTGGCATGGGCGGCGAGGAGGATCGCGGTGAGCGGCACACCGAATTCACGGGCCCGCACACGCAGGGCCGCCGTCACTGCGCCGGGGATGCGCCTGACGTGCTCCCCGGTGCCGGGCATCGGCTCCTTCGCCCATCGGGGCACGGCCGTGAAGCCGCCCTCGGCCCGGCTGTCGGAAACGGGGATGTGGGCGTCGGTCGCTGTGGGTGCCATCAGTGCGCACCTCCGTTTTCGTCGGGCGCCGGGCGGGCCGGATTCCCCAGCCATCGGGTGTGCCCGGGGACCGTTTCGCCCTTCATGAGGAAGGAGTCCGCCGCCAGCACGGCGCCGTCGCCGACCGTCACTCCGTAGTGCACGAACGCTCCGACGCCGAGGGTGCAGCCGTCCCCGAGCGCGACGCGGTCCGACTTGAACGTGCCGTCCTCCTGGGAGTGGCACTGCAGGACGCTGCCCGAGTTGAGGGTGCAGCCGTCCCCGATGGCGACCATGCGGCGCTCGGTCAGAGCACAGCCGTCGTCGAAGACCCGCGTCCCGATCCGGACGCCCAGCATGCGCCACACGGCAGCCTTGAACGGCGTGCCGTCGAGGATGTGCAGATACGTCTCGGACGGGACCTTCCAGTACCGCTCACGACGCCAGAAACGACGGTCGTAGATCGAGCAGAACAGCGGCTCCGGGGGGTGCGCCGCCGTGACGGCCCGCTCGAGGAGGATGTAGTAGAGGAAGGTGAACGGCAGCACGACGGCGTTGGCGGCAGCGAGGACCGCTGTGCCCCACGCCGGGTACCGGCTCGCGGCGAGCGCGAACAGCAGGGCGACGCAGAAGAAGTACAGCCATCCCGTGAGCAGGTGGCATGCCATGGTGCCGGCGTTGTGCCGGTTCTTGGCGGCGAGAGCCCGGCGCAGACCGCTGCCGTCCTTGAGCTCGTCGAAGGTGCTGTCGCGCGCCACCGAACGCGGGATCTCGAAGCAGGGAGAGCCGAGAAGGCCCACGTCGTGCCGGAGCGGTCCGCCGATGGGGACCGCCACCTTGGTGGCGAGGAGGCAGTTGTCGCCGGTCCGGCCGCCGGCGGGGTAGGCGATCCGGTTCCCGAGGAAGTTGTGCGCCCCGATCGCGGTCGGCGACAGCCGGAAGGACGTGCTGGAGTACTCGGCGTTCATCAGGGACAGTCCGTCCGCGACCATGGTCCCGGTGCCGATCCAGCTCAGGTAGGGGCTCTCGTGCTTGACCGCGGTGCCGAAGTTCGAGCCGGTCTGCTCCACGGGTGAGAGGCGATAGCCGATCCAGCGCAGGTAGTGCACGATGCAGCTGCTGTCTCCGAACAGACGCGTCAAGGATTTCCTGTTCGTCAACAGGGCGATCGTCCGGTGCACGGAGTAGTGGAAGCCGAAGAGCGGGTAGGTCCGGCCGGGCCGGACGAACCCGCCCAGCAGCCGTGGGACGGTGGCCAGCACCACGAGAGCGGCGATCACGCCGCCGAAGAAGACCACGGCGGTGACCACCAGCAGGTCGACGTAGAGCACCGTCGCCCCGCCCTTCAGTACCGCGGAGCCCTCCAGCATCCGGGAGAGCAGCACGTCCAGGCAGCCCACCGCCAGCGGCACGTAGACCAGCAGCACCGTGAGCATCAGCAGGACGCCGTGGACCGCTCGCCGCGTGGTGCCGCACCGGGCGGGCTCCACCGCCGGGACGTCGTCGTCCGCGGGCTGGGCCGGAGAGCCGTGCCAGTGCTCGCCGTCGGGGACCGCCTGGCCGGTGTGCAGGGAGGACGCGTGCCCGAGCCGGGATCCGTCGCCGAGCCGGGTCCCGATGTCCAGCACCGTCACCTCACTGACGACCGCGCCCCGGCCCAGGGTGACCGGCCCTGTCTCGATCACACCGTCCGCCGCGTGGTAGCAGCTGATCAGTGCGTCCTTGCGGACGAGCGTGCCGTCGCCGACGGTCAGCAGGTCGGTGCAGACGGGGGCGCTGCGCGACAGGATCGTCACTCCTGTGCCGATCCGCGCGCCCAGTGCCCTCAGGAAGAGCGGGTAGAGCGGCGAGCCGGCGAACAGGACCAGCGGGCTCGACCGGATCAGCGTCTTGACCAGCCAGAACCGGAAGTAGGTGAGGCTCCAGACGCGGAACCGCCGTGGTGTGAACCGGCCGATCAGCAGCCACTTGGCGAGCACGGGCAGGGCGCACAGCACCACGAACAGCACGGCGCCGAAGACAACGCTCCGCAGGTAGGCGTCCACCAGGTGCGTGTGCGCGGAGATCCATTCGTAACCCTGGGCGGTGACGGTGGCGAGGAGAAAGGCGTAGCCCAGGAAGGCCAGAAGCTGGAGTGCCCCGCAGAGCACGCGGTGGGGGCGGCCCGTCGGCGGTGCCGGTGCCGGTGCCCGGGCCCCGGGCAGTGCCGGTGGGCCGGGCGTCCGGGATGCGGGTGGCGGCGGGGTGCTGTCGAGCAGTGCGGCCGCCAGCCCGCGGGCGGTCGGATGCCGGTAGACGTCGCGCATCGACACCGGCGGCAGGTCCGGCCGTTTCCTGACCCGCGCGCAGAAGTGCGCCATCACCAGGGAATCGGCGCCGAGATCATCGAAGAAGTCGCTGTCGAGAGGAACCTCGTCGAGGTGGGCTGCCTCCGCCAGCAGTCCGGCGAGCCGCTCCGCGGCAGCGGACACCGCGGGATCCGGCGGCGCTTCGCGGGGCCGGGCTTCCTCCACGAGGCCCCCGGCCGCCTCCCGGAGCTGCTGTCCCGCCATCGGGACCCCCTCGGCTGCCGACAATCGCGTGCTCTGCCTGACATGGGTTCGTAGCCGGGCAGCCGAGGGATGGAGTTTGCCGCCGTTCTTCTCGAAGCGTGAGCAAGCATCTCACCGGGTGGAACCCGGCGACGCCGCTCCTACTCGCCGCAGAACTCCGCCTCGATGATGGCGTCGGTGCTGCCCGACCAGTCCCCGTTGAAGTTGACGGCCAGGGAGTGGCGGCCGTTCCCGGTCGTCACGGCGTCCGAGGTGGAG
Organism: Streptomyces flavovariabilis; assembly: GCF_000725785.1. NCBI lineage: Bacteria > Bacillati > Actinomycetota > Actinomycetes > Kitasatosporales > Streptomycetaceae > Streptomyces > Streptomyces flavovariabilis. Next base: position 248,837 of record NZ_JNXD01000001.1, on the reverse strand, counting down.
CCGCTGATGCCGCCGTCGTGGCCCCAGACGTGGACGCCGCAGCTGAGCTTGCGGTCGACGAGCCCGAGACCGTAGCGGCTGGATTCCCGGCTGGAGTCGACCGTGGTCTTCATCGCCTTCAGCTGCTCGGGCGGGAGCAGCCTGCCACCGAGCAGGGCCGAGTAGAAGCGGGTCAGGTCGGCCGAGCTGGAGACCATCTGGCCGGAGCCGTACCTCGGCCGCCCGGCCCCGGGTTGATCAGGTCCCGGACGGTTGAGCGGGATTCAGTCCTTCTTGAGCACCAGCTCGGTGTTGCGGTCCTCCGGGTCGCCGCCGAGGGTCGTGCTCGCGCCGGGGGCGTTGAGGGACAGCTCGCGGTAGAGGGCCGCCAGGCCGGTCTGGGAGAGGTCGGAGAAGTCCGTGCTGTGCGGGGCCGAGGACTCCACGAGGGTGGTGAACAGGGAGATCGTGCCGTCCTTGTTGTCGGTCAGTTCGATGACCCGGGCCAGCTGCGGGAAGTCGACGTGGGAGGCCGTGGAGATCTCCCAGAAGGAGCGCCCGCCGGACGCGGAGTGCGGCGTGATGACGTTCTTGTGGATGTGCCCGTTCACCCAGGCGAGCACCCCGGGGTGACTGCCGAGCAGGGCGAGGACCTCCTGGCCGTTGTGGCGCCGCTCGTCGGGGCGGGCCGGGTCGCGGCGGGTGTTCGTCATGGTCTTGCTGGTGTGGTGGCTGAAGATCACCGCGTAGGAGTCCTTGTTGTCCCGCAGCGTTCTGTCGAGCCACTTCATCTGGGCCGTGCCGATGGATCCCTCGTAGTGGCCGCCGGAGTCGGTGGTGTCCAGGCTGATGCCGATGACGTCGTCGGAGATGCGGAAGGCGTAGTACTGCGTGCCCGTGTCCAGGTTGGCGGAGGAGTAGCCGTGGCCGGCGGGGCCGACACCGCGGTAGGCGGGGTCCAGGTGCGCCTCGAGGTACTCGGCCGGTGTGAAGGGGGCGCGCCTCTCGTCCGGGGTGACCGAACGCATGCCGCGGTCGTGGGACTTGAGGAAGTCGTGGTAGCGGACGCCTTCGGGGTCCCGGGCCTTCTTGATCTGCGCCTGAAGCCGCTGCGCCTCGGCCGCGGTCACGTTCATCAGTTTCTTGCCGCCGACGGCGAGTTCGGTGAGGTACGAGTCGCCGTGCGAGGCGTAGCAGCCCATCGGCAGGGAGTCGTGGTTGCCGACGGTGGAGTACCAGGGCAGGTTGAGGCCGGGGCTGCGCACCTCCCGGATGGCGGCCCGCAGGAAGCCGTCGAGGTGGGGGAAGCCGGCCTGCTTGTCGCTGTCGCGGACCGCGGCGTCCGGCTGCCAGTACTGCTTGAGGCCGCTGTTCTGGACGCCCTCGTACCGGCGCGGGTCACCGGTGTTGGGCGTGATGCGCCCGCCGCTCATGATCTTCAGAAACCACTCCAGCTCGGACTTGGCGTTGTTGTCCGTGTTGTCGCCGGTGGTCATGGCGAAGTGCAGCGGGGCGCCGGTGACGGGGGCGCCGCGCAGCGCGTTGATGCGCTCCACCAGCGCGATCGCGCCCTGCACGGTCAGCGCCTCGTGCGGCCGCCAGGCGTGGATGTCGGCCGAGCGCAGGTACTCCAGGCGCAGCGGGTGCTGGGCGTCGATGATGTGCAGGTCGGTGAGCTGCACGAACGCGGCGAGCGCGGTACGGCGGCCGGCCCGGCCCGACTGGGGCGCGGCCAGTTCGGAGCGGACGACCCGCTGCCAGCCGGGCCCGTCGCCCAGGCGCCGGTAGCCGGAGCCGCCGCGCGGGGCGGCGACGGACGCCACGGTGGTGCCCTTGGTGTACGGGGCCAGGGGTGCGGCGGGTGCCTGGCGCGAGGAGGCGGCGACGGCCGCGGTGGTCTTCTCGGTGCCCGTGGCGGCCTGGCTGTCGCTGGGCCGCAGGGCGTAGCCGACGCCTCCGGAGAGGGCGACAGCGCCGGTGGCGGCGAGGACGGAACGACGGTGGATGCCCTGGCCGGAGCCGGCGACTGAGCGTGTGCGCGACATGCGCTTCTCTCCCCGAGTGCGAACGCGTCGGCAGTGGTCGCGGGGCGTTCACGACGTGAACACCCCGCTCATACTCGATCGTTGGCACCGGGAATGACCTGCGCGTAAACGAGGCGGCAACGGGCAGCGCCGATCACCGTACGTGGATCTTGGACTACCCTGCGCGTCGTCGCCTGCTCCGGATACGGCCCGGAGCCGGTCACGCGGCGTTCATCTTCCGGGGTACTGCACCTACTCCGGGGCGTCGGCCAGCCGTCCGGTGACCGGGCGCTCGCGCCACATCCGCAGCGCGATGTCGACCATCGGCACCCGGACGAGAGCGGGCACCGCGTCCAGGTCCTGCCAGGCGGCGAGGTCGGTGGAGCCGTTCACCTCGTTGCGCAGTTCGCCGCCGATGATCCGGCCCTCGTAGACGAACCGGACGCCGTGATGATCGACAGCGGGTCCGAAGCCGTTGCGGAAGACGCGGTGGAAGGAGTTCACGCCGAGCAGTCCGGTCACCTCGATGCGGTACCCGGTCTCCTCCTCCACCTCCCGCCGGACGGTGTCGTAGGGATCCTCGCCGTGCTCCATGCCGCCGCCCGGCACGACCCACTCGGGCGTGCCGTCCTGGGCGGGCGAGCGGGCGAGCAGGATCTGTCCGTCCCGGACGCATATGGCGTAGGCCGCCACCCTCAACTTCTGTCGCACTCCGGGACGTTAACCGATTTCTTCGCCACCTTCAGGACTGATGACCACAAATCGCATCGCGGGTTTTCCCCATACATCCATTTCGTTTCGGTCAACCCTCCCCAAAGAACTTCCCCTTGCGTAAAGCTGTGCGATCGTCCGGGCTTGCCGTTCGGACCGTCTGCGACCAGGACCGATCGGCCCCGGTCGCTTCCCGCTCGTTCCTTTACCTACAAGGGATGCCGATGACCCCTCCCACCCCGCGCGATCAGATATCGGGCCCGAGACGTGTGGCGCGCATCGCCGTGGCCGCCGGTCTCGTCGCCGCGCTCTCCGCGGCCGGGCCGATTCCCCTGGCCTTCTCCGCCGACGGACCCGGCACGGACGCCCCGGCCGACCCGGGCGTCAAGTCCGCGCCCGCCAAGCTCGGTTCGGACGACGCGGACCTGCTCGCGGAGGCCAAGGCCGACGGCGACAAGACCGTCACGATGATGATCGCCACCGCGCCCGGGAAGACCGAGCAGGTCGCCGGGCAGCTGGACGCGGTCAAGGGCGGCCTGGTGGGCCGGGCCGACGACAAGCTCGGCTACGTCCGCGCCACCGTCCCGACGGCCAAGGCGGACTCGGCGATCGCCGCCGCCGCCAAGCTGTCCTCCGTGCACGGCATCGACCTCCGCGAGGAGATCCCGCTGGACGACCCGACGCCGAGCGCGGACACCGCCAAGGGCGCCAAGGCCGCGAAGGGGACCTACCCGGCGCCGGGGAAGAAGACCCCGGCCGAGAACCCGTACAACCCGTCCTTCGAGACGGGCGCGGTCGACTTCGTCGAGGACCACCCGAAGGCGGACGGCCGCGGCGTCACCATCGGCATCCTCGACTCCGGCGTGGACCTCGGCCACCCGGCGCTGCAGAAGACGACGACCGGCGAACGCAAGATCGTCGACTGGGTGACGGCGACCGACCCCCTCGTCGACGGCGACCGCACCTGGCGCCCGATGACCGCCTCGGTGTCCGGGCCGACCTTCACCCACGGCGGGAAGACCTGGACGGCCCCGGCGGGCTCCTACAAGGTCAGCACCTTCCTGGAGTCGTACACCACCGGCGGCGACGCGGCGGGCGACGCGAACCGCGACGGCGACACCACCGACTCCTGGGGTGTGCTCTACGACGCCGCGGCCGGCACGGTCCGGGTCGACCTGAACAACAACAACGACTTCGGTGACGACACCCCGATGAAGCCGTACAAGGACGGCTTCCAGGTCGGGTACTTCGGCACCGACGACCCGAAGACGGACATCGCCGAGCGGCAGCCGTTCGTCGTCGAGATCCGCAAGGACGTCGTCGTCAACGCGGCGGGCGCGAAGGCCGACTTCGTCAACATCGGCGTCATCGAGTCCGAGCACGGCACGCACGTCGCCGGCATCACCGCCGCCAACGGCCTGTTCGGCGGGAAGATGGACGGTGCCGCTCCGGGCGCCAAGCTGGTCTCCTCGCGCGCCTGCACCTGGTCCGGCGGCTGCACCAACGTGGCGCTGACCGAGGGCATGATCGACCTCGTCACCAAGCGCGGGGTCGACATCGTCAACATGTCCATCGGCGGCCTGCCGGCGCTGAACGACGGCAACAACGCGCGCGCCGAGCTGTACACGCGGCTCATCGACACCTACGGCGTCCAGCTGGTGATCTCCGCGGGCAACTCCGGCCCCGGCGCCAACACCATCGGCGACCCCTCCCTGGCCGAGAAGGTCATCTCGGTCGGCGCGTCCGTCTCCAAGGACACCTGGGCCGCCAACTACGGCTCGGTCGTGGAGAAGAAGTACGCGATGATGCCGTTCTCCTCGCGCGGCCCGCGTGAGGACGGCGGCTTCACGCCGACCCTGGTCGCCCCGGGCGCGGCGGTCAACACCATCCAGACCTGGATGCCGGGCCAGCCGGTCGCCGAGGCGGGCTACTCCCTGCCGGCCGGCTACGGCATGCTCCAGGGCACCTCGATGGCCTCCCCGCAGGCCGCCGGTGCCTCGGCGCTGCTGATCTCGGCCGCCAAGCAGAAGAAGATCGACCTCACCCCGGCCACCCTGCGCACGGCCCTCACCTCCACCGCCGACCACATCAAGGGTGTGCAGGCGTACGAGGAGGGCGTGGGCCTCATGAACATCGGGGACGCCTGGGACGCCATCCGCGACGACGCCACCGCCCACGCGTACACGGTCAAGGCACCGGTCGACACCGCGATGGACCAGTTCCTGAAGACCCCGGGCTTCGGCACGGGCCTCTACGACCGTGAGGGCGGCCTGAAGGCCGGCCAGAAGAAGACGTACGAGATCACGATCACCCGTACGTCCGGCGCCGACAAGGCGATCCGGCACGAGCTGCACTTCGAGAACAACGCGGGCGGCACGTTCCGCGTCGTGGGCTCCGACGAGGTGAAGCTGCCGCTGAACCAGCCGGTGACCGTCAAGGTCCAGGCCGCGCCGAAGTCCGCGGGCATCAAGAGCGCGATCCTGGAGGTCGACGACCCGAAGACCGAGGGCATCGACCGCCAGGTCCTCAGCACGGTCGTGGTCTCCACGCCGCTGAAGTTCACGACCTCCGCGAAGGACTCGGTGCAGCGCAACAGCTCGCACCACTACTTCGTCACCGTCCCCGAGGGCGCGAAGACCCTCGAGGTCGCGATGAGCGGGCTGAAGGACAAGAGCCAGACCCGGTTCATCTCCATCCACCCGTACGGCGTCCCGTCCGACCCGACGTCGACGATCAACTGCTACCCGAACTACTCCAACCCGGCCAACACCTGCCGCCCCGACCTGCGTTCGTACGCGGACCCGCAGCCGGGCGTGTGGGAGATCGAGGTCGAGTCGCGCCGTACGTCGCCGCTGCTCGACAACCCGTACAAGCTGGACGTCGCCGTCCTCGGCGCGGCCTTCGCCCCGGAGACCGTGACCGTCCCCGAGGCGAAGGTCGGCACCCCGGCCGCCGCCTCCTGGAAGGTGACGAACGGCTTCGCCGCGCTCGACGGCAAGCTGGTGGGCGGCCCGCTGGGCTCGGCCAAGACGGCCCGCCCCTCGGTCAAGCAGGGCGAGACGCAGACCACCACGGTCGAGGTGCCCGCGGGCGCGAAGTCGCTGGACGTCGCGATCGGCGGTGTCTCGGACAACGCCGCGGACCTGGACCTCGCCGTGTACGACGCGGCGGGCACGCAGGTCGGCAGCTCCGCCGACGGCGACTCGGAGGAGTCGGTGTCCGTGCCGTCCCCGGCCGCGGGCGCTTACACGATCGAGGTCGTCGGCTACTCGGTGCCGGCCGGCACCACGGAGTACGACTACCAGGACGTGTTCTTCTCCCCCTCGCTCGGCAGCGTGACGGTCGACGGTTCGGCGCCGGTGAAGCTCGGCACGGGCGACTCGGCGACCGTCTCGGGCAGCGTCACCGCCGCGGCGGCCGCTCCCGAGGGGCGTGAGTTCTTCGGCCAGGTCCAGCTGGTCAACGCGCGCGGCACGGTCGCGGGCCTGGGCAGCGTGAAGATCGAGAAGGTTCTGCCGTAGCGGTATCGCGGCATCGGTGGGGCGGGCGTCCATGCGGACGCCCGCCCTCTTCTGTTACCGGCAGGGCAACGCCCGCGATGCGGGCAGGGCGGCGGTGATCCAGGCCCGGTCGCGGGCGATCTCCTGCTCCCCCGTCGTCCACAGGTCGGGCTCGGCCTGCCCGTCGGGGATGCCGACGAGTGCGTGATCACCTGCCCGGAGCCGGGGCTCGACGCCGGCCCCGAGGAGGAAGGTGATCCGCGTCCGGCCCTTGGCGGGCTTGTAGTACCGCTCCACATCGAGGGCGATCCGGTCCTGGCCGGTGCCGGGGACCGTCTCGACCCCGGTGACGGTGCCCTCGACGACGATCCGGGCGCAGGCGAGGTACCCGGCGTGACCGAGCTTGGCGTCCTCACCGGTCTGCGGCCGGGCGACGGAACCGTCGGCGGCCGACCCGCCCTGGTCGCCCCCGGCGCTCATGCCGCCACTCTGGGTGACGAGCCAGCCCATGCCGATCACGAGACCGGCACCGACGGCCGCTACGAGGCCCTTCACGGCCACGACGAGCGGTTTGGGCCGGGTGCGCCGCCGCGAGGCCAACGACACGACCGGCGAACCACCGCCCCCACCCGGATCGGCCACACCCCCGCCACCGGCGACCGCGGACACCTCCACGCCGCCGCTCCCACGCCCCGCGGACACCCCGCCCGGCTCCGGTCGTGTGGACGTCGGCCCCAGTGGGGTGGTTCGCCCCGCCGGGGTTTCGGCTTGCTCCTCGGTGGGTCGCGCCAGCGTGTCCCCGAGCAGTCCGAGCTGTCGCCGGAGCAGTGCCACATCCGCCTCAGCCGAGTCGTGGGCTGCCATGAAGGCCGTGTCCCGGCGGGCCTCTTCCGGGACGGGGCCCCCGGCCAGCACGGCCATCAGCGCGTCCATGCCGTCGTACTCACCACCGCCGTCACGCTCTCCACGGCACCGGTCGTCGTCGTTCCGGGCGGTCACGTCACACCACCTCGTCCTCGTGCAGGCGGGCGCGCAGGGCGCGTACCGCCGTGTGCAGCCGGCTCTTGACCGTGCCCTCCGGGACGCCGAGCTGCTCGGCGATGGACCGGACCGGCAGGTCGGCGTAGAAGCGCAGGACGACGACCTGCCGCTGGGCGTCGGGCAGCTCGTCCAGGCCCTGGGCGACGGCGACGGACAGCACGCTGCTGTCCTCGCCGGAGGGGTGCGCCGGCTGGCGCAGGGCCGCCAGCCGCTCGCCGAGCCGCTCCTGGCGGCGTTTGGCCCGGTGCCAGTCCATGGCCAGGTTGGAGGCCACGACCGCCGCCCACGCCGAGACGTCCCGCGGCGCCTCCCGGCCGCTCGCGGCCCGCTCCAGCAGCCGCAGGCGGACCTGCTGCACCCCGTCCGGCAGGTCCGCCTGCGGCACCCCGCCGAGCGCGAGCACAGCCCGCACCCGGCGCTCCTGTGCCGCGTCCAGCGGATCGGCCTCGCTCACCGGATCGTCGCCGGTCGCGGCACGCGCCTCCCGGCCGCGCCGTGCCCTTCCGCGCAGCAGCACAAGCCACCCCCCTCACCGTGTTTCTCCTACGACGCCGGCACGGCCCGGAACGTTCGGCCGTTTTCCCGGCCGGTGCCGGCCGGGGCGACAGAGGCGTACATCACACTTCCGTGTGGCCGGGACCGGCATGGGCAGGCGAGCTTGCGGCGCACGACCCCTGCCGGACGAATTCCTCCAGCTCAGCGGGGTCGACACCGCAGGTCCGCAACCATGGAGCGGGACAGACCGTCCCACTCTCCGGGCAGACCGGGCAAAGAAGTGGACAGGCGGGCCGTGGTCGGCCGCATGATGGAAAAGCCTCGGCCAAGCAACGAGCACGTGAAGAGACGCAGGAGAGGGAGTCACCGTGAGGGTCGGAATCGTCGGAGCCACCGGACAGGTGGGCACGGTCATGCGCAGGATCCTCACGGAGCGGAACTTCCCGGTCACGGAGCTGCGCCTGTTCGCCTCGGCCCGTTCCGCGGGGACGGAGCTGGACGGTGTGACGGTGGAGGACGCGGCGACCGCCGACTACACCGGCCTGGACATCGTGCTGTTCTCCGCGGGCGGCGCCACGTCCCGGGCACTGGCCGAAAAGGTCGCCTCACAGGGCGCCGTGGTGATCGACAACTCCTCCGCGTGGCGCAGGCACCCGGAGGTCCCCCTGGTCGTCGCCGAGGTCAACCCGCACGCGATCAAGGACCGTCCCAAGGGCATCATCGCCAACCCGAACTGCACGACCATGGCCGCGATGCCGGTCCTGCGCCCGCTGCACGACGAGGCGGGCCTGGAGGCCCTGGTCGTCGCCACGTACCAGGCGGTCTCCGGCTCCGGGCTCGCGGGCGTCGCCGAGCTGCACGGCCAGACGCAGAAGGTCGTCGCCGATGCCGACAAGCTCACCCATGACGGTGAAGCGGTCGACTTCCCCGAGCCGGGCGTCTACAAGCGCCCCATCGCCTTCAACGTGCTGCCGCTGGCGGGCAGCATCGTCGACGACGGCCTGAACGAGACCGACGAGGAGCAGAAGCTCCGCAACGAGTCCCGCAAGATCCTGGAGATCCCCGAGCTCAAGGTCTCCGGCACCTGTGTGCGCGTCCCGGTCTTCTCCGGCCACTCCCTCCAGGTCAACGCCCGCTTCGCGCGTCCGATCTCCCCGGAGCGCGCGACGGAGCTGCTGAAGGACGCCCCGGGCGTCGAGCTCTCCGACATCCCGACCCCCCTCCAGGCCGCCGGCAAGGACCCGTCCTACGTCGGCCGCATCCGCCGCGACGAGACGGCGGACAACGGCCTGGCCCTCTTCGTCTCCAACGACAACCTCCGCAAGGGCGCGGCCCTGAACGCGATCCAGATCGCGGAGCTGGTGGCGGCGGAGCTCAAGGGCTAGTCCCTGCGCACCTCGTAGAGGAAGCAGCCGTACTCGACGGCCCGGACGTGGACCAGTGCCACGGCCGGGTCGTCGAACGCTTCCAGGAAGGCCTGCGGGAAGTCGCCGGGTTCCCGGACCAGCCGGCCGCCCAGGATGCGGCCCTCGCCCGAGTAGCGGCGAACCGTGCGGTGGGCGCCGGTGAAGGGGAGGGCGTCGCCGGCCGGGCCGTGGCACTCCCCGGCGTGGATGAAGACCGGGCCCTGCTCGTCGTAGGCGCCCGGGGTGACGCCCGTCTCCGACGCCCAGCGCCGCAGGGGCGCGTAGGAGACCAGGGCGATGACTTCGCCCGGCTCGCTGCGGCGCAGGCAGCAGCGGAGCGGGGCGCCGCCTTCGGTGTCGGTGAAGGGCTCCGCCGGGCGGCCGGCGTCGTCCGCCGTGCGCAGTTCCTTCAGGGCGCGCGGGGCGATGGGGCGTGCCGCGTACGTGGTCGTCGTCATGCTCGTCAGACTCCCTCGCGCGAGGGAGCGGCACCGGCGGGATCCGGACGTCGCGTTCCCCCGCTCAGGACGGCCGGCGGAGACGGGGACGCCCCCTGCGGACGAGGCCGGGTGTGCGCCCGAGTCGGCGCTCGGTCCGGTCCGGCACCGGGACGGAGGAGGTCGGCGGTGGTGCGCGCGTCCGCCCGGACCCTGCCCTCCCGAGGGGTATCCCTAGGAGACGCCCGGGACGTCGCCTGACGCGGCACCGCCGTGGAAAGATGGCGCAACCCACCCATAACGAGGAGATGACCGCGTGCCTGGCACAAACCTGACCCGCGAAGAGGCGCAGCAGCGGGCGCAGCTGCTCGCCGTTGAGTCGTACGGGATCGAACTCGATCTCTCCGGCGCGCAGGAGGGCGGCACCTACCGGTCGGTGACCACGGTGCGCTTCGACGTGACGGCCGAGAACGGCGCGGAGTCGTTCATCGACCTGGTGGCGCCGGCCGTGCACGAGGTCACCCTGAACGGGGACTCCCTCGACCCGGCCGAGGTTTTCGCGGACTCCCGGATCGCCCTGCCCGGCCTGCTCCACGGGCGCAACATCCTCAGGGTCGTCGCCGACTGCGCGTACACCAACACCGGTGAGGGCCTGCACCGGTTCGTCGACCCGGTCGACGACCAGGCCTACCTCTACACCCAGTTCGAGGTGCCGGACGCCCGCCGGGTCTTCGCGAGCTTCGAGCAGCCGGACCTGAAGGCGACTTTCCAGTTCACCGTGAAGGCGCCCGAGGGCTGGACGGTCATCTCCAACTCCCCCACGCCCGAACCGCAGGACAGCGTCTGGAAGTTCGAGCCGACGCCGCGGATCTCGACGTACATCACGGCGCTGATCGTCGGCCCCTACCACTCGGTGCACAGTGTGTACGAGAAGGACGGCCGGTCCGTCCCGCTCGGCATCTACTGCCGGCCCTCCCTCGCCGAGTACCTCGACTCGGACGCCATCTTCGAGGTGACCCGGCAGGGCTTCGAGTGGTTCCAGGAGAAGTTCGACTACGCGTACCCGTTCCAGAAGTACGACCAGCTGTTCGTGCCGGAGTTCAACGCGGGCGCGATGGAGAACGCGGGCGCGGTGACCATCCGCGACCAGTACGTGTTCCGGTCGAAGGTGACGGACGCGGCGTACGAGGTGCGCGCGGAGACCATCCTGCACGAGCTGGCCCACATGTGGTTCGGCGACCTCGTGACCATGGAGTGGTGGAACGACCTGTGGCTGAACGAGTCGTTCGCCACGTACACCTCGATCGCCTGCCAGGCGGCCCACCCCGAGTCGCGCTGGCCGCACTCCTGGACCACGTTCGCCAACTCCATGAAGACCTGGGCGTACCGGCAGGACCAGCTGCCGTCGACGCACCCGATCATGGCCGAGATCAACGACCTGGACGACGTGCTCGTCAACTTCGACGGCATCACGTACGCGAAGGGGGCTTCCGTACTGAAGCAGCTCGTCGCGTATGTCGGCGAGGACGAGTTCTTCCGCGGCGTGCAGGCGTACTTCAAGGCGCACGCGTACGGCAACACGCGCCTGTCCGATCTGCTGGGCGCCCTGGAGACGACGTCCGGCCGTGATCTGAAGGCCTGGTCGAAGGCGTGGCTGGAGACGGCGGGCATCAACGTCCTCCGTCCCGAGATCGAGACCGGCGAGGACGGTGTCGTCACCTCCTTCGCGATCCGCCAGGAGGCCCCGGCCCTGCCCGCCGGCGCCAAGGGCGAGCCGACGCTGCGCCCGCACCGGATCGCCGTCGGTCTGTACGAGCTCGACGACGACAGCGGCAAGCTGGTCCGGGAGGAGCGCATCGAGCTGGACGTGGACGGCGAGCTGACGGCCGTGCCGCAGCTGGTGGGCAAGCGCCGCCCGGCCGTGATCCTGCTCAACGACGACGACCTGTCGTACGCGAAGGTCCGCCTGGACGAGCAGTCCCTGGCCTTCGTCACGGAGCACCTCGGCGACTTCGAGTCCTCCCTGCCGCGCGCCCTGTGCTGGGCGTCGGCCTGGGACATGACCCGCGACGCCCAGCTCGCGGCCCGTGACTACCTGGCCCTGGTGCTGTCCGGCATCGGCAAGGAGTCGGACATCGGCGTGGTGCAGTCGCTCCAGCGCCAGGTGAAGCTGGCGATCGACCTGTACGCCGACCCGGCCGCCCGCGAGGCGCTGCTGGCCCGCTGGACCGACGCGACGCTGGCGCACCTGCGGGCGGCGGCGCCGGGCAGCGACCACCAGCTGGCGTGGGCGCGCGCGTTCGCCGCGACGGCCCGCACGCCGGAACAGCTGGACGTGCTGGACGCGCTGCTGGACGGTTCGCAGACCGTCGAGGGCCTGGTCGTCGACACGGAGCTGCGGTGGGCGTTCGTGCAGCGGCTCGCGGCGGTCGGCCGGTTCGACGAGGCGGAGATCGCGGGCGAGTACGACCGTGACCGCACGGCCGCCGGTGAGCGGCACGCGGCCACGGCCCGGGCGGCCCGTCCGACGCCGGAGGCCAAGGCGGAGGCGTGGGCGTCGGTCGTGGACTCCGACAAGCTGCCGAACGCCGTGCAGGAGGCGGTCATCGGCGGCTTCGTCCAGACCGACCAGCGCGAGGTGCTCGCCCCGTACGCGGACCGGTACTTCGAGGTGGTCAAGGACATCTGGGAGTCCCGCTCCCACGAGATGGCCCAGCAGATCGCCGTCGGCCTCTACCCGGCCGTCCAGGTCTCCCAGGAGACGCTGGACAGGACGGACGCCTGGCTGACCTCCGCCGAGCCGAACGCGGCCCTGCGCCGGCTGGTCTCGGAGTCCCGCGCGGGCGTCGAGCGCGCCCTGCGGGCCCAGCGGGCGGACGCGGCGGCCGGCCGCTGACCCGCCACGCAAGCAGTGGGGCGCCCGGCGTGTGCCGGGCGCCCCTTCGCTTGTCCCCGGTCCGGGCGGGGCGGCAGGGGCGGGACCGGCCGGGAGGGCGCGGGCACGGCCCGGGGCCACCGCGGCCGAACATCCACCTCTACCGTCGCAACGCCCCGTCCCGGACGTCCATCGCCTCGATGCGAGCGTTCTTCCCGGTGCGGCCGAGGGCTCGTGGCGTACGCGTCCGGGTGACGAACTGCCCCGCCACCGTCGCGCCGAACGCCAGGCCCATGCCGACCAGTTGCACCGGCGTCAGTGCCTGCCCGAGCGCCGCCCATCCGACGACGGCCGCCGTCAGCGGGGAGAGCGGGCCGAGGAAGGTGACCTGGGTGGCGGTCATACGGCCGATGCCGCGGAACCACAGCCAGTACGCGACCGCCGTGTTCGCGACGGCGAGGTAGAGGTAACCGCCGGCCGCGGGGCCGTCCAGTGCCGGTGGCGCACCTTCCACCAGGAAGGCGAGCGGCGCGATGAGCAGGCCTCCCGCGGTGAGCTGCCAGCCGGTGAGGGCCAGTGGTCCGACGCCCTCGGGGCGGCCCCAGCGCTGGGTGAGCACGGTGCCGGTCGACATCGACGCCGTGGAGGCGACGGCCGCCAGCAGGCCGATCGTGTCCAGCGCCCCGGCCGCCCGCAGCACGACGAGGCTGACACCGAACGCGGCCACGGCCCCGGCCACCAGCGTGCGCGCCGACGGCCGCTGCCCGAGCAGCAGCACCGAGAGGCCGGCCACGAACAGCGGCCCGGCCGACCCCACGACCGCCGCGAGCCCGCCGGGCAGCCGGTACGCGGAGAGGAACAGCAGCGGGAAGAAGGCACCGATGTTCAGCGCGCCGAGCACCACCGCCTTCCACCACCAGGCGCCGCGCGGCAGCACCCGGGCGAGGGCGAGCAGCAGCAGGCCGGCGGGCAGAGCGCGCGCCAGGGCGGTGAACAGGGGGCGGTCGGGCGGGAGGAACTCGGTGGTGACCGCGTAGGTCGTGCCCCAGGAGACGGGAGCGAGGGCGGTGAGGGTGACGAGAGCGGCGCGGGAGGTGGCCATGGCGGGGCCCCTTCAAGTAGGTCGGTAGAAAGTAGCTTAGCGCTAAGCAACTTTCAGTCAAGCTACTTTCTTGCGGGTGACCGAAGGGCGGCCGATACTCGTCGGCATGAGCGAACGCCCGGAGCAGCGCAAGGACCCCGTCGACGCGATCATCGACCAGTGGGCGGCGGTCCGGCCCGACCTCGACACCGCCGCCATGGAGGTCTTCGGCCGGATCAACCGGCTCTCGCACGCGATCGGCGAGCGGGTGGGACAGGCGTACGCGAGGTTCGGCATCTCCCGCGGGGAGTTCGACGTCCTGGCGACCCTGCGCCGCTCCGGCGAGCCCTACACGCTCTCGCCCCGGCAGCTCTCCGCGACGCTGATGCTCACCACCGGCGGCATGACGGGACGGCTGGACAAGCTGGAGCGGGCGGGGCTGCTGCGCCGCTCCCCCGACCCGCACGACCGGCGCGGGCTGCACGTCACCCTCACCGACGCGGGCCTCGGGCTGGTCGACCAGGCGGTCGCAGCGGGGCTGGCGGTCCAGACGGAGGCACTGTCCGCCCTGGACCCACGGCGGGCCGGGCAGCTGGCCGATCTGCTGCGGGACCTACTGGCGGGGACGGACAGGCCATGACACGCCGAGGGCGCCGTCGCGGACATCGCGGCGGCGCCCTCGGTGAGGAACGCTGATCAGGCCTTGACTTCGCTCTTCGCGTCGGCCTTGGTGGTGATGTTGGAGCTGGTCGGGTCCTTCTTCTTGTGCGACTTGTCGCCGATCATCACCAGACCGTGGATGACCAGGTACAGCACGATCGGGGCCGCGACGAAGAGGCCCAGCGTCTCGATGACGCTCAGGCCCGGGCCGGGGTCGTCACCGTCGTCGCGGGTGAGCGCGCTCGCGGGGGACGACATGAGCAGCATCATCAGCGTCGTACCGGCTGCCAGGGCGCCGGCGCGCAGGGCGTTCTTCTTGTCCACGGTGTCAAAGTATCCAACGCCGACCGGGCACGCGCGCCCGGGGTGCCGTAAGAGCCCTCCGCCTCAAGCGCCGCCGTCCCCGAGCACCTCCATCAGCGCGTGCAGCCGCGGTGAGGCCGCCAGATCCTCCAGCGTCACCGGCCGCCCCTGCGCGTCCGCGATCGGCAGGCGCCAGTTCGGGTACTGGTCCCAGGTCCCCGGGAGGTTCTGCGGGCGCCGGTCGCCGACGCCGTCCGGGAGCCAGACGCCGACCATGCGGGCCGGGGTGCGCATCAGGAAGCGGTGGACGGCCTGGATCTCGGCCTCCTCCGACGACGTGTCGCTGCCGCCGCCCGTGCCGTGCAGCAGGCCGAGCCGGGAGAGCAGGGACAGCCACTCCCCCGCGTCCGCGGCGGCCTCGGCGCGCTCCTCCTCCAGCGGGCGGGTCAGCAGGCCCAGGCTGTCGCGGAGTTCGACGTGCTCGCAGGTGAGGCGGGCGGCCGTGGAGGGCAGGTCGTGGGTGGTGGCGGTGGCCAGGCAGTCGGCGCGCCAGCGGTCGGGGGGCAGGGGGCGGCCGTCGCCCTCCCAGTCCCGTTCGAACCACAGCACCGACGTGCCGAGCACCCCGCGCTCGCGCAGCGCCTCACGGACGCCGGGCTCGACGGTGCCGAGGTCCTCGCCGATCACGAGCGCCCCGGCCCGGGAGGCCTCCAGGACGAGGACGGCGAGCATGGCCTCGGCGTCGTAGCGGACGTAGGTGCCCTCGGTGGGCGGGTGGCCCTGCGGGACCCACCAGAGGCGGAACAGGCCCATGACGTGGTCGATGCGCAGGGCGCCGGCGTAGCGGAACAGGGCGCGCAGCAGCTCGCGGAACGGGGCGTAGCCGGACTCGGCCAGGCGGTCGGGGCGCCAGGGCGGCAGGCCCCAGTCCTGCCCGCGGGCGTTGAAGGCGTCCGGTGGGGCGCCCACCGACATGCCGGCGGCGAAGTACTCCTGCTGCGCCCAGGCGTCGGCGCCGCCGGGGTGGACGCCGACCGCGAGGTCGTGCACGATCCCGACGGGCATCCCGGCCTCGCGCCCGGCGCGTTGGGCGGCGGTCAGCTGGGTGTCGGTGAGCCAGGCGAGCCGGGACCAGAAGTCGATCCGGTCCATGAGGCCGTTGCGGGCCTGGACGGTCTCGGCCGAACGCGGGTCGCGCAGGCCGGTCGGCCAGCGGTGCCAGTCCGAGCCGTGCACCTCGGCGAGCGCGCACCAGGTGGCGTGGTCCTCCAGAGCCTGCCCCTGCTCGGCGAGGAAGTCGCAGTAGGCGGCGCGCCGGCCGGGGCCGAGGGGGACCTCGCCGAGCAGCTCCAGCGCCTCCCGCTTGAGCTCCCACACGGCGTCCCGGTCGATCAACGCACCCTGGTGCAGCACCGCTTCACGCAGCCGGCCGGACCTCTCCCGCAGGGCGCGCAGGCGTTCGGGGTCCTTGACGTAGGCGGCCTCGGGGACGTCCTCGATGCGCAGGTGCACGGGGTCGGGGAAGCGGCGCGAGGAGGGGCGGTACGGGGAGGGGTCGGTGGGAGCTCCGGGCACGGCCGCGTGCAGCGGGTTGACCTGGACGAACCCGGCGCCGAGCGACCGCCCGGCCCAGCCGGCCAGCTCGGCGAGGTCACCGAGGTCGCCCATGCCCCAGGAGCGGCGGGACAGCAGGGAGTAGAGCTGGACAAGGAGTCCGCGGGAGCGTCCGGTGGGGGTGGGCAGGCGGGGTGGAGCGACGATCAGGTGGGCGGTGGCGGTGCGGCCGTCGGGGATGGCGGCGGTCAGCCGGTGGACGCCGGGTGGGAGGCCGTCCGCCGAGGCCCGGCTCTCGCCCTGCTCGGTGTCGATCCGCAGCCGGGTTCCCTCGGGGAGCGCGGCCAGGGCGGCCGGGGGGCTGCCGCTCCAGCCGACCACGGTCGGCGGCAGCAGCCGTTCGCCTCGCTCCCGCTCCCGGGCCGCGAGCGCGGCGCGGACGGCGCCTGGCGTGCTCGCGTCCACGCCGAGGGCGGCCAGGGTCAGGGTGAGCGCGGTGCCCGAGGCCGCGACCGTGCGGTCCGGGGACGGACTGTAGGACGTGGCGACACCGTGCAGGGCGGCGAGGCGGGACAGGTCCTCGGAAGGCGGGTCGGCCGGCCGGGGTGCGGTCATCTACATCCTCGTGAGGTCCGGGACGAAGGCCGGGGGCTCGCTGGTCAGGGGGGCGGCTTCGGCGAGCGGCGGCTCACTGGTGAGGGGCTCGGCGTCGGGCAGCGGGGGCTCGCTGGTCAGCGGCAGTTCGGTGTGGGTGCTCTCGGAGCTGAAGACGCAGTAGCGCGGGTCGGCATGGTGGGGGTCGTCGAGGTCGGCGGACGGGTCCGCCACGGGTTTGGACGGGGCCGGGAGCGGGAGGAAAGTCATCGCAGCCACGGGGGCCTCCTCGTCGAGTACGGCTTTCAAAGGGTCATCGCAGCCCTACCCAGTCGACGCGAAGGCAGACGCCCCAGGCCGAACATCGTGCTTCTGCTCACATTCCACTCGCCTCCACACAGTCAAGATTCCGGCATTTCACCCACAATGGCCACTCTCGTTGACACCTTCACCGGACGGGTGGTGGGCTCGTTCCGCCGGTCGAACGCATCTGGAGGGGGCCTGTGGGACTGCGGCGTGGGAAGCGGGCCGCGGCCCTGGCGGTCGCCGTCGTCGCCGGGAGTCTCATTGCCCCGCCCGTCGCGATGGCCGCTCCGCCGGCCCCGGGCACGACCACGACACCGGCCCCCGACACCGCCGGACCGGGCCTCTCCGTCTGGCCGCGGCCGCAGTCCCTGCGCGCGAACGGCGCCCCGGTCGCGGTGCCGGACGAGGTCGCGCTGATCACCGACGCCCCGGCGGACCCTCCCCCAAGCTCTCGGCTTCGCTCGAGCAGGGTGGACCCCCATGCGGTCGGTGCCCTGCGCGACCTGCTGCGGCAAGCCGGGGCCCGCCGGTTCACGGACACGGCCGGACCGGGAGCCCTGGTCGTGCGGGCCCGGACGGAGCCGGTCCGCCGGGGCGACCGCCATGCCCTGCCCGCCGGAGGATACGAGCTGTCCGTGGGCCGGGACGGCGTCTTCCTCACCGGCACCGGCGAGGACGGCCTCTTCCACGCCGTGCAGACGCTGCGGCAGCTCCTGCGGCCCGGCCGCACGATCGCCGCGGCCGTCGTCCGCGACTGGCCCGGCACCGCCGTACGCGGCATCACCGAGGGCTTCTACGGCACCGCCTGGACGCACCGGCAGCGGCTGGCGCAGCTGGACTTCCTGGGGCGCACCAAGCAGAACCGCTACCTGTACGCCCCCGGGGACGACCTCTACCGGCAGGCCCGCTGGCGTGAGCCCTACCCGGCGCAGCAGCGGACCCGGTTCCGGGAGCTGGCCGAGCGGGCACGCCGCAACCACGTCTCACTCGGCTGGGCGGTGGCCCCGGGCCAGGCCATGTGCTTCGCCTCCGACGCCGATGTGCGGGCGCTGACGCGCAAGCTGGACGCGATGTGGGCGCTGGGCTTCCGGGCCTTCCAGCTCCAGTTCCAGGACGTCAGTTACAGCGAGTGGCACTGCGGGGCGGACGCCGACCGGTTCGGCTCCGGCCCCGAGGCGGCGGCGCGGGCGCAGGCCCGGGTGGCGAACGCGGTGGCCCGGCACCTGGCGGCACGGCACCCGGGCGCCGCCGGTCTGTCCCTGATGCCGACCGAGTACTACGAGGACGGCACGACCGACTACCGGCGGGCGCTGGCGAGCGAGCTGGCCGCGGGCGTGGAGGTCGCCTGGACGGGCGTCGGGGTGGTGCCCCGCACCATCACGGGCGGCGAACTGGCCGACGCCCGCGAGGCGTTCGGGCACCCGCTGGTCACGATGGACAACTACCCGGTCAACGACTACGACCCCGGCCGTATTTTCCTCGGCCCGTACCGGGGCCGGGAGCCGGCCGTCGCGACCGGCTCGGCCGCCCTGCTCGCCAACGCGATGCAGCAGCCGGAGGCGTCCCGCATCCCGCTGTTCACCGCCGCCGACTACGCCTGGAACCCGCGCGCCTACCGCTCCGGTGAGTCCTGGCGCGCCGCGATCGCCGACCTTGCGGGCGGGGACCGGCGCCGCGAGCAGGCCCTGGCCGCGCTCGCCGGCAACGACGCGTCGTCGGTCCTGGACGACTCGGAGTCGGCGTATCTGCGCCCGCTGACCGAGGCGTACTGGCGGTCCCGCACGGCGGGCGGCCAGGGCACCGGCGGCGACGCCGCGCGTCGGCTGCGGGAGGCCTTCACCGTGCTGCGCGAGCTGCCCCGGCGGCTGTCCGGAACCGGCCTCGGCTCCGAGGTCGCCCCCTGGGCGGAGCAGCTGGCGTCCTACGGCGAGGCGGGCACGGCCGCGCTCGGCATGCTGGACGCGCAGCGCGCCGGGGACGCGGCGGCGGCCTGGACGGCGTACCGCAGGCTCGGCACGCTGCGGGCCCGGCTGGAGTCGGCGCCGGTCGAGGTCGGCAGGGACGTGCTGGACCCCTTCCTGCAGCGGGCGCAGAAGTCGTACGCGGCCTGGTCGGGCATCCATCACGAGCCGCCCCGCAATCCGGGCGACGGCCGCACCCTGCGCTTCCCGCAGCCCCGGGCGCTGACCGCCGTGACGGCCCTGACCGAGCCGGGCACCGAGGGCGGCGTCGAGCTGCACGTGCCGGGGCAGGGCTGGCGGGAGGCGGGCCGGCTGGACGGGTCCGGGGCGACCGAGGTGCGGCTCTCGGCGCGCGCAGACGCCCTGCGGATCACCGGCCCCGCACCCTCCCGCGTCCACCACCTCATCCCCTGGTTCACGGACTCCCCCGCCACCTCCCTCGGCCTGCCCCGCGACCGGGCGGACCTCGAGACCGGCCGGACGGAGCGGCTGACCGCCCGGCTCGGGTCGCTGCGCCCCGCCGACGCCCGCGGCAGGCTCACCGCCGAGGCGCCCGAGGGGGTCCGGGTCCGGGTGCCGAAGGGCGAGCTGACCGTGCGGCGCGGCACGACGGTGGAGGTCCCGGTCGAGGTGACCGTGGAGCGCCGCACCCCGATGCGGCCGTACGACGTCCGGCTGGGGTTCGCGGGAGCGGACCGCACGCTCACCGTCCGCGCCGTCCCGCCCACCGGCGGCCCCGACCTGGCCCGCGCCGGCACCGCCCGCTCCTCGGGCGACGAGACGCCTGACTTCCCCGCGTCGGCGGCGAACGACGGCGACCCGGAGACCCGCTGGTCGTCCCCGGTCGACGAGGGCGCCTGGTGGCAGGTCGAGCTGGCCCGCCCGGCGCGGCTCGGCCGGGTCGCGCTGCACTGGCAGGACGCCCACCCCGCGTCGTACCGCGTCCAGGTCTCCCCGGACGGCCACCGCTGGCGTACCGCCGCCACGGTCCGGGACAGCCGGGGCGGCCGGGAGAACGTCCGCATCGACGAGCGGGACGTGCGCTTCGTGCGCGTGCAGGGCGACGAGCGGGCGACGCCGTACGGGTATTCGCTGTGGTCGGCGGAGGCGTACGCCGTCTCGGAGTGAGCCCTTCGAAGCGCGGAGACGGACTCGGTCGCCGTTCACTATTCACTCAGTACATGTACTCAGTACATAATGATCGCCATGAGCACCCGCCACATCCTGCTGGGCCTGCTCGCGACAGGTCCGAGCCATGGCTACGACCTCAAGCGACGCCATGACGAACGCTTCCCGCAGGCCCGCCCGCTGGCCTACGGGCAGGTCTACACGACCCTCCAGCGCCTCGTGCGGGACGGCCTCGCCGAGATCGACGGCACCGACTCGGACGGCGGCCCGGAGCGCACGACGTACCGGGCGACGGGCGAGGGGACGCACGAACTGGCCCGCTGGGCCGGGGAGATCGCGCCGCCCGCGCCCTTCGTGGCGAACGAGATCTTCGCCAAGGTCGTGGTCGCGATCCTCTCGGGCGGCGACCCGGCCGGGTACCTGAGCGCCCAGCGCGCCGCGCACATGGAGCGGATGCGGGAGCTCACGGCGGTCAAGGCCGCCCGGGGCGCGGACCTCGCGACCGTGCTCTCGGCGGACTACGCCCTCAACCACCTCGACGCCGACCTCCGCTGGATGAGCACCACGGCGGCCCGGCTCACCACCCTGACCGCGGAGGTCGACCCAGCATGAGCAGACCCGTGCCCCTTCTCACGGCCGCCGGCCTCACCAAAGCGCACGGCCCGACCCCCGCCCTGCGCGGCGCGTCGGTCGAGCTGCACTCCGGCGAGATCCTCGCCGTGACCGGCGCGAGCGGCAGCGGGAAGTCGACGCTGCTGCACTGCCTGGCCGGCATCGTCCGCCCGGACGCGGGCTCGGTGACGTACGACGGCCGGCGGCTGGAGGACCTGCCCGAGAAGCGGCTGAGCGAGCTGCGGCGCACCGAGTTCGGCGTGGTGTTCCAGTTCGGGCAGCTCATCCCCGAGCTGACGGTCCGGGACAACGTCGCCCTGCCCCTGCTGCTGGCCGGCACCGACCGGGCCGGTGCCCGGGCCCGGGCCGTGGAGTGGCTGGAGCGGTTCGGGGTGCGGGAGCAGGAGGGCCTGCGGCCGGGCGAGCTGAGCGGCGGCCAGACGCAACGGGCCGCGCTGGCCCGGGCCCTGGTCACCGGACCGAGGGTGGTCTTCGCCGACGAGCCGACGGGGGCGCTGGACTCCCTGGCCGGGGAGCAGGTCATGACGTCCCTGGTCCACACGGCCCGCGAGTCGGGCACGGCCGTCCTGCTGATCACGCACGACGCCCGGGTGGCCGCGTACGCGGACCGGGAGGTCCAGCTGCGGGACGGTGCCGTCGCGGCGCTGGGGGTGACGGCATGAAAGCCCTGCGCTCCGATCTGCGCCTCGCCTGGGAGCTCACCCGGGGTTCCGGCCGCGGCGAGTGGTGGCGGGTGGCGCTCACGGCGACCGGGGCGGCGCTCGCGACGGGGTTCGCGCTGGCCGCCGTCGCCCTGGCGTCACTGCGCGGCTGGCATCGGGTGCCCGTCGCCGCGGGGCTGCTGAACGAGCCCGGCACACGGTCCGGCGTGATCGTCAGCCTGCTGCTCCTGCTCGTGCCGGTGCTCGGGTTCCTCGGCCAGTGCGCCCGGATCGGTGCGGTGCACCGCGACCGGCGGCTGGCCGCGCTGCGGCTGGCCGGTGCCACGCCCTGGCAGGTGCGGCGGATCGCCGCGCTGGAGACCGGGCCGGCCTGTCTGCTGGGCTCGGCCGTCGCGACCCTGATCTCCGTGCTGCTCCTGCTGCGTCTGTGGGACCGGCCCACGCCTCTGACCTGGGCGGGGATCGTCCTGGTCGCCGTCGCCGTACCGCTGCTGGGCGCTGCGGCGGGCGCGCTGGCGCTGCGCCGGGTGGTGGCCTCGCCCCTCGGCTGGGTCCGCCGGGTCGGGCCGCGCGGCGGGCGGGGGCCCGGGCTGCTGTTCCTGGCGGGGGTGCTGCTGGTGGGGGTGGTGGCGCTGCTCGCCGTGACCACCACGTCCCAGGCCGCTTCCAACCGGCCGGACGGCGGGTTGCCGCTGACGGTGGTGGGCGTGGTTCTCGCGGTCGGCGCGGGCGCGGTGTGGTTCTCCGGGGCCGCCGCGAAGGCGACCGGGCGGGTCCTCGCCGTCCGGGCCCGGTCGGCCGCGACCCTGATCGCGGCGGAGCGGCTGCGCGACGACCCTTGGGCTGCTGCCCGTACGCACGCGGCGATGCTGCTGGTGACGATCGTCGGGACCGGTTTCATGGGCATCCGGCAGGTGTTCCTGGACGCGGTGCACTCCCGCGACAACCTCACCGAGAACCCGGACTACTACACCACCGGCATCGACCTCACCGGCGCCGCCATCGCGGTCGCCCTCGCGATCACCCTGTCCGGCCTCGCCGTCGGCACCGCCGAGTCCCTGGCGACCCGCCGCCGAGGTCTGGCCGCGCAGGCCGCCGCGGGGGTGCCGCCCGCGGTGCTCGGCCGGGCCCTGCTGCTGGAGACCGCGCTGCCGCTGGCCCCCGCGGTACTGCTCGCGGGCCTGGGCGGGACGGCCATCGGCACCTGGTACGCGCTGCTCGCCGGCCGCCCGGTCCCCTGGGCGATCGTTCTGGTCCCCGTCGCCGTCTACGCCGCCTGCCTGCTGGCCGCGGCCACCTCGCTGCCCCTGCTGCGCCGATCGGTCCGTCCGGGGGAACTGCGGTACGCGTAGGGGCACTCCCCCCTGTCGGACCGGCCCGGGGGAACAGGACTTCCCCCGGCCGGCCGGCCGCACGCGGCAATACGAAGGCCCGGATCGTCGTCAGGCGGAAATGCCGTCGATCCGGGCCATGGCGTCCTCCGCGCCGTACGGCTGCAAGTACGGCAGCCAGCGCGGATCCCTGTGGCCGGTCCCGATGATGCGCCAGGCCAGGCCGGACGGCGGGGCGGGTTTGTGGCGCAGCCGCCAGCCGATCTCGAAGAGGTGCCGGTCGGCCTTCACATGGTTGCAGCGGCGGCAGGACGCCACCACGTTGTCCCAGACGTGCTTGCCCCCGCGGCTGCGCGGGACGACGTGGTCGACGCTGGTTGCGACGCCACCGCAGTACATGCACCGGCCCCCGTCGCGGGCGAACAGCGCCCGGCGGGTCAGTGGAACGGGCCCCCGATAGGGAACCCGGACGAATCGCTTGAGCCGGACCACGCTGGGTGCGGGGACTGTGACGGTCGCGCTGTGCAGATAGGCGCCGGACTCCTCGAGGCATACGGCCTTGTTCTCGAGGACGAGGACGAGCGCGCGGCGGAGCGGTACGACGCCTAGCGGCTCGTACGACGCGTTGAGGACCAGGACATGCGGCACGGATGCCTCCTTGGACGCCGGCGGCGCGTGGCTCGCGCCGGGACGATTCGTAGCCAGTCTCCCCTCATGCCTGGTGGAAGCGCCACCATGTCCCCGTAACGGGCTGGGAGTGTTTTCGACCACATCTGATTCATCCCCCGGACCATGGCCTGTTCAAGCCCAGGTGAGCACGGTCTCTCCTTCACACATCCCGCAAGAGCACACACAATGCCCCGTTAGTGTGGTGGTTCTGCCCCTTCGGTGACCCAGCCGTGACCTTGACCCCCCTGAACCACCGCGCCGGGGCAGACCGCTGCACCTGGAGGTACCTGCTGTGTCCCTGTCCGCCGTCCTGCTCGCCGCCGGTCCGTCGCCGTCACCGTCGCCGACCCCCTCGGGCACACAGACCCCGAGAGTGCCCTCGCTCCAGGACGCCCAGGAGAGCGCGACGAACGCCGCCGGCTGGGTCGAGCAGAACTGGTCGACATGGCTCGCGATCGGCCTCCAGGTCCTGCTGGTCCTGACGATAGCGGCGGTGCTGAGGGTCGCGGTACGGCGGGCGATCACCAAGCTCATCGACCGGATGAGCCGCACCGCGCAGAGCTCGGACGGTAGCCCTCTGGGCGGCCTGCTGGTCAATGTCGAGCGCCGCCGTCAGCGCTCGCAGGCGATCGGCTCGGTGCTGCGCTCGGTGGCGAGCTTCCTCATCATGGGCACCGCGGCCCTGATGATCCTCTCCGCGTTCAACATCAACCTGGCCCCGCTGCTGGCGTCCGCCGGTGTCGCGGGTGTGGCGATCGGCTTCGGCGCCCGCAACCTGGTCACCGACTTCCTCTCGGGCGTCTTCATGATCCTGGAGGACCAGTACGGCGTGGGCGACACCATCGACGCGGGCGTCGCCTCCGGCGAGGTGATCGAGGTGGGCCTGCGGGTGACCAAGCTGCGCGGCGACGACGGCGAGATCTGGTACGTCCGCAACGGCGAGGTCAAACGCATCGGCAACCTCTCCCAGGGCTGGGCGACGGCCAACGTCGACGTCACCGTCCACGCCGGCGAGGACCTGGACAAGGTCAAGGCCACGCTCGACGAGGTCGCCGGGAAGATGAACGCCGAGGAGCCCTGGAACGAGCTGCTGTGGGGCCCGATCGAGGTCCTCGGCCTGGACAGCGTGCTGCTGGACTCGATGGTCGTGCGGCTCTCGGCCAAGACCATGCCGGGCAAGTCCCTGACCGTGGAGCGGGAGCTGCGCTGGCGGGTGAAGCGGGCGTTCGACGCGGCGGGCATCCGGATCGTCGGCGGCGCCACGACTCCGGCCGGGGAGCAGCCCGTCGACCCGACGGCGGGGATGGCCGCCCCGTCGGTGTACGCGAACGCGACGTCCCCGCAGTCGGCGGCGGCGTCTCCGCTCGCGCCGCCCGCTCCGACGAGCACCACGAAGTAGCCGTCACACCTCGGAAAGGGGGCGGCATCCGGTCCTGCCGGGTGCCGCCCCCTTCACATGCCCTGACACACGTCCTCACGCCTGCCCTCCCGCATGTCCGGATGACGACGTGCCGTCCCCTATTGACGACCGCCCGACGCCGGGCCTACCTTCCTCCCACCAATAGGAAACTTTCCTAACAGTGGGCGATGGACTTCCCTCCCCGGTCACTGAGAAGCTGAGCAGCCGAAGGGCAGGTGTGGACACGCATGGCAGGAACCGCCGGCACGCCGGGCACCCCGCGCGTCCTGCGCGCCATGAACGACCGGGCCGCCCTGGACCTGCTGCTGGAGCACGGACAGCTGTCGCGCACCCGGATCGGCAAGCTCACCGGCCTGTCCAAGCCGACCGCCTCCCAGCTCCTGGCCCGTCTGGAGGCGGCGGGCCTCGTCCTGGCCACCGGCACCACCGAAGGCCGCCCCGGCCCGGGCGCCCAGCTCTACGAGGTCAATCCCACGGCCGGGTACGCCGCCGGACTCGACGTCACCCCCCACCGGATCCTCGCCGCGGTCGCCGACATCACCGGCCGCACGGTCGGCCGCCACGAGCTGCCCACCCCCGGCAGGCGCACCGGCACCCCGGTCGTCCAGCAGGTCGCCGACGCCCTGGACGGCGCGGTGAAGGCGGCCGGTCTCGCCCGGGACGACATCCACCGCCTCGTCATCGGCACCCCCGGCGCCTTCGACCCCACCACCGGCCGCCTGCGCTACGCCTCCCACCTCCCCGGCTGGCACTCCCCCACCCTGCTGGACGAACTCGCCGCCGCCCTGCCGATGCCGTTCGAGTACGAGAACGACGTCAATCTGGTCGCGCTCGCCGAGCAGCGCCTCGGCGCGGCCCGGGGCCACACGGACTTCGTCCTGCTGTGGAACCAGGAGGGCCTGGGCGCCGCCCTGGTGCTCGGCGGCCGGCTGCACCGCGGCTGGACCGGCGGCGCCGGCGAGGTCGGCTTCCTGCCGGTGCCGGGCACACCCCTGGTCCGCCAGGTCACCAAGGCCAACAGCGGCGGCTACCAGGAGCTGGCCGGTTCCCAGGCCGTCCCGAGACTGGCCCGCGAACTCGGCATCGAGGACATCCCCGCGGGCCCGCACGCCGAGGCCGCCGCACACCTGGTGGCCCGGGCCGCGGAGACCGACGACGAACCGCACCGCCGCCTCCTCCAGACCTACGCGACCCGGCTGGCCACCGGTCTGGCCTCCCTGGTCTCGGTCCTAGACCCCGAGCTCGTCGTGCTGAGCGGCACGTCCCTCACCTCGGGCGGCGAGCCGCTGCGCGCCCTCGTCCAGGCCGAACTGGAAGAACTGGCCGCGTCCCGCCCGCGCCTGGTCGTGGGCGACGTCCGTGAACACCCCGTGCTGCGCGGCGCGCTGGAGAGCGCGCTCGCCACCACACGCGACGAGGTCTTCGACACCTCCCGCTGATCCCACCCCCTCCCCGGTCTTCCCCTTCTTCCCCCGTGCCTCAGGGAGCTCTGCCATGCCCGGAATATCCAGAAACGCGACTCTCGCGCTCGCCGCCTCCGCCGCTCTCGCCCTCCTCGCCACCGCGTGCACCGGCCGGCCCGACGCGGGCGCGGACGACGACGCGTCCAAGGAGACGACCGTCACCTTCTGGCACGCCTGGAGCGCGCCGTCGGAGGTGAAGGCCGTCAAGGACCTGGTCGCCGGATTCGAGAAGGCGCACCCGAACATCCACGTCGACGTCGTCGGCAACATGACGGACGACAAGATGAACCAGGCCCTGCGCACCGGCGGCGACAAGGCCCCGGACGTGATCTCGTCGTTCACCACCAACAGCGTCGGGAAATTCTGCTCCTCGGGCGCCCTGGTGAATCTCGACCCGTTCTTCGAGAAGTCAAGCATCGACCCGCAGAAGACCTTCCCGAAGGCCATGAACGAGTACACCCGGTTCGACGGCAACCGCTGCGCGGTCCCCCTCCTCGGCGACGCCTACGGCCTCTACTACAACAAGACGGCGTTCGAGAAGGCCGGCATCACGAGCCCCCCGAAGACCTGGTCGGAATTCGAGCAGGTGGCCAAGAAGCTGACGATCCCCCAGGGCGGCACCTACAAGCAGCTCGGCTTCATGCCGAACTACCACGGCTGGGAGACCACCACCGAGCACTACCTCGGCCAGTTCTCCCCCACGTACTTCGACAAGGACGGCAAGTCGAACGTCGCGAAGGACCCGGCCTTCGCCAAGGCCTTCACGGTCCAGAAGAACCTGGTCGACACTCTCGGCGGCTACCGCAGGCTGGAGACCTACCGCTCCCGGCTCGGCGACGAGTGGGGCCCCAAGCACCCCTTCCACACCGGCCAGGTCGCCATGCAGCTCGACGGCGAGTGGCGCCTGGGCATGGCCCTGGACACCAAGCCGAAGTTCGACATCGGCGTGGCCCCGCTGCCCGTCCCCGACGACCAGGCCGACCAGTACGGCAAGGGCTACATCACGGGCACCATCGCCGGTATCGCCGCGACCAGCGAGAAGCAGAACGCGGCCTGGGAGCTGGTGAAGTACATGACGACGGACACGGACGCGGTGGTGAACTTCTCCAACGCCATCCACAACGTCCCCTCGACGCTGGCGGCCCTGAAGTCCCCGAAGCTGAAGTACGACCCGCGCTTCAAGACGTTCCTGGAGATCGCCGCGAACCCGGACTCCACCACGGCCCCGGCCTCCGTCAACGGCGGCGTCTACCTCACCACGATCCAGCAGTTCGGCTACGACTACGAAAGCGGCAAGGCCACCGACCTGAAGAAGGGCCTTCGGGAAACCGCTCGGCAGATCGACACGGACATCGCGCAGGCGAAGTAAGCCATGACCACCTGCACCCTGCGGGCGAAACACCGCCGCTCGACCCTGCGCACCCTCGCCTTCCTCTCCCCCTGGCTGATCGGCTTCACGGTCTTCTTCGCCTACCCCCTGCTCTCCACCGTCTACTTCTCCTTCATGCGGTACGACGGCTTCAGGCCGCCCGTCTGGTCGGGCACGAAGAACTGGACGTACGTCTTCGAGCACTACCCCTTCTTCTGGCCCGCCCTGCGCAACACCCTGTGGCTGGTCGTCATCATGGTCACGCTCCGGGTCGCCTTCGGCCTGGGCGTGGGCCTGCTGATCACCAGGATCAAGACGGCCACGGGTGTCTTCCGCACCCTCTTCTACCTGCCCTACCTGGCCCCGCCCGTGGCGGCCACGATGGCCTTCGCCTTCCTGCTCAACCCCGGCACGGGCCCGGTCAACTCGCTCCTCGACCAGGCCGGCCTCCCCACCCCCGGCTGGTTCAACGACCCCACCTGGTCGAAGCCGGCCCTGACGCTCCTGGCCCTGTGGGGCATCGGCGACCTGATGGTCATCTTCATGGCCGCACTGCTCGACGTGCCGAAGGAGCAGTACGAGGCGGCGGAACTCGACGGCACCTCGGCCTGGCAGCGTTTCCGCTACGTGACGCTCCCGAACATCTCCCCGATCGTCATGTTCGCGGTGGTCACCGGCGTCATCCAGACGATGCAGTACTACACGCAACCCCTGATCGCCGGAAAGGTCGCCTCGGGCGTGATCCAGGGCGCGGGCACCCAGTTCGAGCCCGGCTACCCCGACAAGTCCACCCTCACCCTCCCCCAACTCGTCTACAACCTGGGCTTCCAGCGCTTCGACTACGGCTCGGCCTGCGTGGTCGCCCTGGTCCTCTTCGCCCTCTCCATGGCCTTCACGGCACTTCTGATGCGCCGCAGGGGCGGCCTGATCCAGGCAGGTGACCGATGACTCAGCTGCTCGGCAAACCCCCGGAGCTGAAGGCCCCGCCCTCCCTCGCGGAACGCACGGCCCACCGCAGAGCGCTCCTCGAATGGATCGCGATCCACTCCCTGGGCATCGCGGTGGCCCTCTTCTTCACCCTCCCCTTCGTCTTCGTCCTCCTCACCTCCCTGATGAGCGACACCCAGGCGCTCAGCCGCGACCTGATCCCGCACACCTGGGAGTGGGGCAACTACGCCGAGGTCTTCGACACCCCCGGCTTCCTCACGTGGTGGCGGAACACCCTGATCTACGCGGGCCTGGGCACGGTC
Organism: Streptomyces flavovariabilis; assembly: GCF_000725785.1. Taxonomy (NCBI): domain Bacteria; kingdom Bacillati; phylum Actinomycetota; class Actinomycetes; order Kitasatosporales; family Streptomycetaceae; genus Streptomyces; species Streptomyces flavovariabilis. The sequence goes on along the minus strand of NZ_JNXD01000001.1, from coordinate 219,985 downwards.
CTCACGGTCGTCTCCTCGATCCCCGTGGCCTACGCCCTGGCCAAGTTCCGCTTCCGCGGCCGCAATCTGACCCTGATGCTGGTCATCTCGATGATGATGCTGCCGCCGCAGGTGGTCATCATCCCGATGTACCTGTTCTGGGCGAAGCAGCTGGACCTGTCCGGCACGCTCTGGCCGCTGATCATCCCCATGGCGTTCGGCGACGCCTTCTCCATCTTCCTGCTGCGCCAGTTCCTCACCACGATCCCCGACGAGTACGTGGACGCCGCCAAGGTGGACGGCTGCGGCGACCTGCGCACCCTCCTCAAGGTCGTCCTCCCGATGGCCAGACCGGGCATAGCCGCAGTGGCGTTGTTCCAGTTCTTCTACGCGTGGAACGACTACTTCGGCCCCCAGATCTACGCCTCGGAGAACCCGGGCGCCTGGACGCTCTCCTACGGCCTGGAGTCGTTCAAGGGCGCCCACCACACCGACTGGAACCTCACCATGGCCGCCACCGTGCTGGTCATGGCCCCCGTGATCCTCGTGTTCTTCTTCGCCCAGAAGGCGTTCGTAGAGGGCGTCACGCTCACCGGAGTAAAGGGTTAGACGTACATGCAGCATCTCCCCGGGGGGCAACCCCCGGACCCCCGGCCGATGGCCGTCGTCCCGGGCATCTGGAAGCGAGGGACCGCTCAGTGAAACTCACCGTGGTCGGCGGAGGCTCGACCTACACCCCCGAACTCGTGGACGGCTTCGCCCGCCTGAGGGACACCCTGCCCATCGAGGAACTGGTCCTGATGGACCCGGCGGAAGACCGCCTGGCCCTGGTGGGCGGCCTGTCCCGCCGCATCTTCGACCGCCAGGCCCACCCCGGCCGCATCACCACCACGACCGACCTCGACCGGGCGGTCGACGGCGCGGACGCGGTCCTCCTCCAACTCCGCGTGGGCGGCCAGGCGGCCCGCGAGCAGGACGAGACGTGGCCCCTGGAATGCGGCTGCGTGGGCCAGGAGACGACGGGCGCCGGCGGCCTCGCGAAGGCCCTGCGCACGGTCCCGGTCGTCCTGGACATCGCCGACCGCGTGCGCCGCAGGAACCCGCACGCCTGGATCATCGACTTCACCAACCCGGTGGGGATCGTGACCCGCGCCCTGCTCCAGGCGGGCCACAAGGCGGTGGGCCTGTGCAACGTGGCGATCGGCCTGCAGCGCAAGTTCGCGGCGCTGCTGTCCGTGGAGGCTGCCGAGATCCACCTGGACCACGTGGGCCTCAACCACCTCACCTGGGAGACGGCAGTACGACTGGGCGGCCCGGAGGGCGAGGACGTCCTGCCGCACCTGCTGGGCGAGTACGGCGACGCGATCGCGGCCGACCTCCGCCTGCCCCGCCCCCTGCTCGACACCCTGGGCGTGGTCCCCTCCTACTACCTGCGCTACTACTACGCGCACGACGACGTCGTACGGGAACTGCGGACGAAGCCGTCCCGGGCGGCCGAAGTAGCGGAGATGGAACGCCGGTTGCTGGCCCTGTACGCCGACCCGGCCCTGGACGAGAAGCCGGAGCTGCTCGCCCAGCGGGGCGGTGCCTTCTACTCGGAGGCGGCGGTGGACCTGGCGGCGGCCCTGCTGGGCGGCGGTGGCACGCCGTACCAGGTGGTGAACACCTACAACCGGGGCACGCTCCCGTTCCTCCCCGACGACGCGGTGATCGAGGTCCAGGCGGCGGTGGGAGCCAAGGGCGCGTCCCCCCTCCCCGTACAGCCCGTGAACCCGCTTCACGCCGGCCTGATCGCCAACGTCACGGCCTACGAGGACCTGGCCCTCCAGGCCGCCCTGCACGGCGGCAGGGACCGCGTCTTCCGCGCCCTCCTCTCCCATCCCCTCATCGGCCAGTACGCGTACGCCGAGACGCTCACCGACCGGCTGATCGCACACAACCGGGAGCACCTCGCGTGGGCCTGAGCGCACCTGTCCTCGCCATCGACGCGGGCAACAGCAAGACGGACGTCGCGATCGTGACGGCGGACGGGGAAGTCCTGGCCACGGCGCGCGGGGGCGGCTTCCGTCCACCGGCCGTCGGCGTACACACGGCGATGGAAGGCCTGGCCGAAACGGTGGCGCGGGCCCTCACCACCGCGGGGCTGACCTCGGTCACCCACGTCTCGGCCTGCCTGGCGAACGCCGACTTCCCCGTCGAGGAGGAGCGACTGGCCGCGGCGCTGCGGGCACGCGCGTGGGGCACGACGGTGACGGTCCGCAACGACACCTTCGCGATCCTGCGGGCCGGTGTCACCGAACCGCGGGGAGTGGCGGTCGTCTGCGGCGCCGGCATCAACTGCGTAGGCATGCGCGACGGCCGCACGGCCCGCTTCCCGGCCCTCGGCCGCGTCTCGGGCGACTGGGGCGGCGGCTGGGGCCTGTCCGAGGAGGCCCTCTGGCACGCGTCCCGGGCGGAGGACGGCCGCGGCGCCGCCACCGCCCTGTCCCACACCCTCCCCGCCCACTTCGGCCTGCCCTCCGTGTACGCCCTCATCGAGGCGCTGCACCTGGAGCACATCCCGACAGTGCGGCGCCACGAACTGACCCCGGTCCTGTTCGCCACGGCGGCCGACGGTGACGCGATCGCCCGGACGCTCGTGGAACGCCAGGCCGAGGAGGTGGTCTCGATGGCGGTCGTCGCCCTGGCCCGCCTGGACCTCCTGTCCGAGGAGACCCCCGTCCTCCTGGGCGGCGGCGTCCTGGCCGCCCGGCACCCCCAACTCAACGACCACATCGAGCACTTGCTGACAGCCCGCGCCCCGAAGGCGGTACCCCGGGTGGTGACGTCGAGCCCGGTCCTGGGCGCGGCGCTGCTGGGTTTTGACCACACCGGAGCACAGAAGGGAGCGCAGGAGAGGCTGCGGGCGTACTACAACAGCTGACGCGCCCGCACCCGCGTACGGGCGAGAAGGGGCCGTGTCGGGGGGGTGTCCGCCCGCAGCTGGTTGGCGCGTCAACGGGCACACAGTCGGCGTGAGACCCCATCGCGCCGTTCCGGGGACGGACACCCCCCGGCGCGGCCCCGACCCAATACGGCGCGACGGCGAAGCACACACCCCCACCCCCGGGAACCGAACCAGCCCCCCGTACGTGTTCCTGGGCAAGGGGTGGTGCATGGGGTGGTGCTCCACGCTGCGATCCGATCAAGATCCAGGCAAGGCCGGTGCGGATGTCGGTCCCGGCAGCGATACTTGCGGCGACGGATGACCACGGGGGAGGTCACAGTGACGTACACGCCGAAGAGCAGCCCGCCACCACCCGGCCCGGGCCTGCCCGTCCTGCCTGCGGTACCGGCACAGGCGGCACCCCCGGCCCGGTCCCCCGAAAACACCCCGGCGCCCTCGACACCCCCGGCGGCCCCCCGCCGCACCGCCTTCGCCGAGGGCCTCGACCAGCTCCGCTCCGCCGCCACCACCGAGCCCGGCCGCCTCCGCGTCATCGGCGCCCTCCTGGCCCTCCTCGTCATCGCCTTCGGAGCCGTCGCCGCCTGGCAGATGACCGACCGCGCGGCCGCCGCCGACGACGTCCTCACCCGCAGCCAGCCCCTCAGCTCGGACGCCGCCGACATCTACCGCTCCCTCGCGGACGCCAACACCGCCGCCTCCAGCGGCTTCCTCGCCGGTGGCCAGGAGTCGGCCGCCACCCGCGACCGCTACGAGCGGGACATCCGCACGGCCGCCGAGAAGCTCGTCAACGCCGCGGCCAACGCCGAGCCGGGCTCCCCGTCCACGGCGACGATCGCCAAGCTCAACAGGCTCCTCCCGGAGTACAAGGGCCTCGTGGAGCGCGCCCGCACGTACAACCGCCAGGGCTTCCCCGTGGGCGGCGCCTACCTGCGCTACGCCAACGAGAAGATGCAGCAGGAGATGCTCCCAGCGGCGGAGGACCTGTACAAGAAGGAGAACCAGCGCCTCAGCGCGGACTACGCGGACGCCACGCCCTACCCCTGGGCGGCCATCGCCCTCGGAGTCGCCGCCCTGGCCGCCCTCGCCTGGGCCCAGCACCGCAACTACCGGCGGACGAACAGGGTCCTGAACCACGGCCTGGTGGCCGCCACGGCCACGGCCACCGTCGTCCTCCTCTGGCTGGTCGTCGGCCACACCGTCGCCCGCGCGGGCCTGGACGACTCCTACGACCACGGCGTCCGCTCCCTGAACGTCCTGCACGACGCGCGCATCGCCTCCCTCAAGGCCAGGGGTAACGAGAACCTGACCCTGGTGGCCCGCGGCGCCGAGACGAAGAAGGTCGGCGAACGGACCTACGACGCCTACGACTACGACTTCGGCACGGAGATCAAGGCCCTCGCCGCCCACCTGTCGGCAGCGGAGAAGCTCGCCGACGACAACTCGGGGGAGCGCCCCGTCACCGCCGCAGTGGGCAACATGACGGAGTGGAAGAAACGCCACACCGCGGCCCGCGAGCAGGACGAGAACGGCAACTACCAGCAGGCGCTGGACAGGGTCATCGGCACCAAGGGCGCGACGGGCGAGTGTTTCGACAGCGTCGACGAGAACCTGCGCACCGCACTCGCGCACGAGGAGACGGAGTTCAGGCGCGCGGCCGGCGACGGCCGCGACGCGCTGACGGGCATGCCGGCCGGAGCGGCGGTACTCGCGGTGCTGGGCGCCGCGGGCGCGGTCCTGGGTATCGGCCGCAGGCTGTCGGAGTACCGGTGAACGGGCCAGGGGCGAAGGGAGGAACGACCGTGCGAGACGCGCTCAGGGGCTGGGGCGGAGTGACCGCGATGGCAGTCGTCTGCGCCCTGGTGGCGCTGGTGGCCCTCTGTCTGCCGCTCACCACGGCCACCACGGCCGGCCAGAACACCACCGCGACCCAGACAGCCCAGACCACAGCGGAGGAAGACTGCGAGGCCCCCGAGAAGCAGACCCTCTCCCCCTCCTCCGCCGACGGCGACACCATCCGGGCGATCAAGAACCGCGAGGGCGAGAAGCGCAAGCTGATCGTCGGCGTCGACCAGAACAGCTACCGCTGGGGCTACCGCAACCCCAACAGCGGCAAGACCGCGGAGCTCGAAGGCTTCGACATCGACCTGGTCCACCGCATCGCAGAGGACATACTCGGCGACCCGGACGCCGTCCAGTTCAAGGCGATCCCCACCGACCAGCGCATCCCGGCGATCCAGGACGGCCGCGTGGACATGGTCGTCCGCACGATGACGATCAACTGCGCCCGCATCGCCGACGTCGCCTTCTCCGCGCCCTACTTCAAGACGGGCCAGCAGGTCCTGGCCCCCAAGTCCTCCACCATCGAGGGCTACGACGACACGCTCGCGGACCGCAGGATCTGCACGGCAGCCGGCTCCACGGCGTACTCCACGCTGGAGGCGGACCAGAAGGCCGGCGAACTGCCCGCCAGCACCGACATCTCCACCACCGTCCCGAACCAACTCGACTGCCTGGTGCGGCTCCAGCTCGGCGAGGTCGACGCGGTGGTCACCGACGGCGCCCTCGCGGCGAGCCAGGCGGCACAGGATCCGACGGTCCAGCTCAAGGGTGACGCCTTCACTGCCGAGTACTACGGCGTGGCGATGAAGAAGGACGCGGACGACCTGGTGCGCCGGGTCAACCAGATCCTGGTGGACTACCGCAAGGACACCGCGAACGGCTGGCAGGCGTCGTACGACCAATGGCTGTCGGCAACACTGGGCAAGGATGCGAAGAAGTCGGAACCGCCGGCACCCCAGTACCTCCGCACAACCTGACACCTGCCGGACCCGCGAACACCCCACATCAGAAGACGACAGACGGCACGCGACACACAACCGCAGCGAGAGGTGATCGATGGGCGTCACGGGATCCACCGGGCCGGTGATGGACCGGGACGAGGTGGACCGTGCGCTGGCGCGGCTCGGCGCGGAGCACGAGGCGATCGAGACCTCGCTCCTCGCCCTGCAGGACCACGCGGGCCGCAGACTCCTGGAGGGCGCCGAGCTCACGGGCGTCACCCAGGAGCGCTGGACGTCCACGGAGGCGTCGATCACGCTGCTGTGGACGTACTTCGACGCGTACACCGACGCGCTGCGCTCCGCCCGCGACATCCGGGCCCGCCGCCGCTGGTCCAGCCGCGAGGACCTGGTGGAGCTGACGGAGCTGCTGAACGGCGACTCGGTCACCGTCGCGGGCAGCGCCACGGCGACGGCCAACGCCCCCACCCTGCACGGCGGTCCGACGAAACTCAGCGAGCGCTACTCGCTCGCCGCCCTCGTCGACCGGATGAACGAGCTGTACGCGACGAGCCTGGACATGGTCGTCGCCGCGGACGCGGTCTGGTCGGCCCTGCCGGCCCGGATCGATCTGCTCGCGGCGGAACTCCAGCGCACCCGCCGGCTCGCGCATTCGGTCGGCGTGCGGCCCGGCGAGCACCCCGCGGGCGACGACCTGGAGCGCATCACGCGGATACTGACGAAACTGCGCGAGCAGGTGATCTCGGACCCGCTGGCGTTCTGGCTGGCCGCGGAGGGCAGTTCGGCGCCGGGCGGCGGCAGGCCGGACACGACGGTGTACGACCGCGAGGCGCGCGCCCTGGACGACGTTCGCCGCGAGATCGACGCGGTGCTGACGGTACGTCAGGACGCCGAGACGCGGATCGTCAAACTGCGGGACATCCTCAGCCGCGCGGACCGCACACTCGCCGAGGCACGCACCGCCCGGGGCGAGGTCCTCGCGAAGATCGCGGCGACGGAGGTCCCGGTCGTCAGCGGACCGCCGACCGCGCTGCAGGAACAGGTGGCGGCGGCCGCCGAGTACCGCAGGCACGCGCAATGGCACCGGCTGTCCCCGCTGCTGGAGTCGCTGGAGCGCAAGGCCGAGGACGAACTGCTGCGCGCCCGCGAGTCGTTGACCGCGGTGACCGCCCCGCTGGCGGTCCGCGCCGAACTGCGCGGCCGGCTGGACGCGTACAAGGCGAAGGTCGCCCGGCACGGCCTCGCCGAGGACACGCTGCTGGTGGAGCGCTACGAGAAGGCGCGCCGCATGCTGTGGAGCGCCCCCTGCGACCTGCGCGCCGCCGAGCAGGCGGTGCTGCGTTACCAGCACGCGGCCGCCGAGCTGCTGGGCGGCGGCCCGCGGGTGCCGGACCAGGGAGTGCCCGAGGACGGCCGGAGGGGGCCGGGCGCATGAGCGACGAGGGGGAGTCCATGAGTCAGGCACCGCACGAGCCATCCGGCGCGCCTCCACGCACCTGCCAGCGCCCCGCCTGCGACGGCACCTACGAGGACGTGGGCGGCGGCGAACTGTACTGCGACACCTGCGGTCTCGCCCCGGTCGTCGGGGCTGGGGGTCCCCCCTCCGGGGGAGGCATGGTCGGCTCGCCCGCCACCGGCATCACCGCCGGTGGCAGGGGCGGCTCCCGCGGGTCCGCCGGCAGCGGCAGTACCCGCTCCGGCAGCCGCAGTTCGCGGACGTCGTCCCAGTCGTCGAAGTCCCGCCGCTCGGTGTCGGGGCGCCTGTCGCGGTCCCTGTCGGGCAAGTCGACGAGCCGCTCGGTGTCGGTGCGCAGCTCGGGCTCGACCGCCGGTTCCGGGTCCCGGGGCCGGCTGGGGGCCGGGCTGGTGCAGGTGCCGCCGATCCCGCGGCCCGACCCGCGCGAGATGGTCCTGGACAACCCCGAGGTGCCCGAGCGGAAGCGGTTCTGCTCGCGCTCCGACTGCGGCGCCCCGGTGGGCCGGGCGCGCGGCGACCGGCCGGGCCGCACGGAGGGCTTCTGCACCAAGTGCGGTCATCCGTACTCGTTCGTGCCGAAGCTGAGGGCCGGGGACGTGGTGCACGGCCAGTACGAGGTGGTCGGCTGCCTGGCGCACGGCGGCCTGGGCTGGATCTACCTCGCCGTCGACCGGGCGGTCTCGGACCGCTGGGTGGTCCTCAAGGGCCTGCTGGACACGGGCGACCAGGACGCGATGGCGGCGGCGATCTCCGAGCGGCGCTTCCTCGCGGAGATCGAGCACGCCAACATCGTGCGGATCTACAACTTCGTGGAGCACCTGGACCAGCGCACGGGTTCGCTCGACGGCTACATCGTCATGGAGTACGTCGGCGGCAAGTCCCTCAAGGAGATCGCCAACGCCCGCCGCACCGCGCAGGGCAGGCGTGACCCGCTGCCGGTGGAGCAGGCCTGCGCGTACGGCATCGAGGCGCTGGAGGCGCTCGGGCATCTGCACAGCCGGAACCTGCTGTACTGCGACTTCAAGGTCGACAACGCGATCCAGACCGAGGACCAGCTGAAGCTGATCGACATGGGCGCGGTGCGCCGTATGGACGACGAGGAGTCGGCCATCTACGGCACGGTCGGCTACCAGGCCCCGGAGGTGGCCGAGGTGGGCCCGTCGGTGGCGAGCGACCTCTTCACGGTCGCCCGCACCCTGGCCGTCCTGACCTTCGACTTCCAGGGCTACACGAACGTCTACGCCGACTCCCTGCCCGACCCGGACCACATCGAGGTGTTCCGGCAGTACGAGTCGTTCTACCGGCTCCTGGTCCGTGCCACGGATCCCGACCCGGCCCGCAGGTTCGCCTCCGCGCAGGAGATGGCCGAGCAGCTCACGGGCGTCCTGCGGGAGGTCGTCTCCCTCCAGACGGGCCGCGCCCGCCCGGCCCTGTCCACGCTGTTCGGACCGGAACTGCGGGTCACGGACACGGAGTTGTTCCCGAGGCTGGACGGCGACGTGTCCCGCCTGGGAGCCCGGGCGGTGCGGACCGGGGCTCGCGCCGGCACTCCTGCCGCCCTGCCGCCCCCGCAGAGGCCCGAGAGCCCGCACAGCCTCGTCAAGCCCGTCGACACCCCCGCCGCGGCCTTCGCCCTGCCCGTCCCGCGCGTCGACCCGACGGACCCCAACGCCGGTTTCCTCGCGGGTCTGATGACCTCGGCCCCGGCCGAACTGCTCGGCGCCCTGGCCGCCGCCCCGGCCCCGTCGATCGAGACGCGGCTGAGGCAGATCCGGGCCTGGCTGGAGACCGGCGATCCGGCCGCCGCGCTGCAGGCGCTGGTCGCGCTGGAGGGCGAGCGGCCCGACGACTGGCGGGTGGTCTGGTACCGGGGCGTGGCGGCGCTGGTCACGGGCGACGACGAGGGCGCCGCGCTGGCCTTCGACGCGATCTACGACGCCTTCCCGGGCGAGATCGCGCCCAAGCTGGCGCTCGGCCTGTGCGCGGAGGTACTGGGCCAGCTCGACAACGCCGCCGAGTACTACCGGCTGGTGTGGTCGACCGATCCGAGCTATGTGAGTGCCGCGTTCGGCCTGGCCCGCGTGCAGCTGGCGACGGGGGACCGGCGCGGTGCCGTGCGGACGCTGGAGTCGGTCCCGGAGTCCTCCATCCACTACACGGCAGCACGGGTGGCGGCCGTCCGGGGACGGCTGCGCCGGCGCACGGCGACCGCCTCCGACGCACCGTTCCTGGAGGATCTGACGGCCGCCGCGGCGCAGGTCGAGGCGCTGGAGGCGTACGGTCTGGATCCGGCGCGCCGCGAGCAGTTGTCGGCCGAAGTCCTCGGTTGCGCGCTGGACTGGGTACTCTCCGGGGGCCAGGGTTCCGCCCCTCCCCCAGGCTCGCAACTACGTTCGAGCAGGGGGGAACCCCATGCCGCCGGGGGACGGACGCTGCTCGGCAGCGACCTGGACGAGCGGGGCCTGCGTTTCGGCCTGGAACGCTCGTACCGCACGCTGGCCCGGCTGGCGCGGGGCGGCGAGGAGAGGATCGACCTGGTGGAACGTGCCAATCGTTACCGCCCCCGGACGTGGGTGTAGTTGATGTCGCAGATGCCCCAGTTGTCCGCCTGCCCGAGCTGTGAGGAACCCCTCGAGTCGGGTGACCGTTTCTGCGGCGCGTGCGGATACGACCTGTCCGCCGTGCCGGCACGGCCTCAGGACAACCCGACCATCACCATGAACGGCTCGGTGCCCGCGCAGGGCGCCCCGGCCGGTGCGTATACCGAGCCCCCGCCGGCGCCACCCGCCGGCGCGGCCTGGCCCGCCGCCGGGCCGGACGGCGCGGGCGCCCCGGACGCGGTGCACCTGCCGACGGACCTGCCGGGCACGGACTCCGGCGGCTCCGCGCTGCCGCCCGAGACGCCCCCGCCCCCCGGCGTCCCGCCGGCCGCGGCCGGGGGCGTGCGGTTCGACCGGCCGCCGCAGCCCGAGGGGGCCGCCGCGTCGCCGGAGATCTACCAGACACAGCCCGACGAGTACCTCCTCCAGGCACCGGACCCACGGGTGTCCGCCGAGCCGGCGGCCCAGGCCGCGGGCGCCGGCGGCAAGGTCTGCGTCGCCTGCCGGGCCGGCCGCGTGGACGACGACGGCTACTGCGAGAACTGCGGCCACGCCCAGCCGCGCGAACGGGACCACATGGAGCAGGAGTCCGGCCCGGTGGCCGCGGTCAGCGACCGCGGCCTGCGCCACCACCGCAACGAGGACGCGTTCGCCATCGGCACCACCGTGCTGCCCGACGGCTCCCCCGCCTCCGTCGCGGTCGTCTGCGACGGCGTCTCCTCGGCGACCCGCCCCGACGACGCCTCCGCGGCGGCTTCGAAGGCGGCGGGCGAGACGCTGCTGGCGGCCCTGCCGCGCGGCACGCACCCGCAGCAGGCGATGCACGACGCGATCCTCGCCGCCTCGCGCGCAGTCAACTCCCTCGCCGGGGAACCCGCCACGGTCCGTGAGCAGGCCCCCCACCAGAACGCACCGGCGTGCACCATCGTCGGCGCCGTGGTGACGTCGGGCCTGCTGATCGTCGGCTGGGTCGGCGACAGCCGCGCCTACTGGGTCCCGGTCGACCGCGGCGCTCCCCCCGCCCGGCTCACCGAGGACGACTCGTGGGCCGCGCAGATGGTCGCCGCGGGCCTGATGAACGAGGCCGAGGCCTACGCCGACGAGCGCGCCCACGCGATCACCGGCTGGCTCGGCGCGGACGCCTACGAGCTGGAACCGCACACCGCCGCGTTCAAGCCGGACCGGCCGGGCGTGGTGGTGGTCTGCACGGACGGCCTGTGGAACTACGCGGAGGCCGCCGAGGAGATGGCGCGGGTCGTCCCGCTCGATGCCGCCACGCATCCGCTGCACAGCGCCCGGGTGCTCGTCGGCCACGCCCTGGACGGCGGGGGCCACGACAACGTAACAGTGGCCCTCGTGCCGTTCCCGGCCCTGCCCCAGGGGGCAGGATCGGCCTGAGGCCGCGTACGGGGACGCCTCGGCGGACCGGAGGGGACCGGTCCGCCTACCGTCATCACCCCGCTGCGGCGGGGGCTTTCGAGGGGGATCGAAGCAGGCATGGCCAATTTCTCGAAGTCGAACGCGCCCCAGTTCTCGGTGGACGTGTACCAGAACGAGTACCTGCCGGAGGGCGCCGGCGAGGTCAACGCCATCGTCACGGTGACGGCGACCGGCGGCGGCACGATCGGCAGCGCGGTCGCGGCGCCTCACCTCTTCTCGCCCGGCCAGGGCCCGTCCGCGGCCGTGGCGGTCATGGTCGACTGCTCCGGGTCGATGGACTACCCGCCGACCAAGATGCGCAACGCCCGCGACGCCACGGCCGCCGCGATCGACACCCTGCGCGACGGCGTGCACTTCGCGGTGATCGGCGGGACGCACGTGGCGAAGGAGGTCTACCCGGGCGGCGGTCGCGTCGCGGTCGCCGACGCCACCACCCGCGAGCAGGCCAAGCAGGCGCTGCGCTCGCTCAGCGCGGGCGGCGGCACCGCCATCGGCACCTGGCTGAGACTGGCCGACCGCCTGCTGTCCTCCGCGGACGTCGCGATCCGGCACGGCATCCTGCTCACCGACGGCCGCAACGAGCACGAGTCGCCCCAGGACCTGAAGGCCGCGCTCGACGCGTGCGCCGGGCGTTTCACGTGTGACGCACGGGGCGTGGGCACCGACTGGGAAGTGAAAGAAGTCACAGGGATCGCCTCCGCCCTGCTCGGCACCGCCGACATCGTCGCCGATCCCGCCGGGCTCGCCGCCGACTTCACGCAGATGATGGAGACGGCGATGGGCAAGGAGGTCGCGGACGTCTCCCTGCGGCTGTGGACCCCGGTCGACACCACCGTGAAGTACGTCAAGCAGGTCGCGCCGACGGTCGAGGACCTGACCGGCCGGCGCACCGAGGCGGGCCCGCGCGCCGGCGACTATCCCCTCGGTTCCTGGGGAGACGAGTCCCGTGACTACCACGTCTGCGTCGAGGTCCCGGTCGCGCACATCGGGCAGGAGATGCTGGCGGCCCGGATCTCACTGGTCATTCCGCAGCCCGACGGCAGCGTCCGGAACCTCGGCGCGCAGGGCCTGGTGCGGGCCGTGTGGACGGACGACATGGTCGCCTCGACGTCGATCAACCCTCAGGTCGCCCACTACACCGGGCAGGCCGAACTGGCGCAAGTCATCCAACAAGGGCTGGATCTCCGCAAGTCGGGAGATATGGACGGAGCAACGGCCAAACTGGGCCGGGCCGTTCAGCTCGCGAGTGCCTCCGGGAACGCCGATACTGCGAAACTGCTTGCGAAGGTGGTGGACGTGGTCGACGCCGCGACCGGTACTGTGCGACTGAAGGCGAAGGTCGCGGAGGCGGACGAGATGACGCTCGAAACCCGGTCCACCAAGACTGTTCGTGTCAAGAAGTGACCTGGAAGAGATCGAAGGAGGGACGCGCCGACATGCCGACCTGCCCGAACGGACACCAGTCGGGTTCCGACGACTGGTGCGAGGTCTGCGGTCACCGCATGGCGGGTGCCGTGCCTCCGCCTCCTCCCCCGCCGCCCCCGCCCGGCGGCTACGGCTTCCCGCCCCCCGCCGGCCAGGGCGGCCCCCAGGGCCCCGGCGGCCAGCCCGGCGGGCGTCCGCCGCACCTGTCCGCCGTACCGAACGCCGAGCCGGAGCTCTGCCCGCAGTGCCGTACGCCGCGTGAGGGCGGCGCCCCGTTCTGCGAGGAGTGCCGGTGGAACTTCCTGACGAACACGGCGACGTCGTACACCCCCGCGGCCCCGCCGCCCGGCCCCGGCGCGCGTTTCCAGCCGCCGGGCCGGCAGGGCGGCCCGCCGCCCGGTCCGTCGTACGGCGGCGGTGACTCCTACGAGCACCAGGGCTCTCGTCCGTCGCAGGTGAACCGCCCGGCCGAGCCGATCCCTCCGTTCGGCGGCGACCCGTCGGGCCGTCCCGGCCCCGGCGGCCCCGGCGGCCCCGGCGGCCCCGGCGGCCCGCAGGGCGGTGGCTACGGCTACCCGCAGCCCGGCGCTGCCCCGCCCCCGCCCGGCCCCGGCGGTCCCGGTGGCTTCGGCGGCCCGGCCGGCCCCGGTGGTCCCGGCGGCCCTGGCGGCCCCGGCGGCTTCGGTACCGACCCCTCCCGGCCGGTCCCGCCCCCGCCCGGTCCCGGTGGCCACGGCGGTCCCGGTGGTCCCGGTGGTCCCGGTGGCGCTCCGCAGGCTTACCAGTCCGGCCCGCCGGCCCCGCCCGGATTCCCGCAGGAGACCCAGCGGCCTCCGCAGCAGGGCGGCCCGTCCTTCGGCGGTGACGACGACTGGGTGATCCCCCCGCCGTCGTCCGGCCCGGGCGGCCCTGGCGGTCCCGGCGGCCCCGGCCAGGGCGGCTACGGCTACCCGCAGCCCGGCGCGACCCAGGCCCCGCCCGGCCCCGGTGGCTTCCCGCAGCAGCCGCAGGCGCCGCAGGGACCGACGACGTGGACCGCGACCATCGGCCCGGACCGCGACTACTTCATGGCGATGATGCAGCGCTCCGGCCCGGAGGCCGCGGGTCTGAACCTGCCCGCGTACTCGCCCGAGCAGCAGCGCACGCTCACCGGCAACCAGCTCACGATCGGCCGCCGCCGGCACTCCACGGGCGAGTCCCCTGACATCGATCTGTCGGTGCCGCCGGAGGACCCGGGCGTCTCGCACCAGCACGCGGTGCTGGTGCAGCAGCCGGACGGCAGCTGGGCGGTCGTCGACCAGAACTCGACGAACGGCACGACGGTCAACGGGTCGGAGGACCCGATCCAGCCGTTCGTCCCCGTACCGCTCCAGGACGGCGACCGGGTGCACGTGGGCGCCTGGACGACGATCACGATCCGGCGCGGCTGAACGTCACGACGGGAGGGGCCAGACGTACGGCCCCTCCGGGTCGTCCAGCCAGGCCCACTCCCGCTCACCGCTGACGGTGATGCCGTAGCGCTCGCGCTGCGGCCTGCCCTCCTGCTCCCAGAGCGCGTGCGCCTCCTGCGGGTCGAGGCTGCCGCGGGTCAGGGCCAGCAGGAAGCGGAACAGCTCGTCCTCCCGGGCCCGGCGCGGCACCCCGCCCAACTGGACCGGCTCGCCCCCGGGCCCGCCGGCGCCGCGCAGCGGCACGAAGTAGGCGGGCGTGTGCAGGAAACGCCCCTCGGCGTGCCCGGCGCGCGTCACCGTGAGCACGATCAGGCCGGTGGCGAGCGGCATGAGGATCCGGCCGCCGGGGCGGCTCTGGGCGACCCAGGCGCGCGGGACGGTGCTCAGGGCACACGTGGCGATGATCCGGTCGAACGGCGCGCGCTCCGGCACGCCCCGGGCGCCGTCGCCGGTGACGACGGCCGGGTGGTACCCGGCGGCTGCCAGATGCCGGCGGGCCGACTCGGTGATCTCCGGGTCGAGGTCGACGGTGGTGACCTTGTCGTCGCCCAGCCGGTGGGCCAGCAGCGCCGCGTTGTAGCCGGTACCGGCGCCGATCTCCAGGACCGTATGGCCGTCCGCGACGCCCAGCGCGGCCAGCATGTCCGCCATCAGGGACGGCTGGCTGCTGGACGACAGCAGCTCGCCGTCGCGCAGCCGGGTGGCCAGCGGGGTGTCCTCGTAGGCTCCCCGCATCCACCGCTCCCGTGCCCGGGGGTCGGTGCTCTCCCCCCAGCGGCGTTCGTAGCCGCCGGCGACGCCGACGTAGTAGTACGGCACGAAGAGGTGCCGCGGGACCGCCGCGAAGGCCTCCCGCCAGCCCGGATCGGCGGCCCAGGCGCCGCTCTCCTCGATCCGCCGCACCAGCGCCGCCCGCGCGGCGGCGGCGAGACCGTCGAGTTCCCTGCCGGATGCGTGGCCGCCCATGTCTCCACAGTAGGGGCAGGGTCCTAGGTCCTGGGTCCTATGCCGCGGCGTCTGAGACCATGGATCGCGTGAATGAGATTCGGCGCGGCACGCTTCAGGAGCAGACCTTCTACGAGCAGGTCGGCGGGGAGGAGACCTTCCGTCGGCTCGTCCACCGGTTCTACGAGGGAGTCGCCGAGGACCCGCTGCTGCGGCCCATGTACCCCGAGGAGGACCTGGGCCCGGCCGAGGAGCGCTTCGCGCTGTTCCTCATCCAGTACTGGGGCGGCCCCACGACGTACAGCGAGAACCGCGGCCACCCGCGGCTGCGGATGCGGCACGCGCCCTTCGCCGTCGACCGCGCGGCGCACGACGCGTGGCTGAAGCACATGCGGGTCGCCGTCGAGGAGCTCGGCCTGTCCGAGGAACACGAGCACACGCTGTGGAACTACCTGACCTACGCGGCTGCCTCGATGGTCAACACCGCGGGCTGACGCCCGCCCGGGGGCCCGGTCAGCGGACGCTGACGTCCAGCGCCCCGAGTCCGGCGCGTCGTACGGCGACGGATCCGTACGGCGTGCGCAGCCTCAGCCACGCGCCCGACGAGAACAGCGCCGGCGGCGCTCCCGGCCGCAGGAAGCCGAGGGACTGCGCGGCATGCACGGCCCGGACGGGGAGCCCGGTGTCCGCGACCGTACGGGACCAGATGTCGTGTCCGATCCGGTCCAGTTCGCTCCGCGTCCGCCGCTCGGAGGGCAACTCCTGCGTACGGGACCGGAACTCGGCGACGACGGCGGCCACGAGGGACCGCAGGGCGTCCGGCGCCGGCAGCCCCGGCTCGGCCCGCCAGCCACCGCGCGGCGGCAGCACGCCCGCCCACGGCGGCCCGGTCACCGCCCCCGGCACGAGCGCCGTGCCGGCCTTCTCGTCCACCGACTCCAGGAACTCACCGGCGGACACGGTCACGTCCAGCGTGGCCTCGAGCCCCTTCTCGTACGGCTTCGCCAGCCGCACCGCCCGCACGGCCAGCACCTCGAAGGACGGCGGCCGCCCGAACACGGCCAGTGCGGTGCCCGCGGCCTGCAGACGCACCGCTGCCCCACGGTCGTAGTGGAGCAGCCGGGAGAGGAAGGCCGCGAGATCCGCCGCCTCCCCCTCGTCAGCGAGGTGGAGGACCGTCATGCGGCGACGGCCTCCTCCTCGGCGTCATCCATGTACTCGCGGAGGAACTCCCGTTCCTCCGCGGTGATCCGGCGCGGGCGCTGCGTCTCGAAGTCGAACGGCACTATCACCGTCGAGGCCCGCACATAGACCTGGTCGTCGTCCTTCACCTCGTAGGTGAGGGTGAAGGATGCGGCCCTTATCTCGGTGACCCACAGCTCGATGTCCACCGGGTGGTGCCGGTGCACGAGCTGGCGCTTGTAGTCGATCTCATGGCGTGCCACCACGGACCCCTGCTTGAAGTCCTTCTCCGGGCGGAACAGGAAGTCGATACGGGCTTCCTCCAGGTAGCGGAGGAACACCACGTTGTTGACGTGGCCGTACGCGTCCATGTCCGCCCAGCGCAGCGGGCAGCGGTAGATGTGCCGCAAGATCGATCAGCCCCGGGTCAGCTTCTTGTAGGTGGCGCGGTGCGGACGGGCGGCGTCCGGACCGAGCCGCTCGATCTTGTTCTTCTCGTACGACTCGAAGTTGCCCTCGAACCAGAACCACTTGGACTCGCCCTCGTAGGCGAGGATGTGCGTGGCGACCCGGTCCAGGAACCACCGGTCGTGGGAGACGACCACGGCCGCACCCGGGAACTCCAGCAGCGCGTTCTCCAGGCTGGAGAGGGTCTCGACGTCGAGGTCGTTGGTCGGCTCGTCGAGGAGCAGCAGGTTGCCGCCCTGCTTGAGGGTGAGCGCGAGGTTCAGCCGGTTGCGCTCACCGCCGGAGAGCACGCCGGCCGCCTTCTGCTGGTCCGGCCCCTTGAACCCGAAGGCCGACACGTAGGCACGCGACGGCATCTCGACCTGGCCCACGTTGATGTAGTCCAGCTCGTCGGAGACGACGGCCCACAGCGACTTCTTCGGGTCGATGTTCTCGCGGCTCTGGTCGACGTAGGAGATCTTGACGGTGTCGCCGACCTTGATGGCGCCGGAGTCCGGCTCCTCGATGCCCTGGATCATCTTGAACAGGGTGGTCTTACCGGCACCGTTCGGGCCGATGATCCCGACGATCCCGTTCCGCGGCAGCGTGAAGCTGAGGTCGTCGATGAGCAGCTTGTCGCCGAAACCCTTGCTGAGGTTGCTGACCTCGACGACGACGCTGCCCAGGCGCGGGCCCGGCGGGATCTGGATCTCCTCGAAGTCCAGCTTCCGCATCTTGTCGGCCTCGGCGGCCATCTCCTCGTAGCGGGCCAGACGCGCCTTGGACTTGGCCTGCCGCCCCTTGGCGTTGGACCGCACCCACTCCAGCTCTTCCTTGAGCCGCTTCTGCCGCTTGGCGTCCTTCTGCCCCTCGACCTTGAGGCGGGCGGCCTTGGTCTCCAGGTACTTGGAGTAGTTGCCCTCGTAGGGGTAGAGGCGACCGCGGTCGACCTCGCAGATCCACTGGGCGACGTTGTCGAGGAAGTACCGGTCGTGGGTGACCGCGACGACGGTGCCGGGGTACTTGGCCAGGTGCTGCTCCAGCCAGTTCACCGACTCGGCGTCGAGGTGGTTGGTGGGCTCGTCGAGCAGCAGCAGGTCGGGCTGCTCCAGCAGCAGCTTGCACAGCGCGACGCGGCGGCGCTCACCGCCGGACAGGTTGGTGACGGGCCAGTCGCCGGGCGGGCAGCCCAGGGCGTCCATGGCCTGCTCCAGCTGGGCGTCCAGGTCCCACGCGTTGGCGTGGTCGAGGTCCTCCTGGAGCTTGCCCATCTCGTTCATGAGCTCGTCGGTGTAGTCGGTCGCCATCTGCTCGGCGATCTCGTTGAACCGGTCGAGCTTGCCCTTGATCCCGGCGACACCCTCCTGGACGTTCTCCAGGACGGTCTTGTCCTCGGTCAGCGGGGGCTCCTGGAGCAGGATGCCGACCGTGTAACCCGGAGTGAGGAAGGCGTCACCGTTGGACGGCTGCTCGATGCCGGCCATGATCTTCAGGATCGTCGACTTGCCGGCGCCGTTCGGGCCGACGACGCCGATCTTCGCCCCCGGCAGGAAGCTGGTCGTCACGTCGTCGAGGATCACCTTGTCGCCGTGCGCTTTGCGCGCCTTGCGCATGGTGTAAATGAACTCAGCCAAGAGAAACCGTCCGGCAGCTTGAAACTGGCAGTGGGCAGATACACCCCATCTTGCCGTACCGCCAGGCCTGGGCGGAAACGCGTAAGGCCGGGGGGCTGTGACCTGGGGGTTCGCTGCGGACAGCTGGACTCACCCGTCACTGTCGGTCGTCGTTGATCGGCCCGGAGCCCCACACGGCCCTGGGACGGCGCGGAGGTGATCACTCGGCAGCACGCATCGGGGGAGCTCCGCTACTACTGCCTGATCGCAGGCCGACCGCCCTCGCCCCTTCAGGCCGCCGACGCGCCCAGAGGGCCATCCTCGAAGAGCCTGCGTCCACTCGGCCCACCACGGCCATCAGCCTGTGGTCAGGTCGGCTCGCATTGCCCTGCGGAGGGAGTCTGCGCTTATGTCGGGCCCGTCGAACCGGTCTCGTAGGTCTCGGACACGCATGAACGCCTGGTCGGCCGCGTCACCGAGCTGCGCAGGAGCGATGATCAGCATTTGGTAGCGGAGGTGGTAGGCGTTGGTCGATCCCAGGATCTCGCCCGCCTGCTCTATGCGTTCCTCTCTGCGGCATGATCGGGCTGCTTTGTCCGGCACGGGCGAGGCCGTCCGACGCCACGGTTGCTGTACAGCACTGCCGACTCGGCCTGGCAACGGCTGTGCTCGTCGTTGCCCCGCTCAAGCACCCGTGGCTTCGGCAACGCAGACGTACACGGGCGGTTGGGCACCGCCCTCGCTCGGGAAGTCCAGGACGCCTGGGCAGGTCATCCTGGTGCCGGGGTACGCCCCCTCGCAGGTCTGAGGGCTGTCCGAGAAGACGGAAGTGCCGTCCTGCTGGATCACCTGTCCGGCTGAGCCGACCAGGTAGGCACCACACCGAAGATCCGCCGGCTGATCTTGCGATAGGTTCCCCGCCATGACCGGACTCGGGCCCGTCGCCTGGCCGCCTGCCCCGATCAGGACCGAACGGCTCGTACTCCGCGAGTCCGACGCCCAGGACCGTGCGGCGTTCATCGAGCTGTTCGCGTCGCCAGAGGTGGGTACCTACATCGGCGGCCCCCGGCCGCGTGCTGAGCTCGCACGCGCAGTGCCTGAGGTGCCCGGGCGGCGCCCCGGCCTCTTCGTGATCGATCTCGACGGAGCGATGATCGGCATGATCACTCTCGATCGGCGCGAGGCCGAGCGTCCCGGACACGTTCGTCCGGGTGCCGGAGAGGCCGAGCTCGGCTACATGCTCCTGCCGGAGGCGTGGGGGCGCGGGTACGCCGCCGAGGCGTGCGCAGCGGCACTCGACTGGTTCGGTAACGCGCTTCCCGGCGAGCCGGTGGTGCTCTGCACGCAGACCGCCAACGACCGCGCACTGCGCCTCGCGAGGAGGATGGGGTTCACCGAGGTGGAGCGGTTCGAGGAGTACGGCGCCGAGCAGTGGTTCGGCGTGAGGTCCCCGGTCGCGCCGTCCGGTCCGCTCGAGTTCAGCCCAGCCCGCAGCGATCGAGTGCAGCACGAACCAGGTTGAGCCCCTCCACCCTCCAGTGGTCCCGATCAGGCATCTGGTCGTCCCGGCGCCAGCGCCAGGCCGAGAACATCGCCCAGTTCAGGGCGCGGCACCGGTGAATCAGGTCCTTGTCAGCCCCCGCATAGTGCTGTCCCACTTCTTCGGGCGCATGGGCGAGGTCGAACTCGATCGGTCCTCGGCAGCAGGTGGCGAGGTCTACGAAAAGCGGCCCTCTCCTTGTGTTCAGGAGGTTGCCCGGGTGCGGCTCGCCGTGCAACAGCTGGTCGCCGGCTGTGTCGATGCCGATCGCGGCGCTCAGACCACTGAGTGTGTCGCTGAGGAGTTCCCGGTCGGATGCGGGCAGCTCAGGGGAACGCTCATGGTCGTTCACCTCTCTCAGTGCCGCGGCGACTCGGTCGGTGAAACGCGGTGCGTCCAGATCGATCTGACGCAGGGCGGCGTGGTGGCGCATGAACGCGTCTGCGTAGTCGGTCGGCGTGATCTCTGACCCCACAGGCTCGTAGTAGGTCCAGAGCGAGATGGCGAAGGCATCACGCACATGGACTCGAGGCGCGACCCGAGGCTCGAGCGCGGCCACCGGAGCGTCGACGTCGGCGAGACGCCGGGCAACCTCTACTTCGAACTCGGAATCAGCCAGATGCGCCGAAGGTGCGACCCGAGCCAGAACATCGCACGGGACCAGACGCAGCACGACCCGGTCCGAGTTGTGGATGACGACCACATCGTCGACCTGAAGGCCCAGCTCCGAAGCGGTCGCCCGTCCTGCCTCAACCGCGCGGCGAAGTTCCGATGGCTCCACACCGCCCCCCTTCCCCTCCTGGGCCCTGTTGCGCCTCAGCGACAGATCCTTGTCCACCTAGGCGAGCCTGGGCAACGTCTTTGGGCTGACCTGGAGCGCCCCCTTCTCTTCCTCGACGTCGAGGGTCCGTTCATCTGGGTCGACGACGAGATCAGTGCCATGGTTCGCCAGTGGGTCGCCGCCGGCCACCCAGGACCGTCGCTGCTTCACCGCGTCGGCCCGTCCAAGGGCCTCCTGGCCGCCGACTTCGCCCCTCTCGCGGATTGGCTTCGTGCCGTCGCGCCCTGATGAGCACCGTTTGAGCCCTCCATCCGATGCGGCCGACCACCCGCTCACGCGTGAGCCGGGCCGGCCGCTCGGACACCTACTGTCCGGGGGCTGAAGCGGCGTTCGTCCGGGTCACTCCCCCGCCGTCGACTCCCTGCGCCGCAGCACGATCAGGGTCGCCCCGCCGATCACGACCAGGCCGATGGCGACGCCCGCGATCAGGGGAGTCATCTCCGAGCTGCCCGTCTCGGCGAGGTTGGTGTCCGTGGCCGTGCCGCCCACCGTCGCCGGGCTCGGTTCGCTGAGGGTCTGAGTGGTGGTGCCGGTGTCGCTGCCACGGGTCTGGCAGTCCAGCATGCCGGTGAAACGCTTCTCGAAGCCGCCGGGGCCGTGGATCGTGAAGTCGTAGGCCTGGTCCTCCTGGAGCGGGACCGTCACCGTGCGGGACTCGCCCGCGGCGATGGTGTGCTCCAGACCGGCCAGTTCGAAGGTGAACGGCTCGTCGCCCTGGTTGGACGCGATGATGTCGACGCCGCCCTCGGCGCAGTTCTTCGCCGCCGTCAGCGCAGGGATCGGGCCCCGCTTCGCCCAGGTCGCCCCGGCCGTCGCGGACACCGTCGACTCGCTCGAGCCGGCCAGGATCTGTGTCTGGCTGCGGTTCTCGGAGGCGAAGGCCCGGCCGACCGGCACGGTGGTCGAGGCCTGCACGGTCAGTTCCGCCGTGCCGGCTGCCGTGTCCTCGGGGACGTCGAAGAACACCTGCCCGCCGTCGGACGCGGAGGTGACGGCCTTGCCCTGCTTGTCGACCACCCGCACGCCGCTCGTGGCGGCGTCCGCGGGCGGGGTGACCGTCGCGCTGCCGGCGTTGGTGCGCACCGTCACCGGTCCGATCCGCTCCCCCGGCCGGCCGGAGACCGCGGACGGCTCGAGGGTGAGCGAGGCCCGGGGCTCGGGCAGCGTGCGGGCGCTCTTCTCCAGGTAGTCCGCGAGCTGCTCGGCCTGCGGGTCGAGGGCGTCGACGGCCACGTCGTCCGAGTAGCGCCAGATCGCAACCTGTGTGCCGGCCGCCGCGTCCTGCTCGGTCAGCGCACCCCGCACGCCCGCCTTCCGCGCCAGCGTCGTGAGGTCGTTCACCTGCGGGTAGGAGTTCTGCAGGATCCAACGGATCTTACCGGCGTCCTTGTTGGCCCCCAGGGACGTGCCGCTCCAGGGCGTCTCGTGGTACTTGGCGTCCCGCTGCGTGGGGTTGTGCAGGTCGACGCAGTACGTCTGCAGCATGCCGCCGCCGTCGACGGACATCTCGAACAGGCCCGCCGAGATCTCCTGATCGCCGGTGCCGGCGTGTATCACGGCCGCGCCGTACGTCTTGAGGCCGCCTATCGTCGCGGCCGCTCCGCCCTGACTCCGCGTCGTCTCATCGGCGGCCGCCCGGCCGGCACCGGCCAGCCCGCCGGCGGCGACGAGCCCGGACACCACTGTCGCGGTGGCGAGGCGGGCGGCCCCTCGCCTGCGTACGAACAGCTCAGAGAACGCAAACACCAAATTCCCCTTCGAGCAGGACCCGTTGACGTGGGGGGACGGTCCCACCAGCAGAATCAGAAGCCTCACAGGACACAAGAGTCCCGACAGCCATGTCCGGCATCCTAGGGACGCGGGGGACGCCGCCCGCCGGTCAGACCGCCGGACGAGTGATCCGACTCGGAATCGTTATCGCAAGATCCCCGACGAGCAGGGCTTATCGACAAATCCACCCCTGGCCGTTCGGTGTGCACTCGTCGATAAGCCGCAGTCCGGGCAGGCGGCGGGGCGATTGACGTCACGTCAATACAGCTGGCTCCGGGGCGTGTTGGTTCTGCGCGCCCGCCGGTTCCGCAGAGCCCTCCGGCGGCGTCTCCCAGTTGGGCTCGGGCTGCGTCGGCGAGGGTGCCGTGTCCGGCTTGCCCGCCCTCCTGAAGGCCGAGGTGCCCCAGGCCAGATCGTGGCCGATGGCCACCGCGTCGATGTCCGCCGACGTCCAGCTCTGCCCCTCGCGTACGTCGGTCCGCACCTTCAGCCTGCCCTGCACGATCACGGGCTCGCCGACCGTCAGCGACGCCGCCGTGTTCGTGGCCAGCTGGCGGTTGGCCCACACCGTGAAGAAGTTGGTGTGCCCGTCCGTCCATGTGTTCTTCTCGCGGTCCCAGTAGCGCGCGGTCACCGCCAGCCGGAACCTCGCAGACGGGCCGGACGCCACCTCCCGGTACACCGGCTGCGTCGCCACCCTGCCGACCGCGCAGACCATCGTCTCGTTCATCGCGAACCCTCCCTCGCCCGGATCACGGCAACGCACCGGGCCGACACGCGTACGGGCCCGTCCCGTACGGCTGCGTCTGCCAGACTGCCGCCGCCGGGCCGGGCCCGCTGAGCGCTGTGGATCACCACCCGCCTGTGGACAACGCCGCCACCCGCAGGGGTGACACCGGGTGGCTCGGAGCACCGACGCCACCCCCTGCGGCCCGTCACAGCCGCCTCGCCCGGAGCCACCGCCGCCCTGCCCGGCAGCCAGCAGTCTCATCCCCGAGCCGCAGCCCCCTGCCCGGCAGCAGCCTCACCGCCGGAGCCTCGCCACCACCCGGGCGCCCCCCTCCACCCGGCGCGTCCCTCCACCCGGCGCGTCCCGCACCGCCGTAGCCTCACCGCCCCGCACCCACCACCCTCCCGTACTGCTCCCGGACCTCCCGGTACCGCAGCAGCTCCGCCGCCACCGGATCCAGGACCCGCGCTCTGCCGCATCCGGCCGCCGCCTCCCGCAACCGGCGTTCCGCCTCCAGTCCGTAGCGCCGGGCCGGGCCGCGGGCCGCCAGCCGGCAGCTCCACTCGATGAGCGGGCCGCCGACGATGCCGATCACCATCAGCAGCACCGGCACCCCCAGGTTCGGCGGCATGACCCCGATGATCTGGCCCAGCAGCCACAGCCCGCCCAGGAACTGCAGGATCGTCATGGACGCCTGGGTGAGGACGGCCACCGGCCACCACCCCGGACGCGGCGGCCGCCCCGCGGGCAGACCCGCGCGCGCGGTCAGCTCGTCCAGCGCCTCGGGCAGCCCCTGCGAGCCGCGAGCGGCCGCTTCCCGCACGGCCTGCGCCCAGGGCGTCGGCAGCCCGGCCGAGGCCCGATCGGCCACGGTCCGTACCGCCTGCTCGACCCGCTGGCGTGCGGTCGCCTCCTCGTCGGCCTGCGTGCGCGAGGGGAGCCGGCCCGTGGTGGGCTCGCCGCGGTCCTGGTACCAGCGCCACAGCCGCAGCCAGGGCGTACCGCAGGCACGGTTGGCGTTGCGCAGCCACGCCCGCTCGGCCGCCTCGCCCGCCGCCGTGGCGCCCACGGCGTCCGCGAGCCGGTCGGAGAACTCCTCCCGGGCCTGTTCGCTGAGCCCCGTCCGCCGCTGGGTGGCGTAGACGGGCCACAGCCGCGCGGCGGCGATGTCCACGTCGGCCGAGATGCGGCGGTTCGGCGCCCCGCGCTCCGAGACGAACTGGCCGAGCACCTCGCGCAGTTCTCCGACCCCGTCCCCGGTGAGGGCGGACAGCGCGAGCACGGTCGTGCCCGGTTCGCCGTACTCCCCGAGGGCGATGCCGTCCTCGTCGAGGAGCCGCCGCAGATCGTCGAGGACCTGCTCCGCGGCCTCCCCGGGCAGCCGGTCGACCTGGTTGAGGACGACGAACATGACCTCGGCGTGGGCCGCCATCGGCCGCAGATAGCGCTCATGGAGGACGGCGTCGGCGTACTTCTCCGGGTCGACGACCCAGATGACCGCGTCGACGAGCGCCAGGATGCGGTCCACGTGCCGGCGGTGCTGTACGGCCGCGGAGTCGTGGTCGGGCAGGTCGATCAGGACGAGTCCGCGCAGCGGCGACTCGCCGTCCCCGGTCGGCAGCGGCCGGCGGCGCAGCCGGGGCGGGATGCCGAGCCGTTCGATGAGGCCGGCCGCCCCGTCGCTCCAACTGCACGCGATGGGCGCGGCGGTGGTGGGACGGCGTACGCCCGTCTCCGAGATGGTCACCCCGGCGAGCGCGTTGAACAGCTGCGACTTGCCGCTGCCGGTGGCGCCCGCGATGGCGACGACGGTGTGCTGTCCGGAGAGCCTGCGCCGTGCGGCCGCCTCGTCGAGCACGCGGCCGGCCTCCGAGAGCGTCCGGCTGTCCAGGCGGGTGCGGGAGAGCCCCACGAGTTCGCGCAGGGCCTCGAGGCGGGAGCGCAGCGACCCCTCGTACACCAGCGGGGTCACCGCCGGTGGAACGGCGGAGCGGTGGTCCGTCATGGGGAACCGGTCTCCTTCGGCTGTCTCGTTGACCCGGCGCGCGATGAGCCCGTCGTCCCAGGTTTCGGTGGAGTCGGTGCGTGTCGCGCG
The DNA here is from genome assembly GCF_000725785.1 of Streptomyces flavovariabilis. Taxonomy (NCBI): domain Bacteria; kingdom Bacillati; phylum Actinomycetota; class Actinomycetes; order Kitasatosporales; family Streptomycetaceae; genus Streptomyces; species Streptomyces flavovariabilis. The sequence continues at coordinate 194,705 of NZ_JNXD01000001.1, read as the reverse complement.
CTCGCCGTCCGAGGCGCCCCGGGCGGCGGCGCTTCCCGCCTTGTGCGCGTCGTCGTCCGGCTGATCGGCGTGATCGGTGGGGTCCTGGTCAGTGACGGCGGTCACCGGTCACCTCTCCTTCTGCAGTACGGACAGCGCGGCGATGAGTTCGGCCTGGGGTTCGGGGTGGACGCCGAGCGCGTCGAGCGGGGCGAGCCGGCGCTCGCGTTCGGCGTGCAGGACCCGGTTCACGTGCTCGGTGAGCAGCCGCCCGGCCCGGTCGCGCAGCCGCAGCGCGCCATGGGCGCCGATCCGCTCGGCGAGCCCCTCCCCGGCCATCCGGCCCCGGCGGCCGCCCAGCAGGGAGGTGGCGACCAGGGCGGCGACCAGCTCCGGGTCGGGCGCGAGGTTCCGGTCCAGTTCGCGCACCTCGTCCTCGGCGTGTTCCTCGAGCTCCCGCCGCCACCGCCGTACGGCGAGTCCGATGCGGTGCTCGGCGCTGTCCGCCGCGGGTTCGCGTGCGGCGAGTTCCGGGGCGGCCGACGCCGGTTCACGCCGCCAGGCGTCGTCGACGCGCTCGTCGGCGGCGGTGACGGCGCACAGCAGCAGGGCGCTGAGGCTTTCCACGAGCGCGTCGAGGAGTTCGGCGGCGGTGCAGTCCAGAGGGAAGGCACGCCACCGCTTGAGCGCGTCGCCGGCGAGCACGGCCCCGGACTGCAACCGGCCCCGCATGCGCGTGTGCTCGCTGTCGTACGCCCCCTCGACGGCGGAGGTGAGCCGTAGTGCGGCGGCGTACTGCGCGGCGGCGGCACCGGCGAGCTCGGGCATCCGGGACTTCAGGGAGTCGAGGACGCCGTACGCCGTGCGGGCGAGGACGTGCTGCCGGGCCGCGGGGTCCTGGGCCTGGTGGACCAGCCAGGTGCGCAACTGGGCGACGGCGGAGGCCGGCAGGAGGCCGCCGCCCCAGGCGGACTCGGGCAGCTCGGGCACGGTGAAGCGCGGTACCTCGCCGAGCCCGGCCTTGGTGAGCAGGGCCCCGTACTGCCGTGACACCTCGTTGACGACCTGGTGGGGCACACGGTCGAGCACGGTCACGAGGGTGACGTCGTACTCCTTGGCGGTGCGCAGCATGTGCCAGGGGACGGCGTCGGCATAGCGGGCGGCAGTGGTGACCATGACCCAGATGTCGGCGGCGCAGATGAGTTCGGCGGCCAGGACGCGGTTGTCGGAGACCAGGGAGTCGATGTCGGGCGCGTCGAGGAGGGCGAGGCCGGGCGGGAGTGTGTCGGCGGTCTCGACGCGCAGCACGCGCGCGGGGTTCTCGCCGGGAAGCAGCAGGTCGTCGGTGGAGTCCTGTTGGGGCACCCACACACGCGTGAGGTCGGGCAGCACTCTCATCCCGCTGAACCAGTGGTGGTCCTCCGGATGGCAGACCAGCACGGGGGTGCGTGTCGTCGGCCGCAGCACGCCCGCCTCGCTGACCCGCCGTCCCACGAGGGAGTTCACGAGTGTCGATTTCCCGGCTCCGGTCGACCCGCCCACGACGGCCAGAAGCGGTGCTTCGGGATCCCGCAACCGGGGCACCAAGTAGTCGTCGAGCTGCGCGAGGAGTTCGTCGCGGTTGGCACGCGCGCGTCGGGCCCCCGCCAGGGGCAGCGGGAAGCGCGCGGCGGCGACACGGTCGCGCAGGGCGGAGAGTGCGTCGAGCAGCTGAGGCCGTACGTCCAAGGTCACCACATGTGAAGAATGCCCAATTTTAGGGGAATTCTGAAGCATATGAGCATGTCTGCGCGCCGACGGAACACAAGGGATGGAAGGGACGACTGGGACACAGGCACACTCCAGGCATAACGAGTGCACAACACCCGATGCCTCTGACGCCAAAAGCGATGCACGATTCGTACCTGCCTGCGATTATCAGGACCGCTTCACTGAACCTCCACATCGAGCCACGGAGGCGAAGCAACAGGGACAAGGACGCGGGAGCCCTATCCTTGTCCCCGGCGACGTCACGGATCGGCCCACACCCGGGCACCACGACAGAGGCCACCACACCCGGCCCCCGTAGCTCAGTGGATAGAGCAGGCGCCTTCTAAGCGCTTGGCCGCAGGTTCGAGTCCTGCCGGGGGCGCAAGTCTCCGCCCTCCCGTCCGGGAGGGCTTTTTGCTGGTCAGGGCCTGTTCCAGCCCGTACGGCGAGGCCCCGGACGCCCTCTTGGTGATCAAGGTCGGGCTCCGGGGCTGCCGGCTGATACCGGTGGGAGCCGCCGCCCGTCCTCGCCGCGCCCGATCCGCACGTCGTAGAGTCGGCCTCGCCGACCCCTCCCGACCCCGGAAAGGGACCGCCGTGCGGCTGCGCTGTGCTGTGCTGGACGACTTCCAGAAGGTGGCGACCGAGGTCGCCGACTGGTCATCGATCGCGGACGACGTCGAGGTCGTCCTCTTCGACACCCACATCGCCGACGAGGGCGCCCTGGCCGCGGCACTGGCCGACTTCGACATCGTGGTGACCCTGCGGGAGCGCGTGCCGTTCCCCAGGTCGCTGATCACCCGTCTGCCCCGGCTGAAACTGATCGTCGCCTCCGGCATGCGCAACTCGGTCATCGACTACGCGGCCGCCGCTGAGCACGGCGTCACGGTGTGCGGCACGGCCAGCTCCTCCACCCCGCCCGTGGAACTGACCTGGGCTCTGCTGCTCGGCCTCGCCCGGGGCCTCGTCGAGGAGAGCAACGCCCTGCGCTCCGGCGGCCCCTGGCAGTCCACCGTGGGCGCCGACCTGCACGGCCGGCGCCTCGGGCTCCTCGGCCTCGGCAGGATCGGCAGCCGCGTGGCCCAGGTCGGCCTCGCCTTCGGCATGCACGTCAGCGCGTGGAGCCAGAACCTCACCGCGGAGCGCACCGACGAGCTCGGCGTCGAACTCGCCCCCTCCCTGGAGGACCTCCTCACCGGCAGCGACTTCGTCTCGATCCACCTCGCGCTGAGCGACCGCACCCGCAGACTGCTCGGGCCTGCCGAACTCGCCCTCCTCAGGCCGACGACGTACCTGATCAACACCTCGCGCGCGGCCATCGTCGACCAGGAAGCCCTGCTCGGCGCCCTGCACGAGGGCCGGATCGCCGGCGCCGGCGTCGACGTCTTCGACATCGAGCCGTTGCCCGCCGACCACCCGATGCGCACCGCCCCCCGCCTCCTCGCCACCCCGCACCTCGGCTACGTCTCCCAGGCCAACTACGCGACGTACTACGGGCAGGCGGTCGAGAACATCCGCGCGTTCCTCGCCGGCGCGCCCGTACGACGGCTGCCTTGACGGTCAAAGACACGCACATGGCCGGGACCCGGTATCGGGTCCCGGCCATGGCCCGCTGTGCGGGTGGGCTCAAGGGGCGCGCCGTGAACGAGGCACCTCGGTCTCGGCGGGCGTCAGGCCTTCTTGCCGGGGACGACGGCGCTGCTGACGCAGGAGACCTGGCTGTGCGAAGTCGGGCACTCCTGCGTCGAGTGGTTGACGACAGTGACCTTGCCCTTGTCGGTGGTGTACGTGTACTGGCTCAGTTCCACGCAGCGAACGTGACCGTTGCCGTCGTCGACGCACTTGCCGGGGCCACCGTTGGCAGAGGCCTGGGCGGCACCGACACCGATCAGAGCAAAGCTCCCCAGAATTCCTGCTACCGCTGCGATCTTCTTCGAAGTGAGCATTTACCTTTTCCTTTACGGTCGACTCGCCGCCGCTGGGCAGCGGAGTCGTTCCGGACGCATTACCGGTGAAGAAGCCAAGCGGCAGGCCCCGGGGCTCGGACACCTGGTTCGAGCCCCGGGGCCTGCCTGATCACCTGGTCGGTGATTACTTGCCCAGGGAGAAGGTCTGCGAGCAGGTCACAGACTCGCGCTCGCTGTTGTCCTGGTTGGCGAGACCCAGGATGGCGAGGTTGACGTTGATGTCGTCGATGTTGATGAGTCCCTCACGCGAGTCGTTCTGCTGGCACGACTGGGCCTGCTCGTTCTCGAGCTTGAACTTCTCGTCCCCGTCCGCAGCGTGACCAACGCCAGCGCCAAGGAAGCTGACGCTGCCGAGCATGGCCACGACGACTGCGGCCTTCTGGTACTTGCGCATTACTTCTCCGATTTCTCGAATCGACACAGACCGTAATGGACTGGTCACCGACAGTTGCCAACCCTAGGCGGCCGATACGTTTCTTGACCGGGCGAAACGCCCAATCGCGTATGTTTCTGGAAAAGACGTTTTATAGTTCCGCTCACCGACGCGCAGCGAGTGACCGAACCCCGAGTCACCACCGAGGGCCGCGCACGCCGTCAGGCACACGGAGCCCGCACCGGCCGGCGGAGGCGTCAGGCGCCCTTGAGGGGGATCACGGCACTGTCGACACAGCTGACCTGGCTGTGCGACGTCGGACAGGTCTGCGTCGAGTCGTTGACGACGGTGACGTTCCCGCGCTTGTCCTTGATGACCTGGTACTCACTCATCTGCACGCAGCGGACGTGCCCCTTGCCGTCCTCGACGCACGTACCGGGACCACCCTGGGCCGAGGCCTGGACGGCACCGACCCCCATGAGAGCGAAGCTCCCCAGAACCGCCGCCACCGCCGCGGTCTTCTTCGTGTTGAACATCTGCCTTTTTCCTTCAGTCAGGCGGCAGGCCCCGGGGCTCGGACACATGGTTCGAGCCCCGGGGCCTGCCTGGATCAACCTGATCAGTGGCCGCCACGCAGCGAGAAGGCCTGCGAGCAGTTCAGGGACTCGCGCTCGCTGTTGTCCTGGTTGGCCAGGCCCAGCAGAGCGGCAACGTTGACGTTGACGTCGTCGATGTTGACCAGACCCTGGGTGCTGTCGTTCTGCTCGCAGGACTGGGCCTGCTCGTTCTCGAGCTTGAACTTGTCGTCCCCGCCCGCAGCGTGACCAACGCCAGCGCCGAGGAAGCTGACGCTGCCGAGCATGGCCACGACGACCGCGGCCTTCTGGTACTTGCGCATTACTTCTCCGATTCTCGAGTCGACACGAACCGTTATGGTCCGGTCACCGACAGTCGCTAAGATAAGCGTCGTTTGCGGCTTTTGCCACGCGAAACGCGCCGCGGCGTGGCTTTCTTGTGAAAGCGCCCGTCATGGCGTTGCCGTGCATCCGCCGGATGGGTCCCTGTCGGACCACCGCCCCGAACCGGCTGCCGTGCCCGCCAGCAGACCCGGCAGAAAGCCGGGGACGAGCAGACGGCCGCGATCAACACCCATTTGGCGGAGCCCCTGTTCAAGATGGGTGATCCGGAGAAGATTTCTCGTGACCGGATGGGGGTCGTCGCGTTGAAAGGGCAGTGCGGCGCTCGTACTGCTGCCGCACTTACCTAGTCAGTAAGGGAGAACGTGATGTCTCGCATCGCGAAGGTTGGCGCTGTTGCTCTCGGCACGAGCGCCGTGGTGCTCAGTGGGGCCGGTCTCGCCGCCGCGGACGCCGGCGCCAAGGGCGCGGCCATCGGCTCGCCCGGCGTCCTGTCCGGCAACGTGGTCCAGGTTCCGGTCCACGTGCCGATCAACGTGTGCGGCAACACCGTGAACGTGGTCGGTCTGCTGAACCCGGCTGTCGGCAACGAGTGCAAGAACGAGAGCCACAAGAAGCACGACAAGAAGAGCGGCAAGAAGAGCGGCCACCGCCACTGACTTCCGCTGTCCTGACCCGAGAGCCCCGGCCCCCGAAGGCCGGGGCTCTCCCCGTGTGCCCGGCGGAAGCCTGGGTCACGTCACGCGTAGCGGTAGATCCGGCCGACGTCCTCCAGTTCCGCCGGGGTCACGTCCCACGGCGGCAGGCTCTGGTGCCGCGCCACGATCCGGCCGTACTGCCGATCGCCCCTGCGCGGTGGCTTGGCGGGCAGGTAGCCGGCATCGCGGTGCCGGCGTTGCCAGCGGTGCCACTGCAGGTCGATGAAAGCGTGGTGCAACCAGAACACGGGGTCGTTGACGGAAGCGCCGCCGAGCATGTCCCCACCGACCCAGCCGTGTACCCGGTTGTGGTTGCGCCAGGCCGTGCTGCCGCGGGCGCTGCCGCCCCAGCCCTCCAGCTTGTTGCGGAAACCCCGGGAGACCGTCGAGTCCCAGGGCGCCACGTCGTAGACGGGGTCCTTCAGCGCCCACTCCAGCTCGCTCCTCGTGGGCAGCCCGATCGGGTTGCGGGGACGTCCGAGGTCCCGCGTGAGGAACACCCTGTCGGTCACGTTCACCTTGATGGTCCAGTTGCCTTCCCGATAGGCGAACGGACCTGTCGTCACCTGGTGGTCGGAACGGCGCCCGTCACCCCCGAGGAAATGGGCCGTCCAGGGCGCGGAGGTGGTCGTGCGGTCGCGCGTCCAGTCCCAGTACGGCAACGTCACCGAGGAGTCCACCCGGCGCAGCGCGCGCTCCAGGTCGAGCAGGAACCGGCGGTGCCAGGGCAGGAACGAGGGCGCCATGTGCGCGGCGCGCAGTGCGTGCTCGCCGTCCGCGGAGAAGTACTCGATGTGCATCCGAACGAACTCGTCGTACTCGCCCCGCCGTTTGACCTCCAGCAGCGCCTTGACGAACCGCCGCTGCTCGGCCCTGGTGAGCGTACCGGCGTCCCTACGTACGTACGCCACGCCGGTGCTCCGCGTGTACGTGGCCCGCGCTTCCCGGCCCCGGGGCCGGTTCGCGCAGGCGCTGACCGGGGCCGAGGGCGTCGACGGCGGCGCGGGCGGCCTCGAGCGGTGAGGGGTGGGAGCAGTAGTGGTCGACCATGCTCAGCCAGGTGCCGTCGGCCCGGCGCATCAGGTGCAGCGGGCGGCCGTCCACGGTGACGTGCCACCGGCCCTGCCCGGCCCTGTCGTGCGGTGGGGTCCACACCATGCCGATGCGGCGGCCGCGACGGGTCTCGACGAAGACGGTGCCGCTCTGGGCGTCCCCAGGTCCGGGGCGCTGCGACCGGAGGGCGGCGGCCACCGGGGCCGCCACAGCCGCGGCGAAGGCGCAGACACGCAGACCGCGCGTCACCTCCCGCCGTGTGGCGCCCGGTCCGGGTCGCGCCGGGGCCGGCACCCCGTCCCCCGTCTGTCCTCCGCCGATGCTGACGGCCATGGTCCGCTCCTCGTCCGGTTCCGGTGTCGTAGCCGTAACCGCCGGAACTCCCGCGCGGTCACCGCCGTGCGGCCAGACAAGTGATCACCGGCGTCCGTTCCCCGGGGGAGAGAGCGGGTCACGTCACTGGGTGGGCACGTACGGAGGGCCGGTCCTCGGACTTCCCGAGGACCGGCCCTCCGTACGGCATGGTTCGCGCCCTAGAACCACAGGTTGCCGTGCACCGGCTTGGCGTCGTTGACCGCGGACGCGGCGTTCTTCGCCGTGTGGACCAGCGACTCCTTGCCTTCGGCGGTCACGTCCAGGGGAACCTTGGTGCTCACGCCGCCGGTGAGGTCGGTGGACGCCAGGTCGCGGGTGTTCTGAGCGACCGGAGCGGGCTGAGGAGCGGGAGCGGGCTGAGCAACCGGAGCAGGCGGAGCGGGCGGGGCAACCGGAGCGCTCTGAACAGCCGGGGCAGGCTGAGCGACCGGAGCAGCCTGGGGAGCCGGAGCGGGCTGGGCGGCCGGGGCACTCTGAACAGCCGGAGCGCTCTGGGCGACGGGAGCACTCTGAACCGGAGCCGCCTGAGCAACCGGAGCCGTCTGGGCAACCGGAGCCGCCTGAGGAGCCGGAGCAGCCTGAGGAGCCGGAGCAGCCTGCACATCCGGAGCGCTCTGAGCGGCGGGGGCGCTCGGAGCGACCATGGCGTCCTGGGCGAACGCGGGCGTGGCGGAACCGGCGGCGATCAGGGATCCGGCAAAGACGGCGGCAGCCTTCAGAGACTTCATCGTGTTCCTTTCTTCGGCAACGCGCGTCGCCGGAGGGAATTCTGTCGCCGTGCCTAACGAGCCCTGGCCTGGGCGGAAACCGGGGATGCCGAAGATTGCCGATACCTCATACGAAATCTATTAAAGGACTGAAGAACAACAGTCGTGGCGCCGCTCCCCTGCGGTCGGCACCACGACTGGACGGGCTCAAGAGGTCGGCGGCAGCACCGGCGTCAGCAGCGGCACCTCGGGGAGCGTGACGGCCGTCTCCGCAGGCGCCGATGTCGACGACGTGCCGGGCGACTCGCTGGACGGCTCGTCGGCCGGTGTCGACGCGACCGGTTCGTCCTCGAGCTGCGGGTCGCCCGCGGTCAGCGCGGCGAGGAGGCCGTCCACCCCGGTGAGCAGGTCGTCGACCGAGGGAAGGACGCCGCCGACACCGGAGGTGATCGCCTTCAGGAGGCCGTCGACCGCTCCGAGTACGAGGTCGAGCAGGTCGGTCACGGGGTTGGCGGCGCGCGGCGCCGACACCGACGCCGCGGGTACCGCGGCGGGCCAGGCGGGAGCCGGCAGCCGCACAGCCGTCGACATGAGCGAGGTCTGCGCACCCTTGGCGGCCGCGTCGGCCAGGGCGGCCTTCGCGGCGGCTCCCAGCCTCCTGGCCTCGGCCGGGGGCAGTTTGCCGTTGCTGTCCCGGAGCACGGTTCTCAGCAGGTCGGCGACGGGGGTGAGCTCGCCCCAGTTCAGTTTCCCGATCTGCGCGAGGCGCGCATCCGTGCCGGGAAGCCGGGCCTCGGGCGCCACGTGGCCGTGCCCGCGGGTCGATTCGGCCGCCATGGCGACGGGGCCGGTGATCCCGACCAGGAGGGCGGCGCAGAGCGCGCCGGACGCGATGCGCCGCACGGGCAGAGCACACATTGGGGATTCCTTTCGACGGCGTTGGATCTTGAGCCCACCGTGAAAGCACCCACGGCTTCCCGCAACCGCTCATACGCTTTTCGGGATGGCACAATTCCCTCTTTTGCCGCGTCCGGCCTGATCAGACGGTTTGTCAGGGCGCACCGCCCCGGTCCTTGGCGGAGCAATGCGGCGGCCCGCGCCGAGCGGAGGCGCCGCCCGAGGGCGAGTCGGTGACCGAAACCAGCAAAGATGTGCGATTTCACGATTCCGACACACTGTCAGGTTTCACCGAATTTCATCGACTATGTCCGGTTGATGACTAGAGTTGCGAACCGCCCGACGCACTCGTCAGCGCGGACACATCGCACTCGTGGCGCTCTGCCACGGCCACCTGTTCCGAAAGGGCAACAACCGGTCATGCGCCATTCCCTGGGCCCGCTGTTTCGCCGCGCGACCGTGGGCGTCCTCGCCCTTGCCGCCGTGTGGGCAGCCAGCAGTTCCCCCGCGGCCGCGCCGGCTGCCGCACCCGCACCGGAGGCCGAGAGCCTCAGCTTCACCGAGCGGTACCGCGCGCTCCAGCACGGCGGCATCGTACGCGCGGCCAACGCATCGATCACGTGCCGCACGGCCCAAAGCCCTTCGTGCCCGGACGCCCAGGCAGGCGGCTCCGGTGTGAACGGCGACTTCGACATGTACTACGTCGATGTCGACCGCGACCCCAACACCTACAACTCCTCCCGCGCGGAGGTCCGCCTGCCCAACAGCTCCCGGGTCACGTACGCGCGCCTCTACTGGGGCGGCAACCTGCGCGTGGGCGAACAGAAGCCGCCGGAGGACAACGGGCGCGTGCTGATCGCCGAACCCGGCGGCCAGTACAAGGAGTTGCTCGCCGACACGCTGGTCGGGCACCGCGTGCTGGACGGCATGGACGCCTTCCAGGCCTCGGCCGACGTGACACGGCTGGTGCGGGAGGGCGGAGCGGGCCTGTACACCGTGGCACAGATCAACATCGCCATGGGCAGGTCGACGGCCGGGGCCTGGGGCGGCTGGACGCTCGTGGTGGCCTACGAGAACCCGGCGGAGCCGCTGCGGCACCTCGCGGTCTGGGACGGCTTCACCCCGCTGAGGTCCGGTACGGGACAGGACATCCGCCTGCCCGGCCTGGGATTCGCCGCGGGCGCGGGGGGCCGTGCGGGCCTGGTGACGTACAACGGCGACCGCGGCACCACCGGCGACTCGCTCACCGTGACGAACGGCCAGGCCGAGACCCCCCTCACCAACGCCGCCAACCCCCGGGACGACGTCCTCAATTCCACCATCAGTGAGCCCGGGGCGGATGCGGCACGGGTGCCCTCCTATGCCAACAACCTCGGCTACGACTCGGACGTGTTCGACCTCGGAAGCAGCCTGCAGCAACCCGGCGACGAGGCGACCTTCCGGATCCGGTCCCAGCAGGACGCGGCGTGGGCCGGCGTGCTCTTCGTCGCCGTCGACGCACGGCGGTGAGTACGCCGCCGACCGCCCCGAACGCCTTCGCGAGCGAGGAATCCGCGCACATGCACCTGTCATCCACCGCTCCTCACCCCAGAGTCCTGCACCTCACCCAGCCGGTGGACGGCGGCGTCGCGCGCGTCGTCACGGACCTGGTCCAGGCCCAGCTGTCGGACGGCCTGGACGTCACCGTGGCCTGCCCCGACAGCGCGCTCACCACGAAGCTGCGGACGCTCGGAGCGCGCGTACGGCACTGGCACGCGACGCGGTCGCCCGGAACGTCGCTCGTCCGGGAAGTACGGCACCTGGCACGGGTGATCGACGAGGTGCGTCCGGATCTGGTGCACGCACACAGCGCGAAGGCCGGGCTCGCCGGACGCCTCGCGGTACGCGGGCGGATCCCGACGGTCTTCCAGCCGCACGCCTGGTCGTTCGAGGCGGTCGGCGGGAGCACCGCGACCCTGGCGCTCATGTGGGAACGCTGGGGCGCGCGTTGGGCCTCACGCGTGGTGTGTGTGAGCGAGGCGGAACGCGCGACCGGCATGGGCGCCAGGATCACCGGCCGGTGGACCGTGGTCCCCAACGGCATCGACCCCGAGCGTTTCCGTCCGGCCGCAGCGGACGACGTACGGGCCGGGCTGACCCCGCTCGCCGGCATCCACCCTGCGGCACCGCTCGCCGTGTGCGTGGGACGGTTGTGCCGGCAGAAGGGCCAGGACGTCCTGCTGCGGGCGTGGGAGACCGTCGAACAGCAGGTGCCCGGCGCCCGCCTCGTCCTGGTCGGCGACGGGCCCGACCACGACCGGCTTCGCGAGAACGCCCCGCGATCAGTGGTGTTCGCGGGAGCCGTCGCCGACGCCTCCCCCTGGTACCAGGCCGCCGACCTCGTCGTCCTGCCGTCCCGCTGGGAGGGCATGGCCCTGGCGCCGCTGGAGGCGATGGCCTGCGGGCGGCCGGTGGTCGTCACGGACGTCGACGGCGCCCGCGAGAGCCTGCCACCCTCCTCCTCCGCCCGGTGCCTGGTCCCGCCGGAGGACCCTGCGACGCTGGCCGGGGCCGTCACCGCGCTGCTGGCGGACCCGCTGCTGCGCGAGTCGCTCGGCGACCAGGGCCGCCGGCACGTGCTGTCCACCCACGACGTGCGGCACACCGCCGAGGCCGTCTCGGACGTCTATCGCGACCTGCTCGGCCCATGGACCGCCACCACCCCCAGCGCTGAGCACGGTCAGCCGCTCGACACCGGACGTGGCGCCGAGGCGAACCGGACAACACAGCGCGTCGAGCCCACCGAGTACAGGGAGTCCATCCACTCGTGACCGCCGAACGTACCGTGCCCTCCCCCGGCGTACCGCCACGGGACCACGGATCCTCACCAGTCTCGGTCATGCCGCCGCGCGGCACCTCCACCGGTTTCCGGTCGTCCGCCCCACGGCACCCGGCCCGGGCGGCCTCACCCCTCCCGCTGCTCTTCGCCGACGGCTTCGCCGCCCTGGCGGGCACGCTCGCGCTCACCGAGGCCCAGCGCCGTCCGCTCCTCGTCACCCTGCTGGTCGTCGCCTCGCTGCTGCTGCGCCGGCGCGACGGGCGGCCACCGGTACCCGGGCTGCTGGAGGAACTGCCCGCCGTGTGCGGTCGCATCGCGGTGGCGTGGCTGGCGCTCGCGGCGCTCCTGGCGGCGTACCGGCCGGAGCACGCGTTGTCCCTCCGTACGGTGCTGACGGGTCTCGCCCTGCAGGTCGTGGCCGGCTGCGCGCTGCGCGGAGCCGTGCACGCCCGGCGCCGCTCCGCGCTGCTGCGCCACCCGCACACGGCACTCGTCATCGGGCCGGTCACGACCGCCCAGCGCGTGGCCGCCGCCGTCCTGCGTCTCCCGCGCTGCGGTGTACGGCCGGTGGGGATCGTCGCCGAGCAAGCGGACGGCACCGAGACCCTGCCGGTGCTGACGACCGCCGAGGAGGTCGAGCGCGCGGTCATCCAGAACGGGGTGCGGGCGGTGCTGGCCGTGCACCCCTCCGTACGCGCCGAACAGGAGCCGCTGCTGCGGGCGCTGGCCGAGTCGGGCTGCGTGGTCTGGGAGGTCGACGCGGAATCCCCGTCGTACGCGACGCGGGAGCGGCTGGCCGGGTTCTCCTGCCGGCGGCTGGACATGGCCCCGGCCCGGCGTGACAGCGCGGCCAAGCGGACACTCGACATCCTTGTGTCGGGGACGCTGTTGCTGCTGGTCAGCCCGCTGTTGCTGACCTTCGCCGCGGCGCTGCGGATCAGCGACGGGCCGGGCGTGGTGTTCCGGCAGGAGCGCATCGGCAGGGGCGGCAAGCCGTTCACGCTGCTGAAGTTCCGTACGCACCGCCCGGTCGACGAGCACGAGTCGGCGACCCGGTGGAGCGTGGCGAACGAGAACGAGATGCGCTGGTTCTGCCGGATGCTGCGACGCACCTCGCTCGACGAACTGCTCCAGCTGTGGAACGTGCTGCGGGGCGACATGAGCCTGGTCGGACCCCGGCCCGAACGCCCCTACTTCGTCGCCCAGTTCGGCCAGACCTACCCCGGCTACACGGTCCGTCACCGGATGCGGACCGGCATCACCGGCCTCGCCCAGATCCACGGTCTGCGCGGCGACACCTCGATCGAGGACCGCTGCCGGTTCGACAACGCCTACATCGACGACTGGTCCCTTTGGCAGGACGTCTGCATCCTGCTGCGCACCGCCGCCACGGTGGTACGTCCCACGGGGAGCTGAGAGAGACGTGAGCCTCGCACTGACACCGCTTCCCCACCGCGTCGCCGCGCGGACACCGGCCCTGCTCGTCGTGGCCGTACCCGCCCTGCTGGCGCTGCCGCTGACGCGGGACGGCGCGGGGCCCGCCGACGTGCTCTCCGGGCTGGTGGTGGTGTACTGCGTGATCCGTCTCCTGCTCGAACGGCGGCGCCCGCTGTCGCCCGCCGCTGCCGTGGTCCTGGGCCTGCCGGTCGTGGGGCTCGCGCTCGCCGCCATGGGGGCGTTCTCGCCCCAGGCCGGGCTCACCGGCCTGGGGCGTTATCTGCAGACCTTCGTACTCGTTCCGGCGGCCGTGCTGCTGCTGCTGCGCGACCGGACCGGCTTCCGGATGGTGGCCTGGTCCTGCGTGGGGCTCGGTCTGTGCCAGGGGGCCGTCGGTGTCCACCAGTTCGTCACCCGGACCGGTGCCTCCTACCAGGGCGAGAACATCCGGGCGGTGGGCACCTTCGGGCCACAGGACGTGATGGGCATGGCGACGGCGGTCTCCCTCGGCCTGGTGTGCGCGGTCGGGATCGCGCTGGGCCGGGTGTCCGTACGGCAGCGGGTGGCCGCCGCCGCGTGCGCATCGGTGCTGCTGCTGCCGCTCGCGCTCTCCTTCAGCCGGGGTGCCTGGATCGCGACCGTCCTGACGTGCGCCGTCCAGCTGGTTCTGACCGGATGGCGGCGCGCGCTCAAGGTGGCCGCGGCCGCGGTCGCCGCCGGCGTGATCCTGGTGGGCGGGTTCGGCGTGGGCTCGGCGCTTCTGCAACAGCGGATCGGCAGCATCGCCCAGGTCGCCGACGCGCCCGACCAGTCCGTCGTCGACCGGTACACCCTGTGGGCGTCCGCCACGGAGATCTGGCGGCAGCACCCGCTGACCGGTGTCGGGCTGAAGGGCTTCCCCGAGTACCGGGACGGGCACGCGACGCTCGCGCTGTCGTCGGGCAGCGAGACCGAAGGCGCGGGAGCGGCCTACCAGAGGCAGCCACTGCTGTCTCCGCACAACATGTACCTCCTGGTGCTGAGCGAGCAGGGCCTGATCGGGCTGCTCGCGCTCGCCGGAAGCTGGCTGGCACTGCTGGTGTGCGGGATGCGGCGCCTGGTGCGCCTCCGCGACCGCGGCCCGGGACTCGACTGCGGGCTCGTCGCCTGCGGACTGCTGGTCTGGCTGCTGACCGACTTCATGTACGGAGACATCGGCGGCCCCTCGACCGTGCTGATCGCCGTGGCCATGGGGCTCGGGGCGTGGTGGGCGCTGACCGGCGACGCGCGTGCGGAGGCGCCCCGCAGCGGGGTGCACGAGCACGCCGGCGAGGAGGCCCTGGCGCGATGACGGTGGTGCCTTCGCAGACCCCCGGGCCCGAAACGGACGACGCCGCGACCGTGCCCCCGGCGCGTGCCGCCACCAAGGCCGGCGACGGTGCCGACCAGGCCTCGGCGTCGGCGTCGTCGGTCTCCGGGAGCTTCCTGGCCAGGGCCGCGCTCATCACGGCGTCGCTGTCCATCGCCGGTTCACTGCTCGGCCTGGTGCGCGACCAGTCGCTGGCGCGGCTGTTCGGCGCCGGGAGCGACACGGACGCCTTCCTGGTGGCATGGACGGTTCCTGAGTTCGCCGCCACGCTGCTCATCGAGGACGGGCTGGCGATCGCGCTGATCCCGGCGTTCAGCATGGCGCTGGCCCGCCGCGCGCGGGGCGCACCGGGCGACCCGGTCCGCGCCCTGGTCCGCGCCACCCTGCCCCGGCTCTGCCTCGCCCTCGCCGCGGTGGCCGCGCTGATCGCCGGCACGGCTCCCTACCTGGTCCAGGCGCTCGCTCCCGGGCTGCCGGACCCCCGGCTCGCCGTCGACTGCACCCGGATCACGGCGACCTGCGTGCTCGCCTTCGGGCTCGCCGGGTACTGCAGTGCCGCCCTGCGGGCACACCGCTGTTTCCTCGCGCCCGCGGCGATCTACGTCGCCTACAACACCGGCATCATCGCCGCGATGTTCCTCCTCGGCGAGGGCTGGGGCGTGCGCTCCGCCGCGGTCGGGGTCGCGGCGGGCGGCTGTCTGATGGTGGCGGTGCAACTGCCGTCGCTGTGGCGGCGACTGGCGTCGCGCACGCCGCCTTTCGCCAGGTCCGGGGCGGTGGTCGAGGAGCGGCCGATGCAACTCGCCCTGATCGCCGCGGTACTCCTCTTCGCCCTGTGCCGCCAGTCGCAGGTCCTCGCGGAACGCTTCCTCGCCTCCGGCCTGCCCGCCGGCGCCATCTCGCACCTGAACTACGCGCAGAAGGTCGCCCAGATCCCGATGACGCTGTCGCTGATGGTGTGCACCGTCACCTTCCCGGTGGTGGCGCGGGCCCTCGCGGACGGCGACACCGCGCGGGCCCGCAGCCGCGTGGAACGGGATCTGGCGCTCGCCTCGTGGCTGGTGCTGCTGGGCGTGTGCGCGGTGACCGCCTGCGCCCCCCAGATGATCGAACTGCTCTTCCAGCGGGGGGCGTTCACCGCGAGCGACACCGCCGCGACGGCGGGCGTCATGCGCGTGTACGCACTCGGGCTGCTGGGCCAGACCCTGGTGGGCGCCCTCGTGCGGTCCTACTTCTGCGCGGGCCGGGCCACCTGGTACCCCCTCGGCGCGATGGCGGTGGGCATCGTGGTGACGTTTTGGATCGGCGCCGCCTCCGTGCACTCCTGGGGCGTGGCGGGGATCGCCGCCGCCAACGCCCTCGGCATCACCGGCACGGCCGCCCTGCTGCTCGCCGGGCTGCGAACGGGCCGGCTGAAGAGCCCCCACAGCGTCTCGGTCCGTGTCCGGCAGGTCCTGGCCGAGCTGAGCAGGCTGGTGTCCGCCGCTCTCGTCGCCACGGCCGCGGGGGCGTTCGCCGCGAGCCGGCTGCCGTCCCCGGCGGCGGGCCTCGCGGCCGGCCTCCTGACCGTGACCTTCGTCTTCGTCCCGCTCACCTGGGCCCTCGGTGCCCAGAGTTCCGCGTCCGCTCTGCGCTCCCTACGCGCCGTCACACGAAGGCTCGCACATGGCCGCTTCCGTTGATTCCCTGGACACCCGCAGACCCTCGGTCCCGCACAAGGGCCCGGCCCCCTGGGTGGCGATGTACCACTCGGTGGGCGACTGCTCGGACGACCCGTACCGCATCACGGTCACGCCCGAACGGCTCGCGAGGCAGCTGGCCTGGCTGCGCCGACGCGGTCTGCGGGGCGTGTCCGTGACCGAGCTGCTCGCCGCCCGCGCCCGGGGTGAGGGGCGGAACCTGGTCGGGCTGACCTTCGACGACGGGTACGCCGACTTCGTCACCGACGCCCTGCCGCTGCTGCACCGCTGGGACTGCGGCGCCACCCTCTTCGTGCTGCCCGGGCGGCTCGGCGGCGACAACGCCTGGGATCCGCTCGGGCCGCGCAAGCCACTGCTCACCGCGGACGGCATCCGGCGCGCGGCCGCCGAAGGCGTGGAGATCGGCTCGCACGGGCTGACGCACGTGGACCTCACCAAGGCGGACGACCTCACGCTCAAGGCGGAGGTCGCCGAGAGCCGCGCACAGCTCGAGGAACTGACCGGCGCCCCGGTCGACGGGTTCTGCTACCCGTACGGCACGATCGACGCTCGCGCCGTCGAGGCCGTACGGGAAGCGGGGTACACCTACGCCTGCGCCATCGACCCCGGCCCGCTGACCGGTCCGCACGCCCTGCCGCGCGTGTACGTCGGCCAGGACGACACGGCCTGGCGTCTGCACCTCAAGCACTGGCTGCACCGGCTGCGCCGGCGCCCGGTGGAGGGCCTGTGAGATGAGGGCTCTGCACATCATCACCGGCCTCGGTGTCGGCGGGGCCGAGCAGCAGTTGCGTCTGCTGCTGCGTCATCTGCCGGTGGACTGCGACGTCGTGACGCTCACCAATCCCGGCGCGGTCGCCGAGGGCCTCGCGGCCGACGGTGTCCGTGTCACGCATCTCGGCATGGGCGGCAACCGTGACCTGGCCGCGCTGCCGCGCCTGGTCCGGCTGATCCGCGCCGGCGGCTACGACCTGGTGCACACCCACCTCTACCGGGCCTGCGTCTACGGCCGGTTCGCCGCACGCATGGCCGGGGTCCGGGCGGTCGTCGCCACCGAACACTCCCTGGGCGACTCACAGATGGAGGGTCGCAGGCTGACGGCAGGGGTGCGCGGGCTGTACCTCGCCAGCGAGCGGCTCGGTTCGGCCACGGTCGCCGTCTCCCCGACGGTGGCCGAGCGCCTGAAGCGCTGGGGCGTGCCCGCGCCCCGCATCGAGGTCGTTCCGAACGGCATCGACCTGGACCGCTTCCGCTTCGCCCCGGAGCGGCGCGAGCACACCCGCCGGCACTTGGGCCTGCCGGAGGACGCCTGGGTCGTGGGCGGTGTCGGCCGGCTCACCGCGGGGAAGCGGTTCGACGTCCTCGTCCGCGCGCTCGCCCTGCTTCCGCACGAGTGCCGGCTGCTGCTGGTCGGCGGCGGCCCCGAGGAGCAGGCCCTGCGCCGCACGGCCCTGGAGGCCGGCGTGGCCGACCGCGTCGTGTTCACCGGCGAACGTCCCTACGTGCCCGACGGCTCGCCCGGCCCGGACCTGCCCTCGCTCACCTCGGCGATGGACCTGCTCGCGTCCCCTTCCACCGAGGAGGCGTTCGGTCTGGCGGCCGTGGAGGCGCTGGCGTCCGGACTGCCCGTGCTCTACGCCTCCTGCCCGGCCATCGAGGATGTGCGGCCGCCCGCCACCGGCGCCCGGCGGGTGCGCGGCGGCCCCGAGGAATACGCCCGCGCGATCGCCGCGCTCCGCGGGGCCGGCGCCGGACCGCGCACGGCCTCGGAGGTCGCCCACCACTACAGCATCACCCACTGCGCGGCCCGTCTCACGGACGTGTACGCGACAGCGGTCTCCAGTTCGCCGTCCCCCTCACCTCTGGGAGCCACCTCCTCATGACCGACACTCCGACCCGTCAGCGCCGCTTGTCCCCGGCTCGTCTCAGGGGGCTTCCCCTGTGGTCCGTGCTCGCGGCCGGCACCCTCGTCGGGGGCCTGCTCGGCGGTTCGTACGGCATGCTCACACCCTCCACGTACACGGCCACGAGCTACGTCATCGCCGTACCCACCGGGAAGTCGACGCCGGACGCCGCCCTGGGATTCGCTCAGGCGTACGGCCGGGTCGCCACGCAGCTCGCGGTGCTCGGGGACGCGCAGGTGTACGCGGGTGTTCCGGTGCGCACCCTGCAGCACAGTGTGCGCACGGCGACGTCGCCGGACGCGCCGATGGTCGCCGTCTCGGCCACCTCCTCGCGCCCCGGCCTCGCCGTCGACATGGCCAACGCGGTCACCCGCTCGCTGACCCGCCACGCGGACGACAGCAGTGACAACACCAACGTGCGGCTCGTGCCGTTCTCGCGGGCGGTGGAGCCGAACGAGCCGACGTCCGCGTCACCGGCGGTGACCGGTCTGGTGGGGGCGAGCGCGGGCGGTCTGCTGAGCGGCCTGGCCCTGCTGGCGCGGCCCAGGAGGACCGGCCAGGACGGCGAGCCCGCCCCGGCCCCCTCGGTGCCCGGGCCGGCCGCCGCCGCCGATGTGCGCGGACAACGGTGACGACGGCGGGCCCGGCCGAACACGGCACCGGAGGGCAGGGTTTCGCTCGGCCGGTGGACTACCACCAGTCGAAACGGAGACAGAGCTTCCCGCCCAGCCACTCCTCCACCCAACTGCCCAGATCCAGCGGCGTGCAGTCCGCCGGGGGCGGCGTCGTGCCGGGCGGGGTCGGCTTCGGGGTGGGCGTGGGCGTGAGGGGCGGAGTGGCCTGGTCGCCGCGGCCGAACAGGGCGGACCGGTAGAGGTGGGACGACTTCGGGTTGGCTCCGCACTGCCACACACCGTGCGGGCAGTAGTCGGTCAGCGTGTTGTAGAGCGGCCTGTGCTCATCCATCCAGGCGAGCATGCGCCGCATGTACTCGGCGTTGTCACCGTTGCGGAAGAGCCCCCATTCCGGATAGGAAATGGGTTTGCCGTGAGCCTTCGCGAAATCCACGTGGTGCTTCAGCCCGTAGGGCTCTTTCACCTGTTGCTCGAACGACATACCTGTCGGCTGGTCATAGGAGTCCATGCCGATGATGTCGACCGTGTCGTCCCCCGGATAACATTTCGTCCAGGGAATGGCGTCCTGGCCACGGCTCGGCGTGAAATCGAACCGAAACTTCTGGCCCGGCACGGAACGCATGGTGGTGACGATCCTGTTCCAGTACTTCTTCCAGGCCTCCGGGTCCGGCCCACAGCGATGGGTGTACGTGGTGCCGTTCATTTCCCAGCCGAGCACGATGACCGTGTCCGGCACCTTCAACTCCACCAGCCGCTCGGCGAGGACACGGAAGTGGTGATCGAACTCCCCGGCCGCGCCCTGTCGCAGCAGCTGCCTGACCTCGCCGTCGGAGACGCCCTCCTCGTTGCGCTCCTGCATGGGGACGTTGAGGACCAGCATCCGGTCGGCCTTCTTGTTGCGCCAGTGCGCCCACACGTCCAGGAAGTCGGGGGCACCCTCGATGTCGCGCCAGCGGTGTCCCGGCAGGTAGGTGTGGCCGACGCGGAGTTCCGTGCCGCCCAGCCAGTGGCTGAACAGCGGCATCCGGGCCACGCCACGGGCGTCGGACTTGAGGAAGACGCCGAAGGCCGGGGGCTCCTCACCCCCACCCGCAGTGGTGGCCGGGCTCGGCACCGGGGGTTGGGCGACGGCCGGAGGTGTGAGGGCCGGAGGTGTGAGGGCCGGAGGTGTGAGGGCCGGGGGCGTTGCGACGGGCGTCGCCGGGGTCGGAGCCGGAGCCCGGGGCTCGGCGGCTTGTGCCACGCCCACCCCTGCGACGGGGCTGGACGCCAGGGTGGCCGACGCGGCGACCGCTACCGCGCCCAAGGCCAGCCGGCGGACGCCGGCCCGCCTGTGCTGTGGGGCCATGCCTGCTCCTTTCTTCGCTCTGGTCCGGAATACTGCCGAGGTTTTTGCTATTGACGGGCAATCATATGAAGTCAGTCACAGAAAAGCCAAGCGCGCCACTGCCGTTGCGGCTTTCGAGTGCCGGTCTCGCCCGTGCGGGTGAGCCGATCGAAAGGAAAGAGAGAATTCGTGTCGCTGCTTGACATCCGCGTCCCCGCTGTTGTGCTGCGGATCGACCGGAACCCTTTTCACCACGGAACGCTGGGGGCCGTGCGTTCGCTCGGCAGGGCGGGAGTGGAGGTACACCTCGTCGCGGATACCACGGGAAGTCCCGTCGGCGCGTCATGTTTCCTACGCCATACGCATTCCCCGCCGCTCCCGGGAGCGTCCCCGGAGGAAATTCTCGCCGTGCTGCGCCGCGTGGCCGACCGGATCGCGCGGCCCGCCGTCCTGGTCCCGATGGACGACGCGAGCGCGATCGCCGTGGGCCGGATGCGAGGCGACCTCGCGCCCTCCTACCTTCTGCCGGCGATGCCGAGCACCCTGGCCGAGCGCGTCGCAGACAAGGCGGAACTGGCCGCCGTGTGCGCGGCCGCCGACGTCCCGCACCCGGAGACGCTGGTCCCGGACAGTCCGGCTGAGGTAGCCGACGCCATGCTGCGGCTCGGGCTGCCGGTGGTGGCGAAGTGGAGCCGGCCCTGGCTGCTGCCGGCCGGCAGCGGGCTGCGCAGCACCGTGCTGGTGCGGTCCGTACAGCAGGCCCGGGAGCTGTTCCTGCGCACCGAGGAAGCGGGCAGCAGGCTGCTGCTCCAGGCCTACCTGCCACCGGGCCCCGACCGGGACTGGTTCTTCCACGGCTACGCCGACCACTCGGGCGGCGTGCGCGCGGGCGGGCCGGGCCGCAAGCAACTGGCCTGGCCACGGGGGGCGGGGCTGACCGCGGTGGGCTGCTGGACGCCCAACGCCCAGGTGCAGGCGCTGGCCGAGCGCCTCACCGGCGAGCTGGGCTACCGGGGCATCTTCGACCTCGACTTCCGCCGCTGCGGAACGACGGGTCGCTACCACCTGCTCGACTTCAACCCGCGCGCCGGCGCCCAGTTCCGGCTCTTCGCGGACAGCGCGGGCCTGGACGTCGTGCGGGCCCTGCACCTGGATCTGACGGGTCGTTCACTGCCGGCCGGGACCCCGATGGCCGGGCGGGCGTTCGTGGTGGAGAACTACGCGCCGCTGGCGGCGCTGCGCGCGGCGCCGGGCGGGCGCGAACTGGCCTGGTACGCCGCGGACGACCGCTCCCCCGGACGGGTCATGTGGGCCCAGTGGTGCCGGCACGTGTCCCGCCGGCTGCGTGAGCGGCTTGGTACGCCGCCGGCGCCGGCGCCGGCGGCCCGGCTGATCCCCCGGGCAGCCTCGCCCTCCCTGACCGACAACGAGAAAGCGAGCAGTTGATGGTGTACGACCTTCTGGTGGTGGGCGCAGGCCCGTACGGTCTGTCGATCGCGTCCCATGCCGCGGCCGCCGGGCTGAACCTGCGCGTGTTCGGCCGGCCCATGGCGTCCTGGCGGGACAACATGCCCCGCGGCATGTTCCTGAAGTCGGAACCGTGGGCGTCCAACCTTTCCGACCCGGCCGGACAGTGGCGTCTGGACGTCTACTGTGCGGAGCACGGCCTGACGGCACGTCATGCGAAGCCGATTCCGGTCGAGGCGTTCGCGGAGTACGGCCTGTGGTTCGCGCGGCACGCCGTGCCGGAGGTGGACGAGCGCACGGTGACCCGTGTGGCGGCCGGGCCGGGCGGTTTCACGGCGGTCACCGAGGACGGGGAGGAGGTGCAGGCGCGGACGGTGGCCCTGGCGGTCGGTGTGATGCCGTTCGTCGAGGTACCGCAAGCCCTGCGCGGACTGCACCCCGCCCTCGTGACGCACAGCAGCCACCACAGCGACCTCGACCGCTTCCGCGACCGGGACGTCACGGTGATCGGCGGCGGGCAGGCGGCCCTGGAGACGGCGGCCCTGCTCGCCGAGCAGGGCACGCGTGTCCGTGTGCTGGCACGGGCGGAACAGCTGCGGTGGAACGATGTGCCGCCGCCCTGGGAGCGCCCCTGGTACCAGTCGGCCCGCTCCCCCCACAGCGGCCTCGGCCCCGGCTGGCGGAACTGGTTCTACGCGGAGCGCCCGAACCTCTTCCGGCGGCTGCCGGAGCCGACCCGGGCACGCATCGCGACCACGGCGCTGGGACCGGCGGGCGCGTGGTGGGTGCGGGACCGGGTGGAGGGCGTGGTGGAACTCATGCCGGGCCATGAAGTCACCGCGGCCTGCGCGGTGCCGGGCGGGGTACGGCTGGACACGGCGAGCCGCGCGGGTGCCCTGCGCAGCCTGGAGACCGAACACGTCATCGCCGCCACGGGGTTCCGGGCGCGTTGCGACCGGCTCGCGCTGCTCTCCCCCGAGTTGCGCGGAACGCTGGCGGCACTGCCGGACGGCTCCCCGGAGGTCGGGCGCACCTTCGAGTCCTCCTACCCCGGCCTGTTCCTCGCGGGCCTGGTGACGGCCTCCGGCTTCGGCCCGGCCATGCGCTTCGTGCAGGGCGCGTCCTTCACCGCGTCGACCCTCGTGAGGGGAGTGCGCCGCCGGCTCGGGGCGATGCCGGTGGGCGGCGTCGTCCCCGCTCCGGTGGACGGCAGCCGGAGCGAGTCGCCGGCGCCGGTACACCGCTGACGGGGGAACCACACGGTGATCCGCGGGCCGCTGACGGCGACAGCGTCGTCAGCGGCCCGCCCCTGTGCCGCACGGCGGTCGAGGACGTCGGTGTGCTGAAACGGCCGACACCCCCCGGACCTTGGTCGACGGGGGGTGAGGGTGATGCTGTCCCGGAGGTGCGGTGCCGGAGTGAGTGCGTCCGACACCACGGCACCTCGGGAACAGCTAGCGGGACGAGGTGGTGCGGCCGCGGCGGTACATCATCACTCCGCCCGCGATCAGGACGGCGCTGGCGGCCGATGCCGCCGCCAGTGCCTCGCTGCCGGTCTCGGCCAGCTGGGGCAGCGCGCCGTCCTCCTCCTTCTCGGCCACTTCGGTGAGGGACGAGTCCTCGCTGTCCGCGGGCGTGGTACGCGGCCCCTCGCTGTCGTGCGGGACGGTGCGGTCCTTGGCCGGGGGCGTGCGCTCCTCGTCCGTCGACGGCTTGTCGTCGCCGCCGCCGTACGAGCCGTTCTCGCAGTCGTTGTCGAGCGCGTCGTTCAACAGCGCGCCCCCGTCGACGTTGTTGCCGCAAGCGTTCACGGGCACCTCGAGCGGCACCTGCACGTTGTTCCCGGACAGCACACCGGGGGAGCCCTTCACGACCGCTGACGCGTCCGCGCCCGCGTCGTGGTCCTTCGACTTGTGCGAGATGTTGCCGCAGGAGTTGCCGAACGCCGTGTTGAGCGCCGCGATCACGTTGACGGTGTTGCCGCACAGGTTGACCGGCACGTCGACCGGCACCTGCACGCTGTTCCCGGACAGCACACCAGGGGAATCCTTCGCCACTCCCGACGCGTCGGAGTCAGCGAGGGCGGGGCTGCCGTACAGGGACAGAATCCCCGTGGCGGCGGCCGCCGCGAACGCTCCCTTGCTCAGGGTCTGTCGCATTGCAGTTGTCCTCCTGCTTGAAGAATTGGGGCAGCCGACCTCGGAGCGGAAGCCGCATCCGGGGCCGGCGGTGTGGCGGCATGAACGGGTCGCAGCGCTGAACAGGAATCAGGCGTGTCGAATGCTGGCTCGCGGCACAGGGCTGCGGAGCCGGTTCAGCGTTCCTCGCCTTTGCCCTGCGCGACGGCCGGTCCGCCGGCGAGCGCCGGGACAGCGGCCGTCACCGGCACGTCGATGGCAGAAGCGGCGGCCGCCGCAGCGATCATTGCCTCCTTGAGCACTGCGCGTTCCTTTCTCGTAGCGCCGCATGCTCTACTGCCTCATCAACCCGGTGCAGGAGAATTGGTTCCGCAGGTTCACCCGGTTGGCCCGCGTCCCGTCCCGGAGGTCCGGGGCGGTGTTCAATCCCGTTGCCTGTCCGCCCGTTCGATGGCCTGGGCGAGTTCGCGCACTGCCCCGTCCTCCGTGGTGCCGGACAACGCGCGGGCGTGATCGGCGAGTTCGGTGAAGCCGGCCGGGGCTCCCGGAAGGCGGTGGTAGCCGTCGTCCCGCGAGCGGAGGGCGTCGGCGAAGTAGGCGGCCACGGCGGTGACCTGGAAACGGCTCGGGGCGGCACGCAGGGAGTCGTGGAGGGCGTCGGTCTCCAGGTCGCCGGTCTCCTCGTGCGGATCGCGGGTGCCGGGGTCGAGCCAGCGGACGGTGGCGGTGGCGAGGTGGCCCTGGGCACCGGGCTTGGTGCGGACCGCGTACAGGGCGGTGACGCTGTGGCCGGGGCCGATCTCGCCGCCGTCGACGCGGTCGTCGCGGAAGTCCTCGTCGGCGACGCGCCGGTTGTCGTAGCCGACGAGCCGGAACTCCTCGACCGTCTCGGGGTCGAAGGCGACCTGGGCCTTGGCGTCGCGGGCGGTCAGGTCGATGTTGCGCGGGAGCTGCTGGGAGAAGACCCTGCGGGCCTCGTCGGAGTCGGACACGTAGACGGTGTGGCCGTCGCCCTTGTCGGCGAGGTTCTCCATGAGGGCGTCGCCGTAGTCGCTGCCGACGCCGACGCCGAAGAGGGTGATGCCGTGCTCGCGGCGTTCGCCGGCGATCCGCTCGAGGATCGACTCCGCGTCGGTGTCGCCGGTGTTGGCGAGGGCGTCGGAGACGAGGACGACCCGGTTGGTGGCGCCCTCGCGCAGGCCCTCGACGGCCGTCTCGTAGCCGGTCTCCACACCGGCGCCGAGGTTGGTGGAGTCCTGGGTGTCCAGGTCGGAGATGGCGTCCTGGATCTCGTCGCGGTTGCCGTCGAGGCGGGTCATGGGCAGGACGGTCTCGGCCTCGTCGCTGAAGGTGACGAGCGCGACCGAGTCGTCGTCGCGCAGCCGGTCCGTCATCACGGCGAGGGACTCCTGGGCGAGGTCCAGGCGGCCGGGTTCGGCCATGGAGCCCGAGACGTCGAGGACGAACGTGAGGGCGGCGGGCGGGCGTTCGCCGGTGCGTTCCGCGGTGCGGGTGGCCAGGCCGACGCGGACCAGGGACCAGTCCTCGTCGTCGGTGCGGGCGCCGTCCACGGTGACCGAGAAGCCGTCGCCGTCGGGGCGTTCGTAGTCCTGACGGAAGCTGTTGACGAACTCCTCGGGGCGGACCGTGGACGGGGCGGGCAGCCGGCCATCGGCGAGGGCGCGGCGGGCGTAGTCGTAGGAGGCGGTGTCGACGTCGAGGGCGAAGGTGGAGAGGTGGCCGGGGTCTTCCCGGTGGTCGTACCGTTCGTCGGCGTCCTGGCTCTGGGCGGGTGCGGGCCGGCTCCCGCTGTGGCCGTGGCGGTCGGCGGCCTTGCTGCCCTCGCCGGTGTCGGCGCTCCCGCTGCACGCGGTGAGCAGCAGGCCGCTCGCGGCCGTGAGCGCGAGCAGCGCTTTTCGTGTCCGGAACCGCTCCATGGTCCGTACCCCCTGCATCCGTTGGCGTCGGCTTCTTGCGACTGTGACGGCGCAGGGGGCCCGAACGTGCGGTACGGGGCGTTGCGGAAGCGTCTCGAAGCGGCCACGGGGACCGCCCGTCGAGACCGGTCGGTGACCCTCCGTTGACCTGTCCGTCGGCCTAGGAGACGACGTCCTTGCGGGCGAAGCCGCGGAAGGCCAGGGCGAACAGCACGAGCGCGTAGGTCACGGAGATCGACGTGCCCTGGATCATGTCCGACCACTCCAGCTGGGGCCGGACGGCGTCGAGCCAGGCGTACTGCCAGTGGGCGGGCAGGAAGTGGCGCCAGTCGCCGAGGGCCGTCACCTCGTCCAGGACGCTGCCGATGATGGTGAGGAACACCGCGCCGCCGACCGCGCCGAGCGGGGCGTCCGTCCGGGTCGACAGCCAGAACGCGAGGGCGGCGGTGACCAGTTGGGACACCATGATGTACACGACCACGATGAGCAGGCGCTGGGCGGCCGTGCCGGTGGGCAGGGTGCCGCCGGTGGGCAGCTGGAGCGGGCCCCAGCCGTAGGCGGCCGTGCCCACGAGGAGGGCGACGATCGGGAGCAGGACCATCGCGGCCAGGCTCAGGCTCAGTCCGACGGCGAGCTTGGACCACAGCAGCCGGGCCCGGGGCACGGGGGCCGCGAGCAGGTAGCGCAGGGAGGACCAGCTGGCCTCCGAGGCGACGGTGTCGCCGCAGAACAGGGCGACGGGGATGACGAGCAGGAAGCCGGCGGCGGAGAAGAGGTTGACCGCGGCGAAGTTGGCCCCGGATGCCGTCGCCGTGTCCATGAGGTTGAGGCGGTTGTTGTTGCCGCCCGGGTCGCCGCCGACCTGGAAGGCGATGAGCAGGATGATCGGCAGGGCGAACAGGACGCCGCCCATGACCATCGTGCGGCGCCGCTTCAGCTGCCGGACCAGCTCGACGCGGAAGGGCAGGGTGCGGCCCGCGCGGTAGCCGTCGGCGACCTCGACGGGCGGCTCGGCGAGCGTGCTCATGCTTCGGCTCCGATCAGGGTGAGGAAGGCGTCCTCCAGGCGGCGGTGGGGTCCGACCGACCGCACCGCCACGTCCAGCCGTACGAGGTCGGCGACCAGGCGCTGCGGGGTGCCGTCGGCGTCGAGCTGGACCAGGAGGCCCTCCTCGGCGCGCACGGCGGAGGCCACGCCCGGCAGGGCGGTGACCTTCTCCAGCACGGGCTCGTCCACGGGCGTGGCCGTGCCCACCAGGAGCGTGTCGCCCGAGCCGACGATGTCCTCGACCGGGCCCGCCTTGACGAGCCGGCCGTGGTCCATCACCACGAGGTGGGTGCAGGTCTGCTCGACCTCCGCGAGGAGGTGGCTGGAGACGATGACCGTGCGGCCGGCGGCGGCGTAGCGGATCATCACCTCGCGCATCTCGCGGATCTGGGGCGGGTCGAGGCCGTTGGTCGGTTCGTCGAGGATGAGCAGGTCCGGCAGTCCGAGCATGGCCTGGGCGATGGCGAGGCGCTGGCGCATGCCCTGGGAGTAGGTGCGCACCGCTCGGGCGAGCGCGTCGCCCAGTCCCGCGATCTCCAGGGCCTCCTCCAGGTGCGCGTCCTCGGCCGGGCGGCCGGTGGCGCGCCAGTACAGCTCCAGGTTCTCGTGGCCGGACAGGTGCGGCAGGAAGCCCGCGCCCTCGACGAAGGCGCCGACCCGGGAGAGCACCGGGGCGCCGGGGCCGATGGCGTGGCCGAAGACGCGGATCTCGCCGCCGTCGGGCTTGATCAGGCCCATCAGCATGCGCAGAGTGGTCGTCTTGCCCGCCCCGTTGGGGCCGAGGAGGCCCAGGACCTGGCCCTTCTCCACGCGGAAGGAGAGGTCCTTGACGGCGTACCGGTCCGACGCCTTCGCGTAGCGCTTGGTCAGGTCGGTGATCTGGAGGGGGACTCCGGCGAGTTCGGGGTCCGGCGGAGCGGGGGCGGCCGTGCGGCGGCGTCCCGTGATGATCAGTGCCAGGGCGATGCCGGTGCCGGCGAGCGGCAGCCACCACACCCACGAGGGCAGCCCCGCCCGGGTGTCGCGCGGGCCGAGGGCCGAGGGGACCTTCAGGTCGCCCTCGAGGGAGACGGTGTACGTCGCCGGGGCCGTCGGGGAGGCGTAGCCGAGGTCGGTCGAGGCGAGGACCAGACGCAGCCGGTGGCCGTCGTCGATCTCGTGGTCGATCGCCGGGAGCGTGATGCGGACGTCCTTGCCGGCCTTGGCGCCGTCGACCCGGATGGGTGTGACGAGCTGGGAGGGCAGCACCTGCTGGGTGCCGCCCCCGGGGCCGACGTCGTAGAGCTTGGCGAAGAGCACGGCGTCGTCGCTGGTGGACTTCACATGGACGGTGGCGGTGGGCGAGCCGGTGATCTGCAGGTCCTCGCGCTGCGGCACCGACTCGAACGCGGCGAACTGGCCGGGGAAGTCCAGCGATATGCCGATGCCGAGCGTGGAGAGCTGGCTGAGGCCGCCGGCGCCGCCGAGGCCGGGCAGGGCGGAGACACCGGGCGGGCTGGCGCCGGGCGGGTTGTCGAAGCTCTGCTCGCGGCCGGCCAGGGCGATGGAGCGCTGCTTGCTCTCCAGACCGGGGTAGCGGTCCGAGGTCACTCCGGTCAGGCGGGGTTCGCCGTCGCCGGAGCCCGTGCCGAGGGTGCGGGTCACGCGGAAGGCGGGGCCGGTGTCGGTGCCCTTGTCGTCCTTCAGGTAGCGGTCGAACCAGGACGTCACACGGCCCTGGACGCGGCCGGTCTCCATGTCGCCGCCGTCGTGGCCGCCGGCGATCCAGTCGACGTCGACCGGGGCGCCGTTCGCGCGGATCGCCTTCGCCGCCCGGTCGGCCTGGCCGAGCGGGAAGAGGGAGTCGGACTGCCCCTGCATGAGCAGCGTCGGCACCTTGATGTCCTTGCCGACCGCGGACGGCGAACGCTCCTCCAGCAGCTTGCGCGCCTCGGCGTCCGGTGTGCCCGACTCGGCGACCCGCTCGTACATGCGGCACAGCGCGGGCTCGAACTTCTCGCAGCCGCCGCCGGAGTTGACGAAGATGCCGGCCCAGAGCTTCTTGAACACGCCGTTCGGGAAGAGGGCGTCGGCCAGGTTCCAGTACGTGATCGCCGGGGCGATGGCGTCGACGCGAGGGTCGTGGCCCGCGGTGAGCAGGGCGATGGCGCCGCCGTAGGAGCCGCCGGCCATGCCGAGGCGGGGGTCGCCCTTCTTGTCGAGCTCGACCTGGGGCTGCTTCGCCAGCCAGTCGATGAGCTTGGAGACGTCGGCGACCTCGCCCTCGGGGTCGTTCAGGCCGATCTTCCCGTTCGACTTGCCGAAGCCGCGGGCCGACCAGGTCAGCACCGCGTAGCCGTCCCGGGCGAGGTCCTCGGCCTGCTGCCGTACGTCGTTCTTGCTGCCCCCGAAGCCGTGCCCGAGCAGGACGGCCGGGCGACGGCCGTCTCCTCGGGAGGTGAAGTACGAGGTGTCGATGCGGACACCGTCGCCCGTGGGCAGGGCCCGGTCTTCGCGGTGGACCGGGGGCGTCTCGTCGTCGGCGACGGCCGTCCACGTTCCCGCGCCCGCGAGGACGACGACGGCGGCCCCGGCGGCGAGCAGCCTCCGGGGCCGCCGAAGCAGCCCGTTCAGTCCGGGCAGTCGAAGATCCATGCGTCAACGGTACGGGGTGAACCTGTCGAACAGTTGTCGACCGGAGACCTAAGTGAAGCCCCTCCCAGAGGAGTACGCGTGTCCGTGGCGTACCGCCGTTGCTGTACGGATTCGAGCTCGGGTGGAGCGGTACCTGGCCGGGTGCGGGTTCGTTGTGGCTTGTCGCGCAGTTCCCCGCGCCCCTAAGAGGCCTGCTCATCCTCCGGCACGGACACCAGCCAGCGCGTCTCCCTGCGCGGGCGCAGGTACAGCGCCCAGTACAGGGTGGCCGCTGCTGTGATGCCGCCCGTCCACAGGAGGTACGCCGCGTCCTGCCGGCTCAGGATGTGGAGCAGGACCACGATCAGGAGGAGCGGGGCGGCCGGCCACAGGGGCATGCGCCAGGCCGGGGTGTGCTGGTGGATTCCCCTGCGGGACAGCAGGGCGGCGATCGCGACCAGGAGGTACATGCCCGTCACCGAGACGCCCGTGACGCCGTAGAGGGTGTCCAGGTCCACGAAGCACAGGGCCGCGCCGGGGACGCCCACCGCGAGGGTGGAGACCCACGGGGAGCCGAAGCGGCCGAGGCGCGAGAAGAGGGCGTTGACCGGCTCCGGCCACGCCTTGTCGCGGGCCGAGGCGAACAGGACGCGGGAGTTCTGGATGACCATGACGATCCCGGCGTTGATGATCGCGAGGGCCACGCAGAGGCTGACGAACGTGCCGACGGCCGTGTTGGACCAGGTCGTGACCATGGTGCCGATGTCCCCGCCGGTCAGGGCGGCGAGGTCCGGGGCGCCCAGGGTGATGGCGGCGACCGGGACCAGGATGATCACGGTGGAGATGGCGAGCGTGGCGAGGACCGTACGGGCCACCGAGCGGCGGGGGTTCTCCAGTTCCTCGGAGAGGTAGACCGCGGTGGAGAAGCCCTGGGTGACGAACAGGGCGATCGCGAGACCGGAGACGACCAGGAGAGCCGTGACGGTGTCCGGGGCGCCGTTCGGGCCCGCCACCTGCATCGAGACCAGGCTGCCGGGGCCGCGCTCGGCGTGGGTGAAGCCCAGGACCGCCACCACGGCCGCCGCGATGACCTCCAGGACCAGGAAGACCCCGGTGATCCAGGCGTTGGCGCGCAGGTCGAGCAGGCCGGCGAGGGTGGCGAGGAGCATCACCGAGGCGCCGGTCCAGGACGGGTCGAGGTGGACGAGGGGGGCGAGGTAGTCGGCCGTGCCCATCGCGATGACCGGCGGGACGATCATGACGACCAGCAGGGAGAGGACGAACACCAGCCAGCCCGCGAGCCGCCCGGCCATCGTCGAGACCATGGCGTACTCGCCGCCGGCGCTGGGGATGAGGGTGCCCAGCTCCGAGTAGCAGAACGCCACCGCGACGCAGAGCAGCGAGCCGATGGCGATGGTGAGGGCGGTGGCGGTTCCCAGCGACCCGAACAGGTCGGGGACGACCACGAACAGGGTGGAGGCGGGGGTCACGCAGGAGAGGGTGAGGAGGGTGCCGCCGACGACTCCGATGGAGCGCTTGAGCTTCCCGGGATGACTGTCCGGCGCCTGCGCGACGGTGGTCTCGACAGGGCGGAGCGTGTCGGTCATGCGGCGGTTCCCATCGGCTCGGCAGTGAACTGCGCAGCATCACACCCCGACGAAAGCAGCACGTCAATGGCTGTTTACCTACGAAATCCGCAGCAGAACCATGCCTTCACTGCCGTTTTGGGAAGCGGAGGTCAACAGGAACGGGGCGGGGGCTCCCTGCGGTAACCGCAGGGAGCCCCCGGAAAAAACTCTCGGCCTTCGCCTCAGTGGTTGCGCGGGAAGCCCAGGTCCACGCCCGCGGGGGCGTCGGCCGGGTCCGGCCAGCGGGTGGTGACGACCTTGCCGCGGGTGTAGAAGTGCGTGCCGTCGTTGCCGTAGATGTGGTGGTCGCCGAAGAGCGAGTCCTTCCAGCCGCCGAAGGAGTGGTAGCCGACGGGGACCGGGATCGGCACGTTCACGCCGACCATGCCGGCCTCGACCTCCAGCTGGAAGCGGCGGGCCGCGCCGCCGTCCCGCGTGAAGATCGCGGTGCCGTTGCCGAACGGAGAGGCGTTGATCAGCTCCAGGGCCTCCTCGTAGGTCTCGGTGCGCAGCACGGTCAGCACCGGGCCGAAGATCTCGTCCTGGTAGGCCTTGGCGGACGTGGGCACCTTGTCGAGCAGCGAGATGCCGATCCAGTGGCCGTCCTCGAAGCCGTCGACGGTGTGGCCGGTGCCGTCCAGGACGACCTCGCAGCCCTCGGCCGCCGCGCCCTCGACGTAGGAGGCGACCTTGTCGCGGTGGACCCTGGTGATGAGCGGGCCCATCTCGGACGTGGGGTCGTCGCCGGGGCCGATCTTGATCTTCTCGGCGCGCTCGCGGATCTTCTCCACCAGTTCGTCGCCGATCGAGCCGACGGCGACGACCGCGGAGATGGCCATGCAGCGCTCGCCGGCGGAGCCGTAGGCGGCCGACACGGCGGCGTCGGCGGCCGCGTCGAGGTCGGCGTCGGGCAGGACCAGCATGTGGTTCTTGGCGCCGCCGAGGGCCTGGACGCGCTTGCCGTTGGCGGAGGCCGTGGTGTGGATGTAGCGGGCGATCGGGGTCGAGCCGACGAATGAGACGGCCTTGACGTCCGGGTGCTCCAGGAGGCGGTCGACGGCCACCTTGTCGCCGTGGACGACGTTGAAGACGCCGTCCGGCAGGCCCGCCTCCGCCAGCAGCTCGGCGATCTTGAGGGAGGCCGACGGGTCCTTCTCGGACGGCTTGAGGACGAAGGTGTTGCCGCACGCGATGGCGATGGGGAACATCCACATCGGCACCATCGCCGGGAAGTTGAACGGGGTGATGCCCGCGACCACGCCCAGCGGCTGGCGGATCGAGGAGACGTCGACGCTGCTGGCGACCTGCGTGGACAGCTCGCCCTTCAGCTGGACGCTGATGCCGCAGGCCAGGTCGACGATCTCCAGGCCGCGGGCCACCTCGCCGAGGGCGTCGCTGTGCACCTTGCCGTGCTCGGCGGTGATCAGTTCGGCGATCGCGTCCCGGTTGGCGTCCAGCAGCGCGCGGAACTTGAACAGGATCGAGGTGCGCTGGGCCAGCGAGGACTGGCCCCAGGTCAGGTAGGCCTCCTTGGCGGCGGCGACCGCCGCGTCCACCTCGTCGACCGAGGCGAACGCGACCTTCGTCGTCACCTCGCCGGTCGCCGGGTTGGTCACCGGCCCGTGCGTGCCCGAGGCGCCTTCGACGGTCTTGCCGCCGATCCAGTGGTTGACGATCTTCGTCATGGCCGGGAACTCCTTCACAGATGGCGGCGTCGGGTGGAGACGTGCCGTTCGTACAGCTCACGTGCCTTGACCGCGGACGGCCGTGTCGCGGTCTCGGCCACGGGTACATCCCACCAGGCCTGGGCGGGAGGCGCGCCCGACACTGTGTCTGCCGTTTGGGTCTCCACGTAGACACATGTGGGCGTGTCGGCGGCCCGGGCCTCGGCGAGGGCCTCCCGCAGGTCCCGTACGGTCTTCGCGCGCAGCACGCGCATGCCGAGGCTGGCCGCGTTGGCGGCGAGGTCGACGGGCAGCGGCGGCCCGGTGTACGAGCCGTCCTCGGACGGGTAGCGGTAGGCGGTGGCGAACCGCTCGCCGCCCACCGACTCCGACAGGCCTCCGATGGAGGCGTAGCCGTGGTTCTGGATGAGCAGGACCTTGATCGCGATGCCTTCCTGCACGGCCGTGACGATCTCCGTGGGCATCATCAGATACGTGCCGTCACCGACCAGCGCCCACACGGGCCGGTCCGGGGCGGCCATCTTGACGCCGATGGCTGCGGGGATCTCGTAGCCCATGCAGGAGTAGCCGTACTCCAGGTGGTACTGGTCGGGCGAGCGCGTACGCCACAGTTTGTGCAGGTCGCCGGGGAGGGAGCCGGCGGCGTTGATCAGGATGTCGGACTCGTCGGCGAGTTCGTCCAGGGCGCCGAGGACCTGGGGCTGGGTCGGGCGGGTGTCCGGTTCGTCCACCTCGTAGCAGGCGTCGACGCGCTGCTCCCAGCGCTCCTTGTCCTCGGTGTACTCGGTGGCGTAGGTGCCGGCGACCCGGTACGCGTGCAGGCGGAGGGCGTCCGTGAGCTCCCCCAGGCCGCTGCGGGCATCCGCGATCAGGGGCCGGCCGGCGAGCTTGTGGCCGTCGAAGGGGGCGATGTTGAGGTTCAGGAACCGGACGTCCGGGTTCGAGAAGAGGGTGCCGGAGGCGGTGGTGAAGTCGGTGTAGCGGGTGCCGACGCCGATCACCAGGTCGGCGGTGCGGGCGAGTTCGTTCGCGGTGGCGGTGCCCGTGTGGCCGACGCCGCCGACGTCCTGGGGGTGGTCGTGACGCAGGGAGCCCTTGCCGGCCTGGGTGGAGGCGACCGGGATGCCGGTGGTCCCGGCGAACTCGGCGAGGGCCTCCTCGGCGCGGCTGTGGTGGACGCCGCCGCCCGCGATGACCAGGGGCCGCCGGGCGGCCCGGATCGCCTTCACGGCCTCGGCCAGTTCCGTCGGGTCGGCGCCGGGACGCCGTACGGTCCAGACGCGCTCGGCGAAGAACTCCTCGGGCCAGTCGTACGCCTCGGCCTGCACGTCCTGGGGCAGGGCGAGGGTGACGGCGCCGGTCTCGACGGGGTCGGTGAGGACGCGCATCGCGTTGAGCGCCGACGGGATCAGGGCTTCCGGGCGCGTGATCCGGTCGAAGTACTTCGAGACCGGGCGCAGGCAGTCGTTGACCGACACGTCGCCCGCGTACGGGACTTCGAGCTGTTGCAGGACCGGGTCGGCGGGGCGGGCGGCGAAGATGTCGCCGGGCAGGAGCAGCACCGGCAGGTGGTTGATGGTCGCGAGGGCGGCGCCGGTGACGAGGTTGGTCGCGCCCGGGCCGATGGAGGTCGTCACCGCGTGCGTGGACAGGCGGCCCGACTGGCGGGCGTAGCCGACTGCCGCGTGCACCATGGCCTGCTCGTTGCGGCCCTGGTGGTACGGCATCTCCTCGGCGTACTCCAGGAGCGCCTGGCCGAGGCCGGCGACGTTGCCGTGGCCGAAGATGCCCCAGGTGGCGCCGATGAGCCGCTGCCGGACGCCGTCGCGTTCGGTGTACTGGGCGGACAGGAAGCGCACGAGCGCCTGTGCGGCCGTCAGCCTCGTCGTCGAGGTCATCGGTATCCCTCCCTGGGGGTGATCACCGGTACGCAACGGCCGCGGCGAGCGTTCATGTCGGAGACCTCCGGCGCGGGGCCGTAGCGGGCGGGGAGTTGTCGCTCGCACTTCGCTCCTGCCAAAGCAAAGCGGCTTCCCGCGCCGGAGGCGATCTGGGCCCGGGACGTGCCCGGGAGAGGGAACTCGTGGTCTGGTGTGCTGTCGCCCGTGGTGAAGGTGTGGGTGGTCATGGGGCGGCCCTCACAGCAGTCCGACGGCGGTGTCCACGGCGGCGGTCACGTCGCCGTCCACCGGGTACAGCAGCGAACGGCCGACCACCAGCCCGCACACGGTGGGCAGTTGCAGGGCCCCGCGCCACTTCTCGTACGCCCCGTCCTGGTCGTCGCCGACCTCCCCGCCGAGCAGCACGGCGGGCAGCGTGGAGGTCGCCATGACCTCGGCCATGTCGTCGGGGTTGTCGGTGACCGGGACCTTCAGCCAGGTGTAGGCGGAACTGCCGCCGAGGCCCGAGGCGATGGCGATGGACTTGGTGACGGCCTCGGCGGAGAGGTCGTTGCGCAGCCGGCCCTGCTCGTCACGGCGGCTGATGAACGGCTCGACGAAGACGGGGAGCTTGCGGGCCGCCATGGCGTCGACGGCGCGGGCGGTGGACTCCAGGGTGGTGAGCGAGCCGGGGTCGTCGTAGTCGATGCGCAGCAGCAGCTTGCCCGCGTCGAAGCCCAGGCGCTCGATGTCCTCGGGGCGGTGGCCGGTGAAGCGGTCGTCGAGTTCGAAGCGCGCGCCCTGGAGGCCGCCGCGGTTCATGGAGCCGAGGACGACCTTGCCGTCGAGGGCGCCGAGCAGGAGCAGGTCGTCGAGGATGTCGGCGGTGGCGAGGACGCCGTCCACGCCCGGGCGGGACAGGGCCAGGCAGAGGCGTTCGAGGAGGTCGGCGCGGTTGGCCATGGCCGTGCTGTGGCCGCCGACGCCGAGGGCGCCGCGGGCCGGGTGGTCGGCGGCGACGACCATCAGGCGGCCGTTGTCGTTCAGCAGCGGCCGGCGGGGGCGGCGGGCGGCGGCCTCGGCGATCGCCTCCGGGCGGTGGCTGCGCAGGCGGACGAGTTCAAGGACGTCGACGGTCACCGGACGGCTCCCGCGGTGACGGCCGCCTCGATCTCGTCCGGCGTGGGCATCGCGGAGGAGCACTCCAGACGGGAGGCGACGATGGCACCGGCGGCGTTGGCGTGCCGCATGGTCTTCTCCAGGTCCCAGCCGGCCAGCAGGCCGTGGACGAGACAGCCGCCGAAGGCGTCGCCGGCACCGAGGCCGTTGAGGACGTTCACCGGCAGCGGCGGGACCTCGGCGCTCTCGCCGGCGCTGTTCACCGCGAGGACGCCCTTGGGGCCCTGCTTGACGACGGCCAGCTCGACACCGGCGTCCAGCAGGGCGCGGGCGGCGGCGTGGGGTTCGCGCACGCCGGTGGCGACCTCCACCTCGTCGAGGTTGCCGACCGCGACGGTGGTGTGGCGCAGGGCCTCCGTGTAGAAGGGGCGGGCCGCGCCGGGGTCGGTCCAGAACATCGGGCGCCAGTCGAGGTCGAAGACCGTCGTGCCCGCCCTGGCCCGGTGGGCGAGCGCCGCGAGGGTCGCCGTACGGCTCGGTTCCTCGCTCAGGCCCGTGCCCGTGACCCAGAAGACGCGGGCGTCGCGGATGGCGTCGAGGTCGAGCTCGTGGGCCTCGATCTCCAGGTCGGGGGCCTTGGGCTGCCGGTAGAAGTACAGCGGGAAGTCGTCCGGCGGGAAGACCTCGCAGAAGGTGACCGGGGTGGGCAGGCCGGGCACCGGGGTGACCCAGCGGTCGTCCACGCCGAAACCCTTCAGGGCCTCGTGGAGGTAGGTGCCGAAGGGGTCGTCGCCGGTGCGGGTGATCACCGCCGCCTGCCGTCCCAGGCGGGCCGCCGCGACCGCGACGTTGCTCGCGGAGCCGCCGAGAAACTTGCCGAAGGAGGTGACCTGCGGCAGCGGGACGCCCGTCTGGAGCGGATACAGATCCACTCCGATCCGCCCCATGGTGATCAGGTCGTACGCCATCGGTGTCCCCTCGATGCTCGGCTCTCCCCGGCTTTGTAGCCCCCTCGCGAAGCCCTGTCAATGTTTTGTCCGGACATTCGGACCAGATCATGACAGCGCTTTCCGCATGTCTACGTCCGCGTCCTCACAGTTCCGTAGTCTTCGGCTCCACTCCTCGCCCCGCCTCTCCGGACGGCTGCCGACCGGGCCCGGGTCAAGGCACCCCGCCGAACTCCGGCGTGCGCCTTTGCCCCGGGTGTGTCACAAACGCACCCTTCCTGTCACACATGTCGCGTGCAGGCGGGTCTTCCGTCACACCCGGCGCACAGGCCCTGCCCTGTGCCACCGGGCGTCGTTGGACCGGACACAGGCTTGTTGATCGCCAGCGCAGCGCCCGGCTCCCCCGGACGGCCGTCCACGGCCGCCGCCGTGGTGTGCGCGGGGAGGTGCACGTCATGACCGACCGAAGGCTCTGGTCCTACAAGGAGATCGCGGCGCACATCCGGGTGCAGCCGGACACCGTGCGGTCCTACCGCAAACACGGGCTGCTGCCCCCGCCCGACCATGTCGAGAGCGGCAAGCCCTACTGGTACGCCGACACCGTCCGGGCCTGGGTCGCCTCCAGGCCCGGCAACCGCGGCCGAAGAGCCGACTGACGCCGTCCCCCCGCCTCGGCCTCCACCCCGCCTCCGTGCGGGGCACCGTCGCCTCCGGGGGCGCCGGCTCCGTCCGCCGGGGCGTCAGCGCCAGGGCTCGACGACCGTCGCCCCCGCTCCCGGCGCCGCCCCCATCGCCGCCAGCGCGGACGGGACCTCGTCCAGCGCGATCGTCGACGTCACCAGCAGGTCGGGGCGCAGGACGCCGCTGCGGACCAGCTCCAGCATCGGCGGATAGCTGTGCGCGGCCATGCCGTGGCTGCCGAGGAGTTCGAGTTCCAGGGCGATCGCGCGGGCCATCGGCACGGGTGTCGTGCCGGTCGGCGAGGGCAGCAGGCCGACCTGGACGTGCCGGCCGCGGCGCCGCAGGCCGTTCACGGAAGCGGCGCATGTGCCGGGTGAGCCCAGGGCGTCGAGGGAGAGATGAGCACCGCCGCCGGTCAGCTCGCGGACCGCGGCCGCGGTGTCCGGCACGGACGTGGCGTCCAGGCACTGCGCCGCGCCGAACTTCCGCGCCAGCTCCAGGGCTCGTTCCGACACGTCGACCGCCACGACCCGCGCGCCCGACGCGGCCGCGATCATCACGGCAGAGAGCCCGACCCCGCCGCAGCCGTGCACCGCGACGAACTCCCCCGCCGCCACCCGGCCCTGCTGCACCACCGCCCGGTACGCCGTGGCGAACCGGCAGCCGAGCGAGGCCGCCGTCGCGAAGGACAACTCGCCGGGCACCGCCACGAGGTTCACGTCGGCATGGTCCAGCGCCACGTACTGCGCGAAGGATCCCCAGTGGGTGAAGCCGGGCTGGGTCTGGCGCTCGCACACCTGCTGGTCGCCCGCAGCACAGGACGGGCAGGTGCCGCAGGCGCAGATGAACGGCACGGTGACCCGGTCGCCGGGCCGCCACCCGGTCACCCGGGCGCCCACCGCCTCGACAGTCCCGGCGAGTTCGTGCCCGGGCACGTGCGGCAGTGCGATGCCCGGGTCGTGGCCCTGCCAGCCGTGCCAGTCGCTGCGGCACAGCCCGGTGGCCTCGACCCGCACGACGACACCGTGCTCCGCGGGCTCCGGGTCCGCGACGTCCCGCACCTCGGCCGCCTCTCCGTACCGCTCGAACACCACGGCCCGCATGGACCCACCCGCCTCTCGTGCCACCTGCGACCACCGCCCTGTCCACCAGGCCGGCCCGGAGCTGATCCTGGCCCATGCGGGCGACGAGCGGGAGGCGTACGTCCAGGAGCTGGAGGGCACCCTCCTGTGCTGCCTGGAACCGCTCACTCGGACGTCGTGAACTGATACCCCCTAGGGGTACAGTTGGTTGTGCGGGCCCCCAGCGGACCCCACAGCCCCACACGCCTCGACGAGGAGTAACGACATGACCGCCCAGACCGACACCACGGGCCCCGTCACCACCGTCTTCAAGGTGAGCGGCATGAGCTGCGGACACTGCGAGGGCGCGGTCTCCGGCGAGATCTCCCAGCTCTCCGGCGTGAGCTCGGTGACGGCCGTCGCCAAGACCGGCGAGGTCACCGTCGTCTCCGCTGTCCCGCTCGACGACGAGGCCGTACGCGCCGCCGTGGACGAGGCCGGCTTCGAACTGGCCGGCCGGGCCTGAGCCACCCGAGTCCGGCGGCCGGGCGGGTTTGAGACCAGTCCGGCGGCCGGGCAGGTCTGAGACGCGCCGGTCCTGGCACTCGTACCCGTGTACGGGCCGTACGGCCGTCGCCCCGGCCCGTACGGCCCGTTCCGCTTCCCGGCGCCCCGCATCTCCTGGAGTGAGGACATGACCAGCACCACCGCCCAGGCACCGGCCGCACCCGAGCCGGCCCTCGCCGAGATCGAGCTGCTCATCGGCGGGATGACCTGCGCCGCCTGCGCGGCCCGCGTCGAGAAGAAGCTCAACCGCATGGACGGCGTCACCGCCACGGTGAACTACGCGACGGAGAAGGCCCGGGTCGCCTACCCCCAGGGCACCGAGGTCGCCGATCTGATCGCCACCGTGGTGAAGACCGGGTACACCGCCGAGGAGCCCGCGCCGCCGCGGGAGGAGACCTCCGCAGCCGAGGACGAGGACCCCGAGCTGTCGGCTCTCGGCCGGCGCCTGGCCGTCTCCGCCGTCCTCGCCGTGCCCGTGATCCTTCTCGCGATGGTCCCGGCCCTGCAGTTCGACAACTGGCAGTGGCTCTCGCTCACCCTCGCCGCACCGGTCGTCGTCTGGGGCGGCCTGCCCTTCCACCGCGCGGCCTGGACGAACGCCCGGCACGGCGCCGCCACCATGGACACCCTGGTCTGTCTCGGCACCCTGGCCGCGTTCGGCTGGTCCCTGTGGGCGCTGTTCCTCGGCGACGCGGGCATGCCGGGCATGCGGCACCCCTTCGAGCTCACGGTCTCGCGCGGGGACGGCGCCTCCTCGATCTACCTGGAGGTCGCTTCCGGGGTCACCGCCTTCATCCTGCTGGGCCGTTACCTGGAGGCCCGTTCCAAGCGCCGCGCGGGAGCGGCGCTCAGGGCGCTGATGGAACTGGGCGCCAAGGACGTGGCCGTGCTGCGGGACGGGCGCGAGGTGCGGATCCCGTCGCAGCGCCTCGCCGTCGGCGACCGGTTCGTCGTACGGCCCGGCGAGAAGATCGCCACCGACGGCACGATCGTCGAGGGTGCCTCCGCCGTGGACGCCTCGATGCTGACCGGCGAGTCCGTGCCGGTGGACGTGGCGCCCGGGGACCCGGTCACCGGCGCGACCGTCAACGCGGGCGGCCGGCTGGTCGTCGAGGCCACCCGGGTCGGCGCCGACACCCGGCTCGCGCGGATGGCGAAGCTGGTGGAGGACGCGCAGAACGGCAAGGCCGAGGTGCAGCGGCTCGCCGACCGGATCTCCGGGATCTTCGTGCCGGTGGTGCTGCTGATCGCCGTCGCCACGGCCGGGTCGTGGCTCGGGCTGACCGGCGACGGCGTCGCCGCGTTCACCGCGGCCGTCGCGGTCCTGATCATCGCCTGCCCGTGCGCGCTGGGCCTGGCCACCCCGACCGCGCTGATGGTCGGCACGGGCCGCGGCGCCCAGCTCGGCATCCTCATCAAGGGCCCGGAGGTCCTGGAGTCCACACGCCGGGTCGACACCGTCGTCCTGGACAAGACGGGCACGGTGACCACGGGCCGGATGACCCTCCAGGAGGTCCACCTGGCCGAGGGAGCCGACGAGAAGGAGGTGCTGCGGCTCGCGGGGGCCGTCGAGCACGCCTCCGAGCATCCTGTGGCCCGTGCGATCGCGCTGGGCGCCGAGGAGAGGGCCGGGCGGCTCCCGGAGGCCGACGGGTTCGAGAACGTCCCCGGGCGGGGCGTACGCGGGCGTGTGGAGGGCCGTGACGTCGCCGTGGGGCGGCTCTTCGACGACGTGCCGCCCCAGCTGGCCCGCGCGCGGGACGAGGCCGAGCGGGCCGGGCGCACGGCCGTCCTGGCCGGCTGGGACGGGACGGCGCACGCCGTTCTGGCCGTGGCGGACACGGTCAAGGAGACCAGCGCCGAGGCCGTACGCGAACTGCGCGCCCTGGGACTGACACCGGTACTGCTGACCGGGGACAACCGCGCGGTGGCCGAGACGGTGGCCGCGGCCGTGGGGATCGAACAGGTGGTGGCGGAGGTCCTGCCCGAGGACAAGGTCGACGTGGTGCGGCGGCTGCAGGCCGAGGGGCGGGTCGTCGCCATGGTGGGCGACGGCGTCAACGACGCGGCCGCGCTCGCCACCGCCGATCTGGGACTCGCCATGGGCACCGGCACGGACGCGGCGATCGAGGCGGGCGATCTGACGCTGGTCCGCGGCGATCTGCGGGTGGCCGCGGACGCGATCCGGCTGTCCCGCCGGACACTGGCCACGATCAAGGGCAACCTCGCGTGGGCCTTCGGCTACAACGTGGCCGCGCTGCCGCTGGCCGCCGCGGGCCTGCTGAACCCGATGATCGCGGGGGCCGCGATGGCCTTCTCGTCGGTCTTCGTCGTCACGAACAGCCTGCGACTGCGGACATTCCGGTGAAGTCCCCCGAATTCCCCCTAAGTTCACGGCGAACATGAATTGAGCCCCTCTGGAGTCCCGGGCCCGGCTCACATAAGCTCTTCACAAGGCTCGCGCATCATCCTTACGCTTGGGTCTCGAACGGCATTTCTGAGGTCTTACGTATCTAACGGACATACGCAAGAGACGCAGATCACAGTGATGTGAACGTAACCATCGAAGGGGTTCGAAGGTCTAAGTTGACGATGCCAGGGAGCGTCTTGGGGGGCGCCACCTGGCATCTGGAGATGTCTTGGGGGACTTCTCCAGTTGGGGGTGCCTCCCTGCTCGAACGAAGTTGAGAGCTTGGAGGAGCGTAGCCGGGACACGTACGCCGGGAAGCTTTGAGCGGCCCTCCCGGGCGTGCGCTGTCCCGGCAGATCGCACACCCCAGTAGTACGACGAGTTTTGCTCGTTCTGCTCAACAGCGATTCAGGCGCTGTCCTCACAGACGCCCGGCCGGATCCCGTGGGGGGAATCCGTACCGGGACTGGGAAGGCGCCCTGGTCGTCGGCCCGTGGGGGGACCGGCGCCGGGGCGCCTTCTTCATGCGTGAAGGATCCCGTGTGGGAGCACGCGAAAGCCCCCGCACCCGGCAAGCGGATACGGGGGCGGAAGCGGGCTTGCGCCTCAGCGCTCCTCGACGGGAACGAAGTCGCGCTCGACCACGCCCGTGTAGATCTGGCGCGGGCGGCCGATGCGGGAGCCCGGCTCCTTGATCATCTCGTGCCACTGGGCGATCCAGCCCGGCAGCCGGCCGAGGGCGAACAGGACCGTGAACATCTCGGTCGGGAAGCCCATGGCCCGGTAGATCAGGCCCGTGTAGAAGTCCACGTTCGGGTAGAGGCTGCGCGAGACGAAGTAGTCGTCGGAGAGCGCGTGCTCCTCCAGCTTGAGCGCGATGTCCAGCAGCTCGTCGGACTTGCCGAGCGCGGACAGCACGTCGTGCGCGGCGGCCTTGATGATCTTGGCGCGCGGGTCGAAGTTCTTGTAGACCCGGTGGCCGAAGCCCATCAGGCGGACGCCGTCCTCCTTGTTCTTCACCTTGCGGATGAAGGAGTCGACGTCACCGCCGGAGTCGCGGATGCCCTCCAGCATCTCCAGCACGGACTGGTTGGCGCCGCCGTGCAGCGGGCCCCACAGGGCGTTGATGCCGGCGGAGATCGAGGCGAACATGTTCGCCTGCGAGGAGCCCACCAGGCGGACTGTGGAGGTCGAACAGTTCTGCTCGTGGTCCGCGTGCAGGATCAGCAGCTTGTCGAGGGCCGAGACCACCGTCGGGTCCAGCTCGTACTCCTGCGCCGGGACCGAGAAGGTCATGCGGAGGAAGTTCTCGACGTAGCCGAGGTCGTTGCGCGGGTAGACGAACGGGTGACCGATCGACTTCTTGTACGCGTACGCGGCGATCGTCGGGAGCTTGGCGAGCAGACGGATCGTCGAGAGGTTGCGCTGGCGCTCGTCGAACGGGTTGTGGCTGTCCTGATAGAACGTGGACAGCGCCGAGACGACCGAGGACAGCATGGCCATCGGGTGGGCGTCGCGCGGGAAGCCCTTGTAGAAGTTCTTGACGTCCTCGTGCAGCAGGGTGTGCTGCGTGATGTCGTTCTTGAACACCGAGAGCTCGTCGACGGTCGGCAGCTCGCCGTTGATCAGCAGGTAGGCGACCTCCAGGAAGGTGGAGCGCTCGGCCAGCTGCTCGATCGGGTAGCCGCGGTACCGCAGGATGCCCGCTTCGCCGTCCAGGTACGTGACGGCGGATTTATACGCGGCCGTGTTGCCGTAACCGCTGTCCAGCGTCACCAGACCGGTCTGGGCGCGGAGCTTTCCGATGTCGAAGCCCTTGTCACCGACGGTGCTGTCGATCACCGGGTAGGTGTACTCGCCGTCGCCGTACCGCAGTACTACAGAGTTGTCGCTCACGTCTTCCCTCACCGACGTTGTGCCTCATCTTCGAGG
This sequence comes from Streptomyces flavovariabilis, assembly GCF_000725785.1. Lineage (NCBI taxonomy): Bacteria > Bacillati > Actinomycetota > Actinomycetes > Kitasatosporales > Streptomycetaceae > Streptomyces > Streptomyces flavovariabilis. Next base: position 151,712 of record NZ_JNXD01000001.1, on the reverse strand, counting down.
TTGCCCTGACTGTCTCTACCATCCCCCACTTGGCTCAGGAGAGTGCACTCGGGGTCGACCATCGGGCCTATCGACGGCACTGAGTGCCGCCAACTTGCTCATCCTGCCCCCTGTGTTCCCCTTCTGGAAGTGTCTTGTGACCTTCACGACTCATTTGATCGATCATTTTTCGCTGAACCGAGCCGGAAGTCGAGTGCCGTGCACCGCCGGCCCGCCGAAACCGTGCGCACCGCCTGGCCGATCGCCTTGCGCGAACCGACGAGGACGACCAGCTGCCTGGCCCGGGTGACCGCCGTGTAGAGCAGGTTCCGCTGGAGCATCATCCAGGCGCCCGTGGTGACCGGGATGACGACCGCCGGGTACTCGCTGCCCTGGGAGCGGTGGATCGTCACGGCGTACGCGTGGGCCAGCTCGTCGAGCTCGTCGAACTCGTACGGCACCTCCTCGTCCTCGTCCGTGAGCACCGTCAGGCGCTGGTCGACGGGGTCGAGCGAGGTGACCACGCCGACGGTGCCGTTGAAGACACCGTTCTCGCCCTTCTCGTAATTGTTGCGAATCTGGGTGACCTTGTCGCCGACACGGAACACCCGTCCGCCGAATCTCTTCTCGGGCAGGTCGGGGCGGCCCGGGGTGACGGCCTGTTGCAGCAGGCCGTTGAGAGTGCCCGCGCCGGCCGGGCCGCGGTGCATGGGGGCGAGGACCTGGACGTCCCGGCGCGGGTCCAGCCCGAACTTGGCCGGAATGCGGCGGGCGACCACATCGACGGTGAGCCGGCCGACGGCCTCCGTGTCGTCCTCGACGAAGAGGAAGAAGTCCTTCATGCCGTCCGTGACCGGGTGTTGGCCGGCGTTGATCCGGTGCGCGTTGGTCACCACACCCGACTGCTGGGCCTGCCGGAAGACCCGGGTGAGACGGACGGCGGGGATCGGGCCGCCGTCGGCCAGGAGGTCCCGCAGGACCTCGCCCGCGCCGACGCTGGGCAGCTGGTCCACGTCCCCGACGAACAGCAGATGTGCTCCCGGCGGGACGGCCTTGACCAGCTTGTTGGCCAGGAGCAGGTCCAGCATGGACGCCTCGTCGACCACCACCAGGTCGGCGTCCAGCGGGCGGTCCCGGTCGTAGGCCGCGTCACCGCCGGGCTTGAGCTCCAGCAGGCGGTGGACGGTGGACGCCTCGGCGCCGGTGAGTTCGGACAGGCGCTTGGCGGCCCGGCCCGTGGGAGCGGCGAGCACGACCTTCGCCTTCCTGGCGCGGGCGAGCTCCACGATCGAGCGGACCGTGAAGGACTTGCCGCAGCCGGGCCCGCCGGTGAGGACGGCGACCTTCTCGGTCAGCGCCAGCTTGACGGCGGCCTCCTGCTCGGGCGCGAGCTCGGTGCCCGTACGGCCCTTCAGCCAGCTCAGCGCCTTGTCCCAGGCCACGGCCCTGAAGCCCGGCATGCGGTCCTCGCCGGCGCGCAGGAGGCGCAGCAGCTGGGCGGAGAGGGAGAGTTCGGCGCGGTGGAAGGGGACGAGGTAGATCGCGGTGACGGGCTCCCCGCCCTCGGGGCCCGGCACCTTCTCCCGTACGACGCCGGGGTCCTCGCCGTCCTCGGGGGGTTCGGCCAGTTCGGCCAGGCATTCGATGACCAGGCCGGTGTCGACCTGGAGGAGCTTGACCGCGTCCTTGATCAGCTGCTCCTCTGGGAGGAAGCAGTGTCCCTGGTCGGTGGACTGGGACAGCGCGTACTGCAGGCCGGCCTTGACCCGCTCGGGGCTGTCGTGCGGGATGCCGACGGACCGGGCGATCTTGTCGGCGGTGAGGAAGCCGATGCCCCAGACGTCGGACGCGAGCCGGTACGGCTGGTTCTTCACGACCGAGATGGAGGCGTCGCCGTACTTCTTGTAGATGCGCACGGCGATGGAGGTGGAGACCTCGACCGTCTGGAGGAAGAGCATGACCTCCTTGATGGCCTTCTGTTCCTCCCAGGCGTCGGCGATCTTCTTGGTGCGCTTGGGGCCGAGCCCGGGGACCTCGACGAGCCGTTTGGGCTCCTCCTCGATGATCTTGAGGGTGTCCATGCCGAAGTGCTGTGTGATGCGGTCGGCGAAGACCGGGCCGATGCCCTTGACCAGGCCGGAGCCGAGGTAGCGGCGGATGCCCTGGACGGTGGCCGGCAGGACCGTCGTGTAGTTCTCGACGTGGAACTGCTTGCCGTACTGCGGGTGGGAGCCCCAGCGGCCCTCCATGCGCACGGACTCGCCGACCTGGGCTCCGAGCAGCGCGCCGACGACCGTGAGGAGGTCGCCGGCGCCTCTGCCGGTGTCGACCCGGGCGACCGTGTAGCCGTTCTCCTCGTTGGCGTACGTGATGCGTTCGAGTACGCCTTCCAGCGTGGCCAGTCGCCGCTCGCCCGCCTGGGCGGCCCCCGCCTGATCGGTCATGATCCGACGGTACCGCCCGGGTACGACAGTGCGGCGGGAGCGGACCGCCGACGGCTCCCGAAAAAAGCGACCGGTCAGTATGCGGCCAGGGGTTCACTTTTCACGGTGAATTCACAAGGAGGCCCGAAGCTTTACAGTTCAAGCATCTCGGCCACCCCTTTTGTGATCCTTTTCCGTGGAAGAATTCTGGGGTTCCATCAAAAAAGGGGGGGCGGACTCGATTCCGGAGCGACCCGTGATGCCTCTGCGTCCCCCAGACCCCAGCGCCCCTCGGCGCGCGCACACGGCGGGCACGCTGCTCGTGAGCCTGTGCGCCGCCAGCACGTTGACGCTGCTGGTGATGGCTCCGGTGATATCCGGGGACCACTCGGTCGTGGCTCCGGGGCCTTCCGCGCCGCACGGGAACATCCCCGGCTCTCCCCCGCCGAACCGGGCTCCCATGCCGGAATTGCGCCCTCTCCCCAGCCCGGGACCGGGCTCATTGCACCTCCGCCCCTCCCCTTTTCCCGGCCCCGAATGACGACGAGGAACGATGTCACCCCAGGCCCAGAGCGTCGCCCTGTGGATCATGTCCCTGGCCATCAACATCACGGCGGCGTGCGCGGGGATCGTCTGGGGCTGGGAGGCCTTCGCACAGTTCCTGCTGCCGGCGTTCGGATCGGTGGTGGGGGCGTCGATGGTGAGCTACAGCCTGCGGCGATGAGGACGCCGGCAGCAGCCCTGCGGGTGTTCGGCACCGAGATCACCACGGAATGCCGGAGTTCGTCGGCTTCGGGGGTCCGTCGCGCCCATCGCGGCCACTGTCCCGGCCACCGTGCGTCGGGTGCGGACGAAAGTCGATTGCCGCTCCGCGCTCGCCGTGGGTAGCGTCCCCCGGCATGCCCCCGACCTTGCGCACCCCACGCCTGCTTCTTGACGCCTACCGCCCGGACGACGAAGAGAGCTTCGTCGCACTGTTCCAGGACAGGAGGGTGTCCCGGTGGATGGGTGACGGGCCTGCTGCCGAGGCCGCGGACCGGGCGCTGTTCGGGCGGATCTTCAGCACGGTGTACGCGGGGGATCTGTTCGACGTGTGGGCGGTCCGGCGTGGCGGGCTCCTGGTCGGGCACGCGGAGATCAAGCGGACCGAAGAGGTCGATGGTCACGAGATCGTCTATGCCCTGGGGCCTGACGTCTGGGGCAGCGGGCTCGGAACGGAGCTGGCGGAGGCGCTCGTGAGTTATGGCTTCGAGTCGCTCGGGCTGACCGAGGTGCACGCCACCGTCGCCGCGCAGAACAAGGCGTCGCTGCGCCTGCTGGGCAAGATCGGGTTCGAACACGCTCGGGACATCGTCGAGGACGACGGCTCGCTCACACGCGTGCTGACCCGCTGTCTCCCGGTGCGCTCGTAGAGACGTACGGCCACGGCGCCGTCCGGTGGCTCTCCGCGTCGAGCAGGCTGGTGCGGAGGCCAGTACAGGAGGGAGCCCGGGGCTCCCTCGCCGTACTCGGACCGCCGGGCCAGGGCACCGGACGCCCGCACCACTTCGGCTGCGAGGCGGAGGCGCAACGTCGGCAGGTCAGGGGGCCGGCACGGGCCGCATGACGCCTCTGGTCCCGTCCTTCTCCCCCGTCGCCGCGCCGTCGTCGCACCCGGTCTCCTGTGCCCGAGGGCTCTGGGGCCCGAACACGACACCCCAGACGATGTCTTCGAGGCCCTGCCTCTCCACGCGGGTCATGTGGCACGAAGAGGTCTGGCCCTCTTCGCGGTCAGGCGGCGCAGCGGTGTGTGCCGCTACGGGGGCGGCGGAGGTCAGGGCTGCTGCGAGGACGATGACGGTCGCGCCGGCCGAGTGCGCGAGGGAACGGTGCACGGAGTGCAGTCGCGGGATTTTCATGATCACACCCTGAGCGCAAAAGCACTCGGGAGGAAGGCTGACGGCTCCGAGAGCGGGCAACTCAACCCGATCGCGCGATGAGCGGAGGGGGCTTGAGCGGGACCGGGTGAGCCATCCGGCCCAGGGGGCGTCCGGCACCGCCCGCCCGCAAGGCGGTTTCACGTCCGGCGGGTCGAGGGCTGAGACGGCAGCATCACGTCTCCGCTGCGTTTGAGCCGCTGCCAGGGCAGTCGGTAGCCGTTGATCGCGGTCAGGCAGGCCTGGACGAGGACCAGATACATCAGCTGGCGGTAGACGACCTGCTGGAGGGGGAGCGCCCACAGGGGCCGGAGCCGCTCGCCGTCGAGGTGGAAGGCGTACGCGGCGCACATGGCCTGCACAGCCAGCATGCCGCTCCAGGCCAGGACCGTGATGAGCGGATCTCCGAACACCAGACCGTACAGGGCCAGTATGTCGATCAGCGGGGAGAGCAGTGGGGTGAAGATCTGGAAGACGGCCAGCAAGGGCAGACCGAGGCGGCCGAAGCGGCCCGCGTGGCCCCGTTCCAGCAGCGCGTGCCGGTGCTTCCATGCCGCCTGCATGGTGCCGTAACTCCATCGGTAGCGCTGGCGCCACAGTTGCCGCAGCGAGGTCGGTGCCTCGGTCCAGGCGAGTGCGTCCGGCGCGTAGCGGATCTCCCACCCGGTCCGGTGCAGGGCCATGGTGATGTCGGTGTCCTCGGCGAGGGTGTCGGCACTCATCATCCCGGCGTCCCGCAGGGCCTCGACGCGGAACGCCCCCACGGCACCGGGAATGGTGGGCAGGCAGCGCAGCAGGTCGTACATCCGGCGGTCGAGGTTGAAGCCCATGACGTACTCGATGTGCTGCCACCGGCCGAGCAGACGCCGGCGGTTGCCGACCTTGGCGTTGCCCGCGACGGCGCCGACGCGGGGGTCGGCGAACGGCTGGACCAGACGGCCGACGGTCGAGGGGGCGAAGACGGTGTCGGCGTCCAGCATGACGACGATGTCGTGTGAGGCCCGCAGGACGCCGGTGTTGAGGGCGGAGGCTTTACCGCCGTTGGGCTGCCGGATGACGGTGACGTTCTCGAGGGCGAGGGACTGCGCGAGGTCGGCGGTGCCGTCGTGGGAGCCGTCGTCCACGACGATGATCTCGACGGGGTGGTCGCTCGTGGCGAGCGAACGGAGTGTCTTGGGGATGCACAGCTCCTCGTCGTACGCGGGTATGACGACACTGACGGGCCGGGTGACGAGTCGGCGCGGGCCGGTATGCGGGCGCCGGTGCCGACGGGCGTGGTGGCGGGCCAGGGCGAGCAGGAGCACACACCGTGCGAGGACGAGCGAACCGGCCACCAGCAGCAACAGGCTGACGGCCGTAACCGCTGCCCTCGACGCGGTGACAGCGGCCACGAAGATGCGGCCCTGCCACAGTTCCCCTGTTCCGACGGGGCTGGTGAAACTGTCGGTGCCGACGAGATCGGCGAGGGTGGTGAAGCGGTACCCCTGGGCCTTCAGCCGGGGGATCAAGGTCTTGAGGGCCTCGACGGTCTGTGATCTGTCCCCTCCCGCGTCGTGCAGGAGGACGACCGCGCCCCTGCCCGGTGCGTCGGGCGTGGCCGCGTCGGCGATCGCCCGGGCGCCCGGGCGCCGCCAGTCGTTGGTGTCCTGATCGATGAACGCCAGGACGTAGCCCTTGGCGCCCAGGCGCCGGGTCACGGTCCAGGCCGGGGCGTCGAGGGCGGAGGTGGTCGAGGAGTAGGGCATCCGCATCAGCGACGTGTTGATGCCTGCGGCCCCGGCGAGGGCGAGTTGGGTCAGCGCCAGCTCACGGTCGACGGCGCTCGCCGACTGGGTGGTCAGGTCCCGGTGGGAGAAGGTGTGCACACCGACCTCGTGGCCGGAACGGATCACACTGCGCAGAACTTCCGGGTGCCTGGCGGTCTGTTGCCCGGTGACGAAGAAGGTGCCGGGCGTGCCGTGGTGGTCGAGAACGGCCCGTATGCGGGGTGTCCAGGTGGGGTCGGGGCCGTCGTCGAAGGTCAGGACGATGGTCTTGGCCGGTGTGCGATACGTCCGCGGGTGAGCGCCGGTGGTGTCCACGACCGGACCGCCGCCGGCGATCCTGCGGGGGACGCCGATGCCGGGGCGCCCGCTGCGCCCTTCCTGGTCACCGGCGAAGCCGCGCGTGGTGTACCCCTCGACCAGGAGGACCGAGGCGACGAAGGCCAGCAGGACGAGGGGAACGACGATGCGGAACCGACGCCGGGGCGACAGGGGCGGTCGCGTCCGCCGCAGACCGGGCGACCTCGGTGAGGGGCCGGGTGGCCGGTGAGGACGCCGCCGCATCAGGGGGCCTCGGCCACCGATGGGTCGGAGGACGGGGGTGTGACACCGGACGGCGCCGAGGGGCCGGTCGCCGGCCCTGTCGGCTCGGGGGCCGGTGGCGGCGTCTGTACCGGGGACTCGGGTGCCGGTGGGGCCGTGGCCGGCGGAGCGGGAGAGGGCGGAGGCGGGGCGGGCGCGGTGCCCGTGCCCGGTGTGGGGGCAGGAGCGGCAGGAGCGGCAGGAGCATCGGGAACGGGCTGCGCCGGTGGAGTCGTTGGTGCCGGCGGTTCTGGTGTGTCGGGAGGTGCCGGGGGGTCGCCGGGTGGGTCCCCGGGTACCAGGGGCGGAGCGACGGGAGGGCCGGGCACGGTGAACTGCGGAACGAGCAGATTGCCCGGGCCGACGCGTTCCGAGCGGTCCGACGCGGGTGGCTCGCCGGGTGCCGGGGGCGTCCGGCCGGGGGTGTGGGGTCCTGGTGCGGCAGGCGCCGCGATGTCGCCGGGCAGGATGGCCCCCGGCGCGAAGGGCGTTGCTCCCATCAGGCTCAGGCCCAGTACCGCCATGTACGTGGCAGCACCGGCGGCCAGCCCGTAGCCGGTACGCCGCAGATACCGCGCGCGTCGGCCGGAGGCGTCGACGAACACGGGGAGGTTCGGATCGCCCGACGATTCCTGTCCCGTATGCCCGCTTATGGGACGAAGAAGCACCATGGCGTTCAGCGTACGCCGCTGCGGCGCGGGCGAGTTCCTCAAGAGACGGCAAGAATTTCTTACTCAGCCGTGCAACCCTTCCCGGCCTCCGCGGGTCGTACGTGGTGTCAGGGCCTTCGGGGGAGGGGATCTGGGGGGATCGCGAGGTTCCTGACGGGAGGGGAAAAGCCGAGAGGGCCCGGTCGACGGACCGGGCCCTCTCGAAACCGTTCAGGGGCGGCAGCTGCCGCCCAGGGGCTTCAGAAGAAGACGCCGCACCTCAGCAGGACGTTCGCGTACGGCCGTGCCTCGCCCGTGCGGACGACCAGGCGGGCCCCCGCCGACAACTCCTTCAGCCGCTCGTGCGAGACGAGATCCAGCCCGGGGAAGTGCCCCTCCAGCAGCGACGACGCCTCCGGATTGGCTTCCCGCAGCTCCCGCGCCGCCGTCGCCCCCTCGACCACCAGCTCGGCCAGCAGCCCGTCCAGCACCTCGGCGAACGCCGGTACCCCGGCCCGGAAGGCCAGGTCCACCACCCGAGGACCGTCGGGTATGGGCATGCCCGCGTCGCACACCAGCACCCCGTCGCCGTGACCGAGTTCGGCCAGCGCACCGGCGAGGTGGCGGTTCAGTATTCCGGTCCTCTTCACGGTGCGGCGACCTCCGCCGCCGTCGGGAAGGACGCCTGCGCGCCCTCCTTCGTCACGGTCGCGGCACCCACCCGCGCCGCGTACGCCGCCGCCTGAGCCAGGGACTCGCCCGCCCCCAGCCGGCAGGCCAGCGCGGCGGTGAAGGAGTCGCCCGCTCCCGTCGTGTCCACCGCGTCCACCGTCACGGCCGGCACACGCGACAACCCCTGCGCCGACGCCACCAGCGCGCCCTGGGCGCCCAGCGTCACCACCACCGACTTCGGGCCCTTGGCGAGGAGGATCCGCGCCCAGTCCTCCGGGGTGTCCCCGACGGCGGAGTCGCCCAGGATCACCTTCGCCTCGTGCTCGTTCACGATCAGCGGGTCGCAGGCCGCCAGCACCTCCTGCGGAAGGGGGCGCGGCGGCGAGGGGTTCAGCACGAAACGGCTCTGAGGCGCCAGGTTCCGTACGGTCTCCACCACGGTCTCCAGCGGGATCTCCAGCTGCGCCGACACCACCCGGGAGCCCTGGAAGAGGCACCCGGCGGCGCTGACGTCCTCCGGAGTGAGGCGGCCGTTGGCGCCGGGCGAGACGACGATGCTGTTGTCGCCGGACGGGTCGACCGTGATCAGCGCGACCCCGGTCGGCGCGCCGCCCACCAGGACCCCCACCGTGTCGACGCCCGCCTCGCGCTGCGAGTCCAGCAGCAGCCGGCCGTGGGCGTCGTCGCCGACCCGGGCCAGCAGCGCCGTACGGGCGCCGAGCCGGGCGGCGGCGACCGCCTGGTTCGCGCCCTTGCCGCCCGGGTGGACGGCCAGGTCGGAGCCGAGCACGGTCTCGCCGGCTCCGGGCCGGCGCTCCACTCCGATCACCAGGTCGGCGTTGGCCGACCCCACGACCAGGAGGTCGTAGTCGTACATGAGTTGTCTCCCCACGTGAGTGACATGGCCGGGCGGTCCACAAGGTGTGCGTGACCGCCCGGCCGTTCCCCGATGTCAGCCGCTGAAGCCGGCCACGTTCTCCTTGGTGACCACCTTCACCGGCACCTTCACCGTCTCCTCGACCTTCTCGCCCTTCAGGGCCCGCAGGGCGTTGTCCACGGCGATCTTCCCGAGCTGGGACGGCTGCTGCGCCACGGACGCATACAGCGTGCCGCCCCCGACCGCCTTCAGTCCGTCCGGCGTGCCGTCGAAGCCGACGACCGAGACCGACTTGCCGGCCTTGGAACCGAGCGCCTTGATCGCGCCGAGGGCCATCTCGTCGTTGGCGGCGATGACGCCCTGGACGTCCGGGTGGGCCTGGAGCAGGTTCGACATGACGTCGAGGCCCTTGGTGCGGTCGAAGTCGGCGGGCTGCTGGGCGACGACCCGGATGCCCGGGAAGGCCTTGAGGCCGTTCGCGAAGCCCTGCGCGCGCTCCCGGGCCGCGGAGGTGCCCGCCTGGCCCTGAAGGATCACGATCTTGCCCTTGCCGCCCAGCTTGTCGGCGATGGTCTTGGCGGCGAGTTCACCGCCGGCGACGTTGTCCGAGGCGACGAGAGCGTCCACCGACGCCTTGTTGACGCCCCGGTCGACTGCGATGACCGGGATCTTCGCCTGGTCGGCGGCCTTCACGGAGTTGCTCGCGGCGTCCGAGTCCACCGGGTTGACGATGATCGCGCCGAGGCCGGAACTGGTGAAGTTCTGCAGCTGGTTGGCCTGCTGGGAGGCGTCGTTCTGGGCGTCGGTGACGGTCAGGTCCACGCCCCGCTTCTCCGCCTCGGCCTGGGCGCCCGCCCGGATCTGCACGAAGAAGGGGTTGTTGAGGGTGGACAGCGACAGGCCCATCTTCGGGCTGCTCGTGGCGGAGGAGCCGTTGTGCAGGAACGACGTGGCGCCGACGATCGCGACGGTGACCACGGCCGCGAGCCCGTACGTCGCCGCCTGCTTGCCCTTGCCTCCCGGAGAAGCGCCGGCCACCGGGGTCGCCCCCGCCTTGCGCCGCAGCGTGTCGAACAGCACCGCCAGCGCGATGACCACGCCGATGACGACCTGCTGCCAGAACGCGGAGACGTTCAGCAGGTTCAGCCCGTTGCGCAGCACGGCCAGGATCAGGGCGCCGATGAGTGTGCCGGACGCCTTGCCGGTGCCGCCCGCGAGGGAGGCACCGCCGATGACGACGGCGGCGATCGCGTCCAGCTCGTAGCCATCGGCGGCCTGGGGCTGCGCGGAGGAGAGACGGGCGGCGAGCACGACACCGGCGACGGCGGCGAAGACGCCCGAGAAGGCGTAGATCGCGAGCTTCTGCTTCTTCACGCGCAGTCCGGACAGCCGCGCGGCCTCCTCGTTGCCGCCGATCGCGTACATGGAGCGGCCGATGTAGGTCCGGCCGAGCACGAACGCTGCGATCAGGCCCATGACGATCATCACCAGGACCGGCACCGGCAGCCAGCCGCCGAGCGTGTCGCCGAGGTGGGAGACCGAGCCGGGGAAGGCGATCGGGGAGCCCTCGGAGATGACGAGGGACAGGCCGCGGGCCACGGACAGCATGGCCAGCGTGGCGATGAACGGCGGCAGCTTGCCGTAGGAGATCAGGATGCCGTTGACCAGGCCGCAGACGATGCCCGTCGCTATGGCGAGGAGGACGGCGAGGAAGACCGGGACGCCCGCGGTGGTGGCGCTCCAGGCGAGGACCGTGGCGGACAGCGCGGCGACCGAGCCGACCGACAGGTCGATGCCCGCGGAGACGATCACGAAGGTGACGCCGAAGGCGAGGATGGCGGTCACGGCCGCCTGGACGCCGACGTTGAGGAGGTTGTCCGTCGTCAGGAAGTCGCCGGACAGCGCCGACATGGCGACGACGAGGACGATCAGTGCGGTGAGCGCGCCGTTGTCGAGGAGGAGGCGGCGCAGGCCTCCCGAGGCGCCACCCGCGCCCGTCGTGCTCTTGAGCGTGTCAGTGGCCACGGGAGGCCTCCGTTCCGGTCGTGGTCGTGGTCGTTGTGGTGGGCGTGCTGACGGCGAGTGCCATCACGGCGTCCTGGGTCGCCTCGTCGGCGGAGAGTTCACCGGCGATCCGGCCCTGGGCCATCACCAGCACCCGGTCGCTCATGCCGAGCACCTCGGGCAGATCGCTGGAGATCATCAGGACGGCCGCACCGGCGGCGGTGAGTTCGTTGACGAGCTGGTAGATCTCGACCTTGGCGCCGACGTCGATGCCGCGCGTCGGCTCGTCGAGGATCAGCACCTTGGTGTCGGCGAGCAGCCACTTGCCGATGACGACCTTCTGCTGATTGCCGCCGGAGAGGGTGCGCACGTGCTGGCCGAGTCCGGCCATCCGCACACCGAGCTGCCCCGCGATCCGCTCGGCGGCCTCGCGCTGGCCCCTGAGGTCGACGAGCCCGGCGCGCGTGGCCGACCGCAGCGTCACCAGGCCGAGGTTCTCCTCGACCGAGGCGTCCAGCACCAGGCCCTGGCCCTTGCGGTCCTCGGGGACGAGTCCGATGCCGGCGGTCATCGCCGCGTTGACGTCGTACTTGGCGACCGGGGCGCCGGAGACCTTCACGGAGCCCTTGTCGTAGGCGTCGGCCCCGAAGACCGCCCGGACGACCTCGGTACGGCCCGCGCCGACCAGCCCCGCGATGCCGACGACCTCACCGGCGTGCACCTCGAAGCTGACGTCGTGGAAGACGCCGTCCCGGGTGAGGCCCTCGACGGTGAGCAAAGCGGAGCCCCGGTCGGCCCGTTCGCGCGGGTACTGCTGCTCGATGGAGCGTCCCACCATGAGCCGTACGAGCTCGTCCTCGGGCGTGGCGGCGGGCACCTGGCCGACGCTCCTGCCGTCCCGGATGACCGTCACCCGGTCGCCGAGCGCGGCGATCTCCTCCAGATGGTGGGTGATGAAGACGATCCCGACGCCGTCCTCGCGCAGCGTGCGCACGATCGTGAAGAGCTTGTCGACCTCCTCGGAGGTGAGCACGGCGGTCGGCTCGTCCATGATCAGCACACGGGCGTTCAGGCTGAGCGCCTTGGCGATCTCGACCATCTGCAGCCGCGCGATACCGAGCTCGCGGACCCGCGCGCGGGGCGAGACGGTCACGCCGACCCGCTTCAGCAGGACCTCGGCGTCGGCCTCCATCCGCTTGCGGTCGATCATCCCGAAGCGGCGCGGCTGGCGCCCGAGGAAGATGTTCTCGGCGACCGTGAGGTCGGGTACGAGGTTGAACTCCTGGTAGATGGTGGCGATCCCGAGCCGCTCGGAGTCCTGCGCACCCTGGATGCGCGTCTCCTCACCGCCGACCAGGATCCGCCCGGCGTCGGGGGTGTAGGCGCCGGACAGCATCTTGATGAGGGTGCTCTTGCCGGCACCGTTCTCACCGAGCAGGACGTGCACCTCGCCCCGGCGCAGATCGAAGTCGACGCCGTCCAGCGCGACCACGCCCGGGAAGGTTTTCCGTATGCCCTCGATGCGCAGCAACTCGTCCGCGTTGCTCACGTCGTGCTCCTTTGCACTGGGGTGGGGTTCTCGCCGCACGAGCGGCGTACGACGAGACGGGCGGGGAGGGTGACGGACTCGCCGGGCCGCCCCTCGATGCGGTCGACCAGGGCCCGTACGGCGGCCCGGCCCAGCTCGCCCGTGGGCTGGGCGATCGCGGTGATCGGCGGATCGGTGTGCACGAACCACCGGATGTCGTCGAACGCGGCCAGCGCGAGGTCCTCCGGTACGCGCAGGCCACGCGCGCGTACGGCGTCCAGCGCGCCGAGCGCCATCAGGTTGTCGGCCGCGAAGACGACCTCGGGCGGCTCGGCCAGGTCGAGGAAGCCCTCGGTGACCAGTCGGCCGCTCTCGGCCTGGAAGTCGCCCTGCCCTATGTAGGCGTCGGGCAGTTCGAGTCCGTACGCGGCGAGAGCCTCCCGGAAGGCCTCGACGCGCTCCTGGCCGGTCGTGGTCGCCGCCGGGCCCGCGATGATCGCGAGCCGCCGGTGCCCGAGCCCGTGCAGATGCGCCACGAGATCCCGTACGGCGGCCCGCCCGTCCGCCCGCACGACCGGCACGTCCACGCCCGGGATCCAGCGGTCCACGAAGACCATGGGCGTCCCGGCCCGCGCGGCGTCCAGCATCAGCGGCGAGCCGCCGTCCGTGGGAGAGACGAGCAGGCCGTCGATGCGGCGGTCGAGCAGGGTGCGTACGTGGTGGTCCTGGAGGTCCGGCCGTTCGTCGGCGTTGCCGATGATGACGCTGTAGCCGAGCGCGCGGGCCTCCTCCTCGACGGAGCGGGCCAGTTCGGTGAAGTACGGGTTCATCACGTCGCTGATGACCAGGCCGAGGGTGTGGGTCTGGTCGGTGCGCAGGGAGCGGGCGACGGCGTTCGGGCGGTAGCCCAGGATCTCGACGGCGGCCAGCACGCGGGTGCGTGCTTCGGCGCTGACCGACGGATGGTCGTTCAGGACGCGCGAGACCGTGGCGACGGAGACGCCGGCCTCGGCAGCGACGTCCTTGATGCTGGCCACCTCCGCTCCACCTCCTTGTGGATCAGTCGTGGGAGCACTCGTCGATGACTCGGTGAGCGCTCGTGGAATCGATTACATCGACGGGAGCATGGAATCGATTACACGGCGTCGAAGCAAGCCCCCGGCGGTACCTCTTGACCGGATCGTGATGTCGCGGGGCGGGGCCCGGCGATCCAGGCTGGAGGTACGGGGGTTTCGCGAGGGGGCAGTCCAGGCCCTGGCGGGCCGGAGCGGAGGAGCCATGACGGCGGCGACCCGGAACGACGTACCCGTCGCCCTTGAAGGCGACGGAGTGGAACTGCGCATCAAGCCCATCGGCGGCGGCCTCTCGGTGGGCTACATCACCCTGCCCCGGGGCACGGACATGGGCCCCGCCCTCAAGGGCCTGCCCGACGACGCGTGCCAGTGCCCGCACTGGGGCTATCTGCTCAAGGGGCGGATCAGGATGCACACGGCCGCGGGCGAGGAGGAGTACGAGGCGGGCCAGGCGTACTACTGGGGCCCCGGCCATGTGCCGGTGGCGCTGGAGGACAGCGAGCTGGTGGAGTTCTCGCCGAGTGAGGACTTCCAGCAGGTGATCGACCACGTGGCGGCGCAGGCCGGGTGATCCGGGGAAACCGCCTGTGCCCTGCCGATGAGTTCCGCCGGCCCGGGCGGTCTCCCCTGTCGTCGACCACAGGAGGAGCGCTGTGTCCCAGCTGCTGCGCGTGCAGAACTTCAACGTCTCGAGCGACGGATTCGGTGCCGGAGAGCACCAGAGCCTGCAAAGGCCCTTCGGCCACGCCGACCCCGGGCAGATGTTCGCCTGGGCCGGTGCCACGGCGAGCTGGCCCAATCGCACCGACCCCGGCGGGAGCCGCGGCCTGGACGACTACCTGACGCGCGACTTCCACAACAACATCGGCGCCGAGATCATGGGCCGCAACAAGTTCAGCCCGCAGCGCGGGCCGTGGCAGGACCACGAGTGGCAGGGCTGGTGGGGCGACGAACCCCCGTTCCACACGCCGGTGTTCGTCATGACCCACCACCGGCGTCCCTCGTTCACCCTCTCCGACACGACGTTCCACTTCGTCGGCGGTGAACCGGCCGAGGTCCTCGCCCGGGCGCGCGAGGCGGCCGGGGGCAAGGACGTCCGGCTCGGCGGCGGGGCGGCCACCATCCGGGAGTTCCTCGACGCCGGCCTGGTGGACACGCTGCACGTGGCGGTCTCGCCCGGCGTGGTGCTCGGGTCCGGCTCACGGCTGTGGGAGTCACCCGAGGAACTGCTCGACCGCTTCCACTGCGACGTCGTACCGAGCCCGGGCGGCGGGGTGATTCATCACCTGTTCTGGCGGAAGTGAATCCCCTCCTCCCTGAAAGGAGGCGATCCCCGGCTCCGACCTCCCCCTGGAGCAACGCTCCGGAAGGACACGTGCGGAGCTCCCACGAGGGCCGGCGCGTCACGCCGAGTCGTTGAGCAACCTGCTCACGTGTTCACTCCCGGGCCCGAGGAGGTCGGGCAGGGGCGCCGCCTCTTCGTACCAGCGCTTCTCGTACTCCCAGCAGAGCCAGCCGTCCCAGCCGTGGCGGGAGAGGACCTCGACGCATTCGGCCAGGGGAAGGACGCCCGCGCCGAGAGGCAGGGGGGTCGTGTCGTCGGGGGAGGCGATGTCCTTGACCTGGACGTAGCCGAGGTGGGGGGAGAGTGCCGCGTAGGTCTCGGAGGGCTGTTCGCCGCCGAGCCAGGTGTGCATCACGTCCCAGAGGGCGCCGACCTGGCGGTGGCCGACGAGGCCGAGGATCCGCATCGCGTCGGCGGCGGTGCGGTGCGAGTCATGGGTTTCGAGGAGGATGCGTACACCCAGGTCATTGGCGTGTTCGGCGGCCGTGCCCAGACGGCGGGCGGCCGTCGCGTCGGCCTCCTCGGGGGTCTGGACGTCGAGGTCGCCGCCCGGGAAGACCCGGACGTACGGGGCGCCCAGGTCGTGGGCCAGGTCGAGGAGGGCACGGATCTCGGCCAGGACGGGCTCGTCGTCGCCCGGCGCGGCGACCCGTACGTAGCCCGCCAGACTGAGGAGCTCTACGCCCGCTCCCTTGAACTCGGCCGCGACGTCCGCGCGTTCGGCGGGTCCGAGGCCGGTGTGGACCGGTTCCTCGGGG
The DNA here is from genome assembly GCF_000725785.1 of Streptomyces flavovariabilis. NCBI lineage: Bacteria > Bacillati > Actinomycetota > Actinomycetes > Kitasatosporales > Streptomycetaceae > Streptomyces > Streptomyces flavovariabilis. Next base: position 136,142 of record NZ_JNXD01000001.1, on the reverse strand, counting down.
TGGGTGCGCAGCTCCACGCCGTGATAGCCGTGGGCGGTCGCGAGCCGCAGGACGTCGGGCAGGGGCAGGCCGGGGACACCGAGGGTGGAGAACGCCAGCTTCATGTGGACGGACCCTACCCGGCACCCCCGCCTGCGACTCCCCTTCGGCACCCTGGTGTTGCGTGAAGATCCGGTCGCCGGTCCTGGCCGGCCGGATCCCGGCCGCAGGAGCGGTGCGGTTTCCGCGCGACCGGCACGAAACCGTGGTGCCGGGGCCGCGCGTCCGGCTCGACGAGCAGGAGCCGCAGGCGGGCGCCCGGGCAGGGATCAGTCGGCGACGACCGACGTGTTCTGACAGGCGGTGAGCAGCCAGCGGCCGTCGTCCTGCTTGGTCATCACATACAGCGGGGCCCCCTCGCTCTCGTCGCCCGGGCTCAGGTAGCGCTGACGAACCTTGACCGCCGCGACATCGGGGCGGATGAAGAGCACGTGGACCACCTCGTAGCTGACCTTGCCGTCCCAGTCGGCGGCGGGGAGCACCTTGCGGGTGAACTCCGAGATCGCGTCGAGGCCGATGAGAACCTTGCCGTGGGCCGTCGTCCAGACCGCGTCGGGGTGGAAGAGGGCGAGGAATTCGTCGGGGTCCTTGTGCTGCTGGGAGTGCTCGACGATGGCGACGACCTGCTTGACGGCTTCGATGTCTGCGGCGTGCGCCGTGGATTCCGTGGTCATGTGGGCCATGCTGCAACCTCAAGCACGGTTGAGATCAAGAGGGCGATCCACGGGATCGGCGCCTGAGACCAGGCACGAGGCGATCCGGACGGGTGACGGCCGATGAGTCTGGCCGTGTTCCGCAGTCAGAAGAGGTGTTCGTGCGTCGCAGCCGCGAGTGTTGCGGAGGCGGGCACCGACGAAAATCCGCTGAGAAGCCGACACGAGATACCGAGGACCCCAGATGCGTACCCTGATCAGCACCGCTTTCATCTCGCTCGACGGCGTCGTGGAGGCCCCGGGCGGCGAGCCGGGTTACCGGAACTCCGGGTGGACCTTCAAGGACGTCGAGTTCCTTCCCGAGGCATTCGAGATCAAGGGCCGGGAGCAGAAGGAGGCCACCGCGATGATGATGGGCCGCACCAGCTATGAGGCGTTCAGCCCGGTGTGGCCCGACATGGAGGACTTCGCCGACTACAAGGTGATGCCGAAGTACGTCGTGTCCACGACCCTCACCGAGGACCACCTGGTGTCGAACTGGGGTGAGACGACGATCCTGCGCTCGCTCGACGATGTCGCCGCACTGAAGGAGACCGAGGGCGGTCCGATCATCGTCCACGGCAGCGCCTCCCTGAACCGGGCCCTTTCGGACGCCGGCCTGATCGACCGTTACCACCTGCTCGTCTTTCCGCTCCTGCTCGGGGCGGGCAAGCGGCTCTTCAGCGCCACGGACAAGGACACCCAGAAGCTGCGGCTCGTCGAGCACGAGGCCTACGCCAACGGTCTGCAGAAGAACGTCTTCGACGTCGTTCGCTGACGAGTGCCCCGCCCTCGTACCGCTGCCGCGTCACCGGACGTGGCACTCGCCGGAGGGCCTGCGCGGCGCGTGGGATCACATGAGTAGGGGTCCAGGAGGAAGCCGGGGCGCGGGGGCGGCAGCCCTCACAACCCCGGCCCCGACGCGAGCACCCGTCGGGGCACGGCACGAACACCCCCGGCACAGCCCCCGGGCCCCCAAGAGCCACAGCGCCTCAAGAAGAGCGCGGCACCCCGGAGGACCCTCGCACCATCAGCTCCCCCCGAACCGACGCGATACCCCCGGGCGGGGCCTCCTCCCGCCCCATGGCGATCCGCCCGGCCCGGGCCCCGGCCTCCGTCAACGGCAGCCGCACCGTCGTCAGCGAAGGCACCGCGTCGATGCTGAACGGCAGATCGTCGAACCCCGCCACCGACACGTCCTCCGGAATCCGCAGCCCCGAGTCCCGCAGCGCCGCGCACGCCCCCAGCGCGACGGAGTCGTTCGCCGCGACGACCGACGTCAGCGACGGATCGCGCCGCAGCAGCTCCAGCGTCGCCTCGTAGCCGGACCGCCGGTCGTAGCGCCCGTGCACGGTCCACCGAGGGTCCTCCTCGATCCCGTGCGCGGCCAGCGCGTCCCGGTGCCCTTCCAGCCGGTGCCGCGTGGTCGTCCGCTCCTCCGGGCCCGCGATGTACCCGAGCCGCCGGTGCCCGAGCCCGATGAGGTGCTCGGTCAGCTCCTGCCCGCCGCCGCGGTTGTCGAAGGTCAGCGCGATCGCCCCGGTCTCCGGCGCCGGCGGGCGTCCGCACAGGACGACCCGCGTCCCGGCGTCGACCAGCTTCCGCACCTTCGCGTCCATGGCCGCCTGGTGCGCCGCGTCCACGATCGCCCCGCCGGTCAGCACCACCGCCGCGGCCCGCTGCCGCTGCAGCAGCGTGAGGTAGGTCAACTCCCGCTCGGGGGAGCCGCCCGTGTTGCAGACCACCGCGAGTCTCTCCCCGCCCGCACGGCCGCCCGGCCCGCCGATCTCGGCCTGGATCGCGCTCGCCATGATCCCGAAGAACGGGTCGGCGATGTCGTTCACCAGGATCCCGACCAGGTCGGACGTGGCCGCGGCCAGGGCGCTCGCGGGCCCGTTGAGCACGTAGTCCAGCTCGTCCACGGCCTTCAGCACCCGCTCACGGGTGGAGGCCGCCACGGGGTAGTTCCCGTTCAGCACGCGCGACACCGTCGCGGGCGAGACCTGCGCGCGGGCCGCCACGTCCGCCAGGGTCACCGTCATCTCGTCGTCCTCCGGTCGCGCATCTCGTCGTCGCCCTCGTACACACCCGGACCCACCGCCACGGTTCCGAGCAGGCCAGTTGCCCCGGCCGCGCCGAACCCATGGCCAAGGTTCCGACCAGACCTTAAGCCCCCGACCCCCGGCTGTTCGCCCCCTCGAACAACTCGTCCTGGTCACGGTCTTGTCCGGACCGCGGTTCAGAGGCTAGCTTCTCTGTATATAGAAAGCGCTTGCTGCAACGCTCACCAGTCCACGACCGGCCCACCGGGCCGTCCGTGAAGGATGAGGCGTACGCGGCGCGACGACCGCGTACGAAGGGAACGACGTGACACGCAAGACGGTGCGAATCGCCATGAACGGCGTGACCGGGCGCATGGGCTACCGCCAGCACCTGGTCCGCTCCATCCTCGCCCTGCGCGAACAGGGCGGCCTCGACCTCGGCGACGGCACCGTGCTGTGGCCCGAGCCGATCCTGGTCGGCCGCCGGGAGCACGCGCTGAAGGCGCTGGCCGAGAAGCACGGGCTGGAGCACGTCTCGACGGACGTGGACGCGGTCCTCGCCGACGAGACGGTGGACATCTACTTCGACGCGCAGGTCACCTCCGCCCGCGAGGAGGCCCTGAAGAAGGCCATCGCGGCCGGCAAGCACATCTACACCGAGAAGCCGACCGCCACCGGCCTCGACGGCGCCCTGAACCTCGCCCGGCTGGCGAACGAGGCCGGCATCAAGCACGGCGTCGTCCAGGACAAGCTCTTCCTCCCGGGCCTGCTGAAGCTGAAGCGCCTCATCGACGGCGGCTTCTTCGGCCGGATCCTCTCCGTGCGCGGCGAGTTCGGCTACTGGGTCTTCGAGGGCGACTGGCAGACCGCCCAGCGCCCGTCCTGGAACTACCGGTCCGAAGACGGCGGCGGCATCGTCGTCGACATGTTCCCGCACTGGGAGTACGTGCTGCACGAGCTGTTCGGCCGCGTGAAGTCCGTCCAGGCACTCACCGCCACGCACATCCCGCAGCGCTGGGACGAGAACGACAAGCCGTACGACGCGACGGCCGACGACGCCGCGTACGGCGTCTTCGAGCTGGAGGGCGGCGCGATCGCCCAGATCAACTCCTCCTGGGCCGTCCGCGTCAACCGCGACGAGCTGGTGGAGTTCCAGGTCGACGGCACCGAGGGCTCCGCGGTCGCGGGCCTGCGCAACTGCCGCGTCCAGCACCGCAGCGCCACCCCCAAGCCGGTCTGGAACCCGGACATCCCCGCCACGGAGGTCTTCCGCGACCAGTGGCAGGAGGTCCCGGACAACACCGAGTTCGACAACGGCTTCAAGGCCCAGTGGGAGCTGTTCCTGCGGCACGTCTACGCCGACGCCCCCTACCACTGGGACCTGCTGGCCGGTGCCCGCGGTGTCCAGCTCGCCGAGCTGGGCCTGAAGTCCTCGGCCGAGGGCCGCCGTCTCGACGTCCCGGAGATCTCGCTGTGACGATCCGACTCCCCGGAGCCGGCGGGGCGTTGCGGACCTACGAGCCGCGCACCGAGCCCCTGGCCGTGACTCCCGGCACGCCCTTCACCTCGCGCACGGTCTTCTCGGCGGCGCACGTCGTCGCCGACCCTTTCGCGGACGTCTCCCCCGACTCGCCCGCCGCGGTCGACTGGGACGCCACCCTCGCCTTCCGCCGCCACCTGTGGTCGCACGGGCTGGGCGTCGCCGAGGCCATGGACACCGCCCAGCGCGGCATGGGCCTGGACTGGGCGGGCGCGGCGGAACTGATCCGCCGGTCGGCTGCCGAGGCCAAGTCGGTCGGCGGCCGCATCGCCTGCGGTGTGGGCACGGACCAGATCGCCTCCGGGTCGCTCGCGGAGGTCCGCGCCGCCTACGAGGAGCAGCTCGCCCTCGTCGAGGAGTCCGGTGCCCAGGCGATCCTGATGGCGTCCCGGGCGCTCGCGGCGGCGGCCTCCGGGCCGGAGGACTACCTGGAGGTCTACGGCCACCTGCTGCGCCAGTCGGCCGAGCCGGTGGTCCTGCACTGGCTGGGCCCGATGTTCGACCCGGCGCTGGAGGGCTACTGGGGTTCGTCCGACCTGGACGCGGCGACGGACACCTTCCTGGAGGTCATCGCCGCCCACCCCGACAAGGTCGACGGCATCAAGGTCTCCCTGCTGGACGCACAGCGCGAGATCGACATCCGCCGCCGGCTGCCGCAGGGCGTGCGCTGCTACACGGGCGACGACTTCAACTACCCCGAGCTGATCGCGGGCGACGAGCAGGGCTTCAGCCACGCGCTGCTCGGCATCTTCGACCCGCTGGGCCCGCTGGCGGCTCAGGCGGTCCGGGTCCTGGACACGGGCAACGTGCAGGGCTTCCGCGAGCTGCTGGACCCCACGGTCGGGCTCTCCCGGCACCTCTTCCAGACCCCGACGCGCTTCTACAAGACGGGCGTGGTCTTCCTGGCCTGGCTGGCCGGCCACCAGTCGCACTTCACGATGGTCGGCGGCCTGCAGTCGGCCCGCTCGCTGCCGCACTTCGCGACGGCGTACGAACTGGCCGACGGGCTGGGGCTGTTCCCCGACCCGAAGCTGGCGGAGGAACGGATGAAGACGCTGCTGAGCCTGTACGGGGTGAACCAGTGAGCGGGTCCCTGGAGCGCTTCTCCATCAACCAGATGACGGTGAAGCAGCTGTCGATGCCGGAACTGGCCGACGGATGCGCCCGGCTGGGCATCCGCAACGTGGGGCTGTGGCGCGAGCCGGTGCAGACGTACGGTCTGGAGGCGACGGCCAAGCTGGTGCGGGACGCGGGCCTGACGGTGACGACACTGTGCCGGGGCGGCTTCTTCACGGCGATCGAACCGGAGGAGCGGGCGCAGGCCCTGGCCGACAACCGCCGCGCGATCGACGAGGCGGCGGTGCTGGGCACGGACACCCTGGTCCTGGTCTCGGGCGGTCTGCCCGCGGGCTCGAAGGACCTGCACGGCGCCCGCGAGCGCATCGCGGACGCCCTGTCGGAACTGGGCCCGTACGCGGAGCGGCACGGCGTCCGTCTCGCCATCGAGCCGCTCCACCCCATGTACGCCGCGGACCGCTGCGTGGTGTCGACCCTGGCCCAGGCGCTGGACCTCGCCGAGCGCTTCCCGGCGCACCAGGTGGGTGTCACGGTCGACACGTACCACATCTGGTGGGACGACACGGCCCCCGCGCAGATCGCCCGGGCGGGCGCGGGCGGCCGTATCCACACCTTCCAGCTGGCCGACTGGACGACTCCCCTCCCGGAGGGTGTTCTCACCGGCCGCGGTCAGATCGGCGACGGGTCGATCGACATGCGGGAGTGGCAGGGACACGTGGAGGCGGCCGGATACACGGGCGCCATCGAGGTGGAGCTGTTCAACGACGTCCTCTGGGCCCGGGACGGCCAGGAGGTCCTGGCCGAGACGGCTGCGAGGTTCACCGAACACACCCGCTGACCCACCCCGAAGCCACGCCCACCGCCCTGCCCCGCGTCCCCGAGGGCGGGGCGGCGGTGTGCCGGGGGCCGTCCAGGCCGCTCCGGATGCAGCGGCCCCCCGGGCGTGACACGCTTTTCCCAAGGACTCCGCCGGTCGCAGTGCTCTCTCTCCTCCCCTCACTTCCTGATTCGGAGAGCAGCCATGGCCGACTTCCTCGTGAACACCACCAAGTCCGGCGACCAGCTCCAGCCTGCCGTCGACGCGCTGTTCGGCACGCAGTTCCTGGAGCTGTGGTCGGACGAGAGCGACTTCGTCATCAAGGGCCAGTTCCTGGGGGACGACGGCGACAAGCTCGGGGACGAGTTCGCGGTCAGTACGCAGCCGGCGGACGGGGCGGGGGTGCGGCCGCTGTGGCCGTCCGTGCTGTCCGCCGGGATCAGCGGCCAGTTCGCCGTATGGCTGGAGACCCCGTTCGGCCCGCCCGGCCCCAGCCCGTCCGTGAAGCTCCAGCGGTTCACCGATGGTCAGCAGGCCGGTCCACAGACGCTCGTCACGGCGGACGCGGATCCGAAGGTCCGGCCGTGTCTCGCGTTCATGATCGACGGCGGTGTGCTGGTCACCTGGGCGAGCCGGCGGCCCGACCAGCGCATCCGCGCGCGGCGGTTCCGTTCGGACGGCACTGCGGCGACTCCGGAGTTCACGGTCAGCACCACCGAGGGCTTCCACGAGAAGCCCGCCGCCTCGATCCTCACCAACGGCAACGTGGTCGTCGCCTGGTCGACGGATCCCTCGGCGATCGGCGGCGGCCGGCTCACGCTGCGGTTCTTCGACTTCGAGGGCAACCCGCTGGGCGGAGAGATCCAGCCCAACGTCGGCGGCTTCACCGGGGTCAACGCGATCACCCTGCTCGACAGCGGACGGTTCGTCGTCGCGCACATGGAGGGCATCCAGCCCAGCGATCTGGGCAAACCGCAGACCACGGTCGCGGCGAGCATCTTCCAGCCCGACGGCACGGAGACCTTCGACATCACGGCCGGCAACCCCCGGGGCTTCACCCGGAGCTCCCCGGCCCTGTCCCGGCTGCCGGGCGGGCGCTTCCTGATGGCGTGGGTCGAGGAGAGCGCGGACACACACGACACCGTGCCCACGGTGATGGCCAGGGTCTGCTCGGAGAGCCAGGGCTCCCTCGGCGACAAGGTCCAGGTCAGCACGGCGGACCCCGGGAAGCGGTCCCACACCTGCACCGCGACGGCCTTCGGCGACGGCCCGGAGAGCGCGATCATCACCTGGGACGACGACAGCCACCTCGACGGCGACCCGGGTTTCGGCGTAAGGGCCCGCACGTTCCATGTCAGCCCGCCGGGGATGCTGGTCGAGGCGTCCTAGCGGCAGCCGAGGCGTCCCCCGCGACCGTGAAGCACCAGCGATGATCGCTGCGTGGTTGGATGAAGCATCGCTGAGCGGAAAGGGGCACCCCGTGCTCGACCTCCAGCGGCTGCGCGCCCTGCACGCCGTCTCCGTGCACGGCACCGTCGGCGCCGCCGCCCTCGCGCTCGGGTACACGCCCTCCGCGGTGTCGCAGCAGATCGCCAAGCTGGAGCGGGAGACCCGGACCGTGCTGCTGGAGCGGGAGGGGCGGCGCGTGCGGCTCACCGATGAGGCCCGGCAACTGGTGTCCGCCGCCCAGGAGTTGCTGGCCATCGTGGAGCGCGCGGAGACCGAGCTGGAGGAGCGGCGGGGCCGGCCTGCGGGGCGGCTGACCATCGCCGCGTTCGCGTCGGCGGCACGCGGGCTGATGCCGGGCGTGCTGGCCGAGCTGGGCCGCAGGCATCCCGGCCTGGACGCCCGGCTCTCCGAGGTGGACCCGCATCTGTCGGTCGACCTGGTGGCGAAGGGCGCCGTCGACCTCGCCGTCGCGCACGACTGGGACATCGCGCCGCTGCCCGCCCCGCCGGGCCTGGAGCAGGCGGTCATCGGGGACGACCTGTGCGACCTGCTCGTCCCCGAGGGGCATCCCTTCGCCGGGCGGACCGCCGTACGGCGGGAGGAGCTGGGCGGCGAGCGGTGGATCTGCCAGCCGCCGGGGCGGGTCTGCCACGACTGGCTGCTGCGGACTCTGCGCACGGCCGGGCACGAGCCGGACATCGTCCACCAGGCCGACGAGAACCCGACCCTCGTCGCCCTGGTCGCGGCCGGGCTCGGTGTCGCGCTCATCCCGCGACTGGGACGCGGGACGCTGCCCGCCGGGGTGGTGGAGGTGCCGCTCGATCCGATGCCGGTGCGGCGGCTGTACGCGCTGTGGCGGACGGGGGCGGCCCGGCGTCCGGCCATCGCGGAAACCGTACGGGTGCTCGGTGAGCAGTGGCCGGAAGTGGCGGCTCATCCGCCCCGTTGAGCCTCTGGCTCCCCCGGCGTACCGACTTCCGGGAATCCGGGCCGAGTCGGGAACCCGGGGCGGACCGCCTCCGTCCAATCGCAGGCCGCTGGAGAGTCACCTCGGTGCGGTGTCGGCCCTCGCCACTGGCTGCGATCGCTGACCTCCCTCTCCGCCGTACCGCGGCCGGCGGCACCGCCGCCATCGGCGCGCCCCCTCCAACCGCGCCGGTGGCGGCCCCTTCGCGGTTGGTGCGTGTTCCCTTGACTGGCAGAAACTTCCCGGATATTGGTGACCTCTTGGAAGTTTCCTTCAGTGGATCCGAGTGGATCACCTCCGGAAGGAGCGCACGTGCACGACACCGGCACGGCAAGCACGGGAAACACGGCACAACCCTCCAGACGCACCGTCCTCGCCGCCACGGCCGGCGTCACCGCCGCCCTCGCGGCCGCCGGGCCCGCACAGGCCGCCGCCCCGGACGACAGCCGGCTGCGCGGCATCGTCTCCCGCATGACGCTCCAGGAGAAGGTCGGGCAGCTCTTCGTCATGCGGGTCTACGGGCACTCCGCCACCGCCCCCGACCAGGCCGACATCGACGCCAACCTCAAGGAGATCGGGGTCCGTACGGCCGCGGAGCTGGTCGCGAAGTACCGGGTCGGCGGCATCATCTACTTCGCCTGGGCGCACAACACCCGCGAGCCGCACCAGATCGCCGAGTTGTCGAACGGCATCCAGAAGGCGTCCCTGGAGCTGCCGCGCGGGCTGCCCGTGCTCATCTCCACCGACCAGGAGCACGGGATCGTCGCCCGGGTGGGCAGACCGGCCACGCTGTTCCCGGGGGCCATGGCCGTGGGGGCGGGCGGGTCGCGGTCCGACGCCCGTGCGCTCGGCCGGATCTCGGGCGCCGAGCTGCGGGCGATGGGGATCCGGCAGGACTACTCCCCCGTCGCCGACGTGAACGTCAACCCGGCCAACCCGGTCATCGGCGTGCGGTCCTTCGGTGCCGACCCGCGGGCGGTGGCCGCGCTGGTGGCCGCCGAGGTCGCCGGGTACCAGGGGTCCGGGGTGGCGGCGACCGCCAAGCACTTCCCCGGGCACGGGGACACCAACGTGGACAGCCACACCGGCTTCCCGACCATCACGCACAGCCGGGAGCTGTGGGAGCGGCTGGACGCGCCGCCGTTCCGGGCGGCGATCGCCGCGGGCATCGACTCGATCATGACCGCGCACCTGATGGTCCCGGCCCTCGACGACTCCGGCGATCCGGCCACCCTCTCCCGCCCCATCCTCACCGGCATCCTGCGCGAACGCCTCGGCTACGACGGGGTCGTGGTCACCGACTCTCTCGGCATGGAGGGCGTACGGAGCAAGTACGGCGACGACCGGGTGCCGGTGCTCGCGCTGAAGGCCGGCGTGGACCAGCTGCTCAACCCGCCCGACCTCGACCTCGCCTGGAACGCCGTCCTGACCGCCGTGCGCGAGGGCGAGCTCACCGAGGCCCGGCTCGACGAATCGATCCTGCGGGTGCTGCGGCTGAAGTCCAGGCTGGGGCTGTTCCGTTCCCCGTACGTCAGCCAGGGCGGGGTCGACCGGACCGTCGGCACCCGGGCGCATCTGGCGGCGGCCGACCGGATCGCCGAGCGGACGACCACACTCCTCGTCAACGAGCGGCGCCTGCTGCCCCTGTCGCGGCGCCGGTACCCCAGGGTGCTGGTGGTCGGGGCGGATCCGGCCTCGCCGTCGGGCACCACGGGACCGCCCACCGGCGTGCTCGCGGGCGCGCTGACCGACCTGGGCTTCACCGCCACCGCCCTGTCCACCGGCACCGCCCCCTCCGCGGCGGCCGTCGCGAAGGCGGTCGCCGCGGCGCGCGACGCGGACGCGGTGGTGGCCGCCACGTACAACGTCACCGCGAGCAGCGGCCAGAGGGCGCTGGTGGAGCAGCTCGTGGCGACCGGGAAGCCGGTCGTGGCGGTGGCCATCCGCAATCCGTACGACGTGGCCCAGCTGCCGTCCGTGCCGGCCTGCCTGGCCGCCTACTCCTGGACCGACGTCGAACTGCGGGCCGCCGCACGGGTGATCGCCGGACGGGTGAAACCGCGCGGAAAGCTGCCGGTGGCGGTGCAACGGTCGGATGATCCGGAGCAGGTGCTGTATCCCGTCGGCTACGGGCTGTCGTACTAGACGTACGCCACGGACCGGGCGCACCACCCCCAACGTGCGCAAACCGCCCCATGTGCCTGGCGTGCGCCCGCGACGGCGGGTCACGCTGGGCGAGCACACTCGGGGGGTCGGCGATGCGTGGGAGAAGTTCCGTGGGGGTGGTCTGCGGGCTGGTGGTGCTGCTCGGCACGCTCCTGACCGGCTGCCAGAGCCCGTCGGGAGGCGTGGCGGAGGACGGTCGGCTGGGCGAGCCCGCGACCGGGAGGACCGGGACGACCACCACGGCGTCGCCGGTGCCGACGCGCCCGTCCGGGTACGGGGCGGTGTTCCTCGCGGTCGGCGAGTGCAGTTCGTTCGGTACGACGAGCTTCACCGAGGTGCCGTGCGCCGGTGAGCGGGCGGCGGCCCGGGTCGTGGCGCGGCACGACGGCACGGTGCGGGACGGGCCGCGCTGCCCGGCGGTCACCGACTTCGTGCTGCACATCAGCGAGCAGCGGCCCGCGTCCGACGAGGACGGCGACGGGGCGGTGCCGCGGGGCTTCGCCTGTATGCGCAACCTCCAGCCGCCGCACCCCGGTGATCCGGGCGGCGGGGGCGGGCCCCGCACGATCGTCGGGGACTGCGTCTACAGCTCCGGCGACGGGCAGGTCCGCGAGACCGCCTGCGACGGCAGGGGCGAGCGGAAGCCGCAGTACGAGGTGGTCCGGGCGGTCGCCGAGCGGGCCGACTGTCCCGCCCCGACCGCCTTGTACGTCCGGCTGGGCGGAAAACGGCCCGTGGGGTGCGCCCGGCCGCTGTGAGCGGTGCGTCCGCCTCGCCCGCGTCAGCGCATCAGCCTGTTGCGCGAGTGTCGTCGCCGGGCCTCGGCCATCTGGTCGCGGACGTTCTCCGCGGGCAGGTCTGCCGCCAGTCGGGCCAGCTCCTCGAAGGTCGACAGATACGTTCCGCCGCTGCCCTCGCCCCGCAACTCCCTCTCCCGCTCCACGAACGGCCGGACGGCCTTCCAGACCGAGACGATCCGGGTGCGCAGGACCGTGACCAGCAGCGTCTGGTCGAGCAGACCGAAGACGGCGAGATTGGCGAATGACTGGTAGTAGTACACGACGCTGCAGAAGGCCGCCTTGGCCTCGGCCGGCAACCCGCGTACTCCGTCCTGGGGGTCGTGCTCGGCCCCCAGGCGAGTGCACACGTAGTCGTGCTGTTCATGGAACTCGGCGGACCGGAACTCCCGGAGCAGATCGATCAGTACCGATATGTGGTTGCCGTGCTTTGCGATGCGGGCCTGCCGTGTGCTGAACACGATGGAGGTCACCACTGCGACGACGGCGATGGCCGTGGTCACGACGTTGAAGACGACAGAACTGTCCATCCGGTCACCGTACGGAGCATTCACCGCGTGCGCATGGACATGCGAACCGCCCCTCGGCCCGGAGGCCGAGGGGCGGTCGTATCCGGGCAGCGGGCGGTTACGGACGCAGCGTCATCTCACGCTGGACATCCCGCTTGTCGAGCTTGGCGTCGAACTTCGCCAGCGGCCTGGCCGCTTGCGGGTCCGCCTGCACGGTGCTGGAGGCGACACCGGCCCAGTCGAGGATGCGGGCGGTGGCGAGGGCCTTCTGCTCGGGCACGAGGCCCGCGACGTTGGCGCCGTGGTTCATGCCGGGGGCGGTCATGACGTAGGAGTCCTTCGCGCCCTTGCCGACGCGGAAGGGCTCCGCGCTCCACGGGTCGTTCTGTCCGTTGACGAACAGCATGTGGCGGGCGTTGTGCCGGACCCAGGTGTCGATGTCCCGCATCGCCGACGGCTGGAACCTCATGGGGATGTCCCGGGGGACGAAGTTGCGCGGCGGCTGGTAGCCGTAGCGGATGTACTGCTTCTCGACGTGCGGGAAGCGGATGGTCGGCGCGCCGAGCTGCGTGCCGGCCTGGTAGTAGTACGGCGTGTAGGTCGTCAGGCCCTGGTCGGCGTAGGCGGAGAAGCCGGAGATCGTGTCGACGGAGTCCCAGATCTCCTCGTCGGTGGCCTTCTTGGCGTCGGCCGGGATCTGGTCGCAGTCGGACAGCAGGCTGTACTGCCAGAAGCCCCACACGTAGTCGAGGACGGTCGCCTCGAAGGCCTTGTCCAGGCTGCCGATGGTCGTGAAGGTGAGGCCGTTGGCCTGGGCGAAGGCCGCGTACTTCTTCTCCAGCGGCTCGCGGCGCACCAGCGCCTCGCGCTGCACGCCGTTCAGCCGGTCGCGGCACTCCTCGGTGCCGACGCGGGCGAAGAAGCGGTCGTAGGCGGAGTCCTCCTTGTTCACCACGTCGTTGGGGGCCACGTAGGCGACGACGCCGTCCATGTCCCGCGGGTGGAAGCGCTCGTAGTAGGTGGCGGTCATGCCGCCCTTCGAACCGCCCGTGGAGATCCACTTCTTGCTGTAGATGCCCTTCAGGGCCTTGAAGACGCGGTGCTGGTCGTCGGCCGCCTGCCGGATGTCCAGCTTGGACCAGTCGGCCGGGGCGGGCCGGGACGGGGTGAAGAAGCGGTACTCCAGGGAGACCTGGTTGCCGTCCACGATCTGGGTCGGCTCGCTGCGGCGGGGCGTCGTGGAGACGTTGTAGCCGCTGGTGAAGAACACCGTCGGGCGCGAGACGTCCTTGTGCAGCACGGTGATGCGCTGCTGGAAGGTGCCCTTCGAGGGCTTCCGGTGGTCGATCGGCTGCGTGTAGTTCAGGACGAAGAAGCGGTAACCGGTGTACGGCTTCTCCTCGACGAGGCTCATGCCCGGTATGGAGAGCAGCCTGTCCTTGATGTCGGTGGTGCCGGCGGCGTCGGCGGCGTCGGCGGCGGTGGCCGCTCCCGCCGTGCCCAGTGTGCCTATGAGCACCGTGAGCGCCAGCAGCCATCTGAGCGCCTTGCGCATGCGCACTCCCCTGTGAGACAGATGTGCGCCGGAAGCTAGCGGACCAACTCACCGGAGCACCAGGGGACATAGGGAAAACCCTGTGCGCGGGGGGGGTGTCGCGGGGCGCGGGCCGTCAGCAGAGGATCCAGCCGGAGCTGAACTTCCCCCTGCCGACCTGTCCTTTGAGCCAGACGCAGCGGCGCCCGGCGTGCACGGTCACCGGCCCCGCGCGATAGGCGTACTTGCCCGCGTCGACGACCGGCCGGTTGCCGCGCGCCTGCACGCTCACCGACATCGTGCGCTTCACGCCGGGCTTCTTGGTGAGGGTCACGGCGCAGACGTAGCCGCCGCGCTTGTAGACGAGCACGGTCCCGGTGGAGAACGGCAGGGTGCGGACCTTGCGGCCGGGGCAGAGTGCCGAGGCCGCCTGCGCCTCCCCCGGCGCGGCGACGGCGAGCAGCCCGGAGGCGGTCAGCACGGCCAGCCCGAGCGCGAGCCGCCGCCGTATCGCTCCACTGTGCACTGTCGTCCTCCCGTACCGCGTCGTCCGCGACCATCGGCGTACGCCAGTACGGACGCATGACGTATGTCGGACGGTTGCGCGGGCGTCACGGATACGCGGCAAAGAAGGTGTCGTCAGCGGGACGCGCCGACCGGCTCCTCCGGCTCGGCACCGATGAACGTCCGCCACAGCTCCGCGTACCGGCCGCCGCGTGCGAGCAGCTCCTCGTGGGTGCCGTCCTCGGCGACGCGGCCGTGGTCCATGAGGACGACCCGGTCGGCGCGGGCGGCGGTGGTGAGGCGGTGGGCCACGACGAGGGTGGTGCGGCGGCCTGCCAGCCGGTCGGTGGCCTGGTTGACCTGGGCCTCCGTGGCCAGGTCCAGGGCGGCCGTGGCCTCGTCGAGCAGCAGGACGTCCGGGTCGACCAGTTCGGCGCGGGCCAGCGCGATCAGCTGGCGCTGCCCGGCGGACAGGTTGCGGCCCCGCTCGGCGACCTCGTGGAGGTAGCCGCCCTCCAAGGTGGCGATCATGTCGTGCGCGCCGACCGCGCGGGCCGCCGCCTCGACCTCGGCGTCGGTGGCGTCCGGGCGGCCGTAGGCGATGGCGTCGCGGACGGTGCCCTGGAAGAGGTACGCCTCCTGCGGGACGACTCCCAGGCGGTGCCGGTACGAGGTGAGGTCGAGGTCCCGCAGGTCGGCGCCGTCGACGGTGACCCGGCCGCCGGTGGGGTCGTAGAAGCGGGCCACGAGCTTGACGAGGGTCGACTTGCCCGCGCCGGTCTCGCCGACGAAGGCGACGGTCTGCCCGGCGGGGATGCGCAGGTCCACCCCGCTGAGGGCCGCCTCCCCCTCACCGGCGGCACCGTATGCGAAGTGCACGTCCTCGAAGGCGATGTCGCCGCGCAGGGACAGCACCTCGAGGGGTTCGTCGGCGGACTTCGTCGACGTCGGCTCCCGGAGCAGCTCCTGGATGCGGCCGAGCGAGACGGTGGCCTGCTGGTAGCCGTCGAAGACCTGGGAGAGCTGCTGCACGGGCGCGAAGAACAGGTCGATGTAGAGCAGGTAGGCCACCAGCGAGCCGATCGCCAGCGTCCCGTCGTCGACCCGGGCGCCGCCCACGATCAGCACCGCCGCCGCGGCCACCGACGACAGGAACTGCACGAACGGGAAGTACACCGAGATCAGCCACTGGCCCCGGATGCGCGCCTGGCGGTAGCTCTCGCTGTGCCCGGCGAACCGCCGCCCGCCGTCCCGCTCGCGCCGGAAGGCCTGCACGATCCGCAGCCCGGACACCGACTCCTGGAGGTCGGCGTTGACGACCGACACGCGTTCGCGGGCCAGTTCGTACGCCTTCACGGACGCGCGGCGGAAGAAGTACGTGGCGACGATCAGCGGCGGCAGCGTCGCGAAGACGACCAGCGCCAGCTCCACGTCGATCACCAGCAGCGCGACCATGATGCCGAAGAAGGTGACGACCGAGACGAAGGCCGTGACCAGGCCCGTCTGGAGGAACGTCGACAGCGCGTCGACGTCGGTCGTCATCCGGGTCATGATCCGGCCGGTCAGCTCACGCTCGTAGTAGTCGAGCCCGAGGCGCTGGAGCTGGGAGAAGATCTTCAGCCGGAGCGAGTACAGGACCCGCTCGCCGGTACGCCCGGTCATCCGGGTCTCGCCGATCTGGGCCGCCCACTGCACGGCCACCGTCAGCAGCCCGAGCAGGGCCGCCACCCACACGGCACCGAGGGCGGCCTGTGTGACGCCCGAGTCGATGCCGTGCCGGATCAGCACGGGCAGCAGCAGGCCCATGCCCGCGTCGGTGGCGACCAGGGCCAGGCTGACCAGCAGCGGCAGTCCGAAACCGCGCAGCAGCCGGCGCAGGCCGTAGGACTCCTCCGGCTGCACGGCCCGCGACTCGTCGACGTCCGGGACGTCGGTGGCCGGGGGCAGGGCCTCGACCTGGGCGAGGAGCTCGGGGGTGGCGGGGCTTTCGGCCAGGGCCAGGTCCTTGCGCTCGCGGTCCCCCGTCCACAGCCGCGGGGTGACCCCCCGCTCGGCGTCGAACTCGGCGTCCAGCTCGTCCCGGACGGAGGTGTCCTCCTGGGGGCAGGCCGGCCGGGTGTGGCCCGGGGAGACCGCGCCCAGCTCGTCCGGGTCGGTGAGCAGGCGCCGGTAGAGGGCGGACCGCTCCTGGAGCTCCTCGTGGGTGCCGATGTCGGCGAGGCGGCCGCCGTCCAGGACGGCGATGCGGTCGGCGAGGTTCAGGGTGGAGCGGCGGTGCGCGATCAGCAGGGTCGTACGGCCCCGCATGACCCCCTTGAGGGCCTCGTGGATCTCGTGCTCGACGCGGGCGTCCACCGCGGAGGTCGCGTCGTCCAGGACCAGCAGGCGCGGGTCGCTGAGGATCGCGCGGGCGAGGGCGACGCGCTGGCGCTGGCCACCGGAGAGGGTGAGGCCGTGCTCGCCGACGGTGGTGTCGTAGCCCTCGGGGAGTTCCGCGATGAACCGGTCCGCCTGGGCGGCGCGTGCGGCCTTCTCGATCTCCTCCTGGGTGGCGTCCGGGCGGCCGTAGGCGATGTTGTTGCGGACCGTGTCGGAGAACAGGAACGAGTCCTCCGGGACCAGCCCGATCGCCGCCCGCAGCGACTGGAGCGTCAGCTCCCGCACGTCGTGCCCGCCGATCAGGACGGCCCCGCGTGTGACGTCGTAGAAGCGCGGCAGGAGGAGGGAGACCGTGGACTTGCCGGAACCGGAGGAGCCGACGACGGCGAGCGTCTCACCGGAGCGGATCTCGAAGGAGAGCCCGTCGAGGACGCTGTCGGCTTTGCCGGGGGCGCCGCCGTAGCCGAAGGAGACATCGTCGAACTCGACCGTCGCGGGGGCGTCGGCGGGCAGGTCCTTGTGGCCGTCCTCCATCGACGGCTCGGTGTCGATCAGCTCCAGGACGCGCTCGGTGCCGGCGCGGGCCTGCTGGCCGACGGTGAGCACCATCGCGAGCATGCGGACGGGACCGACCAGCTGGGCGAGGTAGGTGGAGAAGGCGACGAACGTGCCGAGCGTGATGTGCCCGCCCACCGCCAGCCAGCCGCCGAGGGCCAGCATCGCGACCTGGCCGAGAGCGGGGACGGCCTGCAGGGCGGGGGTGTAGACCGAGTTCAGGCGGATGGTGCGCAGCCGGCCCGCGAACAGCCGGCGGCCGACGTCCCGGAGCTTGCCGGTCTCCTGCTCCTCCTGCCCGAAGCCCTTCACCACGCGTACGCCGCTGACGGCGCCGTCGACCACGCCCGCGACGGCGGCGGCCTGGGCCTGGGCGTACCAGGTGGAGGGGTGGAGCCGGGTGCGGCTGCGCCGGGCGATCCACCAGACGGCGGGGGCCACCGCCAGGGCGACCAGGGTCAGCGGCACGGACAGCCACGCCATGATCACCAGGGAGATCAGGAAGAGCATGAAGTTCCCGATGGTCATCGGGAGCATGAAGAGCAGGCCCTGGATCAGCTGCAGGTCACTGGTGGCCCGGCCGACGACCTGGCCGGTGGACAGCTCGTCCTGGCGGCGGCCGTCGAGCCGGGTGATCGTGTCGTACATCTCCGTCCGCAGGTCGTGCTGGACGTCGAGGGCGAGGCGGCCGCCGTAGTAGCGGCGGATGTAGGTGAGGACGTAGACGACCAGCGCGGCGGCGACGAGGAGGCCGGCCCAGGTCGTCATGTCCCTGGTGTGCTCGCTGATGACGTCGTCGATGATCACCTTGGTGATCAGCGGGACGAGCGCCATGACGGTCATCCCGGCCAGGGAGGAGCCGAGGGCGAGTACGACGTCCTTCGGGTGGCGCCACGCGTAGGCCCACAGTCGTCGTGCCCATCCCCGTTTCGGTGTCACACCGGTGCCTTCCGATCGTCCTGGTCTGCCGGAAGGCACCAACGTGTGCGGGGGCGTTTTTCATCCCGCCGCGGGTGGACCGGTTGTTCTTCGGGTGCCGCATCGTGGGGGTTGACCGCGCGGTTCCCCGCGTCCCTAGGGAGTCGCGCGTACTCGCAGGTAGTAGAAACGGGTCGTCTGAGCCGGGTTCTGGTTGTCGTCGCTGACCAGCAGGATCTCCAGGGCGTTCCTCGTCCGGCCTGTGATCGTCATGCCCTCGATGTTGTCCAGGAGAGGGTTCGGCTGGGGCTGCTTGGCCGTCGCTCCCAGGGGCGGGCAGGTCGCGAGGTCGGTGAGCAAGGTCTTCTTCATCCCGCGGCGCGGGTCGGCCAGGTAGAGGCGGACCGTGTTGCCCACGCCTGCCGTGAAGCCGCGTTCCAGGACCAGGAGGCGGCCGTCGGGGGTGGCCCGGATCTCGGGGACGCCGAGGCCGGGGTCCGTGCGGTACGTGTACCGGTCGGCGAGCCGGAAGCGGCCCTCGTGACGGTTCCAGGTCTGGAAGCGGACGGTGTCGGCGGGGTCGCCGGCGAGGGCGTACTCCATGGACGCGACCAGGGTGCGGCCGCCGGGCAGCAGGGTCAGCCCCTCGAAGGTGCCGTTGGGCTGCCCTCGGCCCGCTGGGCTCACACGCAGGTCGTCCGGGACCGGGAGGCGGTCGAGGATCTTGCCGGTGCGGGAGTAGCGGCGTACCGACGGCTCGGTCTCGGAGGTGACGAGGTACGTGCCGTCGCCGTCGGCCACCAGGCCCTCGGAGTCGAGTGCGGCTCCGGTCTCGTCGGCGAGGGGCACCACGGACCGGGGCTTCAGGGTCCTCGCGTCCAGGCGGAACAGCGACGAGCGGTCCGAGAGGGCGGCCAGGGAGCCGTCCCGGCCGACGGCCAGCGCGGAGAGATTGCCGACGAAGGTGTCCTCGTACGTCGTCTTGTCGAGCGCGTCGGAGAAGCGGTCGAGGGAGACGGACGGGGAGCACGCGTGGGACGTGTGCGCCTGGGCGGGGCCGGCGGCGGTCAGGCACGTGGCCGCCGCCAGGCCCGCCGTGAACAGGGCGAGGTGGGTTCTCAAGGGCATGGGCGTCACCGTAGGGCGGGCCGGTGACGCCGGGTGGGCGGCCAGGTGAAGGTCGGCCGTTCCGGTGAGTGGGCCACACCGGCAGCCACTCGCCCTGCCCTGCGGGCACTCCCTCGCACCCGGCAGACCCGTCAACTCGCGGCGAGATCCTTGTGGATGACCTTGGCCACGGCCTGGATGGTGGCGATGCCGTAGTTCATCGTGCTGTTGCCGTGGGTCAGCACGGTCATCACGTAGTCGTGGCCGCCGCCCTTGAACGCGCCGACGCTGTGCACCCGCCACCCGTTCGTGGAGCGCTGCAGCCAGCCGTTCTTGACGGCCACGGTGACGCCTGAGGGCACTCCGTACGGGGTGCCCCAGCGCTGGGACGAGACGACCTGGCCCATCAGCTTGACGATGTAGGCGCGGGAGTTGTCACTGAGGACCGCGTTCTTGGCGGTGAGGAGCTTCAGCAGCTTCTGCTCGTCGGTGACGGTGATCTGCGTCAGGCCCCAGTAGCCGTTCGCGCCCGGCATGGTCTGCGTCATGCCGGCGGCCTTGAGGAAGTTCTTGATCTTCGTCATCCCGAGCTGCTTCCACAGGGTGGAGGTCGCCGCGTTGTCCGACTTGGTGATCATCGCCTTGGCGAGGGTGTTCTCGCGGTCGGTGAGGTACCGGTTCGTCTTCTTCGCGTCCCAGAGCAGTGTGGCGAGGACGGTGACCTTGACGACGCTGGCCGAGTCGTAGGCGGAGCTCGCGCGCAGGGTGCAGGTCGTGTTGGTGCTGCGGTCGTGGAGGCCGACGGCGACCGTGCCCTTGCGGGTGGCGAGCGCGGCGGTGATGTCCTTCTTCAGCTTGGCGGCGAGCCCGGCCTTGGCGGACGTGCAGGTCACGGCCGGAGCGGCAGCGGCGGCGGGCGTGGCGGCAGCGACGAGCGGCACGAGGACGCCCGTACCCACGGCCGCCGCCAGCACTCTGGCGCGACGGGATATCCCAGAAGTCATGCACCCCTTGACTTCCGGGCACGGGCGAAAGGTTGTAGGGATGACGAAGGCTTGTACGAGTCGTTACCGGAGGCTGCCCGGGTTCACAGGCGGCGGCCAGCTTCGGCACAGCGGCCTCCCACCTCCGCTGCCCACCATGCCGGGGTGACATCTGCCACCGAAACCCAGCTCAGCACAGCCGAGCCCCCGCCGGCCCCGCCCCGGGACGCCGCCACCGCGCCGCGTTGGTCCCCGCCCGCACTGCTCGCGATCCTCGCCCTGGCCGCGGTGCTGTACTCCTGGAACCTGTCCGGATCCGGCCTCAACAGCTTCTACAGCGCCGCCGTGCTGAGCGGCACCGAGAGCTGGAAGGCCTGGTTCTTCGGCTCGCTGGACGCCGGCAACTTCCTCACCGTCGACAAGCCGCCGCTCGCGCTGATGGTCATGGGCCTGTCCTGCCGGGTCCTCGGGTACGGCACCTGGCAGATGATGGCGCCGATGATCGTGGCCGCCCTGGCCACCATCTGGATCCTGCACTCCTGCGTGAAGCGGGTGTTCGGGCACGCGGCTGCGGCCGTGGCGGCCCTCGTCCTCGCCCTCACCCCGATCACGGTCGCCATCAACCGGGACAACAACCCCGACACTCTGCTGGTGTTCCTGATGGTGGCCGGCGCGGCACTCGCCCTGCGCGCCACGCGCGACGGCCGGCTGCTGCCGCTGCTCGGCTCGGCGGCCTGCTTCGGGCTCGCCTTCAACACCAAGATGCTCCAGGGGTACATCGCGCTGCCCGCCGTGTTCGTGGTCCATCTGTACGCGGCGAAGCCGGCGGTGGTGAAGCGCATCGTCCATCTGCTCCTCGCCGGAGTGGTGCTGGCCGTCTCCAGCTTCTGGTGGGCCGCGGCCGTGTCGCTGGTCCCGGCCTCGGAACGGCCGTACATCGGCGGTTCGACGGACGGCACCGCCTGGAACCTGATCATGGGCTACAACGGCCTCGGCCGGATCCTCGGCGGCGAGGGCAACGGCGGGGGCGGCGGGGGCGGAGGCGGAGGCTTCTCCGGTACCGCGGGCCTCGGGCGGATGTTCAACGACATCCTCGGCGGCCAGATCTCCTGGCTGATCCCGTTCGCGGGCATCGCGCTCGTCGGCGGCCTGGTGCTGTGCGGCCGTGCCGCGCGTACGGACCTCACCCGGGCCGCGCTCGTGCTGTGGGGCGGCTGGACCGTGCTGCACTACCTGACCTTCGCCCTGGCGGAGGGCACCATGCACCCGTACTACACGACCGCGCTCGCCCCGGGCATCGCGGCGCTGTGCGGAGGCGGCGGGGTGCTGCTGCTGCGGGCGTTCCGAGCGGAACGGCGGTGGGTGTGGGTGCTGCCGCTCGCACTGGGCGTCACGGCCGTCTGGGCCGCGGTGCTGCTGCGGCGGGCCTCCGGCTGGAACTCCTGGCTGTGGCCTGCCGTTCTGGTCGTCATGGCGCTGGCCGTGGTGGGCCTGTTCGTCTTCCGCTCCGGCACCTCGGGGCTGCGGCTGCGGCTGCTGGCGGTGTCGGTGGCGGCTGCCGTCGTCGCGGCGGTGGCGGGCCCGGCGGCGTACGCCTGGTCGGTTCCGTCATCGGGAGCGAGCGGCGGCATGGGCGGTACGAACCCGACGGCGGGGCCGTCCACGGGCAGCGGCTTCGGCGGGCCCGGGGGCGGCCGGGGCTTCCCGGGAGGGGGCTCGGACAGTCCCGGCGAGGGCGGCCGGCAGGGCGGCGACGCCCGGGCCGGGGGCGGCTTCCCCGGGGGCGGGATGTCTTCCGGCGGGCAGGGCGGGCAGGCTCCCGAAGGCGCGGGCGCCCCTGGGGGCACGCCCCCGAACGGCGGCGGCACGTCCTCCGACGGCGACTCCGGCACCGGCCGGTCCGGCGGTGCGGGCGCTCAGCCCGGCGGTACGGGCGGGGGCCCCGGCGGCGGCATGGGCGGTGGCGCGAGCAACGAGCTGATCGCGTACCTGAAGAAGCACCAGGACGGCGCCGAGTGGCTGCTGGCGGTGTCGAGTTCGCAGGGCGCCGCCCAGCTCATCCTGAGCAGCGGTGAGCCCGTCATCTCGATGTGGGGCTGGTCCGGCAGCGACCGGGCGATGACGCTCGCCAGGCTCAAGGAGCTGGTGAAGAACGGCGAACTGCACTACATCCAGCTCGGCGGCGATGGGGGCGCCCCCGCGCGAGCGGATTCGAGCGTGGGGAAGGGCGGCGGCTCCAGCGTCAGCTCCGAGGTCACGGCGTGGGTGCGGAAGCACGGCACGGCGGTGAAGGGCAGCGACTACGGCGGGAGCACGAACTCGGACACCGGCTCCGGCTCCGGCTCCTCGGCGCAGTCGAGCCAGTCGGCCGTCTACCGTCTCGACCCGTCCGACGTCAGCTGATCCCGCACAACCACGCACGAACGGACGGCCCCCGACCCCTCGGTCCGGGGCCGTTCCCCCGTCCCGGATCATGGACACCGGTGTCCGGTGAACGGGTGAAGGGAAACGCAACGGTGGGCTACTGCCTGGAGATGAGCACCGGCGACATGAGAACGGTGGTGCGGCTGCTGACGGCGGTGGAGCGGACCGAACAGCAGGAGCGCACGCTCGCCCGTGTGCGCACGGAGTGCGAGCGGACCGACGCCCGTTTCCAGGAGCAGGGCATCGACCTCGACGTCTCCATCAGCCAGGCCCTGGACGAGCTGATCGACGGCACCCCGAGCACCGACCTCTGCCCCGCCTACAGCTACGCCTTCTACCAGGCCGTCGCGGCGCACTTCTCCGACCCCACCGACCTCGGCGCCTGGCGCCGCCCGGCGTGGTTCTACGCCATGGACGACGAACTGGCCCGGCACGGCGTACCGACCGACCTGCTCCCGGGCACGTTCCTGTTCAGCGGTCCGCCGTTGCGGCTGCCCCACCCCGGCGACGCGGTGCCCGCGATCGGCACGCTGCCCGCCCAGCGGGCCGCCGCCCTCGCCGACGCCTACACCCGTGTACTCGACCGCCTCGACCCCGAGTTCCGCGGCCCGGCCCGCCGGTTCGCCCACGCCATGCGGTTCGAGGCGGAGGAGTGGGAGAGCGCCCGGAAGCTCGGGACGAACCCTGACACGCTGCTCTTCTGGCTCCACTGACACCCGCTCGAACTCTTGACGCCGGCTTTCCCGCCGGAATACTTGCGGTCGACAGCGCGCCAACTGCCGTGTCGTTCAAAGGCTTTGCGTGAACGGCGGCAGCACTGTCCGAGATCCCGAACGTCGTGCGAAGTCTCGCAAGTTTCGTGACGACCACCCCCCACTGGAGGATCCGCACATGAGCCCACGCAAGGCACTCATAGCCGCTCTGACCGCCGCACTGCTGGCCGGCCCCGGCGTCGCCCAGGCCGCGACTCCCCAGGCTCCGCCCGCCCCCGCCCGGGAACGCGCCGCGGCGGCCACCATCACCTGGTCCCTCGTCCGCGCGAGCAACCCCACCGCGGACCAGCGATCGGCCTACGACCAGATCACCAAGGCCATGAACGCGGCGGTGGCCCGCTACAACAACCTCAGCGACCTGGGCAAGACCATCACGGTCCGCTACGAGCCGGGCGTCCCCACCGCCGACGGCAACATCAACGGCACCATCCGCTTCGGCAGCAACCGCAGCTACATGAACGAGCGGACGGCCCTGCACGAGATCGCCCACACCATCGGCGTGGGGACGAGCTCGGGCTGGTCCCGCCTGGGCGGCAGCGGCACCTGGACCGGCGGGCAGGCCACCGCGCTCGTCCGGCAGTACGACGGCTCCGGCGCCAAGATCTCCACCGGCGGCGGCCACTTCTGGCCCTACGGCCTGAACTACGACAACGAGTGGTCGGGCACGGCGGCCGACCGCCACGTCCACATCGTCGCCGCGATGGTCCGCGACGGCCTGTAGACCACCTCGCGGGGCCGGCCGGCGCTCAGTCCAGATGCGTCGGCGCGAACATCCGCAGCACGGCCGGGAGCAGGACCACCGAGGGCCCGGGCGCCTGGAGCGCCTTCGCCAGGTCCTGCTCCAGGTTCTCCGGGGTCGTCCGCACCCCGGGGACTCCGAAGGACTCCGCCAGGGCCACGTAGTCGGGCCGGGTCAGTTCCGTCGCGGTCGCCTCGCCGAACGCGTCGGTCATGTACTCGCGCAGGATGCCGTAGCCGCCGTCGTCGACGATCAGCCAGGTGACGTTCAGGTCGTACTGGCGGGCCGTCGCCAGCTCGGCGATGGAGTACAGCGCCCCGCCGTCGCCGGAGACGGCGAGGACCGGCCGGGTCGGGTCGGCCGCCGCCGCGCCGAGTGCCGCCGGGAAGGCGTAGCCGAGGCCGCCCGCGCCCTGCGCGGAGTGCATGTGGTTGGGGCCCTTGGCGTCGAAGGCCGACCAGGCCCAGTACGCGAGGATCGTCATGTCCCAGAAGGACGGGGAGTCGGCCGGCAGCGCCCTGCGGACGGACGCCAGCACGTCCTGCTCCAGGGTGAGTTCCTGGGCGGCGATGCGGCCGGCGACTTTGGCGAGCACCTCCCGGACCCGGTCCGCCGCCGCCGCGTCCTCGCGTGGCGACACCGTCTCCAGCAGGGCCATCAGCGCCAGCCGGGCGTCCGCGTGGATGCCCAGCGCCGGATGGTTGGACTCCAGCTTGCCGAGGTCGGCCTCGATCTGGACGACCCGGCCCCGAGGCTTGAACGTGTGGTAGTTCGAGGAGAGTTCACCGAGGCCCGAGCCGACGACCAGGAGGACGTCGGCGTCCTCCAGGAAGTCGGTGGTGTGCCGGTCCTCGATCCACGACTGGAGCGACAGCGGGTGCGTCCAGGGGAACGCGCCCTTGCCGCCCGGGGTGGTGACGACCGGCGCCCGGAGCCGCTCCGCAAGCTGCTTCAGCTTGCCGGAGGCGTCCGCGCGGACCACTCCCCCGCCCGCGATGATCGCCGGACGGGCGGCCCTGGACAGCAGGTCGGCGGCCACG
The DNA here is from genome assembly GCF_000725785.1 of Streptomyces flavovariabilis. Lineage (NCBI taxonomy): Bacteria > Bacillati > Actinomycetota > Actinomycetes > Kitasatosporales > Streptomycetaceae > Streptomyces > Streptomyces flavovariabilis. The sequence goes on along the minus strand of NZ_JNXD01000001.1, from coordinate 111,091 downwards.
GCCGTCAGTTCGGGGCGGGGCGGCAGTTCCTCGGGGAAGGCGTCGCCGCCCGTCACCACCGGGATCACCGTCGGCGCGAGCAGCACGTCCTGGGGGATCTCCACCCACACCGGGCCGTGCGGGGCCGTCAGCGCCGACTTCCAGGCCGCCTCGAGCGCGGAGGGGATCTGCGACTGGGTGCGGACGGTGTGGACGGACTTGACCACCCCCCGGAACGAGGCCGCCTGGTCCGGAAGTTCGTGAAGGTAGCCGTGCCGGCCGCCACCGAGGCCCGCCGTCGGGACCTGGCTGCTGATCGCCAGCACGGGCGCGGAGGCCGCCGCCGCCTCCTGGAGCGCGGCGAGCGAGGTCAGCGCCCCCGGCCCCGTCGACAGCAGCAGCGGCGCGGCCTCACCGGTGATCCGGCCGTACGCGTCCGCCGCGAAACCGGCGTTGTTCTCCACCCGCAGGCCGATGTACCTGAGGTCCGAGCGGCGCAGCGCGTCGAACATGCCGAGGGCGTGCTGGCCGGGCAGCCCGAAGACGGTCGTGGCGCCCAGCCCGGCCAGTGTCTCCACGACCAGGTCTCCGCCGGTGCGGCCGGGAGGAGGGTTCAGGGCGGCCTCCGTCTGGGCGGGCGTGGGGCGGAGCACCAGGTCGTGGTCGTGAGTCACTTCGCTTCCGAGTCCTTCCGGGCCGCGGCGATCTGGCGCGACATGATCGTGGTCAGTTCGTACGCCGTGTGGGACGCGGCCACCGACGTGATCTCGGCGTGATCGTACGCGGGGGCCACCTCGACGACGTCCGCGGAGACCAGGTTGCAGGACGCCAGGCCGCGCAGGATCTCCAGCAGTTCGCGCGAGGTCATGCCGCCGGCCTCGGGGGTGCCGGTGCCGGGGGCGTGGGCCGGGTCGAGGCAGTCGATGTCGATGGAGATGTACAGCGGCCGGTCGCCGATGCGCTGGCGGAGCTGGTCGGCGACCTCGTCGGCGCCCCGCCGGTAGACGTCGGCGGAGGTGACGATGCCGAAGCCCATCTTCTCGTCGTCGGTGAGGTCCTGCTTGCCGTAGAGCGGGCCGCGGGTGCCGACGTGGGACAGGGCGGAGGTGTCGAGGATGCCCTCCTCGACCGCGCGGCGGAACGGGGTGCCGTGCGTGTACTCGGCGCCGAAGTAGGTGTCCCAGGTGTCGAGGTGGGCGTCGAAGTGCAGCAGGGCGACCGGGCCGTGCTTCTTGGCGACCGAGCGCAGCAGGGGAAGCGCGATGGTGTGGTCGCCGCCGAGGGTCATCAGACGGGCGCCCGTGCCGAGCAGGTCGTCCGCCGCCGCCTCGACGGTCTCGACGGCCTCGTTGATGTTGAACGGGTTGACGGCGATGTCGCCGCCGTCCGCGACCTGGGCGAGGGCGAACGGGGAGGCGTCCTGCGCCGGGTTGTACGGGCGCAGCAGCCGGGACGCCTCACGGATCGCGTTGCCGCCGAAGCGGGCGCCCGGCCGGTACGAGACACCGGAGTCGAACGGCACGCCCACCACGGCGACATCGGCCCGGCCGACCTCGTCCAGCCGGGGCAGCCGGGCGAAGGTCGCCGGGCCCGCGTACCGCGGGACGCGGGAGGAGTCGACGGGCCCGCGCGGAGTCTCGTTGCTGCTCATGAAGAAATGCCTTCTTTCCTACGCTTCATCGCGTATGTACTGCTTGCTCTACGACTCTACTGGGGAGCCGCGACCGGTTCGGACGCGAGTTCGGGAGACCGTCCGGCGAGCCGCTCGCGCCAGGCGGCGAGGACGGCGGTGTCGGTGGCGGGGGTGGCCAGGGAGACGACCAGATAGGCGGCGAGGGAGGCGAGCAGGCCGTAGTAGACGGGCTCGTTGGCGAGGATGCCGTACGTCGCCATCAGCGTGATGACCGCGAGTCCGCCGACCACGACCGAGGCGAGGGCGCCATGGACCGTGCCGCGCTTCCAGACCAGCCCGCCGAGGATCGGCACCAGCAGGCCGCCGACGAGCAGGTTGTAGGCGACGGTCAGGGCCTGGACGACGTCGTCGATCGCGATGGCCGTGGCGATGACCGCGACGCCCATGAGCAGGATGAAGGCGCGGTTGCCCTTCACCTCGTCGTGCTCTGCCGAGGGCGCCGCCTTGCCGATGCGCCGCAGCCGGGACCAGATGTCGTTGTTGGCGACGGTGGCGCAGGCGATCAGCGCGCCGGAGGACGTCGACATCACGGCGGCGAGGGCGGCGGCCAGCACCAGTCCGCGCACACCGACGGGCAGTTCGTCCTTCACGATGGTCGCGAAGGCATCGTCGGGGCTGCCGAGCTTCGGGTACAGCACCTTGGCCGCGGTGCCGATGACGGCACCGGCGAGGGCGTAGACGAGGCAGTAGGTGCCGGCGACGGTGCCGCCCCACTTGGCGGTCCTGTCGCCGCGGGCGGTGAAGACGCGCTGCCAGATGTCCTGACCGATGAGCATGCCGAAGGTGTAGATCAGCACATAGGTGAAGATCGTTTCGCCGCCGATGCCGAGCGGGTCGAAGTACCCGGTGGGCAGCTGCGCCTTCATCTCGCCGAACCCGCCGGCCTTCACGACGGCGATGGGCAGCAGCAGGAGCAGCACGCCGATGGTCTTCACGACGAACTGCACCATGTCCGTCAGGGTGATCGACCACATGCCGCCGAGGGTGGAGTACGCGACGACGATGGAGCCGCCGAGGACGATCGCGACCGCGCGGTTCATGTCGAACAGGACGTCGAAGATCGTGGCGTACGCGATGGTCGAGGTGACCGCGAGCATCAGCGTGTAGGCCCACATGACGACACCGGAGATGATCCCGGCGCGGCCGCCGCCGTAACGCAGGTCGAGCATCTCGGAGACGGTGTAGACCTTCAGCCGGGCGATGCGGGCGGAGAAGAAGACGGACAGGGCGAGCAGGCCGAGGCCGATGGTGAAGACCATCCAGGCGCCGGACAGGCCGTACTGGTAGCCCAGGCCCACACCGCCGATGGTGGAGGCGCCGCCGAGGACGATCGCCGCCATGGTGCCGGAGTACATGGCCGGGCCGAGGCGGCGGCCGGCCACGAGGAACTCGCTCTTGGAGCGGGCGCGGCGCATGCCCCACCAGCCCATCGCCAGCATGCCGGCCAGGTACACGACGATGACGGTGTAGTCGACGGCCATGGGGCCCCCTTCGCTCGGTGTCGCCGGCGGGTGACTGAGTGACGAGGACTGACCTTAGGTGGCCGGAAAGCGACTGCGAAGTGTACGTTTCATCCATTCGAGCCGCTGCTTGATGGAGGGAACGCACACCATGCCGGACCCGGCGGCCCCGCCCACTCCACCCGTACCGCTGACCGCGCTGCTGGCCCGCGAGGACCTGGCGCTGCGGCAGATCGCGGGGCCGCCCGCCGGGGGCGTCGTCGTCCACTGGGTGCACACCTCGGAGATGGCGGACCCGTATCCGTATCTGCTGGGCGGGGAACTGCTGCTCACGGCCGGCGTGCACATTCCGGAGGCGGCGGGCCCGGGGGCGGCGTACTTCGACGACTACGTCTCCCGGATCGTGGCGGCGGGCGGCGCGGCCCTGGGCTTCGGGCTGGCGCCGGTCCACGACACGGTGCCGGAGGCGCTGGTCGCGGCCTGTGCGTCGCGGGGTCTGCCGCTGCTGGAGGTGCCGCCCCGGACCACCTTCTCGGGTGTGGCCCGCGCGGTCTGGCAGCTGATGGCCCGGGCCCGCCTCGCCGAACTCCGCCGCGTGACCGAGGCCCAGCAGAGCCTCGCCGCCGCCGCTTCCCGCCCCGACCCGGTCCCGTCGGTGCTCCGGCAACTGGCGCAGCGGCTGGGCGGGTGGGCGGTGCTGTACGGGCCGGAGGGGGCGGAGATCGCGGGGGCGGGACGCAGGCCCGGGGAGGAGGCCCGGGCGGCACTGACCCGGCTGACGGAGGTGGTACGACCGGTCCGGTCGACGCCGCGGGCCAGTGCGGCACCGGAGACGACCGGGGCCCGGCCGACCGGACCCGCGGCCCCGGCACGACCGGACCGCCCCACGCCACCGGCGAGCGCGACACCACGGACGGGCGCGGTCGGGGCCCGGCCGACCGGACCCACAGCCTCGGCACAACCCGACCGCCCCACGCCGCCGACGAGCGCGACACCATCCCCCGGCCCCACCTCACCAGCAGGCACGACCGCGCAGCCGGCCGAACCCGCGGACCCGGCACAACACCGCCCCACGCCACCGGCGAGCGCGGCGCCTCACCCCGACCCGACCTCACCAGCAGGCACGACCGAGGGGCAGCCGGCCGCACCCGCGGACCCGGCACAACCCGACCGCCCCACGGCGCGGGCGGGTGCGGCGCCACGGACGGGCGCGGTCGGGGCGTGGCCGGCCGGGAGCGGGGCGGTCCGCTCCGGCGTGTCCCCCCGGCCGGACGCGGGCCCCGATCGCTCCGCCCCGGCGTCGGTCACCGACCCCGACCGTCCCGCCCCCTCCTCCGCCACCGACTCCGTCGCCGGGCTCCACCTCGCCGCCTACAGCCTGGGCGCGGGCCACGGCTTCGTGCTCGGGGTCGCCACCCCGCAGCGGGCCCCGGGCGACCACACCGTCGCCTCCGTCGCGGCCGTGCTGCTGTCGCTGCTCACCGGCGAGCAGCAGAGCGGTACGGGTGCGGCCCGCTCCTCCGCGCTGGTGCGGCTGCTGCTGGGCGCGCCGCCCGAGGAGGTCGCGTCGCTGCTCGGCGACGGGCCGTGGATCGTCGTGCACGCCCGGCCGGACGGGGACGGCGCCCCCGACCCCGTGGCGGCCTCCGCGCTGGGCGCCGCGCTCGGGTCCGCGCTGGTCGACCCGGCCGGGGAGGTCGTACGGGTCCTGGTCCCGGCCGACCGGGCACCGGCCGCCCCGCTGCCCGGCTGGACCCTGGGCGTCAGCGCCGCCGTCGCCCCGTACGACTGGCCCGCAGCCGACACCCAGGCCGCCCGTGCCCTGGCCCGGGCCCGCGCCACCCGCGCCCCGCTGCTCGGGCACGCCGCCCGCCCCGCCCTCGCCGACCTGGTCCCGCCCGGTGAGGCGGCGGCCCACGCCCGTACCCTCCTCGCCCCCGTCACGGCCCACCCCGCGCTCACCGAGACCCTGCGCACCTGGCTCTCCCTGCACGGCGGCTGGGACCGCACGGCCGTCGCCCTGTCCGTGCACCGCAACACCGTGCGGCAGCGCATCGCCCGCTGCGCGACCCTGCTGGAGACGGACCTCGACGACCCGGACGTCCGCATGGAACTCTGGTTCGCGCTGCGGCAGCTCTGAGTATGTGAGCGGTGTCCCGCTGAGTACGTGACGCACATCCCAGCGTTCGATACGCCAGGGACGCCCACAGTCGGCTGCCTCACAATGGATGCCATGCCGATATCCGGGACACCCAGCCGCGCCGAACTCGTCGAACACCTCGTCAGGACGCGCATCGCGGGCGACGTCGCCACCCCCCGCGAGAACAACCTCTCCCACTACCGCAAGCTGGCGAACAGCGACCGCCACTACTGGTTCGGGCTGGAACTCGGCGACCGCTGGAGCGACGAGCAGGACGTCCTCGCGGTGATGGCGGAGCGGGTCGGTGTGAACGACGACCCCGAGTACCGGTACGGCCAGGACACCATCGACCCGGAACTGACCGTCGACGGTCTGGAGCGGATGGCCGGGCGGCTGCGCAAGGCGGCGGACGGGCAGCAGCGCGTCCTCTTCGCCACCGGCCACCCCGGCGGCCTCCTCGACGTCCACCGCGCGACCGCCTCCGCGCTGCGCGCGGCCGGCTGCGAGATCGTCGTCATCCCGGACGGGCTGACGACCGAGGAGGGCTACGTCATGCAGTTCGCGGACGTGGCGGTGCTGGAGCACGGCGCCACCCTGTGGCACACCCACTCGGGCGAACCGATGAAGGCGATCCTGACGGGCCTGGAGCGCGAGGGCCGCCCGCTGCCCGACCTGGTCGTCGCCGACCACGGCTGGGCGGGCTACGCCGGACAGCACGGCGTCGACTCCGTCGGCTACGCCGACTGCAACGACCCTGCCCTGTTCATCGCCGAGGCCGAGGGCACCGTACAGGTGACGGTGCCCCTCGACGACCACGTCATCAGCCCCCGCCACTACGACCCGATGACGGCGTACCTGCTGTCGGAGGCGGGCCTCAGCTAGTCCCCCGCTCGCGCGGGACGCGGACCACACCCTCCTGGATCACGGTGACGGCCAGCCGCCCGTCCTGCGTGTAGATGCGCGCCTGCCCCAGTCCCCGGCCGCCGTACGCGGACGGGGACTCCTGGTCGTACAGCAGCCACTCGTCGGCGCGGAACGGCCGGTGGAACCACATCGCGTGGTCGAGCGAGGCCCCCACGACGTCGCCGACGGCCCAGCCGCCGCGGCCGTGCGCGAGCAGCACGGAGTCGAGGAGCGTCATGTCGGACACGTACGTGGCGAGGACGACGTGCAGCAGCGGCTCGTCGGCCAGGCCGCCCAGTTTGCCGTTGGTCCGGAACCACACCTGCGAGTGCGGCTCGCGCGGCTCGCCGAACTTCCCGTACGGCGGCTCGTCGACGTAGCGCAGATCGACGGCGGCGCGGGCCTCCAGGAACTTCTCGACCACCGGGGGGTCGATGTGCGCGTACCCGCGCAGCCGTTCCTCGCCGGTCGGGAGGGTCGCGGGGTCGGGCGAGGCGGGCATCGGCTCCTGGTGATCCAGCCCGTCCTCGTACGTCTGGAAGGACGCCGACAGATGGAAGATCGGCTTGCCGTGCTGGACGGCGACGACCCTGCGGGTGGTGAAGGAGCGGCCGTCGCGGATCCGGTCGACGGTGTAGACGATGGGAGCGCCGGGGTCGCCCGGGCGCAGGAAGTACGCGTGCAGGGAGTGCGCGGGCCGGTCCTCGGGGACCGTGCGTCCGGCGGCGACGAGCGCCTGGGCCGCGACCTGCCCGCCGAAGACCCGGGGGACGACGGCGGAACGGGACCGGCCGCGGAAGATGTCCTCCTCGATCTGCTCGAGGTCGAGGAGATCGAGGAGGTCCTGTAGTGCCTGGCTCATGGGGTAGTTGTACCGGCCAGTGATCGCTTATCGGTGTCGGGGGCCTTACAGGCCCATGTCCTTGGCGATGATCGACTTCATGATCTCGCTGGTGCCGCCGTAGATGCGGTTGACGCGGTTGTCCGCGTACAGGCGGGCGATCGGGTACTCGTTCATGTAGCCGTAGCCGCCGTGCAGCTGGAGGCAGCGGTCGATGACGCGGTGGGCGACCTCGGTGCAGAACAGCTTCGCGGAGGCGGCCTCGGCGGGGGTGAGCTCGCCGGCGTCCAGGGCCTCGGTCGCGCGGTCGGCGACGGCCTCGGCGGCGTCCACCTCGGCCTGGCAGGCGGCCAGCTCGAACTTGGTGTTCTGGAAGTGCGCGACGGGCTTGCCGAAGACGGTGCGCTCCTGCACGTACTGCTTGGCGAACCGGACGGCGGCCTTGGCCTGGGCGTACGCGCCGAAGGCGATGCCCCAGCGCTCGGACGCCAGGTTGTGGCCGAGGTAGTAGAAGCCCTTGTTCTCCTCACCGAGGAGGTCCTCGACGGGCACCTTGACGTCGACGAACGCCAGCTCGGCGGTGTCCGAGGTCTTCAGGCCGAGCTTGTCGAGCTTGCGGCCGACCGAGTAGCCCTGGGACTTGGTGTCGACGGCGAACAGGGAGATGCCGTGGCGGCGGTCCTCGGCGGTCGGGGCGGAGGTGCGGGCGCAGACGATCACACGGTCGGCGTGCACACCGCCGGTGATGAAGGTCTTGGCGCCGTTGAGGACGTAGTGGGTCCCGTCCTCGCTCAGCTTGGCGGTGGACTTCATGCCCGCGAGGTCGGAACCGGTGCCCGGCTCCGTCATCGCGATGGCCCACATCTCCTCGCCGGAGACGAACTTCGGCAGGAACCGCTTCTTCTGCTCGTCGGTGGCGAGCATCTTGAGGTACGGCAGGGCGAGCAGCACGTGCACACCGGAGCCGCCGAACTGGACACCGGCGCGAGCGGTCTCTTCGTAGAGCACGGCCTCGAACTTGTGGCTCTCAAGGCCCGCGCCGCCGAACTCCTCGGGCACGTTGATGCCGAAGATGCCCAGCTCGCCGAGCTTGTAGTAGAAGTCGCGGGGCGCCTGGCCCGCCGCGAACCACTCGTCGTACACCGGTACGACCTCGGCCTCGATGAAGGCGCGGATGGTCTCCCGGAACGCCTCGTGATCCTCGTTGAACACCGTACGGCGCACGCCGCCACCTCCACGACTTCGCATGTCTAAGCGCTTGCTCAGCCAAAGATACCGGCGAGTATCGAGAGGCGTCCAGGGTGGGGGCGGGCCGGGTGGGGTAACGCTCGTCACGCCGGTCGCCCCGGCGGAGCGCCGAGGGTCTGCGCGTCAGCCCCCCGCCGCCGCGAACGCCCCCCGGGCCATCCGGTGCAGCAGCTCCGCCGTGGCCCCCCGCCCGGGCAACGACCCCGCCCTCCCCAGATGCGGCGTCGAGTTCAGCAGCCCGAACACCGAGTGCACAGCCGACCGGCCCGCAGGCTCCCCGAGCCCCGGGTACACCTCCCGCACGACCCCCACCCACAGCTCCACGTACTGCCGCTGCAACTGCCGCACCATCTTCCGGTCACTGTCCCGGAGGCGATCCAGCTCCCGGTCGTGCAGGGTGATCAGAGGCCGGTCATCGAGCGCGAAGTCGATATGCCCCTCGATCAGCGAGTCGAGCACCGCCTCCGCACCACCCCCGTCCGCCTCGGCCAGCCTCCGCTTCGCCCCCGTCAGCAACTGGCCGCTGATCCCCACCAGCAGCTCCGCGAGCATCGCGTCCTTGCCCGCGAAGTGCCGGTACAGCCCGGGCCCGCTGATCCCGACCGCGGCACCTATCTCGTCGACTCCGACCCCATGGAAGCCCCGCTCGGCGAACAGCCGCGCGGCCTCCTTGAGGATCTGCTCACGGCGGGTGGGGGCGTCGGTTCTGGTGGCCATGGAATCAATTCTAGACAGGGAGGTTAGCGGTCGTTAACCTGAAGGAAATGCGTTAACGCTCATTAACAAGGTGAGGGGACCCGCAGGATGCACGAGGCACCGGAGCTCACGAGCGCGGCAGACCCCGCGTCGGAGGCCTTTCGGGCCAACGAGGAGGCGCACCGCACCCTCGTCGAGGAGCTGCGCACCAAGCTCGCCGCAGCCGCACAGGGCGGCGGCGAGAAGGCCCGCGCCCGCCACACCGCGCGCGGCAAGCTGCTCCCCCGCGACCGGGTGGACACCCTCCTCGACCCGGGCTCGCCCTTCCTGGAGCTGGCCCCGCTCGCGGCCGACGGGATGTACGACGGCCAGGCCCCGGCCGCCGGCGTCATCGCCGGCATCGGCCGGGTCGGCGGCCGCGAAACCGTCGTCATCGCCAACGACGCCACGGTCAAGGGCGGCACCTACTACCCGATGACGGTCAAGAAGCACCTCCGCGCCCAGGAGGTCGCCCTCGACAACCGCCTCCCCTGCGTCTACCTGGTGGACTCGGGCGGCGCCTTCCTCCCCATGCAGGACGAGGTCTTCCCCGACCGCGACCACTTCGGCCGCATCTTCTACAACCAGGCCCGCATGTCCGGCGCCGGCATCCCCCAGATCGCCGCGGTCCTCGGCTCGTGCACGGCCGGCGGCGCGTACGTCCCGGCGATGAGCGACGAGGCGGTGATCGTCCGCAACCAGGGCACCATCTTCCTGGGCGGCCCGCCCCTGGTGAAGGCGGCCACCGGCGAGGTCGTCACCGCGGAGGAGCTCGGCGGCGGCGAGGTCCACTCCCGCGTCTCGGGCGTCACGGACCACCTCGCGGAGAACGACGCGCACGCCCTGCGCATCGTCCGCACCATCGTCTCCACCCTCCCCGCGCGCGGGGCGCTCCCCTGGGCGGTCACGGAGGCGACGGAACCCAAGGTCGACCCCCACAGCCTCTACGGCGCGGTCCCGGTCGACTCCCGCACCCCCTACGACGTACGCGAGATCATCGCCCGGGTCGTCGACGGCTCCCGCTTCGCCGAGTTCAAGTCCGAGTTCGGCCAGACCCTGGTCACCGGCTTCGCCCGGATCCACGGCCACCCCGTCGGCATCGTCGCCAACAACGGCATCCTGTTCTCCGAGTCCGCCCAGAAGGGCGCCCACTTCATCGAGCTGTGCGACCAGCGCGGCATCCCGCTGGTGTTCCTCCAGAACATCTCCGGGTTCATGGTCGGCAAGGACTACGAGGCGGGCGGCATCGCCAAGCACGGCGCCAAGATGGTCACGGCGGTGGCCTGCACCCGCGTCCCGAAGCTGACGGTCGTGGTCGGCGGCTCGTACGGCGCGGGCAACTACTCGATGTGCGGCAGGGCGTACTCCCCCCGCTTCCTGTGGATGTGGCCGAACGCCAAGATCTCGGTCATGGGCGGCGAGCAGGCCGCGTCGGTCCTCGCGACCGTCAAGCGGGACCAGCTCGAGGGGCGCGGCGAGTCCTGGCCGGCCGAGGACGAGGACGCCTTCAAGGCTCCGATCCGCGCCCAGTACGAGCGCCAGGGCAACGCCTACTACGCGTCGGCCCGCCTCTGGGACGACGGCGTGATCGACCCGCTGGACACCCGCCAGGTCCTGGGCCTGGCCCTGACCGCGTGCGCCAACGCGCCCCTGGGTGACCCCCAGTTCGGCGTCTTCCGGATGTGAGGGGACGGACGACGATGTTCGAGACAGTACTGGTGGCCAACCGCGGCGAGATCGCCGTACGCGTCATCCGGACGCTGCGGTCGATGGGCGTGCGCTCGGTGGCCGTCTTCTCCGACGCCGACGCCGACGCCCGGCACGTCCGCGAGGCGGACACTGCGGTACGGATCGGCCCGGCCCCGGCATCCGAGAGCTACCTGTCGGTGGAGCGCCTCCTGGAGGCCGCGGCCCGCACGGGCGCGCAGGCCGTCCACCCCGGCTACGGCTTCCTCGCCGAGAACGCGGCCTTCGCCCGCGCGTGCGCCGAGGCCGGCCTGGTCTTCATCGGCCCTCCGGCGGACGCGATCGCGCTCATGGGCGACAAGATCCGCGCCAAGGAGACGGTGCAGGCGGCCGGAGTCCCCGTGGTCCCCGGCGGCCGCGACCCCGACCTGGCCGAGGCGGCCCGCGGGCTGGGCGCGCCGGTGCTGCTGAAGCCGAGCGCGGGCGGCGGCGGCAAGGGTATGCGCCTGGTGCGGGACCTGACCCGGCTGGAGGAGGAGATCGCCTCCGCCCGCCGTGAGGCCCGGGCCTCCTTCGGCGACGACACGCTGCTCGTGGAGCGCTGGATCGACCGCCCCCGCCACATCGAGATCCAGGTCCTGGCGGACGGCCATGGCAACGTGGTCCACCTCGGGGAGCGCGAGTGCTCCCTCCAGCGCCGCCACCAGAAGATCATCGAGGAGGCGCCGAGCGTGCTCCTCGACGAGGAGACGCGTTCCGCGATGGGCGAGGCGGCGGTCCAGGCGGCCCGCTCCTGCGGCTACCGGGGCGCGGGCACGGTGGAGTTCATCGTGCCCGGCACCGATCCGTCGTCGTACTACTTCATGGAGATGAACACCCGCCTCCAGGTGGAGCACCCGGTCACGGAGCTGATCACCGGCCTGGACCTGGTCGAGTGGCAGCTGCGGGTGGCGGCCGGGGAGCCCCTGGCGTTCGCCCAGGAGGACGTACGGCTGACCGGCCACGCCGTGGAGGCCCGCATCTGCGCCGAGGACCCGGCCCGCGGCTTCCTCCCCTCCGGCGGCACGGTCCTGAGGCTGCGTGAGCCGCAGGGCGACGGTGTCCGCACCGACTCGGGCCTCACCGAGGGCACGGAGGTCGGCAGCCTCTACGACCCGATGCTCTCCAAGGTCATCGCCTACGGCCCCGACCGGGCGACCGCCCTGCGCAGACTCCGGGCGGCCCTGGCCGAGACGGTCACGCTCGGCGTGCAGACGAACGCCGGGTTCCTGCGCCGCCTGCTCGCCCACCCGGCGGTGGTGTCCGGCGACATGGACACCGGTCTGGTCGAGCGTGAGGTGGAGGACCTGGTCCCCACGGACGTACCGGAGGAGGTGTACGAGGCGGCGGCTGCCGTACGCCTGGAAGCCCTGAAGCCGGAGCCGGGCGGCTGGACGGACCCCTTCTCGGTACCGAGCGGCTGGCGGCTGGGCGGCGCCCCGAAGCCGCCCGCCTTCCACCTGCGGGTGCAGGAAGCCCTGGAGTACACCCCGCGCGGCACGGCCACGGTCAACGACGACCGGGTCGCGGTGACACTCGACGGCGTCCGCCACACCTTCCACCGCGCCGCCGGCTGGCTCGGCCGCGACGGCGACGCCTGGCACGTACGCGACCACGACCCGGTGGCCGCGTCCCTGACCCGGTCGGCGCACGCGGGCGCGGATTCCCTCACCGCGCCCATGCCCGGCACGGTGACAGTCGTCAAGGTCGCCGTCGGGGACGAGGTGAGCGCCGGTCAGAGCCTGCTGGTGGTGGAGGCGATGAAGATGGAGCACGTCATCTCCGCGCCGCACGCCGGCAAGGTCGCCGAGCTGGACGTGGCACCCGGCAGCACGGTCGCCATGGACCAGGTGCTGGCGGTCATCGCACCTCACGAGGAGGCGGAATGACAGTCCCAGGGCTCCCGATGGCCGTCCCGAGCAGGGACCTCCCCACCCGCGTCCGCATCCACGAGGTCGGTGCCCGTGACGGCCTGCAGAACGAGAAGGCGACGGTCCCCACGGAGATCAAGGCGGAGTTCATCCGCCGCCTGGCCGACGCGGGCCTGACCACGATCGAGGCGACGAGCTTCGTCCACCCCAAGTGGGTGCCGCAACTGGCGGACGCGGAGCAGCTGTTCCCTCTCGTCGGCGACCTCCCGGTGGCGCTCCCCGTCCTGGTCCCGAACGAGAAGGGCCTGGACCGCGCCCTGGCCCTGGGCGCCCGCCGGGTGGCGGTCTTCGCCAGCGCCACGGAGTCCTTCGCCAAGGCCAACCTCAACCGCACGGTGGACGAGGCCTTGGCGATGTTCGAGCCGGTGGTGGGCCGGGCGAAGACCGAGTCGGTCCACGTCCGCGGCTACCTCTCCATGTGTTTCGGCGACCCGTGGGAGGGCGCGGTCCCCCTCCCCCAGGTGGTGAAGGTCTGCCGGGCCCTGCTGGACATGGGCTGCGACGAACTGAGCCTGGGCGACACGATCGGCGTGGCGACCCCGGGCCACGTCGTCGCGCTCCTCGCGGCCCTGGACGAGGCGGGCGTCCCGCCCACCACCCTCGGCGTCCACTTCCACGACACCTACGGCCAGGCCCTCTCCAACACCCTCGCGGCCCTCCAGCAGGGCGTCACCACGGTCGACGCCTCCGCGGGCGGCCTGGGCGGCTGCCCGTACGCGAAGTCGGCCACGGGCAACCTCGCCACCGAAGACCTCGTGTGGATGCTGCGGGGCCTCGGCATCGACACCGGAATCGACCTCGGCCGCCTCGTCGCCACGAGCGCGTGGATGGCCACCCACCTGGGCCGACCCAGCCCGTCCCGCACCGTCCGAGCCCTGTCCCACGAGGACACCGAGGAGCACTGATCACCATGGACTACCGTCTCTCCCCCGAACTGGAGGAACTCCGCCGTACGGTCGAGGAGTTCGCGCACGAGGTGGTGGCGCCGAAGATCGGCGACTTCTACGAGCGGCACGAGTTCCCCTACGAGATCGTCCGGGAGATGGGCCGCATGGGCCTGTTCGGCCTGCCGTTCCCGGAGGAGTACGGCGGCATGGGCGGCGACTACCTGGCCCTGGGCGTGGCCCTGGAGGAACTGGCGAGGGTCGACTCCTCGGTGGCGATCACCCTGGAGGCCGGCGTCTCACTCGGCGCGATGCCGGTCTTCCGCTACGGCACCGAGGCCCAGAAGCAGGAGTGGCTCCCCCGCCTCTGCTCGGGCGAACTCCTGGGCGCGTTCGGCCTGACGGAGCCGGACGGCGGCAGCGACGCGGGCGCGACCCGCACGACGGCCCGCCTGGACGAGTCGACGAACGAGTGGGTCATCAACGGCACGAAGTGCTTCATCACCAACTCGGGCACGGACATCACGGGCCTGGTGACGGTCACGGCGGTGACAGGCCGCGCGCCCGACGGCAAACCGCGGATCTCGTCGATCATCGTCCCCTCCGGCACCCCCGGCTTCACGGTGGCGGCCCCCTACTCCAAGGTCGGCTGGAACGCCTCCGACACCCGCGAGTTGTCCTTCACGGACGTCCGGGTCCCGGCGGAGAACCTCCTGGGCGAGGAGGGCCGCGGCTACGCCCAGTTCCTCCGCATCCTCGACGAGGGCCGCATCGCCATCGCGGCCCTGGCGACGGGCCTTGCGCAGGGCTGCGTCGACGAATCGGTCAAGTACGCCCAGGAACGCCACGCCTTCGGCAAGCCGATCGCCGCCAACCAGGCCATCCAGTTCAAGATCGCGGACATGGAGATGAAGGCCCACACGTCCCGCCTCGCCTGGCGCGACGCGGCGGCGCGCCTGATCTCCGGCGCCCCCTTCAAGAAGGAAGCGGCCCTGGCGAAGCTCCACTCCTCCACGGTCGCGGTCGACAACGCCCGAGAGGCCACCCAGATCCACGGCGGCTACGGCTTCATGAACGAATACCCGGTCGCCCGCATGTGGCGAGACTCCAAGATCCTCGAAATCGGCGAGGGCACGAGCGAGGTCCAGCGGATGCTGATCGCACGGGAGTTGGGGCTGGCCGACTGAGGGACGGGAGCGGGGCCGCAGGCCCCCGGCCGCACGGGCGCGGTGACTCGGATCACTGCGCCCGTTCGCATGTCGTCGCCTCCGCCGGGCACGCCCCCGAGGGCCCTACTGGACACGACCTGAGGTTAGGCTAACCTAATCCTGATCCCAGCCAAGCGGCTGTCAGCCGTGCCCGCAGTGGCTCCGTACGCACGAAAGCAGACCCCGTCATGTCGAACGCCAGAACCGCCCGTTACTCCCGCCGCGGCCTGCTCGCCGCCGGTGGCGCTCTCGGGCTCGGCGCCCTCGTGACCGCGTGTGGCAGTGAAGACTCGAAGGACAGCGGCTCGGAGGCGAAGGGTGCCGCCAAGTCGGGCCCGTGGTCGTTCAAGGACGACCGCGGCAAGACCGTGAACCTCGACAAGGTCCCCACGAAGATCGTCGCGTTCACCGGTGTCGCCGCCGCCCTGTACGACTACGGCATCGACGTCAAGGGCGTCTTCGGTCCGACCAAGACCAAGGACGGCAAGGCCGACGTCCAGGCCGGCGACATGGACGTCAGCAAGCTGACCGTCTTCGGTAACCGGTTCGACCAGTTCAACGTGGAGCAGTACGCGGCTTTCCAGCCCGAGGTGCTCATCACCACCACCTTCGACACCGCCGGCACCCTCTGGTACGTCCCGGAGACGTCCAAGGACAAGATCGCCAAGCTCGCCCCGAGCGTCGCGATCTCGGTCTTCGACCGTCAGATGCCGAAGCCCCTGCAGCGCATGGCCGAGCTCGCCGAGTCGCTCGGCGCCGACCTGAAGGCCGCGAAGGTCGTCGAGGCGAAGAAGCGCTTCGAGGCCGCCTCCGAGCGGCTGCGCAAAGCCGCCAAGTCCCGCCCCGAGATCAAGGTGCTGGCCGGTTCCGCATCGGACGCCATCTTCTACGTCTCCGGCTCCAACTTCTCCATCGACCTGGAGTACTTCAAGGCCCTCGGCGTGAACCTCGTCGAGCCGCCGAAGAAGGCCATGGAGGCCAACGGCGGCTGGTTCGAGAACCTCAGCTGGGAGAACGTCGACAAGTACCCGGCGGACATCATCATGATGGACGACCGCGCCTCGACCATCCAGCCGGCCGACATCACCGAGGCGACCTGGAAGAAGCTGCCCGCGGTCAAGGCCGGTCAGGTCCTTTCGCGGTCGCCCGAGCCGATCCTGTCGTACGACAAGTGCACGCCTCTGGTGGAGAACCTCGCGAAGGCCATCGAGTCGGCCAAGAAGGTCGCCTGACCCCCTCTCACTTCCTGACGTCCAGGAGCCGCACGTGACTACCGCCGTAGCCGCCCCGTTCCGTTTCTTCTCCCTCCAGGTCGTGCGGACGAGGCGGCTCGGGCCGTCTCTGGTGCGGGTCACCTTCGGGGGGCCCGATCTGCACGCCTTTCGTTCCGACGGGCGGGACCAGTCCCTGTCGCTGTTCCTGCCGCACCCCGGGCAGCCCGAGCCGGTCGTCCCGCTCGAGCTCGGGGACGGATGGTGGCAGGGCTGGCGTGAACTCCCGGACGACGTACGGGCCGTGATGCGGTCGTACACCCTGCGCGGTCTGCGCCGGGACCCGGACGAGATCGACATCGACTTCGCCCTGCACGGCATCGAGCCGGGCGCCGCGGTCCAGGCCGGCCCGGCCTCCCGCTGGGCCGCCCGGGCCGCCGCCGGGGACCGGGTCCTGCTGCTCGGCCCGGCCGTCGCCGACAACCGGGCGATCCGCTTCCGGCCGCCCGAGGACACCGACCTCGTCGTCGTCTGGGGTGACGAGACCGCCGTACCGGCCGCCTCGGCCATCGTCGAGGCACTGCCGGCCGGCACCCGCGCCCGGGTCTGGCTGGAGGTCCCGCACGCCGGCGACATCCAGGAACTGGTGACCGGGGCCGACCTCGAGATCACCTGGCTCGTCAGGAAGGAGAGGAGCGGCGAGGGGTCACCCACGGCCCTCGACGCCCTCCGCGCGGCCCGGCTGCCGTCCGCCGAGCGGCCGTACGTCTGGATCGCCGGTGAGTCCGGGTGCGTGAAGGAGCTGCGCAGGCACTTCGTGCGCGAGCGCGGGATCGACCGCCGCAGCGTCACGTTCGTCGGCTACTGGCGCCGGGGCGTGAGCGAGGAGCAGCTGCGGGCCGAGGGATAGCCGCGGCACGGCCATCACCGAAGTGACACGAGTGACCACAGTCACGGCAGGGCCTGACTCCCTCACGATCAACTTAGGTTAGGCTTACCTAAGTTCTGGACGCCGGAGACCAGCCCATCCCGTCCCATACCGGACTGTCCCCACCGGAGGACCCCCACATGCGCTCGCACCTGCTCAACGACACCACCGCGGAGCAGTACCGCCGCTCCGTGACCGACGGAGTCGAGCGGGTGGCCGCCAAACTCGCCGCCACCGACCGGCCGTTCACCGGCATCACCGTCGACGCCCTCTCCCCGCGCATCGACGAGATCGACCTCGACCAGCCGCTGCACGACACCACCGCGGCGCTCGACGAACTGGAGGACGTCTACCTCCGGGACGCGATCTACTTCCACCACCCCCGCTACCTGGCCCACCTCAACTGCCCGGTCGTCATCCCGGCCGTGCTCGGCGAGGCCGTCCTGTCCGCCGTGAACTCCTCACTGGACACCTGGGACCAGTCGGCCGGCGGCACGCTCATCGAGCGCAAGCTCATCGACTGGACGACCACCCGGATCGGCCTCGGCGAGAACGCCGACGGCGTGTTCACCTCCGGCGGCACCCAGTCCAACCTCCAGGCACTCCTGCTCGCCCGCGAGGAGGCCAAGACCGACACGCTCGCCAAACTGCGCATCTTCGCCTCCGAGGTCAGCCACTTCAGCGTGAAGAAGTCCGCGAAGCTGCTCGGGCTCGGCCAGGACGCCGTGGTCTCCATACCCGTCGACCACGACAAGCGCATGCAGACCGTCGCCCTCGCCCGCGAGCTGGAGCGCTGCGAGCAGGACGGCCTCGTCCCCATGGCCGTCGTCGCCACCGCCGGCACCACCGACTTCGGGTCCATCGACCCGCTGCCCGAGATCGCCGAGCTGTGCGAGCAGTTCGGCACCTGGATGCACGTCGACGCCGCCTACGGCTGCGGCCTGCTCGCCTCCCTGAGGCACCGGGACCGCATCAGCGGCATCGAGCGCGCCGACTCGGTCACCGTCGACTACCACAAGTCCTTCTTCCAGCCGGTGAGTTCCTCGGCCGTGCTCGTGCGGGACGCCGCCACGCTGCGCCACGCCACCTACCACGCCGAGTACCTCAACCCGCGCCGCATGGTGGAGGAGCGCATCCCCAACCAGGTGGACAAGTCCCTCCAGACCACCCGCCGCTTCGACGCCCTGAAGCTGTGGATGACCCTGCGGACCATGGGCGCCGACGGCATCGGGCAGCTCTTCGACGAGGTGTGCGACCTGGCCCGGGAGGGCTGGCGGCTGATCGCCGCGGACCCGCGCTTCGACGTCGTCGTGGAGCCGAGCCTGTCCACCCTGGTCTTCCGCTACATCCCGGCGGCCGTCACCGACCCCGCCGAGATCGACCGCGCCAACCTCTACGCCCGCAAGGCCCTGTTCGCCTCCGGTGACGCCATCGTCGCGGGCACCAAGGTCGGCGGCCGCCACTACCTGAAGTTCACCCTGCTCAACCCCGAGACGCAGGCGTCCGACATCGCCGCCGTCCTCGACCTGATCGCCGGCCACGCCGAGCAGTACCTGGGAGAGTCTCTTGACCGCGCGTCCTGAAAACCCGACCAGAACCCATGACTTCGTGGGGATCGGACTCGGCCCCTTCAACCTCGGCCTGGCCTGCCTCACCGAACCCATCGACGAACTCGACGGCGTCTTCCTGGAGTCGAAGCCCGACTTCGAGTGGCACGCGGGCATGTTCCTCGACGGCGCCCACCTGCAGACCCCGTTCATGTCGGACCTGGTCACCCTCGCCGATCCCACGTCCCCGTACTCCTTCCTGAACTACCTGAAGGAGAAGGGCCGGCTCTACTCGTTCTACATCCGCGAGAACTTCTACCCGCTGCGCGTCGAGTACGACGACTACTGCCGCTGGGCCGCGAACAAACTGAGCAGCATCCGCTTCGGCACGACGGTCACCGAGGTGACGTACGAGGACGACGTCTACGTCGTGAAGACCACCGCCGGTGACTCCTACCGGGCCCGTCACCTGGTCCTCGGCACCGGCACCCCGCCCCACATACCCGAGGCCTGCCAGGGTCTGGGCGGCGACTTCCTGCACAACTCCCGCTACCTGGAGAACAAGGCCGCTCTGCAGAAGAAGGACTCGATCACGCTGGTCGGCTCGGGCCAGTCGGCCGCCGAGATCTACTACGACCTGCTCAGCGAGATCGACGTCCACGGCTACCGGCTGAACTGGGTCACCCGCTCCCCGCGCTTCTTCCCGCTGGAGTACACCAAGCTCACGCTGGAGATGACGTCCCCGGAGTACGTCGACTACTTCCGCGAGCTGCCGGAGGCCACCCGCTACCGCCTCACGGCCGAGCAGAAGGGCCTGTTCAAGGGCATCGACGGCGACCTCATCAACGAGATCTTCGACCTGCTCTACCAGAAGAACCTCGGCGGCCCCGTCCCCACCCGGCTGCTCACCAACTCCTCCCTGGACAGCGCGCACTACGAGAACGGCACGTACACGCTCGGCTTCCGCCAGGAGGAGCAGGGCAGGGAGTTCGAGCTGGACTCGCAGGGCCTGGTCCTGGCCACGGGCTACAAGTACGCCGAGCCGGAGTTCCTGGCCCCCGTCAAGGACCGCCTGGTCTACGACTCCCGGGGCAACTTCGACGTCGCCCGCAACTACGCGATCGACGTCACCGGCCGGGGGATCTTCCTCCAGAACGCCGGCGTCCACACGCACAGCATCACCAGCCCCGACCTGGGCATGGGCCCGTACCGGAACGCGTACATCATCCGTGAGCTGCTCGGCACCGAGTACTACCCGGTGGAGAAGTCGATCGCGTTCCAGGAGTTCGCCGTATGAGCGCCGCCACCGGCATCGGAACGCTCACGGTCCGCCCGCTCGACCCCCTGAAGGACGCGGAGCTGCTGCACTCCTGGGTCACCCACCCCAAGGCGGCCTACTGGATGATGCAGGACGCGAAACTCCAGGACGTCGAACGCGAGTACATGCGGATCGCGGCGCACGAGCACCACGACGCCTACATCGGCCTGCACGAGGGCCGGCCGGCGTTCCTGATGGAGAAGTACGACCCCCGGTACGTCGAGCTGGTCGGCCTGTACGACCCGGAGCCCGGCGACGTCGGCATGCACTTCCTGGTCGCGCCGACCGACCGGCCGATCCACGGTTTCACCAAGGCCGTCATCACCACCGTGATGGACGAGCTGTTCGCCGACCCGCGCACCCGCCGGGTCGTGGTGGAGCCCGATGTCAGCAACAAGGCAGTACACGCGCTCAACGAGGCCGTCGGCTTCGTGGCCGAGCGCGAGATCGACAAGCCGGAGAAGCGCGCGCTGCTGAGCTTCTGCACGCGTGCACAGTTCCTGGCCGCCCGAGGAGTAGCCGTATGACCCTGTCCGACGCCGTAGCGCATCTGTCCCCCCACCGCTGGGCGCGGGCCAACCGCCTCCTGATCCGCAAAGCCCTCGCCGAGTTCGCGCACGAGCGGCTGCTCACCCCCGAGCAGGACGGCGAGCAGTACGTCGTCCGCAGCGACGACGGCCAGACGAGCTACCGCTTCACCGCCGCCCGCCGGGCCCTGGACCACTGGCAGGTGGACGCCGACTCGATCACCCGCCACCGGGACGGCGCCGAACTCCCGCTCGCCGCGATGGACTTCTTCATCGAACTGCAGAAGTCCCTGGGCCTGAGCGACGACATCCTGCCGGTGTACCTGGAGGAGATCTCCTCCACCCTCTCCGGCACCTGCTACAAGCTCACCAAGCCGAAGAGCACGGCGGCCGAGCTCGCCCGCGGCGACTTCCAGGCCATCGAGACCGGCATGACCGAGGGCCACCCCTGCTTCGTCGCCAACAACGGGCGGCTGGGCTTCGGCATCCACGAGTACCTGTCGTACGCGCCGGAGACGGCGAGCCCGGTGCGTCTGGTGTGGCTGGCGGCGCACCGCTCGCGCGCGGCGTTCACGGCCGGGGTCGGCATCGAGTACGAGTCGTTCCTGCGCGAGGAGCTGGGCGGGGAGACCGTCGAGCGCTTCCACGGCATCCTGCACGACCAGAACCTCGACCCCGCCGACTACCTGCTGATCCCGGTCCACCCCTGGCAGTGGTGGAACAAGCTCGCCGTCACCTTCGCGGCCGAGGTGGCCCGCAAGCACCTGGTGTGCCTGGGCGAGGGCGACGACGAGTACCTGGCCCAGCAGTCCATCCGCACCTTCTTCAACAAGACCAGCCCCGAGAAGCACTACGTCAAAACGGCCCTGTCGGTCATCAACATGGGCTTCATGCGCGGTCTGTCGGCGGCCTACATGGAGGCCACCCCGGCGATCAACGACTGGCTGGCCCAGCTCATCGAGGGCGACCCGGTGCTGAGGTCCACGGGTCTGTCGATCATCCGGGAGCGCGCTGCGGTCGGCTACCGGCACCTGGAGTACGAGCAGGCGACGGACCGCTACTCGCCCTACCGCAAGATGCTCGCCGCGCTGTGGCGGGAGAGCCCGGTGCCGTCCCTCAAGGAGGGCGAGTCCCTGGCCACCATGGCGTCCCTGGTCCACGTCGACCACCAGGGGGCGTCCGTCGCGGGCGCACTGATCGAGCAATCGGGCCTCACCCCGAAGGAGTGGCTGCGCCGCTACCTGCGGGCCTACTTCACGCCCCTGCTCCACAGCTTCTACGCCTACGACCTGGTGTTCATGCCGCACGGCGAGAACGTCATCCTGGTGCTGAAGGACGGGGTCGTCGAGCGCGCGATCTACAAGGACATCGCCGAGGAGATCGCGGTCATGGACCCGGACGCGGTGCTGCCGCCGACGGTCGAGCGGCTGCGCGTGGAGGTCCCGGAGGACAAGAAGCTCCTGTCGATCTTCACGGACGTCTTCGACTGCTTCTTCCGCTTCCTCGCGGCGAACATCGCCGCCGAGGGCATTCTGGAGGAGGACGACTTCTGGCGCACGGTCGCCGAGGTCACCCGCGCCTACCAGGAGTCGAAGCCCGAACTCGCCGACAAGTTCAAGCGCTACGACATGTTCGCCCCCGAGTTCGCCCTCTCCTGCCTCAACCGCCTCCAGCTCCGCAACAACGAACAGATGGTCGACCTGTCGGACCCGTCCGGAGCCCTCCAGTTGGTGGGCACCCTGAGGAACCCGATAGCCGAGTTCTGACCAACCCACATACAGACGGGCACCCCGGAGTACGGTCCTCCGGGGTGCCCGTCCTCGTAGGAGCGCGGGGAACTGCGCGTCGTTCAGGGGCGCGGGGCTGTATCGACATGTCGGGAGGGACGGCGGTGAGGTTGGCCTTGAGCCGTTCGTGGTGTTGGTTGAAAGTCGTGGAAGGTGAAAGCGTCACCGGTCACTCTGATGGGTGATGTTGATCGAAGGCGCGCGCGGGAGGGGAACGGGGTGGCTAGGTTCGTGGCATGTCACGTTTCCGGATGTACCCGTCGCCTGTGCAGGTTGAGCGGATGCTCACGCACTGCGCGCACGCCCGGTACGTGTGGAATCTTGCCGTTGAGCAACACTCGCACCGGCGCCGGTGGCGTAGGAGCGCGCCCGGTTTCGCGGAGCAGTGCCGTCAGCTCACCGAGGCCCGGCGGGAGAACGAATGGCTCAGCTCGGGGAACGCGGATGTGCAGCAGCAGGCCTTGAAGGACTTCGCCAGGGCCATGAACGCCAGGTTCACGTCCGGGTTCGGTGAACCGACCTGGCGCAGGAAGCATGTGCACGAGGGCTTTCGGGTCATCGGCACCGACCGCGTACCGGAATATCACGCGGACGGGTCGCCGAAGCGGAACGCGAAGACCGGCAGGCAGGTCAGGGGCCGGTCGGTCGTGGTGCAGAGGCTCAACCGGCGGTGGGCTCAGGTCAGGGTGCCCGGCTGCGGCTGGGTCCGCTTCCGTCTCAGCGTCAAAGGCAAAGGTGGGAAGCTGCCCGAGGCGAAGTCGTTTCGAGTCACCTTCCGCAACGGGCAGTGGCACATCGCGTTCGCCCTCGTCCCTGAGCCGCTCCCGGTGCCCGGCACGGATACGGTAATCGGCATCGACCGGGGTGTCACGGTCACCGCTGCCCTGTCTGATGGCCGGAAGCTGAACTGCCCACAGCTCACCGCCAAGGAACGGGCCCGGATCCGAAAGCATCAGCGGCGGGCGGCCAGAGCCCCGAAAGGCAGCGCCGCCAAGGCGGCCGAGCACGCGAAGGTGGCCAGGCTCAAGGCGCGGGAGGCGAACCGGCGCAAGGACTGGTGCGAGAAGACCAGCACCATGCTCGCCCGCTGCTATGCCCCGCTCCGGTTCGAGAAACTGAACATCAAGAACATGACCCGCTCCGCGAAGGGAACCGTGGAGCAGCCCGGCCAGAACGTCGCCCAGAAGTCCGGCCTCAACCGGGCGATCCTCGCCCAGGGCTGGGGCCTGCTCCGGCAGCGCACCGGACACAAAGCCCCCGGCCGGGTCGAAGACGTTCCCGCCCCCTACACCAGCCTGCGGTGCAGCGCCTGCGGATGGATCGACAAGAACTCGCGCAAGAGCCAAGCCGAGTTCGTCTGTTCCTCCTGCGGCTTCACGTGCAACGCGGACACCAACGCCAGTATCAACGTCGCGGCAGGACAGGGCGGGATCCCCCGCCCCCGGCGCTCAGCCGGTGCCGGAGGGGTGACAACGGCCACCAGCCGTTCGAGCGCCCGTGAACCTCAACCCAAATAGGTTGGAATCTCGCTTTTTCAGAGGGGGAGGATGTCAACCCATGGCGGAAATCATCCAGAAGGACGGTACGTGGGCCTTCGACGGGGACGCGTTACGGCTGACTCCCGGACGGGACAAGAACGTCAGTCTGCTGCGCAGGGAGCTGGGTGAACTGGTCGTCCCGCTGGGGGCGTTGGCCGGTGTCTCCTTCGAGCAGGGCAAGAAGGCGGGACGGCTCAGGCTGCGGCTGCGCGACGGCGCCGACCCCCTGCTGCTCGCCACGGGCGGCCGGCTCACCGAGCCCCACGACCCGTACCAGCTGATCGTGGAGTCCGACCGTTACGGCGTCGCCGAGTACTTCACGGACGAGGTCCGCAACGCGCTGCTCCTGGACCAGGTGCCGAGTGAACCGGTCGACGCGTATCTGCTGCCGGGCCCCTCCGTCCCCCTGTCGGTCTCCGCCGGGGACGGCACCGCCGGTTTCGACGGCGAGCGCATACGCCTGGAGTGGAACTGGAAGACGGAGGACGCCAAGGCCGCCGCGGGCGCCCGCACGCTCGCGCTCGCCGACATCACGGGCGTGGAGTGGCACCCGGCGGCCGGTCTGGAGAACGGCCATCTGCGCTTCACCGTGCGGCACGCGCCCACCAAGGCCCCGCCCAAGTACGACCCCAACGCCGTGGAGCTGTGGGGCTTCAAGAAGGACCCGTTGATGGCGCTGGTCGCGGCGGCGGTCCAGGCCAGGCTTCCGCACCCGGCCCGGGCCGCCGCCGACGTGGTGGACGCGCGACCGGAGCCGCCTTCTGCTCCGGTCGCGTCCGCCGAGGACGACCACGACGCCCTGCTGCGCCGCCTGCGCGAGCTCGGTGAGCTGCACCGCACGGGCGTGCTGACGGACGAGGAGTTCGCCCTGGCCAAGCAGGCGGTCCTCAAGCGGATGTGACGCCCCGGGGCACCCGGAGGCGCTACTTCGCCCGGCGGGCCACCGTGAAGTGGTCGACCTGGTCACCGGTCTCGGCGATGCCGCGCACCGTGAGCGTGGCCAGGCGGCCCTTCGGCGCGGGGGTGACGTCCACGCGCAGGAAGGAGTAGTCGAGGTAGCGCACCCGGGACCAGGCCACGGTCTCGTTCTGCTTGCCGCCCTTGACGTTGACGAACGAGGCCACGGAGTCCACGTCGTGCTCGTTGCCCTCGTACGACAGCGGGGCGCTGAACGCGTAGAGGCTGCGGCCGGCCGCACCGGCTGTCACGTAGACCACGCCGTCGGTCTCGGGGTAGGCCGTGCCGCCGATCGGGAGCTTCTTGGTGACCTTGTCGCCCTTGATCACGTCGGTGCGCTCGTACTGGTGGTTGTGGCCGTTGATGACCAGGTCCACCGTGTACTTCTCGAACAGCGGCACCCACTCCTGCCGGACCCCGCCCTCGGAGGCGTGGGAGGTGGAGGTGCAGTAGGCGCAGTGATGGAAGAACACGACGATGAAGTCGATGTCGTGCGCGGCCCGGTACTTCTTGAGCTGCGCCTCCAGCCACGTGGTCTGGGTGCCGCCGGAGATGCCCAGGTTGGCCGGGATCTCGAAGGAGATGTCGTTGGCGTCGAGCGAGATGACCGCCGTGTTGCCGTGGACGAAGGAGTAGACGCCCGGGAGGTTCTTCTTGTCGGGGCCGTTGTCCGGGAGGGTCCAGCGGGCCTCCTCGCCGCCGTAGCCGTTGGGCGAGTACCAGGCCTCCATGTCGTGGTTGCCGTAAGCGGGCATCCACGGCACGGACTTGGCGACGGACTCGGTCTGGGCGAGGAACTGGTCCCACACGCGCGAGTCGAAGCCGGTGTCGTCGGTCCTGCCCTGGCCGGTCGGGTCGCCGTACGCGATGTCACCGGCGTGCAGGTGGAAGGCCGGGTTCTGGCCGAGCAGCAGGCTGTTGTTGGCGAGCGCGTGGTAGCTGACGCCCTCGTCGCCGAAGGCCGTGAAGGTGAACGGCGTCTTGTGCGCGGGGGCGGTGGTGAAGGTGCCGAGGGTGCCCAGCAGGTGCGGGTCGGCCGGGTCGAAGCCCTGGTGGCCGACGCCGTAGTAGTACGTCCGGCCCGGGCGCAGGTGGGTCAGCTTGGCGTGGAGGTAGTACTGGGTGTGGTTGCCGCTCGCGCCGACACCGGTCGGCGTGAAGAGGGTGCGGACCTCGGCTTCGATCTTGCGGGAGAGGTCCCAGGGGTGGGCGCCGATCCGGATGAACGGCTTCTTGACGGCGACCGGGACCTGCCAGGAGACGGTCATCTCCGTGCGCGGGTCGGTGCCGTAGGCGAGGTGGCGGCCGAAGGGGGCCACGTGGGCGCCGTCGACGGCCCCGGTGGCGGGGGCGGTGCGGGTGGCCGGTACGGCGGCCTGGGCGGTGGCGCCCGGTACGAACGCGCCACCCGCGACGGCACCGAGCGTGACGGCACCGCCTCTGATCATCGTGCGCCGGGAGAACCTGGCGCGCAGGTACTCGTGCTGCTCGGCCATGCTCATGCGCTCGGCGAGCCGCTCGGGTACGCCCATACGAGGAGTGTCCATGGCGTCCAAAAATCGACGCCCCGGGCAACGGGATGCCGGACATCCGGTGGACGCCTCACGAACAAGCCCTCATGACACGTTCAACGTTCCCCCAAAGAATTCCAACAGGCACCTGCCCGAAATCGGGCAGATTTCTTGCGAAAGCGCCGCCGGTACCCCAGGATCTAGCGAGTGCACGACGAACTCGTTGATCATCTGACGCGGTCCACCGCCCTCAGCCGGGGCGAGGCGCTGCGCGTGATCCAGGACGTGCTGGCCTACTTCGACGAGACGACCGAGGAGTACGTCCGTCGCCGCCACCGCGAGCTCCAGGCCCAGGGCCTGGTCAACGCTGCGATCTTCGAGCGGATCGAGGCGGACCTCAAATACCGCGCGGTGGCCCCGCCGGAGCTCTCGCTCCGGCAGCTGCGGCGCATCGTCTACGGCTAGGAATACGTATACATGTGCGGAATCGTCGGTTACATCGGGAAGCGTGACGTCGCGCCCCTCCTCCTGGAGGGCCTCCAGCGCCTGGAGTACCGCGGCTACGACTCGGCGGGCATCGTCGTCACGTCCCCGAAGACGTCCGGCCTGAAGATGGTCAAGGCCAAGGGCCGCGTCCGCGACCTGGAGGCCAAGGTCCCGGCCCGCTTCAAGGGCACGACCGGCATCGCCCACACCCGCTGGGCCACCCACGGCGCCCCCTCGGACGTCAACGCGCATCCGCACCTGGACGCCGAGGGCAAGGTCGCCGTCGTCCACAACGGCATCATCGACAACGCCTCCGACCTGCGCCGCAAGCTGGAGGCGGACGGCGTCGAGTTCCTCTCCGAGACCGACACCGAGGTCCTCGTCCACCTCATCGCCCGCTCGCAGGCGACCAAGCTGGAGGACAAGGTCCGCGAGACCCTCCGGCTGATCGAGGGCACCTACGGCATCGCCGTCATGCACGCCGACTTCCCCGACCGGATCGTCGTCGCCCGCAACGGCTCCCCGGTCGTCCTCGGTATCGGCGAGAAGGAGATGTTCGTCGCCTCGGACATCGCCGCGCTGGTCGCCCACACGCGACAGATCGTCACGCTGGACGACGGCGAGATGGCCACCCTCAAGGCCGACGACTTCCGCACGTACACCACCGAGGGCACCCGCACCACCGCCGAGCCCACCACGGTCGAGTGGGAGGCCGCCTCCTACGACATGGGCGGCCACGACACCTACATGCACAAGGAGATCCACGAGCAGGCCGACGCCGTGGACCGCGTGCTGCGCGGCCGCATCGACGACCGCTTCTCCACCGTGCACCTGGGCGGCCTGAACCTGGACGCCCGCGAGGCCCGGCGGATCCGCCGCGTGAAGATCCTCGGCTGCGGCACCTCGTACCACGCGGGCATGATCGGCGCCCAGATGATCGAGGAACTGGCCCGCATCCCCGCCGACGCCGAGCCCGCCTCCGAGTTCCGCTACCGCAACGCGGTCGTCGACCCCGACACCCTCTACGTCGCGGTCTCCCAGTCCGGTGAGACCTACGACGTGCTGGCCGCCGTGCAGGAGCTGAAGCGCAAGGGCGCCCGCGTCCTGGGCGTGGTGAACGTGGTCGGCTCCGCGATCGCCCGTGAGGCGGACGGCGGCATCTACGTCCACGCGGGCCCCGAGGTCTGCGTGGTCTCCACCAAGTGCTTCACCAACACCACGGTGGCCTTCGCCCTGCTCGCCCTGCACCTCGGCCGCACCCGTGACCTGTCGGTGCGCGACGGCAAGCGGATCATCGAGGGCCTGCGCAAGCTGCCCGCCCAGATCGCCGAGATCATGGAGCACGAGGAGGACGTCAAGAAGCTGGCCCTGCAGTTCGCCGAGGCCCGCTCGATGCTCTTCATCGGCCGTGTCCGGGGCTACCCGGTGGCCCGCGAGGCCTCCCTGAAGCTCAAGGAGGTCTCCTACATCCACGCCGAGGCCTACCCCGCCTCCGAGCTCAAGCACGGTCCGCTGGCCCTGATCGAGCCGGCCCTCCCGACGGTCGCGATCGTCCCCGACGACGACCTGCTGGAGAAGAACCGCGCCGCCATGGAGGAGATCAAGGCCCGCAGCGGCAAGATCCTCGCGGTGGCCCACCAGCACCAGGAGAAGGCCGACGAGACGATCGTCGTCCCGAAGAACGAGGACGAGCTGGACCCGATCCTGATGGGCATCCCGCTCCAACTCCTCGCCTACCACACGGCCCTGGCCCTTGGGCGGGACATCGACAAGCCGCGCAACCTCGCAAAGTCGGTAACGGTCGAGTAGTTGGCCTCTGGGGGCGCGGGGAACTGCGCGACAAGCCCCCACGCACCCGCACAGGCCACTCAAAGAAGACGGACCCCCATGTGCCGCCACAGCACAGGGGGTCCGTTTTCATCGCCGGGAAGCCGCCCAACTCCCCAGCCTGCGCAGCTAACCGGTGGCCGTCACGCCCCGGCCGGCAGCGCGTCGCGGAACAGCAGTGGGCCAGTGCGCCGGCGCCGCAGTCGCCGCATACCAAGCCACCGCACCCGCGGCGACAGCGAACCAGCCCCCCACCTTCGCCAGCCCGTCGTTCTCCGCGAACACGGCGATCGCGAGCAGCACCAACGACACGAAGAGCAACCCGTACACGCCCTGCCCGAGCCGATCCCCGCCCGCGAGCGTCAGAGACAGCGCGACGAGGGCGAACAACAGCAGGAACAACCCTGCCTCGTTGCCGGACGCACCCTCGGACACGGCCCACGTGAACCACAGCGCCCCGAGCACCGAGAACGCCGTACCACCGGCGCCATCGCCCTCCCGCAGGGCAACCAGCCCCGCGACGAAGAGTCCGATGCCGCCCACGTACTGGGCGATTGACACGGCGTCGGCAGCCGATACGCCGTCGATCACAGAGGTATGCCCCAGCCCGAAGGCCAACAGGGTGATTCCCAGGGCGAGTCGACCGGCCACGGTCGTGATTCCACTTCCCGCGGAGACGTCTTTGTCCACGGCGGGCTCCCTTCGTGCATGTGCAGTTGTGCGGTGTTCCGTATATGCCCTTCACAAGGGCACAAACACTTCTACGCGCGAGTAGATTCGCGCGGTGCACAAGGGAGTTGCTCCTGCGTGAACGTCAGGGAATGACGATGACGGGCCGCTGTGCCCGCTTGGCGAGCCGCCCCGCGACCGAGCCGAAGAGGCGCCCCACTATGCCGTGGGTGGACCCGACGACGATCGCGTCGGCCTCGTACTCCCGGCCGACCTCTTCGAGTTCGTGGCAGATGTCACCGCCGCGCTCGACCAGGATCCAGGGCACCTCGGCGAGGTAGTCCGCACAGGCCAGTTCGAGACCGAGCACCTCGGTGCGGTGGTCCGGCACATCCACGAACACGGGCGGCTCGCAGCCGGCCCACACCGTGGTCGGCAGCCGGTTGGCGACGTGGACGATGATCAGGCCCGACCCGGAGCGATGGGCCATGCCGATCGCGTACGCCAGGGCGCGCTCACTGGACGTGGAGCCGTCGAAGCCGACGACGACCCCGTGCTTGAAGGCGGGATCGCAGGAATGGCGTGGCTCTTCCGCCGCCAGGGGCTCGGCCGCCGTGGGATCGGCGACGGGCCGCTTGCGGTCCGCGGGTTCGAAGAATTCGTGACCGGCCATGGCTGTCTCGGCGTCGTGATCCTTATACGGGAGGGACAACAATGTGCGGCGGAGCTGTGTCCGGGAATGGTCTTCCCAACCCCATACCCTCAAGGGTACGGCTGCACGCCTCCTTAGCCCATATCCCGCTCACGGTGCGTGCGGGTTCCAGGGAGCATGCACGAGGCACCGCCCGTAACGCAATGGTTGCTGCGTTGTACAGGCGGTTTGCACGGGATTCACTGACCCGCGGGGATCCGGGCAGCCAGTGACCGACTCCCCCGCCACGCGTTGAACCCCGTGAGTCACGCCACAGGGAGCATCATGTCCGGACCCCGCACCGCCGCCGAGGCGGACCGCGCGACCCCGCCGCCGCGGGACACCGCGACGGATGTGGTTCGCTGGGCTGCCTTCAGCTGCCTGCTCGTCCCGGTGGTGCTCCTCGGCTACGGCACCTCTCCCGCCGGCGCCGCCGGCGCGGCCCTCGGCCTCGCGGCCGTCACGGGCGCCTGCCAGGTCCTGCTGCGCCAGTCCGAGCGCGGCGCGGCCCGGCTCGCGGCCG
Organism: Streptomyces flavovariabilis; assembly: GCF_000725785.1. Taxonomy (NCBI): domain Bacteria; kingdom Bacillati; phylum Actinomycetota; class Actinomycetes; order Kitasatosporales; family Streptomycetaceae; genus Streptomyces; species Streptomyces flavovariabilis. The sequence goes on along the minus strand of NZ_JNXD01000001.1, from coordinate 80,824 downwards.
AGGACCGGGCACCCCACCGGGGGCGGCACCACCGCACCGGAACGGGGTCGCACCGTGGCGGACGGCACACCGGAGGAGATACACCGGTCGGCTGACCGGTTTCCGCGCACACGCACGTTGGTTTTCAGCCAACTTCTCGCACCTGTGCATCACCCGGTCCAACCACCCCCCAACCCCCGTTCGACCTGCACGGAAAGGGCCTCGGGGGACCTGCGCACCCTACGTGGATTGGCCACTGCGACAAGGCGCACTTCCCTGCACGCCCCACGAGTGCAACGCTTCGTGATCGAATGCTTCACGCCAAGTTGCCAAGTCGACAATGTGCCGAGTGCCGAACCGGCCACGTCGGCGCGACGGGACACAGTAGATTCGATCTTGACTGTCTACGGCGGGGGACTCGTGCAGGACCGAGGGGAAACGTGCAGGAGCGACACAACCGAGGAGCCGCGACCACCGAGGGGGGCTTAGCAGTATGAGCCACGACTCCACTGCCGCGCCGGAAGCCGCGGCCCGGAAACTTTCCGGGCGACGCCGCAAGGAGATCGTCGCGGTGCTGCTGTTCAGCGGCGGCCCCATCTTCGAGAGTTCCATACCGCTGTCGGTGTTCGGGGTTGACCGCCAGGACGCCGGCGTACCGCGCTACCGCCTGTTGGTGTGCGGCGGCGAGGACGGTCCGCTACGGACCACCGGGGGACTCGAACTCACCGCACCACATGGCCTGGAAGCGATCTCACGCGCGGGCACGGTCGTCGTACCGGCCTGGCGTTCGATCACTTCTCCGCCACCGGAGGAGGCGCTCGACGCGCTGCGCCGCGCCCACGAGGAGGGCGCCCGCATCGTCGGGCTGTGCACCGGCGCCTTCGTCCTGGCGGCGGCGGGCCTGCTGGACGGCCGCCCCGCGACGACACACTGGATGTACGCACCGACGCTGGCCAAGCGCTACCCGTCGGTGCACGTGGACCCGCGTGAGCTGTTCGTCGACGACGGCGACGTGCTGACATCGGCGGGCACCGCCGCGGGCATCGATCTGTGCCTGCACATCGTGCGCACGGACCACGGCAACGAGGCGGCCGGGGCCCTGGCCAGGCGGCTCGTCGTGCCGCCGCGCCGCAGCGGCGGGCAGGAGCGCTACCTCGACAGGTCTTTACCGGAGGAGATCGGCGCCGACCCGCTCGCCGAGGTCGTCGCCTGGGCGCTGGAGCACCTCCACGAACAGTTCGACGTGGAGACACTGGCGGCACGCGCGTACATGAGCCGGCGTACGTTCGACCGCCGCTTCCGCTCGCTGACCGGGAGCGCGCCGCTGCAGTGGCTGATCACGCAGCGGGTGCTCCAGGCGCAGCGCCTGCTGGAGACATCGGACTACTCGGTGGACGAGGTGGCGGGGCGCTGCGGCTTCCGGTCGCCGGTCGCCCTGCGCGGGCACTTCCGCCGCCAGCTGGGCTCGTCCCCGGCCGCGTACCGGGCGGCGTACCGCGCCCGGCGCCCGCAGGGCGAGCGGCCCCAGGACACCGAGAGCGCACCGGGCGGCCACGGGTCCGGCATGGCGGGCCATCCGGGCCACGCGGGGCACCACGGCCAGGCGCCTGCCCCGCTGCACCCGGAGCACCCGGTGCCGCTGCAGTCCCGCCGTACGGCGGCGGCGAGCGCGGTCGGCCAGTCCCCGGCCCTGTCGGCGAGCCTGCCCGGGCAGCGCAGCGCGCCATGATCCGGTAGCCGGTACCGGTGGCCGCAGGGCCCGCGAGGAGCACGCCTCCCCGCGGGCCCTGCGGCTTTCCCGGCACGGGCGGCCCGGCCGGTGGCGGCGGGCCGTAAGGTTAGACACATGAACGATCGCATGGTGTGGATCGACTGCGAGATGACCGGCCTCTCGCTGTCGGACGACGCGCTCATCGAGGTGGCCGCCCTCGTGACCGATTCCGAGCTGAACGTGCTCGGTGAGGGCGTGGACATCGTCATCCGGCCGCCGGAGCAGGCGCTGGAGACGATGCCGGATGTGGTGCGTCAGATGCACACCGCCTCCGGGCTGCTCACCGAGCTGGCCGAGGGCACGACGCTGAAGGACGCCGAGGACCAGGTCCTGACGTACGTGAGGGAGTTCGTCAAGGAGCCGGGCAAGGCCCCGCTGTGCGGGAACTCCGTCGGCACGGACCGCGGTTTCCTGCTGCGCGACATGCCGACGCTGGAGAACTACCTCCACTACCGGATCGTCGACGTGTCGTCGGTCAAGGAGCTGGCCCGGCGCTGGTACCCGCGGGCGTACTTCAACAGCCCGCAGAAGAGCGGCAACCACCGTGCCCTCGCCGACATCCGCGAGTCGATCGCGGAGCTGCGGTACTACCGCGAGGCCGTGTTCGTCCCGCAGCCCGGCCCCGACTCGGACACCGCGAGGACGATCGCCGCGAAGCACGTCCTGCCTGCTCAGTAGGCAGGACGGGGGCCCGGCGGGGGGCGCCGCGAAAGCCGGGCGCGAGCACCCCTTCGGACCCTGTACACTTTTTCTCGGCCGGTCGGGGACATCACTGATCTCCAAGCCGGTCATGGTGGGTGTAGCTCAGCTGGTAGAGCACCTGGTTGTGGTCCAGGATGCCGCGGGTTCGAGTCCCGTCACTCACCCTGAGTATTCAGCCGGTGGCTTCGAAAGAGGCCACCGGCTGAAGCGTTTCCAGCGTGCCGATCGAGGTGGCGTCCGCGGGCCGGGACTACCGTCGGCGGCATGGACGGTGGACGCCCGGGATGGCGCGCGTGTGTGCTCAGCGGAGCGGTCTTCGCCGTCTGTATGGCCGGCACCACGCTGCCGACCCCCCTCTATCCCCTCTACCAGGGCAAGTTCGGCTTCTCCGAGCTGACGGTCACCGTGGTGTACGCCCTGTACGCATTCGCCGTGATCGGTGTGCTGCTGCTGGTCGGCGACGCCTCGGACGCCGTGGGCAGGCGACCGGTACTGCTGTGCGGCCTGGGCTTCGCGGCGGTGAGCGCCGCCTGCTTCCTGAGCGCCACCGGGCTCGGCTGGCTCTACGCGGGGCGGCTGCTGTCGGGGCTGTCCGCCGGGCTGTTCACCGGGGCCGCCACGGCGTACGTCATGGAGCTGGCCCCTGAGGGCGGCGCCTCCCGGGCCACGTTCGTGGCGACGGCGGCCAACATGGGCGGGCTGGGCTGCGGTCCGCTGCTCTCCGGGCTTCTCGCCGAGTACGCTCCCTGGCCGCTGTACCTGCCGTTCGTCACCCATCTCGCCCTGGTGGCCGCCTCGGCCGCCGTCCTGCTGCGGCTCGCGGAGACGGTACGGGAGCGGCGGCCGCTGCGCACCGTGCGCCCGCAGCGGCCCGCACTGCCCCCGCAGGTGCGCGCGGTGTTCGGGCCCGCCGCCACCGCCTCCTTCGTCGGGTTCGCCCTGTTCGGGGTATTCACCTCGGTCAGCCCGGCCTTCCTCGCGGAGTCCCTGGGCGTGGACGACCACGCCGTGAGCGGTCTGATCGTCGCGCTGGCCTTCTTCTCCTCGACGGCCGGGCAACTGGCGGTCGGCCGGGTCGGCGTACGGCGCTCCCTCCCGCTGGGCTGCGCCGTCCTCCTCGCCGGGCTGGCACTGCTCGCCGGCGCGCTGCGATGGGACCAGATGTCCCTGCTGATCGCCAGCGCGCTCGTCGGCGGAGTCGGTCAGGGCCTGGCGTTCCGGGGCGCTCTGGCCGACGTGGCCGAGGCCTCTCCCGAGCGCCGGCGCGCGGCGGTGATCTCGACTCTGTTCGTGGTGGCCTACACGGGCATCTCCCTCCCCGTGATCGGCGTCGGCCTCCTGACCGGGCCGATCGGCCTGGAGGGCGCGGGGCTGGTGTTCATCGCGTGCATGGCCGTCCTGGTCGTGACGGCGGCGGTGTATCTGCTGCGCCGACCGGCACCGGCCCGGGTGTGAGGGCGTGCGATCGTGAGGCCATGGGCGAGCTGGTGGAGCGGGTCGACGAGCAGGACCGGGTGCTGGGCGTGGTCGACCGGGAGGAGGCGATCCGGAGCGGCTGGCTGCACCGGGTCGCCACGACCGTGTGCCGTGATCCGCAGGGGCGCGTGCTGGTGCACCGAAGGCCGGAGCACGTGTCCCGGTTCCCGGGCCGCTACGACTGGCTGATCGGCGGAGGCGTCGAGGCCGGGGAGTCCTACGAGGCGGCAGCGGCCCGGGAGATCGCGGAGGAACTGGGTGTCCGGGTGCCCGTGCGGTTCGTGTTCAAGTTCCTGTGCCCTGGGGCGATCAGCCCGTACTGGCTCGGGGTGCATGAGGCCGTCGTCACCCGGCCCCTCACCCCCGACCCGTCCGAGATCGCCTGGCACGGCTGGTTCAGTGAGGAGGAGCTGCATGCGGCGCTCCGGATCCGGCTGTTCGTGCCCGACGGTGTGGACGCCTTGCGGCGCCATCCCGGTTTCACCCCACCCCCCGCCGCCACGCCGCGGTCAACTCCCCCACCCCTGTGAACCGTTCATGCGGGTCGGTCCGGGTGGCCCGTCGTCACGAAGACGACCGGGACACCAGCTCCGTGGCCAGGACCATCTGGCGGCGCTCCAGGCCCCGGGACGCGAGCGGGCGGCGGTCGGCGACCTCCGTGAGCAGGAGGTCTATCATCCGGCGGCCCATCTCCTCTATGGGCTGGCGGACGCTGGTGAGGGGCGGTTCCATGTGGCGGGCGATGGCGGAGTCGTCGTAGCCGACGAGCGCCACGTCCTCCGGGATGCGGCGGCCCGCCTCGCGCAGCGCCCGGCGGGCGCCGGACGCGGTGACGTCGGAGGCGGCGAAGACAGCGTCCACGTCCGGGTGGCGCTCCAGCAGGGCGGTCATGGCCCGGTGTCCGCCCTCCTCGGTGAAGTCCCCCGCCTCGATCATCCCCTCGTCCACCGCGTGGCCGGCGTCGCGCATGGCCTCGCGGTAGCCGTCGACACGGCGCTGCGCACCGTAGACGTCGAGGCGGCCGGTGATGTGGGCTATCCGGCTGCGGCCCCGGGACAGCAGATGCTCCACGGCCTGGCGGGCGCCGCCGTAGTTGTCCGAGTCGACCGACGGCAGGGTCTCCGCCGACGAGCGCGGGCCACTGATCACCGCCGGTATCTCCAGCTGGGCCAGCAGATCGGGGAGCGGGTCGTCCGCGTGCACCGAGACCAGCAGGACACCGTCCACGCGGTGGGCCGCCAGGTACTGGGCGAGGCGGGCGCGTTCGCGGTCGCTGCCCGCGAAGATCAGCAGCAGCTGCATCTCCGTGTCGGACAGTGCCGCCCCGACACCCTTCAGCATGTCCGAGAAGTACGGCTCCGCGAAGAACCGGGTCTCGGGCTCGGGCACGACCAGCGCGATCGCGTCCGTACGGTTGGCGGCCAGGGCGCGGGCCGCGGTGTTGGGGACGTAGCCGAGCTCCGCGACCGCCGCCTCGACGGCCGCGCGGGTCGCGTCGCTGACGCGGGGCGAGCCGTTGATCACCCGCGAGACGGTGCCGCGGCCGACACCGGCGCGCGCCGCCACCTCTTCGAGGGTGGGCCGACCACCACTTCGGCCCCGCGCTCCGTGGGTTGCCATGGGCTCCGCCTTCCCGTCCACACCCGCACTCTGCGACTGGCCTGGAATTTAACAGGCCCGTCAGCCGGATGACCGCCGCCGAGGGCCCGCCGCCCCCGGCCTTCCGCTTCGCCCGGACGAGCCGGTACGACCGGCACCTGGCCGGCTCGGTACCACCGGCCCGGGCCCCAACCGGTCACGGTCCGGGTCCAGTTAACAGCCCGATAACTGAACGCATCTCCCCCTGTCCGGTCCCTTGACACCCCCGCCACGACCGGGGACTCTTCAACACATCATCGGTGGGAGCGCTCCCACACTACCTGACACATACACAACCCGCACGTTCCCCGCCCGAGCCTTAAGCGCGTAAAACGGTCCGACGATGCAGTTGGCCGGGGGGTCGGCACGTCAGGGCAACAGGAGGACGACATGCGAGCACGCATCCGAACCGCCCGCAAGGCGATGGTCGTCGCGGCCGTCGCGTCGCTGGGCGCCGGGCTGCTGGCCGGCTGTGCCGACGACGGCGGAGGCGACGGCTCCTCGTCGGGCGGCGGCAGCGGCGACAGCAGCGGCAAGACCACGATCTCGGTGGGTCTGTTCGGCACGATGGGCTTCAAGGAAGCCGGTCTCTACGCCGAGTACGAGAAGCTCAACCCGAAGATCAAGATCGCCGAGAACGTCGTCGAGCGGAACGAGAACTACTACCCGGCGCTGCTGAACCACCTCACCACCAACAGCGGCCTGCTGGACGTCCAGGCCGTCGAAGTGGCCAACATCGCCGAGGTCACGGCCACCCAGGCCGACAAGCTCGAGGACATGTCCAAGGCTCCGGGCGTGGACAAGAGCAAGTGGCTGGACTGGAAGTGGCAGCAGGCCACCACCAAGGACGGCAAGACCATCGGCCTCGGCACCGACGTCGGCCCGATGGCCATCTGTTACCGCACGGACCTCTTCAAGCAGGCCGGTCTGCCCACCGACCCGGCCGAGGTCGGCAAGCTGTGGGCCGGCGACTGGGCCAAGCTCGTCAGCGTAGGTGAGCGTTACAAGTCGAAGGCGCCCAAGGGGACCTTCTTCATGGACTCCCCCGGCGGTCTGATCCAGGCGATCCTGGGCAGCGAGAAGGAGAAGTTCTACGACGCCTCCGGCGAGGTCATCTACAAGACCAACCCGGCCGTCAAGGCCGCCTTCGACCTGACCGCGGAGGCCGCCAAGAAGGGCCTCGTCCAGTCGCAGACGCAGTTCCAGCCGGGCTGGAACTCCACGATCGCCAACAACAAGTTCGCCACCATCGCCTGCCCGCCCTGGATGCTCGGCACGATCAAGGGCAACTCCAAGCCGGACGCGGCCGGCAAGTGGGCCGTGGCCACCGCGCCCAAGGGCGCCAACTGGGGCGGCTCCTTCCTCACCGTGCCGAAGAGCGGCAAGAACGTGAAGGAGGCCCAGAAGTTCGTGGCCTGGCTGACCGCGCCGGAGCAGCAGGCGAAGCTGTTCAAGGTGCAGGGCAGCTTCCCGAGCACCCCGTCCGCGTACACCATGCCCGAAGTCACGGGCGCCAAGAACGAGATGACGGGTGACCAGGCGATCGGCGAGATCTTCGCCGAGGCCGCCAAGGGCGCTCCGGTCCAGGTGATCGGCCCGAAGGACCAGATCATCATGCAGGGCCTGACGGACAACGGCGTGATCCTGGCGACGAAGGGCAAGTCGGCCAAGGAGGCCTGGGACTCCGCCACCAAGACCATCGACAACAAGCTGGACCAGTGACCCGAATGGCCACCCGTCACGACACCACCGCGCCCCCCGTGAAGGGGGGCGCGGCCCCGGGCCGCCCGCCCGAAGACGCCGCAGAGAAGGAGCGGCGGCGCCGGGACCGGCTGTCCCGGCGCTGGCAGCGGGACATCCGCTGGAGCCCGTACGCGTTCGTGTCCCCGTTCTTCCTGTTGTTCGTCGCGTTCGGCCTGTTCCCGCTGATCTACACGGGCTGGGCCTCGCTGCACCAGGTGGAGCTGACCGCGCCCACCGACATGAACTGGGTCGGGCTGCGCAACTACACCCGGATCTTCGACGACGACTTCTTCTGGAACGCGGCGAAGAACACCCTGACCATCGGCATCATCTCCACCGTTCCGCAGCTGCTGATGGCGATGGGCATCGCCCACATCCTCAACTACAAGCTGCGGGCCTCGACGTTCTTCCGGGTCGCGATGCTCGCGCCGTACGCGACGTCGATCGCCGCCGCCTCACTGGTGTTCGTGCTGCTCTTCGGCCGTGACTACGGCATGATCAACTGGGGGCTCGACGCGGTCGGCATCAACCCGGTCGACTGGCAGAACGACAAGTGGCCCTCGCAGTTCGCCGTCTCGACGATCATCATCTGGCGCTGGACCGGCTACAACGCGCTGATCTACCTGGCAGCGATGCAGGCGATCCCCCAGGACCTCTACGAGTCGGCTGCCCTGGACGGGGCCAACCGCTGGCAGCAGTTCATCCATGTGACGCTGCCGGCGCTGCGCCCGACGATCCTGTTCACCGTGGTCGTGTCGACGATCGGGGCGAGCCAGGTCTTCGGCGAGCCGCTGCTGTTCGACGCCAACAAGGGCACCTCCGGCGGCGCGGAGCACCAGTTCCAGACGCTCGGCCTGTATCTGTACGAGCAGGGCTGGGTCGCCCAGCACCTGGGCCGTGCCTCGGCGATCGCCTGGACGATGTTCCTGATCCTGATCGTCATCGGCATCGTCAACTACGTCATCTCGCGCCGGCTGCGCGCCAGTAGTTAGGAGTTCGGCCGTGACGACGACTGTGACGCCACCCGACGCGAAACCCGCCACCCAGGGGCCCAAGCGCCCGCGCCGGCCGAAGTCCGCGCGGGCCGGCGGAACCCTGCACGGCGGCCCGATCGCCTACGCGATCCTCATCGTGTTCACGCTCGTTTCGCTGTTCCCGCTGGTGTGGACGGCGATCGCCGCCTCCCGCGACAACCAGCGGCTCGCCCAGACGCCGCCGCCGTTCTGGTTCGGCTCGGGCCTGTTCGACAAGCTGGAGATCGCCTGGAACGACGCCAATCTGGGCGAGGCGTTCTTCAACACCACGATCGTCGCGGGCACTTCGGCGCTGACCATCGTCTTCCTGTCGACGATCGCCGGTTTCGCCTTCGCCAAGCTGCGGTTCCGGGGCCGTGGCGCGCTGATGCTGATCGTGATCGGCACCATGATGGTGCCGCCGCAGCTGAGTGTGATCCCGCTGTACATGATGGTCGCCAAGCTCGACTGGACCGACCAGTTGCAGGCGGTGATCCTCCCGTCGCTGGTGAGCGCGTTCGGCGTGTTCTTCATGCGTCAGTACCTGATCCAGGCGCTGCCGGACGAGATCATCGAGGCGGCCCGCGTGGACGGCGCGAGCAGCTGGCGCGTGGTGTGGCACGTGGTGTTCCCGGCGGCCAGGCCTGCGATGGCCGTGCTCGGGATGCTGACGTTCGTGCAGACCTGGAACGACTTCATGTGGCCGTTCCTGGTCCTGACCCAGATGGGCAACCCGACCGTACAGGTCGCGGTCGCGGGCCTGGGCCGCGGCTACACCCCCGACCAGTCCCTGATCATGGCCGGCGCACTGCTGGGCACGCTGCCGCTCCTGATCGTCTTCGCGATCTTCGGCAAGCAGATCGTGGGCGGCATCATGCAGGGCGCCGTCAAGGGCTGATCTTCCCCGGGGGCCGGACCAGCGCCGCTCCGGCCCCTGTTCTCTCCTCCCCCTCCCCTCCACCATCGGTCTCGACGACCCCTTTGGGAGCGCTTCCATGCCTGACTCCGAGAACCCGGCCACTCCGGTGACCTTCCCGCCCGCCTTCCTGTGGGGCGCGGCGACGTCCGCGTACCAGATCGAGGGTGCGGTGCGGGAGGACGGTCGTACGCCGTCGATCTGGGACACCTTCAGCCATACGCCGGGCAAGACGGCCGGCGGCGAGACCGGTGACATCGCTGTCGACCACTACCACCGCTACCGCGACGACGTGGCTCTGATGGCGGAGCTGGGGCTGGGCGCCTACCGCTTCTCCATCTCCTGGTCGCGGGTGCAGCCGACCGGCCGGGGCCCTGCCGTGCAGAAGGGTCTGGACTTCTACCGGCGGCTGGTGGACGAGCTGCTGGCCAAGAACATCAAGCCGGCCGTCACCCTCTACCACTGGGACCTGCCGCAGGACCTGGAGGACGCGGGCGGCTGGCCGGAGCGCGACACGGCGTACCGGTTCGCGGAGTACGCGCAGATCGTCGGAGAGGCGCTGGGCGACCGGGTGGAGCAGTGGATCACGCTCAACGAGCCGTGGTGCAGCGCGTTCCTCGGCTATGCCTCCGGTGTGCACGCCCCGGGCCGTACGGACCCGGCGGCCTCGCTGCGTGCGGCGCACCACCTGAACCTGGCGCACGGGCTGGGCGCGTCCGCGCTGCGCTCGGTGATGCCGGCCCGCAACACGGTCGCGGTCAGCCTCAACTCGTCGGTGGTGCGGCCGCTTTCGCAGGACCCGGCGGATCTGTCGGCGGCCCGGCGGATCGACGACCTGGCCAACGGCGTGTTCCACGGGCCGATGCTGCACGGCTCCTACCCGGAGTCGCTGTACGTGGCGACGGCGGGTCTGACGGACTGGGACTACGTCCTCGACGGCGACCTGACGCTGATCAACCAGCCGCTGGACGCGCTGGGCCTCAACTACTACACGCCCGCGCTGGTCTCGGCGGCGGACGCGTCGGCGAAGGCGCCGCGCGCCGACGGCCACGGGGCGAGCGACCACTCGCCGTGGCCGGCCGCGGACGACGTCGCCTTCCACCAGACGCCGGGCGACCGCACGGAGATGGGCTGGACGATCGACCCGACCGGTCTGCACGAGCTGATCATGCGCTACACCCGGGAGGCGCCCGGCCTGCCGCTGTACATCACGGAGAACGGCGCGGCCTACGACGACAAGATCGACTCGGACGGCCGGGTGCACGACCCGGAGCGGGTGGCCTACCTCCACGGCCACCTGTCGGCGGTCCGCCGGGCGATCGCCGACGGCGCGGACGTCCGCGGCTACTACCTGTGGTCCCTGATGGACAACTTCGAGTGGTCGTACGGCTACGGCAAGCGCTTCGGCGCGGTCTACGTGGACTACGCGACGCTGGAACGCACCCCGAAGACGAGCGCCCACTGGTACGGCCGGGCGGCCCGGACCGGGGCGCTGCCCGAGGTCGAGGCGGTCTGACCGACGGGGGACCGGGGCGCGGCACGATTAGGGGAGTGCCGCGCCCCGCTCCGCCTCAGCGGTGGGTGCCCGACAGGAGCCGGCGGGTCGTCTCCACGCCCCACCGGTCCAGGGACAGCAGGCGGTCGCTGGAGGCCATGAGGCCCCCGGTGGACTCCACATGGGCGGCCCACCGTTCGCGGGTCTCGACCGCCGGGCGGGCCATCAGGCAGTCCGGGTCGTTGATCCAGAGACGGTGGTGCTGCCACTGGCGGGCCACTCCCGTGAACTCGGCCGGGTCCTGGCCGGGTTGGCTGTAGTCATCGGCCTCGGGGCGGCGGTGGGGGGCCGTGTCGGGGCTGACGCGCATCGCGTCGAACAGGCCGATGGAGGGCAGGACGGGCGCGCCGCAGCCCAGGAGGTAGGCGTCCTCGCCGATCGCCTCGCGGATCAGGGCGATGCCGGCGCGGTAGGCGGTGAGGGCGTCGGCGTCCGCGTGGCGTACGCCGTCCAGGGCGCCCGCGTAGAGGAAGTCGGTCTTGAAGTAGTCGTAGCCTTCCGCGCGCAGGGTCGTGAAGACCTCGGTCAGGTATGCCGCCGCATCCGGGTGGGTGGTGTCCAGGACGCGCAGGTCGTGGCCCCAGTTGCGGCCGGCGTGCGCGAAGCCGCCGGTGGTGTCGCGGACCAGCCAGTCGGGGTGCGCGGCGGCGAGTTCGCTCGCCGGGTCGACGAGGAACGGGGCTGTCCAGATGCCGGCGCGGCGGCCGCGGGAGCGGATCTTCTCGGCGATCCCGGCGCGGGAGCGGAAGCGGCCGGAGAGGGTGAGCCAGTCGCCGAGGGCCTGCTGGTAGCCGTCGTCGATCTGGACGACGTCGACGGGCAGGTCGAGGGTGTCCATCGCGCGGAGGTTCTCGTGGATGTCGTCCTCGGTGACGGCGGTGAAGTACTCGTACCAGGAGCACCAGACGGTCGGTTCCGGGCGGGGGGCGGCGAGGCCGAGGCCGGCGGCCCAGTCGCCCAGGACCGACGGGATGTCCGGGCCGGTCCACTCCTTCACCGGGCCGTCGGCGCTGATCTCGGCGGCCTGCCCGTCCTCGGTGGCCAGCCGGATCGACGGCACCTCACGGGTCGGCTCGGCCGCCGCCCAGAGCCGGACCGGTGAGCCGTCGCCGGGGTCGAGCGCGAGCAGGCCCTCACCCTGGAAGGTGCCGGCGGGGGCGGTGACCCCGGGGCGGTAACAGACCGTGGCCCAGTTGGCGTTGGCGGGGCGGTGGGGTGCCGCGTCCAGGGCGTAGGCGCCGCTGGGGCTCCAGGACTGCCAGCCCTCCTCGTGGACGCGTGCCCTGCGCGGGTTCACCGGCACGGAGGCGACCGGGGTGAAGGGGTGGACCACGGCGGTTCTCTTTCAGGGAACGGGCGTCAGCCCTTGTTGGCGCCCAGCGTGAGGCCGCTGACGAACTGGCGCTGGAGTGTGAAGTACACGATCAGGGTGGGGATCGCGGTGAGCAGGGCGCCGGCGGCGACCAGGTTGGGGTCGGTGAAGTACTGGCCGGAGAGGTTGTTCAGCGCCGAGGTGATCGGCATGTTCTCGCCGGTGGAGATCAGCACGATCGCCCAGAAGAAGTCGTTGTAGATCCAGATGGACAGCAGGGTGGCGAGGGCGGCCATCGCGGGCTTGCACAGCGGCAGCACGATCTGCCAGTACAGACGCCACACGGAGGCGCCGTCGACCAGGGCGGCCTCGGTGAGCTCGTGGGGCAGGGAGCGCATGTAGTTGCTCAGCACGAAGGCGCAGAATCCGGACTGGAACGCCACGTGGATGAGGACCAGGCCGAGCGCGGAGTCGTAGAGCTTGCCGCTCATGGTGATGCCGGGCAGGTCGATCAGCAGGTAGAGCCGGTACAGCGGGGTGATGATGACCTGCTGGGGCAGCAGGTTGCCGGCGGTGAACACCAGCAGCAGGAAGAGGTTGACCCGGAAGTCGAAGCGGCTGACGTAGAAGGCGACCATCGACGACAGCAGCAGCGTCAGCAGCACGGCCGGGACCGCGATGAGCAGCGTGGTCCCGAAGTAGTGCAGCATGTCCGACTGCTGGAAGGCGTTCGTGAAGTTGTCGAAGGTGAGCTTGTCGGGCCAGGAGACATAGCCCTTGTCGCTGGTCTCCGCATAAGGCCGCATCGCCGCGAGCAGGGCCCACAGCAGGGGCGCGAGCCAGGCCAGCGCCGTGACGACGAGGAAGGTGTGCAGCAGGATCCGGGCGGGGCGGATCGGGGTGCGCTGCTTGCGCGGGGCGCTCAGGGTACTCATGCGCGCCGCTCCTTCCGGAAGGTGGCGATCAGATACGGGATGATCACCGCGAGCGAGATCACCAGCAGGACGACGGCGATCGCGGAGCCGTATCCGATGCGGCTGGACTCGCCGATGATGTTGTTGGTCACCAGGATCGACAGCAGCTCGGTGCCCTGGGCGCCCTTGTTGAAGACGAAGACCAGGTCGAAGGCGCGCAGCGCCTCGATGATCGTGACGACCAGGACGACGGTGTTGGTGGGCCGCAGGGTCGGGAAGATGACGTTCTTGAACGTCTGCCACTCGCTGGCGCCGTCCAGGGCGGAGGCCTCGCGCAGGGCGGGGTCGACGCCCTTGAGGCCGGCCAGGTAGAGGATCATCATGTAGCCGGCGTGCCGCCAGGAGGCGGCCACGAGGATCGCCCAGAGGTTGAGGTCCGGGTCGCCGATCCAGTCGATGTAGTGGCCGGGCTTGTTGGCGCCGATCAGGCTGTTGATCAGGCCCGTGTCCGGGTTGTAGATCAGCTGCCAGACGAACCCGATGACCGCCAGCGACATCACGACCGGCAGGAAGAACGCGGTCTGGTAGACGCGGCTGAAGCGGATCTTCTTGTCCAGCTGCACGGCGAGGAACAGGCCGAAGGGCGTGGGCAGCAGGATGAGCACCACGAACCAGATCACGTTGTGCTCGACGGCGGGCCAGAACTGCGGGTTGCTGGTGAACAGTTCCCTGAAGTTCTGCAGCCCGACCCACTTGATGGAGTCGAAGCCGATGCCGTCCCAGGTGGTGAAGGCCAGCGCGATCGAGGCGAGGGCCGTCAGCCACACCAGGGTGACGTGCAGGATCGTCGGCACGCCCGCCATCAGGCCGAGCGTGATGCGGTCGCGGCGGGTGAGCAGACGCCGGTGGCCGTGGGGCGTCTTGGCGGGTCGGGACGTGGGGCCGGGCCCCGGAGCCGGCGGGGCGGCCGGCTCCGGAGCCTTCGCGGGGGTGGCAGTCATGTCAGGTCCGAGTCGTCGAGTCTCCGTTCGGTCAGGAGGAGGCGAAGATCGTCTTCTTCTGGCGTTCGATCGACGAGAGGATGCTGTCGATGTTCTTCGGGTTGCGGACGAAGTTCTGCAGCGCGGGCTGCATCACCGTGGCGGTGAAGTCCGGGCGGGAGTCGCGGTCCATGAACTGCGTCAGGCTCTTCGCGGCGGAGATCATCTCGTAGGACTTCTTCTGCAGCGCGGTGTAGGAGGAGGTGTCGGCCTTGGTGGAGGCGGCCACCACGCTGGAGTCGGCCTTGAGGTAGATCTGCTCGGCCTCGGGGGTGCCCAGGTACTCCAGGAGCTTGACGGCGCCGTCGCGGTTCTTCGGGGCCTTGGAGAGCATGAAGCCGTCGGTGGGCGCCTCGACGGTGTCCTGCCCGAACTGCGGGTCGATCTCCGGGAACGCGAAGAAGTCCAGGTCGTCCAGGTCGGCCTTGTTCGTGAACTGCTGGCCGACGAAGGTGCCCAGGAGGTACATGCCCGCCTTCTTGGCCACCAGTGTCTGCGCCGCGTCCTGCCAGGTGCGGCCCACCGCGCCCTCCTGGTGGTAGGGCAGGAGCTCCGTCCAGTGGTCGAAGACCTTGCGCACCTTGGGGTCGGTCCAGGAGGCCTTGCCGGCCATCAGCTCGACGTGGAAGTCGTAGCCGTTGGTGCGGAAGTTGATCTGGTCGAAGGTGCCCATCGCGGGCCAGGCGTCCTTGTCGCCGAAGGCGATCGGGACCAGCCCGTCCTTCTGCATGCGCTTGCACAGGGCGACGAAGTCGTCCCAGGTGGTGGGGACCTTGTAGCCGTGCTGGGCGAAGACGCTCTTGCGGTAGAACACCGCCCACGGGTACGTGTACAGCGGCACGAAGTAGTACTTGCCGTCCTCGCCCTTGCTGAGCTTCTGCATCGCCTCGGGGAAGTTGCCGCCGATCTTCTGCCACACGTCGTCGATGGGCGTGGCCAGCTTCTTCGAGGCGAAGAACTGCATGCGGTAGCCGGCGAACCAGGTGAACACGTCGTCGGGCGTGCCCTGCAGGTAGGAGTTGATCTGCTCCTGGAACGTGTTGTGGTCCTTGGTGTTCACGTCGACCTTGATGCCGGACTTCTTGGTGAAGGCGGCGTAGATCTCCGCGAACGCCTTCTTCGGCACGGCGTCGGACGAGTTGGAGCCGAGACTGACCGTCTTCGGGTCGGCGGAAGAGCCGCTGCCGCCGCAGGCGCTCAGCAGGGGTATGCCGGCGCCGAGCAGGGCCGCTCCGCCCACGCCGCGCAGCACGGTGCGGCGGCTGGGAACGGGGAGGGAGACACCGGTGGGAGAGAGGTCGTGCATGGACGGCTCCTGAAGGCAGGGTTCGGCCACGAGGGTGTGGCGTGAATTCCAGTCGCAATCGACCAGAAATCAACTTGACCGAACACGGTGGCGCAATGACAGCCGCATGTCCGGTCATGCGTCAAGAGCCGTTGCCTTCATTTGTCGAAACGTGACCGTCCCGTGAAGACGGCGTCATGGGAGCGCTCAGTGGGACCGGGAGCGGTTGTATACGGCGGCGAGCCTGCCGGGGCGGCGCCGCCGCAGTTGCCGGTGCCCGCTGCTCGCGGGGGAACGGCCGTCCAGCTGGATCCAGATCCGCACCTCGGTGCCGCCGAGCACCGAGGAGCCGATCCGCACGTCCCCGCCGGTGGACTCCGCGAGCCGGCGCACGATGTCCAGACCGAGCCCGGTGGAGCCGTCGCTGCCGGAGCCGCGGCCCCGCGCCATGGCGGCCTCCGGGTCGGGTATGCCGGGGCCCGCGTCGGAGACGAGGACGATCACCGCGTCCTCGCCGTTGTGCACGTCGACCGCGAAGGCGGTGCCCTCCGCGGTGTGCCGGAAGACGTTCCCCAGCAGCGCGTCGAGTGCGGCGGCCAGGTCGGCACGGGCCACGGGTATGCGCACCGGCCGGTCGGCCCCGGCCACCCGCCACTTGCGGCCCTCGTCCTCCGCGAGCGCCGACCAGAACGCCATCCGCTCCCGGACCACCTCGGCCGCGTCGCACCCGGCGCCCGGACCGGCCGCGGCCGTCTGCGGTTTGGCCTCCCGGGCCGTACGGATGATGGTGTCGACCTCGCGCTCCAGGTGCTCGACCGCGGTCCGGGTCTGGTCGGCGGCGGGCCCCTCACCGAGCGAGGCGGTGTTGAGCCGCAGCACGGTCAGGGGCGTGCGCAGCCGGTGGGACAGGTCGGCCGCGAGCTCCCGCTCGTTGGCCAGGAGCTGGACGACCTGGTCGGCCATCGCGTTGAAGGCGACCGCCGCGAGCCGCAGTTCGCTCGGGCCTTCCTCGGGCACGCGGGCGCCGAGCCGGCCCTCCCCCAGGTCGTGCGCCCCTTCGACCAGGCGCCGCGCGGGCCGGACCATGCGCACGCCCAGCCGGTCGGCGACCGCGACCGATCCGAGGATCAGCGCCACCCCGACCCCGGCGAGCACCGCCCAGGCGGTCCCCACGCCGTTGGTGACGTCGGACTCCGGCACGTACACCTCGACGACCGCGATCTCGCCGGTGCTGAGCGCGACCGGCTGGAGCAGCGTCGAGCCGCCGGTGACACCGGTGGTGGAGGCACGGCCCAGCTTCCGCACGGCCGCGATGTCCTCGTCGGCGGCGCGCCGGCGTCCGAGCTCCAGGGCCTCCCGGCCGTCGCCCGCCGGGAGGTGCACGGCCATCCCGGCGTCGGAACCGGCGGAGGCGACGACCCGCTCGAGCTGGTCGCGGTCGGTGGTGATGGACAGGGCGGGGGCAACGGCCGCGGCTTCCCGCTCGGCATTGGAGAAGGCCCGGTCGCGGGCCATCTCGCGGATGACGAGCCCGAGCGGCACCGCGAAGGCGACCACGACCATGGTGGTCACCGCCAGCGACACCTTGACCAGGGCCCACCTCATCGCGGAGCCTCCGCCCCGGGTGGTTCGAGCTTCACGCCGACGCCCCGCAGGGTGTGCAGATAGCGCGGGTTCGCCGCCGTCTCGCCCAGTTTCCTGCGCAGCCAGGACAGGTGGACGTCGATGGTCTGGTCGTCGCCGTAGGACTGCTGCCACACCTCGGCGAGGAGTTCCTTGCGGGGGACGACGACGCCGGGCCTGCGGGCCAGGAAGGCGAGCAGGTCGAACTCGCGGCGGGTGAGGTCGAGCCGCGCGCCGTCCAGCTCGGCCTGGCGGCGCAGTGGGTCGACGGTCAGGCCGCCGACCCGGATCACGGGGGACGGCTCCCCCGCTCCGGCGCCGGAGCGGGCGCGGCGCAGCACGGCCGCCATGCGGGCCGAGAGGTGCTCGACCGAGAAGGGCTTGGTCAGGTAGTCGTCCGCCCCGGCGTTCAGCAGCCGGACGATCTCCGTCTCGTCGTCCCGGGCGGTGGCGACGATCACCGGCACGTCCGTGATCCCGCGCAGCATCTTCAGGGCCTCGGACCCGTCGAGATCGGGCAGCCCGAGATCCAGGATCACCACGTCGAAGCGGACGTGGGCGACCTCGCGCAGCGCCTCCAGCGCCGTCCCGACACTGCGCACGGTGTGCGAGGCGTCGGTCAGGTGCCGGATCAGCGCCGAGCGTACGAACTGGTCGTCCTCGACCACGAGCACACTTGCCATGCGCCGCACCGTACGCCATCTCGAACAGCCGGGTGCGGGCCTGTGGACAACTCCCCGGCGGTGGGCAACGGGCCACGGTGGGACCCGGTTTGTGGACAACGCGTGGGACGCGTGAGGCAGTATGGCCCGCGATGCGCAGAGGACTCGTACACGTACTGGCCTGGCTGCTCGCCACGGGCGCGGCGGTCACGCTGTCGTGGTGGGGTGTCCACACCGTGATGGCGGGGACGGCCTACGACCCGCCGCGCGCCCTGCCCATCAAGGCCGCCGACGCGTTCACGCGGGAGCCCAGGGCGCCGGCCACGCCGACGGAACGAACGCCTGAGCCGAAGCGGCGGGAGCCTGGCACGCCCGCGGCGACCAGGAAACCGAGCCCCGCCACCACGCCGTCGGCCGGCACGGCTCCCGCCGCGTCCGGCCGGGTGAAGAGCTATGACACCGACGGCGGCCGGGCGGTCTTCGACCTCGGGAAGACCTCCGCCTCCCTCGTCTCGGCGACGCCCGGGGCGGGCTGGTCGATGCAGGTGTGGAAGACGGAGTCGTGGATCCGCGTGGAGTTCGCCTCGGGCGCGGACCGGGTGTCGGTGTTCTGCACCTGGCACGACGGCCCGCCCCGGGTGGAGATCGGGACCTACTGAGTGCCGTACGCGGTCATCTGAACACCGACGCGGGCGGCGCGGGCGACGCCACCGCCGCGAGGTCCGTGACGGGCACGGCCCCTCCGGTGAAGTCCGTGAGCGTCCTGCCGTGCTCGACGCGGGCGGGGTGCGGGTCGGAGGCGGCGAGGCGGGTCAGTTCGGCGACGGGCAGGGGATGGTCGGAGCCGACCAGGACGGCGTTGCCGAAGCGCTTGCCGCGCAGCACCGCCGGATCTGCGACCAGCGCGAGCTGCCCGAAGCGGGTGGCGGCGGTGGCGATCTGGCCACGCAGGTGCGCGAGCGGCGGTCCGTCGGCGAGGTTGGCGGCGTAGACACCGCCGGGCTTGAGGGCCCTGCGCACGTCGTCGAGGAACTCGGTCGAGGTCAGGTGGGCCGGTGTCCGGGCCCCGCTGAAGACGTCGGTGATGACCAGGTCCGCCCAGCCGTCCGGCACCTTGGCGAGGCCCTCGCGGGCGTCGGCGGACCGCACCCGGATGCGGGCGTTCGGATCCAACGGCAGCTCGCGGCGGACCAGTCGGACGAGGGCACCGTCCCGTTCGACGACCTGCTGGGTGGAGCGGGGCCGGGTGGCGGCGACGTAGCGGGCGAGGGTGAGGGCGCCGCCGCCGAGGTGCACGGCGTGCACGGGCCGGCCGGGCGGGGCGGCGAGGTCGATCACGTGGCCGAGGCGGCGCTGGTACTCGAAGGACAGGTACGCCGGGTCGTCCAGGTCGACGTGCGACTGGGGGGCTCCGTCGATCACCAGGGTCCAGGCCCGGGCCCGTTCGCGGTCGGGGATCAGCTCGGCGAGCCCGCCGTCGACACTCTCGACGACGGCCTCGACACCGGCCTGTCTGCGCCGGCCGCCGCCCTTGGACTTTCCCATGAGCTCATTATCAGGGCGGGCCGCTAAGCGGGGCGTACGCACCGGCGGCCCGGCATCCGGGGGCGCTTCAACGGCAGCTGTCCGCCGCCTTGATCATCCGGGCGGCCTCTCCCAGCGCCTCGCGCAGCACGGCGGGGTCCGTCGCGAGGTCCGCCTCGCCGGGCGGCAGCAGCCAGTCCGAGCCCGCCAGGGGAGGCTTGGGCGCCAGGGTCGGTCCGGGTCGGCCGGTCTCCGTGCAGGTGCTGCCCGGCATGTCCCACGCGGCGGCCGTCCCCGGGGGCACCAGGAAGCCCAGGGTGTCACCGCCGTCGTCGTGCAGTACGGGCCCCACCGCGTCCCCCGGCCCGCGCCGCAGGATGTCGACCGCCTCCAGCCCCTGCCGTGCCGGCACCGTGACCACATCGCACCCGACCGCCGGTGCACACGGCGGCGTACGAGGATCGTTGATCCGGCTGGTCTCCATCCGGGCCTCCACCACGAAAACCCCTGCTTGGACGAGCGGTCGGGAGTCGGGGGCCTCCCGGTCCGCAGGGTTCAACGCGGCAGTGCGTCAACGGCTACGGCGGAAGTCAGCCGCAAAGGATGGCACTTCATGGCAGATCACGGATGAGATATCCGGTTTGTAGCCAAACCCAGCGTGGTGGCTCCATCACAGCAGGTACGTTCTTGCCCGCCGGACACGGGGCAGACCATGCGGACGACTCGCACCAAGTCACCTCGGATCCGGCATGGTTCGACGGTTCGCACGGGAGGACCCGGCCATGGCGTCGTCAACGCTGACCTCGTCTCAACCCAACCGGCCGCCACGGCCGAACCTCGCCTTCCGGCGACTGCGTGGACAGCGCTCGCCGGCCGAGTTCGCCGCGGCGGTCCGCCGGGCCGGGCTCGAGATCGGCGAGCAGGTCAGCTGTGACGCGCGTTACATCGGCCGGGTCGAGGCGGGCGAGATCCGCTGCCCCAACTACGCGTACGAACGGGTGTTCCTGCACATGTTCCCAGGCCGCACACTCACCGACCTGGGATTCGCGCCCCGCTCGTCGGTACGCGGACGCCGGGCGCACGACATCGAGGACGCGCCCCTGGCACGCACCGCGAACCCGGCGAACGCCACGAGTGAGACCAGCGGGGCGTGCGAGCCGTATGAAACGCAGAACCCGTACGACCCGCACCACCCGCACGACACCTACGAGGAGAGCGACGTGCTACGTCGCGCGTTCATGACCGGCGGGGGCGCCACGGTGGCCGCCGCCTCACTGGGGCCTGTCGGCCTCGCCCTCGACGCCGCGGCGGCACAGCGCCCCGGGCACCGCGCCGGGGCGAGCGACGCGGGGGCCCTGGAAGAAGCCGTCCGCCGGATCCGGCTGCTCGACGACCGGCACGGGGCCGACGGCCTCTACCGTCGCGCCGCCGCCCCGCTGCGCGCCGCCTTCGCCTTGCTGGACGCCGGCACGACCCGGCAGACGACGGCGGACCGGCTCTACTCGGGCGCCGGTGAACTGGCCATCTCCGTGGGCTGGCTGGCCCACGACTCGGGGCGCTTCGACGACGCCCGCTCCCACTACGCGGAGGCGCTGGCGACCGCCCGGATGACCGGGGACCCGGGCCTGGAGGCGCACGCCTTCTGCAACACGGCGTTCCTCGCGCGCGACGCGGGCCGGCCGCGCGAGGCGGTCCGGGCGGCCCAGGCCGCACAGCGCGTCGCCCGGCCCGTGGGCTCGGCCCGGCTGATGTCGCTGCTCGCGCTGCGCGAGGCGGGCGGCTGGGCGGGGCTCGCCGACCGCGTCGGCTGCGAGCAGGCACTGGCCCGGGCGCAGGCCTTCTTCGAACGGGGCCCCTCGGACGCCGACCCCGAGTGGATGAGCTTCTACGGGGAGGCCGAACTGGAGGGCCTGGAGGCGCAGTGCTGGTCCACGCTCGGCGCCTGGCCCCGGGCGGCCCGCCACGCGCGCCGCGCGGCCGAGCTGCAGGATCCGCACTTCACGCGGAACATCGCCCTGTACACGGCGGAGCTGGCGGACGACCTCGCGCGCGGTGGCCGGCCGGACGAGGCGGCGATGGCGGGGACGCGGGTGCTGGATCTGCTGGAGGAGGTCCAGTCGTCCCGCGTCCAGACCATGCTGGCGGCGACGGCGCGGGTGCTGCTGCCCCATCGCAGGGCCTCCGGGGTGTCGGCGTTCCTGGAGAGGCACGCCTCGTCCCCGCGGATGACCTAGCGGATGACCCAGGGAGTCTCGCCGGCCGCCCTAGGCGAGGTGCCCCAGGTCGTTCCAGCTCTCGATCGCCGGCTCCCCGTAGGCCCAGCCCAGCACCGACAGCGACGTCGGGTTCAGCCGTATCCGGGCCGCGAAGTCGATCGGGAGGCCGAGCCACCGCGCCCCGATGGAGCGCAGGATGTGCCCGTGGGCGAAGACCAGGACGTCGCGGTCCTCGGAGCGGGCCCAGGAGACCACCTCGTCGGCCCGGTCCGTGACCTCGTCGAGCGACTCCCCGCCCGGGACGCCGTCGCGCCAGATCAGCCAGCCGGGCCGGACGGCCTGGATGTCCGCGGGGGTCATGCCCTCGTACGTCCCGTAGTCCCACTCCAGCAGCGCGTCCCAGGTCCGCGCGCGGTCGCCGAAGCCGGCCAGTTCGCAGGTCTCACGCGCGCGGGCCAGCGGGCTGGTGCGCACCTCGACACCGGCCAGGCCCTCGTACGGCGGCCGGTGCAGGCGCTCGCCGAGCTGCTTGGCGCCGCGCCGGCCCTCCTCCAGGAGCGGCACGTCCGTCCTGCCCGTGTGCTTGCCGGACAGGGACCACTCGGTCTGTCCGTGGCGGGCCAGCAGGATGCGCGCGGCCATGGGGCACCTTTCCGGAAGAACAACGCAAGAAGAACTCCTCCATCATCGCGCACGCGCGGTGTGGGCAACCCGGGGGGCGATCTCTGCGTCTTTGAGGGCCGGAGGCGCCCCCCGGGGCGGGCGCACACACCGTAAAGTGGCACGGCCGACCGGGCTACACGTGAGACTGAAGGGGGAGGACGATCGGATGCCGCACACCGAGACACCGGGCACCGAGGCGGCTCCCGCGCCCAGGCTGCGCTGGTGGACCGAGCTGCCGCTGATCCTGCTGGTGTACGCCTGCTACTCGGCCGGCCGGCTCCTCGCCCGCGGCGACGTCTCCGGCGCCGTCGACCACGGTCTGACGATCCTGCGTTTCGAGAAGGCGCTGTATCTCAACTTCGAGCACCCGCTCAACCGCCTCTTCACGCGCGAGGCGTGGATAGGCATACCCGCCGACTTCTGGTACGCGTCACTGCACTACCTGGTCACACCGGCCGTCCTGGTGTGGCTCTTCCGCTCCCGGGCCGTGCGCTACCGCGCCGCGCGGACCTGGCTGATGACGTCCACCCTCATCGGCCTGATCGGCTTCACCCTGCTGCCGACCTGCCCGCCCCGGCTCCTCGACGCGAGCCACGGCTTCGTGGACACGATGGCGCAGTACAGCTCCTACGGTTGGTGGGGCGGCGCGGCGAGCGCACCGCGCGGCATGGGGGACATGACCAACCAGTACGCGGCCATGCCGAGTCTGCACGTGGGCTGGGCCCTGTGGTGCGGAGTGATGCTGTGGCGTCATGGCGGTACGCGCGCGGCGAAGGCCGCCGGTGTCGCCTACCCCCTGATCACGACGATCGTGGTCATGGGCACCGCCAACCACTACTTCCTCGACGCGGTCGCGGGCGCGGCCGTCATGGGCGTCGGGCTGCTGCTGGCGCCCGTCGTGATGCGCAGCGCGGACCGGGTCAAGGCACGGTTCGTACCGTCTGCCGCACCGGTCGCGGCGGACTCTTCCGCCGCGGGTTCCTCGATTGTCAGTGCCGGATGCCAGACTTCCGCGGGTGAGCGAATTCCACGGCAGCGCGAGTCGCGGCTCGGAGCGGGAGCCGAGCCGGGTGCCTCCCCCAAGGACGCGGGGGACGGCGCTCCGGCACCGGCTCGCTGAGCTGCGCGGTCCCGACGTACCCGCGAAGGCACTGGACGCGCGCGCTCTGGCGGCGCTGGCCGCCAACCCCGGTTGTGCGCGGCGCGCGATCCTCGACGGCGCCGGGGTGGACAAGGCGGCGCTGGCGAGCGCGCTGGGCTCGCCGTCGGCCTTCGGGCAGTCGCAGTTCGCGCTCACCCGGGGCAACGCCTTCGAGGCGAAGGTCAAGGCAGACGGCGGCGCGGAGCTGCTGCGGCTGGTGCACGAGAAGCTCGACCGGTCCGCCGAGCCGCCCGCCGACGCGCGTGTACCGGACCTGACGGCGACCGGCCCCCGAGGGCGCACGGCCCGTACGGAGCTGGAGCTGCGGGAGGCCGCCGCGCACCAGGGCGCGTGGACGCTGCTCGACCATCCGATGCTCACGCTGGACGTCGCGGGCTCCCCCGCGTTCCTGGAGCCGGACGCGGTGGTGGTGCATCCGGACGGCAGTTGGACGGTGGTGGAGATCAAGTCCTTCCCCCTGCTGGACGGTTCGGCGGACCCGGCGAAGGTCGGGGCGGCGGCCCGGCAGGCGGCGGTGTACGTGCTGGCGCTGGAGGAGGTCGCGGCCCGTCTCGGCGCGGAGCCGGAGCCGGCCTCCGACACCGAGGGGGCGAGCGCGCGCACGCTCGAGGGGTCGGGCACTGCCGTCCCCTCGGCGCCGGCTGAAGCGCCCGGGACCCGGAGCGATCAGGCCGGGGCTCCCGCCCCGCGCGTACGCCACCGGATCCTGCTGGTCTGCCCCAGGGACTTCTCCAATCTGCCGGCCGCGTCCGCCGTGGACATCCGCAAGCAGCGCGCGGTGACGGCCCGCCAGCTGGCCCGGCTGACCCGCATCGAGGACATCGCCGGCGCGCTGCCCGAGGGCACGTGTTTCTCGCCGGAGCTGCCCGCCGAGGAGCTGACGGCGGCCGTGGAGTCGGTCCCGGCGGCGTACGCGCCCGAGTGCCTGTCCGCGTGCGAGCTGGCCTTCCACTGCCGGACCCGGTCCCGCCAGGAGGGAGCGGTGACCTCGCTCGGGCGTCCGGTACGGGCGGAGCTCGGCGGTCTGACGACCGTGGAGGAGGTCCTCGCGGCCGCGCGCGGCGAGGCCGGCGATCCCGACGACCCGGCCGTGGCGGCCCTGCGGCGGGCTGCCGCCCTGCGCGCCGAGGCGCTGGAGGCGGCGTGTCGCTGATCTCCACCCTGGCCCGCCTCGAAGCCGTCAGCACGGGCCGTGCCCAGCCCGCCGCCACCGTCCGGCACCGGCATCTCGGCGACCGCCCGCTGGTGTTCGTGCCGCTGACCACCGCCGGTGAGGCCGGCGCCCCGCTCGGCGCGCTGGTCGGCACCGACCGGGACGCGCCGCGTCTGCTGGCCGTCCCGCAGCCCCGCGACCGCGACCTGCGGTTCGCTTTCCTGGCCGAGCTGGCCGACGTCGTGCTGCCGTACGTCGACTCCTACGCCGAGACCGTGGAGGCCGCCGAGCGCACCGAGACCGACCCGGAGACCGGCAAGCGCGTCAAGGTCGAGGTCGACCTGTGCGCGGACGCGCCGCAGCTGATCGTGCCGAGCCGGGCGGGCATCGACCTGGTGCGGCTGCTGGGGCGCTCGATGCGGTTCCGGCGTACGGCGGAGCAGGATCCGCAGGCGCCCTATCCGGCGCCGCCGCGGGTGCCGCTGCTCGGGCGGTGGCTGACGCACTTCGGGGAGCGGGCCCGGGTGCCCGGCTCCTCGCTGCTGCTGGCGATGACCGACGTGCTGGGCCGGCACTGGGTGACCGGGCAGTCCACCCTGGAGGACCAGCATCTGGGGGCGCTGCTCGCCTGGATCGACCCGCCGGAGGGTGAAACCGGCGCGGAGGCCGCGCTGCGGGCCGAGCTGGAGCGGGACGCGCAGGGCCAGCTGACGTGCCCGCCGGCCGGTCCGGCCACCGACCCGGCGTTCGACAACAAGCTGCTCGCCCCGGCCATCGAGCGCTACGACCGTGCCCGCACCGCCCTCGCCGCCGCCGAGGACGGCCTGGAGGCCGACGACCGGTTCGGTGTGCTGACCGCCGCCGAGCGGGAGATCCGCGACCTGGTGCTCAGCCGCACCCGGCCCACCTGGGACGCGGTCTGGCGGGGCCTGGACCTGCTGCGGGCGCTGCCCGAGGGGGCGCGGGCCGAGGAGCGGTGGACCCGCGACCGCTGGTCGTTCACCGGCCACCGCGACCGGGTGCTGGCAGGCGAGCCCCCGCAGCCGCGCCGCGACGACGCGGTCACCGCGGCCAGCAAGCTGGCCACACGCGAGCGCGAACAGGCCCGGCTGGAGGCGCAGGAGGCCCTCGACGACCCGCTGGTGATGGCGGGACGGCGGCTGTCCGGGGAGGCGTTCGCGGGTGAGGTCACCGATGTCGTGATGGCGTACAGCGACGGCAAGCGGCCGAGCCCCCGCCCCCTGGTGACGGTGCGCACCGTCGACCGGCCGCATCTCGGCGAGCGGACGAAGGTGTACCGGTCGCTGGGCGGGAAGCCGCAGTCGGCGGAGTTCGTCGCGGACGAGGAGGACGGCGCGTGCGTCGTGCTGCGGATCCTCGACAAGATGGGCCGCGGCAAGGAGCCCGAGCCGGGCTCGGTGCCGGAGAAGGGCGACCGGGTCTGCTTCACGCTCTTCGAGCACGAGCAGCGGGGCGGCGCGAAGCTGCCCGACCCGGAGGAGACGCCGTGGACGCACGGCGGGCCGCCCGGTGAGGCGGCGCTGGAGGCCGCCGACCCGGTGACCGAGGAGGATGTGCTGTGACCACGGTGTTCGACCCCTCGGCCGCCGCGGCCCAGGCCACCCACGCGATCCTGCGCGACACGCTGCACGGCACCGCGCGCGGTGTCGTCGTGGACTCCCCGCCGGGCGCGGGCAAGTCCACACTGGTGGTCCGCGCGGCCCTGGAACTGGCGGAGGCGGGCCACCCGCTGATGGTGGTGGCGCAGACCAACGCCCAGGTCGACGACCTGGTCCTGCGGCTCGCCGGGAAGAACCCCGAGCTGCCGGTGGGCCGGCTGCACAGCAACGACTCCGACCCGTACGACAAGGCGCTCGACGGCCTGCCGAACGTACGCAAGTCGGCCAAGGCGGGCGACCTGGCCGGACTGGCGGTGGTGATCTCGACGGCGGCGAAGTGGGCGCACGTCAAGGTCGACGAGCCGTGGCGGCACGCGATCGTCGACGAGGCGTACCAGATGCGCTCGGACGCGCTGCTCGCGGTGGCCGGGCTGTTCGAGCGGGCGCTGTTCGTGGGCGACCCGGGGCAGCTCGACCCGTTCGCGATCGTGGGCGGCGAGCAGTGGGCGGGCCTGACGTACGACCCGTCGGCCTCGGCGGTGACGACCCTGCTCGCGCACAACCCGGACCTGCCCCAGCACCGCCTGCCGGTCTCCTGGCGGCTCCCGGCCTCCGCGGCGCCCCTGGTCTCGGACGCGTTCTACCCGTACACGCCGTTCCGCAGCGGCACCGGCCCGGGCGACCGGACCCTGGCCTTCGCCGTGCCGTCGGACGGCTCGGGCCCCGACCGGGTGATCGACGAGGCGGCCGAGTCGGGCTGGGGCCTGCTGGAACTGCCCGCCCGGCACACGCCGCGCACGGACCCGGAGGCGGTCCGGGCGGTGGCGACGGTCGTACGGCGCCTGCTGGACCGGGCGGGCGCGGCGAGCTCGGAGCTCCCCCACCCTTCTCCCCTCACCGCCGACCGGATCGCCGTCGGCACGGCCCACCGGGACCAGGCGGCCGCGGTCCGCGCGGCCCTGGCCGCCCTCGGCGTCACCGACGTGGTCGTGGACACGGCGAACCGGCTGCAGGGCCGCGAGTACGACGTCACGGTGGTCCTCCACCCCCTCTCCGGCCGCCCCGACGCCACGGCCTTCCACCTGGAGACGGGCCGCCTCTGCGTCCTGGCCTCCCGCCACCGGCACGCCTGCATCGTGGTCTGCCGAGCGGGGGTGACCGACCTCCTGGACGACTATCCGTCGACGGAGCCGGTACAGCTGGGGACGGTGGTGAAGTTTCCGGACGGGTGGGAGGCGAATCACGCCGTGCTGGCACATCTGGCGGAGCACCGAGTGACGTGGCGCCCGTGACCGGCACCACGAGACACCCCCTCCCCACCCACCTCCCCGCCCGCCGGAGGCGGCCGATGGACACAGCCCGGACGGATGGGAGGCGAATCACGCCGTGCCGGCACATCTGACGGAGCACCGGGTGACGTGGCGCCCGTGATCTGGCCGGAACCGGGCGCGTCCCGGACGCCGTGACGAACACCGGGTGGTGTGGCGGCCGTATCCACTACGGCGATGCCCACTTGCGCGCCCGCGAGACAATGGACGGTGGCCCACTCCACCGGGGAGTCCCCCGCCCGCGGGGGAGGGCCAGCGCGACGTACGAGGA
The DNA here is from genome assembly GCF_000725785.1 of Streptomyces flavovariabilis. Classification (NCBI taxonomy): domain Bacteria; kingdom Bacillati; phylum Actinomycetota; class Actinomycetes; order Kitasatosporales; family Streptomycetaceae; genus Streptomyces; species Streptomyces flavovariabilis. The sequence continues at coordinate 53,259 of NZ_JNXD01000001.1, read as the reverse complement.
GGAGAAGACATGGCGGAGCCCACGCCGCGTCGGAACGAACCGCGGCTACGCCCCGCGCCCCTGCTCTTCGAGCCTGCGGAGGCGGCCTCCGACCCTGAGCACTTCTTCGACCTCGAGTCGATCGACGACCCCCGGGCCCTCCTGGCCCGGGCGACGGAGCTGACGCTGGCGTTCCGGGCCGCGGCGGACCGGGCGGTGGAGTTCCAGGCGATGGCGGCGGCGCAGCTGGCCGATCCGCGGAGGTTCGACCGGCTGACGACCGCGGACATCGCCGAGCGGGCCGAGTGGACCGAGGACTACGCCAAGAAGATGGTCGAGTTCGGGCGGGATCTGATGCGGGGCGACACGGCCTGACACCGGCCCGTCCCGATCACATGGCATATGCCAGGCGGGCAAGATACCCCTCCCCGCACTCTCCTGTCCCGACTTCCCGCAACCCATGGGAATCGGGTGCTCACGGCGGGTACACCTGGATGCCATGAGCAACGCATGGAACGCCTCCGATGTCACCCCGGCCGGGGCCGCCTGGCTCGCCTCGGCAGGAACGTATCCGCGAAGCACACTCGCCCTCTGGGAGGAGCGGCCGGACGCACCGGTCGTGCTGCCCTGCGGGTCGGTCTTCGACGTGGTCAGCGCGCCCGCGATGTTCGGCAGGCGGATGCTCGACCGGCTGTGGGACGACGGCCCTGGCTCGGGCCCGGTCGCGGAGTTCCGGGGCCGGATCCTGCTGTTCGCCGCCCCGGGGACGGCTCAGCGGCTCCCCGCACTGCTGGAGTGGGAGGAGTGGGGCGCGCGGGGCAGCCGGGAGACCGCCCGTACGGACGCCGTGCCGCCGCTGCTGTGCCACGGCACCGGCGATGCGGTGACCGTCCCGGCGCCGTCGGAGAGCGCCTCCCCCACCGTCCCGGCGCCCGCCGGGACCACAGCCCCGACCCGCTCCGCCTCCCGCTGGCTCGTCGCCCCCGACACCCGTCAGCCCTGGCTCCCCGGGCCCGAGCTACTGCTGTGGGCGGCCGTGCGGGCGGCCCGCTCCGCCGTGCGGATTTCGATTTTTCCTCCCGCCGACCAGGATGCTAAGGTCTACGACGTCAGCAGGCGCCGCTAGCTCAGTTGGTTAGAGCAGCTGACTCTTAATCAGCGGGTCCGGGGTTCGAGTCCCTGGCGGCGCACAGACGGTGAAAGGCCCCTCGCGAGAGCGAGGGGCCTTTTCTCTTGTCCGCGACCCGTCAGCGTCCCACCGCGATCTTCACCGTCCACGCCCCCGAAGCCGTGCGCCCTTCCACCTTCACCCGCACCTCCTCCCCGGGGACCGTGAAGCTCTCGCCGATGCCGATCGGCGCGTCCGCGAGGGGCGGATAGACGGAGTCCTCCCAGCACGCCTCGCTGCGTGGGTGGGCGTCGATCACCTCGATGGGCCCGCCCCCGGACTGCGCCCCGCCCCGCACCCGGTACACGAGCACCCCCTGCCGGCACGCGGCCACATCGTTGCCCACCGGCCCCCGTACCTCGAAGGCGAGCACACTGTCGGGCCCCGTCCGCACCACCGCGAGCTTGGTGCCCCGCCCGAGACCGAAGGCCGGTGCCCCCGCGGCCCCGGTCGCCGGCAGCCCCGGCCCCGCCGCCAGTGGCTCCAGGGTCAGCCGGGCGGGCCCGGCGTCCTGCACGCACCGCACCTGCCGCGGATCCAGCCAGCCCAGCTTCCACTTGTGCCAGGCGAAGAGGTCCGGGGCGAGTCCGAACTGGCTGCCCATCAGGTCCCAGTCTCCGACGTGCGTGTCCCAGTCGCCCTTCCCGTCCACGGGCCGGTGGTACAGGTCGGGCAGATCGAACACGTGCCCGGTCTCATGGGCCAGGACGAGCCGGTCCGGTGGATGCTGCTCGAACACCGTGACGATCCGGCGCAGGTCGGTGCCGTCGGCCCGCAGCGGGCTCGTCAGGTTCACCACCTTGGTCGCGTCGGAGTCCACGCCGGGCGCGTCCGGGTCGGCGACGAAGTACACGATGTCGTAGCGCGAGAAGTCCACCTGCGGGTCGGCCACGGAGAGAGCGTCGCGCAGATAGGCGGCCCGGTGCTCGGGGCTCCAGTCGCGCTGTATGTCGTAGGCGGTGGAGGGCCGCGGCATCTGGATCCAGTGCCCGAGCGGGTGCGGGCGCAGGGTGAAACGGCCGTAGGAGGCGTGTTCGAAGAAGCGGGTGGTGGCCGGGAAGTGGTCGGCGGTCAGGTCCTGCGGCGTGGTCAGCGGGTGGGAGTCCGGGAAGGACAGGAAGACCATGACCGCGTCCAGGGACCGGGCCGGACGGGGGTAGGCCGCGTTCCAGGTGTCCAGGCCCTCCGAGTGGTGGGCGTCGGTGCGCGTCAGGGCGCAGGGCGCGGCCGAGTCGGGCCCCGCGGCCGAGGGGCTGGTGCCGAGGGAGGTGGCGGCGAGAGCCGACATGGTGGTGAACACGGCCGCGGTACTGCGCAGTCGGGCGCGCGGAAACGGACGCGGCACGGGTACCTCCGGGTACGGTTCGCGGGACACCGCACCCAGCCTGTGATGATTTGTCGTACTGCGTCCTGTTTGCCTGCACCGGTCGGGTGAAGGGGCCGAAAAATCACGGAAGCCGACACCCCCGAAGCACTCACAGAACGTCACAACTGGTCGAGGGCCTGAAGTAGCCGTCCAGGTGCGTGCAGAAACGATCTGGCAGAAGGGCCGGTTGGCCGAGGAGACTGGACACCGGCTGGAAGGCCCTGGGGCCAGCCTCTATGATCGGCACACTTTCCTGACCTTTCCTGCACGGACAGAGATCGAATACATGCGGGAGCGAGCGGTGAGCGGAACCTCCGAAGGGCCGGCGCCCGCCACAGACCTGGACCGGCCGGTCGTCACAGAGAGTGAGATCGACACGTCTCCTCGTACCGAGCCCCCGTCCCGGCTGCCCTACCGCTCCGTCTTCACGGCCGCCCCGCTCGCCATGGCCGTCGTGGACCGCGAGGGCACGGTCGTCAGCGCCAACGACTCGCTCGCCGCGCTGCTCGGTGGCAGCCCGGACGCGCTCGCCGGGTCCGTCGCCGCCGACCTGGTCGACCTCACCTCCGACGCCCGCACCTGGCACGCCTACCGCGAGGTGCTGCGCGGACGGCAGTCCCGGCTGCGCTGCACACGCCGGCTCAAGCACCCGGACGGGCACTCGCTGTGGGTGCAGGTGACGGTCGCTCCGCTGCCCGACGAGGACCTCGGCGTACTGCTGTCCGTCGCCGACATCAGTGCCCGCCGGGAACTCCAGGCCCGGCTGCGGCACTTGCAGATGCACGACCCGGTGACCCGGCTGCCCAACCGCACACTGTTCTTCGAACGCCTGTCGGCCGCGCTGGAGGCGGAGTCGTACGAGCAGAGCGGCACGGGCCGGATCGGGCTGTGCTACCTGGACCTGGACGGCTTCAAGGCCATCAACGACACCCTCGGCCACCGGGTCGGCGACCGGCTGCTGGCCGCCGTAGCCGAGCGGCTCACACGCTGCGCTGACGAGGCCGGCCACTCACGGACCAGCATCCCGCTGGTGGCCCGGCTCGGCGGGGACGAGTTCGCGCTGCTCGTCGAGGACTCCACGGGCACCGAACAGCTGGCCGAGCTGGCCGAGTCGGCGCTGCGGGCGGTCCAGGACCCGTTCGACATCTCCGGCCAGCGGCTGTCGGTCTCGGCGTCGATCGGCGTCGTGGAGCGGCACGCGGCGGGCACCACCCCCACCGCGCTGATGCAGGCGGCGGACACGACGCTGTACTGGGCGAAGGCCGACGGCAAGGCGCGCTGGACCCTGTTCGACCCGGAGCGCAACGCCCACCGCATGACCCGCCAGGCCCTCGCCTCCACGCTCCGGCCGGCCATCGACCGGGGCGAGTTCCGGCTGGAGTACCAGCCTCTGGTGGGCATGGAGGACGACCGGCTGCACGGGGTCGAGGCGCTCATCCGCTGGAACCATCCTCAGTTCGGCGTACTGACGCCGAATCGGTTCATCGGACTTGCGGAGGAGGACGGTTCGATCGTCCCGCTGGGCCGCTGGGTGCTGCGTACGGCCTGCGGGCAGGCCCGCCGGTGGCAGCTGGACCACCCGGACGAGCCGCCGATCTTCGTCAGCGTGAACGTGGCGGTGCGCCAGATCTGGGACTCGGACCTGGTGGCGGACGTGGCGGAGACCCTGGCCGAGACGGGCCTGGCGCCCCACCTGCTCCAGCTGGAGCTGACCGAGTCGGCCGTGATGGGCTCGGCCGGCCGCCCGCTGCAGACCCTGAAGGCCCTCAGCGACATGGGTGTGCGGATCGCCATCGACGACTTCGGCACCGGCTACTCGAACCTCGCGTACCTGAGCCGGCTGCCGGTGTCGGTGCTGAAGCTGGACGGATCGTTCGTGCGCGGCTTCCAGTACGACGACCGGGAGGCCGCCGCCCGCGCCAATCCGGCCGACGAGGTCGTCGTCGAGGCGATGATCCAGCTCGCGCACCGGCTCGGGCTGACCGTCACGGCCGAGTGCGTGGAGACCTCGGCCCAGGCGACCCGGCTGCGCAGCATCGGCTGCGACACCGGACAGGGCTGGCTCTACTCCCGTCCGGTGCCCCCGGATCGCATCTCCGAGCTGCTGGGCACGCCGGATGTTCAGGCGGGCGTCGGCAACCCGTAGGCGTCGGCGATGAGTTCGTAGGAGCGGACGCGGACGTCCCCACCGTGTGCGTTGGCCGTGATCATCAGCTCGTCGGCGCCGGTGCGCTTGGCGAGGTCGTCCAGGCCGGAGCGGACCTCGTCCGGGGTGCCGTGGATGACGTTGGCGTTCCAGGAGTCGACGAAGTCGCGCTCCACGGGGCTGAACTCGTGGGCCTCCGCCTCCTCCGGGCTGGGCACGAGGCCGGGGCGGCCGGTGCGCAGCCGGACCATGCTGAGGGCCGCGGCCAGCACCTGCCGGCGCGCCTCCTTCTCCTCGTCGGCGGCGAGCGCGGAGACGCCGATGAGGGCGTACGGCCGATCGAGCACGGCGGACGGCTGGAAGGACTCCCGGTACAGGTCCAGGGCCGGGACGGTGTTCTGCGCCGAGAAGTGGTGTGCGAAGGCGAAGGGCAGTCCGAGGGCACCGGCGAGGCGGGCGCTGAAGCCGGAGGAGCCGAGCAGCCAGACCGGCGGGCGGTGCGGGGACTGGACGCCGCCGGGGGACGTGGCCTGGACCGGGCCCGGTACGGCGTGGATGCGGCGGTAGGGGTGCCCGTCGGGGAAGTCGTCGTCGAGGAACCGGATCAGCTCGGCGAGCTGCTGCGGGAAGTCGTCGGCGCCCTCGTTGAGGCGTTCGGTGCGGCGCAGGGCGGCGGCCGTGGCGCCGTCCGTGCCGGGGGCGCGGCCGAGGCCGAGGTCGACGCGGCCCGGGGCCATGGCCTCCAGCGTCCCGAACTGCTCGGCGATCACGAGCGGGGCGTGGTTGGGCAGCATCACACCGCCCGAGCCGAGCCGGATGCGGTCGGTGTGGGCGGCGAGGTGGGCGAGGATCACGGCCGGGGACGAGGAGGCCACGCCCGGCATGGAGTGGTGCTCGGCGACCCAGTACCGGTGGAAGCCCCGGTTCTCCGCGAGACGGGCCAGGTCGACGCTGGTGCGCAGCGCGTCGGAGGCGGTGCGGCCGGCCCCTACGGTGACCAGGTCCAGTACGGAGAGGGGGACGGGGGCGCTGCCCTGTGCTGCGCCGCGTATCTCGTCTGCCGCCACGGTGGGGTGCCTCCTGCTGTGGGCCGTGTGCTGTCGTTCCGGCTCTAACAGGGGACTGTCTCCGGTTATTCCCGGGCTGCCGCTCCGAGGGCTGTCAGGCGGCCCGTTCCCAGTCGCCCCGCACGCTGTCGTGCGGGGGTGGGCGGTCGGCCTTCTCGCGGGCCCGCAGGACGCTCCACGCGAGGGCGGTCACGCCGGTGAGCCACCAGGGCAGCGGCCACACGACACCCCACCAGCGGGCCGGGGGTCCGAGGAAGGCGTCCACGGCGGCGGAGGCCATGGCTGCGGCCAGGCTCCAGCACAGCAGACGCCCGGACAGCCGGACAGCGCTTGCAGGGGATCTGAACGGGCCCGTTTCGGCCATCGGGGAGTCCTTCACGGCACGACTGGCTGCGGACGTGGCCAGTGTGCACGGGATGGACCCGTGAAAGGGAACGCGCTTTCGGTCAACCCAGGAGCCGTGCGAGGTGGCGGAGTTGAGCATTCCTCAGCTTTGGACGGGGTGTTGGTGAGCCTGTGCCCCGGTCTGTCCCGAAGAAGGGGTGGGACCGATTCCGGCCCGTATGGAAGGCGCGCTGGAGGGCACGGCGCCTTTTCGTCAGCTGCCCCGGGGTACCTGGGGCTCCATGACGACTGGGGGGAAGTGTCACGACGACGAGGGCGAGGCGAGTGAGGCGCCCCCGGCCTACCGTGTGGCGCGAGCGGCCACCTGCCTCAAGGCGGCGTTCGCGGTGGCCGTCGGCACGAACCTGGCCGAGGCCGTCTGGGACCCGGGCGGCGTCGCCTGGAGGGTGGCCCGGCCGGCAGCGAGCGTGATCTTCACCGTCGCCCTCGTCGCCTACGCCGCACTGCGGGTGCTTCGGTGGCGTCGCACGAGGAGCGAACGTCCATGAGCAGGAGCACCTGGCCTTGCCGGCCGGGGGACCAGCACGGAGGGCGTGAACAGGCCTCCTCGCCGTCCGCGGCGGCCGCCGCGGACGGCGAGGGTCGGGCCGCCGCTCTCACGCCTGGACGATCGGCTCCCTCGTGAACAGCGCCCCCAGCTCCGGCGCGTTCACCCGCCGGTCCGCCAGGCGCAGGGCCTCCCAGACCGTGACCTGGTTGGCGGTGAGGATCGGCTTGCCGAGTTCCTTCTCCAGGGCCGGGATGTGGGCCGCTGTGTGAAGGGCGGTGTCGGGCAGGAGGAGCGCCTCGGCGTCGGGGTGGTCGGAGTTCCGGGCCAGGGCGAGGAGTTCGCTCTCGCCCCATGTGCCGACCTCGGCGGCCGTGATGATGCCGGAGCTGTTGACCGACACGACCTCCACGCCGGCCGAGCGGAGGAACCCGGCGAAGAGCTGCGCCACGTCCTCCGGGTACGTCGCACCGATCGCGACCCTGCGCGCTCCCACCTCCCGCACCGCGTGCGCGAACGCGAAGGACGTGGACGAGGCGGGCATGCCGGCCGTCTGCGCCAGGGCGCGGACCTGCTCCTGCGCGCCGTCCCAGCCGTAGACGAAGCTGCCGCTCGTGCAGGCCCAGACCACGGCGTCCGCACCGGCGTGCCGCAGCTCCTGGACCCCCGCCGCCAGCCGCCCGGCGGAGCCCATCTCGAGCAGCGCGTCCACCCGGTGCGCGTCCTCACCGATGTCGGTGTGCACCAGCTCCACCCGGACGTCGCTGCCCAGCAACTGCTCGATGCGCGGGTAGTCGTCCTCGGCGGAGTGGCCCGGGTAGAGAAATCCCAGTGCTGTCATGTCCAGCCTTCCTGCTGCTGCTCTTCTTCCGGCACTACGGGACCGGGGTCCGCCCCCGGCGGTACGGGGCCGGAACGCGCCGCCGGATTGATCAGCGCTTGGTACGGCCCCACCGCACGGGTACCCAGTCGGCGCAGCGCCGCCCACATCGTCACTTGGTTGGCCGAGATCACGGGGATGCGCAGCTCGGCCTCCAACTGGGGGATCACGTCGTACGTGGGCAGGTTCGTGCAGCTGATGAACAGCGCGTCGGCGTCGTCGCGGACGGCCTGTCGCGCCATGTCCACCACCTCCCGGTAGGGGACCTTCCAGATGTGCCGGGTCAGCCCCATGAAGGCGCAGCCGGAGATCGTGACACCGGCCTGGGCGACGTACGCCTCCAGGGACTGCGTCACCGAGACCGTGTACGGCGTCACCAGCGCCACCCGCCGTACGTCCAGCTCGACCAGTGCCTCCAGCAGCGCGCCGGAGGTGGTGATCGCGGGTACGGCACCGGCCCGGCTCATCGCCTCGCACATCGCCCGCTCGCCCATCGTGCCGCCGACGAAGCTGCCGGACGTGCAGGCGTAGGCCACGACCTCGGGGGCGATCGCGTTGAGCGTGCGGACCGCCTCGCTCAGCGTTTCGTGCTCGCTGACCAGGCGGGCCAGGTCCAGACTCACCTCGACCGGCACGAACGGAGTGCGTGTCATATGGAGGGAGACCTCGTCCGGCACCCAGCGCCACAGCTCGCGGTCGAGGGCGAAGTCGAAGGGGGCGACGACGCCGACCCCGCGCTGCGGGCTGGGCCCGCCGAGAAATGAGACGTCCATGGCAGGCACCGGCCTCACGCTGGGCAACTAGTGTGCAACGGATCGTGGGAACGCCCGTGTTGACGACGGTAGGTTCGGGTGCGAGCGTGGTCAATCCGCCCGGATCACTCCTTGGTCAACACCGGGTTAACTCGTCGTCACCGGCGGCCGCACCAAGGCCGGCCGGGCCCGCCGAACGGCTGGAGAAACGGCTGCTCATGCCCACCCCCACCCTCCTCGTCCTGGACGCCGAGCCCCTCCCCCGCCTCGGACGCCTCACCGGTCACGCCCGTATCGAGCACACCGACGCGGCGGGTCTCGCCGAGCGCCTCCCGCGTGCGGATGTACTCCTGGTGTGGGACTTCACTTCGCGCGCCGTGCGGGACGCCTGGCCGGGCGAGGGCCCGCGGCCGCGCTGGGTGCACACGGCGAGCGCCGGCGTGGACCATCTGATGTGTCCGGAACTCGCCGCTTCCGACACGGTGGTGACGAACGCGCGCGGCATCTTCGACCAGCCGATCGCCGAGTACGTCGCCGCGCTCGTGCTCGCGATGGCCAAGGATCTGCCGCGGACGCTGGAGCTCCAGCGGGAGCGGACCTGGCGCCACCGCGAGTCGCACAAGATCGCCGGGAGCAGGGCCGTCGTGGTCGGCTCCGGGCCGATCGGCCGGGCGATCGCGCGCACGCTGGGGGCGCTGGGCATCACGACAGCGCTCGTGGGCCGTGCCGCGCGCTCCGGCGTGCACGGCCCTGAGGACCTGGACCGGCTGCTGGCCCGCGCCGACTGGGTGGTCGCGGCGGCGCCGCTCACGGACGAGACACACGGCATGTTCGACGCGCGCCGCTTCGGCCTGATGCAGCCGTCGGCGCGGTTCGTCAACATCGGCCGCGGCCAGCTGGTCGTCGAGGACGCGCTCGCCCAGGCCCTGGCCGAGCGCTGGATCGCGGGCGCCGCCCTGGACGTCTTCGAGGCCGAGCCCCTGCCCGCCCACAGCCCGTTGTGGCAGGCCCCGGACCTGATCGTGTCCCCGCACATGAGCGGCGACACCGTCGGCTGGCGCGACGAACTCGGCAAGCAGTTCGTGGAGTTGTACGAGCAGTGGGCTGCCGGTGAGCCACTGAGGAACGTGGTCGACAAGCAGCGTGGGTACGTACCGGGTCACTGACGTTCTTGGAGGTCTGATGACCGAGCTCACCGAGCTGACCGCCGTACGGCTCCTCGACGGGTACCGCGAGGGCGAGTGGAGTCCCGTGGAGGCGACCCGGGGGGCGCTGGAGCGGGCCGAGGCGATCCAGCCGGAGGTGAACGCCTTCGTCCGGCTGACCGCCGAGGACGCGCTGGAGCGGGCCCGGGAGTCGGAGGAGCGTTGGCGGCGCGGTGAGCCGCGGGGGCTGCTCGACGGGGTGCCGGTCACCGTGAAGGACATCCTGCTGCTGCGCGGGGCGCCGACCCTGCGCGGGTCGCGGGCCGTGGATCCGGCGGGGAGGTGGGACGAGGACGCGCCGTCCGTGGCCCGGCTGCGGGAGCACGGGGCGGTCTTCATCGGCAAGACGACGACGCCCGAGTACGGCTGGAAGGGCGTGACGGACTCGCCGCTCAGCGGTGTGACGCGCAACCCGCACGACCCGTCGCGCACCGCGGGCGGTTCGAGCGGCGGCAGCGCGGCGGCCGTGGCGCTCGGCGCCGGACCGCTGTCGCTGGGCACGGACGGCGGCGGCAGTGTCCGTATCCCGGCGTCGTTCTGCGGGATCTTCGCGCTGAAGCCGACGTACGGGCGGGTGCCGCTCTACCCGGCAAGCGCGTTCGGCACGCTGGCGCACGTCGGCCCGATGACCCGGGACGCGGCGGACGCGGCGCTGCTGATGGACGTCATCGGGCACCCGGACTCGCGCGACTGGTCGGCGCTCACGGCCCCGGCCGGTCCGTACACGGACGGCCTGGCGGGTGGGGTGCGCGGGCTGCGGGTGGCGTACTCGCCGTCGCTGGGCGGACAGGTGGCGGTGCAGCCGGCGGTCGCCGGGGCGGTGCGGCGGGCGGTGGAGCGGCTGGCGGAGCTCGGCGCGTACGTCACGGAGACCGACCCGGACCTCACCGACCCGGTGGAGGCCTTCCATACCCTGTGGTTCAGCGGGGCGGCCCGGGTGACGCAGCATCTGGGCCCCAAGCAGCGGGAGTCGCTGGACCCGGGCCTGCGGGAGATCTGCGCGCGGGGCGCACGCTACTCGGCGCTGGACTATCTGGCCGCGGTGGACGTCCGGATGGACCTGGGCCGCCGGATGGGCCGGTTCCACGACGCCTACGACCTGCTCGTCACGCCGACCATGCCGCTCACGGCGTTCGAGGCGGGCGTCGAGGTACCGAAAGGATCCGGCCACCGGCGCTGGACGGGCTGGACGCCGTTCACCTACCCGTTCAACATGACGCAGCAGCCCGCGGCGAGCGTGCCGGTCGGCGTCGACGGGGACGGTCTGCCGATCGGTCTGCAACTCGTGGCCGCCCGGCACCGGGACGATCTGGTGCTGCGGGCGGCACACGCGCTGTACGAGGCCGGGGTGGCCTCCGCCGGCCGGGCTACGCCCTCCGGAAGCTGAGCGACTCCCCCGCCGCTCCCGACCTCCACAGGTCGTTGCACGCCTCGGCCATGTTCTCCAGGCCGTCGACGATCTGGCCCCAGACGATGCCGGGGACCCAGCCGACATCGCCGTTCAGCAGCAGGTTGTTGCGCTCGTAGAACAGGGCCAGGTCGACGAGCGTGGTCCCGGCGCGGACCTCGCGGTCGTAGCCGTACGCCTTGGTCCCCAACTCCGCCCCGGCGAAGGTGAAATAACACAGGTCGCCGGGAATCGGAGTGATGGTCGGATTTTCCAGGGGCGGCTCGGTTTCGGCGAAAGGCGGGAAAAGGGCGTAGATCTCGTTGCGTGCGTACTTCGCGTGGTAGACGTCACCGGCCAGCGGAAGGGCATCCCAGACGGCCGCGCAGGTGATCGGCGCGCGGTCGTCCAGCAGCCTGGCCGTGCAGGTCACGTCGCGCTTGACCAGCGAGACTTCGATGTAGCGATCAGCCATGCCCCCATGGGAGTGCCCATCGGCCGTGGGGTCAAGGGCGCACGGGGAGAGTGCGGGGCTTGAAAAGACCGGCATAACTCGGATGGGGTCGGGTAGCTGCGCGCCCATGGCTCCACCACAGAGAAGCCCACACAGAAGCACATGGCGAAGTCCCGAACCCATATCCCGGTCCGTATCCGGGCCCACACGCCGGTCGCTGCTCGCGGGGGTGGCGGCGCTCGGCGCGCTGGGTGCCGCCGGATGCAGCCGGGTCGCCACAGCCTCGGACGTCAAGGGCGGTGAACTGCTCGACCGGCTCCGGGCCGCGGGGGTCGTCCGCCTCGGCATCGCGGGCGAGATCCCGTTCGGCTTCATCGACCGGAACGGCGAGCTGACCGGTGAGGCGCCGGAACTGGCCAAGGTGATCTTCAAGCGGCTCGGCGTCGACCGGGTGCAGCCCGTGCCGACCGAGTTCGGCTCGCTCATCCCGGGCCTGAACTCCCAGCAGTTCGACGTCGTGGCCGCCGGGATGTACGTGAACCCCGAGCGCTGCGAGCAGGTCATCTTCGCCGACCCCGACTACCAGATGCTCGACTCGTTCATCGTGCGCAAGGGCAACCCGAAGGGGCTGCACAGCTACAAGGACGTCGTCGAGAAGAAGGCGAAGTTCGCCACCGGGACGGGCTACGCCGAGATCCAGTACGCCGTCGAGGCGGGGTACGAGGAGAGCGAGATCCTGATCGTCCCGGACCAGGTCGCGGGCCTGAACGCGGTCGAGGCAGGGCGCGTGGACGTGTTCGCCGGTACGGCGCTGACCACCCGCGAGGTGGTGAAGAAGTCGTCCAAGGCGGAGTCGACCAAGCCGTTCGCGCCGCTCGTCGACGGCAAGCCGCACGTCGACGGGGGCGCCTTCGCGTTCCGGCCGACCGAGACCAACCTGCGGGACGCCTTCAACGTGGAGCTGCGCAAGCTCAAGAAGAGCGGTGAACTCTTCCGCATCCTTCAGCCCTTCGGTTTCACCCGGGCCGAGATGACGGACATGACCGCGAAGGAGCTCTGCGGCGGATGACCTCGGGACTCTGGGAACTCGTACTCAAGGGCGTCTGGGTCACGATCCAGCTGCTCGTCTGCAGCGCCCTGCTGGGCGCCGCCGTGTCCTTCGTCGTCGGCGTGGCGCGCACCCACCGGCTGTGGATCGTCCGCTTCCTCGCGGGCCTCTACACCGAGGTGTTCCGCGGCACTTCGGCGCTGGTGATGATCTTCTGGGTGTACTTCGTGCTGCCGATCGCCTTCGGCTGGCAACTGGTGCCGCTGTGGGCGGGCACCCTCGCACTCGGCCTGACCTACGGGGCGTACGGCTCCGAGATCGTGCGCGGCGCGCTGAACGCGGTCGACCCGGCACAGAAGGAGGGCGGGATCGCGCTCAGCTTCACGCCCTGGCAGCGGCTGCGGCTGATCCTGCTGCCGCAGGCGGTGCCGGAGATGATCCCGCCGTTCTCCAACCTGCTGGTCGAACTCCTCAAGGGCACCGCCCTGGTGTCGATCATGGGCATGGGTGACCTGGCGTTCAGCGGCAACCTGGTGCGCCTGGCGCTCCAGGAGAGCGCGGAGATCTACACGATCGTGCTGCTGATCTACTTCGTCATCGCCTTCCTGCTGACCCGCGGCATGCGCGGCCTGGAGCGCAAGCTCAAGGCCGGCACGGGCAAGCCGGTCGGGGGCACACCCGACCAGGAGCTGGACCGACCGCAGACGACCGGTGTGGGAGGTGCTGTCGCATGAAGTGGGACTGGAGCGCTGTCAGCGGCTTCATGCCGCACCTGTGGGACGGTCTGCTGGTCACCGTGCAGATCCTGGCCCTCGGTTCGCTGATCTCGTTCGCCCTGGGCCTGGTGTGGGCGCTGCTGATGCGGGCGCCCTCGCGCTGGGTGACCTGGCCGGTCGGCGTGGTCACGGAGTTCGTCCGCAACACCCCGCTGCTGGTGCAGCTGTTCTTCCTCTTCTACGTGCTGCCCGAGTGGGGCCTGACCTTCTCGGCGCTGACCACGGGTGTCTTCGCGATCGGGCTGCACTACTCGACGTACACGATGCAGGTCTACCGGGCCGGTATCGAGGCCGTGCCGGTCGGCCAGTGGGAGGCGGCGACGGCACTGAACCTGCCGCTGCGCCGGACGTGGACCGCGGTGATCCTGCCGCAGGCGGTGCGCCGGGTCGTCCCGGCCCTCGGCAACTACGTCATCTCCATGCTCAAGGACACACCGATGGTGATGGCGATCACCGTGCTGGAGATGCTCGGCCAGGCGCGCCTGTACTCGCAGGAGCACTTCCAGTTCACCGAGCCGCTGACGGTGATCGGCGTGGCCTTCATCGTCATTTCCTACCTGGCCTCCCTTGCCCTGCGAGCCCTGGAGCGACGCCTTGCCCACTGACACTCTCCCCAACCCCGAGAAGAATCCCGCCAGGAGCACCGGCGAGCTGATCCGGCTGGAGCAGGTCACCAAGCGGTTCGGGAGCAACACGGTCCTGGACCACCTGGACTTCTCGGTCGACGCCGGCAAGCACGTCACCCTGATCGGGCCGTCCGGATCCGGCAAGACCACGATCCTGCGGCTGCTGATGACCCTGCTCAAGCCCGACGAGGGCACGATCACGGTCGACGGGCAGCAGCTGTTCCCGGCCTCCGACAAGCAGGTCCGCGAGGTCCGCAAGAAGATCGGGATGGTGTTCCAGCAGTTCAACCTGTTCCCGAACATGACGGTGCTGCGGAACATCACCGAGGCGCCGGTCACCGTCCTCGGCATGTCCAAGGACGAGGCCGTGGAGCGGGCCAAGGGCCTGCTGGACCTGGTGGGCCTGGCCGACAAGTGCGACGCGCACCCGGCCCAGCTCTCCGGCGGCCAGCAGCAGCGGGTGGCGATCGCCCGGGCCCTGGCGATGCGCCCGCAGGTGCTGCTCCTGGACGAGGTGACGTCCGCGCTCGACCCCGAGCTGGTCGCGGGAGTCCTCGACGTCCTCCGGGACATCGCCCGCTCCACCGACATCACGATGCTCTGTGTGACCCACGAGATGAACTTCGCCCGGGACATCTCCGACCAGGTACTGATGTTCGACTCGGGCCGGATCATCGAGTCGGGAACGCCGGAAAAGATCTTCAGCGACCCGGAGCTGGACCGGACACGGGAGTTTCTCAGCGCAGTTCTGTGACTACGGCACGTGACCAGGCGGAACGCCACCCCCTCGGGCTGGGGCATGCTTCTGGCATATGCCAGTGAGCCATTGCCCCAGTCCGGGGCTCCGGGAATCTTGTCAACCCCCGCTCCCCGCAACGCCATTGCCGGATAGCCTGGAAAAGGTTCACTGACCGGATTACGGCCCTACAGCAAGCGCAGGGGGAGACCACCGTGGCGCTGAAGCACGAGCCGACCACCCCGTACCACTCGGCCCAGGAAGCCCTGCGCGTCCTGGAGACGGTGGCGCACGGTTCCAGCGGTGTCACCGACACCGAGATCGCCCGGCACACCGGCATCCCCCCGGAGCGGCTGACCGCGCTGCTGCGGATGCTGCGCCGCGAGGGCTACGTCGAGCAGATCGCCGACGGCGCGTACGTCACGGGCGAGACCCTGGCCCGCCTCGGTTCCGCCCGCCACCGCGAGCAGGCCGTCCGCGACAAGCTCCAGCGCGCCCTCGACCGGCTGCGCGACTCGGTCGGCGCCGCCGTCTACATGAGCCGGTACGTCGACGGCGAGATCAGCATCACCCAGTACGCCGACAGCCCGGCCGCACCCAAGGTCAACGAATGGGTCGACTTCCGCTCCTCGGCCCACGCCACCGCCATCGGCAAGAGCCTGCTCACCCAGCTCGACCACGCCGGCCGCCGCGACCACCTCGCCCGGCACAAGATGGCCCGCCTCACCTCGCGCACCATCACCAGCGACCGGCTCCTGCTCTCCCGCCTGGAGGCCCAGCCGCCCACCGTGCCCGTCCTGGACCTCCAGGAGTACGCGATCGGCACGGTCTGCGCGGCCGTCCCGATCACGGCCGGCTCCTCCGTCGGCTGCCTGGCCCTGTCCCTCCCCGTCGAACACGCCCACCGCCTGCGCCGGGCCGCGGACGCCCTCAACCGCCACGCGGCCCCGATGCTGCTCTCCATGGCGATCTAGGACGCCGCCGAGTGGTCCGGAGCACCCCTCGGCATTGGGTATTATTTTTCCCGTCGCCCGCCGCGGAACACGGTTCCAACAGCAGGCGAGAGTCATGCGCCGCTAGCTCAGTTGGTTAGAGCAGCTGACTCTTAATCAGCGGGTCCGGGGTTCGAGTCCCTGGCGGCGCACGGATGAGGGGCCTCTCGTGGGAGCGAGAGGCCCCTTCTCGTCATAGCGGGGCGTCGGGGGAGGGATCTTGACGAGACCCACGGTGTCGCAGGAGAACGCCGGAGCGAGGCGGTTACTGATCGCTGCCGGGACGCGTTCCTACCGCGAGCTCGGGGAACTGCCCCAGGCGCACGAGGACGTCCGGCGCGTCGCCACCCTGTTCGAGGGGATGGGATACGAGCGGATCCTGACCGAGGTGTCCCGCGACCCCGACGCGGCGGAGTTCGAGGACGCGGTGGCCGACTGGTGTGCGGGCGCCGACCTCACCCCCGACGACGTACTCGTCGTCTACTACGCGGGCCACGGCGACCGCCCGGACGCCGGCGGCTACCGTCTCGCCGGCTCCGACAGCACCGCACGGCGACCGCGCTCCTGGATCTCCCCGGAGAACCTCACCGCCACGCTCGCGGCATCGCCGCTGCGGAACGTGCTGATCATCATCGACGCCTGCCACGCCGGGAAGGGCGCCGCGAGGATCGGCGCCGTGGCCGACGCCCACGTGGCGGTACGGCCACGCGGTGACGCCGCCGGCTCCGGCACCTGGGTCATGGTGTCCGCGCGCCACCGCGACCTCGCCCGGGACGGCGTGTTCCCGGTCGAACTGGAACGGGCGTACGCCCTCGGCGACGGGCCCTCCCAGCGCTACCTCGCGCCCGCCAAGCTCGCCGACCGGATCACGCGGGCGTTCGAGCAGGCCGGGCGGCGCCAGCACTGCTCCTGCTCCGTGACCGACCAGACGGTCCAGGCACCGTTCTTCCCCAACCCACGCCACGACCCCCGTGCCGAGGTCCGATCCGCGGAGGAGCACGGCGGCGAGGCGGGCGACCTCACCTCCCACTTCAGCCCCCGCGGCCGGGGCGTGGAACAGGTCCACGACTCGGGCTCCTACTTCACCGGCCGCAAGCGGGCCCTGGACGCCCTGCGTGCCCGGCTGGCGGGCCCGGGCGGAACCGGGCCGCTCGTCGTCACCGCCGCGCCCGGCTCGGGCAAGTCGGCGGTGCTGGGGCGACTGGTCCTCGACGCGGCATCCGACGACGCGGACCACCGCATCGACGTGTCGATCAACGCCCGGCACCAGACGATCGACGACCTGGTGACCCGGCTGGCGGCCGCCGCCGACCTCACCGCGGCCGGCCCCACGGAGCTGCTCACCGGACTCGCCGACCGGGAGAACCCCTTCCGCGTCGTCATCGACTCCCTGGACGAGGCCGGCCCGGCCGGTGACAAGGCGGAGGCCCGCCGCATCGCCTGGGACCTGCTGCGCCACCTCGCCACCGTGCCGTGCGTCCGGCTGGTCGTCGGCGTACGCCGTGAACTGCTCCTCCACCTCGGCGACCGCGTCCCCGTCATCGACCTCGACAGCGCCGACTACAGCGAGGACACGAACACGGCCGAGTACGTCGAGCGCATCCTCACGGACGCCGGCTCCCCCTACCAGGCGGACCCCGCTGCCGCGCGCGTCGTCGCCGAGGGCGTGGCACAGCGCGCCGGCCGCTGCTTCCTGGTGGCCCGGATGACCGCGACCGCGCTGTGCCGGGGCAAGCCGGTCGACGTGACGGTGCCCGGGTGGGCACGGCAGTTGCCGTCGGACACGGCCAGCGCGTTCCAGGCGTACCTGGAGCGCATGCCCAGGGACGCGCGCACGAGCGCCTTGCCCCTCCTGACCACCCTGGCCTTCGGCGAGGGCCACGGCGTCCCCCGCACGGCCGTCTGGACACGGGTGGCGTCCCGCCTCTCCGGCATCACCCTCACGGAGTCCGATGTGGACGCGCTGCTGGAGGAGGACGGGTCGTACGTGACCGCGGTGGAGGTCGAGGGCCGGAAGTACTTCCGCCTGTACCACCAGGAGCTGGCCGATCACCTGAAGACGCGGGCGCTGCGGTACCGGGACCTGAGCAGTGTTCAGGAGTGTTTCGTCGGGACGCTCCTCGACTCGGTGCCGTCGGGTGCCGGTGGGCGGGACTGGGGTCGGGCCGACGCGTACACGCGCGACCATCTGGCGACGCACGCCGCTGCCGCGGGTGTGATCGACGACCTGATCGAGGATCCGTCCTTCGTGCTGGCCGCCGCTGCGGCGGGACTCGTGCCGGCGGTGCAGCACGCGAAGCGGAATCCGCTGCTGGCGATGGTGGTGGAACGGTGCGCGGACCTCCTGGCCGGCCGGCACGGACCGCATCCGGACCCGGCCGCCGAACTGGCCTTCGTGGCGCGCACCCACGGGGCGACGGACTTCGCGCGCCGGGCGGTCGGGGTGTCCGTGGGTGTGGACCGCATGTGGACCGAACCGCGTCGGGTGACGCCCCACCGGATCGTGGGCCGGCACGGGAAAGGCACGTACTCCACGACCTCGGTCTGGTACGGGTGGACCATCCAGGACCTGGTCACCGAGCAGGGCCGTCACCTGGTGGTGGCCGTCTCGTTCCAGTCGACCGAGGTACACGTGTGGCCGCTCGACGATCCCTCGCAGGCGATGGTGCTGCCGCACGCACGGCCCGTAGAGGGCCTGAGGGTGCTGTCCCACAACGGCCGTTCGCTGGCGGTGACCCTCGACGACGGGTCGGAGCTGCGCGTCTGGGATCTGTCGGACCTGTCCCTGGTGAGCCGGCATGAGATGCCGGGCTGCACGGGGTTCGGGGACGTGGGCGTCCTCTCCGACGGTACGGCGATTGCCGTCGCCCGGGGGCCGGGAAAGGTGGTCGTCCTCGATCTGGTCAGCGGGGAGCGGCTACTGGAGGTGACCTGTGCGAGGTCGGAGGGTGCGGAGTGGGAGAGCATCCCGAGCGCTCTCCTCGCACGCTGTGGCGGACCCGACAAGTGGCTGGTCGTATGTGATCGGGTCGGGGGGACGCTGTCCCTGCACGCACTGGAAAAGCAGGTGGGAGGCGGCGTACTGCTGGAAGGGCTGACCAGTCCCCGGCTGTCGGCCCAGGCGCAGGAACCGGACGGCACCTCGGTCGTCGCATTCTTCGAGCGGGGCACCGGCAGCACAGCGCACTGGGTTCGCCTCACACTGCTCAATGTCGCGAGCCAGGAGACGGCATCGGTGAGTCGTGACGACGACTGGCGACCGACCGGACGTTTCACAACCGACGCGGACCTCGGTGCCGTCTACGTGGCGGCCGGTCAGCGCACCCTGGTGACGCTTGCGACGGGAGCCGAACCGTGCGTGACCCATCTGGACTTCTCCGTCGGCAATTTCACCGTCGCTCCGCTCGCCCGGGAAGGACGGCCGTACGCGGTGGTGGCCGGACTCAGCAGCGAGGCCCGGGTGCTGGACTGTGCGGCCGGCCGGCTTGTCGGCATTCCGTTGCAGGGCCATGAAAGCGCGGTGTGCGCCATTCGTGTGCTCGGCACGTCGACCTCCGACGATCTCTACATCCTGACCGTCGGAAACGACGGCACCGCCCGTCTGTGGTGCTGGAACCGGGCTGCCACCCCGGCCGCCGAGAAGTCCGCGCACAGTTCCGACGCGGGACAGGACGGCATGGCCCACACCCAGTTGCTGCTCAGGTGGCCGGGGAGTGCCACGAGGGTGATCGCCAGCTCCTGGCGCGGCATCCGCACCCTCGACTCGCACCTGCTCGAGATGTCCGACGACGACGGCGCCTCTGCCCAGGCCACGCACGTGGCCGAGATGCCGCCGTGGACGGACCAGCACTGCCTCGAAGACGCTCGCGCCGAGGCGCTGCACGTCCTGTTGCGGGACGGAGAGCGCGGCGGTGACAAGGCGACCGGGACCATTTCCGTCGCCACGCTCCTTGGCAACGGAAAGATCGAGAAGTACGGTCACCCGGCCTTGCGGCAGGTCCCGGCGAGTACGGTCGCGCATCTGCTGCCCGCACCGAGCGGCAGTCCGTATCCCGGTGTCATCTCCTACGACCCGTCGAGCGGCTCCGTCATCCTCGTGACCGACCCTGCCCGGCCCGGCGACACCTCGGCCGCCCCGTGGCAGGCGGAGCAGGACGACACCGTCGTGACGGCCGGCTATGTCTCCACGGAAGGCCAGAGCGTTCTCATGGCCGCCCTGAGGAGGGCAGGACGTGGCGACACGAGGGTCGACGGCTCCTACGTGGGGCACGACACCCCCGTCGGTCCGGCATGTGACGCCAGCCGGACGTATCTGTGGGCCCCGGCCTCGAGGCGACTGCTCAGCGACGAGCCCCTGCTGCTGCCTCCGGAGGTCGACCAACTCGTGCCCCATCACAGCCCCCGGGGCACTTCGTACGTTGCCCTCACCACCCGGACCGGCTTGGCAGCCGTGCTAAACGTCGACACGGGGCAGCGATACACCGTTCACCTCGAACAACCTGACGAGCATCGCACCCTCAGTCTCCGCCTTCGTGAACTCACCAGTGGACGCGGTTACTTCGTCCGCTGGGCCGACACTCCGGAAGGCGAGCCCCTCCTCCTGTACATGGACCCCGCCGGAATGGACGACAACGTCCTGGCCTCCGTCACGCTCTGGAACTCCACGAGCCCGCACACCCCCCAGCGCCTCCCCGTCCAGGCGTCCCGCATCCTCTGGACGGGCCAGGCGCCGAACGGCGAAACCCTGGTGGCCGTGAGCGACCGTCATGGAGTGACCCTGTGTCACCTGCCCAGCTGCGAACCGGTCTGGAGCGCCCCGATCCCCGCCCTGGTCACCTCGCTCGTCGTGCTGCCCGGCTTCGACATCGCCGTCAGCACCCAGCAGGGCGTCGTACTGCTGCGCCCCCGCCTGTCACCCGCCTGGCAGCGGCTCACCCGCGCTGTCCAGGGCTAGCCGCCGGTACCGCGCCTCCCCCGGTGGCCGCCACCACACCGGATCGGCACACCGGAAGCCCTCCCTGCGCAAAGCCGCCCGGTGGATCTTGTTGGTGGCCGTGACCGGCATGCGGTCCGTCACCCGGACGAACCGGGGGGCCATCTTCGTCCCCAGGTCGGGCTGGGCCAGCAGGAACTTCGGGAACTCCTGGGGATCGAACGTGCCGGCGATCGTCGCCATCACCTGGTCCCCGGTCACCGGGTCCGGCACCGCGTAGACGCAGACCGCCTCCGCCCCCTCGTAGCGGGCCAGGATGTTCTCGATCATCGCGGCCGCCAGGTTCTCGCCGTCGACGCGGAGGCGGTCGTCGGTGCGGCCGGCGAAGTAGAGGTAGCCGTGGGTGTCGCGGTAGAAGAGGTCGCCCGTCCAGTACCAGCCGTCCTTGCGGCGTTCCGCCTCGGCCGCCGGGTTGCGCCAGTAGCCCTCGAAGGGGCTGGGCCCCTGGTTGACCAGTTCGCCGATCGCCTCGTCGCCGTTGAGCAGTCGGCCTGTCCCGTCGAAGAGGGCCGGCGGGCACTCCTCGCGGGTCTCCCGGTCGAGGACGACCAGCCCGGGTGCCGCCCGGCCGACGGCGCCCGGTGGTGTGCCCGGCGACCACGGGATCGCCGCCCCGCCTTCCGACGAGCCGTACCCCTCCACCAGCCGCACCCCGAACCGCCGCTCGAAAGCCGCCGCGTCCACCGCGCCCGCCTCCGTGCCGAAGCCCAGGCGGAGGGAGTTGTCGCGGTCGTCGGGCCGTGGCCCGGTCGCGAGGACGTACTGGATCGCCCGGCCCACGTAGGTGAAGTACGTCGCCCCGTACCGGCGTACGTCCGGCAGGAATCCGGACGCCGAGAAGCGGCGGCGCAGCGCCACCGTCGCACCGGTCACCAGCGCGGGTGCCCAGTCGGCGATCACCGCGTTGCCGTGGAACATCGGCATGCAGACGTAGTGGACGTCGTCCCGGGACAGGGAGAACTGCTCCGCCAGTGAGCGGCCGGCGGCGGCCAGCCGGCCCTGGGAGCACAGCGCGGCTTTGGGGGCACCGGTCGAGCCGGAGGTGAAGTAGAGCAGGTAACGGTCGCGTGGAGTGGCGCGGGAGGGGTCCGGGCGGGCGTCCGCGTACGGGGCGAGAAGCTCGGTGTAATCCGCCGTGTCCGTCACCAGCAGTCGTACGCCCGGCAGGTTCAGGTCCTCGAGCAGCGGCAGCCGGGACCGTTCGGTGATCAGTACGCGGCACTCGGTGTGCAGGATGTCGCGGGCGAGTTCGGCGCCGCGCCGGGTGGGGTTGATGCCCGCGACCGCCGCCCCGGCCAAGGCCGCGGCGCCCAGCCACAGGGGGAAGTCGGGGGTGTTGTCGAGCAGCACGCCGAGGTGGGGTTCGGCCGCCGGGGGGAGAAGGTCCTCGAAGAGCGCCGCCCGGGCCGCGGCGCCCGCCGCCACCTCGTGGTGGGTCAGCATCCGCCCCTCGCACCACAGCCCCGGCCGGTGGTCGCCCCACCGGGCGGCGACGAGTTCCGCGACCGTGCTCGCCCTGGAGTCCATGGGCGCGCACGGTAGTTGACGAATCGTCAGATGTGGAGGGTCACGGCCCTACGGCGGTCTCGAGCGGCCGGCGTGGAAGGAAGCGCCCACACCGGCCGCACCGGTGACCCGGGAGAATCTCGGAGGTTCAGAAGGTCACGTCCGAGCAGGCGTAGAACGCGTTGGCCGTGTCGGCGATCGTCCACACCGCCACGATGACGTGACGGCCGCTCAGCCCGGACGGCAGCCGGCCGCTGTGGGAGAGCGTGGACGGCGGTCGCTGCCCGTTGTACGGCACCGTGAAGAACGGGGTGAGGTTGAGGTCGGACCGGGCCAGGTTGTGGTTCTGGTTCCAGCCGGACTTGGTGAGGTAGTACTTGAAGTCGGTCGTGGCGTGCATGGCCGTGAACTGCCATCGGAACGTGTAGTTCTGGCCGCCCGTCACCTTCGTGGCGGGCCAGGCGCCGCCGGACGGGGTCCGCGGCGAGCTGAGCTGGCTGAAGTGGCCGAGGCCGGCGTTGCATATCTGCCCGTCGGCCGGGCCGGAGGCGGGGAAGCCCTTCGGGCCCTCGACGCTCTGCGGCTCCCACTGGATCGAGCCGCAGTTGGTCACGGTGCCGTTCTGGCAGAGCTTCTGCCGGCTGATGGGGAGGTCGGTGTAGCCGTGGCCGCTGGCGCCGCCGGAGGAGAGCACGAGGGCTCCGGTCGTGGCCAGTCCCACCGCGGCTGCGGACAACTTGGTCCTTGTGCGCATGCTGCCGCTCCTGGAGAACATGGGGGAGGTTCAGTGAGCCGTGCATGTAGGTCTAGACCAAGTTCGAGATTATGGGCGCTGGTTGAACATGTCCATACCAATCACGGAGCTGTTTCTCCCCGGCCGGCGCAGAACGCCACCGTCAGGTCCTTCACCAGCGCCTTCCGCTCGTAGTCGTCGAGTTCGACCAGCCCCCGCATGGTCAGCCGGGTCACCGTGTCCTCCACCGAGTCCACGACCGAGGTGAGCACGCTCGCCCGGTGCCGGGCGTCCAGCGCGGCGATCCGGCGGCGGTGCATCGCGGCGGCGACCTCGGGGGCGTACTCCGCACGGGCCGGCTGCACGGAGAACACCTCCAGGCCGACCGGGGCCGCGTCCGCCGCCACCAGCCGGGTCAGCGCCTCGGCCGCCGCATCCCCGGCTCCCCTCGGCCCGCCCGGCATCTCCACCGGCACCCGGGCCAGAGCCGCCTCGACGCACTCGCGCAGATACGCCTCGTGGTCCTCCACGCCCAGCGTGGCCCGGGCGGTGTCCCGCACCCGCCACACCACCAGGACGACCACCCGCAGCGCGATCCCGCCCCCGTCGGCCGCGGGCACGGGCTCGCTGCGCCAGTGCCGCAGCCGCACGTCCACCCGGCGGCGCAGCAGCAGCGGGTTGACCCACAGCAGGCCGGAGCGCCGGACTGTCCCCCGGTAGCGGCCGAACAGATCGAGCACCCAGGCCCGCCCGGTACGGCCCCGGGCCAGCCCGCCGAGCCCGAACAGCCCGAGCGCCCCGGCTCCCGCGTACGCCGCCCACTGGGCGGGACCGAGCCCGGCCCCGGCGTACGCGGGCAGCCGCAGTGCCTCCACCGCGAGCGGCGGCAGCACCCCGGCCCACCAGGAGGTGGCCGCGCACCCGGCCGCGCCGCAGGCCCCGGCCAGCACCCCAGCCGCGCCGGGCAGCACCCGCGCGGGCCGCTCCCCCAGGTCGGGATCGACCTGCGGCACCGGGCGCTTCGGGGCGACCGCCGGGCGCCTCAGACGCGGCTGCTCCCCGGTGCCCTGTCTGCGGCCGACGACCGCCGGTCTCAGCGGCACCGGCGCCGGGTCGGGGTCGTCGCGGAACAGCAGGTGCACGGGGATCTCGGTGGTGGCCTCGTTCTGGATGAGCCGGGCGGGCCGGGCCGGTCCGTCGGCCGGTCCGTCGGGCTCGGACGGGTGGGAAGTGGTCGTACTCATGCGTGCCTCCAGCCTCCGCGCCAGATGCGTCACAACAGTGGTTCCGGGTGAGGGCCCCGTCCGAGGGGCCCGACCGGGATTCGGGGCCCGCCCGGGAAGAGGGAGGGCCGAGGGGCCCTACGAGAAGAGGCGCCGCCAGGTCTCCGGCCCCGGGCAGCCGTCCGCCGCGCCGCCCCGCCAGCCCTGGGTGCGCTGGAAGGCCTCGACGGCGCGCCGGTCCGCCTCGCCCCAGCGCGGCCCCGGCCCGCCCCGGTAGAACCTGCCGAATCCCTTCCGCACGAGCTGCCTGCCCAGCTGGGTGACATAGGCGTTGTTCGCGCCGGAGCGGAACACCGCCCGTCCCGGGTAGCCGGGGACGCCGTGGGAGGCGGGCGGCGGGCCGACCCCCCCGTCCCGCACGTCCTTGCCCTCGCCGGTGACCAGCAGCTCCCAGGTGCGCGGGCCGGGCAGCCCGTCGGCGTCCGCGCCCGTCCAGCCCTGCGCCCGCTGGAACGCCCGGGTCGCCCGGCGGTCGGCGTCGGTCCAGCGCGGCCCCGGGCCCGACGCGTACGAGGCGCCGGCCCCGCGTGCGACGAGCATGCGGCCGAGCAGCGTGACGTACCTGTTGTTCGCGCCGGGGCCGAAATACGCCGCTCCCGGGTATGGCGCGGCGGCCGGGGCGCCCGGCTTGCCGCTGTCCGGTTCAAAGGCCGGCTCCTCCGGGGTGACGCCCTTGTAGCGGTAGGGGACGTACCGGTCGGAGTCGTTCCAGTAGGCGTACGGGGTGGACTGCCGGCGGGTGTGCGGGCGGGTCTGCTCGTAGGCGGTGTAGTGGGTGTGGGCGTCGTCCGTCCAGCCGCCGAAAATGGTGACGTGCGAGCCTTTTTCGGGGTCGGACGCATTGTGGAACAGCAGAATGTCACCCGGCTGGAGCTCCTCCTTGGTAATCCTCTCCGCGTACTGGGCGAGGCTGCCCGTCCATTCGTTTCCGGGCAGCTGCCAGGCCATCGAGACATAGCCGGAGCAGTCCTGCCGGTAACCGTCGGACCAGTAGGCGCTCATGCTGTACGGCACCTTCGCGGCGACCCAGGTCTTCGCCCGGTTGATGATCTCCCCGCGGGTGATGGCGGTGGGGCTGGGGTCGACGGACGGCTTCGCCGGACGGCCGTCGGGGCCGTGCAGCGGGGCCATGGCCCCCTGGGGGGTGTCGGGCTCGTCACCTGCGGAGACGCCCGGCCGGTGGGGTGCGTGCGAGGCGGCCGCGGCTGGCACGGCGTGGCCCGCGCCGACTGCGGCGGAGGCTACGGCGGCCAGGGCGAGAGCCCGGTGGGCGGCCGGGTGGCCGCTGGTCCGGCCGGCCCAGGAATGCGGCAGGGCGCGGCGCCAGTGGACGCAGCCGGGGCATTCGCAGTCGCTCGCGGGGTCGATTTCCTCGAATACCGGAGACTCCATGCGATTCCCCTCACACTTCCGGCGGAAAATGCGGCGCCCGTGCACCTCGGGACGCGCGTCGCCAGTTTCGCAACTGTCTTCCTTACGCGCATGCTGACGGTCCGAATGATGTACGCGGACGCCTTGCGGGGGGACCGTCCGGGGCCGGGCGGGTGGTCAGGAGCACCTCGCGACGTCCTGTAGAGTTACGCCGTCAGCGCGCGCCGCTAGCTCAGTTGGTTAGAGCAGCTGACTCTTAATCAGCGGGTCCGGGGTTCGAGTCCCTGGCGGCGCACCGACCGGAAGGCCTCTCGCGGAAGCGAGGGGCCTTCTCGCATGCCGGGAGGGCCCGGGACCGTCCCGCTCTCTCCGGCCTCTCTGGCCGGAACCCGGCCCCCCGCGCGATTGGCCGGATACCCTCTGGCCATGGCAGCGCGAGACCTACAGGAGCGGATCAAGAAGCTCATCATCGACCGCCGGCTGGCCTCCGGGGCCCCGCTGCCGACCGAGCCCGAGCTGATGGAGTACCTCGGCGCGAGCCGGAACTCGGTACGGGAGGCACTGAAGGCGCTCCAGGCGATGGGCATCGTGGAGATCCGGCACGGCTTCGGCACCTACGTCGGCCCGATGTCCCTGGCCCCGATGATCGAGGGCCTCGCCTTCCGCACGGTCGCCGGGCACTACCGGGGCGAGGACTCCCTGCTCCAGCTGCTGGAGCTGAGGGAGGCGGTGGAGACGGGCCTCGTGTCCCGGCTCGCCGGCCGGATGCCGGAAGCGGACCTCGTTGAACTGGACGCGCTCGCCGCCCGTATGGAAGAGCAGGCCGCGCGGGGAGCCGGCCTCGCCGAGACCGACCGGGCCTTCCACGCCACCCTCTACCGGGGGCTGGACAACGTGCTGCTGAGCGAGGTCCTGGAGGCGTTCTGGGACGCCTTCCACCGGGTCCGCACGGACCTCGGGGGCGAGCCGCAGGACCCGAAGGTGACCTGCCGGCAGCACCGGGAGATCCTCGACGCGGTGCGGTCCGGCGATTCGATGCAGGCGGAGGAGGCCATACGAGAGCACTTCGGCAACATCCGCGCCCGCCTGTCCACAACGGCTCCACAGGGTCCCCACACCCGCCACAATGAACGCGTTTGACCGGTAACCACCGTGTTTCGCATCTTGCGATCATGATGAACGCCGTAGAACCCTGGGTTTCTGGTTTTACAAGATGCTGCGGGTTCGCGGCAGTTGGGGGGCTTTCGAGCCGGTTGCGGGCTGAGCGGGGGTAGGGGCCCCGTTCGCGAACCGATGCCGAGGGGGGCATCATGCAACCGGAAGGTCGCGTTGCCGTGTCTATAGGGTGTGGATGACGTGGTGACCGCGATCCACCACTGGTACGTCTGTGAAGGTCGAGGGGGACCTGCAGCAGACGGTAGGAAGCTACGAAACACACGGTTGTCCGTGTGTGGGGGGAAGACTCATGACGTCGAGGCCCACGGGTGCCCGGCAGGACCACGACCCGTCCCAGACGACCCAGCTCAGGGTGCCGGGGCACCGGATGAGCACCACGGGGACGTTCCGGCGGATCAAGAAGGGCCTGCCGCGATACGACTACGAGCACTACAGCCGGCTCGCGGGTCCCCTCACCCAGCCGGATCCGAACAAGCCGTACAAGGTGCAGTACCGCTCGCTCATCTCGCAGGAACCGCACCGCATCCGCGTCGCCCTGATGCTGGCCGCGGCCCCGGTGCTGTCCCTGGTGCTGCTGTTCTGGCTGCTCCAGCCCGAGCACTGGACCGAGCGCGACTACCCGGCCTTCGACTGGCTGCCCGCGCTCGACATGGTGATGCTCGTCTCCATCGGGCTGATCGAGTTCTTCCGCTGCATGAACGTGCTGTCGAACGCGCACGCCACGCTGGTGGCACGTGACCCCATCCCGGTGGTGCCGGAGACCGGCACGAGAGTGGCCTTCCTCACCTCCTTCGTGCCCGGCAAGGAGCCGCTGGAGATGGTGACGAAGACCCTGGAGGCGGCCGTCAGGATCCGCCACCGGGGCCTGATGCACGTGTGGCTGCTCGACGAGGGCGACGACCCCGAGGTGAAGGCGGTCTGCGAGCGCCTCGGTGTGCACCACTTCTCCCGCAAGGGCGTCGCGAAGTGGAACCAGGCCAAGGGCCCGCACCGCGCCAAGACCAAGCACGGCAACTACAACGCCTGGCTCGAGGCGCACGGCGACAACTACGACTTCTTCGCCTCGGTCGACACCGACCACGTGCCGCTGCCCAACTACCTGGAGCGGATGCTCGGCTTCTTCCGCGACCCGGACGTCGGCTTCGTCATCGGCCCGCAGGTCTACGGCAACTACGACAACCCCATCACCAAGGCCGCCGAGTCGCAGCAGTTCCTGTTCCACGCGCTGATCCAGCGCGCGGGCAACCGCTACGGCTCCCCCATGTTCGTCGGCACGTCCAACGCCGTGCGCATCAAGGCGCTGAAGCAGATCGGCGGTCTGTACGACTCGATCACCGAGGACATGGCGACCGGCTTCGAGATGCACCGCCACAAGAACCCGGCCACGGGCCGCAAGTGGCGCTCGGTGTACACGCCGGACGTGCTCGCCGTCGGTGAGGGCCCCAGCGCCTGGACGGACTTCTTCACCCAGCAGATGCGCTGGTCGCGAGGGACGTACGAGACGATCATCGGGCAGTACTGGAAGGGCTGGTACTCGCTGCCGCCGAGCAAGCTCTTCAACTACACGATGATGATCATCTTCTACCCGATGTCGGCCCTGAACTGGATCCTGGCGGCGCTGAGCTGCTGCCTGTTCCTGGGCCTGGGCGCCTCGGGTGTGAACATCGACCCGGCGGTCTGGCTGATGCTCTACGGCAACGCCTCCGCCCTGCAGATCGGCCTGTACGTCTGGAACCGCCGGCACAACGTCTCGCCGCACGAGCCGGAGGGCTCCGGCGGTGTGGCCGGCATGGTGATGTCCGCGCTGTCGGCGCCGCTGTACGCGAAGGCGCTGATCGACTCCGTGCTGCGGCGCAAGAGCAAGTTCGTGGTCACGCCCAAGGGCGACTCGGCGAGCCCGGACCGCTGGTTCGGCACGTTCCGCTACCACTGGTACTTCGTCGCGATCTTCGGTGGGTCGATCGCCGCCGGCTTCGTCTTCGGGCACTCCCACCCCGCGATGATCATCTGGGCGACGTTCGCGCTGCTGATCACCGCCTCGCCGGTGTTCGCCTGGCGCTGGCAGCTGCGGCAGGAGGCGAAGAAGCCCGCCGCCCATGCCGCGGACCGGCCGCAGGACCCTGCGGGACCGCCCCGGACGCAGCCGCTGCCCATCCCGCAGCAGCCGTCGGGGCACACCCCGCAGCAGAAGCCCACATGGGCCGCCACCCCGGGCGCACACGGGGAGGTCGGGGGAACCGACCAGACCATGCAGATCGCCCTTGGTGGACTTGGGGGACGTAAGGAATGAACGACCGTGCAGGCCGCCGCCGGGCCCGTCGACTCGCGATCGGCACGGCGGTGGTACTCGCGCTGGCCGGGATGAACGGGCCGTGGCTCTACCGCTTCAGCACCGAGAAATACCACCAGTACACAATCAACAAGCCGGAGTACAAGGCCGCGAACGGCAAGTGGGAGATCATCGATTTCCCCGAGGAGTACCGGCAGAACACCATCCACGCGGCGCTGCTGCGCACCGGCAAGGTGCTGCTCGTCGCGGGGTCGGGCAACGACCAGGACAACTTCGACGCGAAGAAGTTCGACACCCGGATCTGGGACCCGGTCAAGGGCACCATCAAGAAGGTCCCCACGCCGGCCGACCTGTTCTGCACCGGCCACACCCAGCTCGCCAACGGCAATCTGCTGATCGCGGGCGGCACCAAGCGCTACGAGAAGCTCAAGGGTGACGTCACCAAGGCCGGCGGCCTGATGATCGTCCACAACGAGAACCCGGACAAGCCGATCACTCTGCCCGCCGGGACGAAGTTCACGGGCAAGGAGAACGGCAAGACCTTCGTCTCCAAGGACCCGGTGCTCGTGCCGCGCGCGAAGAAGGTCTTCGACAAGGCGACCGGCAAGTTCCTGCGCAACGACCCCGGCCTCGGCCGGATCTACGTCGAGGCGCAGAAGCGGGGCAAGAAGCACGAGACGGGCACGCAGGACAACTACCGCGTGCACGGCCTGAAGGGCGCCGACGCCAAGAACACCTACGGCATCGCGCAGAAGCTCGCCCTCGACAAGAAGGACTTCCAGGGCATCCGGGACGCCTTCGAGTTCGATCCCGTGGCCGAGAAGTACATCAAGGTCGACCCGATGAAGGAGGCCCGCTGGTACCCCACGCTCACCACCCTGAGCGACGGGAAGATCCTCAGCGTCTCCGGACTCGACGACATCGGCCAGCTGGTCCCGGGCAAGAACGAGGTCTTCGACCCGAAGACCAAGAAGTGGACCTACACCGACACGGTCCGGCAGTTCCCCACCTACCCGGCGCTGTTCCTCATGCAGAACGGCAAGATCTTCTACTCGGGCTCCAACGCGGGCTACGGGCCGGACGACGTGGGCCGTGAGCCGGGTGTGTGGGACGTGGACACCAACAAGTTCTCGAAGATACCCGGCCTGAGCGACCCCACACTGATGGAGACGTCCGGCACGGTGCTGCTGCCGCCGGCGCAGGACGAGAAGTACATGGTGGTCGGCGGCGGTGGCGTCGGCGAGTCCGAGGAGTCCAGCGAGAAGACGCGGATCGTCGACCTGAAGAAGACGAACCCGCGCTTCGTGGACGGCCCGTCCATGGACAAGGGCACGCGCTACCCGAACGCCTCGGTGCTGCCCGACGACAGCGTGCTGATCTCCGGCGGCTCGGAGGACTACCGCGGCCGCGGCGACTCCAACATATTCGAGGCGCGGCTCTACGACACGGAGAAGAACGAGCTCAAGCGCGTCGCCGACCCGCTCGTGGGTCGCAACTACCACTCCGGGTCGATCCTGCTGCCCGACGGCCGCGTGATGTTCTTCGGCTCCGACTCGCTGTACGCCGACAAGGCCAACACCAAGCCGGGCGAGTTCGAGCAGCGCATCGAGATCTACACGCCGCCCTACCTGTACGGCGACGGGGACCGGCCCTCGCTGGCGGGTGGCCCGCAGACCATCGAGCGCGGCGGCACGGGGACGTTCACCTCGTCGGACGCGGCGAAGGTCAAGAAGGTCCGGCTGATCCGGCCGAGCGCCGCCACGCATGTCACGGACGTCGACCAGCGGTCGATCGCCCTGGACTTCAAGGCGTCCGGTGACAAGCTGACCGTGACCATGCCGGAGAACCGGAACCTGGTCCAGGCGGGCTGGTACATGCTGTTCGTGACGGACGCCGACGGGACCCCGAGCAAGGCGCAGTGGGTCAAGGTGCCCTGAGAAGCAACCGAGAAGGGGCGCTCTCCCGCCGGGAGGGCGCCCCTTTTCGTCTTCGTCCGGGCCGGTCCGTCAGCCGGTGGCCCTCGCCAGCTTCAGCGCGTAGTCCGCCCACCACTGGCCGGCCTTGGGTCCGCCCTTGCACTCGCCGTCGGACTCGCCCGGCCGCTTCACCCACAGGTACGCGTCGACCAGCGGGTCCGCCGTCTTCGTCGTCGGGGTCTCGCCCAGGGAGCGGCCCGGCGGGTTGCACCAGCGCTCGTCGGGGTTGCCGTCGGTGTAGGGGCCCTTGCCGTTGCGGCTGGTGTCGATGACGAAGTGCTTGCCTGCGACCTTGGCGGAGAGCTTCTTGCCGTAGGCGATGGAGTCTTCGGTGGAGTAGAAGTTGGAGACGTTGACCGAGAAGCCGTCGGCCTCGGCGATGCCCGCGCGGTTCAGCGGCTCGAAGATCTGGTCGGGGTTCTGCCAGCCGGCGTTGCCCGCGTCGAGGTAGACCTTCGTGTTCTTCAGGGCCTTCAGCTTGGTGACGGCGCCCTTGAGGAGGTCGTAGCGCTCCTCGTGGAACTGCTCGGGCGTGCAGCCGTCGACGAGGTGGAGCAGCGCGTCCGGTTCCAGGATGACCGTGGCGGGCCGGTCGCCGATGCCCGCGGCCACGCCGTCGACCCAGTCACGGTAGGCGTTGCCGTCGGCGGCACCGCCCTGCGAGTACTGGCCGCAGTCGCGGTGCGGAATGTTGTAGAGGACCAGCAGGGCCGTGCGGCCGGCCTTGTCGGCGGCCTCGGTGAAGCCCCGGGTCTGCTCCTGCGGGTCGTCCGGGCCGACCCATTCGGCGACCGGCTGCTCGGCGATCTTGCGGATCTGCTCGGCGTCCTGCTTCTTGCCCGACTTCTCCAGGTCGGCGACCTGCTGGGCCGCCGTCCCGTCCGGATTGACCCAGAACGGGGCCTTTTCCTTGGGCTGTTGGGTGATCCCGGCGCCCGCGCCGTCGCGCTCGTCCGGTCCGTCTCCTCCGTCGGAGGAGGAACACCCCGTGATCAGCAGTGCCGCCCCCAGCACCACTGCGGACATCCGCCTCCCGGCGAACGTCCCGGCCCCCCTGCTGCCGTACATCCAACTCCCCCTTGGGTGCACCGTTCCAAGTCTCAATCCTGACATACGTCCCGCGGCACCCACGAGGCCGAACCCCACCTGCGCGGATGACGCAGAGCCACCGTATCGGGGCTTGGCGTATCCGGCTTCTGGGCCCGGACCGCCCTTCGGTCCTGGAGCCGTCTCAGCCGGGCCCGGCCTTCGGCCGGAGATTCACCCACCGGGGCCTTCACAGGCCGGTTCCCGTCAGGTACGCCGAGACGACCACGTTCGCCGTGTAGCTGCGGGTCGTAGGGTCGAAACTGCCTCCGCAGGTGACCAGCCGCAGTTCGGCCCGCCCCGACTCGCGGGGCCCGTAGGCCTGGTGGGCGTCGAAGCGGTCGCGGGTGAGGACCTGCACGGACTCGACGGTGAACTCGGCGACCTTGCCGTCGGCCCGGATCACCCGGATCGCCTCACCCGGCCGCATGGCACTGACCTTGTAGAAGACGGCGGGCCGGGTGTCGGTGTCGACGTGTCCGACCATCAGCGCCGTGCCGGGCGCCCCGGGCGCGACCCCGCCGGCGTACCAGCCGACCACGCCCGGCTGGTCGTACGGCGGCGGATCGAGCGCCCCGCGGGCGTCGAGGCCGCGTGCCACCACGGGGGCCTGGACACCGAGGCCGGGGATGTCGACGCGCTGCGGCAACGCGTCCCCCAGCGGGCGGTGCCCGGGCGGCAGCTTGATGTCCGGGGGCCGTCCGGCCGCCGCCATGTCACCCGTGGTGGGGGCGGATATGCCGTGTCGCATCTCGGTGACCTCGCGGCCCCACAGCCACAGTCCGAGCAGCAGCACGACCCAGGCCATACCGGTCAGCAGGCGGCCGGTGCCCGAGAGGCGTCGATGAATCCGATCGTGATCCCGCATGGTCAGTCCGTTCCGCGGCCCCGGCGGACACCGCGCAGCGCGACGACCACCGCGGCCGCACCCGCGAGCACCAGCCCGGTCACCCCTTGCGCCGTACCGGGACCGGTGCCGCGCTCCTCGGCTGCGACGAGACCGGCGGCGCCGCCACCGCCCGCCCGGACGGGGGCGACGGGCGAGGCCGGGGCACCGGGCCGGTGGGACAGGGGCGCCTCCTCGTCGGCGCCGGGTGCGGACGGCTGTCCGCCCTTTCCGGGTGCGGGCGGCTGGCCACCCGCCCCGGGCACGGAAGCCGGCGCTGCCCCGGAGCGCCGCGCCTCGCCGTCCTGGACGGTGAGCGTGCCGGTCCGTCGCGTGGCACCGCAGGTGACCTGCACAGCGTACGAACCGCTCTCCAGCGTGGAGCGGACGCGGCTCTCGCCGGTGAGCTCGCCTGCGCCGGTGACCGTCAGCCGTGCGTCCGCGACGAACGCCGCCGACGCGGCCACGGCCGTTCGCTGCGCGCAGCCGGTGACGCGGAGTGTGACGTCACTGCCGGGGGCGGGGGTCGCCGGCGTCGCCGAGACGCTCCCCGCGTCCGCCGCGTACGCCGCCGGGGCGAGGGCGACGGCCACCAGGACGCTCGTGCAGACAGTGACTCTCAGGGAACCCATCGTGAACCTCCAGACGCCTGGAGCCTCCCCCGCGCGACGGGCCGCCGCATCCGCAGGGACGCGGCGGCTGCTCCGTACGGGTGACGACGGGTTTGAGTCCCCTCGTGTGCCGCCGCCCGGGCTCAGACCCGGTCGACGAGATCCGCGATCGAGTCCACGACCTGCGACGGCCGGTACGGGAAGTCCTCGACCTGCTCGGGCCGCGTCAGGCCGGTGAGCACCAGGAACGTCTGCATCCCGGCCTCCATGCCCGCCAGCACGTCCGTGTCCATGCGGTCGCCGATCATCGCGCTGCTCTCGGAGTGCGCCCCGATGGCGTTCAGCCCGGTCCGCATCATCAGCGGGTTCGGCTTGCCCGCGAAGTACGGCTTCTTCCCGGTCGCCTGGGTGATCAGTGCGGCCACGGCACCGGTCGCGGGCAGCGGGCCCTCGGTGGACGGACCCGTCTCGTCGGGGTTCGTGCAGATGAAACGGGCGCCGCCCAGGATGAGCCGCACCGCCTTCGTCATGGCCTCGAAGGAGTACGTGCGGGTCTCGCCGAGGACGACGTAGTCCGGCTCGTGGTCGGTCAGGATGTAGCCGATGTCGTGCAGCGCGGTGGTCAGCCCGGCCTCGCCGATGGCGTATGCCGAGCCGCCCGGCCGCTGGTCGTCCAGGAACTGGGCGGTGGCCAGGGCCGAGGTCCAGATGCTCTCGACCGGCACCTCCAGGCCCATGCGGCGCAGCCGGGCGTGCAGGTCGCGCGGGGTGTACATCGAGTTGTTGGTGAGGACCAGGAAGGGCTTCCCGGACTCGCGGAGCTTCTTGAGGAAGGCGTCAGCGCCGGGGATCGGTACGCCCTCGTGGATGAGCACACCGTCCATGTCGGTGAGCCACGACTCGATGGGCTTGCGGTCTGCCATGTGCGGGATCTCCTGCCGTACGCGGTCCAGCGTGCGACCCAGCCTAGACAGTGCCGGGATCTTGCGGAATGGTCCGTGTGCGGCGTCCCGACTGGCGGGACGGCCTGCTCAGCGGCGGCGCCGTGCGACGAGCAGCGCCCCGCCCCCGGCGAGCAGCAGGACCGCGGCGGCCGCGGCGACCTGTGCGCCGGTCCCCGTCCGGGCCAGTTGCTCCGCGAAGGGGAACCGGTCCTCGCGGGGCGGGACGGAGGCGTCGGAGTCGGGGCGGGTCTCCGTACCCGTGTCGTCGCCGGTCCCCGCCTCACCGTCGTCGATCCCGAACCGGTAGTCGTTCGACTGCCCGACCCAGTCGCCGTCGTCGTCGTGCCGCTGCACCACCGCGGCGTTGGCCGTGACGTGGTTGGGCACGGCGTCCGAGGTGAGCATGAGCCGCATCTTCACGGTGACGGTCCTGCCGGGCCCGACGGTGAACCCGGCGAACCGGTCCTCCTCGTCGGTGAACGCCCCGACCAGTTCGTCCTCGCCGGTCTTCTCGAACCGTACGGGGTGGGCCCGCGTCCCCTCGAAGAACTCCAGGCGCGGCTGGGACGGTTCCAGGGCCCGCTTGTCGTCGACGAGCACGACGACCGGATGGATCCCGGTGCAGGTCCGGTCGGTCGTGTTGGTCAGGTCGACGTACCAGGTCCCGAACCCGCCCCCGGCCGTGTAGGAGTCCGGCCCGCCGTGGATGCGGGTGGTGAGCGGGAAGGTGTGGTCGTCGGGAGCGGCACAGGCGGGCGCCGGGGCGTCCGCGTGCGCCGGATGAGCACCGGGGAGCAGGACGGCGGCCGCCGCTGCCGCCGCCAGGCAGAGGTGAGCAGGGGTGCAGAGTCGCATGATGATGTGACATTCCGTGCGGCAAGGCTCCCGAGACGCCCCCGACGCGAACCGCCCCCGAACGGCGGCGCGGATCCGCCCGGTCGGCGGACAGGCCCTAGCGGCGCCCCAGGGCTTTCGCGCGCGAGTGGGCCCAGGCCGCCGCGGGGACGCCGACCGCGGTGAGAACCGCGTAGGTCAGCAGCAGCGGGACGAAACCGCCGGGCAGCCCGCCCAGCAGACCCCGCTCGCCGTCGACGAGCAGCCGGACGAGCCCCTGGACGCACACCGCCAGCAGCAGCAGAGCGAGAACCTGCAGGACGTCGTACTTCATGGTCTTCCTTTCCACGGAGAGTGACGTTACGAACGTATCAATCGGTGGAGGGGATTCGACCCTATAAGGGTCGCCATTTCCGGTTTACGTCACACTTTCTCAACGCGTTATCGTGAAGCTATGCGTGACGAAAAGATGCGGGCGTGCACGGTGTGCGGCAGGCCCCTGGCCCGTCCGAGCCGCGGCCGTCCGCCCGTCTACTGCTCCCGGAGCTGTCAGGCCCGGGCCTACCGGCGGCGCAGGCAGCCGCTGCCCGAGCCGGGCACGCCGCCCGCGCCCCGGCCGACGGACGCCGGAGTGCGGCAGCGGCGCCGGATCGCCGAGGCGGTGTGGCGGATCGCCGCCGGGCAGGGCCTGGACGCGGCCAGCATGCGCAGGATCGCGGCGGAGGCGGGGGTGTCACTGCGGGTCGTGCAGTATCACTTCGACTCCAAGCACGCCCTCCTGGTCGACGCGCTGCGCCTGCTGCACGAGGAGAACGAGCGGCTGGCCCGGGCGCGCATCCCGCACGACATGACCGACCCGCGCGAGTTGCTGCGGGCGCTGCTGAACGAATTCCTGCCGCTGGACGGGCAACGCGCCTTCGCACTGCGAGTGTTCACGGCGTACTACGCGCGCAGCCTGACCGATCCCGAGCTCGCGGCGGTCTTCCTGGCGGCCGAGCAGCCGCTGGAACGGCTCCTCGCGGACATCATCGCGGCCGGAGAGGCCGCGGGGCGCACGGCCCCGGGCATCGACCCGACTCATGAGGCCGACCTCCTGGTGTCGGGAGCGGTCGGGCTGGGCCTGGACGTCGTACACGAACGCCGTTCCCTCGCGGGCGTACGAACGGTGCTGGACTACCACCTGGCCAGGATCTTCCCCACGGAGACCACCAGGACCGCGGAGACCCCCAGGACCGCGGAGACCACCGGGGCCACCGACCCCGCTTCCCAGCCGCCGCCCGAGCCCACCGGCTGATCCCCTCCAGGGCCCGGCACCTCGGCCCCGCCGCCCCGCACCGGCCGGTGCACGAGCTGAACCGTCCCGGCCCTCACCTCAACCGTCACCGCCACCCCAGCCACCCCCGCGCCCGAGCACCGGCCCAGGCGGCACCCGACTCGTTCCGCCGCCGACTCCTCAGCGGCCCCCACGCCCGAACACCGGCCCCAGCACCAGCTGAGCCGCCCCCACCGCCACGGCCCCGTCTCCGCCGGCCGCGACGCGTACCGGTACGGCGGCCTGGCCCGTTCGCCGGGCCCGGGCCTCCAGTACCGCGCCGACCCCGGCCGTGAAGGCCTCTGGTGCCGCCGCCACCGTGCGGCCGCCCAGCAGGACGACGTCGATGTCGAGGAGCCCCACGAGGTTCGCCGCCCCGGCCCCCAGCACCCGCGCGGCCTCGTCCAGATCACCGCGGGCCACCGCTGCGAGGCACAGGGCCTCGACACAGCCCCGGTTCCCGCACGTGCAGGGCGGGCCGTCGAGCTGGATCACCTGATGGCCGAACTCCCCGGCCCCGGTCCTGGCCCCCCGGTGCACGCCGCCGCCGATGACCAGCCCGGCTCCCAGCCCCGTGCCGAGGTGCAGGTACGCGAAGGAGCCCCCCTGGCCCCCGGCGGCGAGGCCCAGCGCCGCCGCGTTGGTGTCCTTGTCGACCACGACCGGCACGCCGAGCCGCTCCGCCAGCGCCTCCCGCAGCGGGAAGCCGTCCCACTCGGGGAATCCGGTCACCCGGTGCAGCACCCCACGGGCATGATCGAGCGGCCCGGGCAAGGCGACACCCACCCCGAGCAGGGCCGGGTCCGGCCCGGCCGACCCCAGTCGAACTTCGCCGAGCCCGGCCGGCCCCTGCCCGGAGGCCCCGTCGGCCGGCCCCTCCCAGGAACCCCTGCCGAACCCGGCCGGCCCCTGCCGAGAAGCCTCGCCGAACCCGGCCGATCCGTGCGGGGAAACCCCGTCAGCCCCGGCCGACCCCTGCCGGGAAGCTTCGCCGAGCCCGGTCGGCAGCACCCCCGTCACCGCCTCCCGCACCGCCCCCAGCACGGCCTCCGCCCCCGCCCCCAGATCCAGCGCGGCCCGCCGCTCCCCCACCACGGTCCCCCGCAGATCCACGAGCACGACCCGCACCTCGTCCCGGTCCAGATGGACCCCGACCGCGTGCCCGGCCTCCGGCACCAGCCGCAGCACCGTGCGCGGCTTGCCCCCGGTCGACGCGCGGCGCCCCGCCTCCGCAGCGAGGCCGTCCTCCCGCAGCCGGCCGGTGATCTTGCTGACGGCCTGCGGGGTGAGCCCGGTGCGCTCGGCGAGTTCGAGCCGGCTGATGCCCTCGCCCCCGGCCGTGCGCAGCAGGTCGAGCACGAGCGCGGCGTTGTGGCTGCGCAGGGCGAGCAGATTGACTCCGCCGCCTCCTGCCCCGGCCGCCCCCGCCCCTGCCGCCCCGCGCATGCCGCCCACTCCGCCCGTACGGTCGTCCGCCCTGTTCACCCACCCATTGTCCCCGGCGCTTGCACTTAGGCAACAGCGTTGCGAAAGTGGAGGGCATGACTGGCACACCCCTCGGCACAGCCCCCGGCTCGCCCCTCCGCGTCGGCCTCGTCGGCTACGGCCTCGCCGGCTCCGTCTTCCACGCCCCGCTGATCGCCGCCACGGAGGGCCTCGCCCTCGACACGGTGGTCACCTCGAACCCGGAACGGCAGCAGCAGGCCCGCGCCGAGTTCCCGGACGTCCGCCTCGCCGCCACACCGGACGAGCTGTTCGACCGGGCGGCCGAGCTGGACCTGATCGTCGCGGCGTCCCCGAACAAGACGCACGTGCCGCTCGCGACGACCGCGCTGAAGGCCGGCCTTCCGGTCGTCGTCGACAAGCCCGTCGCGGGCACGGCGGCTGAGGCCCGCGAGCTCGCCGCCCTCGCCGAGGAGCGCGAGCTGCTCCTCTCCGTCTTCCAGAACCGCCGCTGGGACAACGACTTCCTCACCTTGCGCAAGCTGCTGAACGAGGGCGAGTTGGGCGACGTGTGGCGGTTCGAGTCGCGCTTCGAGCGCTGGCGTCCGAAGCCGAAGGGCGGCTGGCGGGAGTCCGGCGACCCCGCAGAGATCGGAGGTCTGCTCTACGACCTCGGCAGCCATGTCGTCGACCAGGCCCTGGTCCTGTTCGGCCCGGCAGCCTCCGTGTACGCGGAGACGGACATCCGCCGCCCGGGCGCCGAGACCGACGACGACACGTTCATCGCGATCACGCACACCGGCGGCGTCCGCTCCCACCTCTACGTCTCCGCGACGACC
Source organism: Streptomyces flavovariabilis (assembly GCF_000725785.1). Lineage (NCBI taxonomy): Bacteria > Bacillati > Actinomycetota > Actinomycetes > Kitasatosporales > Streptomycetaceae > Streptomyces > Streptomyces flavovariabilis. The sequence goes on along the minus strand of NZ_JNXD01000001.1, from coordinate 14,502 downwards.
GCCCAGCTCGGCCCCCGCTTCCGCGTCCTGGGCTCCGCCGCCGGTTACGTCAAGTACGGCCTCGACCCCCAGGAGGCGGCGCTCCGGGACGGCCTGCGTCCCGGCCCCGGCTGGGGTGTGGAGCCCGAGTCGCTGTGGGGCCGGGTGGGCTCCGGCGAGTCCCCGGTGACCGGCGGCGGCCGCGCCGAACCCACCCTCCCGGGCGACTACCCCGCTTACTATGCGGCCGTGGCGAAGGCCCTGCTGGAGGGCGCCCCGAACCCGGTGACCGCACGGGAGGCCGCCGCCGCCCTGGACGTACTGGAGGCCGCCCGTCGTTCGGCCCGCGAGAAGGTGACGGTGACGCTGTGACCCACAAGAGCAACCCCTCCCACAGCCAGGGGCTCACCCCGAAGTTCCACCCGGAGCTCACCCCGAGCCTGGAGGAGCTGGAGAAGCAGGAACGCCTGCTGGTGTTCCGCCAGTTCACGTACGACGACGCCTGGGCGCTCGGCTCGCTCCTCGTCGAGCTGGCCCGGGAGCGGCAGGCCCCGGTCGCCATCGACATCCACCGCGCCGGCCAGCAGCTCTTCCACGCGGCGCTGCCCGGGTCCACGCCGGACAACGACGCCTGGATCGCCCGCAAGCGCCGGGTGGTCGAGCGCTACGGCTCCGCCTCCTACCTGGTCGGCGCCCGTTTCCGCGCCAAGGGCAGCACGTTCGAGGAGTCCTCGCGTCTCGACCCCGACACCTACGCGGCCCACGGCGGATCCTTTCCGATCACCGTCGAGGGCGTGGGCGTGATCGGCGCGGTGACGGTCTCCGGACTGCCGCAACTCCAGGACCACCGGCTCGTGGTCGAGGCACTGGAGCGGTTCCTGGACCGTTAGGTCCACGCCCGGAATGACCGGGGACCCTCTCCGGTTGGCACCTGCGTACGCGTGATCAAGCACGGCGCCCCAACCGGAGGGACCCCCACCGATGACCACCCCCCTGAAGGAGACCGTAGGCCGGTACGGCATCTGGAGCGTAGGCCTGCGCTCGGAGGACCCGGACCGGCGCGGCGAACTCGCCGAGGCCGCCGCCGAACTGGAGGAACTCGGCTACGGCGCCGTCTGGCTGGGCGGCAACAGCTCCGCGGCCAACGCCGCCCCGCTGATCGAGGCGACCTCGAGGCTCACGGTCGGCACCAGCATCCAGAGCATCTGGCAGCACGAGCCGGACGCCGCCGGCACGGCCTTCGCGGAGCTGGAGTCGGCCCACCCCGGGCGTTTCCTGCTGGGCCTCGGGGTGAGCCACGCCAAGCGGGTGGAGCAGTACGCCCGCCCCTACTCGGCCCTGGTCGGCCACCTCGACGGCCTGGACAGCGCCGGAGTGCCGGCGGAGCGCCGCCTGCTTGCCGCCCTGGGCCCGAAGTCGCTCCGGCTGGCCCGCGACCGGGCGGCGGGCTCGATCCCGTACCTCGTCACTCCGGAGCACACGGCGCACGCCCGCGAGATCCTGGGCGAGGCCCCGCTGCTGGCCCCGGAGCTGGGTGTCGTCCCGGAGACGGACCCGGTCCGCGCCCGCGCCCTGGCCCGCGAGTTCCTGGAGATCTACCTCCCCCTGCCGAACTACACCAACAACTTCCTCCGGCACGGCTTCACCGAGGACGACCTGAGGGACGGCGGCAGCGACCGCCTGGTCGACGCCCTGTTCGCCTGGGGTGACGACACGGCGATCCGCACCAAGATCGACACCTTCTTCGAGGCGGGCGCGGACCACATCGCCCTCCAGGTCCTGACCGGCGAGCCGCGCGACACCCTCCCCAGGAAGGCATGGCGCGACCTGGCCTCCGCACTGGCGTGACGGGAGCCCGCCCCAAGGGGCGCGGGGAACTGCGCGACCAGCCACGGACTGCCCGCAGCCGGAAACACACCGCAGTTCCCCACCCCTCCCAAACGCACGGCGCGACCTAACCTCCGCACCGGCGTAACGGGAGCGCCCCCTCAGGGGCGCGGGGAACTGCGCGACCAGCCACCGACTGCCCGCAGCCGGAAACACACCGCAGTTCCCCACCCCTCCCAGCGGAGCGTCTACGCGTCCTTGAACTCCTGCCGCTGCCGCCCGAGCCCCTCGATCTCCAGCTCCACGACATCCCCGGCCCGCAGGAACGGCTTGGGCTCAGGCGCCCCCAGCGCCACCCCCGCCGGCGTGCCGGTGTTGATCACATCGCCCGGGTACAGCGTCATGAACTGACTCAGATACCGCACGACCTCCCCCACCGAGAAGATCTGCTCGGCCGTCGTCCCGTCCTGTTTCAGCTGGCCGTTGACCCAGAGCTTCAGCGAGAGCTGCTGCGGATCGCGCACCTCGTCCGCCGTCACCAGCCACGGCCCCAGCGGATTGAACGTCTCGCAGTTCTTTCCCTTGTCCCAGGTCCCGCCCCGCTCGATCTGGAACTCCCGCTCGGACACGTCGTGCGCCACGGCGTACCCGGCGACATGTGCGAGACCCTCCTCCACGGACCCGAGATACCGGGCCGTACGCCCGATGACGACGGCCAGCTCGACCTCCCAGTCGGTCTTGAGGGACCGCCGCGGCACGAGGACCGTGTCGTTCGGCCCGACCACCGTGTCCGGCGCCTTCATGAAGACGACCGGCTCGGCGGGCGGCTCGGCACCGGTCTCGCGCGCGTGGTCGTGGTAGTTCAGCCCGATGCAGACGATCTTGCCGATCCGGGCGAGCGGCGGCCCGATCCGCAGTCCGGTGGCGTCCAGTACGGGCAGTTCACCGGCGTCGGCGGCGGCCCGGACCCGGCCGAGCGCCTCCTCGTCGGCGAGCAGCGCGCCGTCGATGTCCGCGACGACGCCCGACAGGTCCCGCAGGGTCCCGTCGGCGCCGAGCAGCGCGGGCCGCTCCGTCCCCGCCGTACCGACTCGCAGCAGCTTCATGATCAGTCTCCCTCGATCGCGGGCGCCCGGCCGATGCGCGCGACCCGGTGCGGCGGGGGCAGCCATCGGAGGACTGGTCGATCCTCCAAGCTGGGAGTGCACTCCGCAATACCCCGTTCACGTACTGGACCCCGGCGGCCCGGTCACCGGTACAGCACGGCCCGCTCGACGACACTCCACGTCGTACTGGTCACGACGTACAGCGCCGCGGCCAGCGGCACGACGGCCACGGTGACGAGCGTGAAGAACGACATGAACGGCATCACCTTCGTCACCGCCCCCAGCCCGGGCGGCTGCTCCCCGCCGACGGCCTGGGCGGCCGGGTTCGCGGCCATCATGCGCTTGCTGTGCCGGTAGCCGAACGCGGCGACGCAGGCCACGACCACGAACAGCCCGGCGTACACGAGCCCCGCGCCGCCGAGGACACCGCCCTGGAGCGCGTCCGTCCACCGCTCCCCGAGCGGCGCCGCGAACAACTGGTGGCCGAGCAGCCCGTTGGCCTCGCCGCCGATCGTGTCGCTGGAGAACAGGTGGTACAGCAGGAAGAACGCGGGGATCTGGAGCATCCCGGGCAGGCAGCCGGCCAGCGGCGACACCTTCTCCTCGGCGTGCAGCTCCAGCACGGCCTTCTGGAGCTTCTCGGGGTTCTTGCCGTGCTTCCTCCGCAGCTCGGCGATCTTCGGCTGGAGCGCGGTCCGGGCCTTCTGGCCGCGCGCGGCGGCCCGGGACAGCGGGTGGACGAGGAGTCGTACGAGCGCGGTGAACAGGACGATCGCCGCGGCGGCCGCCGAGGCGCCGAACAGCGGCTGGAGCAGGTCGGCAAGGTGCTCGACCAGGCTGGCGAAGACGGACATGGGTGAGCCCTCCGGGGGTCTCGTCGTGCCGGAACAGGTCAGGGCGGCATGACGACCCGCGCGGGGTCACTTCAGGTGTGGAGGTGCCCTACGCGACGGTCGCCGGGAGGGCGTGACCGGGTGCTCGGGGACGCGTACGCCCCCGGGCGTCGGGATCGCGCTGCGGCAGGAAGGCCGTACGCCGGTCCCGGTCGCGGATGGCCGTACGCACCCGCGTACGCGGCACGGTGGGCGCGCAGCGCGAGGCGACGACGGCGCAGAGCGCGAGGGCGGCCGAGGCCGCGGCGGTCGCGGCGAGGGCGACGGTGGCGGAGAGGCTGCCGGTGTCGAGCAGCGCCACCTCGACGAGCAGGAAGAGCAGCACGAGGGCGGGACGCAGCGTGGCCCAGCTCCGGTTCATCGGCTGCCCCTCCTCTCGTACGTGTGTATGCCCTGTTGTTCGTTATACAGGATCACCCTCACCAACGGGCCCGCGACTTCGTACACGGGTTTGAGGAAGGTTCGTCAGAACTCTCGACAACCCACCCGCCGCACCCGATGCTTCTCGTCACCGACAACGGGACACCCCTGCGGCGCCGGGCCGGGGACCGGCGCGCGCCCTCATCTCCCTTACGGAGGAGCCGTGATCCGACGCAGAAGTCTGCTGGCCGCAGCAGGCGGTACGTTCCTCGGCAGCGCCCTGGCGACGGGCACCGCGCACGCGGACGCCACGATCGCCGTCAACCCGTCGACGACGTACGGCACCTGGGAGGGCTGGGGCACCTCCCTCGCCTGGTGGGCCAACGTCTTCGGCGCCCGGGACGACTTCGCCGACCTGTTCTTCACCACCAAGTCCGTGACCTACAACGGCCGTTCCCTGCCCGGCCTGGGCCTCAACATCGCCCGCTACAACCTCGGCGCGTGCAGCTGGAACAGCGTCGGCGGCGAGACGATGGTCAAGTCGCCCAACATCCCCGCCTTCAAGCAGATCGAGGGCTTCTGGCAGGACTGGAACAACGAGGACCCCGCCTCCTCGGCCTGGAAGTGGACGGCGGACGCCAACCAGCGCGCGATGCTGGTGAAGGCGACGCAGCGGGGCGCGATCACCGAGCTGTTCGCCAACTCCCCGATGTGGTGGATGTGCGCCAACCACAACCCCTCGGGCGCGTCGGGCGGCGGCAACAACCTCCAGACCTGGAACTACCGCCAGCACGCGAGCCACTTGGCGGCGACGGCCCTGTACGCGAAGAACAACTGGGGCGTGAACTTCGCGACGGTCGACCCCTTCAACGAGCCGGCCTCCACCTGGTGGACCGCGACCGGCACCCAGGAGGGCTGCCACATGGACCCGGCCGTCCAGGCGGCCGTCCTCCCCTACATGCGCAGCGAGCTGGACAAGCGCGGACTCACGAACCTCCGCATAGCGGCCTCGGATGAGACGAACTACGACACGGCCCGCTCCACCTGGTCGTCCTTCAACTCGACGGCCAAGGGTCTGGTATCCCAGGTCAACGTGCACGGCTACCAGGGCTCGGGCGGCCGCCGCGACCTCCTCTACACGGACGTCGTGACCACCTCCCGCAAAAAACTGTGGAACTCCGAGACGGGCGACAGCGACGGCACCGGCCTGACCATGGCCTCCAACCTCTGCCTCGACTTCCGCTGGCTGCACCCCACCGCCTGGTGCTACTGGCAGGTCATGGACCCCTCGTCGGGCTGGGCGATGATCGCCTACGACGCGAACACCCTCCAGCCGACCACCGTGCAGACCAAGCACTACGTGATGGCCCAGTTCAGCCGCCACATCCGCCCCGGCATGACGATCCTGGACACGGGCGTCGGCTACGCGGTGGCGGCGTACGACGCGACGGCCCGCCGCCTGGTGATCGTGGCGGTCAACACCGCGGCATCGGCCCAGACCCTCACCTTCGACCTCTCCCGCTTCTCGACGGTCACGGGCGGCTCCGGAGGCGTGGTCCCCCGCTGGAACACGGTCACGACGGGCGGCGGCGACCTCTACACGCCCCGCTCCGACATCCGCCTGAACGGCAAATCGGTAAGCGTTCCATTCGCCGCAAAGTCGGTCCAAACCCTCCAAATAGACGGCGTGACGCTGTAGATCGACGACGGCCGGCGGTTCGGGGCGAACCACCGGCCCCGGGACGACGAGCGCGAGGAGTCCTTGGCGCCCTTGATATCGGGTCTGGCCTGCACATCTCTCACGCTCGTCACCTCCCGGCAGTACGGTGTCCCCCATGCGCCCCGACACGCCTGCCGAAAACGTCGACCACACCGCCGAGGCGGCACGCCTGGAGCGGACCGCCGGCCTGTATCCCGAGGACGCCGAGGCCCTTCTGCTGCGGGCAGCGGCCCACCTGGAGCTCTCCGGCGACCGCCCCACCGCGAGCACGCTCTACGACCGCCTGCTGTCCTCCCCCGACGGCCTGGAGAACCCCCACCTGGTACGGGCGCTCAAGGCCTCCAACCTCTGGGAGTACGGCCACGAGGCCGAGGCCCGCGCGATCATCGAGGGCGTCCGGGTGGCGTCCCCCAAGGACCCGGCCCCCTGGGTGATCGTCGCGGAGTCCCTGGAATCCCACGACGAACTGGAAGCGGCCCACGAGACGTTCACGGAGGCCGTGCACCGCCTCCTGACGGACGTCCCGGAGCCCCCCTACGCCACCCACCCCCTCCTCTTCGGCCGCCACCGCGTACGGCGCATGCTGGGCAAGTCGCACGACGAGTGGGACGCCCTGGCGGACACCGTCCACTCCCTCCCGATCACCCTGGACGAACTCCACGACCCCAAGCGCGTCTGGTCCCTGGGCTCGGAGAACCCCGCGGAACTGGAGGCCGAGATCCTCCGCCTCCGAGCGGAACTGGGCGCCTACCGGGCGGCCCTCTCCCGCCCGTTCCCAGTGGCGGTCCTGCACTGGCCGGCGGGCGAACTCACGGAACTCCTGGAGGCGTATCCGTCGCTGTCGACGGAGTACCCGACCCACGAGGAACACCTCGCGACCATAGAGACGGCCCTCCGCGAACTGTCTGCCTCCGGCACCCCCAACCTGGGCATCGTCACAGGCACGGTCCCGTCCTACGAGGCCTTCGCAGCCTCGGAACTCTCGTCTCCCAACGACGCGACACTCCTCCCCCAGTACGCGACGACGTTGGCGGCGAGGGGGCGGGCGGTGGCGTGGCCGCCGCAGCAGGGGGCGGCTTGCTGGTGTGGATCCGGCCGCTCGTATGGGGAGTGCCACGGCACCGTCACCGCCTGAAGCCCCGGCAGAGCCTCACCACCCGAGCTGTGAGTCGCCCAGGACCTCGCTGCCGACGTGCGCGGCGAGCTTCTGGGCCCGCGCCAGGTCACCGAACTTGGCCACGTGCACGAAGACGGTGTGGTGCTCGGCTCGCGGCCCCCACTGGGCGCGGTCGCCATGGAACACGACCTGAACCCCGTCGTACGTCACCGACCCGTAGTGACCCGCCTCCGGCTCATCCGGCCACACGCCGTGCCAGTCGATGCCGGCCACGCCCTGACCAAGAGCCGCCACGAAGCGTTCTTCCACACTCCCCCTGGGAGCTTCCACCATGACGTCCAGCGGCAGGTGCGGCTCCAGCGCGGCGTCATCCACCGAGGCGACATCGAGGTCGAACCAGAGGTCCTCACCCGCCGGACCGATCCGTGCCTCCGCATAAGAGAACTTCACCTCAGGCAGGACCACAGCCATCTGCCGCACATCCGCGACCGTGTGCAGCTCGGCGAAGAGCTCGACCTCGTCATCACACTTCTCCAACAGCTCACACAGCCGCTTGGCCTGCGCGTACGCCAGGGCCGCGTCGGTGGTCCGCAGAACGGGATAGGCCGTGGAATTCCCCATGGCCCAAACAATCACACCCTCTGACAGCCCCGCCACCATATTTCCCGGTCCACCACGGCCAGCCCTCCCCCTTCCCCCCTCACCACCGACCGGGCCTGACGCCGAGGTGCTGCCGCACCCCCGTCCCCGCGGAGTACATGAACAACCAACCCAGGCCGCCGCGACCGCCCGTTGACCCCCGCATTCGCCGGGCCGCCCGCTCGCTTCTCTCCCGTGCTGGAGCGGCCCGGGTCAAGGGTGGCCCGCAGGGCCATCGGCGCCAGCCGACGCGGAACGCAGCGCAGCGGAGTGAAGCAGAGTGAAGCAGAGTGAAGCGCCCTTTAGGCGGAACGCGGAAGCGCGACACTGGCCAGGAAGAGGGCGCCTCCAACCAGCACTTACACGGTCGGCCTCCCTTCAAAACGAAGCCAGCTCCCGAGCGATCCGTTTGGCGGGCCGATGTGCACAAAGCGGGATATTCGAGGAACATCCTTGGCCAAAGCCACTGAGAAATAAGGGACTTATCGCGCCGGTTCAGCATTCAACTCCCTCTATGTCCAACCTTTGCAGTACGGTCACACTCTCCATCTGTTGGATGTATGGGCCTACTACTTGGTGGAGCAGGCCCGGACCTGTGCATTCGAGGAAGCATGCCCTACGAGCCCGGTGCCGACTGGCAGTACGACGTCCCCACGACTGGCAGTACGCACTTGCCGCCAGACGCGGGTTACGGCAAAGCTCTGACCAATCAGGGCTACGGTTTCGAGGTCGCCGTCGCTGACCTCATCGACAACTCCATCGACGCCGGGGCCGACAAGATCGTCGTGCACTTCCTGCGGGACGCCGAGCGGATCCTCACGCTGTTGATCATCGACAACGGCAGAGGCATGGACGACGCCGGGCTGGACGCGGCGATGACCGTGGGACGCCGACGTGACTATGGCGAGAATGCCCTCGGCATGTACGGCACAGGCCTCAAGGCCGCTTCCCTCTCCCATGCTTCTTCGCTCACCGCGGTCAGCCGCACCAGGCGAAGCCGAGCTGCCGGTCGGCGCCTGACCACAGAGGGCATCGAGGACGGGTTCCGCTGCGACACCGTCGACCCCCGGTACGCCCAGGCTCTAGTCGACCGCTATGACGGAATCATCGAGTGGCAGGGAACCGTCGTGCGCTGGGATGGCGTGCGGGCTTTTGAGACGGTCGCACGCGGCCAGAGCGACCAGTTCCTGTCGAAAGCGATTTCCCGCCTCGAGTCTCACCTGGGCCTCTATCTGCACCGGTATCTGGAACGCGGCCTGCAGCTGGACATAGCGGTATGGGACGTGAGCAGTGGGGAGGGCGGCCTCGGCGAGGAAGTGGACCACATCGCCGTGGAAGCCCTGGATCCGTTCGGCTACAAGGTGCCGGGAAAGCCGGGTTACCCCCGGCAGTTCGTGGCCCCCGTGGAAGGTTTGGGAGAGCTGCACCTGACCGCGCACATCTGGCCTGCTAAGTCCAAGCAGGCGGGCTTCCGTCAGATCGGTTCACTCACCGAGAGACAAGGCTTCTACTTCTACCGGAACGACCGCTTGGTGCAGGCAGGAGGCTGGAACGGCTGGCGAAACCCTGAAGGGCACCACGTTCTCGCCCGGGTGGCCGTCGACCTACCGACTCGTGAGAACAACGTGCTAAGCCTCGATGTGAAGAAGGAGGGCGTCACCGTCACGCCGGCCTTCACCGACGGTCTTGATAAGGCGGTGGGCCACAAGGGGCATACATTGCGGAGCTACCTGCTGGACGCTGAAACAGCCTACAGAGACGGCTCGAGGCGGAACGAGATCGTCCGCAAGCCTGTCACTCTCCCAGGCAAGGGGCTGGACCCCAAGGTCAAGCGAGTCATCAAGGAAGAGCTACCTGAAAAGCCAGGCGAGGAGCCGATCAGCTTCACGTGGGGCGTGCTCCCGCCCACCCAGTTCTTCGACCTCGACCGCGAGCGCAACGCGGTCATCATCAACAAGGCCTACCGGGAAGACTTCAACGACGGGAGGCGTGGCGGTGCGAACGATGCCCCAGTCACCAAGACCTTGCTCTACCTGCTCCTTGAGGACTGCTTCGGACTGGGGCGCTGGGAGCGGAGTCGCCAAGACCGCCTGGACTACTGGAACACCATTCTCCTAGCCTCGGTGGACGCCCAACGCACGCGGCGTACACAGCAGCTGTCTTGAACCCCAACGGTCGCAATCATTCTTGTTCAACCTCTGAGCGGACTGAGGATTCCTGCACATGAGCGACACCCCAGCCAGCGTGCTGCTCGAGATTCACACCCATGCACTGGCCGGCATGCTGAACGTGCCCCGTCACTTTGCACGTTGGGCCGCTGTCGCAGCAGACGAGGACTACCCGGACGCCGACCTGAGCGAGGAACTGTTTTATAGGTACCTCGTCAATGGCGACGAGGCACTTAGAGCACTGTGGAGCCGTCACCTCACAGCCTGGGACTTCGGCGAAGATGCTCAGTGGACGTCAGGAATCCCCGCCCGCAGCGATGCACGGCGGGTAGCCGCGTACGAGCGGCTGCGCTTTGGGAGCGATCTGCGCAAGGCGCTGGATGACGCTGTGCCTGTGGCGAGCATTTCGGGGCCCACGGTGATCACGCGTGATTTCACCCCCTGGTACACCCCGAAGCGAGCTGCTGCTCGCGCCTTCTACTGGACGTCGTATGAGCGGAAGCTCCGCGCCAAAGGCTGGCCCGATACTGCGATCGCTAGCCTTGATGAGGCAAGCCGGGCAGTCGTCGAGCGCCTCAGTGATCCAGAGCAGTCGGCCGCTCGGCAGGCAAAGGGCCTGGTCGTCGGGTACGTGCAGTCAGGCAAGACTGCCAACTTCACCGGAGTAACTGCCAAGGCAATCGACGCCGGCTACCGCTTGGTTATCGTGCTGGGCGGCACGCTCAACCTGCTGCGCGCTCAGACGCAACGCCGCCTCGACATGGAGCTGATCGGGCAGGAGAACATCCTGCGAGGCGCTGATGTCTCGGACCTGGACTCCCTCGTTGGTGTGGACTATGTAGGTGACGACGAGGACTGGGACGACTTCGTCAAGCACGGTGCGCGCCCGTCCGCGCTCGGAGCGTTTGACATCGAACGCCTGACAACTCGCGACAAGGACTACAAGAGCCTGGCGCAAGGCATCCGGGCCCTTCAGTTCGAGAAGCACGAACCGACCCGCCCGCTACACGACCCCGCGAACCTCCACCATGCAGCGGCCCGGGTTCTGGTGGTGAAGAAGAACAAGTCTGTTCTGACCAAGCTCGTCAAGGACCTCAAGCAGATTCACGGGCTGCTCGGCGAGCTACCCGCTCTGATCATCGATGACGAGTCCGACCAGGCATCCGTGAACACCTTGGATCCCAAGAAGTGGGAACAAAACAGCACCGAGCGGACGGCCATCAACGGGCTGCTCTCCCAACTGCTGAGGCTGCTGCCGCGCGCTCAGTACGTCGGTTACACAGCGACCCCCTTCGCTAACGTCTTCATTGACCCCGGAGACCACGAGGACATCTTCCCCAGCGACTTCCTCATCTCACTGCCTCGCCCCTCTGGGTACATGGGCGCCCAAGACTTCCACGACTTGGACTTGGCAATACCTCAGGGCGAACGCTCCTACACCAACTCCCAGGAGCGGGCACACATCCGGGACGTCCAGGAGTCCACGGGTGACCGCCTTCAAGAAGCCATGGACGCTTTCGTCCTGTCTGGGGCGCTTAAGCTGTACCGGGCAGACCACGGTGTGGATGCTGGCCCCTTTCGGCACCATACGATGCTCGCGCATCAGTCGGTACGGAAGGACGATCACGCGGATCTTGCACTGCTGATCAATTCCATGTGGCATCAAGCGGCATACAGCTCGTCCGTCGGCCACCAACGCCTCGCTGGGCTCTGGACTTCTGACTTCTCGCCGGTCAGTGAAGCTAGGGCGTCGGACCTCCCCGCTCCCGCCTCTTATGACGAGCTCCGCCCCTACGTCAATGCCGCACGTCAGCGCATCGGCTCAGGCGGACAGCCCGTCATTGTCGTCAATGGTGACTCCGACCGCTACTTCGACCAGCTGGACCTCGACTTCGATCGGACACCACACGTCTGGAAGATCTTGGTAGGCGGAACGAAGCTGTCCCGTGGCTTCACCGTGGAAGGCCTGACCGTCACCTATTACCGACGCACGACCCAACAGGCAGACACTCTCATGCAGATGGGTCGCTGGTTTGGGTTCCGGCCCGGGTACCGAGACTTGGTTCGGCTCTATATCGGACGGGAGGAGCCTTTCGGACGCAACAGATACGCCGACCTGTACGAGGCCTACGAAGCGATCTGCCGCGACGAGGAGACGTTCCGGGAGCAGTTGACCCAGTACGCAGTGGTCGTCGATGGGCAGCCTCAGATAACCCCCATGCAAGTGCCTCCCTTGGTAGCACAGCACCTGCCGTGGATCAGGCCGTCGGCTCGGAACAAGATGTTCAACGCGGAGCTGGTGGAGATTCGGTCGCCTGGCCGCCCCATTGAGCCGGCGTCGTACCCACTCAGCAGCACGGCACTGAAGAGGAACACCGAGCGCTGGCGCCCCTTGCTGGACTCACTCAGTGCAACACCCGCTTCCTTCAGCAATCCGCCAGATCACTCCAGCTCACTCACTCGAACCTTCGAAGCGCTGACCGGCACCGTCTCTCACAGTGACCTCGTCAGCGTCCTGGCTCAGCTCGAATGGGAACGCGCAGGACATTTCGACCCTCATCTGACCTATCTCAGCCAGCTCGATGGCACGCTGGCCAAGGTGGACGACTGGCTGCTCCTTTCTCCTCGTCTTGCCAACGCCACACGCGCAGAGGCACGCGTGCTCGGTTCGTTGCCGTTGTCCCTCGTCCGCCGAAGCCGACAGGACGGCAAGGTTTCCTTCGGCCGCATCGCCAGCGTCGAACACCGAACGGCGGCTCAGCGTCTGATCGATGGAGCGCCAACGTTGACTGACGCACACCTGGGTGAAAACGTCAAGATCGGGCCTGCGACAGGGGTAGCGCTCCTGTACCCCGTCGTAGAGGGGCGAAGCCACTCCGACGTTCAGGCTGTCGTGCGGAACGGCTCGGCGGATCCCTCAAAGATCGTGATGGCCTTCACTCTGATTCCCCCGGCGTCAGCGGTTAGCGCCGATCGGCGCCTAGTACGTTTCCGAGCCAGAGATTCACGCCACAGGAACGAAGCTACTATCCCGATCAATTCACACTAAGGGGCCTCGATTTGCTGCCTTTCGACATCAGCGCTGCACAGAACATCGCTCTGTCCGAGGAGCTTAAGAACGACGCAGAGCTGCAGGCAGTTCGCAGGGAACTGATGTCCATCGATGCCACGGGGGAGCGGTTTTCCACCGTACTGCGGAACACAATCGATCAGCTGCTGAATGGTGAGATTACAGGGCGTTACGACTGGGCGAAGTTAAACAAGACTGAGCGCACCCATGCGGGAACTCTTGTCGAAATAAATCTCCAGCGCGAGTTCGATTTTGCAGACGGTCACGCAATGGACTACCGGATAGCCGGCATTGAGGTGGATTGCAAGTATTCTCAGAATTTCGGTGGCTGGATGATCCCGCCAGAGGCCAGGGGACACCTCTGTCTACTCGTTTGGGCTAACGACTACGAGAGCCGCTGGAGTGCCGGCCTCTTCCGCGTCAGGGAGGAATGGCTCAACAGAGGCAGCAACCGTGATGCGAAGCTGACCGTCAAGGCGATACACCGAGACAAGATCGACTGGCTGTGGCACGACTCAGCACTACCTGAAAACGTGCTTCTCCATATGGACCCCTGTGACCGCGACGCGGTCTTTGCTCTGAATTCAGGGCAGCAGCGCCTCAATGAGCTTTTCCGACGCGTACAGAGACGGCGCATCGGCCGTAACGTGGTTCGTACGGTCGCCCAGCAGAAGGACTACATGAAGCGGGTCAGAGGCAATGGAGGATCTCGTTCAGCTCTTAGAGCAGAAGGGATACTCATCATGGGCGACTACGACAGCCATCGCGCCGTGGCCGAACAACTCGGAGTCCTGCCACCGCGCGAGGGAGAGTTCGTCAGCGTGCGCGTTGCAGCAAAACGTTCACATCACGAGGACGCATCCTACGTAATCCTAGATGGGCAGCCCTGGGTGATCGCCACTCCGGACGACCCACCAGAAATGGCTCCGTCGCTCCCCTCTCACACGAGGTGAGGCGCACACATGATTGCATCTTTCGCCACCCAGCTCCTCGGGTGGAAAAAGCTGAAGGCATCAGGGAAACCAGTACCAAACAGCGCCGACAGCAACAGCAAGGCTTCCAAGGCGCTGGCAGCGAAAATTCTTGATCACCTGGGAGTGACGCCAGAGGTGATTCTGGAGGGGACACCGACGAGTCTTGGCCCCGCGCTGGAGCGACTCACGCAAAAGGATTTGGAAAAATCCCTACTTAAAAGCGATATTACCTTCCTATGGCACGTGTGCCATAGGAAGGTAATTGCAGACTTATCGCAGTACGCCCACTTAGGGAACCTCAAGAAGGTTGTTGGCAAGAATCCCGTCCTGAGTGCCGATCTCGGGCTCGACTACCTGATCAGGCCTGACGTTACTGTCGGTGTCACGCAGGATTCCCCTCCGGATTCTCGCCCATTTCTACACGCGGCCATCTCTTGCAAGTGGACGATCCGGTCCGACCGGGTGCAGAACATCCGCCACGAGTTCCTGCAGATGATCAGGCACAGGCGTGGTCGGCTTCCGCATCTTATCGCTGTGACTGCGGAGCCCATGCCTAGAGGTTGTCCCGTATGGGGCGTGGGTTATCGGGCGAGGGCCAGGTTGTGTAGCCGGGCGATGCCGAGCATGGCCTGGTGAACGCCGTTGCCCT